>NZ_CAXWGW010000003.1:0-541650 GCF_964266755.1 Cellulomonas sp. T2.31MG-18
CGTCCACTGTGCGGTTCCCGAGCAACGAACGGGAACCCGTTTGACAACTCGATACCGTTACGGCGGCCATAGCGAAGGGGAAACGCCCGGTCCCATTCCGAACCCGGAAGCTAAGCCCTTCAGCGCCGATGGTACTGCACCCGCCAGGATGTGGGAGAGTAGGACGCCGCCGAACACCATTCCAGAAAGGCCCACCCCCAACCGGGTGGGCCTTTCTGCGTTCACCCACGAACCTGGCTCGGCCACGGTACGCCGAGCCGTCCGGGCAGGGCCACATCCATTCGATTTGCGGGTTGGTCTACGTGCAGGCCTACGCGGGCATGGCTTCCGCGGCCCTTGTGGTCGGCCGGTGTCCTCCGGTGGTCACGACCCGGTTCGAGATGTCCGCTGCTTCGCGTCTGGGCTACTGCTTGTCGGGCGCGTGTCTGCAGCTCAACGGGATGGGATGATGTCCCTTTGAATCGTGGAGGTAGGACCTGATGAACAGCGACAGCCGTAGCGGCAACGAGCGGGACCGTGGTGCGTCCCGAGGTGGACGGGGCCGAGACGGGGCGTCCGGTGGTTCGTCGGGCGGCCGGGCGGGTGGGTCGTCGGCCGGTTTCGGCGGTGGTTCTCCACGATCGTCGTGGGGCGGCTCGCGAGGCCCGCGCACCGGTGGCACCGAGCGGTCATTCCGCGGAGGCACGGGGAGCGCCGAGGACCGTCGCGATTCTGCCGAGGGGCGCGCGGGCCGGGCGGCCGGGGCGGCTGGCGGGGCGATGCGTTCCGGTGGTCGGTCGACGGGATGGGGCAGCAGCTCCGGTCGTTCCAGCACTGGTGGTGCACCGGCGGCCCGAGCCGCGGAGGGCGCCCGCGAGAGGGGTGCCGGCGGCGGATCCGGCGGTCGTGCGCCGGGTGCGGACGAGCGGGGCTATCGCGGTGCGTCGCCGCGCGCTGCCGGTGGGGCTCGGCAGTCGGGCGGGACGCGGGCTGGAGCCTCCCGTCCGGCCTTCGACGGTCCTCGTCGTCCTGAGCAGCGGCGTGCCTGGGGCCCGGGTGGTTCGGAGGGGCGTTCGTTCCAGGAGGAGGGCGGCGCGGCCTCTGGCGGTGACCTGTGGGGAACTCGTCCGGCCCGAGCTGGGTCAGGGGCGCCGTTCGGCACCGCCGGTCGGTCCCGTGGGGAGGCTGGTGGCCGGAGCGCTGAGGCTCCCCACGGACCGCAGCGACCCGGTGGCCGTGAGGGTCGTCCGGTCGACGGAGCGCCGTCGAGCGCGGGCTCGGCCGATCGTTCGTCCGGGTATCGGTCGGGCGGCCGTGACGGCGGGGAAGGGCGGCGCGCGGGCGATCGGCCCTTCACGCGGAGGAGCGTCGACGGACCGGGCGATCGGTTCGCCGGAAGCCAGGCTACGGGTCGCCCACGTGAGGAGTCTCCGCGAGGAGCCGGCAGAGGCGTCACGTCCGGACCGCGAGCCGGCTCATCGGCGCGTCCCTGGTCCGCCGACGACCGGAGGGTCGGCGGCTCTCGTGACGACGCTCGTGCGGCACGCACCTCGACCGGTCCCCGGCGTGAGGGTCGAACCGATCGACCCGCCACGGGCTCGTCGACGGGTCCGCGACGTGGTGCACCGCGAGCTGACCGGGCGCAGGACCGTCCACGGCGTGATGACGCGCGACGCCCCGCGACGGTCAGGGAGGCCGGTCCTGGCACGGACGCTCCGCCGCGCGCCCACGACCCGGAGGTCGCCGAGGACGTCACCTTCAGCATGCTCGACAGGGACGTGCGAGGGCGGCTGCGCACCCTGAGCAAGGACAGCGCCGAACGCGTCGGCCGCCACCTGGTGATGGTGGGCAGGCTGCTCCAGTCCGATCCCGAGCTGGCGTACGAGCACGCGCAGGCCGCCGTGCGGCGGGGCGGGCGGGTCGACGTGGTGCGCGAGGCGGCGGGTCTGGCGGCGTACCGCACCGGCCGGTATGGCGAGGCGCTCCGTGAGCTCCGCACCGTGCGCCGCCTGAACGGGTCACCGGAGCACCTCCCCGTGATGGCGGACTGCGAGCGTGGGCTCGGCCGTCCCGAGCGCGCGCTGGTCGTGGCGCAGGATCCGCAGGTCGCGGAGCTCTCCGCCGAGGCGATGGTCGAGCTGGCGATGGTGGTCAGTGGTGCGCGGCTCGACCTCGACGAGCCGGAGGCGGCGCTGGCGGCCCTCGGCACTCCGCAGGTGCGTGCCGCGACGGGCGTGCTCGCGGCACGCGCGGCACAGGCGCGGGCGACGGCCCTCGACGCGTGCGGCAGGCACGACGAGGCGGAGCGCGAGCTCGCCCCCTACTCGGCCGAGGAGCTGGCCGAGGCGGCCGGGGACCTCGACGAGGAGGACGACGTCGTGGTCTACGACCTGCTCGACGACACCGTCGAAGGCGAGCAGGTCGACGCCCCGGAGGGAGACGGCCCGCCGCCAGCGGCCGACGTCGACGGTCCGGGGCACGAGGCGTGAGCGGAGGCCTGCTCGCAGCCGACCGCCCGCTGGCCGAGCTCTTCGACCTGGCCCTGGTCGACCTCGACGGCGTCGCGTACCGCGGGCACGAGCGCGTTCCGTGGGCGTCCGAGAGCCTCGTCGAGGCGCGGGAACGAGGGATGCGGACGCTGTTCGTCACGAACAACGCCTCGCGCTCGCCGGACGTGGTCGCGGAGCAGCTGACGGAGCTCGGCATCCCGACGTCGGGTCCCGATGTGATGACCGCGGCACAGGCAGCCGCGCAGCTGCTCGCCACTCGCCTCGCCGGCGGGGCGAAGGTGCTGGTGGTCGGTGCCGACGCACTCAGGGACGCCGTGCGGGCCCAGGGGTTCGAGGTGGTGTCGTCGGCCGACGAGCACCCCGACGCCGTCGCGCAGGGCTTCAGCCCGGACATCGGCTGGCCGCAGCTGGCGGAGGCTGCCTACGCCGTCGCGGACGGCGCCTGGTACGTCGCCTCGAACCGCGACCTCAGTCTGCCGACCGCACGGGGGTTCGCTCCCGGGAACGGCTCTCTCGTGCTTGCCGTGACGTCCGCGACCGGCGTGACGCCGGACAGTGCGGGCAAGCCGGAGCCCACGATGTACCAGCTGGCGATCGCGCGTGCAGGCGGGGTGCGGACGCTGGTCGTGGGTGACCGGCTGGACACGGATCTCGCAGGTGCGCGTGCGGGTGACCTCCCGGGGCTGCACGTGCTCACGGGCGTGAGCACGGCCCGCGACGACGTTCTCGCCGTGCCGGGTCAGCGGCCGCACTACATCGGCGCGGATCTGCGTGCGCTGCTGCAGCCGCACCCGGTGCCGGTGCCGAACGACGAGTGGTGGGTGTGCCGCGAAGCCGCGGCACGGGTGGCCGGTGGCCGGCTGGAGCTGAGACCGGGCGGAGACGCGGTCGACCTGGTGCGAGCGGCGTGCGCCGCGGCATGGGCGGCAGCGGACGCCGGCCTGCCCGTCGAGCCGTCGAGCGTCCCCGATCTGCCGTCGGTCTGAGGCGTGCGGTCCGACCCTGTGCGTGGTGGAGGGTGGGGTGCCGCTGCAGCCGGTAGCGTGGACGAGGGCCGCAGCGACGGCAGGCGCGATCGGAAGGATGGCGGGTGACCGAGTCCCTGCAGGGCGAGGGCACGGGCGACGACGGCGTCGACGAGGCGTTGGGCGCACTGGCTGAGCTCTCGGACGCCCCGTTGCGGGCCCACGTCTCTGCCTTCGAGGCCGTGCACGCCGCGCTCCAGGACCGGCTCGCCGAGTCGGACCGCTGAGCACCGTCGTGGCACGGGTCGACGTCGAGCTGGTGCGTCGCGGGCTCGCGCGGTCGCGCGGCGATGCCGGACAGCTCATCGCGGCCGGCCGGGTGCGGTTGGACGGGTCTCGCGTGGTGCGTGCCTCCGCGGCGGTCGAGCCCGAGCGCGTGCTCGTCGTGGAGCCCGACGCCCAGGACCCGGGGTACGCGTCCCGTGCGGGCCACAAGCTCGCCGGTGCGCTCGACGTGTGGCAGTCGCAGGGTGTCGCGGTCGCGGGACGCCGCTGCCTGGACGCCGGTGCGAGCACGGGCGGTTTCACGGACGTGCTGCTGCGACGGGGCGCCGCATCGGTCGTCGCCGTGGACGTCGGGCACGGGCAGCTGCGTCCGGAGCTGCGTTCCGACCCGCGCGTCGACGTGCGCGAGGGCGTCAACGTCCGTGACCTGGTTGCCGGAGACGTGCAACCGCCGCCGGAGCTGGTCGTCGCGGACCTCTCGTTCATCTCGCTGCGCCTGGTCGTGCCGCCGCTCTCGGCCGTCGCGGCACCGGGCGCCGACCTCGTGCTGCTCGTCAAGCCGCAGTTCGAGGTGGGGCGCGAGCGGCTCGGCTCCGGCGGTGTGGTGCGCAGCCCGGCGCTCCGCAGGGACGCGGTGCTCGGTGTGCTCGAGGCGGCCGACGCGGCGGACCTGACCCCTGTGGACCTGCTCCGGAGCGTGCTGCCGGGGCCGAGCGGCAACGTCGAGTACCTGATGCGGCTCGTCGCACCGGGTGCCGCTGGACGGGTCGAGCCGATGCCCGTCGGCCGCGTCGACTCGGTCGTGCTGGAGGAGGACGCATGACACGTCGTGCACTGGTCGTCACCCACCGCGGCCGGCCGGAGGCCGTGGCCGCGACGCTGGTCGTGGTGCGGGAGCTCGAGCGCGCCGGCGTGGAGCCGGTCACGGCCGAGGAGGACGCGACGGCAGCGGACCTGCCCACCTTCGACCTCGCCGTGGTGCTCGGGGGCGACGGCACGATCCTGCGGGCCGCGGAGCTCACCCGCGGGACCGGTGTGCCGATGCTCGGCGTCAACCTCGGCCATGTCGGCTTCCTGGCGGAGATCGAGCCGGACAACGTCACCGCGGCCGTCCGGAGGCTGACGAGCGGCGACTTCGTCGTCGAGGAGCGCAGCACGCTCGAGGTGCGGGTCATCGGCCCGAACGGCGAGGAGCGCACCGGGTGGGCGCTGAACGACGCCGCGCTGCAGAAGACCGAGGCGGCCAAGATGATCGAGGTGATCACGGAGGTCGACGACCGACCGCTCGCCTCGTTCGGCACGGACGGCATCGTCGTCGCGACCGCGACCGGCTCGACCGCGCACGCCTTCTCCGGAGGCGGCCCGGTGGTGTGGCCGGACGTCGAGGGCCTGATCGTCGTCCCGTTGGCGGCGCACGCCCTCTTCGCTCGGCCCTTGGTGATCGGTCCGCACAGCGTCGTCGCGGTGGAGATCCTCGAACGGTCACCCTCGGGGGCGGTGCTGACGAACGACGGACGACGCAGGCTCGACGCACCCCCCGGGTCCCGGCTGGAGGTGTGGCTGAGCGACGTGCCGGTGCGGATGGCCCGCCTGACGCCGGCGCCGTTCACCACCCGGCTCGTGAACAAGTTCGGCCTGTCGGTCCAGGGCTGGCGCGGCCACTCCGCCGTCGTGCGGCCGCGCAGGGGTCGACCCGTCGCGCCCGGCGAGGTAGGTGCCCGGCCGGCCAGGCCCGCGCAGCAGACTGAGGCGCCCGCGGAGGACGTGCCGTGATCGAAGAGATCCGGATCAGCGACCTCGGTGTCATCGGGCAGGCCCAGATGGCCCTGGGGCCGGGCCTGACGGTACTGACCGGCGAGACCGGCGCCGGCAAGACGATGGTGCTGACCGCACTCTCGCTGCTGCTGGGAGGCAAGGCGGACCCCGCGACCGTGCGCGTCGGCGCGACGGCGGCCGCCGTCGAGGGACGGGTGCACCTCGACGGCCACCCGGACGCGATCGCGCGTGCGACCGACGCGGGCGCGGAGCTGGACGACGACGGCTCGCTGGTGCTGCTGCGGACCGTGACGGCCGCCGGGCCGGACAGCGTGGGCCGGTCCCGCGCCCACCTCGGCGGTCGGTCCGTCCCTCAGGGGGTCCTGGCAGAGATCACGGACGCGCTGGTGACGGTGCACGGGCAGGCGGACCAGCTGCGCCTGCGGACGCCGGCGGCCCAGCGGGAGGCGCTCGACGAGTTCGTCGGGCCGGAGCACCGGGATCGCCTGGCGGCCTACCGGGTGGCATGGACGACCCGCGCCCAGGTGGACGCCGAGCTGACCGAGCTCGTCGAGCGGGCGCAGGACCGCTCGCGCGAGGCGGAGCTCCTGCGCCTCGGACTCGCCGAGGTGGAGCGCATCGACCCGCAGCCCGAGGAGGACGTCGCGCTGGCCGACGAGGCGGAGCGCCTGACCCACGCCGAGGACCTGCGGTCCGCCGCGAGCGCGGCGCACGGCGCGCTCGCCGGTGAGGACGAGGCCGGCGAGGCCCCGGCAGCGACGCTCCTCGTGGACGCCGCGCGGCGCCTGCTGGACCAGGCGGGCGCGCACGACCCGACGCTGGCGGCCCTGGCGACACGGGTTGCCGAGGCGGGGTACCTGCTTGCGGATGTCGCGACGGACCTCGCCGGGTATCTGCAGGACCTGCAGGCGGACCCGGCGCGGCTCGAGGCCGTGCAGTCTCGGCGTGCCGAGCTGGCCACCCTGACACGGAGCCACGGCGGCGATGTCGCGGGTGTGCTGGCTTGGGCCCGGCAGGCCGGTCTGCGGCTGCTGGAGCTCGAGGACGACGGCGGCCGGATCGAGGCGCTGCTGACGCGCCGCACCGAGCTCGACGCCGAGGTCGAGGCTCTGGCGGGCGAGATCGGCGCGGCCCGGCGCGCGGCCGCGACCAGGCTGGCAGAGAGCGTCACGGCCGAGCTCGCCGGTCTCGCCATGGCGGGCGCGCGCCTCGAGGTGGCGGTCGAGGACGCGGACGAGCCCTCGGTGCACGGCGCGGACCGGGTGGAGCTGCTGCTGGTACCGCACGCCGGCGCCCCGGCGCGACCGCTCGGCAAGGGGGCGTCCGGCGGCGAGCTGTCCCGCGTGATGCTCGCGATCGAGGTGTCCTTGGCGACGTCGGGCGGCGCTCGGGCGCAGATGCCGGGCACCTTCGTGTTCGACGAGGTGGACGCCGGCGTGGGCGGCAAGGCGGCAGTCGAGGTCGGACGACGCCTGGCGCAGCTCGCCCGGTCGGCGCAGGTGCTCGTCGTCACCCACCTGGCGCAGGTCGCCGCGTTCGCCGACACGCATCTCGTGGTGACGAAGTCCACGGCGGGCGGGCACGACGTGGTCACGGAGTCGGACGTCCGATCGGTCGCGGGCGAGGACCGGGTCCGAGAGCTGGCACGCATGCTGGCTGGTCAGGAGGATTCCGAGGCGGCTCGCGCGCACGCGGCGGAGCTCCTGGCGCAGTCGGGCGTGGGACGATGAACCGCGATGAAACTCTCCCTGCGCAGGCACGGTCATACGGCCGGCGCCGACGAGGTCGTGGGCCCGGCACGGGTCGACCGCCGCACGAAGGCCCTGACGAAGCGTCTCCGACCTGGTGACGTCGCGGTCATCGACCACCTCGACCTCGACCGCGTGGCGGCGGAGGCCCTGGTCGCCTGCCGTCCCGCGGCGGTCCTGAACGCCGCGCGCTCCACCTCCGGCCGGTACCCGAACCTGGGTCCCGAGATCCTGGTGGCGGCAGGGGTCCCGCTCATCGACGACCTCGGCCCTGATGTCATGTCGGTGTCCGACGGACGGGTGATCCGGGTCGCGGACGGCGCCGTGTTCGACCAGGACCGCCTGATCGCCGAGGGGGAGCTGCAGACGGTGGAGTCCGTCGCTGCCTCGATGGAGGCGGCGCGTGCGGGCCTCTCGGTACAGCTCGAGTCGTTCGCCGCCAACACGATGGACTACCTGCGGCGGGAACGCGAGCTGCTGCTCGACGGCGTCGGCGTGCCGGACGTCCGCACGCCCATCGAGGGCCGTCAGGTACTCGTCGTCGTGCGGGGCTACCACTACAAGGAGGACCTCGTCGCGCTACGCCCGTACATCCGGGAGTTCCACCCCGTGCTGATCGGGGTGGACGGTGGTGCGGACGCGATCCTCGAGGCCGGTGCGCGGCCCGACCTGATCGTCGGCGACATGGACTCCGTCTCCGACCGGGCCCTGCGGTGCGGTGCCGAGGTGGTGGTGCACGCCTATCGCGACGGGCGGGCACCCGGCCTGGCGCGCGTCGAGGCGCTCGGCATCCCGTACGTGGTGTTCCCGGCGACGGGGACCAGCGAGGACGTGGCGATGCTGCTCGCGGACGACAAGGGCGCGGAGCTGATCGTGGCGCTCGGCACGCACGCCACGCTGGTGGAGTTCCTGGACAAGGGCCGTTCCGGCATGGCAAGCACGTTCCTGACCCGCCTCCGGGTGGGCGGCAAGCTGGTGGACGCCAAGGGGGTGTCGCAGCTGTACCGGCACGGCATCTCCAACCTCCAGCTGGTGCTGCTGATCGCCGCAGGACTGTTCGCGCTGGGCGTCGCGCTCGCGTCGACCGTCGGCGGCCAGGCGCTGTACGGGCTGCTCGGTGCGCGGTTCGACGACGTCGTCTCGTGGGTACGCGGGCTTTTCGGGGGCCTGCCGTGACGTCCGACCCGCCTGCTGCCCGTCCCGACCTCGACCGAGAGCGCGTCCAGTGATCGACTTCCGGTACCACCTCGTCTCCCTGATCTCCGTCTTCCTCGCGCTCGCCGTGGGCATCGCGCTCGGCGCCGGCCCGTTGAAGCAGACGCTGGGCGACACCCTCACGGGCCAGGTGCAGCAGCTCCGCACCGAGAAGGCGCAGCTGCGCAGCCAGCTCGACGACACGGCGGGCCAGCTGAAGAACAGCGATGCCTACCTCGACGCGGCGAGCGGGCAGCTGGTGCAGGGGACCCTGAAGGACCGGCGCGTCGCGGTCGTCGCGCTCGGCGCCGTCCCGCAGGACGAGCGCACCGCCGTCGACGCCCGGCTCACGCAGGCCGGCGCCACGGTCAGCGCCCACGTGACCTTGACGGACGCGTGGTCGTCGACGGACCAGCGCAGCTTCCGGCAGGGCCTGGTCGGCTACCTCCTCGGCTACCTCAACCCGGCCCCCGACCAGGGGGCGGGCGTGCAGGCGCAGCTGGCGCAGGCGCTGGTGCAGGGGCTGGTTCGCGCCGAGTCCGGCAAGCCCGACACCCTGACGCAGGACTCCACGGTGCTGCTGCAGCTGCTGTCCTCGGGTCAGACACCGCTGATCACGCTCGCCAACCCCGTCACGGCGCCGGCCGACGCCATCGTGGTGCTGGCCGTCCCGGTCGCGACGACGAGCGCGGCGACCCCGGCACCGACCCCGGCGCAGGACGCGACGAGCTCGGCGCTCGCGGTGGTCGGCGCGGCACAGTCGTTCTCGCACGGCGCCGTGCTGGTGGACGGGTCGGTCGCGGCGGGTTCGCTGGTGTCGGCCGTGCTGGCCGACAAGTCGCTCAACGGTGCGGTGACCACGGTCTCCGGCGCGGACACGATCACCGGCCAGGTCACCGTGCCGCTCGCCCTCGCGGCGCGCATCGCGGGGACCAACGGTCACTACGGCTTCGGCAGCGGACTGTCGCCGATGCCGGCGCGCACGGCGGTGCCGACGACTGCCGGCGCCCGGACCGCCGGGTGAGCGTCGGGCCGCTTCGCCGCACCCTCACCGGTCTCGCGGCGGCCGCGACCACCTCGGTGGTCCGCGGTGCGCTGGACTGGCAGCCCCCCGGCGGGCCGGCCCGGTGGACGCGCCGGAACCACGCCGGCGAGCCGGTCAGCCTGCTCGAGGGACCCGCCGTGACCGTCGGTGTGCTGACGGGAGCGCTGAGCGGGGCGACGACCGCTCAGGGAGGGTTTGCGGCGGCGGTGGCCGTGCTGGGCGCCGGCGGCTTCGGGCTGCTCGACGACATGGGTGAAACCGGTACGGAGCCGACCAAGGGGCTGCGCGGGCACCTGGGCGCGCTGGCGCGGGGCCGGCTGACCACCGGGGGCCTGAAGGTCTTGGGGATCGGCGCCTCGGCGGTGGTGGCGGCAGCGCTGCTCCCACGCGTGGGCCCCCGCGGACGGCGTACCGCCGACGTGCTGGTGGACGCCACGATCATCGCCGGGACGGCGAACCTGGTGAACCTGCTCGACCTGCGCCCGGGTCGCGCGCTGAAGGCCGCCGCCGCCGTCGCCGGACCCGTGGCGCTGGCCGGGGGACCCGGTGCGGTGCCGGCGAGCGCGGTGCTCGGCGCCGCCGTGGCGGCTTCTGAGCCCGATCTGGCCGAGACCGACATGCTCGGGGACTGCGGTGCGAACGCGCTCGGGGCGGCCCTCGGCACGGCCATCGCGCAGAGCGCTCCGCGCGGCGTCCGCATCGCGTGGCTGGTGACCGTCGGTGCCCTCACGGTGGCGAGCGAACGGGTCAGCTTCACTGCCGTGATCGAGCGGACGCCGGCGCTCGCGGCCGTCGACGCCTGGGGCCGGCGTCGCCGGCCAGGCCGGGGGTGAGTCCCGTGCGCCGCCGGCTGCTAGGCGGGCTCGCGGGCGCCGCGGCGATGATCGCCGTGGTCACCGCGCTGTCCCGCGTGCTGGGCTTCGTCCGCTACCTGGTCGGCGCGGGCACCGTCGGGATGGGTGGGGTGGCCGACGCCTACAACTCCGCGAACGTGCTGCCGAACGTGCTGTTCGAGGTGGCAGCCGGCGGAGCCCTCGCCGGTGCGCTCGTGCCGTTGCTGGCAGGGCCGGTGCTGCGCCGCGACGTGGCGGAGGTGGACCGGATCGTCGGTGCCGCGCTCGGCTGGACCCTGCTCGTCCTCACCCCGCTCGGGCTGCTGCTGGCGGCCGTGTCCGGTCCGGTGGCTCGGCTCCTCGCCGGCGACCGCGGTGCGGGGGCGGTCGAGGTCCTGCGCTTCTTCGTCGTCGTGTTCGCGGTGCAGGTGCCGATGTACGGGTTGACGGTGCTGCTGTACGCGGTGCTGCAGGCGCACCGGCGGTTCTTCTGGCCGGCCTTCGCGCCCGTGATGTCGTCCCTGGTGGTCGTCGCGACGTTCCTGGGGTACGGGTTGCTGGCGCACGGCCAGCGGGACGACCCGGCCGCCGTCCCCGGCGCCGCCCTGCAGGTGCTGGCCTGGGGGACCACGGCGGGCGTGGCGTCCATGTGCTTCCCGATGCTCGTCCCGGTACGTCGGCTCGGGGTCACCATCCGTCCGACGCTGCGGTTCCCCCCGGGCGTGGCACGCCGGTTCAGGTCGTTGGCGTTCGCGGGTGTCGCGGCCGTCGCCGCCCAGCAGCTCTCGGTGCTGGTGGTGCTGCAGCTCGCCGTCACCCGCGGCACGGCAGGCTCGTACACGACGTTCGTGTACGGGCAGCAGGTGTACCTGCTGCCCTACGCGATCCTCGTCGTGCCCTTGGCCACGTCGACCTTCCCGCGGGTCGCCGCGCAGGTCGCCGCTTCGGACCAGGACGGGTTCGCACGGCTGTCCGCGCTCACCACCCGCGCCGTGCTGGCCGCCGCGGCGGCCGGAGCCGCGGCCCTGCTGGCGGCCGCACCGGCGGTGGCCCGGGTGTTCGCGGCGCTGTCGCACAGCCCGTCCGTGCAGCCCGACATGACGGCCCTGCTCACGTGGATGCTCCCGGGGGTGGTCGGATTCGCGGCGATGTTCCACGTGTCCCGGACGCTGTACGCCCTCGAGCGGGCGCGTTCGGCCGTCGTGAGCGCCGCCGTCGGCTGGGGCACGGTGGCGGTCGTCGCGGTGGTGGCCGTCGTCGCGCTGACGTCGCACGGACCCGACCGTGCCGCCGTGCTGACCGCGCTCGGCCTCGCCACGACGGCCGGGATGACGGCCGGGGGCGGCGCGACGCTCGTGGCGCTGCGGCGGGCGGCGGGTCCGGTGGCGCTCGACGGACTGACCCGCACGCTGCTCGTCCTTGGCGGTGCCGGTGCGGTGGCAGCCGTCGCGGGTCGGTGGGTGGCGGATGCGGTGTCGCACGTCGCCGGCACCGGCGCGTGGACCGCGCTCGGGGCGGCGGCCGGAGCCGGGCTCGTCGCGCTGCTCGTGGTGGTCGGGGCGGTCCTGGGCCTGGACCGCGAGACCGTGCACGGGATGCTGCGAGCGGAGCACGAGCCGGCCCGGAGCTGACCGGTGCTAGGGACCGCCCGACGACGCCGCGGGGCGTGCCGCGGCGTCGGGCCGGTCGAACGGTCCGGTAGGGTGGAAGCCCGTGATGGATCGCGCGCACCGACTCTCCGGGCGGTCGGATTCTCTGACCCGGCACATCTTCGTCACCGGAGGCGTCGCCTCTTCTCTGGGCAAGGGCCTGACGGCCAGCAGCCTCGGGCGCCTCCTGCGCTCGCGCGGTCTGCGGGTCACCATGCAGAAGCTCGACCCCTACCTCAACGTGGACCCGGGCACCATGAACCCGTTCCAGCACGGTGAGGTGTTCGTCACGGACGACGGTGCGGAGACCGACCTCGACGTCGGCCACTACGAGCGGTTCCTCGACGTGAACCTGGTCGGCTCGGCCAACGTGACCACCGGCCAGATCTACTCGACGGTGATCGCCCGCGAGCGGCGCGGGGAGTACCTCGGCGACACCGTCCAGGTGATCCCGCACATCACCGACGAGATCAAGTCCCGGATGCGCGCGCAGGCCGGTGACGACGTCGACGTGATCATCACCGAGATCGGCGGCACCGTCGGCGACATCGAGTCGCTGCCGTTCCTCGAGGCGGCGCGCCAGGTGCGCCACGACGTCGGCCGCGCGAACGTCTTCTTCCTGCACGTGTCGCTGGTGCCGTACATCGGCCCGTCGGGCGAGCTGAAGACCAAGCCGACCCAGCACTCGGTCGCCGCCCTGCGGAGCATCGGCATCCAGCCGGACGCCATCGTGCTGCGCGCCGACCGGGAGGTGCCGGAGTCCACGAAGCGCAAGATCGCGCTGATGTGCGACGTCGACGTCGAGGGCGTGGTGACCGCCGCCGACGCGCCGAGCATCTACGAGATCCCGCGCGTGCTGCACTCCGAGGGCCTCGACGCGTACGTGGTGCAGCGCCTCGCGCTGCCCTTCCGGGACGTCGACTGGAGCGGCTGGGACGCGCTGCTCCAGCGCGTGCACCGCCCCGCGCACCAGGTCGAGATCGCGCTCGTCGGCAAGTACATCGACCTGCCGGACGCCTACCTGTCCGTCACGGAGGCGCTGCGTGCCGGTGGGTTCCACCACGACGCCCGGGTGAAGATCCGCTGGGTCACCTCCGACGACTGCCAGACGCTGGACGGTGCGGCGGCCGCGCTCGAGGGCGTGGACGGTGTGGTGATCCCCGGCGGTTTCGGGGTTCGCGGCATCGAGGGCAAGGTCGGCGCGCTGCGCTGGGCCCGCGAGAACAAGGTCCCGACGCTGGGCCTGTGCCTCGGCCTGCAGTGCATGGTGATCGAGTACTCCCGGAACGTGCTGGGGCTGGACGGGGCATCGTCCTCGGAGTTCGACCCGGACACGCCGCACGCCGTGATCGCGACGATGGCGGAGCAGCTGGCGATCGTCGGCGGCGAGGGCGACCTGGGCGGGACCATGCGGCTCGGCGCCTACGAGGCCGTGCTGACGCCGGGCTCGCTGGTCGCGGAGCTGTACGGCGCCGACAAGGTGTCCGAGCGGCACCGCCACCGGTACGAGGTGAACAACGCCTACCGCGACAAGCTCGAGGAGGCCGGCCTGGTGATCTCCGGCGTGTCGCCGGACACGTCGCTGGTGGAGTTCGTCGAGCTGCCGCGCGAGGAGCACCCGTACTTCGTGGCGACGCAGGCGCACCCGGAGTTCAAGTCGCGCCCGACGCGGGCGCACCCGCTGTTCGCCGGCCTCGTCGGTGCGGCGCTGAAGCGGCGCTCCGCATGACCACCCGGCCCGCCACCCCGGAGCCGACCGACACGGTCGCGAGCCGTCCCGTCGTGCAGCACCGCGTGCTGCACGACGGGACGGTGTTCGACGTGGTCGCCGACCACGTCGACCTGGGTGGCGAGCCTGTGCTGCGCGAGTACACGGCGCACCCCGGTGCGGTCGGTGTGATCGCGCTGGACGACGACGACCGGGTGCTGCTGCTGTCCCAGTACCGGCACCCGGTCCGTCGGGAGCTGTGGGAGCCGCCGGCCGGGCTGCTGGACGTCGAGGGGGAGGACCCGGTCGCTGCGGCAGCGCGCGAGCTCGCCGAGGAGGCCGACCTGCGGGCGGGCTCGTGGTGGCGGCTGGTCGACTTCTTCACCTCACCGGGCAGCTCCGACGAGTCGATCACGGTCTACCTGGCGCGGGACCTCTCGCCGGTGCCGCACGGCGACCGCTACGAGCGCATCGACGAGGAGGCGACGATGGTCGCGTCCTGGCTGCCGCTCGACGAGGCGGTCGCCTCGGTGCTCGGCGGACGGCTGCACAACCCGACGGCCGTGGTGGGGATCCTCGCGGCGGCGGCCGCCCGCGCTGCGGGTTGGTCCACGCTCGAGGCCGTCACGGCGTAACGAGGTCACCGCCGTCGGGCGCCTGAGCCTCGCGGCGGGACGGTGGACCGACCCCGAGAGGCGGTCAGGCGGCGCGGGCCGCTGCAGCGGGCTGCGGACCCGGCGCCGGGAGAGCAGGTACCGGACCGCGCGTGCGGAGGGTGCCGGCGAGCAGGACGACCGCGACGACGAGCACCGCGGCGCCCAGCATGTGCAGGTCGACCAGGGCGATGGGCAGCCCGGTGAACAGCTGGACGTAGCCGATCAGCGCCTGCGCCGCGGTGACGGCGAGGAGCAGCCAGGCGGCTCGACGGGCGGCGGCCGGTCCGGTGCGGCGCAGCCGCAGCAGGACGGCGACGAGCAGTGCGACGAAGAGCCACACCGCCAGCGAGTGCACGCGCGCCATCTGGAACGGGTCGACGGCGAACCGGTAGCCGACCCGGTCGTCGCCCGAGTGCGGACCGGCCCCGGTCACCACGACGCCGAGGGCCACGACGGCGACGGCCGCGACGCCGAGGCCGGCGACCAGCCGGCGTGTGACGCCGTCCACCACGGGGGTCGACGCCGCGTCGCTCTCGCGCGAGCGGACCACCAGCCACGTCGACACGGCGACGAGCACCATCGACAGGAGCATGTGGCCGCTGACGACGGCCGGCGGCAGCTGGTACAGGACCGCCATCCCGCCGACGACGGCCTGGACGACCACGCCGACGAGGGGCACCCACGCCATCGTGCGGTAGGACGCCGAGCGACGGCGGTCCATGCCGACGAGGAGCGCGACCGCGAGCGAGACGACGACGAGGACACCGGTGATGGTGCGGTTCCCGAACTCGATGAACGGGTGGTAGCTGGTCGCGTCGTGCACGGTCGGCGTGAAGTGCCCCGGCTCGCAGCTGGGCCACGACGAGCAGCCGAGACCGGATGCCGTCAGGCGCACCAGACCTCCGGTGACGATGATCAGCACCTGCGCGACGAGGTTGGCCACGACCGCGCGCCGGCGCCAGACGTCGAGGCGGTCGCGGACAGGAGGTGCGGAGGCCGCTGCGCTGGTCACGGTCACCAGGGTAGATCGCCGCCGGAACCGGTCCCGGCGCGCTACGACCAGCGGAACCAGCGGGCGGCCGCCGCGGACAGCGCGACCGCCCACACGGCGAGCACCGCCAGCGGCCCGGCGGCCCAGGTGCCGTGCAGCAGCGCTGCACGCAGCGCCTCGCCGAGCGCGCCCGACGGCAGCCACCCGACGACGTGGGCGAGCCCGGCGGGCAGCACGCTCGCGGGCAGCACCACCCCGCCGAAGGCGAGGAGCACCAGCACGAGGTTCGCCAGCGCGATGACCGCCTCGGCACGGACGCGTCCTGCGGCGAGCAGGGCGGCCGCGCCCCACGCCGTGGTGCCGAGCAGCCAGGCGACGACCGCCGGCAGGATGCCGCCCGGCTCGGGTCGCCAGCCGAGCGCGACGGCCGCACCGCCGATCACCACGACCTGCATCACCTGCACGGCCAGCACGGCGGCGAGCTTGCCGACGAGCAGCCCGGTGGGGCCGAGCGGGGTGGTCGCCATCAGGCGCAGCACCCCGTTGCGCCGGTCGAACGCCGTGGTGATCGCCGGTGAGGTGAAGGCCGAGCTCATCAGCGCGAACGCGAGCACGCCCGGTGTGACCAGGTCGATCCGGGTGGCGCCGCCGGTGTCCAGCGCGACGAAGGTGGCCCGCGCGAGACCGCCCAGCAGGATGAGGGGCAGCAGGACGGTCACCATCACCTGCTCGCCGTTGCGGAGCACCGCGCGCAGCTCGAAGGTGCTCTGCGCGGTGATCCGCCGGGACGCGGGGGCGGCGGTGGTCATCGCAGGCTCCGACCGGTCAGGTCGAGGAAGACGTCCTCGAGCGTGCGGCGGCCGAGCTCCAGGCGGGTGACCTGCACGTCCGCGTCGGCGAGCGCCGCCGTGACGGCGGCCACCGACCTGGGGTTGACAGGTCCGGCGACGCTGCAGGCCGTCCGGCCGGCCGCCTCGACCGTGAACGTCGATCCCAGCGCCGTGGCGAGCGCGGCGGGGTCGAGGGGTTGGGCGGCCTCGACGCGCAGCGTGGTGGTGCCCCCTGAGGCGACGAGGTCGGCGACCGTGCCCGAGGTGATCGCACGCCCGTGGTCGACGATCACGACGTGGTCGGCCAGGGCCTCCGCCTCGGCCATGAAGTGGGTGGTGAGCACCACGGACACCCCGTCCGCGGACAGCTCACCGACGAGGTCCCACACGGCACGTCGCGCCTGGGGGTCCAGCCCCGCGCTCGGCTCGTCGAGGAACACCAGGCGGGGACGTCCGACGAGCGCCACGGCGAGCGCGAGCCGCTGCCGCTCACCGCCGGACAGCCGTCGCACGGAGGTGCGCGCGAACGTGCGCAGGCCGAGGCGCTCCGTCAGCTCGCCGGTGTCGACCGGGTCCGCGTACATGCGCGCGACGTGCTCGAGCACGTCACCGGCCCGCTGCGTGTTCGGCAGCCCGCCGTCCTGGAGCATCACGCCGACCAGGGGGCGCAGGGCCGCGGCGTCGTGCGCGGGGTCGAACCCGAGGACCCGCACGTCGCCGCCGTCGCGATGCCGCAGACCCTCGCAGATCTCGACGGTGGTCGTCTTGCCGGCGCCGTTGGGGCCGAGCACCGCGGTCACCCGTCCGGACTCCGCGACCAGGTCGAGCCCCTCGACCGCGACGTCCGTGCCGTAGCGCTTGAGCAGCCCCGTCACCTCGACGGCTGGGGAGAGCGGCACGGGCGCGACTCTATCCCGGCGCCCTGTGGCCTCCGGCGCGGGCGGTGGCGGACCGCGCGCCGTGTGGGCGGTGTGCGGGAGGGTGGTCAGGTGCTGCTCCTGGTCACCCGGCGCCCCGACGGGGCGACCGTACGGGTGCGCCGCGTGGACCAGGAGGTGCCGCACGCCGTGGTCGGCCGCGAGTCGGCGCCGCGCTGGGTGTGGAGCGACACGTCGGCCCTGTATCCCGGCCTGCTGGCCGACGGGGTCCGGGTCGAGCGCTGCCTGGACCTGCGGCTCGCACATCGCGTCCTGCGCCTGGCACCGGCTGTCGCGACCTCGCCGCTGGCGACCGCCGCGGCCGCCCCGTTCGACGCGCCGGCTCCGGCCGAGCCCGGACCTTCCGCCGAGACGCTCTTCGACGAGGTCCGGGCCGAGCGGCCGCTCGACGAGGAGACGTGCCTGGCGGAGCTGACCGCGCAGGACGAGGCGGTCGAGCACGCCACCCCACCGGCACGGTTGCGGCTGCTGCTGGCTGCCGAGTCGGCCGGTGCGCTGGCCGCGGCGGAGATGCGCCACGCCGGTGTGCCGTGGGACCCGGCGGTGCACGACGAGGTGCTCCGCTCGCTCCTCGGGCCACGTCCGCGCGCCGGCGAGCGGCCCCGCCGTCTCGAGCAGCTCGCGGAGCAGCTCCGGTCGGAGCTGGACGCACCGGCGCTGAACCCCGACTCGCAGCCGGACCTGCTCCGTGCGCTGCGCCGCGTGGGGCTGCCCGTGACCTCGACCCGGAAGTGGGAGCTCGAGGGTCTGGACCACGCCGCTGTCGCACCGCTGACGGAGTACAAGCGGCTGTCGCGCCTGCACACCGCCAACGGCTGGACGTGGCTGGACACCTGGGTGCACGACGGTCGGTTCCGCCCCGAGTACGTGGTCGGAGGGGTGGTCACCGGCCGGTGGGGGAGCAGCGGCGGTGGTGCTCTCCAGCTGCCGCGCCACCTGCGGGGTGCGGTGCGTGCCGACGAGGGGTGGAGCCTGGTCGTCGCCGATGCGGCGCAGCTGGAGCCGCGGGTGCTGGCCGGGCTGGCCTACGACGAGCAGCTCGCCGCAGCCGGCCGGGGCCACGACCTCTACACCGCGATGGTGGCGGCCGGGGTGGTGCCGGAGCGGGCGCTGGCGAAGGTCGGCATGCTGGGCGCGCTCTACGGCGGCACCACCGGCGCGAGCGCAGCGGTGCTGCCGCGGATCGCCCGGGCGTACCCGGACGCCTTGGCGTACGTCGAGGCGGCCGCTCGTGCCGGCGAGCGCGGGGAGGTGGTCTCCACCCTGCTGGGACGCGGATCGCCGCGCCCCGGGGCGGCCTGGGCACAGACCCAGCTCGATGCGCTGTCGGACGAGGGCGGCACCGGCGAGGAGTCACGGGCGCGGGCGGCGAGCCGGGGCTGGGGCCGGTTCACCAGGAACTTCGTCGTGCAGGGCACGGCAGCGGAGTGGGCCCTGGCCTGGATCGCCGAGACCCGGCGCAGGTTGTGGGCGATGGGACCGACGGCTGCGGTCGGTCGCGCGGCGGAGCCGTTCGCCGCGCGTCCGCACCTCGTCTACTTCCTGCACGACGAGCTGGTGGTCCACACCCCGACGGCCCTGGCCCCCGTGGTGGTCGAGGAGGTCCGTGCCGCCGCGGTAGCCGCCGGGCGGCTGCTGTTCGGCGACTTCCCGGTCGAGTTCCCGCTCTCCGTGGGGACGGCCACGTCGTACGGCGACGCGAAGGGCGCCTGACCGGGCAGGTCGCGCGTCGCGTCCCGCGCGGCGGCCGCATCGCGGACGAGGAAGGCAGGCCTTGCTTGCCGGGATGTATTTTGGCAACAAGGATGTTGCCGATATCGGGAGCGACCACCGCGTCGGTCCCGGACATCTCGAACGGTGCTCGTCGCACCGGTCACCCCGTCTCCTGTGGAGGTGCGCATGAGCAGCCTGCTGCCCGTCGTCGTGCCGGCCGGAGGCGTGCTCGCCGGAGCGTCCTCCGGGCGGGTGGACGACCTGGAGACCCGGACCCGGCAGCGCGTGCTCGAGCTGATCGCCGCGGACGGGCCGATCAGCGCCGTCGAGCTGGCCGCTGCCCTCGACCTGACCCCGGCGGGAGTGCGGCGCCACCTGTCCGCGCTGGAGCACAACGGGCAGATCGCACCGCACACGGCAACGGGCGGTGCACCGGCCCGGCGCGGACGTCCGGCCCGCCGGTTCGTCGTCGCGACCCGGGGCCAGCACGACCTGGAGCACCGGTACGCCGAGATCGCCGCGGAGGCGCTCGCGTTCCTCGCCAGCGCCGCCGGCGAGGAGGCGGTCGAGAAGTTCGCCGCCGAGCGCGTCGGCGACCTCGAGCGGCAGATCGCCCCCGCGGTCGACGCAGCCGGGACCGACATGACCGCCCGTGCGGAGGCGCTCGCGCGGGCTCTGGACGACCATGGCTATGCCGCGTCGGCGCGTCCGGTCCCGGGTACCGACGCCGTGCAGCTGTGCCAGGGTCACTGCCCCGTGCAGGACGTCGCGGCCCAGTTCCCGCAGCTGTGCGAGGCGGAGACCCGCGCGTTCGGCCACCTGCTCGGCGTGCACGTGCAGCGCCTGGCGACGCTGACCTCCGGCGGCCACGTCTGCACCACCAGCATCCCCACCGGCACCCGCCGGGTCCCAGCACCACCGACCACCCCCGTGATCGCGACGGAAGGACCGACAGCATGAGCGCACCCACGGAGCCGATCACCACGCCTCTGGCCCCGCAGCTGACGCAGGACGAGGCCATCGCCTCGATCGGCACCTACGGCTACGGCTGGCACGACACCGACGTCGCCGGTGCCACCGCGCGCCGCGGCCTGTCCGAGGAGGTGGTGCGGGGCATCTCGGCGCTCAAGAGCGAGCCGGAATGGATGCTGAAGACGCGCCTGAAGGGGCTCCGCCTGTTCGACAAGAAGCCGATGCCCGCCTGGGGTGCCGACCTGTCCGGCATCGACTTCGACAACATCAAGTACTTCGTCCGGTCGACGGAGAAGCAGGCCGCCAGCTGGGAGGACCTGCCCGAGGACATCAAGAACACGTACGACCGGCTGGGCATCCCGGAGGCGGAGAAGCAGCGCCTGGTCGCCGGCGTCGCCGCGCAGTACGAGTCCGAGGTGGTGTACCACCAGATCCAGGAGGAGTTGGAGAAGCAGGGCGTCGTCTTCCTCGACACCGACACCGGTCTCAAGGAGTACCCCGA
Organism: Cellulomonas sp. T2.31MG-18; assembly: GCF_964266755.1. Taxonomy (NCBI): domain Bacteria; kingdom Bacillati; phylum Actinomycetota; class Actinomycetes; order Micrococcales; family Cellulomonadaceae; genus Cellulomonas; species Cellulomonas sp. T2.31MG-18. The sequence continues at coordinate 20,295 of NZ_CAXWGW010000003.1, forward strand.
GATCTTCGAGCAGTACTTCGGCTCGGTGATCCCGCCGGGGGACAACAAGTTCGCGTCGCTGAACACGTCCGTGTGGTCGGGCGGGTCGTTCGTCTACGTGCCGCCGGGCGTGCACGTCGACATCCCGCTGCAGGCCTACTTCCGCATCAACACGGAGAACATGGGCCAGTTCGAGCGGACGCTGATCATCGCGGACGAGGGCTCGTACGTGCACTACGTCGAGGGCTGCACCGCGCCGATCTACCAGAGCGACTCGCTGCACTCCGCGGTGGTCGAGATCATCGTCAAGAAGAACGCCCGCGTCCGGTACACGACCATCCAGAACTGGTCGACCAACGTGTACAACCTGGTCACCAAGCGCGCGACGGTCGCCGAGGGCGGCTCCATGGAGTGGGTCGACGGCAACATCGGCTCGAAGGTCACCATGAAGTACCCGGCCGTCTACCTGATGGGCGAGCACGCCAGCGGGGAGACGCTGTCGATCGCGTTCGCCGGCGAGGGTCAGCACCAGGACACCGGCTCGAAGATGGTGCACGCGGCGCCGAACACCTCCAGCCACATCATCAGCAAGTCGGTGGCGCGGGGCGGTGGCCGGTGCTCGTACCGCGGGCTGGTGCAGATCCTCGAGGGCGCCGAGAGGTCGCGCTCCTCCGTGCTGTGCGACGCACTCCTGGTGGACCAGATATCCCGCTCCGACACCTACCCGTACGTCGACGTCCGCGAGGACGACGTGACGATGGGCCACGAGGCGACGGTCTCGCGGGTGAGCGAGGACCAGCTGTTCTACCTGATGTCCCGAGGCCTGCCCGAGCAGGAGGCCGTGGCGACCATCGTGCGCGGGTTCGTCGAGCCCATCGCCCGTGAGCTGCCCATGGAGTACGCGCTCGAGCTCAACCGCCTCATCGAGCTCCAGATGGAAGGTGCCGTCGGCTGATGACGACCACGACGAACGAGCCCGCGGGGCTGTCGACCGACCACTCGCGGGCGGTCGCCGACCAGGCGCACAGCCACGGCATGGCGACCGTCCCCGAGACGAGCCGGGCCGCCCGGCGGACCAGCTTCGACGTCGCCGACTTCCCCGTGCCGACCGGCCGCGAGGAGGAGTGGCGGTTCTCGCCGATGGACCGCCTGGCGCCGCTGGTGGCGGCCGACGGCGGCGTGCTGACCGGCCACGGCGTGCTCACCACCGTGGTGGAGAGCCCGGAGGTGCGCGTCGAGATCGTCGACCGCGACGACGCACGGCTGGGCCTGGCGGGCCGGCCCGGGGACCGGATCGCGGCCGCGTCGTGGGCGTCCTTCCCGCGGTCGACCGTCGTGACGTTCCCGCGCGAGGCGGTCGCCTCGCAGGTCACCTCCGTGGTGCTGGAGGGCTCGTCCCTCGACCCGACCGCCGCGCACCTGCTGGTGCACGCCGAGGCGATGTCCCAGGGCACCGTCGTGATCGACCACGTCGGCCAGGCGACGCTCGCGGAGACCATCGAGATCGTCGCCGACGAGGGCTCCCACCTGACCGTGGTGTCGCTGCAGGACTGGGCCCCGGGCTCGGTGCACGACGCGGCGCACCGCCTGCGCGTCGGCCGGGACGCCACCGTGCGGCACATCGTCGTCACGCTGGGCGGCGACGTGGTGCGCATCACCCCGGACGCCGAGTTCACGGGTGAGGGCGGCGACGTCACGGCGCTCGGCCTGTACTTCGCCGACGCGGGCCAGCACCAGGAGCACCGGCTGTTCATCGACCACGCGGTGCCGTCGTGCCGCTCCCGTGTCACGTACAAGGGCGCCCTGCAGGGCGACGGTGCGCACGCGGTGTGGGTCGGCGACGTGCTGATCCAGGCGCAGGCCGAGGGCACCGACACCTACGAGCTGAACCGCAACCTGGTGCTCAGCGACGGGGCGCGTGCGGACTCCGTGCCGAACCTCGAGATCGAGACCGGTCTGATCGAGGGTGCGGGGCACGCGAGCGCCACCGGCCGGTTCGACGACGAGCAGCTGTTCTACCTGCGCTCGCGCGGGATCCACGAGCAGGACGCCCGGCGTCTGGTGGTGCTCGGCTTCTTCGCCGAGCTGCTGCACCAGATCGAGGTCCCGGAGATCGAGGAGCGGCTGCTCGCGTCGATCGAGAGCGAGCTGGCGGCGTCCGGCGCCGTCGTCCTCGAGTCCCCGGACGGGGCGGCCGCCGAGGGCGAGCAGGCATGAGCGCTCAGCGCGCGTGCCTCGCCGCACAGGTCCCCGTGGCGGGCACCCTGCGGGTCGAGCTCGAGGGCGCCGACGGCACCGTCGAGGTGGCCGTCGTCCGCGACGAGGACGGCGAGCTGCACGCCATCAGCGACATCTGCTCGCACGGCCAGGTCTCGTTGTCCGACGGCGAGGTCGAGGGCGCCACGATCGAGTGCTGGCTGCACGGGTCGCGGTTCGACCTGCGCACCGGCAAGCCGCTGTCCCCGCCCGCCGTCCGGCCCGTACCCGTCTACCCCTTGACCGTCGAGGGCGAGCAGGTGCTCGTCGACGTCGACGCCCCGCTCTGAAGACCCTGAGGAGAACCATGTCCACCCTGCAGATCAGCGACCTGCACGTCAGCGTCGAGACGAAGGAGGGCCCCAAGCCCATCCTGCGCGGCGTCGACCTCACCGTGAACAGCGGCGAGACGCACGCGATCATGGGGCCGAACGGCTCCGGCAAGTCCACGCTGGCCTACTCGCTGGCCGGTCACCCCAAGTACCACGTCACCTCCGGCTCCGTGACGCTGGACGGCCAGGACGTCCTCGCGATGAAGGTCGACGAGCGCGCTCGTGCCGGCCTGTTCCTGGCCATGCAGTACCCGGTCGAGGTGCCCGGCGTCTCGGTGTCGAACTTCCTGCGGACCGCCAAGACGGCCGTGTCCGGCCAGGCTCCGGCGCTCCGCACCTGGGTCAAGGACGTCCGCACCGCGATGGACAACCTGCGCATGGACCCGGCGTTCTCCGAGCGGTCGGTGAACGAGGGCTTCTCCGGCGGCGAGAAGAAGCGCCACGAGATCCTGCAGATGGAGCTCCTGGCACCGAAGTTCGCGATCCTCGACGAGACGGACTCCGGTCTGGACGTCGACGCGCTGCGCATCGTGTCCGAGGGCGTGAACCGCGTGGCGAGCAAGACGGACGTCGGCGTGCTGCTGATCACGCACTACACCCGGATCCTGCGGTACATCCGGCCCGACTTCGTGCACGTCTTCGTCGACGGGCGCATCGCCGAGGAGGGCGGCTCCGACCTGGCCGACCGGCTCGAGGACGAGGGCTACGACCGCTTCACCCAGGGTGCCCCGCTCGTCTGAGCACGGCCTGCACCTACCCACCCAGCCGACCGTCCGAGCGGAGGACCGATGACCAGCACGCTGGACGCCACCCGCACCCTGAGCCCCGAGGAGCTCGCCGCGGTGCGGGCGGACTTCCCGCTGCTGTCGCGCACCCTGCGCGACGGGCGGCCGCTGGTGTACCTGGACTCGGGTGCCACCTCGCAGAAGCCCGAGGTGGTGCTCGACGCCGAGCAGGACTTCTACACGCAGCGCAACGCCGCCGTGCACCGCGGTGCGCACCAGCTCGCGGAGGAGGCGACCGAGGCGTTCGAGGGCGCCCGGTCGCGCGTCGCGTCGTTCGTCGGCGTGGCGGCCGACGAGCTCGTCTGGACGTCCAACGCGACGGCGGGGATCAACCTCGTCGCGTACGCGATGTCCAACGCGAGCCTCGGCCGCGGGGGTGCGGCGGCACGCCGCTTCGCGCTCGGCCCGGGCGACGAGATCGTCGTCACCGAGGCCGAGCACCACGCGAACCTCGTGCCGTGGCAGGAGCTCGCCGCGCGGACCGGGGCCACGCTGCGCTGGCTGGGCGTGGACGACGACGGGCGCATCCGGCTGGAGGACCTCGCGACGGTCGTCGGTGAGCGCACGCGCGTGCTGGCGTTCACGCACGCGTCGAACGTCACCGGGGCGATCACGCCCGTCGACGCGTTCGTCGCCCGGGCTCGCGAGGTCGGCGCGTTCACCGTGCTGGACGCCTGCCAGTCCGTCCCGCACCTGCCGGTGGACCTGCACGCGCTCGGCGTGGACTTCGCCGCCTTCTCCGGCCACAAGATGCTCGGTCCCACCGGTGTCGGCGCCCTGTACGGGCGCCGGGAGCTGCTGGCGGACCTGCCGCCCTTCCTCACGGGCGGGTCGATGGTCGAGGTCGTCACCATGGAGCAGACGACGTACGCCCCGCCGCCGCAGCGGTTCGAGGCCGGCACCCAGATGGTCGCCCAGGCTGTCGGAATGGGTGTCGCGGCGGACTACCTGGCGGAGCTCGGCATGGACGCCGTGGCGGCGCACGAGCGGCAGCTCGCCGGGTTGCTGCTGGACGCCGTCGCGTCCGTGCCCGGCGTGCGGGTGATCGGCCCGACGGACAACCGGGACCGGCTCGCCACTGTGTCGTTCGTGGTGGACGGGGTGCACGCGCACGACGTCGGCCAGGTGCTGGACGACGCCGGCGTCGCCGTGCGCGTCGGCCACCACTGCGCCCAGCCGCTGCACCGCCGCTTCGGCGTGGCCGCGACGGCTCGCGCCACCGCGTCCGTGTACACCACCGAGGCGGAGATCGAGGTGTTCCGGGAAGCGCTGGCGGGGGTCCGGGCGTTCTTCGGTGCGGACGACGACGCGCGCGTCCACCGACACGGAGGTGAGGCGTGAGCGCCAGCTCGATGGAACAGCTGTACCAGCAGGTGATCCTGGACCACGCGAAGTACCCGCACGGGCGCGGCCTGCCCGAGGGCTCGGGGACGGTCGCGGTGGCGATCGCCGAGCACGCCGACGCCTGCGGGGTGTCCCACCAGGTCAACCCGACCTGCGGCGACGAGCTGACGGTCCGGGTCGACGTCGACACCAGCGGCCCCGTGCCGGTGGTGCGCGACCTGCGCTGGGACGGCCAGGGCTGCTCGATCTCCCAGGCGTCGGCGTCGGTGCTCCACGACCTCGTCGTCGGCCAGGACCTGCGCACGGTGGACTCGCTGCACGACTCCTTCCGCGCGCTCATGCAGTCGCGCGGTGCCGGCCTGGACGACGAGGCCGCAGAGGAGGCGCTCGGCGACGCCGCGGCGTTCACCGGCGTCTCCCGCTACTCCGCACGCGTCAAGTGCGCCCTGCTCGGCTGGGTCGCCATGTCCGACGCCCTCATCCTGTCCGGCGCCCGTACCCAGGAGGACGCATGAGCATCGACCAGAACCCCGGCGCCCGCACGGAGCCGGCCACGGCTGCCGACGTCGAGGAGGCCATGCGCGACGTCATCGACCCCGAGCTGGGCGTGAACGTCGTCGACCTCGGGCTGGTGTACGGCGTGCTGGTGGACCAGACCAACACCGCCACCATCGACATGACGCTGACGTCGGCGGCCTGCCCGCTGACCGACATGATCGAGGACCAGACGGCTCAGGTGCTCGACGGCATCGTCGACGCGTTCCGCATCAACTGGGTGTGGATGCCGCCGTGGGGCCCGGAGAAGATCACCGAGGACGGTCGCGAGCAGATGCGGGCCATCGGCTTCAACATCTGAGCACCGCCGCTCCGGCACGCTCCCGCGACTGCGGTCGTGGGGGGCGTCGTCGTCCCCGCGGGACCGTGCGTCCCGCTGCGCCCCGGCGCGTCCGGGTGCTGTCAGAGGCTCGGTGCCGAGAACGTGTCGCAGGCCGCCAGCGTGCCCTTCTGGTAGCCGGTGGTGAACCACTTCTCACGCTGGGCGCTCGACCCGTGCGTCCACGTGTCCGGGTTGACCCCGCCGCCGGACTGCTGCTGGATGTGGTCGTCGCCCACGGCCTGCGCCGCTGCGAGCGCGTTCGACAGCTGCTGCGGCGTCACGGGGTCGAGGAGCACCACGCCCGTCTGCGGGTCCTTGGTCGTCGCGGCGTGGCCGATCCAGATGCCGGCGTAGCAGTCGGCCTGCAGCTCGAGCTTGACCGAGTCGGACGTCGCCCCGGTGCCCTGGTGGTCGATCTTGCTCATCGTGCCGAGCAGGTTCTGCACGTGGTGCCCGTACTCGTGGGCCGTGACGTACATCTCCGCCAGCGGTCCGTCCTGGGCGCCGAACTGGCTCTGCAGCTGGTCGTAGAAGCCCAGGTCCAGGTACACCGTCCGGTCCGTCGGGCAGTAGAACGGTCCGGTGGAGCTCGACGCGGCGCCGCAGCCGGTGCTCGTCTGCGAGGTGAACGAGACCACCGGCGGCTGGCTGAACGGCGTCCCCTGGGCGGCCAGCGCCTGCTGCCAGTAGGCGTCGAGACCCTGCACGGTCGCCGACAGCCGGCAGTCGCGCTGGGTGTTCGCCTGCTCGGCGGAGCAGCGCTGGATGGTGGTGCCCTGCGACGTGCCACCGGACTGCGACCCACCGCCGACGGCGTTGAGCACGTCGCCGAGGTTGCCACCGTTGAGCAGCGTGACCAGGACGACCACGACGAGCCCGGTCACGCCGCCGCCGATGGCGATGCCGCGTCCGGGTCCGCGGCTCTGCACCCGGCCGCCCTCGAAGTCGCCGCCCTCGTGGAAGGTCACGCGGGGACGCTAACCCGGCATCGGAGGAGCGGCCACCGGATGGCCCGTGCACCGGCGGTGGGTCGGTGCGGTTCAGTCGTCCGGCAGCCCACGGGCGGCGAGCGCCTCCCCGACCCGTCGGGCATGCGCGACGGTCCGCACCCCGGCCGGCACGACGAGCGCGCGCGGTGACCGGTCCAGACCGCGGGCCCGCGCCGCGTCGGCGGACTCCCCGAGGACCTGGACCAGCACGGGGACGCTGCGCAGCATGAGAGCGACCCCGAGCGCGATCGAGCTCGGCCGGACGCCGAACCGCCGCAGACCTGTGGTCGCACCCGTCACCACGCTCACCAGCTCGTCCGCCGGGGTGGTCGCCGCGAGCACGACGCCGGCGAGCACCACGGCGAGCAGGTCGAGCGCGCCGGCCACGCCGGCCGCGGCTCCGCTCGTCCACCAGCGACCGAGGCCGACGAACGCCGCGGCGACCAGACCCGGCCGCAAGCCGAGCACCACCCGGCGCCACGGCAGGCGGGCGACCGCGGCAGCGGCCGACGCGACCAGCACACCGGCCGCCGCGGCCGGCAGGCCCGGGACCAGGACGACCGCGGCCGTGAACGCCGCCGTGCCGCAGAGGGACGCCCACACCGGCAGGCGGTGCAGCGGGCTGGTCCCTGGTACGTAGAGACCGAGCGGTCCCGTCCAGGCTCCGCGGCCCCGACGGCGACTCACGACGCCCGCACCCCGGCGGCGCGCGGCGCCTCGCTCATCAGCTCGCGGTACCGCCCCAGGGCGGGACCGGGGGGACCGTCGTGGACCACCTGCCCCTGGTCGACCACCAGCACCCGGTCGGCCCGCGCCGCAGCCTCGAGGTCGTGGGTGACCAGCACCACCTGCTGCTCCAGGGCGTCGAGGAGCTGGTCCACGACGCGCCGCCACCGCAGGTCGAGCAGGGTGGTCGGCTCGTCGCACACCAGCACCGCCGGCTCGGTGGCCAGCACGGCGGCGAGCGCCAGCAGCTGCCGCTGGCCCGCGGACAGCGCGTGCACCGGCAGGTCCGCGTGGTCCGCGAGGCCGAACCGGTCGAGCCAGGCGCGGGCCGCCGAGCGGCGCTCCGCGGCGGTGCCCGTGGTCCGGCGCAGCGAGAGCGCCACGTCCTCCGCCGGAGTCGGCATCACCACCTGCGCGTCGGGGTCGGTGAACAGGAAGCCGACCCGGCGGCGCACCGCCGCCCCGTCCCGCACGGTGTCGAGACCGTCGACCCGGACCGTGCCGGCGGAGGGCAGCACCAGAGCGTCGAGCAGCCGGGCGAGGGTGGACTTCCCGGAACCGTTCGCGCCCACCACGGCCACCCTGCGCTCGGAGAGCGACAGCGTCACGGGGCCGAGGATCCGGACGGTGCGGTCGCGACCGCTGACCGGATCGGGGGTCCAGACGGTCACCTCCGCCCGGTCGAGCTCGATCACCGACGGTCGCGCAGCAGGTCCGGGAACGCCCGCAGCGCCGCTGCGGCGACGGCCGCCGCCAGCAGGCACTTGATCAGGTCGCCAGGCCAGAAGCGCAGGTCGACGACGAACGCCCCCTGCACCGACATGCCGGTGCGCCAGGCGAGGCCGGCGATGCCGAGCGGCCGGACGACGAGCCAGGTGGCGGCCACCCCGGCGGCCGCGAGCACCAGGAACCGACGTGCCGGCCGGGCCCTGCGCGCGAGACCCGCGAACCACCCCGTCAACGCGGTGGCGGGCACGAACGCCGCCAGGTAGCCGACCGTCGGACCGGCCAGCACACCGATGCCGCCGGTGCCGCCGGCCAGCACCGGGACGCCCGCCAGCCCCACCGCCAGGTAGAGCGCGACCGCCAGCGCGCCTCGCCGTGCGCCCAGCAGCAGCCCCGCCAGCGTGATGGCGAACGTCTGCAGCGTGATCGGTACGGCCGTGCCGGTGGGGATCGGCGGCAGCACCGCGCAGGCGGCGATGAACGCCGCGAGCACGCCCACCAGGGCGATGTCGCCGGCGGGGGAGCGTCGGCTGACGGGTGCGGGCAGGACGGCATCGACCCCGAGGGCCGCCAGGCGGTCGGTGCCGGCCCCTCCGGTGGCGGCGTCGTCGGCGGGCGTCGGGTGGGGGAATCCGCTGGACATCGGCTGCTCCGGTCGTCAGGGTCGGGTGGTCGGACGCGTCGAGCGTCTGGCAGTCGTGGCCCGGGCCTCGCCGTGTGGGTGGCACCGGTAGCCGGCAGGAGAGGCTGCTCGGACCTCGGTCACGCTAGCCGGTCGTAGACTGGCGGGCGTTTGTGCCCCGGCCCAAGGCCCGAGCGCCCGTCGTCGGAGGAACCCACCAGTGATCGTCGCCCAGGGCGTGGAGCTGCGCATCGGCGCCCGCGTCCTCCTCGAGCCCACCAGCTTCCGCGTCGCCGCCGGCGACCGGATCGGCCTCGTCGGCCGCAACGGCGCGGGCAAGACCACCCTGACGCGCGTGCTCGCCGGTCAGGGCCAGCCCACGGGTGGTCAGGTGACCCGCGGCGGTGAGATCGGCTACCTGCCGCAGGACCCGAGCACGGGGGACGCCGACCAGCTGGCGCTGCACCGCGTGCTGTCCGCCCGCGGGCTGGACGAGGTGGTGCGGGCGATGCGGGAGACCGAGGGCGCGATGGCCAGCGCCGACGACGCCACCCGCGAGACCGCGATGGAGCGGTACTCCCGCCTCGAGGCCCGGTTCACCGCCGCCGGCGGGTACGCCGCCGAGAGCGAGGCCCACCGGATCACCTCGAACCTGGGTCTGGACGACCGGGTCCTGTCGCAGGGTCTCGGCACGCTGTCAGGCGGTCAGCGCCGCCGGGTAGAGCTCGCCCGGATCCTGTTCTCGGGCGCCCAGACCCTGCTGCTCGACGAGCCGACCAACCACCTCGACGCGGACTCGATCGCCTGGCTGCGCGACTGGCTCAAGGCGTACTCCGGCGGGTTCGTCGTCATCAGCCACGACGCCGAGCTGCTGCGCGCCTGCGTCAACAAGGTGTTCCACCTCGATGCCAACCGCGGGGTGATCGACCAGTACGCGCTCGGCTGGGACGCCTACCTGACCCAGCGCGAGACGGACGAGAAGCGCCGCCGCCGGGAGCGCGCCAACGCCGAGAAGAAGGCGGCGGTTCTGCTGGCGCAGGCCGACAAGATGCGCGCCAAGGCGACCAAGGCCGTCGCCGCGCAGAACATGGCCAAGCGCGCCGAGCGGCTGCTGTCCGGCCTGGAGCAGGTGCGCGCGTCCGACAAGGTGGCGCACCTGCGGTTCCCCGACCCGGCGCCGTGCGGCAAGACCCCGCTGACGGCGGAGGGCCTGTCGAAGTCGTACGGGTCGCTCGAGGTGTTCACCGACGTCGACCTGGCGATCGACCGCGGGTCCAAGGTGGTCGTGCTCGGCCTCAACGGCGCGGGCAAGACGACGCTGCTGCGCATCCTCGGCGGCCTGGAGCCGAGCGACACCGGCGAGGTCCGCCCTGGTCACGGCCTCAAGCTCGGCTACTACGCGCAGGAGCACGAGACCCTGGACCTGTCCCGCACGGTGGTGGAGAACCTTCGCTCGGCAGCCCCCGACCTGACCGACACGCAGGTGCGCTCGGTGCTCGGCTCGTTCCTCTTCTCGGGGGACGACGCCGACAAGCCCGCGAGCGTGCTCTCCGGCGGGGAGAAGACGAGGCTCGCGCTCGCGGCGCTGGTGGTCTCGAGCGCCAACGTGCTGCTGCTGGACGAGCCGACCAACAACCTGGACCCGGCGTCACGCGAGGAGATCCTCGCCGCGCTGCGCGGCTACGCGGGCGCAGTCGTGCTCGTCAGCCACGACGAGGGTGCCGTCGCGGCGCTGAACCCGGAGCGCGTGCTGCTGCTCCCGGACGGTGCCGAGGACCTGTGGGGACCGGACTACCTGGACCTGATCGCGCTGGCCTGACGCCACCCGCGCGGGACCACCCGGAGCGGCCGACGTCGTACCGAGCCTCGGCCGCCGCTCAGCGTGGCTCGGCGTCCTCCGGACGCCCGGGTGGCCGGCCCGGCGACCCGCCACCGAGCTGCGCGTCCACCAACGCGTCCTCGGCGAGCTCGTCACGCCCGGGCCGGCGGCGTGGCCGCTTGTGCGACGGCCCGGCCGCAGCACGGCCCTCGTCGGCCGCACCCGAGCCCTCCGCCGGTGCCGTCGTCGGGCCGGCCGTCTCGTCCCGTCCCGCGTCGTGGGCCGCCGGCGCGCTCGTGGCCGCGACGTCGTCCGCGTCGCCGACGCGCCGTGCCGGTGCGGCGGCGCGCTCCTGGCGCTCCTCCAGAAGCTCGCGCCGCGCGGACCACACGCAGGCGGCGAACCCGCCCAGGGCGAACACCCACCACTGGAACGCGTACGACAGGTGGGGTCCGGGGTCCGTGTCCGGCGGGTCCAGGGTGCCCAGCGCCTGCGCCGGGGCGGGGTCCTCGGTCGAGACCGCCACGTAGAAGGGGTACGCGGTGCCGGCGGGGGCAGCGGCTCCGGCGGCCGCGAGCACCTGCGGGACGTCGATCGACTGCACCTGACCCGCCGGCGCCCCACGGGTCGACGCGGCCTCCGGCATGCGCACGCGGCCGACCAGGGTGGTCGTGCCGGCCGGCGGCGCGGCAGGGGTCGGCGCGGTCGACCCGTTGCTGCCGATCGGCACCCAGCCGCGGTCGACCACCAGCACGGACCCGTCCCGCGTCACGAACGGCACCAGCACGTGGTACGCCGAGTGGCTCGCCACCGGCCGGTTGCGCAGCAGCACCGTGGCGGCGGGGACGTAGTGACCCTCCGCACGGACGGAGCGCCACTCCGACGCCGGCGTCAGGCCGGCCCCCGGCGGCGCGAGGGTGCTCAACGGCACCGGCGCTGCCGCCCAGTTCGCCTGGACGACGGCGATCAGCCGGTCCTTCACCACGTGCCGGTGCCACTGCCACCGACCGAGGAACGTGCAGGTCACCGCCACGACGACACCGATCAGCACCAGCCCGAGGGCCCGGCGGACGGCCGGCCTCACGGTGTGGGACCGCCCTGGTCCGACTGCACCAGCTCGCCGACCGGCACCACGTCCCGCAGGAACGCCCGCACCTGCAGGTACTCCGACAGCGAGCCGCGGTGCTCCTCGCAGGCGAGCCAGACCTTGCGCCGGTCCGGGGTGTGCAGGCGCGGGTTGTTCCACAGCAGCCCCCACGCCGCCGGCCGACGGCAGCCGCGCCCGCTGCAGACCAGCTCGCCGACCGCGTCCGGCACGCCCGTGCCCCGGTCCGCCTCGCTCATCGGTCTCCTCCGGCCTGCCGTCGTCGTTCCTCGGGCGTCGGACGGGACGCCGTGCCGTCGCCCGTGGTACCGGTGTCCTTGGGGTCTGGCGCGGCCGGGCGGCCGTCCGTGCGCGACGAACCGATCAGCCGCGGGTCGAGGAACGACGCGTCGCGCGCCTGCCGCTCACGACCGGCGTTGGCCACCAGCACCGCCGTGTACGGCAGCACCACGGCGCCGATCACCAGCAGCACCGTCACGACCACGGGCACCCGGTGGAACGTGGCCACCGCCCCGACGAAGCACACCACCCGGATGCCCATCTGGATCAGGTAGCTGCGCTGCCGGCGGGACTGGTCCGCCGACAACGAGGGTGGTGCTGTGGTGATGCGGTGCACCGGAGGCTGCTCCGGCGGCAGCCCGCTCGGCGTGCTCACCCACAGATCCTAGGTCGGCAGTCCCTTGTGGACCTTCCACAACAGCGGACCGGCCGACGTTAGTCGCGCCCTCCGGCCTCCGGCCGTCGTCGTCGGCTAGCGTCGTGACCCGTGCCTGCCTCCCACGAGACCCAGCCCCAGCCGGCCCGTGCTCCCCGCAGCGTCCTCGTGACCGGTGCCGGACGAGGCATCGGCCGCACCATCGCCGAGCGCTTCCTCGCCCTGGGCGACAAGGTCGCCACCCTGGACCGGACCGCCGACTCGCCTGCGGGTGCGCTGGCCGTCGTGGGGGACGTGCGCGACACCGCGTCGGTCGACGCGGCCTTCAGCGAGGTCGAGGCGGCCCACGGACCCGTCGAGGTGCTCGTCGCCAACGCGGGCATCACGCGCGACCAGCTGCTGCTGCGGATGACCGACCAGGAGTTCGACGACGTCCTGGACGTCAACCTCGCCGGAGCCTTCCGGGTGGTGCGACGCGCGTCGAAGGGCATGATCCGGATGCGCCGCGGGCGGATCGTCCTCATGGGGTCGGTCGTCGGCCTGTACGGCGGCCCCGGCCAGGTGAACTACTCGGCCTCGAAGGCGGCCCTGGTCGGCATGGCTCGCTCGGTCACCCGCGAGCTCGGCGGCCGCGGCATCACCGCCAACGTGGTCGCACCCGGCTTCATCGACACCGCCATGACCCAGGCGCTCCCGCAGGAGCGGCAGCAGGCGTACCTCGCCGCGATCCCCGCCGGCCGCTTCGGCCACGTGGACGACATCGCCGGCGTCGTGGAGTTCCTCGCCTCCCCGCTCGCCGCGTACATCAGCGGCGCCGTCATCCCGGTCGACGGCGGCCTCGGCATGGGCCACTGACGCCCGGCCTCGCGACCTTTGACACCTGACGCATCCGATCGACGAAGGGTCCCGCCATGGGTCTGCTGGACGGCAAGTCGCTGCTGATCACCGGGGTGCTCACCGACACCTCGATCGCGTTCCACGTCGCCCGCCTGGCCCAGCAGGAGGGCGCCCACGTGGTGCTCACCTCGTTCGGGCGGCAGTTCCGGCTGACCGAGGTGATCGCCCGGCGGCTCCCCGAGGCGGTGCCGGTCGTCCAGCTCGACGCGACCAGCGAGGACGACCTCGCGGCGCTCGCCCGCCGGGTGCGCGAGCACACCGACCACCTGGACGGCGTGGTGCACTCCATCGGGTTCGCGCCGCAGTCCGTGATGGGCGGCAACTTCCTCGCCGGCCAGTGGGACGACGTGGCGACCGCGCTGCACGTGTCCGCGTTCTCGCTGAAGTCCCTCGCGGTGGCGGCCCAGCCCCTCCTCGTGCGCGGCTCGGCCGTCGTCGGCCTCACCTTCGACGCCCGCTACGCCTGGCCGGTCTACGACTGGATGGGCGTCGCCAAGGCGGCGTTCGAGTCCACGGCCCGGTACCTCGCCCGCGACCTCGGCCCGTCGGGGGTGCGCGTGAACCTGGTGTCCGCCGGGCCGATCCGCACGACCGCGGCCAAGTCGATCCCGGGGTTCGAGGCGATGGAGGGCGGCTGGCCGGACCGGGCGCCGCTCGGCTGGGACGTCCACGACCCGGAGCCGACGGCACGCGCGGTCGCCGCGCTCCTGTCGGACTGGTTTCCCGCGACGACGGGTGAGATCGTGCACGTCGACGGTGGCGTGCACGCGATGGGCCAGTAGCCCGCGGGCCGCCGTGGGGGAGGGGGACCCAGGTGGCCGACGACGAGACCGAGGCGGTGCAGCCAGGTGCTGCCGCGCCGACGCGCACGCTGCTGCTCCTCCGGCACGCCAAGGCCGACCGCCCGCACGGCGTGGTGGACCACGAACGTCCGCTGTCGCTGGAGGGACGCCGGCAGGCGGCGCAGGTCGGCGCCCGGTGGGCGGCCGCGGGGCTGCTGCCCGACGTCGTCTGGTGCTCGTCGGCGCTGCGGACGCGTCAGACGTGGGAGCTGGTCGCCCGGTCCTCCGGCGCGGACGCCCGGCTGCTGCTGAGCGACGACGTGTACGACGCGGGCGCTTCCGACCTCGTGGAGCTGTTGCGCACGACGCCCACGGACGCGCGGACGGTCGCCGTGGTCGGCCATGAGCCGTCCATCTCGGCCGTGTCGGCGGTGCTCGCCGCGCTCGGGTCGGACCCGGCCGCCGTGGCGCAGGTGCGCGCCGGTGTGCCGACGGCGGCGTGGAGCGTGCTGCGGCCGTACGACGGCTGGCCGGACCTGGGCCGGGGCCGCGCGCGGCTGGTGGCCGTGCACCGACCCTGAGGGGGCGAGCTAGCGGGGGCGCGGCACCAGCAGCGGCGGGAGCTCGAGGATCGCGTCGAGCCGTCCGGTCACGGCCGCGTCCGCCTGCGCCGCCACCACCGGCTTGGCGTTGAACGCCACGGAGAACCCCGCCGTCGCCATCATCTGCAGGTCGTTGGCCCCGTCGCCGATCGCCACCGTCCGGTCCAGCGGTACGCGCAGCTCCGTCGCCCACTCGCGCAGCGCCGCCGCCTTCGCGGCCCGGTCGACGACCGCCCCTGCGACGCGTCCGGTCAGGTAGCCGCCCGCCACCTCGAGCCGGTTCGCCCGGCGCCGCTCGATCCCGAGCCGCTCCGCCAGCGGGCCGACCACCTCGATGAACCCGCCGGACACCAGCCCGAGCGGCCAGCCCCGCTCCCGAAGCCCGGCGACGAGCTCCTCGGCCCCCGGGGTCAGCTCCACCTCGTCGAGGACCTCGCTGAGCACCCGCAACGGCAGCCCGGCCAACGTGGCGACACGCTCCCGCAGAGACGCGGCGAAGTCGAGCTCCCCTCGCATCGCACGGTCGGTGATCGCCGCGACCTGCTCCCGGCTGCCCGCGTGCCCGGCGAGCATCTCGATCACCTCACCGGTGATGAGCGTGGAGTCCACGTCCATCACCACCAGCCGGTCCGGACGGGCCGCGAAGGGCATGGTGGTCACGCGCGCAGGCTAGCGGGCCGGCGCGGGGGAGCGTCCTGTGGTGTCAGTCCGCGATGACGGTGCCCTTGGGGACGACGGTCACGCCGCTCTCCGTGACGGTGAACCCGCGAGCGAGGTCGTGCTCGTGGTCCAGGCCCACCCGGGCGCGCTCGGGGACGATGACGTTCTTGTCGAGGATCGCCCGGTGCACCTGCGCGTACCGGTTCACCTGCACGCCGTCCATCAGCACCGAGTCCGTCACCTGGGCCCAGGAGTGCAGCCGCACGCCGGGGGACAGCACGGAGCCGGCCACCGTCGCACCGGAGACGAGCACGCCCGGGGACACGATGGAGTCGGCGGCGTGGCCCAGACGTCCGGGGCCGGCGTGCACGAACTTCGCCGGGGGCAGCCCGATGTAGCCCGTGTAGAGCGGCCAGTCGTCGTTGTAGAGGTTGAACACCGGCTCGATGGAGATCAGGTCCTGGTTCGCGTCGAAGTACGCGTCGATGGTGCCGACGTCCCGCCAGTAGTCGCGGTCGCGGTCGGTGGACCCGGGCACGTCGTTGCGGATGAAGTCGTAGACGCCTGCGGTGCCCTGCCCGACGAAGTACGGCACGATGTCGCCGCCCATGTCGTGGCGCGAGTTGACGTCCTCGGCGTCCAGCGTGACGGCCCGGACCAGGGCGTCGGCGTTCGCCACGTAGTTGCCCATCGAGGCGAGGATCTCGCCCGGGGAGTCGGGCAGGCCGACGGGGTCGCTCGGCTTCTCGCGGAAGGCGGCGATGCGCGTCGGGTCGTCCTCCGCGGTCTCGATCACGCCGAACTGGTCCGCCCAGCTGATCGGCTGCCGGATGCCGGCCACCGTCAGCTCGGCTCCCGAGTCGATGTGCGAGTCGACCATCTGGGAGAAGTCCATGCGGTAGACGTGGTCGGCGCCGACCACCACCACGATGTCGGGACGTTCGTCGTCGATGATGTTCAGGCACTGGTAGATCGCGTCCGCGCTGCCCAGGTACCAGTGCTTGCCGACCCGCTGCTGCGCGGGCACGGCGGCGACGTAGTTGCCCAGCAGCTGGGACATCCGCCACGTCTGCGCCACGTGCCGGTCCAGGCTGTGCGACTTGTACTGGGTCAGCACGATGACGTGCAGGTACCGGGAGTTGATGACGTTCGACAGGGCGAAGTCGACGAGGCGATAGATCCCGCCGAAGGGCACCGCCGGCTTGGCTCGGTGGGCGGTGAGCGGCATCAGCCGCTTGCCCTCCCCACCTGCGAGGACGATAGCGAGGACGCGCGGCGTTGCCATGGCACGAACCCTAGGCCCACGGACCAGCGCCAGCGAGGCGGCTCCCGCAAGGCGCGCTAGCGTGTCGCCCGTGGCCCCGCGGGGGCCTGGCGAGGAGGCCTGACGTGCGCGTCGATCTGCTGACCCGGGAGTACCCCCCGCACGTGTACGGCGGCGCCGGCGTGCACGTCGCCGGGCTGACCGCGGTGCTGCGTGACGTCGTCGACGTCCAGGTGCACTGCTTCGACGGACCCCGGGACGCCCCGGGCGTCCACGGCTACGACGTCCCGGCCGAGCTGAGCGACGCCAACGCCGCCCTGCAGACGTTCGGCGTGGACCTGGCCATGGTGGCCGGCATCACGGCCGGTACCGACCTGGTGCACTCGCACACCTGGTACGCCAACCTCGCCGGCCACCTGGCGGGGCTCCTGCACGGCGTGCCGCACGTGGTGACGGCGCACAGCCTGGAACCGCTGCGACCCTGGAAGGCCGAGCAGCTCGGCGGCGGCTACGCGCTCTCGAGCTGGGCGGAGAAGACGGCCTACGAGGCGGCCGCCGCGGTGATCGCGGTCAGCGGTGGCATGCGGGCCGACATCCTGCGCTCGTACCCGGCCGTCGACCCGGCGAAGGTGCACGTGGTGCACAACGGCATCGACCTGCAGACCTGGCGGCGGCCCACCTCGGAGGCGGACCTGGCACGCGACGAGCAGACGGTGCGTGAGCTGGGCATCGACCCGAGCCGGCCGTCGGTCGTGTTCGTCGGGCGCATCACCCGGCAGAAGGGTCTGCCCTACCTGCTGCGTGCCGCCGAGCTGCTGCCGGCGGACGTCCAGCTGGTGCTCTGCGCCGGCGCGCCGGACACCCCGGAGATCCTCGCCGAGGTCAGCGGCCTGGTGGAGCGGTTGCGCGAGCGGCGCACGGGCGTGGTGTGGATCGAGCGGATGCTGCCCCGCGCCGAGCTCGTGGCCGTGCTGTCGCACGGGACGGTGTTCGCCTGCCCGTCGGTGTACGAGCCGCTCGGCATCGTCAACCTCGAGGCGATGGCCGTCGACCTGCCGGTGGTCGGCACGGCCACGGGCGGCATCCCCGAGGTGGTCGACGACGGCGTCACCGGTCGGCTGGTGCCCATCGACCAGGTGCAGGACGGGACGGGGACGCCCACCGACCCGGACCGGTTCGTGCAGGACCTCGCCGCCGCGCTCACCGAGGTGGTCTCCGACCCGGTGCGGGCCGCCGAGTGGGGACACGCGGCGCGGCAGCGGGTGGAGGACCACTTCTCGTGGTCGGCCATCGGTGAGCGGACGCTCGAGGTGTACCGGTCCGTGCTGGCCTGACGCGCGCCAGGACGCCCGGGTGGGCGGGACCGAGCAGCGGTCGTCGCGCGGCGGGTCAGGTGTCCAACGTCGTCGCGGCTGCGGCGAGCGCTCGACGAGCCACCCGGTCCACCTCGCGCAGCGCGGTGGACCGCTGGTCGGCCTGCCACAGGTTCACCGCGCCGCCGTCGTCCTGCGTCGCGAGCCGCACGATCGCGCGCAGCCGCGCGGCGCTGGCGAGCACCCGGACGCGACGGCCCTCGATGCCCACCGGCAGTCGGGACGCCGGCAGCACCGCGTCCCGGACGGCGCCGATCTGCGCCGCAGCCTCCGGCCGCCACCGGGCGACGTCCAGGTCCACCAGCGCCTCGGTGGCGGTCGCGAGACCCTCGCGCAGCTCCCGCTCGGCGTCCGCCAGCGATCCGAGGTGCGCCAGCACACCGGGCCGCCAGTCGCTCGTCTCCACCACCGTCCACGTGACCAGGTGACCGAAGTCGATCGCGGAGCCGAACCGCTGGATGTGCGGCACCAGCGCGCGGCAGCCGCCGTCGGCCGTCCGTAGCAGCACCGCCTCGCCGGCCACCGTGGCGGCCTCCGTCACCTCTCGCGGCGCCGATGCGGGGTCGCCCGGCACCGGCAGCACGGCGGCGGCCTGCGCGACGGGGCGGGCCGTACCCGCGAGCAGTCCGCGCAGATCGGGCGGCTCGACGCCCAGCACCGTGTGCGGCTCGTCGTCGCCCTCCACCGCGTCGCTGGCGGTCGTCGCATCCGCGCGGACCGCCAGCCACAGCGCGAGCACCACCGACCGTGGCAGCTCGAGGGTGGACGGGGTGTGCACGGTCAGCCGATCGCATGCACCGGAGCGGCGAGGGGAGTGCCCGAGCCGTCACGGCGCTCGTCGAGAGCCGGCAGCGCGACGGCCTGGCCGCCGGAGCCGGTGGCGCGGGCGGGTGCGGGGCCGACCCAGGCCTGCAGCAGCGTGTCCTCACCCTTCAGGAACCGCTGGGACCGTACGCCGCCGGTCGCGCGGCCCTTTGACGGGTACAGCGCGAACGGCGTCACCTTGGCGGTACCCGCCTGCGTGCCGGGCAGGGCGTCCGCGCTTCCCGCGACGGTCGCGACCACGGCGTCGTCCGCCGTACCGGCCGGCACCACGGCGAAGGCCACGACCCGACGGCCGGCGGCGAGGTTGATGCCGGCCATGCCACCGGCGGCCCTGCCCTGCGGGCGCACCGCAGCGGCACCGAAGCGCAGCAGCGACGAGTCCGAGGAGATCAGCACCAGCTCGGCGTCGTCGGGGCCTGCGGCCGCACCGACCACCGCGTCGCCCTCCTTGAGGGCGATCACCTCCCACGAGTCCCGGTTGCCCGGCGCATCACCCGGCAGCACCCGCTTGACGGTGCCCTGCGCCGTGGCGAGGGCGAGCGGTGGTGCGTCGACCGCGAGGGAGGCGAGCCCGACGACGTGCTCGCCGCGCTCGAGACCGATCACCTCGCCCACCGGCACACCGCCCGACAGCGACGGCGCTCCGTCGGTGGGAGGCAGCCCCGGCAGGTCGACCACGGGGACCCGGACGACCCGACCCCGGTCGGTCACGGCGCCGACCTCGGACCGCGCTGTCGTCGGTACGGCGGACGTGAGGGCGTCGTGCCGGTGGCGCTGACCGTCGGCCCCGCGCGACGGGACCTCGTCGGACGCCGTGCGGGCCAGCAGGCCGGTGGCGGACAGCAGCACCCAGCACGGGGAGTCCGCGATCTGCAGCGGCGCGGCACCGGCGGCGGTGCGCGCAGCCGGGGCGCCGCTGACGGAGGGGCCGCCCGCCGACTCCAGCAGGATCGTGCGTCGAGGCGTGCCGTACGCGGCAGCCACCTGCGCCATCTCGTCGGACACCTGCGTGCGCAGCAGCGCGTCGTCGGCCAGCAGCGCCTGCAGCTGCGCGATCTCGGCCGTCAGCTCGGTCTGCTCCCGCTCCAGCTCGATGCGCGAGAAGCGCGTCAGCCGCCGCAGCCGCAGCTCGAGGATGTACTCCGCCTGGGGCTCGGACAGGTCGAAGACCGTCCGCAGGCGGGCGCGGGCCGCCTCCGCGTCGTCCGACGAGCGGATCACCTGGATCACCTCGTCGATGTCG
This sequence comes from Cellulomonas sp. T2.31MG-18, assembly GCF_964266755.1. Taxonomy (NCBI): domain Bacteria; kingdom Bacillati; phylum Actinomycetota; class Actinomycetes; order Micrococcales; family Cellulomonadaceae; genus Cellulomonas; species Cellulomonas sp. T2.31MG-18. The sequence goes on from NZ_CAXWGW010000003.1 coordinate 40,156, forward strand.
AGGATCGCCACCAGCAGGCCCTCGACCAGGTGCAGCCGCTCCTGCCGTCGCGCCAGCCGGAACGCCGACCGGCGGCGCACCACGGTCACGCGGTGGTCCACCCACACCTGCAGCAGCTCGCGCAGCCCCAGCGTGCGCGGCTGACCGTCCACCAGCGCGACGTTGTTGATCGCGAACGACTCCTCGAGCGGCGTGAGCCGGTACAGCTGCTCGAGCACGGCATCGGGATCGAAGCCGGACTTCACCTCGACGACCAGGCGGAGGCCGTGCGTGCCGTCCGTCAGGTCGAGGGCGTCGTTGATCCCCGAGATGCGCTTGGCCTTGACGCCCTCGGAGATCTTCTCGATCACCTTCTCCGGCCCGACGCCGAAGGGCAGCTCCGTGAACACGATGCCCTTGCGCTTGGGTGTCACGTTCTCGATCCGGGCGGTCGCACGCGTCCGGAACGCCCCACGGCCGGTGCGGTACGCCTCCCGCACGCCGTCCAGGCCGACGATCTTGCCGCCACCGGGCAGGTCGGGCCCGGGCACGAACCGCATGAGGTCCTCGAGGCTCGCCTCCGGGTGCAGCACCAGGTGCCGGGCGGCGGCGATCACCTCGACCAGGTTGTGCGGGGCCATGTTGGTCGCCATGCCGACGGCGATGCCGGTCGCGCCGTTGACCAGGAGGTTCGGGATCGCGGCCGGCAGCACGGAGGGCTGCATCAGCTTGTTGTCGTAGTTCGGAACGAAGTCGACCTCGTCCTCGTCGACACCCTGGGTCATCGCCAGCGCGGCCGGCGCCAGGCGCGCCTCGGTGTACCGGGGTGCGGCCGGACCTGCGTCGAGGGAGCCGAAGTTGCCGTGCCCGTCCACCAGGGGCAGCCGCAGGGAGAACGGCTGGGCCAGACGCACCATCGCGTCGTAGATCGCCGAGTCGCCGTGCGGGTGCAGCTTGCCCATCACGTCGCCCACCACCCGGGCGGACTTCACGTAGGGCCGGTCGGGGCGCAGACCCATCTCGCCCATCTGGAACAGGATGCGGCGCTGCACCGGCTTGAGCCCGTCCCGTGCGTCCGGCAGGGCCCGGGCGTAGATCACCGAGTACGCGTACTCGAGGAAGGAGCCCTCCATCTCGTTCGCGACGTCGATGTCGACGATGTGCTCGACGAGGTCGTCGGGAGGCAGCGAGGGGGTGGCCGGGCGGCGCGCCATGCGGGCGGGACTCCTGTCGGGCGGGGGCGGATCGCGACCATTGTCGTCGCCGACCGGCGTCGCACCCGCACGGCACGCCCGCACGGGCTCGCCGTGAGGGCGGCCCGATAGCCTCGGACCATGTCGTACCCCGACGCCACGGCCCCCGACGGCCCGGCGGGCTACCCCGCCGCCTGGGAGGCGGACGTGGTGCTGCACGACGGCTCCACGGCGCGGGTGCGCCCCATCCGCCCGCTGGACGCCGACGCCCTGCAGGCGTTCCACGTCGGGCAGTCGGAGCGATCCACCTACCTGCGGTTCTTCGCACCGCTCGGTCGCCTGTCCGACCGGGACCTCGAGCGGCTGGTCACCGTGGACCATCGCGACCGGGTGGCCCTGGTCGCGCTGGCGGGGTCGGCCGGCGAGGAACGGATCATCGGCGTCGCGCGGTACGACCGGATCGACCCGGACACCGCCGAGGTCGCGTTCAACATCGCGGATGCGCGGCAGGGCCTCGGCCTGGCGTCCGTGCTGCTCGAGCACCTGGCCGCAGCGGCGCGGGAGCGCGGTGTACGCCGGTTCGTCGCCGAGGTGCTGCCGCAGAACGGCCGGATGATCTCGGTCTTCCGAGAGGCCGGCTACGAGGTGCGCCAGCGGACCGAGGACGGTGTGGTCGCCGTGTCGTCCGGCATCGACCCGACCGACCGCTCGCAGGAGGTGATGGCCGACCGTGAACACCGGGCCGAGGCGCGGTCGATGCGCGGGCTGCTCGAGTCGAGGTCCGTCGTCGTCGTCGGGCCCGGCACCGACGACCCTCGGCCGTTGCACGTCGGCATGGTGACGCGGGTGCTCGCCGGTCTGACCGCGGCGGCGACCAGCGGCGCGGTCGTCGTCCACGCCACCGGTGTCCCGCCGGAGTCGGTCGCCGGCACGGGAGCCGCCTGGTGGCCGGACCTCGACGCGGTACCCGGTCCGGTGGACCTCGCGGCGGTGGCCGTGGCGGGGGAGCGGGCCGAACCGGTGGTCCGGGCACTGTCCCGGTTGTCGGTGCGCGCGGTCGTGCTGCTGTCGTCGGGCTTCGCCGAGGACGGTGCAGCGGGCCTCGAGCGCCAACGTCGGCTGCTGCGGACCGCGCACGGTGCCGGCATGCGGATGGTCGGACCGGCGTCGTACGGGGTGCTCGCGACCGGTCCGGACGGCACGCTGGACGTGTCCCTGGCGCGCAGCGTGCCCGGGCCCGGTGGGATCGGGCTGTTCTGCCAGTCGGCACCGTTCTCGGTCGCCCTCCTGGCAGCGCTCGAGCACCGCAACCTCGGCCTGTCGCAGTTCGTCTCCGCGGGCCACCGCGCGGACGTGTCCGGCAACGACCTCATGCAGTTCTGGGCAGAGGACGTGCAGACCCTCGCGGTGGGCCTGCACATGGAGTCGGTCGGCAACCCGCGCAAGTTCTCCCGGGTCGCGCGCCGGCTCGCGGCGGTGAAGCCGGTCGTCGTGATGACGGCGGGCCGCTCGGGACAGGTGGTGCCGCCCGGGCATGCCGTGCGGGCGACCCAGGCGCCGGCGCGGGTGCTCAGCCAGGTGATGCGCCAGTCCGGCGTGATCCGGGTGGACAACACCCACCAGATGTTCGACGTGCTGCAGCTCGTGGCGCACCAGCCGCTGCCGTCGGGACGCCGCACCGGCATCCTGGCCAGCTCCGCGTCGGCGGCGACGCTGGTCGCCGAGCTCGCCGCGACGCACGGTCTCCGGATCGGGCGGCACGTGTCCCTCGTCCCGGAGGACGCGGCACCGGAGGTGCTCGACCGGGCGGTGCACGAGCTGTACGACGAGCCCGACCTCGACGCCGTGATCGCCGTGCGGATCCCCGTGGTCGGGGACCTCGACCCGACGGTGGCGCGGGCGGTCGCCGAGGCAGCAGCCCGCACGGGACGTCCGACGGTGGCGGTGATGAGCGGTCTGCACGGTGTGACGGACGAGCTGACGGCGCCCGGTCCCGACGGCGCGCCACGGACCGTGCCGGCATACGCCACGCCGGCCGACGCGGTGCTCGCGCTGGGCCACGCCGCTCGCTACGCCCGGTGGCGGGCGGCGGACCGGGGTGCCCCCTTGCATCCCGAGGGCTTCGACCTGCGGGCCGCGCGTCGTCTCGTCGACGAGTGGCTGCCCGCCGACGCGGGACCGGAGGTGCGGCTGGAGCCGAGCCGGACCGCCCAGCTGCTGGCCTGCGCCGGCATCGGCGTGCAGCGGACGATCGGCGTCGACGACGCAGACTCCGCCGTGGCCGCGGCGGACGAGCTCGGGTGGCCCGTCGCGGTCAAGACGACCGTCCCGGCCCTGCGGCACCGTGCCGACCTCGGGGGCGTGCGGCTCGACGTGGGTGACGAGGCCGAGCTCCGGGCCGACGTGGCCGAGGTGCTCGAGCTGGCCGCCTCGCTCGGACCGTCGCCCGCGGGCCACCCCCTGGAGGTCCAGTCGATGGCGCCGCACGGCTCCGCGTGCGTGATCCGCTCGGCCGAGGACCCTCTGTTCGGCCCTGTGATCAGCTTCGGCCTCGCCGGAGACGCCACGGACCTGCTGGGGGACACCGCCTACGGCGTGCCGCCCCTGACGGACGTCGACGTCGGCCAGCTCGTGCGGACGCCCCGCACGGCACCGCGGCTCTTCGGCTACCGCGGGCTGCCCGCCCTCGACGTCGTGGCGCTGGAGGAGGTGGTCGCCCGCGTCTCGGTGCTCGCGGACGGGCTGCCTGAGCTGCGCCGTCTCGAGCTGAACCCCGTGGTGGTCGCCGAGCACGGTGCGGTGGTGCTCGCGGCGGCCGCGACCCTCGCGCACGCCGACCGTTCGGACGCCACCCGCCGCCTGCCGCGCTCGTGACCCGCGGCGTCGCCCGGCGGGGTGGGAGGATGGTGCGGTGCCTGCCGTGACACCCCTGGACAAGGACCTGCACCGCGACCTGCACCGGGCGGGGTACTACCCCGAGCTGGTGGCCGACGTGCTCGACGTCGCGCTCGCGGGTGAGTCCGTCGAGGCGCACCTCGTGCACCCGGAGACCACGTTCGACGACGCGGAGGTCCGCCGTCACGTGACCGTCCTGGTGCTCACACCGACGCGCCTCGTCGTCGCCCACGTGGACGACCACGCGCCGGACGCCGAGCACCCGTCGGCCTCGGCCTCGGCCACCACCGAGGCCGTGCCCCTGCGCGAGCTCCGGTCGGTGGCGCTCACCCACGTGGTCGACGACCCGCAGCGGCACCGCCAGGGCCACGGCGCGGTGGAGCTCACGATGGTCATCGGCTGGGGCGCCGTGTCGCGCGTGGACCTCGAGCCGGCCACCTGCGGGGACCCGGAGTGCGAGGCCGACCACGGGCTGACCGGCACCCTGGCCCCAGACGACGTCGTGCTCCGGGTCAGCTCGGTCGCGGACGGTGCGGAGGCCGTGCGCGCGGCCCAGACGTTCGCCCGCAGGCTGTCCGCCGCCACCGCGGCAACCCGGTGACGCATCTCCTCGGTGGTGCGCGCACCCCTGGTGCCGACGACGAGCTGATCGAGCCGGACCTGCTCGGCCGGTCGCTCGGACAGGTGCTCCCCGCCGTGGCCGGCGCCCTCGGCGTCGACCTGCCCGGAACCGCCGCCGCCCGCGCGCTCCTGGGCCTGCCGGCGGCCGAGCGGGTGTGCGTCGTGCTGGTGGACGGCCTCGGCCACACCAACCTCTCGCAGCGGTCGGGCCACGCGCCGTTCCTGCGGTCCCTCCTGCTCGACTCGGCGCCCCTGACGACCACGTTCCCGTCGACGACCGCCACGGCCATGGGCACCTTCGGCACCGGGCTCCCGCCGGGCCGCACCGCGATGCTGGGATACACCGTCCGTGACCCTGCGACGGGCAGGCTGGGGAACCTCGTCTCCTGGACGGACCTTCCCCCGGCGGAGACGTGGCAGCCGGAGCGCAGCGTGCTGGGCAGGCTGGCGGACGCCGGCGTGCGGGTGCTCAGCGTCGGGCCGGCGCGCTTCGAGGGGTCGGGACTGACCCGGGCGGCGCTCTCCGGCGCGACGTACCGTCCGGCTGAGTCGCTCGACCAGCGCGTCGACGTCGTCGCCCGTGAGCTGCGGCGGCCCGGGGTGGCCTACCTCTACTGGGGCGACGTGGACAAGGTCGGCCATCACGCAGGCTGCGACTCCTGGGAGTGGGGCGACGCGCTCGAGGCCCTCGACGCCCAGCTCGCCCGCCTCGCCCGGCTGCTGCCGTCGGGCACGCTGCTCCTGGTCACGGCCGACCACGGCATGGTGGACGTCGACCCGTCGCTGCGCTGGGACGTCGCCGGCACACCGGCGCTCGCCGAGGGTGTCGCGCTCGTGGCAGGGGAGCCGCGGGCGCTGCACCTGCACCTCGACCCGGCCGCCGAGGCAGCCGACGTGGTGCGGCGCTGGCAGGACGTGCTCGGAGACGGGGCCGTGGTGCGGACCCGCGAGGAGGCCGTCGCGACGGGCTGGTTCGGCGTCGTGGCGGACCGCGTGCGGCCGGTGATCGGCGACGTCGTGGTCGCCACCACCGGACGGGTCACGGTGGTCGACTCCCGGACGCAGACCCCCGCGTCGCTGGGGCTGGTCGGGGTGCACGGGTCGCTGACCCGCCAGGAGATGCTGGTGCCCTGCCTCGTCACGCAGGTGTGAGAGAGCTTCGAGGGAGACGCGGATGGCCGAGCTGGTGTTCTTCTCCGGCACCATGGACTGCGGGAAGTCGACGCTGGCGCTGCAGATGCACCACAACCACGCCGCACGGGGGCGCGACGGGGTGCTGTTCACCCGCCACGACCGCGCGGGCACCGCGACCATCTCCTCGCGCCTCGGCCTGGCCCGGCGCGCGAACGAGGTGGACGACGGCACGGACTTCTGGGCCGAGGTGGTGCACCGCCGCACGCACGGTCGCCCGGTCGACTACCTGATCGCGGACGAGGCGCAGTTCTACACCGCCGCGCAGGTGGACCAGCTGGCGCGGGTCGTCGACGAGCTGGCCGTGGACGTGTTCGCGTTCGGGATCAGCACCGACTTCCGTGCCCGGCTGTTCCCGGGGTCGGCACGTCTCGTCGAGCTCGCCGACCGCGTCGAGGTGCTGCAGGTGCGCGCCCTGTGCTGGTGCGGGCAGCGCGCCACGCACAACGCCCGCACCGTGGGCGGCGTGATGGTGGTCGAGGGGGAGCAGGTGGTCGTCGGCGACGTCGCGGGCACCGCCGAGGTGGCCTACGAGGTGCTGTGCCGCCGGCACCACATGCGCCGGATGACGGCGGCGACCGCCCGTGCCGCCGCCCCGACCGCTCAGACCCTGCTGACGGCCACCACCGGGCAGCCCGCCGAGGTCTGAGCCGCCCGGTTCACTCGGGCTTGGCTCCGAAGACGATCTCGTCCCAGCTCGGCACCTTGGCCCGGCCCCGCCGGCTCCGCGGGCGGTCCGCCGCGGGTGCCGGCTCGTCCGGCGACGGCGCAGGCGCCGGGACCGTCGCGACCGGCGGCGTCTCGCCGGCCGCGTCCTCCGTCTCGCCGGAGCCGGCCGCGTGCAGGTGCGTCACCGACAGCACCCGGGCCTCGGCGACGGGGTCGGCGTCGACGGGGTGGGCGCCGGGCACCTGCTGCTCGAACGTGCCGAGGTCGAACGCGCGCTGCGGTCCGAAGCCCTCGAACCGGTCCCCGTCGTCCTCGTCGTCCTCGACGTCGAGGCCCTGACGGACGCCGCGGCGGCTGCGCAGGTCGTCGAGCAGGGCGGCCGTTCGTTCGACCGCGTCCACGACCGGCTCGTCGACCTCGCCGCCGAGCGGTGCCGGATCTGCGCGGAAGTCGAAGACGACGTCGCGCACCGCCGCCAGGTGGCGCCGTCCCACGGGCTCGTCGAGCTCGGTCTCGGACAGCCACCGCGCCTCGTCGTCGAGTGCGACGAGAGCGTGGGAGGCGGCGTCGAAGCTCCACCTGGCTTCGCGCGGCTCACCTCCGACGACGAAGTGCGCCAGGACCGTCCACGGCGACGCACCGTCACGGGCCGCGTCCCAGCCGAGCGTGCTGACGTCGACCCCACGCGCGGCCAGACGGTCGGTCACCAGGTCGCCCAGCGCGGGGGAGCCGTTCTCGTGCCCGACGTGCGCTGACCGCGCCTGCTCGGCGATGTACTCGCGCTCGGCGAGCACCGGACCGTCGTAGCGACGCACCGCTTCGACGGGCAGGCCTGCGGAGTCCGCGACCTCCTGCGCCGTGGCACCCGCACGGATCCGCGCCTGGATCTCTCGGGGGCTGAGAGTGCCTGCGCGCTCCGACCGCAGCTGTTCGAGCTGCGGACGGTCCCGGCGGACGGCAGCCCGCAGCGGCTCGTCGATGCGCAACCGGAACCGCTGTCCGTCGGGGCCGGACAGCACGAGGTGCTCCCCGTCCTCGTGCAGTCCCACCAGCTCGAGCTCACCCATGGCCTCTCGCCTCCCTTCCGGCGCCCAGGTTGCCACCCATCCGGCCCAGCGCGGCGCACCTCGGCCGGTGAGCCGCGAGCCCTGCGGCAGGATGGAGGTGTGAGCCAGCCCCGCACCCCGACGGACCCCGACGCTGTCGCAGAGCTCCGCTCCGTCGCCGAGGCGGTGGCCCGGGAGGCCGGCGCCCTGGTCGGCGACGGACGCCCGGACCGGGTCACCGTCGCCGCGACGAAGTCGAGCCCGCAGGACGTGGTCACCGCCATGGACCTCGCCTCCGAGGCGCTGCTGCGTCGCAGGCTCGCGGAGCTGCGGCCCGGGGACGCCGTGCTCGGCGAGGAGGGCGGCTTCGAGCCGGGCAGCACGGGCATCACCTGGGTCGTGGACCCGATCGACGGGACGGTCAACTACCTGTACGGCCTGCCGTCGTACTCCGTCTCCGTCGCGGCGGTCACGTCCCCCGACCCCACCGTGGCGCCGTCGCCGCACACGTGGACGGTGCTGGCGGGATGCGTCCACGCCCCGACCATCGGCATCACGTACACCGCGGGACGCGGTTCCGGTGCGTCCCTCGACGGCCGACCGCTGCACCTGCCGTCCGCACCCGCACTGCCGGACGCCCTGCTCAGCACGGGCTTCGGCTACGTCGCGCAGCGTCGACGCGCACAGGCCCGCGTGGTGGCCGACCTCCTGCCGCGCGTGCGGGACATCCGCCGCATCGGGTCAGCGGCGCTCGACCTCTGCTCGGTGGCGGCGGGCACCCTCGACCTGCACTACGAACGGGGTCTGCAGCCCTGGGACATGGCGGCGGGCTCGTTGATCGCCCAGGAGGCCGGAGCCGTCGTGACGGGGCTGCGCGGTCGCCCCGCGGACGCCGAGATGACGGTCGCCGGTGCGCCCGTCCTCGTCGCCGAGGTGGTGGCTCTCCTCGAGGCGCTGGGCGCCGACTCGGACGAGTGACGTCGGGGCTCGGCGAGGTGCTCGGCGAGACCGGCCGGCACCGCGTTCGCATCCCCTCGGGATGTGGTGCACAATCCCCTCCGCGCGGGGAACAAACCGCGCCCGCTGAGCATTGAGCACCCGTACCCCAGACCAGTCCACGGAATGTGAGCCCCCATGGCGACCGACTACGACGCGCCCCGCAAGACGGAGGAGGACCTCAGCGAGGACTCGCTGCAGGAGCTCCAGGCCCGGCGCTCGGACAAGAACTCGGGCGTGGTGGACGAGGACGAGACCGAAGCAGCCGAAGGCTTCGAGCTGCCCGGTGCCGACCTGTCCGGCGAGGAGCTGTCGGTGCGCGTGCTGCCCCGGCAGGCCGACGAGTTCACCTGCTCGCGCTGCTTCCTGGTGCACCACCGCAGCCAGCTCGCCTACGAGCGCGACGGCCAGCCCGTCTGCTCGGAGTGCGCCGCCTGAGCCGTCCCGCACCACGCGACCGTTCCACCGACGGCCGGTCCCTCCGGGGCCGGCCGTCGTCGTGCCCGCGCGGTCACGCCCCGGTCGGGGCGGACGTACGAGCACCTGCCGCCGAGAGTGCGGCGACCAACCGGTCGGGTCGGCGCGTGCTGACCACCCAGTACGGGGTGGGGTCCTGCGGGTCGTGCAGCTCGATCCGCACGGCCCGGTGCACCCAGCCCCGCAGGCAGAGGTACGCCCGGGCATCCAGCGCCGGGCCGAGCTCCGTGCGCAGCGCCTCGCCCTCCAGGACGGTCGCCGGACCGACCAGACGGGCCGGGATCCGGGCCGCACCGGCGCGCAGGGTGCCGCGGTCGACCTCGACCCGCGTGGTGGTCAGCACGGCGACCAGCAGGCCGCCCGCGACTCCGAGCACGGCCACCACGAGGGCCAAGGTGTCGTCCACCGGCAGGACGGCGACGCCGAGCACGATGCCGAACAGGACGACGAGCAGCCACCCGAGCGGACCCAGCCACAGCCGTTCGGTGTACGAGGTGCCACCAGGGGACCCGGTCGCCCCGTCCACGGGTCTGCTGTCGGCCATGCGGACAGCATCGCACCCGTCGAGCGGCCTGTAGGGTCGGCACCCGTGACCGAGCCGACCGTCGAGGTGCTGCTGCTGAGGCTGGACCCCGAGCTGCCGGTGCCCTCCTACGCCCACCCCGGGGACGCCGGAGCGGACCTGGTGAGCCGGATCGACGTGACCGTGCCTGCCCAGGGCCGGGTCACGGTGCCGACCGGGGTGGCGATCGCGCTGCCCGACGGCTACGCCGCCTTCGTGCACCCGCGCTCCGGCCTGGCGTCGCGGCACGGGCTGACCATCGTGAACGCCCCTGGCACCGTCGACGCCGGCTACCGCGGCGAGATCTCGGTCACCCTGCTCAACACGGACACCGAGCACGAGCTGGTGCTGCACCGCGGGGACCGGATCGCCCAGCTCGTGGTGCAGCGCGTCGAGCGGGCACGGTTCGTCGAGGCGGAGCGGCTGCCGGGCTCGCACCGCGGTGACGGCGGGTTCGGCTCGAGCGGGGGCTGGAAGTCGGCCGGCGGAGCGGGCGATCGCACGTCCACGTCGCAGAAGAGCGACACTGGAGCCTGAGACCGACGTGCACGCGCACGGCGGGGAGGAGATGGAGTGGCCCTGTTCCGGCGCGGCAGCAAGAGTGCTGCCGCCGACGACGCCGTCCCGCAGGACGAGAACGTGACGACGCCCGAGACGTCGTCCCCGCAGTCCGCGCCCACCACGGGACCGTGGGACGTCGAGGACGCCCCCGTCGACGTGCCGCGGGTCGACCTCGGTGCCGTGCAGCTGCCCGGCATCGAGGGCATGGAGCTCCGGATGGAGATCGACGAGGCCAGCCGCACCGTGTCCGGCGTCTCGGTCGCCCTCGACGGCTCGATCATGCAGGTCCAGGCCTTCGCCGCACCGCGGACGGAGGGCATCTGGGACGAGATCCGCACCGAGATCGCCGCATCGATCACGCAGCAGGGCGGCACCGTCGACGACCTGCCCGGCCCGTTCGGCCGCGAGCTGCTCGCGCGCATGCCCGTGCGGACGCCCGAGGGCCGCACCGGGCACCGCCCCGCGCGGTTCATCGGCGCCGACGGCCCCCGCTGGTTCCTGCGCGGCGTGCTGACCGGCAGGGCCGCCGTCGAGCCGGAGGCGGCGTCGGCGCTCGAGCAGGTGTTCGCGCAGATCGTCGTCGTACGAGGCACCGACGCCCGGCCCCCGCGCGATCTGCTGCCGCTGCGTCTCCCGGACCAGAGCGGACCGGCACCTGCCGGTCCGGAGGGCGGTGCCGAGCCGGACTTCGACCCGTTGCGGCGCGGCCCCGAGATCACCGAGATCAGATGAGGACCCGATGAGCCTGAAGTCACGGCTGCACCACCTCCTCGCCTCCCAGGCCGAGCTCGAGGCCGACGAGGAGCGCGACCAGGTGCGTCGGATGGGCGGCTGCACGCCTGTCGAGAAGGTGGGGGACCGCACCCGTGCGCGGGTGTCCGGCGTCGTCCGCTCGGTCACCCTGCGCCCGCGGGAGAACGTGGCCGCCCTCGAGGCGGAGCTGTACGACGGGAGCGGCACGCTCGACCTCGTCTGGCTGGGCCGACGGGAGATCGCCGGCATCAGCCCGGGACGACGACTGCGTGCCGAAGGTCTCGTGTGCGTGGTCGACGGGCGCCGGACCGTCTTCAACCCCCGGTACGAGCTCCAGCCCCGACCCGGTGAGTGAGCAGCAGGGCGCGTCCGCGCGTGGGCTCAGGGCGCTGACCGGCGAGGAGTTCTCCGCGACGGAGGCGCTCGGCGGCGTCCGCGGCGTGGTGGAGTCGGTGGCGCCGGGCCTGCTCTTCGTCGTGGTGTACCTCGTGGCGGGGGAGCGGCTGCGGCCGGCGCTGATCGCCGCGGTGGCCGCGGCGGTGCTGGCCGTGGTGGCGCGGCTGGTGCAGCGGACGCCGGTGACGCAGGCGTTCTCGGGACTGCTCGGTGTGGCCGTCGGCGTCGTGTGGGCCTGGCGGTCCGGCGCCGCGAGCAACTACTTCCTGGTCGGGCTGCTGACCAATGGCGCCTACCTCGTCGGGACGGCGCTGACGATCGTCCTCGGCTTCCCGCTGGTCGGTCTGGTCGTCGGCCTGTTCGCCAAGGACGGCCCCCTGTCGGGCGGCCCGTGGTCCGCGGTGCTCGCCTGGCGCGGCGACCGGTCGCGGCGCCGCGCGTACGCCCTGGCCACCTGGCCCTGGGTCGGCATGTTCGCCGTCCGGCTGGCCGTCCAGGTCCCGCTCTACCTGCAGTCGGACGTCGCCTGGCTCGGGACCGCCAAGCTGGCGATGGGCCTGCCGCTGACGGCGCTGGTGCTCTGGGTCAGCTGGCGGATGGTCCGTGCAGCAGAAGGTCCTCCAGCTGCTGCTCCTGAGCATCCCGCCCGGTGACGAACAGGAGCTCGTCGCGACCCTCGAGGGTGTCGTCCGCGCTCGGTGCCAGCGGTCGGGTGTCGCGCACGATCGCGGCGAGCACCGTGTCGGTCGGCCAGACGATCTCGCCGACGCGCACGCCGACCAGCGGCGAGTCCGACGGCAGCGTGAGCTCGAGGATGTCCGCGCGCGACTGATGGAAGGTGAAGATCTTCACCAGGTCGCCGACGGCGACGGCCTCCTCGACCATCGCCGTCATGATCCGTGGCGTCGAGACGGCGACGTCGACACCCCACGCCTCGTCGAACATCCACTCGTTCTTCGGGTTGTTCACCCGCGCGACCGTGCGCGGCACGCCGAACTCGGTCTTCGCCAGCAGCGCGACGACCAGGTTCGCCTTGTCGTCACCGGTCGCGGCGACCATCACGTCGCACTCGTCCGCCTTGACCTCGCGCAGCGTCGGTAGCTCGCACGCGTCGGCCAGCAGCCACTCGGCGTCCGGCACCTGGGCGACCCGCATAGCGGACGGCTGCCGGTCGATCAGCGTGACCTGGTGCTCGTGCGCGAGCAGCTCGCGCGCGATCGACCGGCCCACGGATCCCGCACCCGCGATCACGACCCTCACTCCGTCACCCCCGGTGCGGTGCCGAGCACGCGCTCGACGGCGTCCATGTCCTCGACACGCTGCAGCACGTGCAGCACGTCGTTCTCCTGCAGCACCGTGTCGGCGGCCGGGAGGATGCCGTCGCCGTACCGGGTGACGTAGGCGACGCGCGCCCCGGTGGCTGCCTCGATCGCGCGCAGCGGTCGGCCGATCCAGCCGGCGTGGACGTCCACCTGGGCCAGGCTGATGTGGCCGGAGGCGTCCCGGTACTGGTCCTGCGCGCCCATCGGCAGCATGCGGCGCAGCACCTGGTCGGCGGTCCAGCGGACCGTCGCGACCGTCGGGATGCCCAACCGCTGGTAGATCTCCGCGCGGTGCGGGTCGTAGATGCGCGCGACGACGTTCTGCACCCCGAACGTCTCGCGCACCACGCGCGCGGCGAGGATGTTCGAGTTGTCACCGTCGGAGACGGCGGCGAACGCGAACGCGTCCTCGATCCCGGCGCCCGTCAGCGTGTCGCGGTCGAAGCCGAGGCCCGTGACCTTCTTGCCCTCGAAGCTCGAGTCGAGCCGGCGGAACGCCTCGGGGTTCTGGTCGATCACCGCGACGGAGTGGCCGCGGCCCTCGAGCGAGAGGGCCAGCGTCGCGCCGACGCGGCCGCAGCCCATGATGACGAAGTGCACAGGCGGTCACGCTACAGCCTCGGTCGGAGGGCCGCGGCCCGGCGGTGAGGGGGCCCCACGGGCGGCGGGCCGGCGCCGAACGGCCGCTCGAGGACCGTCAGGGTCCGCACCAGGGCCAGCCTGGCGACCCGCCGGGCCGGGCTGTGGCGGGCGCACCCGGGGCATACGATCTGGCCTCGTGTCCGAGATCGCCGATGCGGCCAAGCGGCTCCTGCTGGGCCGTCCCATGCGCAGCGACCGCCTCGGTCACACGCTGCTGCCCAAGCGCATCGCCCTGCCGGTGTTCGCCTCCGACGCACTCTCGTCGGTCGCGTACGCCCCGGACGAGATCCTGCTGACCCTGTCCATCGCCGGGGTGGCCGCGCTGGTCGTCTCGCCCTGGATCGGCGTCGCCGTGGTCGTCGTCATGGTGACCGTCGTCGCCTCCTACCGGCAGAACGTGCACGCCTACCCCTCTGGCGGCGGCGACTACGAGGTCGCCACCGTGAACCTGGGTCCGAACGCGGGCGTCACCGTCGCGAGCGCGCTGCTGGTCGACTACGTGCTGACGGTGGCCGTGTCCATCTCCTCGGGCGCCCAGTACGCGGCGACGGCGATCCCCGCCCTGCAGGGTCACGAGCGAGACTTCGCCATCGGGCTGGTGGTCGTGCTGATGCTGATCAACCTGCGTGGGGTCAAGGAGTCCGGGACGGCGTTCGCCATCCCGGTGTACTGCTTCATGGGCGTCATCGGCCTGCTGGCCGTGGTCGGCGCGATCCGCTACATGACCGGGCACCTCCCGATGGCCGAGAGCGCCGGCTTCACCCTCGACCCGGAGGCGGGGTACCAGACCGGGGTCACCGGCCTGGGAGGCGCCTTCCTGGTGCTGCGGGCCTTCGCGTCCGGCTCGGCGGCCCTCACCGGTGTCGAGGCGATCTCCAACGGCGTGCCGGCCTTCCGCAAGCCGAAGTCGAAGAACGCCGCCACCACCCTGGCCCTGCTCGGCGGCATCTCGATCACGATGATCATGTCGATCCTGCTGCTGTCCCGCGCGACCGGCGTCACCTTCGCGGACCGGCCGTCCGAGCAGCTGCTGCGCGACGGGGTTCCCGTCGGCGACTCCTACGTGCAGCACCCGGTGATCAGCCAGCTCGCCGCGTCGGTGTTCCACGGCGCCGGCTGGATGTTCGCCATCACCGCCGTGGTGACGGGTCTCATCCTGACCCTGGCGGCGAACACCGCCTTCAACGGCTTCCCCGTGCTCGGCTCGATCCTGGCCCGCGACGGGTACCTGCCCCGGCAGCTGCACACCCGCGGTGACCGGCTCGCGTTCTCCAACGGCATCGTCACCCTCGCGGCCGGCGCGGTCATCCTGATCTGGGCGTTCGACGCGCAGGTCACCCGGCTGATCCAGCTCTACATCGTCGGCGTGTTCGTCTCCTTCACGCTGAGCCAGCTCGGCATGACGCGGCACTGGACGCGCGAGCTGCGAACCGAGCAGGACGCGGCGAAGCGTGCGGCGATGAAGCGGTCGCGGATCATCAACGCGTTCGGCTTCTGCATGACGTCCGCCGTGCTCCTCGTCGTCCTGATCACCAAGTTCGTGCGCGGCGCGTACATCGCGATCCTCGCCATGGCGGCGGTGTTCCTGCTCATGCAGGCGATCCACAAGCACTACACGCGCGTGCGCCGCGAGCTGGCGCTGCAGGACGTCGGCTCCGCGAAGGCGCTGCCGAGCCGCGTGCACGCGATCGTGCTCGTCTCCCACCTGCACCGGCCGACGATGCGGGCGCTCTCGTACGCCCGGGCGTCCCGGCCGCAGGTGCTCGAGGCGGTGACCGTCGGCGTGGAGCCGGAGGAGGTGGCGGCGCTGCGGACCGCGTGGGAGCGGCTCGAGGTGCCGGTCCCGCTGAAGGTGCTGGACTCGCCGTTCCGCGAGATCACCCGGCCGGTGGTCGCCTACGTCCGGTCGATCCACCGTGAGAGCCCGCGCGACCTCGTCGTGGTGTACATCCCCGAGTACGTGGTCGGGCACTGGTGGGAGGCCCTGCTGCACAACCAGAGCGCGTTGCGGCTGAAGGGACGCCTGCTGTTCACGCCGGGCGTCGTGGTCGCGTCGGTCCCGTGGCAGCTGGCGTCGAGCGAAGGCCAGACCGGCCTCGAGGAGCGCACCCCGGGGACAGTGCCACGTGCCTGGTGACGCCCTGGTCGAGCTGGAGGTCGGTCCGGTCGCGCACGGGGGCCACTGCGTCGCGCGCCTGCACGGGCGCGTGGTGTTCGTGCGGCACAGCCTGCCCGGCGAGCGGGTGCGCGCTCGGCTGACCGAGTCGGGCGAGGGACGCCGGTTCTGGCGCGCCGACGCCGTCGAGGTGCTGGAGGCTTCGCCGGACCGGGTGCCGTCCGTCTGGCCGGCGG
This sequence comes from Cellulomonas sp. T2.31MG-18, assembly GCF_964266755.1. Classification (NCBI taxonomy): domain Bacteria; kingdom Bacillati; phylum Actinomycetota; class Actinomycetes; order Micrococcales; family Cellulomonadaceae; genus Cellulomonas; species Cellulomonas sp. T2.31MG-18. The sequence continues at coordinate 55,811 of NZ_CAXWGW010000003.1, forward strand.
CGGGGCCCGGCGGTGTGGGCGGCGGTGAGCTCGCCCATGTGGCGCTGCCTGCGCAGCGCGCCTGGAAGGCGGCGGTGCTCGACGAGCAGCTGCGCCGGCTGGCGCACGTCGAGCTGGACGTGCCGGTGCTGGCCGCGCCGGGCGACGAGGAGCGTGACGGGCTGGCCTACCGCACCCGGATCGACCTCGTGGCCGACGGCTCCGGCCGTGGCGGCATGCGGCGCTTCCGGTCGCACGACGTCCAGGCGCTGGAGTCCATGCCGCTCGCCACCGAGACGATCGCCGGGCTCGACCTGTTCGAGCGCCGCTGGCCCGCCGGGGCGCGGATCGAGGCAGTCGCGCCTGCCGGCGGTGACGAGCCGCTGGTGCTGCTGGAGGGTGTCCCGTTCGACCTGCGCCGCGGCCGCCCGGACACCCGTCCCAACGCGCGGTCGTCCGTCCACGAGCGGGTCGGCGACAACGTCTACCGCGTGTCCGCGGCCGGGTTCTGGCAGGTGCACCGAGCGGCTCCGGCGGTGCTGGTCGACGCGGTCCGGGCCGGTGTCGGCGACGTCGTCGGCGCAACGGTGGCGGATCTGTACTCCGGCGCCGGCCTGTTCACCGTGCCCCTCGCGGACGCGGTCGGGCCGACCGGGTCCGTGGTGAGCGTCGAGGGCGACGAGCGCGCCGTGCGCGACGCCCGTCGGACGCTGCACGACCGGGACAACGTCACGCTGCACCACGGCGACGTGGCACAGGTGCTGAACCGGGCCGACGACGCGATGCGCGCGGACGTCGTCGTGCTCGACCCACCCCGGACCGGTGCCGGACGTGCCGTCGTCGGTGCCGTGGCGGCGCTGCGCCCGGACCGCGTCGTCTACGTGGCGTGCGACCCGGCCGCGCTCGCCCGCGACATCGGGCTGCTCGGCGAGGCGGGCTACCGGCTGACGCGGCTCCAGGGGTTCGACCTCTTCCCGCACACGCACCACCTCGAGGCGGTCGCGGTTCTCGAGCGCTGACCGGCCCGGGTCCGCGAGTCACCCACGTCGGCCCTCGTGCGTCGCGGCAGACGGCGCTCGGGGCCGGTGCGTGCCGACCGGCGCGCGCCTAGTGTGGTCGTGACGGCGGTCACCTCGCCGAGGAGGGAGCACGGCAGTGAGCGAGGAGAGGGAGGTCGCCACCCAGCGCCTGGCCGAGGCCAAGCGGGCGGTGACGGAGGAGCTGTTCAAGCAGGGCACGCCGGACTACGACCCCCGTACCTACGAGCGTCTGGTCGAGGCCGAGCGGAAGGCCGCCGAGGCGGTCGAGCACCGGGACACACCCGCCGGCTGAGGTGCCGGTCGGGAGTCGGGCAGGGTAAGGTATCTCGACGTCGAGATAAATCGGTCCTGCCCGGCTCCAGGCCGCACGGCACCGACCCGTCCAGCGAAGGAGCACCTCGTGAGTGTCGACAGCTTCGGATCCCGGGGCACCATCGAGGTGGGCGGCACCTCGTACGAGGTGTTCCGGCTCGCAGCGGTACCGGGCGTCGAGCGACTGCCCTACAGCCTGAAGGTCCTCGCCGAGAACCTGCTGCGCACGGAGGACGGCGCGAACATCACCGCCGACCACGTGCGCGCGCTCGCCGCGTGGGACCCGGACGCCCAGCCGGACACGGAGATCCAGTTCACGCCGGCGCGCGTGATCATGCAGGACTTCACCGGGGTGCCGTGCGTCGTCGACCTCGCCACCATGCGCGAGGCCGTCGTCGAGCTCGGTGGCGACCCGAGCCGGATCAACCCCCTGGCCCCGGCCGAGCTGGTGATCGACCACTCGGTGCAGATCGACGTCGCCGGCCGTCGGGACGCGTTCGAGCGCAACGTCGAGCTGGAGTACCAGCGCAACCACGAGCGGTACCAGTTCCTGCGCTGGGGGCAGACGGCGTTCGACGACTTCAAGGTGGTCCCGCCGGGCACCGGCATCGTGCACCAGGTCAACATCGAGTACCTGGCCCGCGTGGTGATGACGCGCGAGGTCGACGGGGTGCTGCGGGCCTACCCGGACACGTGCGTCGGCACCGACTCGCACACCACGATGGTCAACGGCCTCGGCGTGCTCGGCTGGGGTGTCGGTGGCATCGAGGCCGAGGCGGCCATGCTCGGCCAGCCGGTCTCGATGCTCATCCCGCGGGTGGTCGGCTTCAGGCTGACCGGCTCCATCCCGTCCGGCGTCACCGCGACGGACGTGGTGCTGACGATCACCCAGATGCTCCGGGCGCACGGCGTCGTCGGAAAGTTCGTCGAGTTCTACGGGGCCGGGGTCGCCGCCGTGCCGCTGGCCAACCGGGCGACGATCGGCAACATGAGCCCCGAGTTCGGCTCGACGGCGGCGATCTTCCCGATCGACGACGTCACGCTGGACTACCTGCGGCTGACCGGCCGCAGCGACCAGCAGGTCGCGCTGGTCGAGGCCTACGCCCGCGAGCAGGGGCTCTGGCACGACCCGGGCACGGAGGCGCTCTACTCCGAGTACCTCGAGCTCGACCTGTCCACGGTGGTGCCGTCGATCGCCGGGCCCAAGCGACCGCAGGACCGGATCGAGCTCCGGCAGGCGAAGTCCGCGTTCGAGCGTGACCTGCCCACCTACGCACCTGAGGTACGTGACCTGGTCGACCAGGCGGAGGAGGAGTCGTTCCCGGCCTCCGACTCCCCGGCCATAGGGGGTCAGGCGCTCCGCACGGTGCCGGTCACCGACATCAACGGCAAGCAGTTCGAGCTGTTCCACGGCGCGGTGGCGATCGCGTCGATCACGTCGTGCACCAACACGTCCAACCCGTCGGTGATGCTGGCGGCCGGCCTCCTGGCGAAGAAGGCGGTCGAGCGCGGGCTGACCGCCAAGCCGTGGGTGAAGACGTCGATGGCGCCGGGCTCGCAGGTGGTCACGGACTACTACGAGAAGGCCGGCCTGTGGCCGTACCTCGAGAAGCTCGGCTTCCACCTGGTCGGGTACGGCTGCGGCACCTGCATCGGCAACTCCGGTCCGCTCGACGAGCAGGTCTCGGCCGTGGTGAACGAGCACGACCTCGCCGTCGTGTCGGTGCTGTCCGGGAACCGCAACTTCGAGGGCCGGATCAACCCGGACGTCAAGATGAACTACCTGGCGAGCCCGCCGCTGGTGATCGCGTACGCGCTGGCCGGGACGATGGACTTCGACTTCGAGTCCGACCCGCTGGGTCGCACCGAGGACGGGCACCCGGTGTTCCTGCGGGACATCTGGCCGTCGCCGCAGGAGGTCCAGGAGACGATCGACTCCTCGATCGACCGTGCGATGTTCACGGCCGACTACGCCGACGTGTTCGCCGGCGACGACCGGTGGCGCTCGCTGCCGACGCCGGAGGGCGACGTGTTCGCCTGGGACGCGGAGTCGACCTACGTCCGCAAGCCCCCGTACTTCGAGGGGATGACGGCCACGCCGGCACCCGTCCAGGACATCAGCGGCGCCCGCGTGCTGGCGAAGCTGGGCGACTCGGTCACCACCGACCACATCAGCCCCGCCGGGTCCATCAAGGCGGACAGCCCCGCGGGCCGGTACCTGGCCGAGCACGGGATCGAGCGCAAGGACTTCAACTCCTACGGCTCGCGCCGCGGGAACCACGAGGTGATGATCCGCGGCACGTTCGCCAACATCCGGCTGCGCAACCAGCTGGTGCCGGGCGTCGAGGGCGGCTACACGGTCAACTTCCTCACCGGCGAGCAGCAGGCGATCTACGACGCGTCGACCGCGTACCAGGCGGCCGGTGTGCCGCTCGTGGTCCTGGGCGGCAAGGAGTACGGGTCCGGCTCGTCGCGCGACTGGGCGGCCAAGGGCACGGCGCTGCTCGGCGTCCGTGCGGTGATCGCCGAGAGCTTCGAGCGCATCCACCGCTCCAACCTCATCGGGATGGGCGTCCTACCGCTGCAGTTCCCGGAGGGTGAGTCGGCCGACTCGCTGGGGCTGGACGGCACGGAGACGTTCGACGTCTCCGGCGTCACGGAGCTGAACGAGGGCCGCACGCCCCGGACGGTCCACGTGCGGGCGACGAAGCAGGACGGCAGCGTCGTCGAGCTCGACGCCGTCGTCCGCATCGACACCCCCGGAGAGGCGGACTACTACCGCAACGGCGGGATCCTGCAGTACGTGCTGCGGCAGGTCGCCGGCGTCGCCTGACGCCGAAGTACGAGGCCGCCCCACCTGGTCCGGTTCCGGCCAGGTGGGGGCGGCCTCGTCGTCGGGCGCGTGCACGCCCGGCGTGCCTCAGGTCAGCGCAGCTCGATGCGACGCGAGGCGTCCCAGGGCCGCGTCCAGCCGAGCGAGTCGAACATGCCGGAGAGCACCAGGGCGGTGAAGCCCCAGACGACGACACCGGCGACCTCGAAGGCCGGCGTGCTGACCTCCGGTGCACGGCGCAGCCGCACGGTGCCGCGATTCGCCGGGTCCAGCAGGTCGGCGACGGGGATGCGGAACACGTCCACCGTCTCGCGGTGGTCGACGGCCGCCACCCGCGACGGCCGTGCCCACCACGCCGGGACCGGCGTGACCACGTGGCGGCTGACGGGCAGCGGCAACGCCGGGAGGGAACCGAGCACCTCGACACCGGCCGGGTCGAGACCGGTCTCCTCCACCGCCTCGCGGACCGCGGCCTGCTCCGGAGTCTCGCCCGCCTCCAGCCGGCCGCCTGGGAAGGCGATCTGGCCGGGATGGTGCCCGAGGGTCGCCGCACGGCGCTGCAGCAGCACGTCGAGGTCGGTGGAGACCGGTGCGCCGGCCGCCGAACGTGCCGGGACCGCGTCGAGCACGCCGAAGAGCACGAGGACTGCGGCGGCCCGCGAACCGGGAACCACCACGGACCGGGACGCGTCGAGCTGCCACGGCGGTCCCGCCGCGACGAGCGCGGACAGCTCGGCGCGGGCGTCCGTGCTCACCCGCGGCTGCGCACCTGGTCGGCGAACGCGGTGACCACGGAGCTGCCGGCGACCGTCAGCGCGGGCAGGTGGGCCGCCGCCGCCGTGCGCAGGGCATCCACCTCGTCCTCGTCGAGCTCGCCGACCATCTCGGGGGTCGCCAGCCACAGCTCGAGCTGGTCGGCCCCGACCTCGAGGTGGAACTGGATGCCCAGCGCCGAACCGGCCCGGAAGGCCTGCACCGGCGTCGTCGCGGACCGGGCCAGCAGGGTGGCGCCGTCCGGCAGCTCGACGGCGTCGGAGTGCCAGTGCAGCACCGTGGGCGCGGTGCCGACGGCGCCGAGCGCCGACAGCACCGGGTCGTCGGCCACGAGCTCGACGGGGCCGAACCCGAGCTCGGACCCGGCCCGCCGACGGAGCGGTGCGCCGAGGGCGAGGCCCAGCAGCTGCATGCCCAGGCACACACCCAGCACCGGGACGCCGGCGTCCACCGCGGCGGCGATCAGCTCACGCTCGGCCGCCAGACCCGGATGGCCGGCGACGTCGTCGGCGTCCATTGGTCCGCCCATGACCACCAGCCCGGACAGCTCGTCGACGTCGGGCAGCCGCGGTGCCGGGTCGTCCAGCACCGTCCGCACCCGGTAGGGCGCGCCGAGGGCCGGGCCGATCAGCCCCGGACCCTCGTGCGGCGCGTGCGTCAGGATCAGCGCAGGGCGCACCGGCTCACCAGCCGTCCGGCAGCGGGCGGCCCTCGTCGTAACCGGCGGCCGACTGCAGGCCCACCACGGCACGCTCGTGCAGCTCCTCGAGCGTGCTCGCCCCGACGTAGGTGGCGGCGGAGCGAACCCCGGCCGTGATCGAGTCGATCAGGTCCTCGACGCCCGGGCGCCGCGGGTCGAGGTACATCCGCGAGGAGGAGATGCCCTCCTCGTAGAGCCCCTTGCGCGCACGCTCGAACGGCGAGCCGCCGCGCGTGCGAGCGGCGACCGCGCGGGCGGACGCCATGCCGAAGCTCTCCTTGTACAGCCGTCCGTCGGGGTCCGTGTGCAGGTCGCCCGGCGACTCGTGCGTGCCTGCGAACCAGGAGCCGATCATCACCTGCGACGCACCGGCGGACAGCGCCAGGGCGACGTCGCGCGGGTAGCGGACGCCGCCGTCGGCCCAGACGCTGCGTCCGAGCCGCCGTGCCTCCTGCGCGCACTCCAGCACGGCCGAGAACTGCGGCCGGCCGACGGCGGTCATCATGCGCGTGGTGCACATCGCACCGGGGCCCACGCCGACCTTGACGATGTCCGCGCCCGCCTCGACGAGGTCGCGCGTGCCCTGGGCGGTGACGACGTTCCCGGCGACCACGGGCACCTGCGGGTCGAGCGAGCGGACGGCTGCCAGCGCGTCGAGCATCTTGCGCTGGTGGCCGTGCGCCGTGTCGACGACGAGCACGTCGACCTCGGCCTCGAGCAGGCTCGCCGCCTTCGCCCGCACGTCGCCGTTGATGCCCACCGCCGCGCCGACCCGAAGCCGGCCACGCCCGTCCAGTGCGGGCGTGTAGATCGACGACCGCAGCGCCCCGACCTGGGTCAGCACCCCGATCAGCATGCCGTCGCGCACCACCGGCGCGAACCGACGGCGCGAGGCGTGCAGTCGCTCGTACGCGTCCTCGAGACCGGCCGTCCCGCGCTGCTCCAGCACCTGCAGGTCGAGCGTCGTCGGGTTCTGCGCCATCACCTCAGCAACCTGGGTGAACCGGTCGACGTCGCGGCAGTCGGCCTCGGTGACCACCCCGACCGGGCGGCCCTCGTCCACCACCACGGCCGCGCCGTGCGAGCGCTTGCCGATCAAGGTGACCGCGGTCTGCACGGTGTCGTGCGGGCTGACCACCACGGCGGTCTCGACGACGGGGTGCCGGGACTTGACGGAGGCGACCACCTCGGCCACCACGTCCGTCGGGGTGTCCTGGGGCAGCACCGCGAGGCCGCCACGGCGGGCGACGGTCTCCGCCATCCGTCGCCCCGCGACGGCGGTCATGTTCGCGACGACGACGGGGATGGTCGTCCCGGTGCCGTCAGCGGTGGTCAGGTCGACGTCGAACCGGGAGACGACCTCCGACCGGGACGGTACGAGGAAGACGTCGCCGTAGGTCAGGTCGCCGGAGGCCGTGTGGCCGGGCAGGAAGCGCATGGGAGTTCCCCTTTCCGAGACAGCCTACCGGGGGTCGCACGACAGCCCTCGGGTCGCGACCAGGTCCGCCGGGCGGCCACCCGTCGACGAGTGCCTCTTCACCGCCCGCGCGCCGCGGCCCCGTGCCGGTGAGCGCGACGGTCCGGGGCCGGCGGCCATACAGTGTCCTTCGGCCTTCGTGCGGTGCGGCGGTCGAGCGGCGGCCGGAGGGAGGGCAGCGTGGGGCTCCTGGAGCACATCTCGTCGCCCGCGGACGTCCGGCGGCTCTCGCCCCGCGAGGTGGACGAGCTCGCCGGCGAGATCCGGCACTTCCTGGTCGAGTCCGTCTCGCGGACGGGCGGCCACCTGGGCCCCAACCTCGGCGTCGTCGAGCTGACAATCGCGCTCCACCGGGTGTTCCGTTCCCCGCACGACACCCTGGTGTTCGACACGGGCCACCAGGCGTACGTGCACAAGCTGCTGACCGGTCGGTCCGACTTCACGCAGCTGCGGCGCCGTGGCGGTCTGTCGGGGTACCCCAGCCGCAGCGAGTCCGAGCACGACGTGGTGGAGAACTCGCACGCGTCGACGGCGCTGAGCTGGGCCGACGGCATCGCCAAGGCGTACGAGCTGCGGGGTGAGCCGGACCGGCACGTCGTCGCGGTGATCGGTGACGGGGCGCTGACCGGGGGCATGGCCTGGGAGGCGCTGAACAACATCGCCGCGGGGGAGGACCGCCGCCTCGTCGTCGTCGTGAACGACAACGGGCGCAGCTACGCCCCGACCATCGGCGGCCTCGCGCGGCACCTCGACACGCTCCGCACCACGCAGGGGTACGAGAGCGTGCTGAGCTGGGGCAAGGCGACGCTGCGCCGGTCCGGTCCGCCGGGACGCCTGGCCTACGACGCGCTGCACGGCCTGAAGAAGGGCCTGAAGGACGTCGTCGCGCCGCAGGGCATGTTCGAGGACCTCGGCCTGAAGTACATCGGCCCCGTCGACGGTCACGACGAGCGCGAGGTCGAGCGGGCGCTGCGCCGGGCGCGCGCCTACGGCGGTCCGGTGATCGTGCACGTGATCACGGAGAAGGGCCGCGGGTACACCCCCGCCGAGCAGGACGTCGCCGACCGGTTCCACGCGGTGGGCCAGATCCACCCGGAGACCGGCCTGCCCCTGGCGCCCTCACGCTTCGGGTGGACGAGCGTGTTCGCCGACGAGATCGTCCGGATCGGCCGTCGGCGCCGTGACGTCGTCGCGGTCACGGCCGCGATGCTCCAGCCGGTCGGGCTGGCGCCCTTCGCCGCCGAGTTCCCCGAGCGCGTGTTCGACGTCGGCATCGCCGAGCAGCACGCCGCGACGTCCGCCGCCGGGATGGCCTTCGCCGGGCTGCACCCCGTCGTGGCGGTGTACGCGACCTTCCTCAACCGCGCCTTCGACCAGGTTCTGATGGACGTGGCGCTGCACCGTGCCGGTGTGACGTTCGTCCTCGACCGTGCCGGGATCACCGGCGACGACGGTGCGAGCCACAACGGCATGTGGGACCTGTCCCTGCTGTCCCTGGTGCCCGGCCTGCGCCTGGCGGCGCCCCGCGACGAGGCGACGCTGCGCACGGCGCTGCGCACCGCCGTCGACGTCGACGACGCTCCCACGGTCGTGCGCTACCCGAAGGGGGCGCTGCCCGAGCCCGTGCCCGCGATCGAGCACCTGGACGGGGTCGACGTGCTCGCCCGGCACGCCGTGAAGGACCGCCCTGCGGCCCGGCGCGTGCTGGTCGTCGGGGTCGGTGCGATGGTGCCGACCGCTCTGGCGGTCGGCGACCTGCTCGCGGCGCACGGCCTGGCCGTGACGGTGGTCGACCCGCTGTGGCCGGTGCCGGTCCCGCCGACGCTGGTGAAGCTGGTCGGTGAGCACGAGCACGTCGTCACGCTCGAGGACGGCCTGGTCGAGGGCGGCGTCGGGTCGCTGCTCGCTCAGCGCTGCGTCGAGCAGGGGCTGCGTGGGGCCGTGCAGTCGTTCGGCATCCCGCGCGCGTTCCTGGGGCACGCGACTCGCGAGCAGCTCGTCGACCAGCTGCGGCTCGGTGCCGCCGACGTCGCCGCAGACGTGCTGACCGCACTCGGCGCGACCGACTGACCGGTATCTGCACCGGTTCGACCTGGGGACGAACGTCCCGAGACATCCTATGAATTGGGTCATAGCGTCGTCGTAGACCCGATACCAGGAGCTCTGGATGCCTCTGACCGCCGCCTCCCTCCGCCGCGACAGCGCGCTGCCGCGCGCCTGGGAGGGGTTCGTCCCCGGACCCTGGGCGGATCGCATCGACGTCCGGGACTTCGTCCAGCGCAACTACACGCCCTACACGGGCGACGGTGCGTTCCTCGCCGGTCCGACGCCGCGCACCCTGGCGGTCTGGGACGAGCTGACGCCCATGTTCGCCGTCGAGCGCGAGAAGGGCGTCTACGACGTCGACGCCGCCACGCCGTCGACGATCACCTCGCACCGGCCCGGCTGGATCGACAAGGAGCGCGAGCTGATCGTCGGCCTGCAGACCGACGCGCCGCTCAAGCGCGCGATCATGCCCAACGGCGGCTGGCGGATGGTGGAGCAGGCGCTCGCCACCTACGGCTACGTCGCTCCGCGCGAGATCGTCGACGTGTTCACCAGGTACCGCAAGACCCACAACGACGGGGTGTTCGACGTCTATCCGCCCGCGGTGCGGGCGGCGCGCTCCAGCCACCTGATCACCGGCCTGCCCGACGGCTACGGTCGCGGCCGGATCATCGGCGACTACCGGCGGGTCGCGCTGTACGGCGTCGACGCGCTGATCGAGGGCAAGCGGCTGGAGAAGGCGTCCCTCGACATGGAGCGGTCGACGGAGGACGTGATCCGCGACCGAGAGGAGCTCGCGGAGCAGATGCGGGCCCTCGGCGAGCTGGCCCAGATGGCGGCCTCGTACGGCGTGGACATCAGCCGGCCGGCGCGCACCGCGCACGAGGCGGTGCAGTGGCTGTACCTCGCCTACCTCGGCGCGGTGAAGGAGCAGAACGGCGCGGCGATGTCGTTGGGCCGCACCTCGACGTTCCTCGACGTGTACCTGCAGCGCGACCTCGAGGCGGGCGTGCTGACGGAGGAGCAGGCGCAGGAGCTGGTCGACGACTTCGTCATCAAGCTCCGCATCGTGCGGTTCCTGCGGACACCGGAGTACGACGCGCTGTTCTCCGGCGACCCGACGTGGGTGACCGAGACGATCGGCGGCATGGGTGAGGACGGGCGCACTCTGGTGACCCGGACGTCGTTCCGGTACCTGCAGACGCTGCGCAACCTCGGCCCGGCGCCGGAGCCGAACCTGACCGTGCTGTGGAGCGAGCGGCTGCCCGAGGGGTTCAAGCGGTTCTGCGCCGAGATGTCGATCGACAGCTCGGCGATCCAGTACGAGTCGGACGAGCTGATCCGCTCCTCGTGGGGCGACGACGCGGCGATCTCCTGCTGCGTGTCCCCGATGCGGGTCGGCAAGCAGATGCAGTTCTTCGGTGCGCGGGTCAACCTCGCCAAGGCTCTGCTGTACGCGATCAACGGCGGCCGGGACGAGATGACGGGCCGGCAGGTCGGTCCGGTGACGGCGCCCGTCGAGGGCGAGGTGCTCGACTACGACGACGTGGTCGCCAAGCTCGACCGGATGCTCGACTGGGTGGCCCAGACCTACGTCGACGCCCTGAACTGCGTGCACTACATGCACGACAAGTACGCGTACGAGCGCCTGGAGATGGCGCTGCACGACCGCACGGTGCTGCGCACCCTCGCGTGCGGCATCGCCGGCCTGTCGGTCGTCGCCGACTCGTTGTCCGCCATCAAGCACACGACGGTGCGCGCGCTGCGCACCACCGACGGGCTGGTCACCGAGTACGCGATCGAGGGGGAGTACCCGACCTTCGGCAACGACGACGACCGCGTGGACGACATCGCCGCCTGGGTGGTGCGCACGTTCATGGCCAAGCTGCGCCAGCAGCCGACGTACCGCAACGCGCTGCACACGCAGTCCGTGCTGACCATCACGTCGAACGTCGTCTACGGCAAGGCGACCGGGTCCACCCCGGACGGTCGTCGGTACGGCGAGCCGTTCGCGCCCGGTGCCAACCCGATGAACGGCCGGGACACGCACGGCATGCTCGCCTCGGCGCTGTCCGTCGCCAAGCTGCCGTACTCCGAGGCGCAGGACGGGATCTCGCTGACCAGCTCCGTGCTGCCGTCCGGCCTGGGCCGCACCCGCGCCGAGCAGGTGGCCAACCTGGTCGGCCTGCTGGACGCGTACACGCTGTCCACGGGCTACCACATGAACGTCAACGTGCTCGACCGGACCACGCTGCTCGACGCGATGGAGCACCCGGAGAGCTATCCGCAGCTGACCGTCCGAGTCTCGGGGTACGCCGTGAACTTCGTCCGACTGACGCGCGAGCAGCAGCTCGACGTGCTGTCCCGTACCTTCCACGGTGCCGTATGAGCGGCGAGGTGGGCACCAACGTCGGTGGCACCGGCACGCTGGTCGCCGAACGGGCCGGTGCGCCCGTCGTGGAGCTGGGGCTGCCGCTGGTCGGCGGGTCGAACGTGCGGGCGCAGGGTGCCGGCACCTCGGGCCTGGAGACGGAGGAGCTCGAGCGCACCGAGCGGCTGGCGCAGGTGCGTACGGGCGAGCTCGGCTCCGTGCACAGCTGGGAGCTGGTGACCGCCGTCGACGGACCGGGCACCCGCATGACCGTCTTCCTCTCGGGCTGCCCGCTGCAGTGCCTGTACTGCCACAACCCCGACACGTGGGAGATGCGGCGCGGCACGAGCGTGACGGCCGACGAGCTGCTCCGGCGCATCGGTCGGTACCGGCGCGTGTTCGCGGCGACGGGTGGCGGCCTGACCATCTCCGGCGGCGAGCCGCTGATGCAGCCGGCGTTCGTGCGGCGGCTGCTGCGCGGCGCCAAGGCGATGGGCATCCACACCACCATCGACACGTCCGGCTACCTGGGTCGCGCCTGCACCGACGAGATGATCGACGACCTCGACCTGGTGCTGCTGGACATCAAGTCCGGCGACGAGGAGACGTACAAGCGCGTCACCGGCCGCGAGCTGGCACCGACCCTCGAGTTCGGCCGACGCCTTGCCGAGCACGGCACCCCGATGTGGATCCGGTTCGTCCTGGTGCCCGGCCTGACGGACGCGGTGGAGAACGTCGAGAAGGTCGCCGACCACGTGCAGGCGCTGTCCACGGTGCAGCGCGTCGAGGTGCTGCCGTTCCACCAGATGGGCCGCGACAAGTGGGCCGAGCTGGGCATGCGGTACGAGCTCGACGGCGTCCGGGCGCCGTCCTCCGAGCTCGTCGAGCGGGTTCGCGACCAGTTCCGCGCCCGCGGCCTCACGGTGATGTGAGCGGCGCCACAGCGGTGTGACCGAGGCCACAGGCTCCTGGCCTGGGCCCCAACTCATCCCAGGACCTATGACCCGAGTCGTCCCATGACTTCGCTCCTAGGGTGGTCAACGACCCCCCAAGGAGGAAGGCGTCCAATGTCGACTACCGCGACACCGGTCTCGACCGCAACACCCGCTGAGTGGACCGGCTTCGTGCCGGGGCCCTGGACCGACACGATCGACGTCCGGGACTTCATCCAGCGCAACTACGCGCCGTACACCGGCGACGCATCGTTCCTGGCAGGTCCCACCGCGAAGACGCTGGGCATCTGGGACACGCTGGAGAAGAAGTTCCTCTCGGTGGAGCGCGCGAAGCGCGTCTACGACGTCGACACCCACACGCCGGCGGACATCGACGCGTTCCCCGCGGGCTACATCAGCGAGGACGACGACGTGGTCGTCGGCCTGCAGACCGACGTGCCGCTCAAGCGGGCGATGATGCCCAACGGCGGCTGGCGCATGGTCGAGACCGCGATCAAGGAGGCGGGCCTCGAGCCCGACCCCGAGATCAAGCGGATCTTCACCCAGTACCGCAAGACGCACAACGACGCGGTGTTCGACATCTACACCCCGCGCATCCGCGCCGCGCGCAGCTCGCACATCGTCACCGGCCTGCCGGACGCCTACGGCCGCGGCCGGATCATCGGCGACTACCGCCGCGTGGCGCTGTACGGCGTCGACGCGCTGATCGCCGCGAAGCTGAAGGACAAGGACTCGGTCGCCGACCAGCCGTTCTCCGAGAACTGGGCCCGGTACCGCGAGGAGCACTCCGAGCAGGTCAAGGCGCTGAAGAAGCTCAAGCGGCTCGGTGAGCAGTACGGGTTCGACCTGGGTCGCCCGGCGCAGACGTTCCAGGAGGCGGTCCAGTGGACGTACTTCGGGTACCTCGCCTCGGTGAAGAGCCAGGACGGCGCCGCCATGAGCATCGGCCGGCTCTCGCAGTTCTTCGACGTCTACGCCGACCGTGACCTCGCCGCCGGCACCCTGACGGAGGAGGGCGCGCAGGAGATCATCGACGCGCTGGTCCTCAAGCTCCGCATCGTGCGCTTCCTGCGGACCATCGACTACGACCAGATCTTCTCGGGCGACCCGTACTGGGCCACCTGGTCCGACGGCGGCTTCGGCGAGGACGGGCGCCCGCTGGTCACCAAGACCTCGTTCCGCCTGCTGCAGACGCTGCGCAACCTCGGCCCGGCCCCCGAGCCCAACATCACGATCTTCTGGGACCCGGCGCTGCCCGACGGCTACAAGGACTTCTGCGCCGCGATCTCGATCGAGACCTCCGCCATCCAGTACGAGTCCGACGAGCAGATCCGCTGCCACTGGGGTGACGACGCCGCGATCGCGTGCTGCGTGTCCCCGATGACCATCGGCAAGCAGATGCAGTTCTTCGGTGCCCGCGTCAACGCGGCCAAGTCGCTGCTCTACGCGATCAACGGCGGGCGGGACGAGATGTCCGGCAAGCTGATCGTGCCGGGCTACGAGGCCGTGCAGGGCGACGGTCCGCTGGACTTCGACGAGGTCTGGGCCAAGTACGACCAGATGCTCGACTGGGTCACCGCGACCTACGTCGAGGCGCTGAACATCATCCACTACAGCCACGACAAGTACGCCTACGAGTCGATCGAGATGGCGCTGCACGACGACGAGATCGTGCGCACCCTCGGCTGCGGCATCGCCGGCCTGTCGATCGTGGCGGACAGCCTGGCGGCCATCAAGTACGCGAAGGTCACGCCGGTGCGCGACGAGACCGGCCTGGTCGTGGACTACGTCACCGAGGGTGAGTTCCCGGTGTACGGCAACGACGACGACCGTGCCGACGAGCTGGCCCAGCTGGTGGTCAAGACCGTCATGGACAAGATCCGCAAGCTGCCGACGTACCGCGACGCGGTGCCGACGCAGTCGGTGCTGACCATCACGTCGAACGTGGTCTACGGCAAGGCGACCGGGTCGTTCCCGTCGGGCCACCAGAAGGGCACGCCGTTCGCACCGGGCGCCAACCCGGAGAACGGCATGGACACGCACGGGATGGTCGCGTCCATGCTCTCGGTGGGCAAGCTCGACTACAACGACGCGCTGGACGGCATCTCGCTGACCAACACGATCACGCCCTCCGGCCTCGGCCGGGACAAGGACGAGCAGGTCGGCAACCTGGTCGGCATCCTCGACGCCGGCATGGGCGAGGGCCTGTACCACGCCAACATCAACGTGCTCTCCCGCGAGACCCTCGAGGACGCGATCGAGCACCCGGAGAAGTACCCGAACCTCACGGTGCGGGTGTCCGGCTACGCGGTGAACTTCGTCAAGCTCACCAAGGAGCAGCAGCTCGACGTGCTGTCCCGGACGTTCCACACGACCGCGTGAGGTCGTAGCGACGCACCGACGGGCCCGGTGCGGCGGATCATTCCCGCCGCACCGGGCCCGTCGTCGTTCCCGGCGTGCACCGTCCCGCGCCGAGGGGCGCGCGGGCCGGTGAAGGGCGGCCGGGTCAGTCCTGCGGCACGTCGGCCGTGCCCGGCGGCAGCAGCCGGTGTCCCAGGACTCGTTCGCTGTAGCCGGTGCGGTCCAGCAGTGGTGTCAGGCCTCCCAGGTGCGACGGCCAGCCCGCGCCGAGGATCATGCACAGGTCCACCTGGTCGGCCGAGGGCACGACGTGCTCGTCGAGCAGGTGGCCGACCTCGACGGTGAGCGCCGTCAGCACCGCGTCGAGCAGGCCGGGACCGTCCAGCGGCGTGTCCCGGCGGGGATGCTCGCGTGCGGCGTCGAAGACCGCCTGGATCGCCGGGTCGACGCGGCGCGGCAGGCCCGGTGCCGGGCGCGGCAGCACCACGGCCGTGCCGTCCGCGACCAGCCGCTCCAGGCCGGGGGAGCGTGGGAAGCGCTCGCCGAGGTCGGCACGCAGGGACGTCAGGACGTGCAGACCGACGGCCGGGCCGACGAGGTCGAACAGCTCGAACGGCGGCATCGGCAGGCCCAACCGGTCGAGCGCGTGGTCGGCGACCTGGACCGGTGTGCCGTCCTCGATGGCGCCGACCACCACGCCGAGCAGCAGGACCAGCAGGCGGTTCACCACGAACCCCGGACGGTCCAGCACCGGGACGGCCGTCTTGCCCAGGCGGGCGGCCACGTCGAGGCCGGTGGCGACCGCCGCGTCGTCGGTCTCCTGGGCCCGTACCACCTCGACGAGGGGCATCGCGGCGACGGGGTTGAAGAAGTGCAGGCCGACGACGCGTTCGGGATGGGCGAGCCCGGACGCCATCGCCGTGACCGAGAGCGCCGAGGTGTTGGTCGCCAGGACGGTGTCCGGGCCGACCACCTGCTCGAGCTCGGCGAACACCCGCTGCTTGACCGGCAGCAGCTCCGTGACGGCCTCTATGACCAGGTCGCACCCGGCGAGCGCGGACAGCTCCGTGCTGCCGGTGACGGAACCGACCACCCGGGCACCGGCGTCGGCGGACAGGCGTCCGGAGCCGACCATGCGCTCCACGGAAGAGCGGACCGCAGCCAGCCCGTGGGCCACCCGCTCCTCGTCCAGGTCCCGCATCACCACCGGCACCTTCAGGCGGCGGGCGAACAGCGTGGCGATCTGGGCGGCCATCAGTCCGGCGCCCACCACGCCGACCCGGGTGACCGGCCGGGCCAGCGCCGCGTCCGGCGCGTGCTGCGGACGCTTCGCTCCGCTGACCAGACCGAACGCGTAGACGCTGGCACGCATCTCGTCGGTCATCACCAGGTCGGCGAGGGCGTCGTCCTCCGCGGCGAACGCCGCCGCGCGGTCCGCCTCGCGTGCTGCTGAGAGCAGCCCGAGGGCGCGGTACGGCGCCGGACGGGAGCCGGCGACCGTCGCGTCGAGCACCTCGCGGGCACGTGCGACGGCGTGGGTCCACGTGGCCTCGTCGTCCAGCGGGCGGCGTTCGACGCGGACCGTGCCGTCGAGCACGTCGGCCGCCCACCGCACCGACTGCTCGAGGAAGTCGGCGGCATCCAGCACGACGTCCACCAGGCCGATGCGGGCCGCCTCCGCGGCGCCGTAGGGCTTGTTCGCCGCCGGGCGGGTCAGCACCACCTCGAGCGCCCGCTCGATGCCGACGAGGCGCGGCACCAGGTACGCGCCGCCCCAGCCCGGCACCAGCCCGAGCCCGGTCTCCGGCAGCCCGAGCGCCCGCACGTCCGACGACACCGTGCGGTACGCGCAGCTCAGGGCCAGCTCGAGGCCGCCGCCCAGCGCGACGCCGTTGACGAAGGCGAAGGTCGGCACGCCCATCGAGTGCAGCAGCTCGTACGCCGCGTGGCCGTTGCGACCCAGGGCCAGCGCCTGCTCCCGGGTCCGGACGGCCGTCACCTGCGTGAGGTCGGCGCCGGCGGCGAAGACCCACGGCTTGCCGGTCACCGCGACGGCGGTGAGCTCGCCGCGCCGCACGCGGACCTGCAGCGTCCGGAGCGCCTCGGTGAGCTCCGCGACCCCGGCGGGACCGAGCGTGGTCGGCTTGGAGTGGTCCAGCCCGTTGTCGACCGTGACCAGGGCGAGCGTGCCCAGGCGGCGGGGGAGGGTCACGTCCCGCACGCGAGCGTGCGCGACCCGTTCGGGGCGAGGTGCGGTGCTCATCGTGCGCTCCCGGTGTAGCTCGGGTTCTCCCAGATCACGGCGCCGCCCTGGCCGAGGCCGACGCACATCGCCGTGAGGCCGTACCGGACGTCGGGCCGCTCGGCGAACTGGCGGGCGAGCTGGATCATCAGCCGCACGCCGGAGGACGCCAGCGGGTGGCCGACGGCGATCGCACCGCCGTAGGGGTTGACCCGCGGGTCGTCGTCGGCGATGCCGAACGCGTCGAGGAACGACAGGACCTGCACCGCGAACGCCTCGTTGAGCTCGAACAGGCCGATGTCCTCGATGGTCAGACCGGCGCGCTGCAGAGCACGCTCCGTGGCTGGCACCGGACCGAGACCCATCACCTCCGGGTCCACCCCCGCGTAGCCGAAGCCGACCATCCGCATCCGCACGGGCAGACCGAGCTCGGTGGCGACGTCCTCGGCGACCAGCAGGCACGAGGCGGCGCCGTCGGTCAGAGGTGCGGACGTCGCGGCGGTGACGCGGCCGCCGGGGCGGAACGGGGTGGGCAGGTCGGCGACGCCCTCCAGCGTGGTGCCTGGGCGAGGTGGCTCGTCCGCCGTGGCCAGCCCCCAGCCGCGCTCGCGGTCGTAGACGGCCACCGGGACCAGGTCCGGCTCGATCTGCCCGGCGGCGAGTGCAGCGGCGTACCGCGCCTGGCTCGCCACGCCGTAGGCGTCGGCGCGTGCGCGGGTCAGTGCGGGGAACCGGTCGTGCAGGTTCTCGGCCGTCGCTCCCATGCTGAGCGCCTCGCCGTCGACCAGACGCTCGACGACGAAGCGGGGGTTCGGCTCGGCCCCGGACCCCATGGGGTGGTGGCCCATGTGCTCCACGCCGCCGGCCAGCGCGACGTCCTGCGCGCCGACCGCGATGGCCGAGGCGGTCGCCGTCACCGCGGTCATGGCACCGGCGCACATCCGGTCCACGGCGAACCCGGGGACCGTGCGGGGCAGGCCGGCCAGCAGGCTGACGGTCCGGCCGAGGGTGAGCCCCTGGTCACCGCTCTGCGTCGCGGCAGCGATCGCCACGTCGTCGATCCGGTCCAGCGGGAGCTGCGGGTGCCGGCGCACCAGCTCCCGCACGGTGCGGACGGCGAGGTCGTCGGCACGGGTGCCGGCGTAGAGGCCGTCCGGCCGGGCGCGGCCGAACGGTGTGCGCACACCGTCGACGAAGGCGACCGAACGAACGGTGCGGGCGGGCGAGGTCGGCATCGGGCCTCCTGGGACGGCAGTGTCCGGATGCCTCTGTGGCTAGGACCTACGTCCCAGATGCAGAAGGCTACCGAAGAGTAACACCGCGTCCGTCAGCTGGCCGTGACACCGATCGTCGGCGTCAGCAGGGGGGCCATCAGGTCCACCTGCCACGGGCGTGCACCACCCGCGACCAGCGCAGCCCGCACCGCCTCCAGATCCGCCGGCACGGGCGGTGACCAGCACAGCCGCCGCAGCAGGTCCGGCTGCAGCAGGTTCTCCGCCGGCACGTTCCAGGCCTGCGAGGTCGTGGCGACCACCGCGCGCGCGGCCGCCAGCCTCGCGGCGGCGTCGGGGTCGCGGTCGGCCCAGGCACGTGGGGGTGGCGGTGCGTCCGACCGTGGCCCGCGCACGCTCGGCAGCTCGCGCTCGGGCAGCGCGAGCGCTCGGTCGATCGCCGACTGCCAGAGGGCCGCGCGGCGCCGGGTCCCCTTACCGGCGAACTGCGGGAGCGCGACGAGCTGGGGGACGGTCCGCGGCAGCGCCTGGGCGGCCGCGACGATCGCGTGGTCGGGCAGCACCCGTCCCGGCGAGATGTCCCGCTGCCGGGCGTTCGCGTCCCGGGTCTCCCACAGCTCACGCACCACGGCGAGCCGGCGTGCGTCACGCACGGCGTGCAGGCCGGACACGCGGCGCCAGGGCTCCACGCGAGGTGCCGGTGGCGCGGCCGTGCGCTCCGCCTCGAACTCCTGCGCGGCCCACTCCGCCTTGCCGGCCGCAGCCAGCCGCTCGGCGAGGATCTCCCGCACCGGCACCAGCAGCTCGACGTCGAGGGCGGCGTAGCGGAGCCACTCCAGCGGGAGCGGTCGGGTGGACCAGTCCACCGCCGAGTGCTCCTTCGCGAGGCCCAGGCCGAGCGTCTCTGCGACCACCGCGGCGAGACCGACCCGCTCCATGCCGAGCAGCCGCGCCGCCAGCTCGGTGTCGAACACCCGCGAGGCGCGCAGGCCCTGCTCGGCGAGCCCGGGGAGGTCCTGGGACGCCGCGTGCAGCACCCACTCGACGCCGACGAGCGCCTCGGACAACGCCGAGAGGTCCGGCAGCGCGACGGGGTCGATCAGGGCCGTGCCGGCGCCTTCCCGTCGGAGCTGGACGAGGTAGGTGCGCTGCCCGTAGCGGTAGCCCGACGCGCGCTCGGCATCGACGGCCACCGGGCCCGTGCCGTTGCCGAAGGCCTCGACGACCTCGGCCAGCGCCTCGGCGGTGTCCACCACGGGGGGTATGCCGTCGGCGGGCTCGGTGAGGGGGACGACCTCGACGGCGGCAGGGCCCTCGTCGTCGGCAGCGGGACCGCCGACGACGTCCAGCTCGTCGCGCTCGTCCGTCACGAGGCCACCGTAGGCGAGTCCGGCCCCGGCTCCGCGCACCGGACCCGCGTGCCGCTCCGGTGCGATGCCCAACTGAGCACGCCTGAGCGACCTGCGGTCAGTCGAGGAGCCCGCCGCGCAGGGCGATCGCGACGAGCTGCGCGCGGTCCCCGGTGCCCAGCTTGCGGGAGATCCGGGCCAGGTGGCTCTTCACGGTCAGCGCGGACAGCCCGAGCAGGTCGCCGACCTCCCGGTTGGAACAACCCTGCGCCACGTGCCGCAGCACGCCGATCTCGCGCACGGACAGGTCGGGCGCGGCCGCTGGTGCCGTCCGGCTCTCCTGCGGGCGCCCCGTCGCCACGACGGCACCGCGGGCTCCCTGGCTGAGCAGCGAGCTGACCTCCGCTGGCTCAGCCCGTCGCGCGAGGACGACGACCGTCCCGAGGTCGCGCCCGCGCAGCGCCTCGAGGGCGCCTGCAGCGGCCCCGCCCAGCTCGTCCACCACGACGCAGGACGAGGCGCGCTTGGGTGCCGGGATGACCCCGGGCCGGGGCACGGCCGGCAGCCGCGGGTCTCGGCGCAGCGGCTGGATGCTCACACCGGGGCATCGGCACCCGGCCGTGACGGCTTGAGCCCGAGCGCGTCTACGTCACCGGCGCGGGCTCAACGACACCACGCCGTCGGGCAGCGGTTCGAGGCCGGCGGCCGTGCAGAGCAACCGGGTCCACGCCAGGAGGTGCGGGCGCAGGTCCTCGTCCGTCGCCGTCCAGGAGGCACGGATCTCCAGGTCGCTGCTCTCCTCACGAGGGCCGAGCGAGCCGAAGCTCTGCGACAGCACGCGCGTGACGGTGCCACCGGCGGCATGGGGCGGGACGCCTGCGTCCGCGAGGGAGTCGAGGAACCAGGACCACGCCACCTCCGCGAGCAGGGGGTCGGCGCCGAGCTCGTGGTCCAGCCCGGCGCGGACCAGCGTGACCAGCCGGAACTGGCCCTCCCAGGCCTCCTGGCCCTCGGGGTCGTGCAGCACGACGAACCGGCCCGAGGCGAGCTCGTCGGCCGCGACGGACCGGCGGGCCGAGCGCACCTCCGCCGTCAGCGCGGCGGTGTACGGGGCGATCCGGGCGGGGCCGGGCACCTCGTCGAGCACCACCTCGGGGCGGACGGGAACCCCCCGCAGCGAGCGCAGCGCGCGGACGAACACCGCGGGCACGTCGTCCGGGGCAGCCACGTCGGCAGCGTACGCACCTGAGGTCCCGTCCAGCCCCCGGCACGCCGCGGGGCTGCTCAGGGGCCCGCACTAGGCTGACCGAGGCCCATCGCGACCTCAAGGAGCGCTCGTATGTCCGTCAGCAGCACCTCGACAGCGACCCCCACCGCGCAGATCGGTGTGACGGGTCTGGCCGTGATGGGCCGGAACCTCGCGCGGAACCTCGCCCGGCACGGCTACACCGTGGCGCTGCACAACCGGTCGCAGGCGCGCACCGACTCGCTTGTCGCCGAGCACGGGGACGAGGGGACCTTCGTGCCGTCGTCGTCGATGGAGGAGTTCGTCGGCAACCTGGTCCGGCCGCGCACCGTGATCGTCATGGTCAAGGCGGGTGCGCCGACCGATGCGGTGATCGACGAGCTGGTGCCGCTGCTCGAGCCGGGCGACATCGTGGTGGACGCCGGCAACGCGCACTTCCCCGACACGGTGCGGCGCGAGGCGGCGCTGCGCGAGAAGGGGCTGCACTTCGTCGGCACCGGCGTCTCGGGGGGCGAGGAGGGGGCGCTGAACGGGCCGTCGATCATGCCCGGCGGCACCGCGGAGGCCTACGCCACCCTCGGCCCGATGCTCGAGGCGATCTCGGCGCACGTGGACGGCGAGCCGTGCTGCACCCACGTCGGCCCGGGCGGCGCCGGCCACTTCGTCAAGATGGTGCACAACGGCATCGAGTACGCCGACATGCAGCTGATCGCGGAGGCGTACGACCTGCTGCGGCAGGGGCTCGGCGCATCGGCGGCGGCGATCGGCGACGTCTTCGCCACCTGGAACACCGGGGACCTCGAGTCGTACCTGATCGAGATCACCGCGGACGTGCTGCACCACGTGGACGCCGAGACGGGCGCGGCGTTCGTCGACGTCGTGGCCGACCGGGCGGAGCAGAAGGGCACCGGCCGCTGGACGGTGCAGAACGCCCTCGACCTCGGGGTGCCGATCACCGGGATCGCCGAGGCGACCTTCGCGCGGGCCCTCTCCGGCGGGGTGGCGCAGCGCGACGCGGCCCGCGGGGTGCTGCCGGCCGCCGTCGAGCCGTGGGCCGTCGACGACGCCGAGGCGTTCATCGACGACGTGCGCGCCGCGCTCTACGCCTCCAAGGTCGTCGCCTACTCGCAGGGGTTCGACCAGATCGCCGCCGCCTCGGCGCTGTACGGCTGGGACGTCGACCGCGGTGCGATGGCCCGCATCTGGCGTGGCGGCTGCATCATCCGCGCCCGCTTCCTCGGACGCATCACCGAGGCCTACGAGCGGGACGCCGACCTGCCGCTGCTGATCGCCGACCCGTACTTCGCCGGCGTGATCGGTGACGGGCTCGCCGCCTGGCGGCGCGTCGTGGCGGCCGCGGCGCTGCACGGCGTCTCGACGCCGGCGTTCGCGTCGTCGCTGGCGTACTACGACGGGGTGCGCGCCGAGCGCCTGCCGGCGGCGCTGATCCAGGCGCAGCGGGACTTCTTCGGTGCGCACACCTACCAGCGGGTCGACAAGGACGGCTACTTCCACACCGGCTGGTCGGAGGACCGCTCGGAGCAGCCCGCCTGACGAGCGCGGCACAGGGCCGGCCGCATCGCCCGTGGGTGGCGCGGCCGGCCCCGTGGCCGTCCGGCGAGGTCAGTGCCGCCGCAGCGTCCGGAGCACGCGCTTCGCCAGCGGGACCGCCTGCACCCACAGCCGGTACAGGGGTGAGAACGGCACGTCCACGGTGCCGACGAGCTGGTCCTCGTGCTTGGCGAACGAGCGCTTGAAGGTCGAGACGCCGTCGTTCAGCAGGCCGTTCACGTCGTAGCGCAGCAGACCGGCGTCCTGTGCCAGCCGGACCGCGAACCACTTGACCGGGGCGTTCGCGCGCGCCTTGCGGCCGGCGTCGTTCACACCGCCGTAGAGCTCGAACGCGGTGGCACCGGACATCACGTCCCAGACGAACGAGCAGGGCCTGCCCTCGTGGAACGCCGCGACCACCACCGAGGCGTCACCGAGCTCGCGGTGGATGGACAGGTAGTACTCCGGGCCGTGCAGCGCGAAGCCGGCGTGCTGCGCGGTCTCGCGGTACACCTCGAGCACCGCGCGGACCTCCGCCTCGTCGGTCACCCGGCGGATCTCCACCTCCCGGCCGCCGCTGCGCACGTCCGCACGGGTGGTGCGGCTCATCGCCGCCATGAGCTCGTCCGCGCTCCGGGTCAGGTCGAGGACGATCGTGCTCGGCAGCAGGATCGGCTGGTCGCCGCGGACGGCGCCGGTCACGGGCAGCGAGGTGCCCTCGGGCCAGTCCGGCTCGAAGGACACGCCCACCCCGCCGACGTTGGCGCGGCACCACGAGACGACGGCCTGCGCCACGGCGGACCGCATCGCCTCGTCGCCGACGCCGTAGCCGACGGCCGCGGTGGGGTCGGTGGGCGCGACGGCCGGCCCGCGGGGCACGTAGGAGAGCGCCCGGAAGGGGAAGGGCAGCCGACGCACGAGCACCTGGGCGACGCCCACGGTGCGGTCGGCCGCGGTGACGTGGAGCCGGTGCGCACGCCACGGACCCGTGGCCTTGACCTCGCCCCAGCCCCACAGCTGCAGCGGGTGACCACCGAGCTCACGGACCAGCGCGTCCCACGCCGCCCGGTCGTGGACGGGCGTGACGACGAGCGGCGAAGGGGTGGTGGGCACGACGGGCATCCTATCGACGGGGCTCGACGCGGCTCTCGGAGGCCTCTCGAGCGACGCCGGCCGCACCGGCCGGCGACACGGCGGTCGATAGGCTGAGCGTCGCCCCGCTGGGCACGCACCCGCGCCACCCGGCCCTGCGGTGCCACACCCCCCGAGCCATCGGAGCGCCATGTCAGCGACCAACGACGCCGTGGTGGCGATGCTCGCCGCACGCACCGGTACGGACCCGGCCGACTGGTTCCTGGTGCACAAGGCGCGGTACGGCATGGAGGTCGTCTTCCGCGCCCTGGCGGACCTGCGCGGCGCCGGTGACGTGGTCACGCAGGTGTTCACCTGCTGCACCGCGGTCGACCCGGTGCTGGTCGCCGGGCTGCGTCCGGTGTACGCCGAGGTCTCGCCCGACTCCATCGCGATCGACCCGGCGCGGGTGCTGCTCGGCGCCGCGACGCGTGCCGTCGTGCTGCAGAACACCTTCGGCATCGTGGACGACGCCGCGGCGGTCCGGCTGCGCGGGCAGGCGCACGACGCGGGCGCGCTGCTGGTCGAGGACAGCGCCCACTGCGTCGGGACCCTGGCCCGGGACGAGCAGGGCGAACCGGTGGCGGACGTGTCGATCCACTCCTTCGGCGCGGAGAAGATGCTGCCGACGCGCTTCGGGGGTGCCGTCTGGGTCGACCCCCGCCTGGGGGACGGCGCGTTGCGGGAGCGGCTGGTCCGCGACCTCGTCGCGCTGCCGGTGCCCGGGCGCCGGCAGGACCTCGCCGCCCGCCTGTACGTCAACGAGCTCCGGGTGCTGAACCGCCTCCCGAAGGGTGTCTCCGGTCCGTTCCGCGACGCGCTGACGGCCGCGGGAGCGTTCGACCCGCCGGTCGCACCGGTCGAGCGCCGTGGCGGCCTGTCGGCACGGGCGAGCGGACCGTCGCCGTGGGTCGCGGCGCAGATGCGCGCCGTGCTGCCGTCGCTGGAGGACGTGGAGGCGCGCCGCGCCGCGGCGGTGCGCGAGTACGTCCGCGCACTGGCCGGCGTCGTGCAGGTCCCTGCAGGCATCGGTGACGGCCGCCCCCTGGTGCGGTTCCCGTTCTTCGCCTCCGACGCGGCTGCCGCCGAGCGCCTCTTCAACGCCGTCTCCGATGCGGGCTTCTACGCCGGCCGCTGGTACCGGCCCGCGCTGTTCCCCGGTGTGGAGGACCCCGCCGTCTACGGCTATGCGCCGGGTGACGGCTCGCTCGCCACGACGGAGGACCTGATCGCGCGCGTCGTGAACCTGCCGACCGGGGTCGACGTCCCGGACGCCCGGCGCATCGCCGGCGTGGTGCTCGCGGCTATCGGTTGAGGCGGTTGCGCGCGTAGCGGACGTTGTCCAGCGTGTGGCGCAGGTCGATCCGCAGCAGGTCGACCTGCCGGGCCACGCTCCGGTCCGGCGCGTACCGCAGCGTGTGGGTCACGCCCCGGCGGGCGGCCGCGCGGACCTGTCCGCGCAGGGACGCCGGGGTGTAGGCGAGCACCACCGGGTACGGGACGTTGATCCACAGCCGCTCGTCCGTGGTGATCACCTCGGGGAGGTCCTGCTCGTACACCAGGTCGTCGACGAAGCAGCGGGTGAGGTTCCCGCCCGCAGCCATCGTGTAGTAGCTGGTGGCGCCCTGCCGCAGGTTGATCTCCAGCACCTTGCTGGTACCGGTCCGGCGGTCGTGCATCAGGTCGAAGTTGGCCGAGCCGACGTACCCGACGCTGTCGAGCAGCCGGCGCAGCGACTCGGTCAGCTCCGCGTCCGCCATGCTGACGATCGCGTTGTTGTTGCCGACCATCGTCGGGTCGTACTCGGTCAGCACCACCTGGCCCAGGGACGCGAAGCGCATCACCCCGTGCCGGTCGGAGTACGTGTTGGCCACCCGCATCACGGACTCGTCGCCCGCGATGTACTCCTGGACCAGCAGGTCACCGACGTAACCGGCGGAGAAGATCCGGTCCACCAGCACCCGCAGCTCGGCCGCGTGCTGCACCAGGTACACCTTCTGCTTGCCCTCGAACCGCAGGCGCGGGTAGGTGTCGGTGTCGGACGGCTTGAGGATCACCGGGTACGGGAAGGGCAGGTCCGCACCGAGCGCGGTGTCGCCGGCCTGGTCCTGACGCACGACCACGGTCTCCGGGTGCGGCACGCCCAGCTCGGCGCACGTGCGGTAGAAGTCCGTCTTGTCCATCAGCCGGTCCGCGAGCGGCTTGTGCACCAGCGGCACGATGAAGTCGTCCTCGAGCTCGGCCCGGTGCTCGATGAGGATGTTCGTGTAGAACTCGATGTTCGCCAGCAGCAGCCGCTTGCGGCCGGGGAACTCGGCGGCCAGCTTCTTCAGCGTCGCGACGACGAACTCCGGCGAGCTGAAGTCGCGGTACGCCCGCACGTCGATGATCGACGAGTGCGCCGTCTCGCGGAGCGCCGCACGGCCGAGGGCCAACGAGCGGATGCCGAACGCCTCGTGCAGCGACCGGGCCTGGTTGTAGGCGTTGACGCTGGTCCCCAGGATGATGGGGAGGAAGTCGGCGTTCCCGTACGTCGTCCCGGCTGCGTCCGTCATCCCGGCGGGTTCTCCGTTCCTGCACGCCCGGCCGCGGCGGTCCGGTGCGCGGTCATCCTACGGGCGGCCTCCCGGGGCCCGGGGCGTCCCGGGAGCGGCGCGGCCGCACGTGGGCGGCTCGACCGGTCGACCCGGTGGGCTCAGCCGAGCTCGCTGGTGCCTCGGTAGAGGTGCAGCACGGGCAGCTTCAGCTCCTCGCGTGCGCGCGACGCCCAGTCGCGGTGGAACGTGTCCTCGAGCAGGTGCGGGTCGGTGACCACCGCGACCTCCCGAACGCCGCCCTCCGCCACGGCGGCCCGCAGCGCGGGGATCGGGTCGTCCTGGACCACCGACCCGACCGCGCTCCGACCGGCGGCCTCGAACGCGGCCAGCGTGCCTGCCAGCTGCTCGGTCGCCGTCGCCTTGGCCTGCGGCTCCGTCGGCTCCTTGCCGACCGCGCGGTCCCACGCCTCGCGCAGCTCGCCGAGACTCAGGGAGTCCACGATCCACGGCAGGAGCGGCCGCTGCGTGTCCGCCGGCACCAGCACCCGGTACTGCAGCACCTCGTCGGTGTGCAGCGCGATCAGCTTGTCGACGTCCGCGGGGGACAGGGTGTCCTCGATGAGGACGACGATCGTGTCGGTCACGCGACGAGCCTAGGTGGTCCGGCGTGCAGGCGGTCCGTCGCCCGGCGCGGCGTGCCGCCGAGGCGGACGTAGGGTGGGCGACCGTGACCGACTCCACCGTGCGCGCGGGGAGCCTGGTCGGACGCAGCCCGGCACCGTCGCCGCAGCGGCTGCTCGCGGAGCTGGTGCCACCACGGCACTTCGCGGCCGAGACGTTCGACACCTATCGGCCCGACCCGGCGCACCCCTCCCAGGCGGCGGCGCTCGACCGGCTGCGCCAGGCGGCCGCCGCGGTGGTCGGTTCGGAGCATTCCGGCGGCTGGCTGCGCCGACGGAGGCGTGGGCGGCCACCGGCCCTCTACCTCGACGGCGGCTTCGGCGTGGGCAAGACGCACCTGCTCGCCGCCCTCGCCCATGCGGTGGGCCGCGAGGGCACGGCGTACGGCACCTTCGTCGAGTACACCAACCTGGTCGGCGCGCTGGGCTTCCGGGCCACCGTCGAGGCGCTCGCGGCGCACCGGTTGGTGTGCATCGACGAGTTCGAGCTGGACGACCCCGGTGACACCGTCCTGATGTCACGGCTGCTGCGCGAGCTCGCCGACCGTGGGGTGGCACTGGCGGCGACGTCGAACACGCTGCCGGAGTCGCTCGGTGAGGGCCGGTTCGCCGCCGAGGACTTCCTGCGGGAGATCCAGGCGCTCGCCGAGCGGTTCGAGGTGCTGCGGATCGACGGTGAGGACTACCGGCACCGGCGCCCCGTCACCGACCGCACGGGGCTGCCCGACGAGGCCGTCCGTGCGGCGCTCGCCGGCCGGGACGACGCGACGCTCGACGACTTCGGCGACCTGCTGGAGCACCTCGCCCACGTGCACCCCAGCCGGTACGGCGCCCTGCTGGACGGCGTCGCCCTCGTCGGCCTCACCGGTGTGCGGCCGGTGCTCCGGCAGGACGTCGCACTGCGGCTCGTCGTCCTGGTGGACCGGCTCTACGACAGGGACGTGCCCGTGCTGCTCGGCGGCTCCGGCGAGCAGGGGCTGTTCTCGGCCGAGATGCTGCACGGCGGCTACCGCAAGAAGTACTACCGAGCTCTGTCCCGGCTCGGCGCACTGGCTGCGGACGGCGCCGCCATCGCCTGACCGACGCGCGATCGTCGGCCGCCGACGCGCGCGGTGGCCCGACGGCGGCCGACCGCGGGGCTCAGGCGAGGACGACGACGCTCCGTGCCGGGACGCGGACGGGGAGGATCCCGCCCTCGACGGTGCCGACCTGCGTGCCCGGCGCCCAGGCGGCGCGGACCGAGACGGGCTCCCGCGGCGCCGCGACCGGTACGTCGAGGGCTCGCTCGGCCAGGTTGACCACCACACGGGCGGCACCCCGGCCCACGACGAGCCACCCGTGGTACGCGCCGCGGGGGTCCGACGCCGGGAGGAACGCGAGGCTGGTCGCGGACCGGTCACCGCTGCGCAGGTCCGGGACGGCACGGCGCAGGGCGATCAGCTGGCGGTACCAGTCGAGCAGCCGGGCGTGGTCGGGCCGGCCGGGCTCCGACCAGTCGAGCTTGCTGACCAGGAACGTCCGGGGGTCCTGCGGGTCGGGCACCTCGACCGGGCCGCCGTAGACGTCCACGTCCCCGTGCCCGGCGAACTCCGCCCGCCGGCCGTCGCGAACGGCGGCCCCCAGCTCGGCGTCGGCGTAGTCCGTGAAGTACTGGAACGGGGTGCTCGCGCCCCACTCCTCGCCCATGAACAGCATCGGGCTGAAGGGCGACAGCAGGATGAGTGCGGCCTCCGCGGCCAGACCACCGCCGTCCAGGTGCGCCGACGGGCGGTCGCCCAGGGCGCGGTTGCCCACCTGGTCGTGCGTGCTGGCGGCGACGACGAAGCGGCGGCCGTCCACGTCGTCCGGCACCGGACGGCCCCAGCGTCGCTGCCGGAACGTCGACCACCCGCCCGTGTGCCGGAACGCCCCGGTGAGCACCGACTCGAGCTCGGCCGGCGTGCCGAAGTCGACGTAGTAGCCCTGCCGCTCGCCGGTGACCAGGGCGTGGACGGCGTGGTGCACGTCGTCGTCCCACTGCCCGGTGAGCCCCCAACCGCCGGAGGTGACGGGCTCGACGGTCACCACGTCGTCCAGGTCCGACTCCGCGACCAGCGACAGGGGTCGGCCGAGGCGGTCCGCGAGGCGGGCCACCTCGGTGGACAGCTGGGCCAGGACGTGCGCCGGCGAGCCGTCCTGCAGGGCGTGGACGGCGTCGAGCCGGAGGGCGTCGACGTGGAAGTCCGTGAACCACCGGAGGGCGTTGTCGCAGATCCAGCGGCGGACGTGCGGCGATCCCGGACCGTCGAGGTTGATCGCGTCGCCCCACGGGGTGCTGTGCCGGTCCGTGAAGTACGGGGCGAACTGCGACAGGTAGTTCCCGGAGGGACCGAGGTGGTTGTGGACGACGTCCAGGCACACGCCCACCCCGGCGCCATGGGCGGCGTCGACGAACGCCTGCAGCGCTGCGGGACCGCCGTAGGCCTCGTGCACCGCGTACGGGGCGACGCCGTCGTACCCCCAGCCGTGCTGACCGTCGAACGCCGCGAGAGGCATGAGCTCGACCAGGTCGACGCCCAGGTCCACCAGGTGCTCCAGGCGGGAGGCCGCCGCCGCCAGGGTGCCCTCGGGGGTGAACGTCCCGACGTGCAGCTCGTACGTGACGGCTCCACGTGCGTCGACGCCGGACCAGCCCGTGTCGTGCCACGGGTGGCGGTCGGCGTCGAACACCCGGGACAGCCCGTGCACCCCGTGCGGCTGCCACGCCGAGCGGGGATCCGGCCGGGCGGGACCGCCGTCGAGCCGGTAGCCGTAGTCCGTCCCGTCCGGCAGGTCGACCTCGCCCGTCCACCACCCGTCCGCCGAGCGGTGCAACGCACCGATCTGCCCACCGTCGGCGCCGACCAGCTCCACGACGGTCGGGTTCGGCGCCCAGACGCGCGGGATCACACGGCCCCCGCGACGAGCAGCGCCACCGGCAGCCGGTCCAGGAGCGGGCCGACGGGCTGCACACCGCCCGGCACCTCGCGGTCCGTCAGCACGTCGTGCCACGTCCCCTCCGGCAGGGCCACCGTGTGGTCGGCCCACCCGTCCAGCCGCTCGACCGCGGCGCCGAGCCGCGTGGCGACCACGACCACCCGGGCCTCGCCGGCGACCGTGCGCGCGTACGTCAGGCTGTGGCCCGACGAGTGCGCGAGCGGCACGAAGCCTGCCTCCGGGCCGGTGAACGCCTCGGTGACGTCGCGCCGGACCCGCAGCGCACGGGACGTCACCAGGAGCTTCTCGTCCGTGAGCGTGCGGGGGACCGCGCCGTTGTCGAGCCGGTCGAGCCGCGCGGCCAGGTCGTCGGTGTCCACCGGCCGCCGGTTGTCCGGGTCGACGAGCGTCACCGCCGGCACCTCCGTGCCCTGGTACACGTCGGCGACGCCCGGGAGCGTCAGCTGCACCAGCTTGGTCCCGAGCGTCGCCGCCCGAACCGCCGGACGGGTGCGCAGCTCCCACCCGGTGAAGAGCTCGACGACGGCGGGGTCCTCGAGGGCGTGGCGCGCGAGCGACACGACGGCCTGCTCGTACGCGTCGTCGGGGCTCGCCCACGACGTGTGCGACTTCGCCTCGCGCACCGCCTTGACCAGGTAGCCCACCAACCGGTCCGCCTCGATCGGCCCCGGGGCGGTCCAGGTGCCGGCGAGCGTCTGCCACAGGAGGTTCTCCGCCCGGCCGTCGACCAGGGCGCTGCGGAACGGTGCGCTCGTGCGGTGCAGGGCGTCGACGAGGGCGGACCACTCGTGCGGCAGCTCGGACAGCACGCCGAGGCGGGCCCGGGTGTCCTCGCCGCGCTTGGTGTCGTGCGTGGACAGCGTCGTCATCGCCAGCGGCGCCACCACCTGGGCGCGTGACGCCCACGCGGCCAGGTCGGTGGGGGTCAGGGCGAAGCGCTCCGGTTCGCCGCCGACCTCGCAGAGCGCCGTCAGCTGCGTCCAGCGGTAGTACGCCGTGTCCTCGACGCCCTTCGCCTGGACCGCCCCGCACGTCTGCTGGAACCGCACCACCAGCTCGTCGCGGCGCGGGTCGCGGGTGCGTCCGGCGCTGCCCGCCTCGCGGCCGAGCAGCAGGTCGACGACCACGTCCATCGTCTCGGCGCGCTCCTCGCTCAGCCTGCGGCGCGCCCGTGCCGCCGCGGACTGCAGCGCCTCGACGGCCTCCGGGTGCGGTGCCGTCCCGGGGACCACGTACGCGCGGTACCGGTCCAGCTCGACGAGGAGCCCGACGAGGCACTCGTGCAGCGCGCGCCAGGTGTGGTCTCGCAGCCGGACGTCGTCGTGGCAGATGCCCGCCGCCAGCTCGGTGAGCCGGTGCACCTCCGCGTACAGCGTGCCCTCGACCACCTCGGACTTCGCCTGCGCGACGATCCCCGGGAACGCGTCCGACGTGTCGCCGGCGAGCCGGTGCATCACGGATCCCAGCAGCGCGGCACCGCCGGGGTCGACGAAGGTCTGCTGCACGCGCCACAGCGCGTCGTACCCCGTGGTGCCGGCCGTCCACCAGTCGCCGGGCACCTGCTCGTCGCCCGCCAGGATCTTCTCGACCACCACCCAGGCACCGTCGGTCGCCTCGCGCAGCCGCTCCAGGTAGCCGGCCGGGTCCGCCAGACCGTCGGGGTGGTCGATCCGCAGCCCGTCGATCGTGCCCTCGCGCAGCAGCTGCAGCACGAGCGCGTGCGTCGCGTCGAAGACGGCCGGGTCCTCGACCCGGACGGCGACCAGCGTGTCGACGTCGAAGAAGCGTCGGTAGTTCAGCTCCTCGTCCGCGACCCGCCAGTAGGCCAGCCGGTAGTGCTGCCGCTCCAGCAGCTCCGCGAGCGGGAGCGACTCCGTGCCCGTGCGCACCGGGAACACGTGCTCGTGGTAGCGCAGCACCGCCCGAGCGCCGTCGCCCAGCACGTCCTCCTGCTCGAGCGTCAGCTCACCACGCGCCAGCACCGTCCCGATCCGGTCGCCCAGCACGGGGATCAGCAGCGCGCCCTCGCCCCCCGACCAGTCGACGTCGAACCAGGAGGCGTAGGGGCTGTCCGGCCCCTCGGCCAGCACCGACCACAGGGGCCGGTTGTGCCAGACCGGGGTGGGCACCGCCATGTGGTTCGGCACGATGTCGAGCACCAGGCCGAGCCCGGCGTCGTGGGCCGCCCCGGCGAGCCGGCGCAGGCCGGCGAGGCCTCCCAGCACGGGGGAGACCTCGTCGTGCGCCACCACGTCGTAGCCGTGGGTGGACCCGGGCGCCGCCCGCAGCACGGGAGACAGGTACAGATGGCTCACGCCCAGGCCGGCGTAGTACGGCACGTGGGCGGCGACGTCGTCGAACGTCAGGTCCGGTCCGAGCTGCAGGCGGTAGGTCGACACCGGCACCGGGTGGCCGGGTGAGACCAGCCGACGGGCCGGTGTCGCACGCTCGCTCACGAGCCCTGCCGGTGGGTCGCGGACGCCCGCGGCCGCGTCACGCGCGAGGCCTCGCGGGACGCGGACTCGGCGGCCCCCGAGCCGGACGCGACGGGCGAGGACGTCGTCGGCGGACGGGTGAGCAGCACCAGCGACCGCTGCTCCAGGGTCAGGCGTGCGCGCGGGCGCAGCACCTTGCCGGGCGGTACCTGCGAGTCCGTGTCCAGGACCGCCGTCCAGCGCTCGCCGTAGTCGCGCTTCGGCAGCGTGAAGGTGGTCTTCTCGAAGTGTCCGTTGAACAGCATGAGGAAGCTGTCGTCGACGATCGACTCGCCGCGACGGTCGGGCTCGGCGATCGCCTCACCGTTGAGGAACACCATGACCGAGCGCGCCTGGTCGTTGTTCCAGGCCGAGTCCTCCATGTGCTGGCCCGCCGGCGTGAACCAGGCGATGTCCCGCAGGTCGGACTCACCGCCGTGGTCGGGGCGGCCGGCGAAGAACCGGCGCCGGCGGAACACCGGGTGGTCGCGGCGCACCTCGATCACGCGGCGGGCGAACTCGAGCAGCTCCTCCCGCTCCTCGTCGAGGTCCCAGTCGACCCACGCGAGCTCGTCGTCCTGGCAGTACACGTTGTTGTTGCCCTGCTGGGTGCGACCGAGCTCGTCGCCGTGCGCGATCATCGGCACGCCCTGGGACAGCAGCAGCGTCGCGAGGAAGTTGCGCCGCTGGCGGTTCCGCAGCACCCGGATGCTCGGGTCGTCCGTCGGGCCCTCCGCACCGCAGTTCCACGACCGGTTGAAGCTCTCCCCGTCCCTGTTGTCCTCGCCGTTGGCCTCGTTGTGCTTCTCGTTGTACGAGACCAGGTCCGTCAGCGTGAAGCCGTCGTGCGCCGTGACGAAGTTGATGCTCGCGAGCGGCCGACGGCCGGTGTGCTCGTACAGGTCCGACGAGCCGGACAGCCGGCTCGCGAACTCGCCGAGGGTCGACGGCTCCCCGCGCCAGAAGTCCCGCACCGTGTCCCGGTACTTCCCGTTCCACTCGGTCCACAGCGGGGGGAAGCCGCCCACCTGGTAGCCCCCGTCACCGAGGTCCCACGGCTCGGCGATCAGCTTGACCTGGGACACCACCGGGTCCTGCTGGACGATGTCGAAGAAGGCGGACAGCCGGTCCACCTCGTGGAACTGGCGGGCCAGGGTGGCGGCGAGGTCGAAGCGGAAGCCGTCGACGTGCATCTCCTGCACCCAGTAGCGCAGCGAGTCCATGATCAGCTGCAGCACGTGCGGGGAGCGCATCAGCAGCGAGTTGCCCGTGCCGGTGGTGTCGAAGTAGTGCTCCTGGTCGTCGTCGACCAGCCGGTAGTAGTTGGCGTTGTCGATGCCGCGGAAGCTGAGCGTCGGCCCCAGGTGGTTGCCCTCGGCGGTGTGGTTGTAGACGACGTCAAGCAGCACCTCGATGTTGGCGTCGTGCATGGCCTTGACCATCCCCTTGAACTCCTGCACCTGCTGCCCCGAGCGCGCGAAGGCGGAGTAGCCGTTGTGGGGCGCGAAGAACCCGATGGTGTTGTAGCCCCAGTAGTTGGACAGGCCGCGCTCGACGAGGGCCGGGTCCTGGACGAACTGGTGCACGGGCATCAGCTCCACCGCCGTCACGCCGAGCGACGACAGGTGCTCGATGACGGCCGGGTGGCCCAGTGCGGAGTACGTCCCGCGCAGCTCCTCCGGGACCGCCGGGTGGCGCTCGGTGAGCCCCTTGACGTGGGCCTCGTAGATCACCGACTCGTGGTACTCGTGCTGCGGCGGCCGGTCGTGGCCCCAGTCGAAGAACGGGTTCACGACGATGCCGGTCATGGTGTGCGGCGCCGAGTCCAGCACGTTGCGCTGCGACGGGTCCGAGAAGCGGTACGAGTACAGCGACTCGTGCCCGTCGATCTGGCCGTCCACCGCCTTGGCGTAGGGGTCGAGCAGCAGCTTCGAGGGGTCGCAACGGTGCCCGTGCGCGGGGTCGTACGGGCCGTGCACCCGGTAGCCGTAGCGCTGGCCGGGCGCCACCGCGGGTACGTAGCCGTGCCAGACGAAGGCGTCCACCTCCGGCAGGTCCACCCGTCGCTCGGTGCCGTCGGGGTCGATCAGGCACAGCTCGACGCGCTCCGCCACCTCGGAGAACAGGGCGAAGTTGGTGCCGGCGCCGTCGTACGTCGCGCCGAGGGGATAAGGGTGTCCGGGCCAGATGACCATGGGGTCAGCGTGCCAGGCCGGGCCGACAGCGGCCTGGTGGACCGGGGCGAGGAGCGTCACACCCGTCCGGAGCCCTGCCCCTAGGGGCGGTCGGGGACCAGTGGGTCCTCCGTGCCGACCCGCACGGGCTCCGGCACACGGGCGCGCGCCACCAGCGTGGAGCCGACCAGCACGAGCACGAACGCGGCGGCGGCCGTCGGCGCATGTCCGCGAAGGGCGTGGTCCCCGGCCAGCACGACGCCGAGCACGGCGGACACGCACGTCTCGGTGGTGACGCTCACCGCCGTCACAGGCACCACACCCGCCCGACCAAGAGCGAGCACCTGCAGCGCCAGGCCGCACACCCCGGCAGTCATCGCCGCCCACACCAGCGGGAGCGTGAGCACCGCCGGGCCGGTGACCGGTCCGGCGAGCCGGGCGCCGACCGCCAGCAGGGCGAACCCGCAACCGGCCAGCGCGGCGAGCACCAGACCGGTGCCGCGCGACGGCCGGACCACGCTCACGAGCCACCCGGTGGCGACCAGCGCCACCGCGACGCCGACGGCGGCCAGGCCGACGGTCGAGCCGGCCGCGACGGCCGGCTGCGCCCCGACCGACGTCGCGAGCAGCACCAGCCCCGTGGACACCAGGCCGATGCCGCTCCACTCCGGCGCTCGCAGCCGCATACCGAGCACGGGGATCGCGAGGAGGGCGGCCACCACCAGGTTCGCGGCCCGGACGGACTGCACGACGAAGAGTGGCAGCCGCTGCAGAGCG
Organism: Cellulomonas sp. T2.31MG-18; assembly: GCF_964266755.1. Taxonomy (NCBI): domain Bacteria; kingdom Bacillati; phylum Actinomycetota; class Actinomycetes; order Micrococcales; family Cellulomonadaceae; genus Cellulomonas; species Cellulomonas sp. T2.31MG-18. Next base: position 91,026 of record NZ_CAXWGW010000003.1, read on the forward strand.
ACGACGGCGAGCAGGAAGCCTCCCGCCGTCAGCAGCAGCGCCATCAGGTAGGTCGGCGCCCGGAGCAGGCGACCGACGAGCCGCAGGTCCAGGTGCGCACCGGCGGGCAGCCGCCGTGCGGCGACGGCCTGCAGCACCTGACCGGTGCCGGACAGGACCGCGGCGCCCGCGGCACCCGCGAGGGCCAGCACCATCATCGCGACCGCACGGTGCGCCAGCTCAGCGCTGCACGTCCACGACCAGCCGCGCCGGTGCGGTCAGGGCGAACACGCGGAACGGGGCGCCGGCCCGGGCGACGCCGACGAACGCCTGCGTCTGCCCCTCGAACACCCCGCGCAGCTGGACCTCCTGCACCACCGGCAGGCCCGGGTGCAGCGGGCTGCCGGTCCACTCCTTCTGGCCGGTGTCGGTCGGGTACCCGGTGCCGCTGATGATCACCTGCAGCACGCCCGCTCCCTGCACCTGCACCGGCTGCCCGCTGGGGTCGTCGACCGCCTTGTCCACGTACCCGACGCGCCACCCCGGCGCCCCGGTGCCGCCGAGCTCGAACACGACCCGGTCGTAGCCGTCGTGCGTCGCCGTCCGGACGTCGGTCACGGTCAGGGCCGCGTCCTTCGACGGGTCGGCCGTGACGGTGTCCACCGAGGTCGGGAACGGCGCCCCGGTCTCGGTCTCCGTCGCGGACGGCTCCGGCGACGAGCTCGCGGTGGCGGTGGGCGACGGGGACGTGGCGGCAGCCGCCGCGGCCGTCGTCGTCGTGCCGCCGCTGCCCGAGCCGGGCGTGGGTCCGGCGCACGCCGCGACGGCGAGGACGCCGAGCGCGGTCAACGTGAGCAGACCGGTGCGCAGGATGCCGGTACGCGCCGCAGCGCCTGAGCCGAGCCGCATGGTGACCACCCTCGGATGCTAGGCGCTGGCGGGGGTGTCCGACCGTCTGCGATCGCGACGCGCCGCCATCGGGTGACGTGCCGGCGCACCGACGCGCATCCGTGCGGTCCCACGGGTGGTGGCCGCGCTCCGGTCCGGCCACGATGGCGCCGGGAGCGCAGGCGACGAGGCCGCGCCCGGTCGGAAGGGGACGTCCATGGGCGCAGGGTTCCCGCTCGCGGGACGGCGCGTGCTGGTCACCGGCGGAGCCAGCGGCATCGGGCGACGGCTGGTGCTGGGCGCCGCGCAACGGGGTGCCGACGTGGCGGTGTGGGACCTGGACGGTGCGGCGGCCGAGCGTGCGGCGGCCGACGTGCGCGGTCGGGGCGCCGTGGCGCACGCCTGGCAGGTCGACGTGACGGACCGCGCCGCCGTGCACGCCGCGGCGGCGGAGGTGACGGCCGCGATGGGCGGCGTCGACGTGCTGGTCAACGATGCCGGTGTGGTGTCGGGCAGACCGTTCCTCGAGCTGACCGAGGCCCAGGTGCGCCGGACGTTCGAGGTGAACACCCTGGCGCCCTACTGGGTGACGGGCGCGTTCCTGCCCGGGATGCTCGAGCGTGACATGGGTCGGCTGGTCACCGTGGCGAGCGCCGCCGGGCTGGTCGGTGTGCCGCGGCAGGCGGACTACGCGGCGAGCAAGCACGCCGCGGTCGGCTTCGACGAGTCGCTCCGGTTCGAGCTGCGCCGGGCGGGGTCGGCGGTGACCACCCTCGTGGTGTGCCCGTTCTACGTCGACACGGGCATGTTCGCCGGGGCGCGCACGCGCGTGCCCTGGCTGCTGCCGATCCTGCGCGAGGCGGACGTCGCCGGGCGGATCCTCGACGCCGTGGAGTCAGGCCGTGGCCGCCTCGCCCTGCCGGCCGTGGTGGCGGTGGTGCCGGCGCTGCGCCTGCTGCCGACGAGGGCGTTCGACGCCCTGATGGACCTGCTCGGCGTCACCGGTTCGATGGACGAGTTCACCGGCCGGCGCGCTCGCCGCTGACGACCGTCGCCCGGCGGGGTACCGGCCCGGCGGTCAGTCGTCAGCTCCCGCTCAGTGCAGCAGCTGGTGCCAGTTCTCCGGCACGCGGCCGGCCGGTCCGGGGGAGTCCTGCTCGACCGGCCGGTGCGCCGGCGGGGCGAGCTCGGGGCCCTCGGCGTAGCTCTCGGCGGCGTAGTCCCACCACCAGCTCTCCCCGGGCTCGAACGAGCGCATGTACCGGTGCCCCGTCGCCTGCCAGTGCGCCGTGGCGTGCTGGCCGGGGGAGCTGTCGCAGCAGCCGACGTGCCCGCACGCCGCGCACCGGCGGAGCTTGAGCCACCAGCCGCCCGTCGCGTCGCACTCCGCGCAGCCGGTGCCGCTGGGCGGCACGGTGGGGTCGACCAGCGGTGCGGGCTGCTCGCTCACGGGTTCTCCTCGGTGCTCAGGGGCCAGCGAACCAGCCGCGGGATGCCGGCCGGCGCGGCCGCCGCGAGCGCGATGAACCGCGCCTCGGCGCGGTGCAGGCGGATGTGCTCGTCGAGCGACCAGGTCGGGCCGTTGGTCAGGGTCATGCCGCACGCGCACGCGATGGTGACCGTGCCGTCGGAGGCGGTCTGCACCAGGCCGACAGTCGTGTGCTCGGTGGCGGCCTGCACCTTGGCCCGGCGCATCACCGCGCTGACCGCCTCGGTGGGCGGCTCCGGGTCCGCCGTGCCCGCACGGCGCCCGACATCCGTCGTCGTCACCGAAGAACAGTAACGGCGAGCGCGCGGCGCAGAGGTGCGCACCGTGCCGCGGACCGGTACAACGGGGACATGAGCGGCCGCGACCACGACCTGACCTCCGACCCGTCGGCGGAGCGCATCGCGGACCGGGTGCCCGACGAGGCCCAGCTCGCAGCCGCCGACGCGTTGACCGGTGGGGAACCGGGTCGGGCGCCGCGTTCGCTGCAGTCGGCCGAGCTGGAGCCGGACGACGAGGACCTCGCCGCCGGCGAGGAGTGGGACGACCCCGAGCTGCTGTAGGTACCCCGAGCTGCTGTAGGTCGGGCCGCGGAGGCGGCGGCGCGGTCAGCGTCGACCCTCCTGCTCGGCGGCGCGGTCGGCGGCCTGGTCGGCGGCCGCCGCTCCCGGGCGCTGGCGCTGGCGCGGCAGCACCCCGACGGCCTCGAGCCGCTGCGCGAGCGCGTGGCCGTCCGCGCCCCGGACCACCGGCACACCCTCGTGCTGGGCGTCCCGCTGAGCGCGACGGCCGCCGGGCGGCGCCGTCGGTTCGCCACTGGCCAGCAGGTGCTCGGCGGGGGTCAGCTCGCGCAGGGCGATCGCGCGCACGTGGGCCGGCAGGCGGCCGGCCGCGCCCGCGTACACCTGCGGGTCACGCTGGCCGTCGTCGCCGACCAGCACCCAGCGCACGTCGGGGAACTCGCGGAACAGCCGGCGCAGCTGGGCGACCTTGTGCGCCGGTCCGGAGCGGAACCAGCCGGTGTTGGTCGGTCCCCAGTCGGTGAGCAGCATGGTGCCCGCCGGGTAGCGGTGCCGGTGCAGGAAGCGGCCGATCGCCGGCGCAGCGTTCCAGGCGCCGGTGGACAGGTACACCACGGGTGCGCCGGGCTCCGTCGCGACCAGCCGCCGGTAGAGCTCCGCCATGCCCGGCACGGCCTCGCGGGCGTTCTCGTCGCGCACCAGGACGTTCCACGCGGCGACGAGCGGACGGGGCAGGTGCGTGACCATCACGGTGTCGTCGACGTCGCTGACCAGCCCGAGCCGTGCCGAGGGGTCGACCACCTGGACCGGAGCGACCGCCGTGACGCCGTCCTGGGTGCGCAACGTCACCTCGTGCCAGCCGGCCGGCAGGTCGCACGCCACCACCTGGTCCACGTAGCCGCCGCGATCGGTCTGCAGCCGGTGGACCTGGTCGCCGACCACCACCTCGATCGCCGCACCGGCCACCGGCACGCTGAGGTACGACCGCCAGCCCCGCACCGCCGGCTGGCGCGTCACCGGGACCGCACCGGCACCCGCGCCGGCCTGCACGGCACCGGTACCCGGCAGGTCCGCGTCGGGGACCACCGGTGCCGCCAGGAGCGTGCGGGCCATGATCCGCAGCCACCCGGGCGCGCCGTAACCGGGGTACGGCTCGATCCGGACCGTCCAGCCGCGGTACCGCAGCAGCCGCGCCAGCCGTCGGTCGAGCGCGTCCTCGAGCCTCGCGGCGACGTGGGGCCGGTGCGCGCCGGCCAGCGGGTGCTGGCTGCCCGCCCGGGCCTCGGGCCGAGCGGTCCGCAGGCCGTCGTCCGTGCCGGCCCGGGGGGCGCCGTCCCGCTCGGGGGCCGGTGCCCCGCGGGCGGGACGGTGGGCGCTCACCGCGATGCGGCCTTCTTCGCGCCCTGCTCGGCGGCGCCGGCCGAGGCCTGCTCGGTGCTGGTGCCCTCGGTGCTCAGCTCGCCGCCGGCGGACTCGAGGTGGGCCCGTACGAACCACTGGAACAGCTCCAGGTCGTGCAGGTGCCCCACCAGCAGGTCGTTGGTGACGGTGTCGAGCTCCTCCGTGTCGGCGGCAGCCTTGCGGTGGCCGCTGATCACGCCCTCGTACACCCGGTCGAGGGCGCCGAGGTGCTCGATCGCGCCGGCGCGTCCCAGGGAGTAGTCGTCCCAGCTGCGGCTCGCGACCAGCGCCCCCGGCGTGCCGACGGGGGAGACGCCCAGCGTGGCGATCCGCTCGGCCACCTCGTCGGCCTGGGCGCGCACGGCGTCGACCTGCGGGTCGAGCATCAGGTGCACGGAGATGAAGTGCGGGCCGACGACGTTCCAGTGGATGTGCTTGAGCGTCAGGTGCAGGTCCGTCAGGGAGTTCAGGCGGTCCTGCAGGATCGCGGCGACGGTCGCGCCGTCCTCCGGCGTCAGCGTGGGCACCGTGTAGTGCGGGAGCTGCTTGCGTGCCATGTCCGGCCTCCTCGAGCGTGGTGTGACGGACTGCCCGTCCGCCCCTCTCGACCCTGCCGCAGGGCGCGGGACGTCGCCATCGGAGGAGCGGTCAGGCGAACGGGTCGCCGTCGTCCCGCAGGCGGCGGACCACCTCGTCCATCGGCAGCTGCGTCAGACCGGGCCCGATCTCGTCTCACCAGCGCGGCGCCGCGACGGTGGGCGCCTCGCGGCCGCGCAGCGAGTACGGCGTGATCGTCGTCTTGGCCGGGTGGTTCTGGGACCAGTCGATCAGCACCTTGCCGGGTCGCAGCGACCGGCGCATCACGGCGACCACGAGGTTCGGGTGCTCGGCCGCCACCGCGCTGGCGAGGTCGCGTGCGTACGCCCGCACCTGCGTCGCGGGCCGGCGACCGGGCAGAGGTGCGTACAGCTGCATGCCCTTGCTGCCGGAGGTCACCGGGACGGTGCCGGTCAGCCCGTCGGCCGCGAGCCGCTCGGCGACCAGGTGCGCCACCGCCGCGCACTCGTCGAGCCCCGCCGGTGGTCCGGGGTCGAGGTCGACGACGAGGCGGTCCGGCGGTCGGACACCGCCCCGCGGCCCGACCCGCCACTGCGGGGTGTGCAGCTCCAGCGCACCGCCGTTGGCGGCCCAGACCAGGCCGGGCAGCCCGTCGAGGAAGGGCAGGTCCAGCCGGGTGCCCTCGTCGACCTCGCCCGGGGACGCCGGCAGCACGCGGTGCCGCAGCCACTCGGGCGCGCCGCGCGGCACGTTCTTCTCGACGAACCGCTCCGCACCGGTGCCTTCCGGCCACCGCATCCGGGTGACCGGGCGGTCGCGCAGCTGTGCGAGCAGGGCGGGCGCCACCTGCACCACGTAGTCGATCACCGCCGCCTTCGTGGTCCCGGTGGCGGGGTAGAGCACCTTGTCCAGGTGGGTGACGCGCACCGGCGTGCCGTCCACGTCCAGCACCTGGCCGTTCACTCCTGCTCCCACGGGTCCGGACCGGTGTCGGTGCGCACCCCGCGGACCACGGGCTGGCGCAGCCGGCCGCCGGGGGTGCGGGACAGGTACAGGGTGTCGACCACCACCAGCGGTTCGCACCAGTGGGTGCCGCGCGCGTCCGTCGCCGGCACGGGGTCGTCGAACGGCGAGGTCGCGCGAGCGTGCTCGGCCAGCGCACCCCGCACCGCCGTCGCCAGCGGACCGGCGAGCCCGCTGCCCGCCCGTCCGAGGTACCGCAGCGCGCCGTCGTCGTCGCGCGCCCCGAGCAGCACCGCTCCGAGCCTGCCGGTGCCGGCCGACTCCTCGCGCCACCCGCCGACGAGGGCCGTGCGGTTGCGCCGGTGCGGCAGCTTCACCCAGTCCCGGGAGCGCCGGCCCGGCTGGTACGTGGACGTCCGGAGCTTGGCGACGACCCCTTCGAGGCCGTGGTCACGGGTCACCTGCCAGAGCGTGTCGCCGTCGGGGTAGACGGGCGAGGGCTGCACCTGGTCGACGGGGGGCAGCAGGTCCAGCAGGGCCCGGCGCTCGTCGTACGTCAGACCGGTGACGTCGCGGCCCTGCCACGTCAGCACGTCGAACACCACGAACGTCACGGGTTGCGACCGGGCCAGCGCAGCCGCTCGTGCCGTGTCCCGCACGTGCATCCGCGCGGCGAGCGCGGCGAACGAGGGCACACCGCCCGCCATGGCGACGATCTCGCCGTCGACCACCGCGTCGGGCAGCACCGCGAGGCCTCCGAGCTCCGGGTACGCGGCCGTGACGTCGTTGCCGTTGCGGCTCCACAGCCGCAGCCGGCCCCCGGTGGTGTCGGCGAGCGCCCGGACGCCGTCCCACTTGATCTCGTAGGCCCAGTGCGGGCCGCGCGGCAGCTCGGCGAGGCCCGGCGCCGGGCTGGCGAGCATGGGCTGCAGCACGGGTCCATCCTGCCCGCCGCGCGTGCGACGTACCTGGTGACGGCGGTGCGGGGGCCTCAGCCGTCAGGGAGCAGGGCGCTCGCCTCGGCGTACCGGTCGAGCACGATCTCGACGAGACGCGGGTCCGGGGCGAGCGGGGCCGTCACGACGTCCGCACCCGCGGCCGACACCCGGTCGTGGAAGAAGCCGGGGGCGAGCAGGTAGGAGGCCGCCACGACGCGGGCCGCGCCCTCGCGGCGCGCCTGCTCGACGGCGTCGGCGACCCGGGGCAGCGAGGCGGAGCCGTACCCGACCGTCACCGGGCCGTCCTGCCAGGCGCGGCGCAGCGCCTCGACCGTCTGCTCGACCATGGCAGCCGCCAGGGGGTCGGAGGACCCGGCCGCGGCCAGCACGACCGCGTCCCCGGCACCGGCCCCTGCCTGGCGGAGGCGGTCGAGGAGGATCTGCACCAGGCGGTCGTCCGGCCCCAGGGTGCGCGAGGCGGCCGCACGCCGGCCCTCCACCGCCGCGGCGATGTCCACCCGCGCGTGGAAGCCGGTCGACATCAGCAGCGGGACCACCACGGCCGCGCCACCGGCGGTCGTCGCTGCGGCGACGACGTCGGCCACCTCGGGCTGCTGCACGTCGACGAACGCCTCGCGGACGTCGAGCCCGGGGCGGGCTGCACGGACTCCGTCGAGGATCGACCGGATCGCTGCCCGTCCCGCGACGCTGTCGGTGCCGTGGGAGCAGCCGACCAGGACCGGGCCGGCCGGTGTGGCGGAGCCGGCGATGGCCGTCACCTGTCCTCCTGCCCGTCGACCACGGCGAGGCGGTAGCCGCGCTTCACCACCGTGCGCACCAGCTCGCGGCTGCCGGCGGCCTGCCGCAGCCGGGCGATCGCCACCTCCGCGGCGTGCACGTCGGTGGACTCGCCGGGCAGCGACTGGAGCACCTGCGCCGGTGTGACGACGTCGCCGCCGGCGTCGGCGAGCAGCCGCAGCAGCTCGATGCCGGTCGGGGACAGGGGCAGGACGCGGCCGTCCAGCACGGCCGCCCGCCGCCGCATCTGCAGGCGACCGGCCGCCGTCTCGAGCGTCTGCACGCCGCCGTAGTGGTCCACGATCGTGCGCACCAGCGCGCCGAGCCGCCCGCGGGAGGGGATCAGCGGCTCGACACCGCGGTCGAGCAGCGGCCGCGCGGTGATCGGGCCGACGGCGGCGGCCACCAGGGCTCCGGCCTCGAACTGACCGCGCAGCGCGGCGTCCACCCCGGCGGCGTCGGCGGCGGCGAGCCACGCCGCGCACCCGGGTGCGGAGGTGAACACCACCGTGTCGAGCTCCCCGGCAGCCGCGGCGCGGACGGAGGCGTCGAGCGCTGCCGGGTCGGGCGGGGGGCCCCAGCGGTAGACGACCAGGCTCTGCACGTGGGCACCGGCGGCGGTGAACGCCTCGTCCAGACCGTCGGCACCGGAGCCGTGGTGCTGCACCGCCACCCGCAGCCCCGCGACGCCCTCGTCGAGCAGCACCTCGGCGATCTCCGCCGAGGTCTCCGACTCCGCCACCCAGTCCGCCTGGAGGCCGGCGGCCTGGATCGCGCCGCGCGCCTTGGGCCCGCGCGCGACGAGGCGGGCACGGCGCAGCGTCGCCAGCAGCGGCTCGGCCAGACCGATCGCGTCCGCGGCCTCGACCCAGGCGCGGAAGCCGATGCCGGTGGTCACCACGGCGATGTCCGGGGGTGCCGCGAGCAGCTCACGCGTCGCGGCGACGAGCAGCGCGTCGCTGTCGTTGGGCACCATGCTCAGCGCCGGGGCGTAGCGGACGGTCGCCCCGCGGCGCTGCAAGGCGCCGCCCAGCTCACCCGCCCGCCGGTCGGCGGTGACCAGCATCGTGCACCCGGCCAGGGTCGGGTCGAGGTGGTCGGTCACGCGCCCAGTGTCTCGTCGGAGCCGGGTTCGCGGCGAACGGCCGCGTGGCGCGCACCTCCGGCGTCGAGCAGACCGGGTGCGGCGACGGCGCCCACGACGATGACGGCCGGCGCGCGCACCCCGACGGCCTGCGCCCGCCCGGCGATCGCGTCGAGCCGGTCCCGCGTCACCCGCTGCCGCGCCGTGGTGCCCTCCTCGACGATCGCCACCGGCGTGCCGGGGTCGACGCCGGCGGCCAGGGCCGTCGCGACCAGCTCGGCCAGCACCGACACGCCCATCAGCACCACCAGGGTGGCCGAGCGCTCGCGCAGCACGGTCAGCGCAGCCTCGTCGAGACCCGCGTGGCCGTTCACCACGTGGAAGGCCGCCGTCGTCCCGCGGTGGGTCACCGGGATGCCCGCCGCGGCCGGTGTCGCCAGGGCGCTGCTGACGCCCGGCACCACCTCGACCGGCACGCCGGCCTGGCGGCACGCCAGCACCTCCTCGCCGCCGCGGCCGAACACGAACGGGTCGCCACCCTTGAGCCGCACCACCGTCCGGCCGCGCTGCGCCTGCTCGACCAGGATCCGGTTGATCTCGTGCTGCGGCACGGCGTGATGACCGGGGGTCTTGCCGACGTCGATCACCTCGACGTCCGGGGCGAGCTCGTCCAGCACCGGCGTGGGTCCGAGCCGGTCCGCGACCACCACGTCCGCCTCGGCGAGCGCCTGCCGGCCGCGCAGGGTCAGCAGGTCCACCGCACCAGGTCCGCCACCGACGAGCACCACCCGCCCCGTGCCGGTCGGCCGTCGGCGCCGCCGCAGGTCTGCCGCGCCCGTGCGCAGGTGGGCGGCGACGGCGTCGCGCACCGCGGCCGTCCGACCCGGGTCGGGGGACCCGGTCGAAACCACTCCGACCAGCACGTCACCGCTGGCGGTCAGCGTGGGGGTGCGCGCCGAGCCGCGGCCCGCGTCGCCGGCGTTCACGCACCAGATGCGGCGCGCTGCCGCCCAACCGGCGACCTCGGCGTCGGCGAGCGGGCTACCTGTCGCTGTGTGCACCAGCCACATCCCGTCGAGGTCGTGCTCGCGGACCTCCCGCGCCTCCCAGCGGACGTCGTCCAGGAGCGCGACGAGGTCCTCGCACACCGCCGGTGCCACCACGGTGATGCGCGCGCCCTCGTCCCGCAGGTGCGCGAGGCGGCGTGCGGCCACCGGGCCGCCGCCGACCACCAGCACGGGACGGTCGGTCAGGTCGATGCCGAGCAGGGTGGTCACGGCGCCTCCGTCGCGTCGAGGGTGGCGGGCGTGGCGAGGGGCGCGACGAGGGCGTCCACCAGCGCGCCGGCCGTGCCGACAAGCACCACGTCGCCCTCCACCCGCACCGGCCAGGTGCGCAGGTGCTGCGGTTCCTTGCCCACCGGGTCGAGGCACGCGCCGGTGCGCAGGTCGAACACCTGCTTGTACATCGGCGAGGCGACGGTGACGGCTCCGGCCCGCGAGCCGACGATGCCGCGGGACATCACGTGCGCACCGCTGTACGGGTCCAGCTGCTGCACCGCCAGCACCTCGCGGTCGCCCACCCGGAACAGGGCCACCTGCTGCCCCTCGACGAGGGCCGCGGCACCGCGCTCGGGCACCAGGTCGGTCAGCTGGCACACCACCGTCCAGCCGGGCTGGGGGCGGCTCATGACCGCACCGCAAGCGTGGTGCCGGCGATCAGCACGGCGGGATCCGCCCGTTCGTCGGGTGTCGCGGGGCGCGGCTGGCCGCGCTCGGCGACGTACGCCAGCGAGGGGTCGGCCGTCGTCGGCGCGTTGACGAACGAGGCGAACCGACGCAGCTTCTCCGGGTCGTCGAGCGTCGCCCTCCACTCGTCCTCGTAGACCTCGACGTGCCGCGCCATCGCCTCGTCCAGGTCGGCCGCGATGCCCAGGCTGTCCTCGAGCACCACCGACCGCACACCGTCCAGCCCGCCGTCGACCTCGTCGATCCACGGCGCCGTGCGCTGCAGGCGGTCGGCGGTGCGGATGTAGTACATGAGGAACCGGTCCACGGTGCGCACCAGGGTGTCGGTGTCCAGGTCCTCGGCCAGCAGCCGGGCGTGCCGGGGCGTGAACCCGCCGTTGCCGCCCACGTAGAGGTTCCAGCCGCGATCGGTGGCCACGACGCCGACGTCCTTCGCGCGGGCCTCGGCGCACTCGCGGGCGCAGCCGGAGACGCCGAGCTTGAGCTTGTGCGGCGAGCGCAGCCCGCGGTACCGCAGCTCGAGCAGCACCGCGAGGGAGACGGCGTCCTGCACGCCGTAGCGGCACCACGTGGACCCGACGCACGACTTCACCGTGCGCACCGACTTGCCGTAGGCGTGCCCGGACTCGAAGCCCGCGTCGACCAGCCGCCGCCAGATCTGCGGCAGCTGCTCGAGCCGGGCGCCGAACAGGTCGATCCGCTGCCCGCCGGTGATCTTGGTGTACAGCCCGTAGTCCTTGGCCACCTGCCCGATCACCAGCAGGCCCTCGGGGGTGACCTCGCCGCCCGGGATCCGCGGCACCACCGAGTACGAGCCGTCCTTCTGCAGGTTGGCCATCACGTGGTCGTTGGTGTCCTGCAGGGCGGCCCGCTCGTCGTCCAGCACGTGGCCGTCGTCCAGCGACGCGAGGATCGAGGCGACCACCGGCTTGCAGATGTCGCAGCCGCGCCCGGCGACGGCAGTGCCGTGCCGCTGCATGATCTCGCTGAACGTGCGCAGGCCGGTCACGCGCACCGCGTCGAACAGCTGTGCGCGGGACAGCGCCATGTGCTCGCACAGGCCGTTGCTCACGGCGACGCCGGCCTTGGTCAGCTGCTCGCCGACCAGCCGCTTGACCAGCGGCACGCACGACCCGCAGCTGGTGCCGGCGCGGGTGCAGGCCTTGACCCCGGCGACGTCCGTGCAGCCGTGCTCGGTGACCGCGGCGCGCACCGTGCCGGCGGACACGTTGTTGCACGAGCAGACCGTGGCGTCGTCCGGCAGGTCGCCGCCGACGGGCGCCGAACCGCCCGCGGGCAGCAGGTACGCGGAGGCGTCGGCGCCGAGCGGGCGGCCGACCATCGGGCGCAGGCTCGCGTAGGCGGACGCGTCGCCCACCAGCACGCCGCCGAGGAGGGTGCGCGCGTCGTCGGACACGACGAGCTTCTTGTAGACGCCGGTCGCGGGGTCGGAGTGCACCACCTCCAGCGCCCCGGGCGTCCTGGCGAACGCGTCACCGAAGCTCGCGACGTCCACGCCGGACAGCTTGAGCTTGGTCGCCGTGTCGGCTCCGGGGAACACGGCCGACCCGCCCAGCAGCCGGTCGACCACCACCTCGGCCATCGCGTACCCGGGGGCGACCAGGCCGATGCAGGCGCCGTCGATGCACGCGACCTCGCCGACGGCCGAGACGTGCGGGTCCTGCGTGCGGCACGCCTGATCGACCACCACGCCCCCGCGGGCCCCGACGGGAAGGCCGGCTGCGCGTCCCAGCTCGTCCCGCGGCGTCACGCCGGTGGCCAGCACGACCACGTCCACGTCGAGCCGACCGCCGTCGGCGAACTCCAGGCGGCCGGCGTTGCCCCGCTCGTCGGGCCGGATGCGGGAGGTCGCGGTGTCCACCCGCACCTCCACGCCGAGCGCCTCGATCAACCGGCGCAGGACCTGCCCGCCGCCCAGGTCGATCTGCGCGGACATCAGGTGCGTCCCGAACTGGACGACGGTGGTCCGCGCCCCCAGCGCCTGCAGCGCGCCGGCAGCCTCCAGGCCCAGCAGGCCGCCGCCGATGACGGCCCCCCGTACGGGTCGCCCGCGCCGGGCGGCCTCCTGCTCGACCCAGCCACGCAGGGCGGCCACGTCGTCGAGCGTGCGGTAGACGAACACACCGGGCAGGTCCGCACCGGGGATCGCCGGCACGGCGGCCCGTGACCCGGTCGCCAGCACCAGGTGGTCGTAGCGCAGCGCGCGGCCGTCGTCGGTCCGCACCGTGCGGGCGTCCCGGTCGACCTCCGTCACGGTGGTGCCGCGCAGCAGCGTCACCAGCGGGTCGGCCCACAGCTGCGGTGCGCCGAGGGCGAGGCTCTCCGGGTCGCGTCCGGAGAAGTAGGACGTCAGCGCCACCCGGTCGTACGGCGCTCGCGGCTCCTCGGCGAGCACGGTGACCTGCCAGGTGCGGTCCTCGTCACGGGCACGCACCGCCTCGACGAGGCGCTGGGCGACCATGCCGCCACCGACCACGACGAGCTGGCTGGGGATGCGGGACATGTGCACCTCGGTCCGTCTCCGGGCGGCCCGGGCGGGGCCGCTGTGGGCTGCGACCGTACGAACGGCATGTTTCGCCGGGCGTGCCGACCTCGTTTCGCGTGTGGAACCTTTCGCGCACACCGCCCCGGCGCCCGCTGTGAGGCAGGCCGCACCTCCGCCGGACGCTGCCGGCACGCCTCCGACCGGTGGCGCGAGTTCTCACGGCGGCGCCGACGCGACCGTGCGTTCTTCTTTCCGCGGAGGTAACAGCCCGGCCACCGCGCCGGAAACACGGCGTTCCTAGCGTCCACGGCACCGAGCGGGCCCCGACGACGCAGGAGACGACATGACGACGCCCGAGACCCTCGCAGCACCCGACCACCTGACCGCCACCGAGGTCCCGACGCGGGACGCGGCCCCGACGTCCCGCGGTCGCTGGATCGACCGGTGGGATCCGGAGGACCCGGAGTTCTGGCGGTCGACCGGCCGGCGCATCGCCCGGCGCAACCTGGTCCCGTCGATCTTCGCCGAGTTCCTCGGCTTCTCCGTGTGGGCCTCGTGGAGCATCGTGGTGCCGCAGCTGGCGGCTGCCGGCTTCCACCTGACGGTCGACCAGCAGTTCTGGCTGATCGCGCTGCCGAGCCTGGTCGGCGCCACGCTGCGGATCCCGTACACCTTCGCGGTGCCCCTGTTCGGCGGCCGCAACTGGACCGTGGTCTCCGCGCTCCTGCTCCTGCTGCCGGCCACCGCGCTGGCGTTCGTCGTGCAGCGGCCCGGCACCTCCTTCGGCACGCTGCTGCTGGTCGCGGCGCTCGCCGGTCTCGGCGGTGGGAACTTCGCCTCCTCGATGTCCAACATCTCCTTCTTCTACCCGGAGGCGGAGAAGGGCAGGGCGCTCGGCCTCAACGCTGCCGGCGGCAACCTGGGCACGGCGGCGGTCCAGCTCGCCGTCCCGCTGGTGGTCGTCACCGGTGCCGGCCTGCGCCTGGAACGAGCGGGCCTGATGTTCGTCCCCCTGGTGCTGCTCGCGGCGTTCGCGGCCTGGCGGTCGATGGACAACCTGACGTCGGCCAAGGGCGCGCCGCGGACGGTCGGGGCGGCCGTGCGCAACCGGCACACGTGGATCATCTCGGCGCTGTACATCGGCACGTTCGGGTCGTTCATCGGGTACGCCGGCGTGTTCCCGACGCTGCTGCAGTCCTCGTTCCCGCACGTCACCGCCAACGTCGCGTTCCTCGGGGCCCTGGTCGGCTCGGTGGCGCGGCCGTGGGGCGGGATGCTCGCGGACCGCTGGGGCGGTGCGCGCACCACGATCGGCTCGTTCGCCGTGATGGCGGTCGCCACGACCACGGCCGTCGTCGCGCTGCGCACCACGGACTTCGCGCTCTTCCTCGGCTCCTTCCTGGTGCTGTTCGTCGCCAGCGGCGCCGGGAACGGCGCGACGTACCGGATGATCCCGGCCGTGTTCCGGTTCGGCGCGACCACGCCGGACGAGACGGCCGTCGCCCGCAAGGCCGCAGCGGGCTGCATCGGCATCGCCGGGGCGGTCGGCGCGTTCGGCGGCTTCCTGATCCCGCGCGGCTTCGCCCTGTCGCACACGCTCGCCGGCAGCCTCGAGCCGGCGCTGTGGACGTTCGTGGCGGTGTACGCGCTGCTCGGCGTCACCACCTGGGCGGTCTACCGCCGCCGGGGCGCCGCACTGAGCTCGGCCGTGATCTGAGTGAGCGGCAGCCCGCCCACGTCGACCGCCAGCGACGCGACGGCCACCCCGGCGACCGCCACCCTGCCGACAGCCGTGCGCGGATCGTCGGTCGACACGCACTGCCCGTACTGCGCGCTGCAGTGCGCCATGACGCTGACCCCCGCGACCGACGTCACGGCACCACCGGTCACGGTCGCCGGCCGCCCGTTCCCGACCAGCCGTGGCGGCCTGTGCCAGAAGGGCTGGACCAGTGCCGAGGTGCTCCGGGCACCGGACCGGCTCACCTCGCCGCTGCTGCGAGGCGCGGACGGGAAGCAGCACCCGGTGACGTGGGACCAGGCGCTCGACCACGTCGCCGACCGTGTGCGCGCCCTGCAGGACGCGCACGGCCGGGACGCCGTCGCGGTGTTCGGCGGGGGAGGGCTGACCAACGAGAAGGCCTACCTGCTGGGCAAGTTCGCCCGCGTGGTGCTGCGCACCCCGTATATCGACTACAACGGCCGGTTCTGCATGGCGAGCGCGGCTGCGGGCGCCAACCGTGCCCTCGGCGTCGACCGGGGGCTCCCCTTCCCGCTGAGCGACGTCGGCGAGGCGCAGGCGGTGCTGCTGCTCGGCAGCAACCTGGCCGAGACGATGCCGCCCGCCACGGCGCACCTGGCGGCGGCCCGGGCCGCCGGCGGCCTCGTCGTGGTGGACCCGCGGCACACCGCCACGGCGGCGTTGACCGACGGCGGGCAGGGCGTGCACCTGCAACCGGTACCGGGGACCGACCTCGTGGTGCTGCTCGCGCTGCTGCACGTGCTGTGGGCCGAGGGGCTGGTGGACGCCGGCTACCTGGAGCAGCGGGTGACGGGGGCGGACGAGGTGCGCCGCAGCGTGGCGCTGTGGTGGCCGGAACGGGCGGAGCAGGTGTGCGGCGTGCCAGCGGTCGACCTGCGGCGGACCGCACGGCTGCTCGCCGCGGCCGCACCGGTGCACGGGGGACGTGGCCTCGTCGTCCTCACCGGACGGGGTGTGGAGCAGAGCACGCAGGGCACCGCGACCGTGACCGCGGCGATCAACCTCGCGCTCGCGCTCGGCCTGCCCGGTCGTCCGAGCAGCGGCTACGGCGCCGTCACCGGTCAGGGCAACGGCCAGGGTGGTCGCGAGCACGGTCAGAAGGCGGACCAGCTGCCCGGCTACCGACGGATCGACGACCCCGCGGCACGTGCGCACGTCGCGGCGGTCTGGGGTGTCGACGCCGACGAGCTGCCCGGGCCCGGGGTGCCGGCGGTCGAGCTGCTGCGCCGGTGCGGGCGCCCCGGCGGTCCGCGCGTGCTGTTGGTGCACGGCAGCAACCTGCTGGTCAGCGCACCGGACGCGGACCGTGTGCGCGAGCGGCTGCAGGCGCTGGACCTGCTGGTCGTGTGCGACGTCGTGCCCTCGGAGACGGCGCTGCTGGCCGACGTGGTGCTGCCCGTGACCCAGTGGGCGGAGGAGGAGGGCACCACGACGTCGCTGGAGGGCCGGGTGCTGCGTCGCCGGCGCGCCCTCGAGGCGCCGGACGGGGTGCGCTCCGAGCTCGAGGTGCTGCACCAGCTGGCGGCCCGCCTCGGCGTGCCCGACGGCTTCCCGACCGACCCGGCCCAGGTGTTCGACGAGCTCGCGCGGGCCAGCGCCGGGGGCGTCGCCGACTACAGCGGCCTCAGCCACGCCCGCCTGGACGCCGACGCCGACGCGCTGCACTGGCCCTGCCCGGCCGGTCCGCAGGGGACGCCGGCGCACCCCGGTACCCCGCGGTTGTTCTCCGACGGGTTCCCCACGGCGGACGGTCGCGCTCGCATGGTCGCGGTGGACCACCACGGTCCGGCCGACGACCTGCGCGCCGACGCACCGGTCTACCTCGTGACCGGTCGGGTGCTGCAGCACTACCAGTCGGGCGCCCAGACGCACCGGGTCCCCGCGCTGGAGGCCGCTCAGCCGGAGCCGTACGTGGAGCTGCACCCGCTGCTGGCGCACCGGATCGGTGTCGACGACGGCGACCTCGTCGAGGTGAGCTCGGCACGGGGCACCGCCCTGCTGACCGCCCACGTCACCCCACGCACCCGCCCGGAGGTGGTGTTCGTGCCGTTCCACTGGTCCGGGCAGGGCAGCGCCAACCGGCTGACGGTCGACGCGACCGACCCGGTCTCGGGCATGCCGGAGTTCAAGGTCTGCGCCGTCGACGTGCGCCCCGCGCCCGTCCGCGACGGCGTCGCGGCCGTCGTCGCCGTGCCGGCAGGGGCCCGCTGATGCGGGTGGTCGTCGTGGGCTACGGCATGGTCGGGTCCCGGCTGGTCGAGGAGCTCGTCCGTCGGTGCCCGGACGCCGACGTGACCGTGCTCGGTGCCGAGCCGCACCAGCCGTACAACAGGGTGCTGCTCGGCGAGCTGGTCGCCGGGCGGGTGGACGAGGAGTCCCTCGCCCTGCCCGCAGCCGATGGAGGCGTCGCCGTGCGCCGCGGGGTCGCCGCGGTCGCGATCGACCGTGCTGCACGGACGGTGACCTGCGACGACGGCGCCGTGCTGCCGTACGACGCCATGGTGCTGGCCACCGGCGCACGTGCCCGGGTCCCGGAGCTGGCCGGGCTGCAGCCGTCCCCGCTCGGCGTGCACCCGCTGCGCACCCTCGCGGACGCGCGCAGCGTCGCCGATGCCGTCACCACCTCTGCGCGGGCCGTCGTCCTGGGCGGGGGAGTGCTCGGCCTCGAGGTCGCGTGCGCGCTGACCGAGCGCGGCATGGACGCGGCTGTGGTGCATGCGGGACCGCACCTGATGGACCGGCAGCTCGATGCGGCCGCCTCCGAGGCGCTCGAGCACGGGCTGCGCCGGCTGGGGATCGCCGTCCGCACGGGCCGGCCCCCCGCCGCGGTGCTCGTGCGGGGCGGCCGGGTGCGTGGTCTTCGGTTCCCCGACGGCGACGAGCTCCCCGCCGACCTGCTCGTGCTCGCCACCGGCACCGTGCCGGAGGTCGGCCTCGCGGCGGCTGCAGGGCTCGCCGTCGGGCGCGGCATCGTCGTCGACGGCGACGGCGCCACGTCGGACCCGCACGTGTACGCGGTCGGCGACTGCGCGCAGCCGGCGGAGGGCTCGTCCGGTCTGGTCGCACAGGGGTGGGAGCAGGCGCGGCGCCTCGCGGAGGTGCTGGCACGGGGGACTGCAGCGGTGCCACGGCCCCGGACGGTCGACGCGGGCGCGGCGACCGACGTCGTCCGTCTCAAGGCGCACGGGCTCGAGGTGGTCACCATGGGCCTGACGGGCGCCGCGACCACGGCCGGCAAGCACCGCTCCGTCCGCCTCAGCGACCCGAGCACCGGCCGGCACGTCGAGGTCGTGGTCGCCGGGGGAGCGGTGGTCGGCGCCACGTGCGTCGGCGCCGGGCCCGTCGCGGCGGACCTGACCGCCGCGTACACCCGTCGCACCCCCGTCCCCGCGGACCCGGCGCACCTGCTGCTGCGACCGGTGCGGGGGGCCGGTCCGGAGCCGGAGCCGTCCGTCACCCTGATGCCCGACCGCGCCACCGTCTGCCGCTGCAACGGCGTCACCAAGGGTGAGCTGGTCCGTGCCTGGGGCGACGGGGCTCGCACCCCGGCGGACGTCGCGCGCGCCACGCGCGCCACCACGGGTTGCGGCGGCTGCACCGATGCGGTGTGCGGCCTGCTCGACTGGCTGGCGGGCGCCGAGGGTGACCGGCTCCCCGCCGGCGTCGGTGCGCTGGCCGAGGCAGCGGGGTGAGGCGAACCTTGCCTGTCCGTGGCATCCTGCAGGAACGGGCCCCGCGCCACGCGGCCGCTCGTCCCTGCCCGGGGTCACGGGGCTGTCGGCGAGACGAGGGCGAGGCGGCGACGTGCGAGCGATCTGGAAGGGCGCGGTGGCCTTCGGCCTTGTCAACGTGCCCGTTCGGCTGTACGCGGCCACCGGCGAGCACGAGGTGGCGCTGCACCAGGTGCACCGGGAGGACGGCGGCCGCATCCGGTACAAGAAGGTCTGCAGCGTCGACGGGGAGACCGTCGAGTGGTCGGACATCGCCAAGGGCTACGAGACCGACGACGGCAAGCTGGTGGTGCTCGAGGACGAGGACTTCGCCGCCCTGCCGCTGACCACCTCGCGCGAGATCGAGGTGCTGGAGTTCGTCCCCGCGGAGCAGGTGGACCCGATCCTGCTCGGCAAGACGTACTACCTCGAGCCGGAGAAGACGGCCGTCAAGCCCTACGCGCTGCTGCGCGGCGCGCTGGAGCAGGCCGACCGCATGGCCGTCGTGACGGTGGCGCTGCGGCAGCGCGAGTCGATGGCGGTGCTGCGGGTGCGCGGCGACGTCATCTGCATGCAGACGCTGCTGTGGCCCGACGAGGTGCGCGAGGCGGACTTCCCGATCCTGGAGACCGACGTCCAGGTCAAGCCGCAGGAGCTCGCGATGGCCTCCACGCTCGTCGACTCCCTGGCGGCCGACTTCGACCCGTCGCAGTACCACGACCGGTACGGCGCCGCCCTGCACGACCTGATCGAGGAGAAGATCGCCAGCGGCGAGACGCGCGTCCCGCCCGCCCCGCCGGCTGCCGAGGGCACCGAGGGCGGCGAGGTGGTCGACCTGCTCGCCGCGCTGCAGCGCAGCGTCGAGAAGGCGCGCGAGGGCTCGGCGCCCGCATCCGCGGCGCGACGGACGCGCACCACGAAGGCCACCGACGAGAAGGACGAGAAGACGGACGCGAAGGCTGAGGACAAGCCGCCGGCCCGCCGCACCCGCCGCAAGGCCTCGTGACCGGACGTACGGCGCAGCAAGGGCGCGACGAGGCCGTCGCAGCGCTGCGACGCATCGCCTTCCTGCTCGAACGCGACCAGGCCAGCGCCTACCGCTCGGAGGCGTTCCGCGCCGCCGCCGGGAGCGTCGAGCGCACCCCGCCGGACCAGGTGCTGGCCCTCGCCGCCGCGGGCTCGCTCGACGACCTCCCCGGCGTCGGGGCCCGGACGGCGGAGGTGGTCACCCAGGTGCTGCGTGGTGCCCGCGTCGAGTACCTCGACCGGCTCGAGGCCGAGCTGGCCTCCAGCCCCGCACCCGTGGGCCCGGCCGCCGAGCTCCGCGCTGCGCTGCGGGGTGACCTGCACGCCCACTCGCACGCCAGCGACGGCACCACGTCCATCCAGGAGATGGTGCTGGCGGCGACGTCGCTCGGGCACGAGTACCTCGCCATCACGGACCACTCACCGCGCCTCACGGTGGCCAACGGCCTGTCCCCGGCGAGGTTGACGGCCCAGCTCGAGGAGATCGAGGCGCTGAACGGCGCCGTCGCACAGTTCAGCGTCCTCACCGGCATCGAGGTCGACATCCTCGAGGACGGCACCCTGGACCAGGAGCCGGCGCTGCTGCAGCGGCTGGACGTCGTCGTGGCCTCGGTGCACTCCAAGCTGCGGATGGACCGTGCCGCGATGACGCGCCGGATGCTGGCGGCCGTCGCGGACCCCCACACCGACGTGCTGGGCCACTGCACCGGCCGCCGCCTGACGGGCGGACGCCCGCGGCCACCGAGCGAGTTCGACGCCCACGCCGTGTTCGACGCGTGCGCCGAGCACGGCGTCGCGGTCGAGATCAACTGCCGTCCGGACCGCCTCGACCCGCCGCACGAGCTGCTGCAGATCGCCGTCGACGCCGGCTGCGTGTTCACCATCGACACCGACTCGCACGCGCCCGGTCAGCTCGACTGGCTGATCGCGGGCTGCGAACGGGCCGTGCAGCACGGCATCGGCCCCGACCGGGTGATCACCACCCTGCCGGTCGACCAGCTGGTGCACCGACCCCGCTAGACTGCTGGGAATCACTCTCAACAGGAGCGCGCCGATGGCCGAGCCGCAACGGCACACCAAGCAGCGGACCGAGATCCTCGACCTGCTGCACGACGTCGAGGAGTTCCGCAGCGCCCAGCAGCTGCACGACCTGCTGCGCCACCGCGGCTCCGGGGTCGGCCTCGCCACCGTCTACCGCACGGTGCAGGCGCTCGCGGACTCCGGCGAGGTCGACACCATGCGCACCGCCGAGGGGGAGTCGGTCTACCGCCGTTGCGCCGAGCGCAGCCACCACCACCACCTCGTCTGCCGCAGCTGCGGCCGGACCGTGGAGATCGACGGGCCGGCAGCGGAGAGCTGGGCCGAGCAGGTCGGTGCGGCGCACGGCTTCACCGACGTGGACCACGTCATCGAGCTGACCGGGACCTGCAGCTCCTGCCGGGCGGCCGCGGCGGACGCCGGGCGCTGAGCCCGTCCCTCAGCGCGGTGGCTGCGGCGGTGGCGCGCCGCGTCCCATCAGCCGTGGGACGGTCCACCAGCAGGCGGCCAGCAGCACCGCCACCACGGCGGCGGCGACCCACCCCGCAGGCCGTGAGACGACGATGTCGAACAGCAGCAGCGGCACCCCCGTCAGCACGGCGGCGAGCACGCACAGCCCGGCGAGCGCGAACACGCTGGCCGCCTTGACCAGCTCCCGCTTCATCCGCCGCCGGAACAGCAGCCGGTGCAGACTGACCGGCGTGACGATCAGCACGGTCGCCAGCACCGCGAGCGCGACCAGCACCAGGTAGACGCTGCGCTGGTAGTGGTCCAGCTGGGCGAACCGCTGCTGGAACGGCACCGTCAGCAGGAAGCCGACCAGGATCTGCGCACCGGTCTGGGTGACGCGCAGCTCCTGCATCAGCTCGTCCCAGTTGCGGTCCATGCGCTCCGCCTCGGTCTCGTGCCGGGTGGCGTCGTGCGGGTCGTCCCGGCCCGCGCCGCCGGACGGCTGCTGCCGGCCGGCCTGCTGCGGCGTCTGCGGTTCGGGCGTCCCCGGCGCTGTCACGGGCGGCCTCCTCGGACGGGATGGACGGGCGTTCGGCCCGATCATCACGCAGGTCGTGCGCGCCCGCTCGGGCTACCTGCCGACCCCGCACCGCCGGACCTCGCCGCACGGACGTGTCGCACGCGTGCGCGAGACTGGTGGTCGTGACTGCACTCCACGACCCGTCCCACCACGACTTCGGCTCGGACAACTACGCCGGCGCGCACCCCGAGGTGCTCGCTGCCATCGCCGAGGCCGCAGGCGGGCACGTCCCCGCGTACGGGGCCGACCCGTACACCGCACGGCTGGGTGCTGTGCTGTCGGAGCAGCTGGGGGCCGACGTCGACGTGTACCCGGTGCTCAACGGCACCGGTGCCAACGTGATCTCGCTCCAGTCGATGCTGCCGCGCTGGGGCGCGGTGATCTGCACCGCGACGGCGCACGTCAACACCGACGAGAACGCCGCCCCGGAGCGCGTGGCCGGCCTGAAGCTGCTGCCGGTCGAGACCCCTGACGGCAAGCTGGCCCCCGAGCTCGTCGCCACCCAGCTCGGCGGCCGGGGCGAGGCGCACCGCGCCCAGCCCGGGGTGGTGTCCATCACCCAGTCCACGGAGCTCGGCACCGTCTACACGCCCGCGGAGATCCGCGCGATCACCGACCACGCCCACAGCCAGGGCCTTCGCGTGCACCTCGACGGCTCCCGCCTGTCGAACGCCGCGGCGTTCCTCGACGTGCCGCTGCGTGCGCTGACCACCGACGTCGGCGTGGACGTGGTCTCCCTCGGCGGGACCAAGAACGGTGCCGTGCTCGGCGAGGCGATCGTGGTGCTCGACAGGTCGGCGGTCGAGGGCATCGACTACCTGCGCAAGATCGACCTGCAGCTCGCCTCGAAGATGCGCTTCGTCTCCGCGCAGCTGCTCGCGCTGTACGAGGGCGACCTCTGGCTGCGCTCGGCGCGGCACGCCAACGCGATGGCGGCCCGGCTGCGCGTCGGCCTGGAGCAGGTCCCGGGCATCGAGCCGACGCAGCCGACGCAGAGCAACGCGGTGTTCGTCCGCATGCCCGCGGCGATGGCGGCCGACCTGCGGCAGACGTACCACTTCTACGACTGGGCGGCGGAGACGGGGGAGGTGCGCCTGATGTGCGCCTTCGACACCGACCCCGCGGACGTGGACGCCCTGGTCGCCGCGGCGCTCGAGTCGGCCCTGGTCCGGGCCTGACGCACGCGGCCGAGGGCCTCGGCAGGCTCCTGCGGCTCAGCCAGGCTGGTACGACGAGGGCCCCGCCGGCAGCAGCCGCGGGGCCCTCGTCGTGGTGCTCCGGGCGCCGTCCGTCGTCCGACGGTGACGCCCGCGCCGTCAGTGCCGGGCGGCGTGCACGTGCCCGGCGGGACGGCTCGGACCGTGCGGGGCCCGCGGTCCGCTGTCGCGCGGTCCGCTGTCCAGCCGGATGCGCAGCGGCCGTCCGGCCACCCGCGTCCGGCTCAGCCGCTCCACCACCTCGGGGGTGAGGCCGGCCGGGATGTCCACGAGCGAGAACGACCCGAAGATGTCGATCTTGCCGAGGTCCTTGCCGGTCAGCCCGCCCTCGTTCGTCAGGGCCCCGACCAGGGCGTTCGGCTGCACGCCGTCGCGGTGGCCGACGGCGACGCGGTAGCGGGTGCCGCCGTCGGCGCGACGGGTGTCCGTGCGCCGGCGACCCCCGTCGGACGTGTGCTGCGAACCGTGCCGCTCGGGCGCGTCGGTCAGCCGCGCGCGGCTGAGCGCGTCGTCGAGGTCGTCACCGAGCTCGGGGCGCGGCGCCGGCCCCTCGTCGCCGACCGCGAGCGCGGCCACCACGGCCAGCAGCTGCACCAGGTCGGTGCCCGGCCGCTCGGCGACATGGGCCGCGATGGCCTCCTGGTACGCCTCGAGCCGGCCGAGCGTCGCCCGCTCGTCGGCGCGAGCCAGCAGGCTGGTCACCCGGTGCGCGGACACCTGCGCCGGCGTCGGGATCTGGATCTGCTCGAGCTGCACGCGGGTGGTGCGCTCGATCTGGCGGAGCTTGCCCTGCTCGGCGGGTGTGACGAAGGTGAGCGCCTCGCCTGCGCGGCCGGCCCGCCCGGTCCGCCCGATGCGGTGCACGTAGGCCTCCGGCTCGCGGGGCACGTCGAAGTTCACCACGAGGCCGATGCGGTCCACGTCGAGCCCGCGGGCGGCGACGTCGGTGGCCACCAGCACGTCGAGCGCCCCCGAGCGCAGCCGGTCGACGATCTTCTCCCGCTCGGCCTGCGCCACGTCGCCGGAGATGTACGCGGCGGAGACGCCGCGCTCCACCAGTGCCGAGCCCACCTGCTCGGCGGCCTCACGGGTGCGGACGAAGACGATGCTCGCGTCCGCGTCGGACACCGCGAGCACCCGGGCCAGCGCGCCCGTCTTGTGCCGGAACGGCACCACGGCGTACGTCTGGCGGACCGTCGTGACGGTCGACGACTGCCGGGACACGGTGACCTGCGCCGGGTCGACCAGGTGCTGCTCGGCGACCCGACGGATCGCCGGCGGCATCGTGGCGGAGAACAGGGCCATCTGGCGGCGCTCCGGCGCGGAGCTGAGCACGCGGTCGACGTCCTCGGCGAAGCCCATGCGCAGCATCTCGTCGGCCTCGTCGAGCACCAGGAAGCGCAGCTCGTCCAGCACCAGCGTCCGCCGCTCCAGGTGGTCCAGGACGCGGCCGGGCGTGCCGACCACCACCTGGGCGCCGCGCGCGAGCGCGCGCTGCTGCGGCAGGTACGGCGCACCGCCGTACACGGCCACCACCGAGACGCCCGGCAGGTGCTGGGCGAACGACTCGATCGCCTCGGCCACCTGCAGCGCGAGCTCGCGGGTCGGGGTCAGCACGACGGCCTGGACGGCCCGCAGCTCCGGGTCGATCGCGGCGAGCAGCGGGAGGCCGAAGGCCGCCGTCTTGCCGGTGCCCGTCTGGGCGACGCCGACGAGGTCGCGGCCGGCCAGCAGGGCGGGGATCGTCGCGGCCTGGACGGCCGACGGGGTGGCGAAGCCCAGGTCCGCGACCGCGCGGCGCAGCGGCGCGGGGAGGTCGAGGTCGTCGAACGTCGACGTCGCGACAGCTGGCACCGGCGTGGCCGGCGCCTCGGCGGGCTCGGACCCGGAGGCGGGCATGGTGGTAGCGGGCAGAGTGGTGCTCATGGCGTGGGGAACCGATCGATCGAGGGTGAGTCCTGAACCAGGCGTACGACGCCCGGCCGGTCACTTCCCCGACACACCTGGCCGCCATCGGCGGCTGCACGACACGAGGGCGGCCCGCGAGGTCCTGCGGGACGCGCCCGGGGGGACGCGACGAACTCTGAACCAGGTCATCCTACCTGTCGCAGGCCGGAGCGCCGCGAGACGCGTCGGGTGACATGCACCACGGCCGCGCTCAGCGGCGCGGCAGCCCCAGCCGGCGCCCCTCGATGGCAGGGCAGCGGTCCATCACCACGTCGAGCCCGGCTGCCAGCGCCCGTGCGGCCGCGGCCTCGTCCACCACACCGAGCTGCAACCAGACGGCTCCGGCACCGACCTCGATCGCGTGGTCGACCACCGGTCCCGCGTGGGAGCTGTTGACGAACACGTCCACGACGTCGACGGGCGGCGGTACGTCGAGCACCGTCGCGACCCCCGCGGCCCCGTGCACGGTCGGCGCGCTGGGGTGCACCGGCACGATCTCCTGACCCAGCTCCTGCAGGTAGGAGGCCACGGAGTACGCGGCACGGGCGGTGTTGGTCGACAGCCCGACGACGGCCCAGCGACCAGGTGTCGTGAGCAGCCGGTGGATCACCGCGGGGTCGTTCAGCTCGGGCACGGCACCAGCGTCGCACGAGGTCGGGACCCGTGCCGTCGCGCGGAGCGGCGCGGGTCCGTCCGCAGGTCGCGGCACCTACGATGGGGGCGCCCCCGAGGGGCGTGAGCGGCGCCGAGCCCGCCCGACGTCGGCCGGGGCGCATCGGCCGCCGCGTGGGGGCGGTCCGGGGAGCCGGTGGGGAGCGGGGTGGCGGTGAGCGGGACCGACGACGTGAGCACCCGGGTGCTCACGGTGCCGAACCTGATCAGCTTCGCGCGGCTGCTGCTGGTGCCGGTGTTCGCGGTGCTCCTCGTCCGGCGCCAGGACCTGTGGGCCTTCGCGGTGCTGGCGGTCTCCGGGGCGAGCGACTGGCTCGACGGGGTGCTCGCGCGGCGGCTGGGGCAGGTGAGCCGGCTCGGGCAGCTGCTCGACCCGGCCGCCGACCGGCTGTTCATCCTCGTCACCATCGTGGCGCTCGCCTGGCGCGGCGTCGTGCCGTGGTGGCTGGTCGTCGCGCTCGTCGCCCGTGACGTCGTGCTCGCGCTGATGCTGCTGGTCCTCGCCCGCGTGGGAGAGCCGCCGCTCCCGGTGCACCTGGCGGGGAAGGCCGGGACGTTCGCGCTGCTCTACGCGTTCCCGCTGCTGCTGCTGGCGACCTGGCAGGGCGCGCTGGGCACGGTGGCGACCATCCTCGGCTGGGCCTTCGCCCTGTGGGGTGTCGGCCTGTACTGGTTCTCGGGCGTGCTGTACCTGGAGCAGGCGCGCCGGGTGCTGCGGGTCCGGACCCGGGCGGCGTGATGGCTCGGCACGACAGCCACGTGCCCGAGAGCGTGCGCGACGCCTCGATGACGCTGCTGACGGAGGTGCAGCGGCGACCGCTGGACCCCGGGTACGCCGAGGCGGCTCGTCGCAGAGCACTCACAGGAGCCCCGCACCGCGGCGGCCGGACGGCCGTCTGGCTGGTCGTGGTCGGACTGCTCCTCGGCCTCGGCGTCACCACGGCCACCCTGTCCCTGCGGCAGCCGCAGGCCGGAGCGGTGGCCGCGCGCCGGCTGCTGGAGCAGCAGGTCCGCCAGCACCGCGCGGACGCCGAGTCGCTCGCGGCCCAGAACGCCGACCTCAGCGCCCAGATCGCCGCGCTGCAGAACCAGGCGCTGCGCTCCGACGACCCGGCGCTCCTGGCCCAGCTGCAGCGATGGGCGGTCTCCGCAGCGCTGGTGCCGGTCACCGGGCCGGGGCTGCGCGTGGTGCTGACGGACGCGCCGTCCGACAGCACCACCAAGGACAACCCCGACCTGCGGGTGCAGGACGTGGACCTGCAGGTGCTGGTCAACGGACTGTGGGCGGCCGGTGCGGAGGCGATCGCGGTCAACGGCCAGCGCCTGACCGCCACCACGGCGATCCGCACGGCCGGCAGCGCGGTGCTGGTCGACCTCGTGCCGCTGGTGAACCCGTACACGGTCGAGGCGATCGGGTCCGCGGCCGACCTGCAGACGTCCCTGGCACGGTCCAGCGCCGGTCAGCACCTGGCGACGCTGCGCGCCACCTACGGGATCGGGGTCACCATGACGTCACAACGGCGGCTGCAGCTGCCGGGTGCGGGCCCCACGACCCTGCAGGAGGCGTCGACGCCGTCGATGACGGCGTCCCCGTCGCCGAGCCCGACGCCCACACCCACACCGTCGCCGACGCCCACGCCACGCACGGCCTCCACGCCGACGGCGACGCCGTCCCGGTCGGTTCGTGCAGCGGCGGGCGAGGTTGTGACACAGTCGTCCGTCGTCGCGCCGGGAACGGGAGGGGAGGACCGGTGATCGCCGTCATCGGGCTGGCCATCGGGGTGGTCGTCGGGCTGCTGGTGCACCCGACCGTCCCGGCCGAGCTGCAGCCCTACCTGCCGATCGCGGTGGTCGCCGCCCTCGACGCCCTGTTCGGCGGTCTGCGCGCGCTGCTCGACGGCATCTTCGACGACCGGGTGTTCCTCACGTCGTTCCTGTCGAACGTGCTCGTCGCGGCCTTCATCGTGTTCCTCGGCGACCAGCTCGGCGTCGGCACGCAGCTGTCCACCGCCGTGGTCGTGGTGCTCGGCATCCGGATCTTCTCCAACGTCGCGGCCATCCGGCGGCACCTGTTCAAGGCATGACGTGACCGAGCAGCAGCGGTCGCACGGGGGCGACGAGCCGGAGGGTCTCTCCGAGGAACCGGTCGGCGTGGACGCGGCGGCTCAGGAGGCCACGGGCGAGGACCCGGCCGCGACCGACGCAGACCCGCTCGAGGAGCCGGCCGGCCAGGACGACGAGCGGCTCGACCGCGACGGGTCCGAGGAGGGCGACGAGAGGCTCGCCCAGGACGGAGCCGACGGGGGCGACGACCGGGTCGACGAAGACCGTGTCGATGACGACCGTGTCGTCGAGGACCGGGTCGACGACGACCTCGGCGCGACCCACGTCGTCCCCGCCGGCGCCCCCACGCTCGACCTGCCGCCGGACGCCGAGGACGAGGCCGGCGCCGCGCTCCGGGAGTCGCACGCCTGGCAGCTCTCGGCCGAGGCGGTCGCCTCTCTGCCGCCCGAGGGGCCGCCGACCTTCGAGCCGGGGCCGACCGCGGACGATGCGGCAACCGGCGGCAGCGATGTCGACGACGGAGCCGCGGGTGCGGCCCCCGAGCCGTCGGGCGCGCCCGGGCCGAGCAGGCCGACGGGCTGGGCCGCCCTCGGCAGCGCCCTGCGTCCGCGCGCCACCCGGGCGCAGGTGCTGGCCGGCGTGCTCTGCGCCGTCCTCGGCTTCGCGATCGTCGTGCAGCTGCGGCAGAACGGGGACTCGGCGCTGTCCCAGCTGCGCCAGGACGACCTCGTGCGGCTGCTGGACGAGGCGAGCACCCGTTCCGACCAGCTGAGCCGCGAGGCCGCCGACCTGCAGCGCGAGCGTGACCAGCTGGTCAGCGGCTCGAACACCCGGCAGGCCGCCATCGACGCCGCCCGCCGCAGCGCGGCGACGCAGGGCATCCTCGCCGGCCGGCTGCCGGCCATGGGCCCGGGTGTGCGGATCACCGTCACGGACACCGGCGGGTCGGTACGCCCGATCACGATGCTGAACATGCTGGAGGAGCTGCGGAACGCCGGTGCCGAGGCGGTGCAGCTCAACGACCAGCGGGTCACCGCGAGCAGCGCGTTCACGGGGTCGACCGGTGCCGTGCAGCTCGACGGCACCACGCTGACCGCGCCGTACGTGTGGCTCGTCATCGGCGACCCCGACACGATCGCCACCGCGTTGGACATCCCCGGCGGCGCGATGGCCTACGTCCGCAACGACGGCGGGTCGGGCTCCGTCGACAAGCTGACGGAGGTCCACGTCGACGCCCTGCGTGCGGCCGCCGAGCCGCGCTACGCCACGCCGGCGGCCGTCCCGGGCTCCTAGGCCGACGCAGGGGTGGGGGCTGCGCCGGGCGGCGCGTTTGCATAGGGTGTCCCTGACCAGGGCGCGGACGGTCGCGTCCCGGTCGGGTCTTGCGACCCTGAACAGGGGAGGCGTACATGCAGCACGACGAGCCCGTCGGCGGCGCCGTCCCGGCTGGCGCACCACGGTCGCAGGGCCCGGAGACGACGATCAGCTTCACCGGGGTCTCGGCCACCGAGGTGGAGCAGGCCGCACCGATCGGGCTCACCCCGGACGAGACGGCGGCCGTGCAGGCCCTCCCGCCCACGTCGGCGCTCCTGGTGATGCAGCGCGGTCCGAGCGCGGGCGCCCGGTTCCTGCTCGACGCCGAGCGGACCACGGCCGGCCGCAGCACGCAGGCCGACATCTTCCTGGACGACGTGACCGTGTCCCGCAAGCATGCGGAGTTCGTCCGCGAGGGTCAGCAGTTCTGGGTACGGGACATCGGCTCGCTCAACGGGACCTACGTCAACCGCACCCGCATCGACCAGGTGGCGCTGCGCTCGGGCGACGAGGTGCAGATCGGCAAGTTCCGGATGACGTTCCACCCGAGCCCGCACCGCGAGGGTGCACGCGGGTGACCGATCGACTCCCCGCGCTCGAGGCGCGGGCATGAGCGCGGGCGCGCGTCGACCCGCTCTGGTGGACGACCTCGCGGACGCGCGCGGTCCCGAGGCTGGTCGACCGAGCCCTCGGCAGGCCGTCGCCGAGCCGTGGCCGCGGGGCATCTCGCGCCGCGCGAGCATGCGGATCTCGGACGTCCTCGCCGCGCTCCAGCTGGAGTTCCCGGCGGTGACCACGTCCAAGCTCCGGTTCTGGGAGGAGCAGGGACTGGTGGCGCCGGTGCGGACCTCCGCGGGCTACCGCCAGTACTCACCGGCTGACGTCGAGCGGCTGCGCTACGTGCTGCGGATGCAGCGTGACCGCTACATGCCGCTGAAGGTGATCGCCGAGCACCTCGCCGCGCTGGACGCCGGGGTCGACGACGAGGCGCCGTCACCGGCGCGGCTCGCCTCACGTGACGGCGAGACGACGGGGCCGGCATCGCGCTGGACCGTCGACTCGCTGGCCGGTGAGACCGGCGTCGAGCCCGCCTTCGTCGAGGACCTGGTCACTGCGGGCGTGCTCCGCTCCGGTCCGCTCGGCGCCCTCGACCTGTACGCGCGGGATGTCGTCCTGGCGGCCGCCCGGCTGGCCGAGCACGGGATCGACGCGCGCCACCTGCGGTCGTTCCGGACGGCGGCGGACCGCCAGGCGGACCTCGTCGAGCAGGTCGTCGCGCCCGTGCGAGGTCAGCGCAGCGCGGCCTCGCGGGCGCGCGCCGCGACGCTCGCGGCGGAGGTGGGCGAGCTGTGCACCCAGATGCACACGGCGCTCGTGCGGGCGGCGGTCGCCGGCCTGGAGCCGTGAGCCGGTCACGCCCGACCGCGTCCCGCTGACCAGGGCCGACACGCCGTTCGACGGCCGCCCGGGCCGCGAGCCAGCCCAGTTGCCGGCTCGGTGAGACGGAACGACCGTCGCGTCGTAGCGTGGACGCGTGGGTGAGGGCGGCGGTCTGGTGCAGGTCGAGGTCGTCGGCGTCAGGACGCATCTGGCGGACGACGAGATCGTCGTGCTGCTGCTCGACCCGGACTCGTCGTTGCTCGTCCCCATCCTGATCGGACCGGCGGAGGCCAGCGCGATCGCCGCCGCCCAGGCCGGCATCGTCCCGCCACGTCCCATGACGCACGACCTGCTCCGTGACGCGCTCGTCGCGGCGGGCAGCACCGTGCGGCACGTCGAGATCACCGAGCTGCTCGACGGCGTGTTCCACGCCGCGCTGGTGCTGGGGGCGGGGGAGCGCGTCGACTCCCGGGCGTCGGACGCCATCGCCGTCGCGCTGCGGTTCGGCTGCCCGGTGCTGTGCTCGGCGGAGGTGGTCGCGGCGGCCGGCGTGGAGGTGCGCACCAGCACCGCGGAGCACGACATCGAGGAGTTCCGCGACTTCCTCGAGCACGTGTCGGCGGAGGACTTCGCCACGGGGGAGGAGCCGGACGAGGGCGGCGGGTCGGCGAGCTGACCTTCAGGTAGAGGTTGAGACTCGCCGCCGCGACACGCCAGGCGCGTCGTTGCGTCGCCCCTGGCCGCGGCCTACCTTTGCGGCAGAACCCACGCCCGCGAACGGGCACAGCCGCCCTCGCGACGGCGCGGTGGACGGCGTACTGGAGGATCCGGTGACCACGAACGAGACGGCCCCCACCAGCGGGTCGGTCCCCCCCGGAGCCCAGGGCCTCCTCTTCGACGACGACCTGCCCGACCTCGACGTCTCGATCGGCTACCGCGGTCCGACGGCCTGCAAGGCGGCCGGCATCACCTACCGCCAGCTGGACTACTGGGCCCGTACCGGCCTGGTGGAGCCGTCGGTGCGGCCGGCCACCGGGTCCGGCACGCAGCGGCTGTACAGCTTCCGCGACATCCTCGTGCTCAAGGTCGTCAAGCGGCTGCTCGACACCGGCGTCTCGCTGCAGCAGATCCGCACCGCCGTGGGCCACCTGCGCGAGCGGGGGGTGGAGGACCTGGCGCAGATCACGCTGATGTCGGACGGCGCGTCGGTGTACGAGTGCACCTCCGCGGACGAGGTTATCGACCTGGTGCAGGGCGGCCAGGGCGTGTTCGGCATCGCCGTCGGGCGCGTCTGGCGCGAGGTGGAGGGAACGCTCGCCGAGCTGCCCACCGAGCGCGCCGAGGACGAGGCCGCTCCGGAGCTCGCGGGCGACGACGAGCTCGCGCAGCGTCGTCGGGCTCGCAACGCCGGCTGAGGACGTCGGTCCTGGACGGCGCCGTGCGCGCGTGACGGCCTTTCCGGCACGGGCACTCTGTCGCCTCGCGTCCTAGTGCGGCCGCGGCGCCCGCAACGCGCGCTCCAGCAGGGCGTCGAACACGCCTGCGACCTCCGCCGCCGCCGCGCCGGGCCAGGCGTGCACCGGCTGTGCGGCGCCCTGCGCCTGCTGCAGCGCCGCGCGCTCCGGAACGGCGGGGCTGAGCAGCAGGGGCCCGTAGAGGGTCTGGAGCTCGCCGAGGCGGTAGGTCTGCTCGACCGAGCGGGCGCGCACCCGGTTCACCACGATGCCGAGCGGTTGCAGGGCCGGTGCACCACCCCGGCGCAGCTCGTCGATCGTCCGCATCGCGCGGCCCACGGCCATCACGGAGAAGAGGCCCGGCTCGGTGACGACGATCGCCCGGTCGCAGGCGGTCAGGCCCGTGCGGGTCAGCCCACCCAGGGACGGCGGGCAGTCCACGAGGACCAGGTCGTAGCCCGTCACCCAGGACAGGGCGTAGCGAAGCCGGTCCAGGTCGGAGTCGTCGACGCGATCGTGCAGGACGGTCCGCTCGGAGCCGACCAGCACGTCGATCCCACCGTCAGCCCACCCGGAAGGACCCGTCGCGGCGGCGACGGTCTCGGCGCGCGGATCGTCGAGGACGGTCGAGACGTCGCCCGAAGGCCGGTCGACCGCGAGCGACATGGTGCTGTCGCCCTGCGGGTCCAGGTCGACGACGAGCGTGGACAGGCCGCGGTCCAGCGCGGCGGACGCCAGGCCCAGCGTCACCGAGGTCTTGCCCACGCCGCCCTTGAGGCTGCACACACCGAGCACCAGCACGCGGCCCACCGTATCTGCGGGCGAGGGCGGGTCGCCAAACGCGCCGGGTGCTGTCGCCGGCGGGGCGCACAATGGCGCGTATGCCGATCCGACTGACCCGCTGGGCGCAGTCCTGCGTCCGCATCGAGGGGCCCGACGGGGCTCTCGTGATCGACCCGGGTGTGTACGGGGAGTCCGCGACGGTGCTGGCCGGGGCGGACGGCGTGCTGCTGACGCACGACCACGTCGACCACGTCGACGGGCCTGCGGTGGCGGCGTCGGGCCTGCCCGTCTGGGGCCCCGCTGCGGCGCTGGACGTCGTGGCCGATGCTGGTGCCGACCGGGCCCGGCTCCACGAGGTGCGCGCCGGCGACGAGCTGACGGTGGGCGGTCTGGGCGTTCAGGTCGTGGGGGAGTGGCACGCCGTCATCCACCCGGACCTGCCTCGGGGGGCCAACGTCGGCTACCTCGTGGGAGCGGTGCTGCATCCCGGGGACGCGTTCGTCATACCGCCGTCAGGGGCCGTCGTCGAGGTCGCCCTGACGCCGGTCAGCGGGCCGTGGCTGCGGATGGCCGACGCGGTGGACTGGGTCCGGTCCGTCGGTGCCGTTCGGGCCGTGCCGATCCACGACGCGTGGCTGAGCGAGGCGGGCCTTCGCTCGGCGGGGGACTGGCTGGCGCGGCTGACCTCGGCCACCGTGGTCGCGGCGCACCCCGGCGAGGTCGTGAAGCTCTAGCTGGAGCTCTGACCGGCGGCGTGCCGGTCGGTGGTGGGTCACCCGGTGCGGGCGGCCCGGACGAGGAGAGGAGCGACCCGTGACGCAGCACCCCGGTCCGGACGTGCCGGTGATCGAGGACGACGAGACCGTCCCGCCACGCCCTGAGGAGCAGGTGGCCGACGTGGCCCGTTCCGTGCCCGACCCTGCGGGTCACGGTGGTGACCCCGCATCGGACACGGTGCTCGGCTGAGGTCGTCGCCGGCGTGACCGGCGCTCGGCTGAACGGGTGGCCGGAGGCCTGCGCGTGCCATACCACGGTGCTCCGTGGACCGGAAGGGGACGGCGATACGGCATCCTGTGCTGGTGCGGATCGTGCGGGTGGACGAGTCGTCCTGGCGTGAGGTGGCCCAGGTACGGCTCCGTGCGCTGCGCGAGTCGCCGGAGACGTTCGGCGCGACACTCGAGCGCGAGCTGCTGTTCACCGAGAAGCACTGGCGGATGCGGCTGCGGGCGACGCCGACGTGGCTCGCCCTCGACGACGAGGACGTGCCGCGCGGGCTCGTCAGCATGATGCAGGAGCCGGGGTCCCCGGAGGACGACCGGCACGTGGTGTCGTTGTGGGTCGCACCCGAGGCACGCCGTCGCGGTGTGGCGTGGGCCCTTCTGGACGCGGTCAAGGCCGCCGCCGCCGCCGAGGACGCGCGCACGGTGTCGTTGTGGGTGCTGGACGGCAACACTCCGGCGGGCGACCTCTACGTGCGCGCGGGGTTCGCCAGGACGGGGGAGCGGCAACGCCTGCCGCGGGACCCCGAGCTGGTCGAGGAGCGCTACCAGCTGGTGCTACGCCCCTGACGGCGGCCGTGTCGGTGGCCGTCGGTACCGTGAGGCGGTCGCCTGACGAGCACCGAGAACAGCACCGAAGGAGAACGCCGTGAGCACCCTGACCGGTCGGGACCGTACTGCGCTGGTGGTGGTCGACGTCCAGAACGGCGTCATGGCTCACGCTCATGACCGGGACCGGGTGATCGCCAACGGCGGGGCCCTCGTGGAGCGGGCGCGTGCCCAGGGTGTGCCGGTGGTGTGGGTGCAGCATTCGTCCCAGGAGCTCCAGGTCGGCACGGAGGCATGGCGGTACGTGTCGGAGCTGGTCCGGCAGGACTCGGAGCCGCTCGTGCCCAAGACGTACGGCGACTCGTTCGAGGGGACGGTCCTCGAGGCCGTGCTCGCCGAGGCGGGTGTCGGACGGCTGGTGGTCTGCGGTGCCCAGACCGACGCCTGCGTGCGGTCGACGATCCACGGAGCGTTCACCCGCGGGTACGACGTGACGCTGGTCGGCGACGCGCACACCACGGAGGACCTCACGGCCTGGGGTGCGCCGTCGCCGGCCGACGTCGTCACGCACACGAACCTGTACTGGAGCTACCAGAGCGCGCCGGGCCGCACCGCCGCCGTGGTGCCGACAGCCGAGGTGTCCTTCGCCGCCTGAGGGTCCGGCGGGGAGGGGCGCAGCCGCTCTTCTCGCGGCCTCTCATCAGCGGAATGACATAATGCGCCTTATCGGCGCGACGGCGGCTCAGGCCGGTGGAGCAGCGCAGACCGTGCAGTGCCAGG
This sequence comes from Cellulomonas sp. T2.31MG-18, assembly GCF_964266755.1. Classification (NCBI taxonomy): domain Bacteria; kingdom Bacillati; phylum Actinomycetota; class Actinomycetes; order Micrococcales; family Cellulomonadaceae; genus Cellulomonas; species Cellulomonas sp. T2.31MG-18. Next base: position 125,617 of record NZ_CAXWGW010000003.1, read on the forward strand.
GCGTCAGGCGCCGACGTAGGCCGCCAGGTGCTGGCCCGTCACCGTCGACCGATCAGCGACGAGCTGTGCCGGCGTTCCCTCGAAGACGATCCGTCCGCCGTCGTGCCCGGCACCCGGGCCGAGGTCGATGATCCAGTCGGCGTGCGCCATCACCGCCTGGTGGTGCTCGACGACGATCACCGACTTGCCCGCGTCCACGAGCCGGTCGAGCAGCTCGAGCAGCGTGGTCACGTCGGCGAGGTGCAGGCCTGCGGTCGGCTCGTCGAGCACGTAGACACCGCCCTTCTCACCCAGGTGCGTGGCGAGCTTGAGCCGCTGCAGCTCCCCGCCCGACAGCGTCGTGAGGGGCTGACCCAGGCTGACATAACCGAGACCTACGTCCATCAGTCGGCGCAGGACGGCGTGGGCTGCGGGTGTCCGCGCGGTGCCCGTCCCGAAGAACGTCTCGGCCTCGGTGACCGGCATGGCCAGCACCTCGCTGATGTCGCGGCCCGCGAGGCGGTGCTCGAGCACGGCGGGCTGGAACCGCTTCCCGTCGCACTCGTCGCACGTGGTGGCGACGCCGGCGAGGAGCCCGAGATCGGTGTAGATGACGCCGGCACCCTTGCAGACCGGGCACGCGCCCTCGGAGTTGGGGCTGAACAGGGCCGGCTTGACGCCGTTCGCCTTCGCGAACGCCGTGCGGACCGGATCGAGCAGGCCCGTGTACGTCGCCGGGTTGCTGCGCCGCGACCCCCGGATCGCCCCCTGGTCGATCGACACGACGCCGGCACCCGGCGGGATGGAACCGTGCACCAGCGAGCTCTTCCCGGATCCTGCGACACCCGTGACGACCACCAGGACCCCCAGCGGCACTTCGACGTCGACGGCGCGCAGGTTGTGCGTGGACGCGTCCCGGATCGGCAACATGCCGGTGGGCGTGCGGACGGTCGGCTTGACGACGGCGCGGTCGTCGAGGTGCCGCCCGGTCAGCGTCCCGGCCGAGCGCAGAGCCTCGACGGTCCCCTCGAAGCACACGCGGCCTCCTGCGGCGCCGGCGCCCGGGCCGAGGTCGACGACGTGGTCCGCGATCGCGATGACCTCGGGCTTGTGCTCGACGACCAGCACGGTGTTGCCCTTGTCGCGCAGGCGCAGCAGCAGCGAGTTCATCCGTGCGACGTCGTGCGGGTGCAGGCCGATCGTCGGCTCGTCGAACACGTACGTGACGTCGGTGAGGGCCGACCCGAGGTGTCGCACCATCTTGACCCGCTGGGACTCGCCGCCGGACAGCGTGCCGGTGGCGCGGTCGAGCGACAGGTACCCCAAGCCGATCTCGACGAACGAGTCCAGCAGGTGCGCGAGCCCCGCGAGCAACGGTGCCGCGGTCGGCTCGTCCAGCGCTCGCACCCACTCGGCGAGGTCGTCGATCTGCATCGCGCACAGGTCCCCGATGCTGCTCCCTGCGATCGTCGAGGACCGCGCCGCCTCGTTCAGGCGTGTCCCACCGCACTCGGGGCACGTGGTGAACGTCACGGCGCGCTCCACGAACGCGCGGATGTGCGGCTGCAGCGACTCCACGTCCTTGGACAGGAACGAGGACCGGATGCGGCGAACCAACCCCTCGTACGTCAGGTTGATGCCCTCGATCTTCATGCGGACCGGCTCGTGGTGGAGGAAGTCCGCCAGCTCGGCCGGCGTGTACTCGCGGATCGGCTTGGTCGGGTCGACGAAGCCCGAGGACGCGTACAGCCGGTAGCCCCAGCCGCCGGGCGTGTACCCGGGGATCGTCAGGGCACCCTCGTCGAGCGACTTCGTCTCGTCGTAGAGCTGCGACACGTCGATGTCGTTGACCGACCCCATGCCCTCGCAACGCGGGCACATCCCCCCTGTGACGGTGAACGACCGGGTCTCGGTCGTCGCGGAGCCGGACCTCGTCAGCTGGCCCGTCCCGCTGGCCGAGGCGACGTTGAACGAGAACGCGTTGGGAGACCCGACGTGCGGACGTCCGAGCCTGCTGAACAGGATGCGCAGCAGGGCGTTGGCGTCGGTCGCGGTGCCGACGGTCGACCGGACGTTCGCCCCCATGCGCTTCTGGTCGACGATGATCGCGGTGGTCAGGCCTTCGAGCAGGTCGACGTCCGGGCGGGCCAGAGTCGGCATGAAGCCCTGGACGAAGGCGCTGTACGTCTCGTTGATCAGGCGCTGCGACTCGGCCGCGATCGTGTCGAACACCAGTGAGCTCTTGCCGGAACCGGAGACGCCGGTGAACACGGTCAACCGCCGTTTGGGAAGCACCACGTCGACGTCGCGGAGGTTGTTCTCCCTCGCGCCGACCACGCGAATCCGGTCGTGGCTGTCGGCCGTCTGCGCGCCGGTGTCGTCGGTCATCGCCTCTCCCCCGATATCGTGACTTTGGTCCCTGGCGGCCCGCCCTGGAGTGGCGTTCACCACACCTTCACTCCACGATGGAACACGACGAGGTCCCGCCCCGTTGTAGCCCCTCGGACGATCATCAGCGCGCGTCGCTGGACCAGCACTCGATCAGCATCGGACCGTCCCGGACGGTATGGAGGTCACCCGTATGGCGAACCGGTCACTGCGCGGCATGCGCATCGGCTCTCACAGCATGGAGACCGAGGACGGCGTCGACTTCGCCCCCCGGCTCCAGGCGTACTACGACTGCCCCAACGGCCACACGATCATCCTGCCGTTCTCGGTCGAGGCTGACGTGCCCGTGACGTGGGAGTGCCGGTGCGGCGCCGAGGCGCTGCTGCGCGATGCGTCCCGCCCGGAGGTCAAGGCGGGCAAGCCGGCCCGTACGCACTGGGACATGCTCCTGGAGCGTCGCACCATCAACGAGCTGCAGGAGCTGCTCGACGAGCGGCTCGACCTGCTGCGCGCCGGCAAGCTGCGCCGCAGCGCCTGACCTCGAGCCGCGCAGCGAGCTAGCGCGCCGCCGGGCTGCGGCGACCCAGCAGCCGACCGAACGCTCCCGCCACCTGGCGGGAGCGTTCGCGCGTTCCCCAGACGGCGACGTTCACCAGGGCCTCCAGGATGATGCCGGAGCTCATCTTCGAGACGCCCTGCTCGCGCTCGACGAAGGTGATCGGCACCTCGATGACGCGGGCGCCGGCCTTGAGCGCCCGCCACGTCATGTCCACCTGGAACCCGTAGCCGTGCGAGTCGACCTCGTCGAGGGCCAGCCGGCGCAGCAGGTCGGTGCGGTACACGCGGAAGCCCGCGGTCGCGTCCTTGACCGGGATGCCCATGGCGATCCGGCAGTACGTGTTCGCTCCCCGCGAGAGGAACTCGCGGCGCCAGGGCCAGTTGACGACGCGGCCGCCCGGCACCCAGCGGGAGCCGATCACCAGCTCGGCGTCACCGCTCCGCGCGAGCAGCGCGGGCAGGTCCTCGGCGCGGTGCGAGCCGTCGGCGTCCATCTCGACCACCGCGTCGTACCCGCGCTCGAGGGCCCAGCCGAACCCGGCGATGTAGGCCGTGCCGAGGCCGAGCTTGCCCGACCGCCGCATCAGGTGGATCGCCTTGCGGCCGCGCTCGGCGGCGTCGGCCTCGCTCAGCTGCTCCGTGAGGTCGCCGGTGCCGTCCGGTGAGCCGTCGTCCACCACGAGCACGTCCGCGTCGGGGACGGCGGCGGCAAGCCGGGCGAGTGCGCCCGGGAGGCTCTCCCGCTCGTTGTAGGTCGGGACGATGACGAGGACGTGGCTGGCAGGTGTCATACCGAGGTCTCGATCCGGTGGGGACGGCGCACGCGGGCGGCTCCGGCTGCACCGGCGACGACCACGCACACCGCGAGGGCGTCGATGATCCACGCAGGCCACGACCCGAACCGGTCGGCCGGGGTGAGCGACGTGCGCAAGGGCAGCGTAGCGACGAGCTGCGCCGGGGTGAAAAGCGAGGTCTGCTGCAGCACCGCACCGTTGGGCGCGATCACGGCGGACACGCCGACGGTCGAGATCTGCACCGTCGCCCGTCCGTGCTCGATCGCGCGCAGCCGCGACATCGCCAGCTGCTGGGTGGACTCGTCGGAGTAGCCGAACGTGGCGTTGTTGGTCTGCACCAGCAGCACCTCCCCCCCGGTCCGCACCGCCTCCCGCACGATGGCGTCGTAGGCGACCTCGAAGCAGATGACGTCCCCAAGGCCGACGGTCCGGCCCAGCCGGCCGGAGTGGAGCGGCACGTACCCCGGCTTGGTGCCGGCGATCATGTCCCGGGTCACCAGGTCCACCGCGGGTGAGAAGTGCCGGACGAAGCTGCGCATCGGGATGTACTCGGCGAACGCCGCGGGCCTCTGCTTCGTGTACGACGCGACGACGCCTTGTGCGGGCTCCCACAAGACGGAGGTGTTGTACCGTCCCCCGGCCGCGGGGTACTGGACCGTGCCGACCAGCATGGGAGCCTGCACCGCACGTGCGGCACCGTCGATGCTGGCGGCGGCGGCCGCGTCGGCCTGCGGGTCGACGTCCGTGCCGTTCTCCGGCCACACCACCAGGTCGAGCGCTCCTGGCGCGACGTCGCGCAGCAGCGCCTTCGTCCCCGCGACGTGGTTGTCCAGCACCTTGCGGGGCTCGTCGAACGCATCGAGCCCGGCCTTGGGGACGTTGCCCTGCACCGCGCCCACCCGCAGCGTGCCGCTCTGCGCCGTCGTGTCCAGGGGGACGAGGAGCCCGACGAGGACGAGCATGACGGCGCCGACCAGCCAGCCGAGCGTCCCCGCGGCCCGCAGCCGGCGTGCGGCCAGCCACGCCCGGGCCAGCAGGACCCCGGTCGCCGCGACGGCGGCGCTCGTCAGGGGCGTCCCGCCGAGCCACATCAGTGCCGCCATCGGCGCATCGGCCTGGCTGAACGCCAGCCGGCCCCAGGGGAACCCGCCGAAGGGCCAGACCTGGCGCAGCTCCTCCGCACCGACCCAGAGGACGCCGAACACCACCAGCTGCAGGCCGGCACGCCGCCACACCGCCTCGCCGCGGCGCGCCCAGGACCAGGTCGCCCCGAACAGCGCCACGAAGCCCGCCTCTGCGACCGTCAGCGCCAGCCACGGCACGACGCCCACGGCGTCGTCGGCCCAGGTGATCAACGGACCGATGCAGGCCAGTCCCCACACCAGCCCGACGAGGGCGTTCCAGCGGGCGCTGTCGCGTCGGAGGGCGAGGTACAGCATCGCCATGCCGGGATACGCGAGGAGCGACCAGCCGGGGCTCGGGAAGGCCAGTCGGGTGAGCACTCCCCCGGTGAGCGCCAGTGCCAGCGTCCACGTTCGGGACGGGAGACGCGCGGGCACCGGTGCAGCGTACGGCAGGTGGTTGTGCCGACCTGCCGGGCCTGAGCCCGGCCGACCGGCCCGCGTGACCTTCGTACCGGCGGACGACGAGCGTCGCTGTTCTCTGATGGACACGCGGGCCCGGTCGGGCCGCTCGTCCGCCGCGCGCGGAAGGCCGCTCGTCCCTCGGGATGGCGGTCCTGCCGCTGTCGGCGAACCGGTTGCGAACGTACCCCCACGCGCCGCCGGGCTCAAGGCCCGCCGTTCCTCCGTACGGGTGACGGGCCGGCACGTTAGTGCAGGTCAGCGGGCGCTAAAGGGACAAAAGGGACATCGACGTACCGGCGTGTCTGCGGGCGTTTCGTGCCGTGTCGTCCGATCAGCCCAGGGCGTCGTGGAGGACCGTCTGACCGCGCACCGTGCGCAGGCACACGGGTGGCGGCACGTCGGCCGAGAGGTCGGGCAGCAGCGGCTGACCGGCGCGCGCCTCGGCGCTCCACGCCGTCAGCTGACCGCGTCCGGCCTGCACCGTGAGGTGCTCCGACCGCCACACGGCGAGGTGCGCCGGGGACCCGACCCGGAGCTCTCCTGCGCCGGTGCCGTCGAGCCCCGCGAGCCGCCACCCGCCCCGGGTCGTGGCCCGGAACGCCGCGCGGGCGGAGATGCGCTGCTCGGCAGCGGTGTGCTCCACCGCCGCGCGGACGCCGGCCCACGGGTCGACCGGGGTGACGGGGCTGTCGGACCCGAACGCGAGCGGGACGCCGGCGGCCGCCAGGTCGGCGAGCGGGTTGAGCGCGATCGCCCGGCCGGCTCCGAGCCGTGCCGCGTACATCCCGTCGGGACCGCCCCAGGCGGCGTCGAAGGCCGGTTGCGCGCTGACCCGGACGCCGAGGAGCACCATCGCGGCCAACGCGGGGGCGTCGACCATCTCGGCGTGCTCGAGGCGGTGGCCTGCCGCCGCGATCGCCGGGAGGCCCTCGACATCTGCCGCGGCACGGATGCCGAGCAGGACCTCGTCCATGCCGAGGTCGCCGATGACGTGGAATGCCGTGTGCACACCGGCCCTGGTCACGGCTGCGACGTGGTTGGCCACCTGCTCGGCGCTCAGCATCAGCACCCCGCGCTCCACCGGCCGGTCGGCGTACGGCGCGCGGAGCGCCGCGGTGCGGGAGCCGAGTGAGCCGTCGACGTTGAGGTCCCCCCCGATGCCCGTCAGCCCGGGAAGGGCCGCGAGGAGGGCACGTGCGTCGTCCACGGTGGTGCACGCCTCGGCGCGGTAGCCCACGACGAGCGGCAGTCCGCTCCGCTCGTCCGCGGTGCTCGTCAGCAGCTCGAGCAGACCCTCCCGGGTGTCGACGGACGGGGCGGACATCTCGTGCACCGCGACGACCCCGCGGGCGGCCGCGTGGCGGAGCGCGGCCAGGTACAGGGCGGTTCGCCGAGCGCCGCTGACGTCCCGGGCGACGTCCCGCGCGGCGTGGTGCGCGTCCAGCGTGACCAGGCCGTCGGGCGTCCACCCCGGCAACCGGTCCAGGCCTGCCCGGGCCGCCAGGGAGGACGACACGGCGGCGGAGTGCACGTCCACCCGCGCCAGGTACACCGGCGCGCCGCCGGCCGCCGCGTCCAGCTCGGTGGCGGAGGGGGCCCGGTGCTCGGGCCAGCCGGTGTCGTCCCAGCCGAAGCCGAGCAGAGGCTCGTCCCGGATCGCGTCGGGCCGCGCCTGCGCCGCCCGACGGACGGCGTCGAGGGCGTCGGCGAGGCTGTGCACCCCTCCGGCCGGCGACAGGTCGACGCTCTCGAGCGCGAGGCCGGTCTCGAGCACGTGGACGTGGGCGTCGACGAACGCGGGCGCCACCAGCGCGCCGTCGAGGTCGACCACCTCGTCCGCACGGTCCGAGAGCCCGGCGGCGGTGTCGTCCGAGCCGATCCACGCCACCGTGCCGTCCGCGACGAGGATCGCCTCGGCGAACGGGTCGGAGGACGCGTGCACCGCGCCGTTGCGGTACAGGGTTGAGCTCACGCTCGAACCCTAGGGCACGCGATCCGCGCGCGCTTGTGCAGGTCAGCGCGGTGCACCGCGGTCGCGCGGAATGGGTACCCGCGCCCTGGGCCGCCTCAGACCGACGAGTACGCGACCACTCCGCGGCGGACGGCCTTCACCGCCGCCGCAGCGGTCCGGCGCAGGGCGGGCTCGGGTGCCGCCTGGGCGATCTGGTCGAGCACGTCGATCACCTGCTTGCACCACCGGACGAAGTCGCCGGCGGCGAGCTCACCACCGCGCAGCACCGCGTCGAGGCTGCGCCCCGCGGCCCAGCGGTGGATCGGCTCGACGAGACCAGTGTCGAGCGGCTGCACGGTGGACAGCCCGTGCTCCTGCTCCAGGTCCTCCAGCTGCGACCAGGTCGTGACCGTCGCGTCGAGGGCCCGGCCCAGCCGGCCACCCGGTCCGCCCGGCACGTGCGGCTCGGCCCCGTCGTCGCGCCGGGAACGGTAGACGAGCGTGGAGACGAGTGCCGCCAGCCCGGGTGCCTCGAGCTCGCCCCAGATGCCGCGGCGCAGGCACTCGGCCAGCAGCAGGTCGTTCTCCGCGTACAGCCGGCGCAGCCAGCGGCCGTCGTCCGTCACCTCGAGGCTGCCGGGCTCGTCACCGCCGCGGGCGGCGTAGCCCAGCCGCACCAGCACGTCGCAGATCCGGTCGAACACCACCGCGATCGAGCCCGTCCGCCCCTCGATCCGGGCGACGAGCGAGCGGTGCTCGGCGGTCGCCCGCTGCCAGCGCTCCGCCCAGCGGGCGTGCTCCTCCCGGTCCGGGCAGCGGTGGCACGGGTGCGCCCGGAGCCGGCGCCGGAGCGCGGCGAGCTCGGCATCCTGCGCCGCCGCGCTGCCCTCGTCGGGACCACGCCCGTGCCGCCGACCACGGCGGGCGGCTCCGGTGTCGTCGAGCCCCAGGTCCTCCAGCGCGGAGCGCAGTCGCGCCGCCAGGTCGCGCCGCGCCGCCGGTACCCGTGCGTTGAAGCCGCGCGGCAGGTGCAGGTGCCCCACCGTGCGGGCGCCCGGGCCGACGTCCGCGACGGTCAGGCGCCGCACCTGCCGATCCGTGCCGAGCACCGTCGGGTGCGGTCCCTCGAACCCGCCGTCCGTGCCGGGGTCCACGACGACCGCGAAGCCGCTGCGGCGACCCGTCGGGACCTGGAGCAGGTCGCCGGGGCGCAGGCCCTCGAGCGTCCGGACCGCCTCCGCACGGCGTGCGGTCGCCCCGGCTCGCAGCAGGTCCCGCTCGCGCTCGCGGATCTGCTGCCGGAGGCCGGCGTACTCGGCGAAGTCACCGAGGTCGCACTCCATGGCACGGGCGTAGCCCGCGATCGACTCCGCGTGCGCCTGCGCCTGCCGGGCGAGCCCGACGACGCCTCGGTCGGCCTGGAACTGCGCGAACGACGTCTCGAGCACCTCGCGGGCGCGGTCCCGGCCGACCTGCGCGACCAGGTTGACCGCCATGTTGTACGTCGGACGGAAGCTGGAGCGCAGCGGGTACAGCCGCTTGGAGGCGAGCCCGGCGAGGTGCACCGGGTCGAGCGCCGGGTGCTCGACGACCACGCCGTGGCCCTCGGTGTCGATCCCACGCCGCCCTGCTCGGCCGGTGAGCTGGGTGTACTCCCCCGGCGTGACGTCGACGTGCTGGGACCCGTCCCACTTGACCAGGCGCTCGAGCACGACGCTGCGGGCCGGCATGTTGATGCCGAGCGCCAGGGTCTCGGTGGCGAACACCACCTTGACCAGACCCTGGCTGAACAGCTCCTCGACGGTCTCCTTGAACAGCGGGAGCATCCCGGCGTGGTGCGCCGCGACGCCCCTGGTCAGGGCGTCGACGAACGCGGGGTAGCCCAGCACGTCCAGGTCCTCCGACGGGATCGGCGCGCAGCGCTCCTCGGCGATCTGGCGGATGCGGGACTGCTCGGCGGCGCTGGTCAGGCGGACGCCGGCGTGCAGGCACTGGGCGACGGCGGCCTCGCAGCCCGCCCGGGAGAAGATGAAGACGATCGCCGGCAGCAGCCCGTCCCGCTCGAGGGCGTCGACGACGACGAACCGCGGCGTCGGCCGGCCACCGCCACGCACGGGTCCGCGGTCCCGCCCGCCGGGCCCGCGGAAGCCACGGTCACCCGGTCCGCGGCGTTGCGGCGGACCCTCCGAGCGCAGGCGGTTGCGCAGCCGGTGCACCAGGTCGGGGTTGATCGGCGGGTCGTTGCCGGGGGCCGTCGGGTCGACGTGGCCGGCGTAGAGGTCCACCAGGTCGCGCCCGACGAGCACGTGCTGCCCCAGCGGCACGGGACGGTGCTCGCTGACCACCACGGTGGTGTCGCCGCGGACGGTGGACAGCCAGTCGCCGAACTCCTCGGCGTTGGACACCGTGGCGGACAGGGACACCAGCTGCACGTCGTCGGGGAGGTGGATGATCACCTCTTCCCAGACGGGGCCGCGGAACCGGTCGGCGAGGTAGTGCACCTCGTCCATCACGACGTAGCCGAGGCCGGTCAGCGTCGGTGAACCGGCGTAGAGCATGTTGCGGAGCACCTCGGTGGTCATCACCACCACGTCGGCCTCGCCGTTCACCGTCACGTCGCCGGTGAGCAGCCCCACGCGCTCGGCCCCGTACCGACGGACCAGGTCGCCGTACTTCTGGTTGGACAGCGCCTTGATCGGCGTCGTGTAGAACGCCTTGCGCCCCGCCTCCAGCGCCAGGTGGACCGCGAACTCCCCCACCACGGTCTTCCCGGCACCCGTCGGCGCGGCGACCAGCACGCCGCTGCCTCGTTCGAGCGCCTCGCACGCCTCCGTCTGGAACGGGTCGAGCGGGAATGGCAGCTGGTCGGCGAACCGGCCGAGCGACGACCGCTCCCGGACCGTCCGTCGGCGGGCCTGGGCGTACCGCTCCGCCGGTGACAGCTCGTCGTCCGCTGCGGTCCTGGAGGTGCTGGGCACCGTTCCACAGTAGGTGCTGGCGGCGGCGTCCTCTCGGGGGCGACCGGCCGCGGTCAGTGCGTGTCGACCGGGGTGGTCGCCGGGATGCTCGCCGTGCGACCGGTGACGAGCGGCAGGATCACCGAGTCCACCACGCGGACGAGGAACTCCTGGTCGGGGTGCTTGCCCTCGACCGTCTTGTGGTAGGAGATCATCGCCGGCGCCACCGCGGCCACCATGTCGAGGTCGAGGCCCTCGGGCACCTCGCCGCGCTGCTGCGCACGCACCAGGAGGCCACGCATCAGCGCGACGCGCGCGCGGACGAACTGCTCCTTGAAGACTGCCGCCACCTCCGGCTCGGCCGCGACGGCGTGGATCAGCCCGGCCATGACGTCGTCGGAGTCGGTGCGGCGGCGCACCGTCGAGACGGACAGCAGATCGCCACGCAGCGAGCCCGTGTCCGGCACGTCGTCGATCGTCGTGATGCTGCTCGCGTCGCAGAGCAGGGAGTCGACGACCAGCTGCACCTTCGACGGCCATCGGCGGTACACCGTCGCCTTGCCCGCGCAGGCCCGCTCCGCGACGGCGTCCATGGTGGTGCCTTCGTAGCCGCGCTCGGCCAGCAGCTGGCGGGTCGCCTCGAGGATCGCGTCGTCGCGCGACTCGTCGCGCCGCCGCCCCGGCCTGCGGGGAGCCTGCACCGCGGCGTCGTCGTCGACCTGCATCGTCCCGCTCCCCTCGTCCGCTCCATTGTGCGGCCGACGGATGTCAACCACAAAACCGAGACTATAGGGTTCCGGAACTGGCCAGTCTTGTATTACCGTGGTTCCACCGACCACGACGTCCCCGGAGGACACCCATGTCCGCAGAAACCGTCACGGTTCCAGAACCCCCCGACACCTCTCGTTCTTCCGCACCCACGCCGGCTGTTGCGTCGGCACCGTCGCCCGAGGCGGGCCGGCGACGCTGGTTCGTGCTCGCCACCGTCGCGCTCGCGCAGCTGATGGTCGTGCTCGACGCCACGATCGTGAACATCGCCATGCCGTCCGCGCAGCGGGCGCTCGGCTTCACCGACAACGACCGGCAGTGGATCGTCACGGCGTACTCCCTGGCGTTCGGCAGCCTGCTGCTGCTCGGCGGTCGGCTGTCCGACCTGTTCGGCCGGCGCCGGATGTTCCTGATCGGGCTCGTCGGCTTCGCCGTCGCGTCCGCCCTGGGCGGCGCCGCACGCACCTTCGAGCTGCTGGTCGCCGCCCGCGCCCTGCAGGGGGCGTTCGGTGCCGTGCTGGCTCCGTCGGCCCTGTCCGTGCTGACCACCACGTTCTTCGACCCGAAGGAGCGCGCCCGCGCCTTCGGGGTGTTCGGTGCCATCGCCGGCATGGGCGGCGCCATCGGGCTGCTGCTCGGCGGCTACCTGACGGAGAACGTCAGCTGGCGGTGGAACCTCTACGTCAACGTGCTGATCGCCGTCATCGCGGTGGTGGCCGGTCTGGTGCTGCTGCCTCGTACCGGTGGGACGGCCAAGCACCGGCTGGACATCATCGGCGTCGCGCTCGGCTCGGCCGGGCTCTTCGCCCTGGTCTTCGGCTTCTCCCAGGCGGAGCCCAAGGGCTGGGACGCTCCGCTGACGTGGGCGCCGCTGGCGGCCAGCGTGCTGCTGCTCGGCGCCTTCGCCTGGAGGCAGCGCACGGCGGCCAACCCCGCTCTCCCCCTCGAGGTGATCCTCGACCGGGACCGCGGCGCGTCGTTCCTGTCGATCCTGGTCGCGGGCTCGGGGATGTTCGGCGTCTTCCTGTTCCTGACGTACTACCTGCAGGCGACGCTGCACTTCACTCCGATGCGCACCGGGCTGGCCTTCCTGCCGATGGTCGTGGCGATCATCGTCACGTCGCAGGTGCAGTCCAACGTGCTGCTGCCGCGGTTCGGGGCCAAGGCCCTGGTGCCGCTCGGCATGATGCTCGGCGCGGTGGCGATGGCGTGGTTCACCACCCTGGGCGCGACGAGCTCGTACTGGCAGGTGCTGCCCGGGCTCGTGGTGATGGGTGCGGGGATGGCGTCGATCATGCCCGCGTCGTTCCAGCTGGCGACGCTCGGGGTGGACCAGCGCCTCGCCGGGGCCGCCTCGGCGATGGTGTCCACCAGCCAGCAGGTCGGTGGCGCGATCGGGACCGCCCTGCTGAACACGCTGGCCGCGACCGCCGCCAGCCACTACGCCACCGCGCACGGACCGGTGAGCCCCGGTGTGCTCGGCGCCGCGACGCTGCACAGCTTCACCACGGCGTACACCTGGTCGGCCGGCATCTTCCTGCTGGGAGCGGTGCTCAGCGCGATGCTGTTCCGCTCGCGCGCGGCCCGGGAGATCCGGGTGGCGGAGCGGGTGGCGCTCGGCGCGGAGCCGGTGCTGGCGCACTGACCGGCAGCGCGCGTGCGGCGGGGCGGTCCCGGGAGCAGAGCTCCGGGCCGCCCCGTCGCCGTTCCGGCAGGCGCCTAGACCAGGATCTGCAGCGCTGCGGGCACCACGCGGGCGTGGAGCGGCAGGGGGCCGATCCGCTCGCCGTCGGCGAACGCCACGGGTGGGTGGCCGCCGAGACTCGGCTCGTGCTCGATCACCACGGAGCGCGAGCGGTGCACCTCGATCCGCGGGTGACCGAGGTGGGTGCCCGCGTAGAGGCGGTGGAAGATCCCGGCGGTGCCGGCTCGGCTGAAGGGCCCGGCCACCACCACGTCGAGCAGACCGTCGTCCAGCGTGGCGTCCGGGGCGATCCGCAGACCGCCGCCGAACCACGGCGTGTTCGCCGCAGCGACCAGTGTGCCGGCCGAGACCCACGTGCCGTCGTCCAGCGTCACGCGGTACCCGTACGGGCGGAACCGTGGCAGCTCCCCGACGACCGCCCGCAGGTAGCGGGCGTGCCCCTTGGGCCACCCGTAGGCGTTGGCCCGCGCATTCACGGCGGCGTCGAGACCGCACGACAGCACGCCGAGGAACCACTCCACCGCCTCGCGGCCGGGCGCGCCCACCTCGACCGCGTCGATGTGGTGCGGCGCGGCACGCAACGCCCGGTCGATCTGGGCGAGGGCCTCCGGAACGCGTCGCGGCACGCCCAGGCTCCGCGCGATGTCGTTGCCGCTGCCTGCGGGGACGATGCCGAGCGGCAGGCCGGTCCCGGCCACCACGTTGACCGCGAGGTGCACCGCCCCGTCGCCGCCGACGACGACGAGCCCGTCCAGGTTCTGCAGCGACGCGCCCCGAGCCCGGTCGGTCGCCTGCGCCAGGGTCGGCGCGGACAGGTCCGTGACGACGTGCCCGGCCGCGCGCAGAGCAGCGTGCACCTGCCGGCCGGTGCGGACGCCGCGGCCGAGACCCGCGGCCGGGTTCACCATCACGCCGAGGTGACTCACGTCCCCGCAGCCCCGGTCCCCGGCGCGCCCGGCTCGTCGTCGGGCATCGTGCCGTCGAGCCGCGGCAGTCCGGCCGCGACGCGACGGCGGTCCTCACGTCGGTCGTGCACCAGGCAGATCCAGACCGCGGCCACGTAAAGGCCCGTCATGGGCAGCGCGATGCCGAGCATGCTGAAGGCGTCCGGCGTCGGGGTGACGACGGCGGCGAAGACGAAGATCGCGACGACGGCCCACCGCCACGCACCGACCCACGTCCGGGCGCGCACCACCCCGGCGAGGTTCAGGGCCACCATCACCACCGGCAGCAGGAACGCCAGGCCGAACGCCAGGATCAGCCGCATGACGAACGCCATGTAGGTCTGTGCGTCGATCAGGTTCGTCGCTCCGGCCGGTGTGAACGCCGTCAGGAACGTCACGGCGTTCGGCAGCGCCCACCACGCCAGCGCCGCGCCCGCCAGGAACAGCGGCACACCGACGGCGAGGAACAGGACCGCGTACCGGCGCTCGCGGCGCGTCAGCCCCGGGGTGACGAAGGCCCACAGCTGGCCGATCCACCAGGGGCTGGACACCAGCACGCCGAGGAAGAGCGCGACCTGCACCTGCATGTCGAAGGAGGCCGCCAGGCCGCTGAAGTTGATCGCGACGATCTGGTGCCGGGCTGCCGCCACCCGCTGCAGCGGCCGGATCAGGGCCTCGAACACGGGGTGGTACGCGAACCAGCCGACGACGGCGCCGAGCGCGATCCCGATCACGGCGAGGAACAGCCGCCGGCGCAGCTCACGCAGGTGGGCCCGCAACGGCATGCGGCCGTTCGGGGCCCGGCTCGTCGACCGGGCGTTCACGTGCGGTTCAGGCCCGTGCTGCGCCGTCGCCGGCGGCGGGCGGCACGTCCGGTCCCGGGGCCGGGGGCGTGCTCCCGGGCTGGGCCACCGGCGGCGTGGGGCTCGGCTGGGCGGCTGCGGGCGGCGTCGCGGGTGGCGCGGTCGGAGCGGTGGAGAGCGCGCCGCTCGCGGAGCCGGCCGTCTTGTCGTCGCCGCTCTCGAGCTCGCGCTTGAAGATCTTCATCGACTGGGCGATGTTGCGCGCCGCCCCGGGCAGCCGGTTCGCGCCGAAGACCAGCACCACGATGAGGATGAGGAGGATCGGGTGCCAACCCTCGAACAAGCCACGAAACACGACCGACGACTCCTTCGGTGGACGACGTGGCGAGTCTACGCAGGCTCGGGCGACGTCCTGAGCGAGCCGCCGTCGTCGCAGGTCAGCGCCACACCTGACGCCACGTCTCGTACGTCCTCCGGTGCCGGTCCGCACGGACCGCCCGTCGTCGTGCCCGTTCCGCGCGGACCTGCACGAGCCGATCCCGCAGCACGGCCGGGTCGGTGCCGAGCGCGGGTCCCGGCACGGGGTGCGCGTCCCGCAGCTGGTCGGCGCGCCCGGTTCCGCGGTCGGCCGCTCCGGCGGTCGCCTCGGCTGCGACGCCGACCGCCCGGCCGAGCGCCAGTCCGCGGCGCCACAGGGACCGCGCCAGGAAGGCCGCTCCGACGAGCGTCGCGACGACGAGCACGGTCCACACCAGCCCCCAGGGCACTGTCAGCCCTCCCCGGGTCCGTAGGCGGCCAGGGCCGCGCGAGCCACCTGGGCCACCTCCTGGGCGACCCGGGCCGGCCGGACGTCCAGGACGTCCTCGGCAGCCTGCAGCAGCAGGTGCCGCAACCAGGCCGGCTGGACGACGCGCAGGTCCACCTCGAAGGACCCGTCGGCAAGGTTGCGCACGGCCTCGGCGGGCGTCGTCTCGGCCACCCACCGGCCGGGGCTGGCCAGGTGCAGCGTGACCAGCTCGCCCTCCGGGCCCGGGGAGAAGACGGCCGCCGCCTCCGGGACCGAGTGGTCCTCGGCCGGTTCGTCGAGCACCTCCGCGCCCAGGACGCGGTCCACGCGGAAGAGCCGTTCGCCGTCCGCGGACCGGCACCACGCCAGCAGGTACGTCCGCTCGTCCTCGCTGACCAGCCGGATCGGGTCGACCTCGCGGTCGCTCGCCTCGTCCCGGGTGTTCACGTACCGGATGCGCAGGCGACGGTGCTGCGCGAGCGCCTCGGCGATCACGGCCGCCACCTGCGGCGTCGCCGTCGAGGTCAGCTGCACGTCCACGGCGGCCGCCGCATCACCCGTCGCAGCGGTGACCTTCGCCAGCGCCGACCGCAGCACGCGGGCCTGCTCGTCGTCCAGCAGCGGGCCCAGCGCCGAGGCCATGGCCCGCAGCGCGGCCACCAGGGCGACGGCCTCGCGGCCGCCCAGCCGCAGCGGTCGGGTCAGGCCCCGCGACTCCGTCAGCCGCACCACACCCTGCTCGTACGCGGTGGCGTCGAAGTCGATCAGGTCGTACGGGAGGTACCCGGGGGTGCCCGTCACCCAGAGCGTGTCGACGTCGGCCAGCACCTGCCGCGGCGTCACGCCGAACTGCTCGGCGATCTCGTCGACGGGCACACCCTGGTGCCGGTCGAGGTACGCCACCATGCCGAGCATGCGCAGCAGCCGGTCGCTCGCGCGCTCAGGCATCGTCGCCTCCCCCGCCGAGCGTGGCCGCCGTGCGGAGCAGGCGCAGCACGGCCGCACGCAGCTCGGGAGGTCCGAGCACGACGACGGCGTCGCCGTAGGCGACCAGCTCCTCGGCCAGCTCGTGCGTCGAGCGGTACGGCACGTGCACCAGGTCCCGGGTGGCGAGCAGCCGCTCGACTCCGGGCACGTCGGTGAGGTCCGGTGGTGCGGGGGTGTCGTCGTCGGGCACCACCGCCCGTGCGCGGGCCGCACCTGCCCGCTCGGGCAGCACCGCCAGCGCGGCGAGGCGTTCGGTGCCTGCGGTCCACGTCGCCAGCGCCTCGTCGAGCTCCGCCGGTGCGGGAGGCGGGAACGCGCCGGGCTCGCCGACGGGCCGGACCGTCCCCTCGATCCGGCTCAGCCGGAACGACCGGGTCGCGGACCGGTGGCGATCGCGGCCGACGAGCACCCAGCCGCCTCGGCGCGCGAGCAGCCGCCACGGCTCGACCTCCCGCGCCCGCACCTCGCCGGTGGTGGCCGCGCGGTAGACGAACCGCACGGCCTGCCGGGCCTGCACGGCGTCGAGCAGCGGTCCGAACGCGTCACCGCCGGCGCGCACCCGCGGCGCCAGGCCGGCCACCAGGTCGCTCGCCTCCGGCGCCTCACCCACGGCCCGCAGCTTCGTCAGCGCCCGGGAGGAGTCGGTGCGCAGCGAACGGTCCTGCCACAGCTGGGCGGCCAGCGCCAGGACGCCGAGCTCTCCCGCGGTCAGCTGCACGGGCGGAAGCGCGTACGCGTCGGGGTCGACGCGGTAGCCGATGTCGTCGCCGTGCCGCGGGTCCGTGACCGTCAGCACGGGGACCCCCAGCTCGCGCAGGGTGTCCTTGTCGCGCTCGAACATCCGCTCGAAGGCGTCGTCCGTCGGTGCGTCCGCGTAGCCGGCGACGGACCGGCGCACCTGCTCCTTGGTCATCCGCCCGGGGGTGTTGACCAGGGCGATGACGAGGTTGAGCAGGCGCTCGGCGGGGTCGATCTGCGCGGCCATCGGCCACCACCGTAGTGGCCGGTAGCGTGGGACGGTGATCGCGTGGCGCGCCGGGACCGTGGTGTCGCTCGGCAGGCGATGGACCGGCGCGCACGAGGTGCTGGTGCAGGTGGGCGACGAGCAGCTGCAGGCCCTGGCGTACGACGACGTGGTCGGCCCGGTCGAGGCCGGTGCGGCGGTGCTGCTCAACGTCACGGCCCTGGAGCGTGGCCTCGGCACCGGCGGGTACGCGCTGGTGGTCGCACGGACGGACGCGCTGCCGGCGGACCCTCCGCCCGCGCCGGGTCACCTGGTCAAGGCGCGGTACACGCCGCAGCAGGTGATGGTGCTCGGGGTGGACGACCAGGAGTCGGTGCACCACGACCTGCTGCAGGACGCCGACGACGTGCTCGGCATGCCCGTGGTGACCGCGGACCTGCACTCGGCGCTGCCCGCCGTCGTGGCCGGCGCCCGGCACGCGGCCGCTGCGGCCGGGAGGCCCGCGCCACGCATCGCCTACGTGATGACCGACGGCGGCGCGCTGCCGGTGGCGTTCTCGCGCACCGTGGCGGCCCTGCGCGAGGCGGGCTGGTTGGACACGTGCATCACCGCCGGGCAGGCGTACGGCGGTGATCTCGAGGCGGTGAGCGTCCACTCGGCGCTGCTCGCCGCGCGGCTGGTCGCCGGTGCGGACCTGGCGGTCGTCTCGCAGGGCCCCGGCAACCTCGGCACCGACACCCGCTGGGGGTTCTCCGGTGTGCTGGCCGGCGACGCCGTCAACGCCGCGGCCGCGCTGCACGGTCAGCCCGTCGCGTCCCTGCGGGTGTCCGGCGCCGACCCCCGAACGCGGCACCGCGGTGTGTCGCACCACTCGCTCACCGCGTACGGGCGCGTCGCGCTCGCGACCGCTGACGTGCCCGTCCCGGTGTTCACCGGCCTGGGAGAGTCGCTGGACCAGCTGGGGTCTCAGGTCCGCGCCCAGACCACGACGCTGTCCGGACGGCACCGGCTGGTGGACGTGCAGGCCGACGCGGAGCTGCTCGCGGCGCTGCGGCGGTGCCCGGTCAGGCTCTCGACGATGGGACGGGACCTGGACGACGACCCGGGGTCGTTCCTCGCCGCAGCGGTCGCCGGCGTGCACGCCGCCGCGCTCGCGGCGGGCTGACCGGCGGGAGTCCGGCTCGGTCAGTCGTCCCTGCTGGTGGCGGTGTGCTGGGCCACCAGCGTGGCCAGCCGCCGTGCCTCGCGGTTCGCGAAGGCACCGTCCGAGCGCTGGATGCCCATGACGGCCAGCGTGGTGCCGTCCGCGAGGTCCAGCTGCACCCAGGGCCGGCCGTGGCCGAACCGGACCGAGACGATGTCGGCCCACACGAGCCGGCGCTGGAGCACGAGGTTGCGCACGGTCAGGCCCTCGTCGTCCGGGACGGCCTGCACGTCCGCCTGGCGCCAGCAGAACCCGCCGATCAGCACGGCCAGCAGTGCGAACCCGGCCTTGTCGAGGGCAGCCAGCCCGGGCAGCGCGATCAGCAGCAGGACCGTCAGGACGACGGCGAGGGCGCCCACCGCCAGGGTCACCGCGCGGGCGAGCCGCGGGCGGAAGGGGGTGGACGCGTCCGTCACAGCCGACAGGCGTGGATCGACGTGACGATGATGGCGCGCGCGCCGACGTCGTACAGGTCGTCCATCACCTTGTTGGTCTGGGACCGGGGCACCATCGCGCGCACCGCGGCCCACTGCTTGTCGTGCAGCGGGGACACGGTCGGCGACTCCAGGCCGGGCGTGATCCGCACCGCCTCGTCGACCACGGACAGCGGCACGTCGTAGTCCATCAGCACGTACTCGCGGGCGGTCAGCACGCCCTGCAGCCGACGGGTGAGCACGTCGAGACCCGGCGGGACGTCGGTGTCGGCCCGCCGGACCAGCACAGCCTCCGAGCGCAGGATGGGCTCGCCGAAGATCTCCAGCCCGGCCGCACGCAGCGTCGTGCCGGTCTCGACGACGTCCGCGATCACGTCGGCGACACCGAGGCGGATCGCCGACTCGACGGCACCGTCGAGCCGCACCACGGCTGCGGGCTGCACGCCGAGGGACGCCAGGTGTCCCGCGACCAGCACGGGGTACGACGTCGCGACGCGCAGGCCGTCCACCTCGCTGGCGTCGGTGAGGCGGCCCGCCGTCGAGGCGAACCGGAAGGTCGACCGGGCGAAGTTCAGCGGCAGGTGCTCGGTGGCGGCGGAGCCGGAGTCGATGAGCAGGTCACGGCCCGTGATGCCGACGTCCACCGTCCCGGCTCCCACGTACACGGCGACGTCGCGCGGACGCAGGAAGAAGAACTCGACGTCGTTGTCCGGGTCGGGCAGCACCAGCTCGCGGGCGTCACGGCGCTGGCGGTAGCCCGCCTCGCGCAGCATCTCGGCGGCGGGCTCCGAGAGCGAGCCCTTGTTGGGGACGGCGATCCTCAGCACGGGGTCCTCACAGGTAGGTGTAGACGTCGTCGAGCGTCAGCCCGCGGGCGAGCATCAGCACCTGCAGGTGGTACAGCAGCTGCGAGATCTCCTCGGCGGTGCGGGCGTCGGACTCGTGCTCCGCGGCCATCCACACCTCGGCGGCCTCCTCGACCACCTTCTTGCCGATGGCGTGCACGCCACCGTCGAGCTCCGCGACGGTGCCGGAACCTTCCGGGCGGTCCACGGCCTTCTGCGCGAGCTCGGCGAACAGGGACTCGAACGTCTTCACGCCGGTGAGCCTAGTTGTCACCAGGCGCTGTCCCGGGAGCCGTCCAGCGACCGCAGCGCGAG
The DNA here is from genome assembly GCF_964266755.1 of Cellulomonas sp. T2.31MG-18. Taxonomy (NCBI): domain Bacteria; kingdom Bacillati; phylum Actinomycetota; class Actinomycetes; order Micrococcales; family Cellulomonadaceae; genus Cellulomonas; species Cellulomonas sp. T2.31MG-18. The sequence goes on from NZ_CAXWGW010000003.1 coordinate 145,586, forward strand.
CACCGTCGCGACGGCCGCCTGCGCCGCCTCCGCACCCTTGTCCTCCTTCGAGCCCGGCAGACCGGCACGGTCCAGCGCCTGCTGCTCGTCGTCGCACGTGAGCACGCCGAACCCGACCGGCACCCCCGTGTCCACGCTGACCTGCGTCAACCCACCGGTCGCCGCCTGGCAGACGTACTCGAAGTGCGGGGTGCCGCCGCGGATCACCACGCCGAGCGCCACGACGGCGTCGGCACCGGAGAGCGCCGCGGCCCGTGCGGCCACGGGCAGCTCGAACGACCCCGGCACGCGGACCACGTCGACCTGGGCGACGTTCGCCTCGGCCAGCGCGCGGCGCGAGCCGGCGAGCAGGCCGTCCATCACGGTGGTGTGCCAGCTGGCCGCGACCACCACCACCCGCATCCCGCTGCCGTCCACGTGCAGCTGTGGTGCTCCGGCGCCGCTCATCGGGCGTCCTCCTCGACTCGTCCGTGCGTCGCTGCATCGTCGCCGTGCAGCAGGTGTCCCATCGCGGTGGCCTTGGTGTGCAGGTACGCGGCGTTGTGCGGCGTCCGCCCCACCTCGAGGCCCCGCACCTCGGCCACGTCGATGCCGTGGGCGCGCAGACCCGCCACCTTGGCCGGGTTGTTGGTCAGCAGCGTGACCTTCTCGATGCCGAGGTCGGTGAGGATCGCCGCGGCGGCGCCGTACTCCCGGCGGTCGGCGGGCCAGCCCAGGTCGATGTTCGCCTCGACGGTGTCCCGGCCCTCGTCCTGCAGCGCGTAGGCGGCGACCTTGGCCAGCAGGCCGATGCCCCGTCCCTCGTGCCCGCGCAGGTAGACGACGGCGCCACCGGTGGTCGCGGCCAGCTCCATCGCCGTGTGGAGCTGCGGGCCGCAGTCGCACCGCTGCGAGGCGAACGCGTCACCCGTGAGGCACTCGGAGTGCACCCGGACGACGGGCTGGTCCGAGAGGCCGCTGACCGGCACCAGCGCGATGTGCTCGTCGCCGGTCCGCAGGTCGCGGTAGCCGTGGACGCGGAAGTCGCCGAACTCCGTCGGGAGGAACGCGCTCTCGGTGGCCTGGACCCGGGGACGCAAGGGCTCGGGGACGGCCTCGACCCCGTCACCGTGGGCCAGGCGCCACTCGACGATCTCCTCGATGGTGATGATGACCAGGCCGGCCTCGGCGGCCAGCGCCGCGGCCTGCGGCAGCCGGGCCATCGAGCCGTCGTCGTTCACCACCTCGCAGATGCCCGCGACGGGCTCGAGGCCGGCCAGCCGGCACAGGTCGACGGCCGCCTCCGTGTGGCCGCCGCGGTGCAGCACACCGCCCGGGACGGCCCGCAGCGGCAGCACGTGACCAGGGCGGATGAGATCGCCGCGGCCGGATGCCGGGTCGGCGAGCACCCGCAGCGTCCGGGCGCGGTCGGCCGCCGAGATCCCGGTGGTCACGCCGGTCGCGGCGTCCACCGTGACGGTGTAGGCGGTCCGTCGGGCGTCCTGGCTGTGCGGCACCATGACCGGCAGGTCGAGGGCGTCGGCGCGGGCGGCCGGCATGGGCGCGCAGAGGTAGCCGGACGAGTGCCGGATGGTCCAGCCGACCCATTCGGGTGTCGCGGACTGCGCGGCGAGGATGACGTCGGCCTCGTTCTCCCGCTCCGGCGAGTCCACCACCAGGACCGGCTTGCCCGCCCGCAGCTCGGCGAGCGCGTCCTCGACCGTACCGAGCACGACGTCGCTCACCGAGCCACCGCCGCGGTCGACAGCAGCCGTTCGGTGTACTTCGCCAGCACGTCGACCTCCAGGTTCACGCGCGCGCCGGCCTCGAGCCGGCCGAGGGTGGTGGCGGCGAGGGTCGCCGGGATCAGCGAGACGCCGAACTCGTCGTCGCCGACGGTCGTGACGGTCAGCGAGACGCCCGCGACCGCGATCGCCCCCTTCTCGGCGACGAACCGGGCGAGGCCCGGGTCCAGGGCGATCACCACGTCGTCCCACCGCGCGCCGGTGGTACGGCTGCGGACCACGCCGACGCCGTCGACGTGCCCCTGCACGACGTGGCCGCCGTAACGGCCGCCCACCGGCACGGAGCGCTCGATGTTCACGGTGTCCCCCACGGCCAGCTCGCCCAGCGCCGACCGGCGCAGGGTCTCCGGCAGCAGGTCGGCGGTGAAGGTGCCGTCGCCCGGCAGGTCGACGACCGTCAGGCAGACGCCCGAGACGGCGATCGAGTCCCCCAGGTGCGCGTCGGACGTGGCCAGCGGTGCGCGGACCGTCAGCCGAGCGGAGCGCTGACCGTCGGCGCCGGGTTCAGCGAGGTCGAGCGTCACCACGTCGCCCAGCTCTTCGACGATGCCTGTGAACATCAGTCCTCCCGTCCTTCCCAGGTCGCGTCGGCGACCACCAGCACGTCCGGTCCCAGCGGCCGCACCTCGCGGGGGCGCAGCCGCACGGCCTCGTCGATCGTGGAGACCCCGAGGTCGGCCACGCTCGACCGGCCTGCGCCCAGCAGCATCGGGGCGATGTACGCGTGCACCTCGTCGACCAGCCGGGCGCGCAGGAAGGCTGCCGCCAGGGTCGGGCCGCCCTCGAGCAGCACGTGCCGCACCTCGCGCTCGGCGAGCGCCGCGAGCACCTCAGCAGGGTCGTGGGTCGCGAGGGTCAGCAGCGGCCCGCCGGGGCCGCGCAGCCGCGAGTCGCCCGGGACGGCGCGGAACCCGACGACCACCCGCAGCGGCTGGTGCCCCGTCAGGGCGCCGTCGGCCGTCCGCGCGGTGAGCGACGGGTCGTCCTGCAGAGCAGTGCCCGTGCCGACGACGATCGCGTCGACCTCCTCGCGCAGCTCGTGCGCATGACGGCGAGCGACCGTCCCGGTGATCCAGCGGCTGCTGCCGTCCGCTGCGGCGACGCGGCCGTCGAGGCTGCTGGCCAGCTTGAGCGTGACGAACGGGCGACCCTGCTCGACGGCGGCGAGCCAGGGCCGGAGCAGCTCGCGCGCCGCCCCGGCGAGCACCCCGCCGACGACGTCCACGCCGGCGGAGCGCAGGCGTGCTGCTCCCCCGGCCGCGTCCGGGTTCGGGTCGTCCACGGCGTACACCACGCGGGCGACGCCCGCCTCGATCAGCGCCCTGCTGCACGGACCGGTCCGGCCGGTGTGGTCGCACGGCTCGAGGGTCACGACGGCTGTCGCGCCGCGGACGTCCGCACCGCTGCGCGCTGCGGCGGTGAGCGCGGCGACCTCCGCGTGGGGGGTGCCGGCACCGGCGTGCCAGCCCTCGGCCAGCACGGCTCCGGACGCGCCGAGGAGAACCGCACCGACCCGTGGGTTCGGCCCGTGCGCCGGGCCTCGCCGCGCGAGGTCGATCGCGCGCTCCATGGCGGCGCGCTCGCGAGCAGACGGCTGCGCGGCACGCACGCCCGCGCTCGTCTCGGCGGTGCCCACCATCCGTGCCTCCCGGTCCCTCTCGGGCTCCGGGGATGACGGCAGGGCTCACCCGACCGCACGACGCGCGGACCGCCCGCGCGTCGCCACGTCTCCTCCCATCCGGACTTTCACCGTCGGTCCCGGAGTTCCACCAGGTCAACCGTCCGGTCCTCGAGAGGACCTCGCGGGTCGCGGACTGTCACCGCCGGCTCGGAATTGCACCGACCCCGGAGCACGTGTGTGTACTCGACTTGCTGCCGTCGATCATGCCACAGGCGAGGTCACGCCTGGATCGGCGCCTCCGCCAGCTCGCGGAGGGCGGCGATCTCTGCCGCCACGTCGGCGGCACCGTAGACGGCGGAACCGGCGACGAAGGTGTCGGCACCCGCCCGGGCGATCCGGCCGATCGTGTCGCGGGACACCCCGCCGTCCACCTGGATCCACGTGCCCGTCCCCGACTCACGGACGGCCTGCCGCAGCCGCCGCAGCTTGGGCAGCGTCCCCTCGATGAACGACTGACCGCCGAACCCCGGCTCGACGGTCATCACCAGCACCATGTCGAACTCGGCCAGCAGGTCCAGCAGCGGTTCTACGGGGCTGGCCGGCCGCAGCGCGATACCCGCCCGCACGCCGCGCTCACGCAGCTCACGGGCCAGTCGGACCGGGGCCTGGGCCGCCTCGGCGTGGAACGTCACGGACGAAGCCCCGGCGGCCGCGTACTCCGGGGCCCAGCGGTCGGCGTCCTCGATCATCAGGTGCACGTCCATGGGCACGGGCGACACCTGCGCCAGCCGGCGGACCACCGGCAGGCCGAGCGTCAGGTTCGGCACGAAGTGCTGGTCCATCACGTCGACGTGGGCGTAGTCGGCCGTCGCGATCGCCCCGAGGTCGCGCTCGAGGTTGGCGAAGTCGGCGGACAGGATGCTGGGATGGATGCGCACGGCCACGCGGCCAGCGTAGGGTCCCGCGCTCCGGGCCTGCTCAGTCCCGTCGCAGCAGCGTCAGGTGCATCGCATCCGTGCCGTGCACGTGCGGCCACAGCTGGACGTCGGGGCGCTCGGGGAGGTCCGGCGCCGGCTGGCCGTCCGGCACCAGCGCGAGCACCACGGAACGAGCGTCGACCACCCGGGCCGGCGTGCCCGCACGCGCGGCGGCGCGCAACGCGTCGGTGACGACGAGCGTGGTCTCGGCGAGGTGCGGTGAGCAGGTGACGTAGGCCACCACGCCGCCGGGCCGGACGGCGGCCAGCGCCGAGGCGAGCAGCCCTCGCTGCAGCTGACCGAGCGCCGCCAGGTCCGCGGGGGTGCGCCTCCAGCGGGACTCCGGTCGCCGGCGCAGCGCACCGAGCCCGGTGCAGGGCGCGTCGAGCAGCACGCGGTCGTAGGCGCCGGGCTCCTGCTCACCCACCTCGCGACCGTCGCCCACGCGGATCTCCTCCACGGCCGCCGCCGGCACCGCCCGCAACGACTGGCGGACCAGTTCGGCGCGGTGCGGGTGCACCTCGTTGGCGACGAGCCGGGCCCCGCGCTGGGTGGCCAGCGACGCAAGCAGGGCGGCCTTCCCACCCGGGCCGGCCGCGAGGTCCAGCCACCGCTCGTCACGTCCGTCGAGCGGTGCGGCGGCGAGCGCCAGGGTGACCAGCTGGCTGCCCTCGTCCTGCACGCCGGCGAGCCCGTCGCGCACGGCGGCGAGCTCCCCCGGGTCGCCCGCGCGCAGCACGGCGGCCGTGCCGGCGATCCGACCGGGTGCCGCGTCCACTCCCCCGGCGACGAGCTCGTCGACCTCCACCAGCCCCGGCCGGGCGACCAGCGTCACCGCGGGCGCGTCGTTGTCGGCCCGCAGCACGGCCTCGAGCTCGTCGGCGGTACGACCGTGGCCGACCAGCGCCTCCCGGAACGCCCGGACCACCCAGGCCGGATGGCTCTCCACGACGGCGAGCCGGGCCGAGGTGTCGGTCCCGGCCGGGTCTGCGGCCTCGGCGATGCGGCGCAGCCAGTCGTCCAGGGGGTGCTCGGACACCCGGCGCAGCACGGCGTTCACCAGCTGCGCCGCGCCGGCACCGGCCTGCTCGCGGGCGAGCGCGACCGTCTCGGAGACGGCGGCGTGCACGGGCACCCGCATGCCGAGCAGCTGGTGCGCACCGAGCCGCAGCAGGTCGAGCACCACGGGGTCGAGCCGGTCGAGGTCCCGGTCGACCACCTGGGCCAGCACCGCGTCGTAGCGCCCCCGCAGCCGCAGCGTGCCGTACGTCAGCTCGGTGGCGAAGGCCGCATCGCGCCCGTGCAACCGGCGCTGGCGCAGCAGCGGCGGCAGGACCAGGTTGGCGTACGCGTCCGAGCCGGCGACGGCGCGCAGCGTCTCGAGGGCGGCGGTACGCGGCGCGTCGCCTCGCCGGGCGCGCTGCGCCGGGGCAGCCGCGGAACGGGCGGTGCGGCCCTCGGCGCGCGCGGCCCCTCGCTGGCGGCCCTGGGCGTCGCGGTGGTCACGGGACGGTCGGCGGCGGTCGTCGCCGGGACCCGACGGACGGGCTGCCCGCGGGGCGTCGCTCATGCCTCGGCCCCGAGGACCGTGCCGTCGGCGAGACGCGCACCGCGTGCCCAGTCGGCGGCGGGCATCGTCCGGCGGCCGGAGGCCGACACGGTCCCCAGGCGTACGGCCGTGCTGCCCGTTCCGACCAGGACGTCGCGTCGCCCGATCTGCACCGCGCCCGCGGGGAGGGCCTCCTCGACCGGGGTGACGGGGCCCAGTCCCAGCCGGGTGCCGTCGGGAAGGGTCGTCCATGCGCCCGGCTCCGGGGTGCAGCCGCGGATGCGACGGTCCACCGCGTGCGCCGGGTGCGTCCAGCGGACGCGCCCGTCCTCCGCCGTCAGCTTGGGTGCGTGGCTGATGCCGTCGCCGCCCTGCGGGACGGCCACGAGGGTGCCGTCGGCGATCCCGTCCATCGTCCGCACCAGCAGCCCGGCCCCCGCGTGCGCGAGACGGTCCAGCAGGTCGCCGGCGGTGTCCCGCGGCCGGATGGTCTCGGTCAGCAGGCCGTACACCGGACCGGTGTCCAGGCCCTCCTCGATCCGGAAGGTGGTTGCGCCCGTCACCTCGTCGCCGGCGATCAGGGCGTGCTGCACCGGCGCGGCGCCGCGCCATGCGGGCAGCAGCGAGAAGTGCAGGTTGGTCCACCCGTCCGGCACCGCGGCGAGCAGGTCCGCGGGGATCAGCGCGCCGTAGGCGACCACGGCGACGGCGTCGATCGCCAGGGCGGCGAACCGCGCGCGGAAGTCCTCGTCGCGCAGCCGTCGAGGGCTGAGCACCTCGATGCCGTGCGCCTCAGCCACCTGGCGCACGGGGCTGGGCGTCAGGGTCCGGCCGCGCCCGGAGGGTGCGTCGGGACGCGTCAGCACCGCGACCACGTCGTGGCGGGAGGCGATCAGCCCCTCGAGCGAGGGCACCGCGGGGGCCGGGGTCCCGGCGAAGAGCAGACGCACGGCTGCGATCCTAGGCGGCGGCCACGGTCACACCTCGCGCCCGGAGGTCGGCCCGCAGACGTCCGGCCTCGGTGAAGACGACCGCCGGCAGGCCCGCGCCGTGCGCCGCGGCCACGTTGACGGCGGAGTCGTCGACGAACAGCGTGGAGGCGGGCTGCAGCCCGAAGCGGTCGACCACCAGGGCGAAGATGCGCGGGTCCGGCTTGATGATGCCCTCCTGGCCGGACACCACCACGGCCTCGAGCAGGCCGATCGCCGGGGCGGCTGGCACGGCGTGGTGGAAGGTTGCGGCCGACCAGTTGGTCAGCCCGAGCAGCCGAAGGCCCACGTCGTGCAGCTCGCGCACCAGACGGGCCATCCCGGGGACCTCACCGGCGAGCGTGCGAGGGAAGTTGGCGAGGTAGAGGTCGAGCATGTCGACGTACCACGGCCCCATCGCGGACAGCTCGTGCCGTGCATCGGCCCAGTCCCGGCCCGCGTCCAGCGACCGGTTGAGCTCCGGGAAGTCGACGTCCTCCAGGAACCGCCGCACGTCCTCGTCCGCCACCAGTCCCTCGAACGCCCGCTCGGGGTGCCACGGCACCAGCACGTTCCCCAGGTCGAGCACCAGGGTGTCCACGGTGCTCACAGCAGCTCCGGAGGGTCGACCTGCACGCGGAGCGTGCCACCCTCACGGCGCGCGCTCCGGACGGCGACCGAGGCGGCGAGCGCCCTGGTCAGCTCGGCGCCCCGGCTGCGCGGGGCGCGCAGCATCGCGCGGACGTCCGGGTCCAGCGGGTCCGGTGAGCCGCCCGGCGCGCTGACGACGACCGGTCCCCACACCGTCGTCTGGGGCACCTGCACCCGGCCGACGACGAGGCCGACGGCCTCCCGCGGCCCCGTGACGGTGGCGACCCGGATCGCCGGTGGGAGTCCCAGCTCCGTCCGCTCGGCCAGCTCGCGTGCGGCAAGACCGGCGGGGTCCCACCGGACCAGGGCCTGCGTGGGTCGTTCCGCGCCGTCGCCGACGAGCAGCACCTCCCCGCCGTCGCCGATCGGCCGGACCAGGGCCGCAGCGGCCAGCCAGCGACGCAGGGCGTCCGGTTCCGCCGAGAGTGCGTCGCCCGCGGTCGCAACCGAGGCGTCCAGCAGCACCGCGGCCGCGTAGCCGCCCGCCGCCACCGGCTCGGCACCGGGTGTCGCCACCACGATCGCGGGCCGGTCGGGCACCTCCGCGAGCACGCCGGCCGCGGCTCTCGCCCCGGACACCCGGACGGTGGCCCCGGGGAACGCCCTGCCGATCTCCTCGGCGGTGCGCTCGGAGCCGACGCGGACCGATCGGAGACCGTCGTTGCCGCACGTCGAGCAGCGCCAGGCGGTGGCGAGCCGGCCGCACCAGCGGCAGGCGGGTACGGCGTCCGGCCCGGTCAGACCGAGGGGTCCGGTGCAGACGGCGCACCGGGCGGTCGCGCGGCACCGGGTGCAGGCGACAGCCGGCAGGTACCCCGCCCGCGGTACCTGGACCAGCACCGGGCCCCGTTCGAGGGCAGAGCGGATGGCGGCGAAGGCGGGTGCGGGCAGCCGGGCCGCCGCGGCCGCTCCCTCCCGGGCGAGCTCGACCGACGTCAGCGCCCGGACGCGCGGTGTCCGCGACCGCAGCACGGCGCGGTCGGCCGTCACGGAGGCGGCCCAGCCGCGCTCGACGAGGGCCTGCGCCTCGACCGACCGGCCGTGCGCGCCGAAGATCGCGGCGGCGCCCGCGGCCTCGGCGCGGAGCGTCAGCACCTCCCGCACGTGGGGGTACGGCGCTCTGGGCTCGGCGTTCAGCGGGTCGCCGTCGTCCCAGCAGACCACCAGGCCGAGGTCCTCGACCGGGGCGAACGCGGAAGCCCTGGTGCCGACCACCACCCGAGCGTGCCCACGGAGCGCGGCGAGGAACGCCCGGTACCGCGGCGCCGGACCGTCCTCGGCGGTCAGCCGCACGACACCGCCGTCGACCGTCGACGACCAGGCCGGGAGCCCGACCTGCTCCAGCGCGGCGACCACCCGGTCGACGTCGCGACGGTCGGGCGCGACCACCAGCGCCCCACGCCCGCCCAGCACGCAGGCCGCGACGGCCTGCGCCACCGCGTCGGGCCACCGATCCCCCTGGGGTCCGGGCAGCGCCGTCCAGACAGCTCTGGGTGCACCGCCGGAGAGCAGGTGCTGCAGCAACGCCGGTCCCCCCCGGTACGCCGACCACGCGCCGCCGGCTGCGGCCGGCGCTGCCGCCGGTGCCTGCGCCGGTCCGAGCGCATCCATCTCGGCCTCCACGCGTGCGTGCCGCGGCGGTACCGCCAGCCGCAGCACGTCGGCCAGCGTCCCGGCGTAGCGGTCGGCCACCGCCCGGGCGACGCGCGCGAGCTCGGGTGTCAGCACCGGACCGGACGTCACCACCCGCCGGATCGGCACCAGCCGTCCCTCGTGGTCGGCCTCCTCGGTGCGCTCCAGCAGCCAGCCGTCGACGTCCTGACCGCCGAACCGGACCTTCAGCCGGCAACCGGGAACCGCACGCTCGTCCAGCGTGGCAGGCACCAGGTACTCGAACACCCGGTCGAGGTGCGCCGGCTGCACGTCGACGCACACGCGCGCCACAGGCAGGTGAGCGGCGGTGTCGACCGGCAGCTGGCGACGCGGCGCCCGCACCCGCGGCATGCCGGCCAGGGTCGGCTGCGCCGCGGTCACGTCCACGGGCTCATCCCATCACCGACCACCCACGGAACCCGACCGCGGCCGGCGGTGGGTCGGCCGGTCGGGACCCGGGTCAGACGGCCGACCGGAGGTCCGCGACGCGGTCGGTGCGCTCCCAGGTGAAGTCCGTCAGCTCGCGACCGAAGTGCCCGTAGGCGGCGGTGCGTCGGTAGATCGGCCGCAGCAGGTCGAGGTCGCGCACGATCGCCGCCGGTCGCAGGTCGAACACGTCCCGGATGGCTGCGGTTAGGCGCTCGACCGGCACCTGGCCGGTGCCGAACGTCTCGACGTACAGGCCGACGGGGTGCGCGGTACCGATGGCGTAGGCCACCTGCACCTCGCACCGCCGGGCCAGCCCGGCGGCGACCACGTTCTTGGCCACCCAGCGCATCGCGTACGCCGCGGACCGGTCGACCTTCGAGGGGTCCTTGCCGGAGAACGCGCCGCCGCCGTGCCGGGCGAAGCCGCCGTACGTGTCGACGATGATCTTGCGGCCGGTCAGCCCGGCATCGCCCTTGGGGCCGCCGATGACGAACTGGCCGGTCGGGTTGACCAGGAGGCGGTGGCCCGTCGTGTCGAGGTCGAGCTCGGCGAGCACCGGCGCGACGACGAGCTCGGCGACCGCCGGCGCGAGGGTCGTCTCGAGGTTGACGTCCGGCTCGTGCTGGGTGGACACCACAACGGTGTCGAGGCTGACGGCACGGTCGCCCTCGTAGCCGATCGTCACCTGCGTCTTGCCGTCCGGCCGCAGCCCGGGGACGACGCCGGCCTTGCGCACGGCGGCGAGCTGCTCGGCCAGCCGGTGCGCCACCCAGATCGGCAGCGGCATCAGCGACGGTGTGTCGTCGCAGGCGTACCCGAACATCAGTCCCTGGTCGCCGGCGCCCTGCAGGTCGAGCGGGTCCAGGTCGGAGTCGTCCTGCCGGGCCTCGAGCGCCTTGTCCACGCCCTGCGCGATGTCCGGCGACTGCTGGCCGATCGACACCGAGACGCCGCACGAGTCGCCGTCGAAGCCGATGTCCGACGACGTGTAGCCGATCTCGTTCACGACCTCGCGGATCACCTGCGGGATCTCGACGTAGGCGTCGGTGGTCACCTCGCCGGCGACGTGCACCAGGCCCGTGGTCACCATCGTCTCCACCGCGACCCGGGACAGCGGGTCCTGGGCGAGCATCGCGTCGAGGATCGCGTCGGAGATCTGGTCGCAGACCTTGTCCGGGTGCCCCTCGGTGACGGACTCGGACGTGAACAACCGGGCTGCGGACACACTCACGGCCGACAGCCTACGGGCTCGCCGAACGTCACCCCGTCGCCCGTCCTCGTGCCGGACCCGGGCGGAGCGAGGTCACAGCAGCGGCAGCACCGCGTCCCACACCGCGTGCGCGACCTCGAGCTTCGTTCCGGCCGCCCGCGTCACCTCGGCGCCCGCTCGGTCGAGCACCGTCACCTCGTTGTGCTCGACGCCGAAGCCCCGGTCGGCGCCGACGGCGTTCACCACCAGCAGGTCGGCACCCTTGCGGATCGCCTTCCGCCGACCGTGCTGGAGCACGTCACCGGCCTCGTCCCCGGTCTCGGCGGCGAACCCGACCACCACCTGCCCCTCGCGAGGCGACTGGCGCACCAGCTCCGCGAGGATGTCGACGGTCTCGACCAGCTCGATCGGGGTGGGCCCCACCCCCGGCTGCTTCTTGATCTTGGCGGTAGCCGTGCGCACGGGCCGGAAGTCGGCCACCGCGGCGGCCATCACCACGACGTCGGCGTCCTTGGCGGCGGACCGCACCGCGTCGCGCAGCTGCTCGCCGGACTCGACGGCGACCACGTGCACGCCCGGCGGGGCCTGCAGGGTCACGTTCGCCGCGACCAGCGTCACCTGGCCACCGCGCTCGTGGGCCGCGCGAGCCAGCTCGATGCCCTGACGTCCGGAGGAACGGTTGCCGATGAAGCGCACCGGGTCGATCGGCTCGCGCGTCCCACCCGCGGACACGACGACGCGCCGGCCGGCCAGGTCGGGGGTACGTCCGTGGACCAGCGCCAGCGCCGCGGTCGCGATCTCCTCGGGCTCGGGCAGGCGGCCCGGACCTGTGTCCGGCCCGGTCAGGCGACCGGACACGGGGTCGAGCACGTGGATCCCGCGCCGACGGAGCGTGTCGACGTTGGCGACCGTGGCCGGGTGCTGCCACATCTCGGTGTGCATCGCCGGTGCCAGCAGCACCGGGCAGCGGGCGACCAGCAGCGTGGCCGTCAGCAGGTCGTCGGCCATCCCGGCCGCGGCCCGCGCGAGGAGGTCGGCCGTCGCCGGTGCGACGACGACGAGGTCGGCCTCCTGGCCGATGCGGACGTGGGCCACCTCGTCGACGTGCTCGAAGACCTCGGTGCTCACCGGTTCGCCGGACAGCGCCTCCCAGGTGGGGCGGCCGACGAACTCGAGCGCGGCGCGGGTGGGGACCACCCGCACCGCGTGACCGTCCTCGCGCAGCAGCCGCAGCAGCAGCACCGCCTTGTACGCGGCGATGCCACCCGCGACGCCGAGGACGATCCGCACGGGCGTGGGGTGCTACTCGGAGGGCGGGGTCGGCTCAGCGGTGAGGAGACCCTTGTCGATCTCGCGCATGGCGATCGACAGCGGCTTCTCCTGCGGACGCGTCTCGACCAGCGGGCCGACGTTCTCGAGCAGACCCTCGTTCAGCTGCCCGTAGTAGGCGTTGATCTGACGGGCCCGCTTGGCGGCGAAGAGCACGAGCGCGTACTTGGAGTCGGCTCGCTGCAGCAGGTCGTCGATCGGCGGGTCGGTGATGCCCGTGGGGTGGGCGACGGTTCCGGACATGGTGGGCTCCCGACGACGGGTGGGTGGGAAGAAGGGGTTCTGTGCGGGCACGCCCGCACAGCCGCCTGCCATCTTAGCCGGTGACCACACCCATCACGGTGAGCAGCTCGTCGGTCGCCCGGTGCACGTCGTCGTTGACGATCACGTGGTCGAACTCCGGTTCGGCGGCCAGCTCCACCCGTGCGGTGGCGAGCCGGCGTTCCCGCTCGGCCTCGTCCTCGGTGCCGCGTCCCACCAGCCGCCGCACCAGCTCGTCCCACGACGGCGGTGCGAGGAAGACGAACCGCGCGCCCGGCATGCTGTCTCGCACCTGCCGGGCGCCCTGCAGGTCGATCTCCAGCAGGACCGGCTGCCCTGCCGCGAGTCGCTGCTCCACCGGCCCGCGAGGTGTCCCGTACCGGTGCCGACCGTGCACCACCGCCCACTCGAGGAGCTCGCCGGCCGCCACCATGCGGTCGAACTCCGCCTCGGAGACGAAGCGGTAGTGCACCCCGTCGACCTCGCCGGGACGAGGCGACCGCGTCGTCGCCGAGACCGAGAGCCAGACCTGGGGGTACCGCGCACGCACGTCGGCGGACACCGTGCCCTTGCCGACGGCCGTGGGTCCTGCGAGCACCGTCAACCGGGCGGGCGTGGTCGTCATGGGTGGGCGGTGCTCCTTGCGGGTGCGGTGCGGCCCGGCCCGCCGACCGGGCCGCGAGGGATCACCCGAAGCGGTCGACGAGCGCCTTCACCTGGTGCGGACCGAGCCCGCGCACGCGCCGCGTCTCGGAGATGCCGATGTCGGACATGATGGCACGGGCCTTGACCTTGCCCACGCCCGGCAGGGACTCGAGCAGGGAGATCACCTTGAGCTTGCCGATGGTCTCGTCCTGCTGACCCTGCTCGATCACCTCGGACAGGGAGCCCTGGGAGTACTTCAGACGGTTCTTCACCTCGGCGCGGGCCTGCCGGGCGGCGGCGGCCTTCTCGAGTGCTGCTGCACGCTGTTCTGGAGTCAGCGGAGGGAGAGCCACGCGCGTCACCTTCTCGTCAGTGGGCCGGGATCCTCGTGGGCTGCAGGATCGAGATCGAACCTAGCGACCACCTGGGCACTCGGCAAACGTGACGCGGCCTTGTGCACGCTTTCACCTGCATCGATGCCGCGCCCGCACCCTCGTGGACGGCTCGCCGGCGTTCCTCCGCGACGGGTGCCTGGCGGTCTCAGGCGAGGGCGGCAGCGGCCTCGTCACGGGCGCGTTCCGCGGCGCCGCGGAGCCCGTCGACCGTCGGACCCGCCGACAGCACGCCTCGCGACGACGACGCGAGCACCGCCGACCGCGCGTCGCCGAACACGGCCGCGAGCTCGGCGGGTCCGGCACCCTGGGCGCCGACGCCGGGTGCGAGCAGCGGACCCTGCACGGCGGCGAGATCGAGCCCGAGGCGCGCGGCCGCGTCCCCGATGGTCGCGCCGACCACGAGGCCGACGGACCCCAGGGAGCCGCCGCCGGCGGCCAGCTCGGCGGCGTTGAGCCGCGCCGCCTCCTGTGCCACCTGGGCCGCGACCGACCGGCCGTCCGCTGCGCGGGCGTGCTGGACGGAGGCGCCTTCAGGGTTCGAGGTGAGGGCCAGCACGAACAGGCCACGGCCGGTCGCCGCAGCCAGGTCCACCGCTGGGCGCAACGAACCGAAGCCGAGGTACGGCGAGACCGTCAGGGCGTCGCCGGCCAGCGGGGCGCCGTCACGCAGGTAGGCGTCCGCATAGGCTCCCATCGTCGAGCCGATGTCCCCCCGCTTCGCGTCCACGACCACCAACGTCCCGGCCGACCGCCCCGCCGCCACGACCTCCTCGAGGACCGCGACGCCGCGGGAGCCGTGCCGCTCGAAGAAGGCCGACTGCGGCTTGATCGCCGGCACGACGCCGGCCACCGCCTCGACGACGGTCAGGGCGAACCGCCGGAGCCCGTCGACGTCGTCCGCCAGGCCCCACTGCTCGAGCAGCGAGGGGTGCGGGTCGATGCCGACGCAGAGCGGGCCGAGGGCGCCCCGCGCAGCGGCGAGACGGGTGCCGAAGGTCGGTGTCACAGCGCTACCACCCGCTCGCCGGACGTCTCCTCGGCCGGTGGTACGGCGGCAGCGGCGCGCGCCGCCCGGCGGGCCCGGGTGCGCGCGTCGTGCTCCTGGAGGCTGGTGACCGCGAAGGGACCCGACCGGACCGCCTCGATCGCCTGGACGGCGGCGCCGAGCTGCTGCACCGTCGTGATGATCGCCTTGTCGGCCGCCGTGGTCGCGGCGCGGATCTCGTAGCCGTCCGCACGGGCGCCCTGGCCGGACGGGGTGTTGATCACCATGTCGACCTGCCCGTCGCTGATCAGGTCGACGATCGTCGGCTCTCCGCCGGGTCCGCGGCCGGCGGACTGCTTGCGCACCAGCCGCGAGTCGATCCCGGACCGGTGCAGCACCACGGCGGTGCCTTCGGTGGCGAGGATCTCGAAACCGAGCTGGGACAGCCGCTTGACCGGCAGCACGATCGCCCGCTTGTCGCGGTCGGCCACGGAGATGAACACCGTCCCGGAGGTCGGCAGGCCGCCGAACGACGCCTGCTGCGACTTGGCGAACGCCGTGGGGAAGTCCGCGTCGAAGCCCATCACCTCACCGGTCGAGCGCATCTCCGGCCCCAGCACGGTGTCCACCGCGTGACCGTCGAGCGTGCGGAACCGCTTGAACGGCAGCACCGCCTCCTTGACCGCGATCGGCGCTGCGAGGTCCAGCACGCTCGCGTCCTCGGCAGGCAGGACCCCTGCCTCCCGCAGCTCGGCGATCGACCGGCCCACCATGATCAGCGCGGCGGCCTTGGCGAGCGAGACGCCGGTCGCCTTGGACACGAAGGGCGCCGTGCGCGACGCCCGCGGGTTCGCCTCGAGGACGTAGAGCACGTCCGACACCAGCGCGAACTGGATGTTGAGCAGGCCGCGCACGCCGACCCCGCGGGCGATCGCCTCGGTGGAGGTGCGGATCCGCTCGAGCTCGGTGGCGGACAGCGTCACCGGCGGCAGCGCGCACGCCGAGTCGCCGGAGTGGATGCCGGCCTCCTCGATGTGCTCCATCACGCCGCCGAGGTACAGCTCCTCGCCGTCGTACAGGGCGTCGACGTCGATCTCGATCGCGTCGTCCAGGAACCGGTCGATCAGCAGCGGCGGCAGCACGCCTCGGTTGGACACGGTCGCGTCCGCGAGGGCGCGCTCGACGTACTCGGTCAGCTGGGTCTCGTCGTACACGATCTCCATGCCGCGGCCGCCGAGCACGTAGGACGGCCGTACCAGCACGGGGAAGCCGATGCTCGCAGCGGTCTCGCGCGCCTGGGCCAACGTCGTGGCGGTGCCGAACGCCGGTGCCGGCAGGCCGGCGGCGGCGAGCACCTGACCGAACTCGCCGCGGTCCTCGGCCGCGTCGATCGCGTCCGGCGGAGTGCCGAGGATGGGCAGGCCGGCGTCGAACAGGCGCTGCGCGAGCGACAGCGGGGTCTGGCCGCCCAGCGTGACGATCAGCCCGGCCACCGGGCCGGCGGCGCGCTCGGCCTCGTACACCTCGAGCACGTCCTCGAACGTCAGCGGCTCGAAGTACAGCCGGTTCGAGGTGTCGTAGTCCGTCGACACGGTCTCCGGGTTGCAGTTGATCATCACGGTCTCGAACTCGCCCTTGAGGGCGAGGGCGGCGTGCACGCAGGAGTAGTCGAACTCGATGCCCTGCCCGATCCGGTTGGGCCCCGAACCGAGGATCAGGACGGCGGGCCGCTCGCGCGGCGCCACCTCGGTCTCCTCGTCGTACGCCGAGTAGTGGTACGGCGTGCGGGCTGCGAACTCGGCCGCGCAGGTGTCGACCGTCTTGTAGACCGGACGCACCCCGAGCGCCCAGCGCGTGTGCCGGACGCTGTCCTCGCTGCTCCCCCGCAGGACCGCCACCTGAGCGTCCGACAGGCCGTGGCGCTTGGCGCGGGCCAGGACCTCGCGGGTGAGGGCCGGCGCGCCAGCGACCTCGGCGGCGACCTCGTTGACCAGCTGCAGCTGGTCGAGGAACCAGGGGTCGATCTTAGTCCGCTCGTACACCGTCTCCAGCGGGACGCCCGCGCGCAGCACCTGCTGGACGTCGACGAGGCGGCGCTCGGTCGGCCGGGCGATGGACTCGACGAGGGCGTCCAGCTCCGCGCCGGACGCGGGCTCGCCGTCCCAGTGGAACGTCGCGCCCTTCTTGTCGAGGGAGCGCAGCGCCTTGCCGAGGGCCTCGGTGAAGTTGCGGCCGAGCGCCATCGCCTCGCCGACCGACTTCATGGTGGTCGTGAGCGTGGGGTCGGCCGCCGGGAACTTCTCGAAGGCGAAGCGCGGCACCTTGACGACGACGTAGTCGAGGGTCGGCTCGAAGCTGGCCGGCGTGGAGCCGGTGATGTCGTTGGGGATCTCGTCCAACGTGTAGCCGACGGCCAGCCGGGCGGCGATCTTGGCGATCGGGAAGCCCGTCGCCTTCGAGGCGAGGGCCGACGAGCGCGACACCCGCGGGTTCATCTCGATGACGATGATCCGGCCGGTCTCCGGGTCCACCGCGAACTGGATGTTGCAGCCGCCGGTGTCGACGCCGACCTCGCGGATCACCGCGATGCCGATGTCCCGCATCCGCTGGTACTCGCGGTCGGTCAGGGTCAGCGCGGGGGCCACCGTCACCGAGTCGCCGGTGTGCACGCCGACCGGGTCGACGTTCTCGATCGAGCAGACCACCACGACGTTGTCGTGCTTGTCCCGCATCAGCTCGAGCTCGTACTCCTTCCAGCCGAGGATCGACTCCTCGAGGAGCACCTCGGTGGACGGCGAGTAGTGCAGGCCCTGGCCGACGATGCGGCGCAGGTCGGCCTCGTCGTAGGCGATGCCGGACCCCAGACCGCCCATCGTGAACGACGGACGGACCACCATCGGGTAGCCGAGCACGTCCACGGCGGCGAGCGCGTCGTCCAGCGAGTGCGCGATCACCGACCGTGCGGACTCGCCGCCGCACACCTCGACGACCTGCTTGAACTGCTCGCGGTCCTCGCCCTTCTGGATCGCGGCGATGTTGGCGCCGATCAGCTCCACGCCGTACTCGTCGAGCACACCGGCCTCGGAGAGGGCGACGGCCGCGTTGAGGGCCGTCTGACCGCCGAGCGTCGGCAGCAGGGCGTCGGGGCGCTCCTTGGCGATGATCGAGGTGAGCACCTCGGTGGTGATCGGCTCGACGTAGGTCGCGTCGGCGAACTCCGGGTCCGTCATGATCGTCGCCGGGTTGGAGTTGACCAGGATCACGCGCAGACCCTCGGCGCGCAGCACACGGCAGGCCTGCGTCCCCGAGTAGTCGAACTCGGCGGCCTGCCCGATGACGATCGGGCCGGAGCCGATCACCAGGACGCTGTGGATGTCGTCGCGGCGCGGCATCAGGCGGCACCTTCCTCGTCGGTCGCGGTGGTGGACGGTCCGCCTGCCGGTCGGGCGGCGCCGGCGCCGCCGAGGCCCGGGTCGGCCATCAGGTCGGCGAACCGGTCGAACAGGTACGCGGCGTCGTGCGGACCCGCCGCGGCCTCCGGGTGGTACTGGACGCTGAAGGCGGGCAGGTCGAGCGCCGCGAGGCCCTCCACCACGTCGTCGTTGAGGTCGACGTGCGACACGACCACCTGGCCGTACCGGCCGTCGTCGTAGGGCGCCGCCGTCGGGCCCTCGAGCGGGGCGTCCACCGCGAAGCCGTGGTTGTGCGCGGTGATCTCCACCTTGCCCGTCGCGCGGTCCATCACCGGCTGGTTCACGCCGCGGTGGCCGTAGCCCAGCTTGTAGGTGCCGAACCCGAGGGCCCGGCCCAGGATCTGGTTCCCGTAGCAGATGCCGAAGAAGGGGATCCGGCGGTCGAGCACCTCGCGGAGCAGCTCGACCTCGTGCACGGCGGCACCGGGGTCGCCCGGCCCGTTGGAGAAGAAGACGCCGTCGGGGTGCACCGCGAGCACGTCGTCGATGGTCGAGGTGCTCGGCAGCACGTGGACCTCGATCCCCCGCTCGGCCATCCGGTGGGGCGTCATCGCCTTGATGCCGAGGTCGACCGCCGCGACCCGCGCGCGGGGGACGTCCAGCGGCTGGCCGTCGGGACCCAGGGCCGGAACGACGTACGGCTCGCTGGTGGACACCTCCCCCGCCAGGTCCGCGCCCGCCATGGGGGGTGCGTCCAGCACCTCGTCGAGCAGCTCGTCGTCCGGGCGGCGTACGCCGGACGTCAGCAGGGCGTCACCGGAGAAGATGCCGGCGCGCATCACGCCGCGTTCCCGCAGGTGCCGGGTCAGCGCGCGCGTGTCGATGCCGCTGATCCCCACGATGCCCTGGGCCTCGAGCTCCTCGTCGAGCGTGTGCCGTGCGCGCCAGCTCGACGAGCGCCGGGCGGGGTCACGGACGACGTAGCCGGCCACCCAGATGCGGGCCGACTCGGGGTCCTCGTCGTTCACACCCGTGTTGCCGATGTGCGGTGCGGTCATCACGACGATCTGCCGGTGGTACGACGGGTCGGTCAGCGTCTCCTGGTACCCCGTCATCGCGGTGGCGAAGACGATCTCGCCCAGCGTGCGGCCGGTGGCGCCGTACGCCTGGCCGGTGAAGGTGCGGCCGTCCTCCAGGACGAGCACGGCGGTGGTCATGCGGTACCTCCGGCGGTGGTGGGGACGAGGGTGCGGACGGCGTCCACGAGGCGTGGCCGGTCGGCGCGGTGGCGGACCAGCAGCCCGGTGTCGAGCAGCGGGCCGACCTCCGGCGCGGCGTCGGGTGCCCAGGTGAGCACGACGAGGCCGTCGCGCCCCATGAACTTGCCGGCGATGCCCGACGCGGTGCCGACGCCGCGCACCTGGGCGGCCGGGACGAACACGTCTGCCGCGCCGGTGCGGCGCACCAGCACGCCGGCGTCGAACACCTGCACCTGCGCGGCGCTGCGCACGCCCAGGTCGTGGGCGTTCACGCGGTCGAGCCAGTCGCCGGCCGTGGTCGAGGAGACGTAGACCGCTTCCAGCGGGTCCGTGCGCGGTGCGCCGAGGTCGGCCGGGGCGCCGGGCACCGCGGGCACGGTGGCTTCCGATCGGCGTTCACGTCGGCGCCAGCCCTGGCGCATCGCCCAGTACGCCAGCGCCAGCAGCACCAGCAGGATCGTGACGGACAGCCATGTGGGCATCAGGCGTGCACCTCCACCGTCTCGTCGCAGGGTCGGCCGTCGAGCACGGTCGGCCGTCCGCGCAGGAACGTGGCGACCACGCGACCGGGCAGCTCCCGGCCCCGGAACGGGCTGTTGGTCGCCTGCGTCGCCTGGGCTGCGGGATCGACCAGCGTCCGCGCCGTCGGGTCGACGAGCACGAGGTTCGCCGGTTCGCCGACGGCGATCGGGCGCCCCTGGTCGGCCACCCGGCCGATCAGCGCCGGAGTCGACGACAGCACCCGTGCGACGTCGGACCAGCCGAGGCGTCCGGTGTCGACCATCGTCGCCTGCACCACGGACAGCGCCGTCTCCAGGCCCGTCATGCCGAACGCGGCGGCCGCCCACTCGCAGTCCTTGTCCTCGCGGGTGTGCGGCGCGTGGTCCGTGGCGACGATGTCGATCGTGCCGTCCGCCAGCGCGGCTCGGACCGCCTCGAGGTCCTCGGCAGTCCGCAGCGGCGGGTTCACCTTGAACACGGGGTCGTAGCCGCGGGCCAGCTCGTCGGACAGCGCGAGGTGGTGCGGCGTGACCTCGGCCGTCACGGCGATCCCCCGCGCCTTGGCCCAGCGGATGATCTCCACCGACCCGGCCGTCGAGACGTGGCACACGTGGAGCCGCGAGCCGACGTGCTCGGCGAGCAGCACGTCGCGGGCGATGATCGCCTCCTCGGCCACGGCGGGCCAGCCGGCCAGGCCGAGCTCGGCGGACACGATGCCCTCGTGCATCTGGGCGTTCTCGGTCAGCCGCGGCTCCTGGGCGTGCTGGGCGATGACGCCGTCGAACGCCTTGACGTACTCCAGCGCCCGGCGCATCAGCACGGGGTCGTGGACGCACTTCCCGTCGTCGGAGAACACCCGCACGCGGGCGGCGGAGGACGCCATCGCCCCGAGCTCGGCCAGCCGCTCGCCACCAAGGCCGACGGTGACCGCGCCGACGGGGTGCACGTCCACCCAGCCTGCGTCGCGGCCGAGCCGCCACACCTGCTCGACGACGCCGGCCGTGTCCGCGACCGGTGAGGTGTTCGCCATCGCGTGCACCGCGGTGAACCCGCCGAGTGCCGCGGCCCGCGTCCCGGAGGCCACCGTCTCGGCGTCCTCCCGACCGGGCTCGCGCAGGTGCGTGTGCAGGTCGACCAGCCCGGGCAGCAGCACCAGGCCGTCCGCGTCGACCACCTCGGCGCGCGCGTCCCGGGCCTCCGTCCCGAGGGCGACGATCCGGCCCTCGTCGACGAGCACGTCGGTGGCCCCGCCGCCGAGCAGCGACGCTCCTCGCAGCAGCCGGCTCATGCGCCCGTCCCCACCTTCTCCGGCGTACCGGACTCGTCCGCGACCTCGTCCCCCGCGCTGGTCGCCGGGCCTGTGCCCGAGAGCAGCAGGTACAGCACCGCCATGCGCACCGCGACGCCGTTGGCCACCTGCTCGACGACCACGGACCGCGGGCTGTCCGCCGCGTCGGCCGAGATCTCGAGCCCGCGGTTCATCGGTCCGGGGTGCATGACGATCGCGTGGTCGGGAAGCCCGGCGAGGCGCCGCGCGTCCAGACCGTACCCGCGGGTGTACTCGAGCGCGCTCGGGAAGAACCCGCCGCCGGCGCTCGACATCCGCTCCCGCTGCACGCGCAGCATCATCACCGCGTCGGGACCCTGCGCCAGCACCTCGTCCAGGTGGTACGAGACGGCGCACGGCCACGTCTGCACACCGACCGGCACCAGCGTCGGCGGGGCGACCAGCGTCACGCGGGCCCCGAGGGTGTGCAGCAGCTGCACGTTCGACCTGGCCACCCGGCTGTGCAGCACGTCGCCGACGATCGCGACGTGCAGGCCCGCGAGGTCCCGGCCGGTGACGTCCTGCGTGCCGCCGGCGCCGACCAGGTGCCGGCGCACGGTGTACGCGTCCAGCAGCGCCTGCGTCGGGTGCTGGTGCGTGCCGTCGCCCGCGTTCACCACCGCGCAGTCCGTCCAGCCGGCGGTCGCCAGCGTGTGCGGCGCCCCGGAGGCCTGGTGCCGGATCACGACGGCGTCGGCGCCCATCGCCTGCAGCGTGAGGGCGGTGTCCTTCAGGGACTCGCCCTTGGACACGCTCGACCCCTTGGCCGAGAAGTTGATCACGTCCGCCGAGAGCCGCTTCGCGGCGGTCTCGAACGAGATGCGGGTGCGGGTGCTGTCCTCGAAGAAGAGGTTGATCACCGTGCGACCGCGCAGGGTCGGCAGCTTCTTGATCTGCCGGGACTGGGTCGCGGCCATCTGCGCCGCGGTGTCGAGGATCAGCACCGCCTCGTCCCGGGACAGGTCGGCGGCCGAGAGCAGGTGCCTCATCGGGTCACCTCGTTCGTGTCGTCGCGCACGACGCCCGCCGGGCCTCCGCCGCCGGGCGGTGCCTCGATCAGCACGGCGTCGCGGCCGTCCGTCTCGGCGAGCATGACCCGCACGCGCTCCCCCGCCGCCGTCGGCAGGTTCTTGCCCACGTAGTCGGCCCGGATCGGCAGCTCCCGGTGCCCGCGGTCGACCAGCACCGCCAGCTGGACCGCGCGGGGCCGGCCGAGGTCGCTGATGGCGTCGAGCGCTGCCCGGATGGTGCGGCCGGAGTACAGCACGTCGTCCACCAGCACCACGACCTTGCCGTCGATGCCGCCCGCCGGCAGGTGCGTCGTGCCGATGGTGCGCGTGGGCTGGTGCGAGAGGTCGTCGCGGTACATCGTCACGTCCAGGCTGCCGCCGATGGCGTCGGCGTCGACGCCTGGCTCGACCTGGGCGAGACGGTCCACGAGCCGCTGCGCGAGCGGGAGCCCGCGGGTGGGGATGCCCAGGACGACCAGGTCGTCGGCTCCCCGGTTGCGCTCGAGGATCTCGTGCGCGATGCGGGTCAGCGCCCGCGCGATCTCCGCGGCGCCGAGCACCTCGGCACCGCCGGTCTGTGCCCCCGATACGGATGCACGCATGCCAGAGCTCATCTGGCGACCCCCTTCCCCGCCTCTCTGGACGGGCCTTAAAGGATGTCTGTCAGGTGCGGAGCCTAACCTCTCGTCATCGGTGCGCCTGTCGGCGCGCTGAGGCGCGAGACGCCAGGGTCCGTCGCCTCAGGCGAGAAGCGTCGGCTTGAGGTCGACGATGCGGCCCAGCAGGCCGTTCACGAAGGCGGGCGACTCGTCCGTCGAGAGGTCGGAGGCGAGGCTGACCGCCTCGTCCACCGCGACGGCGTCGGGGACGTCGTCGTTGTAGAGGACCTCCCAGGTGCCGATCCGCAGCAGCTGGCGGTCCACAGCCGGCATCCGGTCGACGGTCCAGCCGTGGGAGTGCGTCGCCAGCACCTCGTCGATCCGCTCCAGGTGCGCCGCGACACCCTCGACGATCTCGACGGCGTACTCCGGGACCGCCGACTGCACGCCGGGGTGCGCGAGGCGCTCCGCGAGCAGCGTCAGCGGCGGGATGCCGCGCTGCTCGGCCTCGAAGAGGACGTCGAGCGCGCGCTTGCGAGCCTTGGTGCGGGCTGCCACCTCAGTCGTTCACGCGGCCGAGGTAGCTCCCGTCACGGGTGTCCACCTTCACCTTGGTGTTCGTCTCGAGGAACAGCGGCACCTGGATCTCGTAGCCGGTCTCCAGGGTCGCGGGCTTGGTCCCGGCCGACGAGCGGTCGCCCTGCAGCCCCGGCTCGGTGTAGGTGATCTCGAGGACCACCGACGGGGGCAGCTCGACGTACAGCGGGATGCCCTCGTTGGTCGCGACCAGTGCGTTCTGGTTCTCCAGCAGGAAGTGCGCCGCGTCGCCGACGGTCTCCTCGGGGACGTGCAGCTGGTCGTACGTGGAGGCGTCCATGAAGACGTAGTCCGAGCCGTCCTTGTACAGGTACTGCATGTCGCGCTTGTCGACGTTGGCCGTCTCCACCTTCAGGCCGGCGTTGAACGTGCGGTCGACCACCTTGCCGGACAGCACGTTCTTCAGCTTGGTGCGCACGAAGGCGCCGCCCTTGCCCGGCTTGACGTGCTGGAACTCCACCACGGTCCACAGCTGGCCGTCGATGCGGAGCACGAGGCCGTTCTTCAGGTCGTTGGTGGTCGCCACGGTGTCGCTTCCTGTCGAGAGAGGGTGCTGAGGGCGGCTGGTGCAGGCACGTCGCGTCCGTCACCGCGTCGGGAGGACCCGTGGGGGGACGTGGGGTGCGCCGCGGTCCGGGCCGCAGGCCGCCGACCATCGTACCGTGCGGTGTTCACCGCGCGAGCAGCCACCGCGCGAGCAGCCCGATCGACGCGGCCCACAGCAGCGACGCGAACGTACCGATGACGAACCGCTCCGAGGCGCCCGGGTTCTCCCGCAGCTCCGGGTAGCGGCCGAGGCCCTTGACCGCGACGACCACCGCGACCGCGGTCGGCTCACCGACGATCAGTGCCCCCGTGGTCGCGAGCCGCTCGAGCAGTCCCACCCAGGTGCCGCCGCGCAGCACGGCCTGCGCTCGGGCGCCGTCCGGGCCGTCGCTCTCGACGAGCGTGCCGCGCAGCAGGACGGCGCCGTCGGGTCCGCTGAGCGGCTCCCCCGCGTCGGACGAGCGGCTGGCCAGGTGCAGCACCAGACGGGTGACGGCCCAGCCGCCACCGGTCGACACGGCGAGCGCGAGGACGACGACGAGCGCGACGAGCGCGGGATGCATGCGACCTCCTGGCTGTGGCCGTCCGTCGGCCGTGGCGAGCTGTGCCCGACCCTGGCGGGCCGCACGGACGCGGTCAACCGTCCGCGCCGACGTCCCCCTCTGCCGGTTCGGGCAGACCGGCTGCGGCGAGCAGCCGAGCCAGCACCGGCCGGACGGCCTGCTCCTCCGCCCAGTGGGCGGCACGCAGCCGCTGGCTGACCGCCTGCTGGCTGACCCCGAGGCGTTCCGCAGCGAGCTGCTGGACCGGGCCGTCCGCGCCGGTGCGTCCGAGCGCGGCGCGCGCCGCGTCCACGGCGGCCCAGCCGGCGGCCGACCGGCGGGCGAGCACGCTGGCGAGCAACGTCAGAACGGCCTCGGCGTCTCGCGCGGTCGCCGGTCGGGCGCCGCGCACCGCCACGGGGACGGGGCGGCCACGGGACTTCGCCGCCTCGACGGCCTCCCGCGCGGCGATGAAGGCGGCCCCTGACGCCTCCCGCGTGCTCGCCGGCAGCGGCTCCAGCACCGGACCCGCTCCGATGCCGACGCTCCAGCCGCCGAGGCGCAGCAGGTGGAGGGCGACCTCGACCGTGGATGAAGGGTCGTCCAGGACGGCCTGGACCTCGTCACCGACCGTGCGCTCGAAGGGCAGGAGCACGCCGTCGAGGTGCGGCAGGCCCGAGAGGAGAGCAGGGACCTGATCCGTCGACCGACGGCTCCCCTGCTGGTCGACTGTCACGACGAACATGCGACAAGTCTCTCAGCTTGTTGCAGACGTAACAAGCCCGCAGGCTTGTGCTTGACTACAAACGGGCCGCGATCGCCGCGAGGGCGAGGCGGTACGAGTCGAAACCGAAGCCAGCAACCGTCCCGGTGGCGATCGGGCCGATGACGGACAGGTGCCGGAACGCCTCGCGGGCGAGCGGGTTCGACAGGTGCACCTCGACCAGCAGGAGGCCCGCCTCGGTCACCTGGGCCGCGGCGTCGCGCAGGGCGTACGAGTAGTGGGTGAAGGCGGCCGGGTTGAGCACCACGTGGGTGCGGTCGTCGACGGCGGCGTGCAGCCAGCCGACGAGCTCCGCCTCGTCGTCCGTCTGCCGGACCTCGACGTCGAGCGCGAGGTCACGCCCCCACTGCGTGGCGGCTGCCGTCAGGTCGGCGAGCGTGGCCGAGCCGTAGACCTCCGGCTCACGGACGCCGAGACGCCCCAGGTTCGGGCCGTTGAGGACGAGGACGCTGGTCACGTCGGTCAGGTTAGCGGCGGTGGCCGGTCGGGCCGTGCGTGCTCACCGCACGCGATCGCCGCGCCGGGGCTCCCTACCTGACGTCTCGCGCGGCGGTGCTGACCGGGTGCTGGATGCTCGCCGATGCGGACGGGGCTGCCGCACAGTTGCCGCACTGATTCCTCCGAGGGTCTTCCCAGGTGTTAAGGAAGTGTCAATGTCTGCTAGATGCGGACCTTGGGCCTAGGGCCGTAGGTCCCACGGGGCTAGCCTGACCAGGAAAGACGCGGTGCCATCGCTGGTTCCGGCGGTGGAACGTCGGCCCGAGAGGTGACCTATGAGTCACGCACTTCTGCTTGCTGATCCGGCCGGCCGGTACATCAATGCCGGCGTCATCCAGATCTCCGTGACCAACGCCGTGATCATCGGCCTCATGCTCGTCGTGTTCGTGCTCGCGCTCGTCGTGCCCTTCCCTGGCCGGCGGCACCACGACCGGACGGACCGCGACCGATGACCGCCACGCAGACCGGCGGCACGCCGCCCGGCACGTCCTCGAAGAGCTGGACCGTCCGCACCCGGGACCGCATGTCGCGGGTCGTCCCCCAGGGGCAGGTGCTGCCCGACCGGCAGCCTGCCTACATGTCCTCGTGGATCTACGTCTTCGGCGTGCTGACCCTGGCCGCGCTGATCGTGGTGATCGGGTCCGGCGTGCTGCTGGCCGTGGGTGGCGTCACCTGGTGGCACGTCTCCTCCCTGGGCCACTTCGTCAACTCGTTGCACCTGTGGAGCGTCGAGCTGTTCTTCGCCTTCATGGTCATCCACCTGTGGGGCAAGTTCTGGATGGCCGCGTGGCGCGGCAACCGGGCTCTGACGTGGATGACGGGGGTGCTGGCGTTCCTCGGCTCGATCGGCACCGCCTTCACCGGCTATCTGTCGCAGACCAACTTCGACTCCCAGTGGATCAGCGGCCAGGCGAAGGACGGGCTCAACTCGGTCGGGATCGGCGCCTTCTTCAACGTGCTCAACCCCGGTCAGATGCTGCTGTGGCACGTCGCCCTGCTGCCGCTCGTGCTGGGCGTGATCGTGCTGCTGCACGTCGTGCTCGTGCGCAGGCACGGGATCGTCCCGCCGATCGACTCCGAGGGAGCCGACGCAGACGTGGAGGACGCACGATGAGCACCGCAACGGTCACCAGACCCACCCACCACTCCCCGCGGCGGGGCACGCCGGACTCGCACGGCTTCCCGACACGTCCGTACGACCTGGTCAAGGAGTTCGTCGTCGCACTCGTCGTCGTCGCGCTCCTCACCGTGATCCTCGCCGCGGTCTTCTCCTCCCCCGACGAGAAGGCCATCACGATGGCCGACTGGGCCGCGCAGGCCCCGAACGACGTGGTGGCGACGGCCGCCGGCGAGCTCGCCGGGACGACGACGAGCGCCTCCTACGGGCCGCCCTACAACACGGCCGGCGACGGCCAGAACCTCGGACCGCTCAAGCTGCAGAAGTGGGCCGGCGTGCGGATCCCTGTCGACTCGGCCGCCGACCTGGTGCTGACGCCGCTGTCCAAGGTGACCGGCAACACGGACCTGAGCACCGCGCTGACGACGTGGAACGGGGCGACGCCGGACCAGCAGAACAAGTGGGCCTCCGCGTACAGCGACGCACTGTCCAAGGCGCCGGACAACGACCCGAAGCAGGTGGCCGACGGTGACTACGGGCCCGTGCCGGCGATCTCCGCGGCGTTCCTCACGCTCGCGCAGACCGGCGGCCTCGAGGGTGCCCTGACCTCGTCGGGCAACTTCTACGGCGGGGACCAGACGCGCTCGCTGCTGCTGCTGTCCGACGGTGCGTACCTGGAGGACCAGGCCCGTGCGCGTCATCTCGGTGGCGACCAGTGGGGAATGATGAACGAGACCGGCAACTTCCCTGGTCAGCCGTGGATGTGGCTGTACACGTTCTGGTACCAGGTGCCGCCGTTCTCGACCTCGGACAACGCGGACGCGCTGGTCTGGGGCCTGATGATGCTGCTGACCCTCGGGCTGCTGCTCCTGCCGTTCATCCCGGGGCTGCGGTCGATCCCGCGGTGGATCCCCGTGCACCGGATCATCTGGCGCGACTGGTACCGGGACCACCCGCGGAGGCGGTGAGGTGTGGGATCGCTCGCGTCGTCCTCAACCTCGGGCTCGGCAGCTCGTGACGAGCTACTCCTGGACGGCGGACGACGACGCGAGCGGTCTCGTCACCGACCGGTCCGTCGGCCCGGGCGCCTTGTCGTCCGGCAGTGAGGTCCCAGGCTCCGTATCGGTGACGAGCGCCTGCTGCGGGCGAGACGCGACTCGGTCGGCCAGCACGGCGAACACGGGAAGGGCGACGGCGACCACCGTCTCGGCGTGCCACCAAGGTCCGCTTGGGACCAGCGTGCAGAAGGTCAGCATCGGCATCGCGGCCGTGAGCCACCCTCTCACTCGGCGCACCGGCTCGGACTCGGTGGTCCAGACCCAGACGGCGACGACGGCGACGAGGGCGCCCCAGTAGTACGTCAACCTCAGGGGATCCAGCAGCAGGCGCACGCAGATCGACACCATCACGACCACGAGCGCCGAGGTGCGAGCCCGTAGGCCGATCAGCACGCCCGCCAGCCCCGCCGCTCCGCCCTGCACCACCCGGAACGTCCAGCCTGATCGGCCGGCGAGAAAGGGGACCGCGTCGAACCAGGTTCCCTTGGGGATCAGCCAGGTCTGGGAGAAGGTCGACACTTCGCCCCAGATCTTGAACGGTGCGATGAGCGCAACGGTGCCGACGACGAGGAGGGCCACGGCGCATGCGCGCCGCCGGATCGAACCCCGGTTCAGCAGCAGCCCGGCGCATGTGATCGCCCATTCCTTGATGCCCATGGCCACGACCAGCAAACCTGCCGCGCGCACGTTCCTTCCGGAGTCTTGCCGCACGGCCGCCAGGACGAGCACGAAGCCGAGCAGGAGCTCCTCTGGATGGTCGGCCACCAAGGCGTCGCTGAGGATGCCGCCCGCCAGGACCGTCCCAGTGACCATCCACTGCGCCCTGCGGACCCACGTGCCCGAGGCCAGTGCAGCGTGCCGAGAGGCAGTAAGCGACAGCCAGACGACGGCCAGCCCATGGAGGGCCGCCGCCGCGATGCCGACCGTCTGCAGAGACAGGTGCGCGGTGGCGGCGAGCCGCGCGACCAGCCCGAGCGCCAGGAGGTAGAGCGGTCCCAGCTGGATCCAGCTGTCGGCGAAGACGTGGAAGAAGCCAGGGCCGACCATGGCGAAGCCCGCAGCGCGGAACCGAACCTGGTCGCCGTCCTGGCGTAGCAGTCCGCCCACCACGCCGACAATCGCGCCTAGCGGCAGCAGGACGACGGCCGGGTGGCGCCAGACGGCGAGCAGCACCCGCAGCTGGCTCGCCGACCGCTGACCGAGGTCCTCGAGCTCCCGGCGGAGGCGCGTCTCGGCGCGCCCAGGGCGACGCACCAGCGTCGTCCCCGAGGAGGCCACGACGGCCGGGCTACGGGTCATCGTGAGACCGCCTGACGACCGTCGGTTCCGTCGACCCGCTTCGGGCGGTCCAGCCGGGGCGCAAAGACGAGCACGACGACGAGGAGACCGGTCCCAGCGAACCAGATGACCGTTCGGGACAGGAGGTACGGCCCGAGCACGACTAGCGGGGTGAGCGCGGTCACGAGCAGCCGGAACCGGGTCATCCGCACGTCGCCTGACGACCAGGCCCATACGGCGACCACGACGACCAGTGCGCCGCTGTAGTACGTGAGGCGCAGCGGATCGATCAGCAGTCGGACCGAGATCGCGCAGACGACCGGGAGGAATGGCGAGGTCGGTCGTCGCCACGCGGCGACGACGCCAACAAGCCCCGCCAGGCCGCCCTGAATGAACCGCAGCTGCCAGTCCGTGGCGCCCCAGGCGTGCCCAAGGCTCCCGAGGTACGACGTCGCACCGAAGCCCCAGGAGAAGTCGAACGTCCGGACGGTGCCGAAGAGGAAGAACGGCCCGTACAGGAGCAGCGTGAGGCCCGCGAGCGTGCCTGCGCCTCGGAGCAGGCCGGTCCGGCCTCGGTGCAGCAGGAGGATGCCGCCTCCGAACGCACCCCACTGCTTGAGTCCGACGGCTGCAGCCAGGACCGCACCCGCGATCCCGTGGCGATCCGAGGCGGCGCTGAGGGCGGCGTTGAGCAGGAGCAGTGCCACGAGTATCTCCTCGGGGTGCCCGTTGCCGATGCCCTCGGCGGCGAACCCCCCGAGGCCGAGCAGCAGCCCGACCGCCCACCGGCCGGCCACCGCCTCATGCCCGCGAAGGTGCGCCGAGCGCTGCGTCGTCCACATGGCGAACCAGACGACCATCGCGGCCTGGGTGCCCCCCAGCAGCGCTCGGGTGGCCACCGGCGACCCGAGGACCGTGAGCGCCTTCGTCGCCAGCCCGAGAAGCAGCAGATAGAGGGGACCGATCTGGAGACCGGGCGCGGAGAACACGTCGAGCAGGCGTGGTCCGATCATCGAGGCGCCCGCCGCGCGGAACCATCCTGCGTCGCCGTCGGGGATGACGGCAGCCAGTGCGCCACAGACAACGAGGGCGAGCGGAACGAGGAGCCGCTCTGGGTGTGATCCCACGGTCCTGAGGAAGGCTGCGGCTCGCGGTGCGTCGACGTCGAGCCGCGAGAGCTCAGCGGCCAGCCACGACGACCACCCGGTGGGAGGCGCCGTCGGCGTCTCCTCGCCGAGGGCGTCCACGACGGTCACGGTGATTCATCGTCGCCGGGGGCCGGCGGCTTGAGGTCAAGGTCGCTAGAGCTCGATCGCGGTACTTCCCTGAGGCTCCTGGGCGACCTCCGCGTAGGCCGCCGCGAGCAGCGTCGGGTCGGGCCCCTCGAGCCGGGTCGGCTTGGCGACGTCCTCCAGCACGACGAACCGCAACCGGTCCCCGCGGGTCTTCTTGTCCCGACGCATCGCGGTGAGCAGCTGGTCCCAGCGATCGGCGCGGTAGGTGGTGGGCAGACCGAGTGCCGTGAGGACGGACCGGTGCCGGTCCACGACGTCGTCCCCGAGACGGCCGGCCAGACGCGCGAGCTCGGCGGCGAACACCATGCCGACCGAGACAGCGGCACCGTGGCGCCAGCGGTAGCGCTCGACGTGCTCGATCGCGTGGCCGAAGGTGTGCCCGTAGTTGAGGATCTCCCGGAGCCCCGCCTCACGCAGGTCCTCGCCGACGACCCGGGCCTTGACCGCCACGGCGCGCTCGATCAGGTCGAGCAGCACGTCGGATCCCGCCGCGGCCACCGGGTCGCGGAGCAGCTCGATGTTGGCCTCGACCAGGTCGAGGATCACCGGGTCGGCGATGAAGCCCGCCTTGACGATCTCGGCGAGCCCGGCGACGAAGTCGTGGGGGGACATCGACTCGAGCGCCGCCAGGTCGCACAGGACGCCAGCCGGCGGGTGGAACGCGCCGACCAGGTTCTTGCCCTCGGCGGTGTTGATGCCGGTCTTGCCGCCGACGGCGGCGTCCACCATGGCCAGCACCGTCGTGGGGATCTGCACCACCCGCACGCCGCGCAGCCACGTGGCCGCGACGAAGCCCGCCAGGTCGGTGGTCGCTCCCCCACCGACGCCGACGACGGCATCCGACCGGGTGAACCCGGCCTGGCCCAGCACCTGCCAGCAGAACGCCGCGACCTGGGCGGTCTTCGCCTCCTCGGCATCCGGGACCTCGGCGCCGAAGGCCTCGTACCCGTGCTGACGAAGGTCCGCCAGCACGGCGTCGGCCGTGGTCGCCAGGGCCGCAGGGTGGACGACGAGCACACGCTGCACGTCGGTACCGAGCAGCCCGGGGAGCGCGCCGAGCAGATGGCGCCCGATCACGACGTCGTACGGCCGCTCCCCCGTCACCGTGACGATCCTGGCTCCCTCGCTCATGCGTGCTCCTCTGAGGCTGGCTGCGCGGCGGCGGCGGCGAGCCGCTGCTGACGCAGCGTGGCGAGCTCGGACTCGATCCGCTCGGCGACCTGCTCCGGGGCCAGCCCGTCGGTCAGCACGACGAGCGTCGCGACGTCCTGGTAGACCGGACGTCGCTGGTCCATCAGCTCCTTCCAGCGGGCCCGCGGGTTGCCCAGCAGGAGGGGCCGCGACTGGTTGAAGCCGACCCGAGGGGCGGCGTGGGCCAGGCTGACGTCGAGGAACACCACGACCCCGCCACCCGCACGGTAGGCCGCGAGGGCGTCCTGCGTGGCCGGGTGCAGCACCGCACCCCCGCCCAGCGCCAGGACGCCGTCGTGCTCGGCGAGCGCCCGTGCCACCGCTTCGTGCTCAAGGGCGCGGAACCGCGCCTCGCCGTCCTCGACGAAGATGTCCGACACCGGCTTGCCGGCGACGGCCTCGACGTCCGAGTCGGTGTCCCGGGCCACCAGCTGCCAGCGGGAGGCGAGAGCGAGGCCGACGGTGGTCTTCCCGGCGCCGGGCGGTCCGACGAGGACGACGCGAGGGCCGGTAGAGGCAACGGTAGGCACGGCTGCAGGGTAGTCGGCGGCGCCCGCGCGGCCGGTCGACCGCCCGGTGGTCGGGCCGCCGGTCAGCGCAGCAGCTCCGGTATCGAGGCGATGTACGCCTCGAGATTGCGTCGGACCTCTGCCACCGAGTCGCCGCCCGTCTTCTCCAGCAGGGCGTCGGCGAGGACCAGCGCGACCATCGCCTCGGCCACCACGGCCGCCGGAGGGACCGCGCAGACGTCGCTGCGCTGGTGCTGGGCGCGGGCCGGCTCCCCGGTTGCCGTGTCGACCGTGGCGAGCGCGCGCGGCACCGTGGAGATCGGCTTCATGGCGGCGCGCACACGGAGTACCTCACCGTTGGACATCCCGCCCTCGATGCCGCCGGCGCGGTTGGTGCGGCGGACGATGCGCCCGTCGGCGTCGCGCTCGATCTCGTCGTGCGCCTGGCTGCCGCGACGGGCGGCGGTGCGGAACCCGTCGCCGACCTCGACGCCCTTGATCGCCTGGATGCCCATCAGCGCGGCCGCCAGACGGGCGTCCAGCCGCCGGTCAGCCTCGACGTAGGTGCCCAGTCCGGACGGGAGGCCGTAGGCCAGCACCTCCACGATGCCGCCCAGGGTGTCGCCGTCGTCGTGCGCCTGGTCGATCTCCGCCACCATCGCGGCCGAGGTCGCCTCGTCGTGGCAGCGGACCGGGTCGGCGTCGAGCGCGTCGAGGTCGTCGGGCACCGGGAGCGGGCCGTCCTCGGGGGCGGCGACGGAGCCGATCCGGACCACGTGCGAGACGAGGCGGACACCGGCGGCCTGCTCGAGGAACGCCGCGGCGACCGTGCCCAGCGCCACCCGCGTCGCCGTCTCCCGCGCACTCGCGCGCTCCAGCACCGGACGCGCGTCGTCGAACCCGTACTTGCGCATGCCCACCAGGTCGGCGTGACCCGGTCGGGGCCGGGTCAGCGGGGCGTTGCGGGCGCGGTTGAGCAGCTCGGGGTCGTCCACCGGGTCGGACGCCATCACGTCGACCCACTTGGGCCACTCGGTGTTGCCGATCTCGAGGGCCACCGGACCGCCCTGCGTGAGCCCGTGCCGCACCCCCCCGAGCAGCCGGACCTCGTCCTGCTCGAACTTCATCCGCGCGCCCCGGCCGTAGCCGAGGCGGCGGCGGGCCAGCGCCGCCTGGACGTCTGCCGACCGGAGCTCCACCCCGGCCGGCATGCCCTCGAGGATGCCGACGAGCGCCTCGCCGTGGGACTCGCCGGAGGTCAGCCAACGCAGCATGGGCGCGATCTTGTCACGGACCAGCGACGACGACGGCGCCCGCCCGGTCGTCGGACCGGACGGGCGCCGTCGTGCGCTTCGCGGTGGGGCTACTTGCCGCCGACGGGGACCAGTGGGTTCTTGCCGCCCACCGCACTCGGGAGAGCCGGCGTCGCGCTGGCCGACGGTGCCGGCACGGCGGTGGTGTCGGGCAGCGCGTACAGGAAGCCGGTGATGACCAGCTGCTGGTCACCGACGACCGTCTTCGGCTTGCCGCCTGCGGCAGCGGCGTCCTGCTGGCCTGTCGCGGTGAAGCCCGAGACGAGGTAGAGGCGCGGCGTCGCGGTCTGCAGGTCGGACAGGAAGGCCAGCGTGTTGTCGTAGCTGCCGATCACTGTCACAGAGAGGGGGATGGAGCTGAATCCGTCCGGCACCGCGGACGCGGCCGCCGCGGCGGCGTTCCCGGTGCCCGTGGCGGGGGCGGCGACCGGGGTAGCCGCGGGGGTCGCCGCAGGTGTTGGCCCTGCCGTGGCGGACGCCGTCGTCGGCGGCGCCACAGGTGCGACCGCGGCCTTGGCCACCACCGCCTGGGGTGTGCCCGGCGCAACGGCCGTGATCGTCACGCTCCGTGCCGCCGCGATCGTGTCCAGCTGCCGAAGGTAGTCGGACAGCTGTGCCGTGGTCGGGACCTGGACCTGAATGGCGGCGAGCTGCTTCTTGTAGTCGGCGAGCTTGGCGAAGTCCGCCCTCAGCTTGGCCACCTTGAGCGCCAGTGCATCGTTCGCCTGCTTGGTCTGCACCGTCTGTGCCCGGACGTCCGCAGCCGCGCCGAGCGCGGGGTTGATCGCCAGGAACCAGGACGCGACGACGATCGCGACGGCGCCGACCACGGTCGCGCCGATCCAGGTGCCCTTCTTCGCGCCGGCCACGTCAGCTCCCCTGCTTCGTCGCGTCGAACCGGTGCGTGAAGGCGGCCGAGGTCACCTGCACTGTCACCGAGACGTTGTAGTAAGTGGTCTTGTTCTCGCTCTGGGTGATCGTCGCGCTGGATGCCCACGCGCCCGAGAAGCCGGGCACCGAATCGAGTGCGTCGAGCCAGGCGGCGGTGTTGGGCACCGTGGTGGACCGACCGGTGAACTGGATCTGGCCGACGGAGGCCGCCTGCAGCGGGTTCGTCTTGCCCACAGCGGCCGCGGCGCCGCTGGTGCTCACGACGAGCGAGTCGATGCTCACATCAGCCGGCAGGACGGCCGTGACGGCCGCGTAGTAGGGGCCCCAGGCGATGTCCGTCGCCATGCCGAGCTGGCGGGCGGTCTGCGCCTTCTGCAAGGCATCGAGCACCCTAGGCACCTCCGCGTACTTCTGCTGCTCCGTCTGCAGGCGCTGGGTCTCGGCCTGAGCCTGCTTCAGCTCGCTGTTCGCGCCGGCCTGGACCAGCTTGGCGAGCGCGAAGGCGCCGATGCACAGGACGAGGACAAGAACGAGGACCAGCGCCAGCCAGCGCTTGAGGTTCCGGAGGCCCCGGGCGGCGCGGACCTCCGGGGGAAGCAGGTTGACCTGCGGCAAGCCTCCGAGGATGGTGCCCACGCCCTTCTTCGCCCGGGGCGGGTCGGCGAGCGTGGTCATGCGGCAACTCCGTACGCGAGTCCGATGGGCAGGGCCAGCAGCGACTCCCGCCCGGCGATGGTCTGGCGGTTGAATCCCTTGCCGGCCCGCAGGGGCGCGACGGGGTCCCCGACGTTCACGGGAAGCCGGCTGGCGCTGGAGAGATACTGCCCGAGGCCTGGGAGGTGCGAACCGCCTCCGCTGAGCACCACGACGTCGATACCTGCCCCCGGGTTGTTGCCGGCGTAGTACACGAGCGTGTTCCGGATGGCCTCGACCAGCGTGCGCACCACAGAGGAGATCGCCTCGGCCGCCGCGGCGGCTTCCGGCGGTGCGGCGAAGCCGATCCCGATCTCGCGCTTGATCCGCTCCGCGTCGGGTGCGGACACGGACATCGCGCTCGCGACCGCGTTGGTGAGGTTCTGACCACCGGACGGCAGGGAGCGGACCAGGCGGGGAGCGCCCTGAGCAGCGACGACGACCGTGGTCACGGTGGCGCCGATGTCGACGAACGCGACGGTTGCACGGGCCAGGTCACCCTGCGCGAGCGAACGCAGCAGGGCGAACCCGTTCAGATCCACCATCAGCGGGCGCAGGCCCGCACCCTCCACAGCCAGGACGTTGGCCGTCACGGTGTCTCGCTGAGCTGCTACCAACATCCCGTGCACCGTGCGACCCTGCGGGCCGTCGTACTCGGCCACCGGGTAGTAGTCGAGCAGCGCCTCGTCCGAGGACATGGGCAGCATCTCGGACACCTGGAACGGCAGGGATGCCTTGAGCTGCGCCAGGGGCATCCAAGGCAGGTCCAGGTCCCGGACCAGGACGCGCTGGTTGCCGACGCCGATCACGACCTCCTTGGACTCGAACTTGGTCTGCTGCCACAGTTGGCGAAGCGCTCCGGACACTGTCTCCGGCTGCACCACCTCACCATCACGGACGGCGCCCATCGGAAGGGCGACCTCGCCGAGGCGGAGCAGCGTGGGCGCTGTCCTTCCGCCCCGGGCGCCGCCGCCGAACTCGAGCTCGGCGGCCCGGACGGCGGACGAGCCGATGTCCAGGCCGATGACGCGGTTGCTGGCCACGGGTATCCCTTCATGCTCACGAGCGTTCTTTCGACCTATCGGTGCCGGACCCGGACGACTTGAGCGGCGACGCGTGATCCGTGCGAGGGCATGCGATCGAGCGGCACGCGTCAGAGGAGCGTCAGGTACCAGCCCACGACGGGACCGCCCGCGAGGAGTCCGAGGAAGGCGCCGCCGATCATCCAGGGACCGAACGGCACGCCCGACTTGCGGCCGGCACGCCCAGTGACGAGCAGGCCGATGGCGAAGACACCGCCGAGCAGGAAGGCCGCGAACCAACCCAGCGCCAGGGCCCCCCAGCCGAACCAGCCGAGATAGAGCCCAAGGACACCGGCGAGCTTGACGTCTCCGAAGCCCATTCCGGCGGGGTACACCATGACGATGACGAAGTAGACCGCGAAGAGCACCACCCCGCCGATCGCCGCTCGCAGCAGCGCGCCCCAGTCGCTCGCGCTGCCCGGGTTCCACGACGCGAGGGCGAGGAGCGCCAGCGCGGCGCCGTAGGAGGGCAAGACGATGGGGTCGGGCAGCCGGTGGACGTCGAGGTCGATGAGTGCCAGCGCGATGCCCGCGCCGACGAGGTAGAGCAGCGCCGGCAGCCGCCATGACGGGCCGGTCGCCCAGGCCGCCACCGCGAAGGCGATGCCGGTACCGGCCTCGACCAAGGGGTAGCGCCGAGCGATCGGTGCGCCGCAGTCCCTGCACCGACCCCGCAGCATGAGCCACGAGAGGACCGGAATGTTGTCGCGGGCACGGATCGCCCGCCCGCACCGCGGGCACGCGCTCGGTGGACGGACCACGGACTCACCGCGCGGGACGCGCCAGACGACGACGTTGAGGAAGGAGCCGATCAGCAGACCCAAGACCCCGGTGGCGACCGGGAAGAAGACGGTGAAGAACGAGCCGAGGACCGCCGGCGACGAATTCAGCGACGTCACTGGGTCTCGCGCTTGTACTTCGTCTGCGCGTTGTAGGAGGCGATCGTGTCGGAGTTGGTGACCCCCGCGAGACCGCCCCACACCGGCAGCTGCTGGTACGTCATGTCCAGCTGGTTGTTCACGTTCAGCTGGCCGCCCGAGTACACCTGACCGGTCAGCGTGGACTGGTTCGCCTTGGTGATCGAGCACGGCGAGTACATCAGCGTGTTCACCGTCGGATCGACGCTCACCTGGTTGTTGAGCGAGATCCCGTCCCCGTTGCACGTCGGCGCGATGCCGTTGAACGTGTACGGCTGAATGAGGTAGAGCAGGTTCGGGTTGGCGGTCGTTGCGGTGCCCGCGACGGAATAGATCTGCGTGTTACCGGAGAAGTTGATGCCGGGCGCCGACATGAGGATCAGGTTCTTGTTCAGCGCGACATTGATGCCCTGGAGTTGCACCTGGGTGGTGCAGGTGGGGTCAACGGTCACGATCGTGGGACCCGACAACTTGTACGCGTTCGCGTAGAGCCACGCCCCGACGCCGTCCGCCTTGCCGTTCAAGTTGGTTGTGTGGCCGTCCGCCCCGACCAGGTCGGGTCCGGTGTACCAGCCGCAGGGGAACGTCGAGTTCGGCAGGTTGACGACCGTCGTGTAGCCGTTGGCCGCCCAGTCAGCCTGCGCCTGGGAGTTCCACACGAGCGTAGGAAAGTCGTTGTGCGGCGGGATGCCGACGCTCACGCCCGAGAAGCACTTGCCCGCGATGCTGCAGGGGCCCTGCGAGTCGCTCGTCGCACTGCCGCCGGCACGGGCCTGCTGGCCGAGCGATGCCTTGCCCAGCCAGATGTTGCCGCTGTGCGCGAGGGCCTGTCCGCTGATCGCTGCGGACTGGTTGTTGATGGTGATGCTGTTGCCGGCCCAGACGTCCACCGCGATGGTGCACTGCGAGGACAGCATCACGCTGCCCTGAGCGTAGATCGAGCCCTGGAAGTCCTCGTTGTTGTTGCAGGTGAAGTCGCCGTTTGTGTAGATGTCCGCGTTCGGCGTTCCGCCCGAGCTCTTGAGGTTCGTCTTGTTGGCCATCGTCAGGTTGGACTGCGAGAAGATGGCCTTGTCGAGGTTCACCTTGTAGTTCGGCGTCAGCTGGACCAGCGTCTCCATCGTGCGGGTCGCAGGTATGGCACTCGCCAGCTTGCTGGAGGTTGCCGTCGCCCTGATCACGGCCTGGCCCAGCTGCGTCGTCGCCACGTCGTCGCACGACACGGCCGTGGGGGTGGCGCCCGCGCTGTAGTACGTCACGTTCGTGGTGACGGTGAACGTATCGCTACCGACCTTCGTGGTCGTCGTCGACGGGTTGCAGACGCTCGAGGCGAGGTCGGCGGGAGCTGCGGCCTGGATCCGCCCGACGGTCACATCGAGCTGAGACTCTGCTTGGGCGATCGCCGAGGACCGCTGGCGGTCTCGCCCGGTGGCAGTCGACTCACCCATGGCGATGGTGACTGTGACCACCACGAGAATGCCCACGAGCATCACTACCCCCATGGCGGCGACGATCGCGATGCCGTCGTCGCCGCGGCGGCGGGTGAACACCTTGTGCAGGAAGCTCATGGCCGTTCCAGTCCTTCCGTCAAGCCGCGGGAACCGGCAGGCACTCGTTGCCTGTGTACCCGTAGGTGGTGTTCCGACCGGAGATCGACGCGTCGAGCGCGACGTCCTTGCCCGACTTGGCGTTGATGGCGTCGAGGTGTACCCGGAGCAGGCGTGTGCCGTACGTACCAGACGCGTTGGTGTCGAGCGTAAAGGGCGGGGAACCTGCGGAAGGCGCGGCCAGTCCCCGCGCGGTGACAGCCCAGCCCGAGACGCCTCCGACGGTCTGCCAGTCCGGCGTCCAGCTTCGCATCAGGAGCTGGTAGGTGCCGGTGCCGTCAGGGGACACCTGCCACTGCACGCACTTCTGCGGCCCGTTGGTCTGCGTGTAGATGCGCATGCACGACCCGGCGTTGGTGCCGTAGCTCTGGCACGTGGTCAGGTACGTCGCCTCGTCAGCCGGGCTGAACAGCACGTTGCCCGAGCGGACCTGCTTGTCGATCGTGGCCAGCGCCTGGCGCGTCTGGAAGACAGCGTCGGCCGACGCCTCGGAGTCTTTCGTCACCTTCTGCACGGCGATCGCCGCAGCCATGATCATCGTCATGGCGATGGCGAACACGATCATCGCCACCAGGAGCTCGACGAGCGTGGTGCCCTCCTCGGAGGTGCGGCGCCGGCAGCGCCGGATCGCGTCACGCATTGGCCGCCGCCTTGAAGGACGAGTCGGCGGTCAGCCCGCCGAGGTCCACGGTGGTGGCGAAGCTCGTCACCTGGGTGCCGCCGACGCTGACGGTGACCGTGACCCGCGCGGACACCCCGCTCGACCCGTTGACAGACGTGATGCAGGCGGCTGTCTTGCAGTCTGTGTTGACGTTCCCCGTGCGTGCGGCGCTCGTCGGCGTCCGCACGATGCTGGGGCGCTGGACGGTGACGGAGCCGTCGTACCGCACGCTCACACCGCCGGCATAGCCGATCGTGGTGGGCTGGATGGTCACGGTCTGCTGCACCGGCGTGCTGCCGTCGAAGGCGAGGGAGATCGTCTGGTACGCGGTGCCGTTCCAGACCTTCACCTGACCGCTCCGGGTGTAGGACCCTCCGAGCGCCCCGGAGCCCTCTTCGGCGACGGCCGACTCCTGGATACCGCTGACGTTCCACAGACCGGTCGAGGCGTCGAAACCGCCCGGTGCGGACGAGAATGGAAGCGCGCCGAACGAGCTCGAACCCTGGGACCGCGACGCCGCCGCGTGGCCGCAGTCGACCGACCCGCCCGCCGAGCAGACACCCAAGTTCGTGGCTCCAAGCAGCGCCGCGACAGCACGGGACGGGCTTGTTGCGATCCCGAACGTGCCGAGGTCGAGCGCCGTACCGGTCGGTGACGTGTAGGTGAGGACGGCCGAGGAGCCGTTGGTCTGGAGCATCGAAGCCGCGCACGGGCGCTCCGCTCCGGTGAGGCCCGTGACCAGCCCGGACCCGGTGGCATCGGTGCAGAGCGACGACGGCGCTTGGATGGCGGCCTGGGCACCGCCGGAATCACTGGTCGAGGGGCGAACCGACAGGGTTCCACCCGGGCCGCTCGTCGTCGTCAGCGTCGCGGCCGTCTGACTCGGTGTGGTGCTGGTCACCGACTGGCCTGGCACGGAGGACGGGTCGGAGTCCACGACGGCGCCGGCGCTTTGGCCGCCAGTGGTCGAGTTGGTCGACGCGGTGATCGACGCCCCTGAGGTGACCGCGGAAGCGGTGCCGCTCGCCGTCTGCTCGACCAGCAGGTTCGCCGACGTGTGGGACAGGTCGAGCTGGAGCTGCTTGGCGCCCATGCCCTGGATCAGGGCAGTCGGGTCCGTGACGTTGCTCACCGTCACGCCGCTGAGCGCTTCGCCGGCGCGAACGGTGTAGTACGCCTGGCAGGGCGCGGCGAACGGGCTGTTGGCCGTGGAGAGGCAGCCCGAGGACGAGAAGGTGGTGGAGCGCTGCACGAGCTCGCGGGTGCCGCGCGAGACGGAGCTCCTCCACGTGACGATCGCGGTCAGGTTGAACGGCTGGGTGCCGGAGGTGTCCGTCAGCGGCGCCTTGGTCACATACGTCTGCACGTGGTACGTCACGTTCCCGACCTGCTGGTCGAGCGCCTGACCGGACACGCTGTTGATCACGAGCGGCTCCGAGACGCCGCCCGGGACGAGCTGTGCGGGAGGGTTGAAGGTGGTACTGCCACCGGAGGTGGTCGTGTAGGCCACGCTCCCGAGAGTGAAGGCCGGGTCCGGCTGTGTGACCGTGTCGTAGGGCTCGGCCCGGAGGCGCTCAAGCTGCTGCGTGGCGAGCGCCGTGGCGGTCTGGCGCTGGCGCGCCTGCTGGATCGTGGCAAGGGACTGGACCACGGAGTAGATGAGGGCGGTCATCACGATGGTCGTCACGAACATCGCAACCATGACCTCGATGAGGGTGAAACCGTCGCTCGGGCGACCACGCAGCGCCTCGATCGTCCGCCGTCGCACGTTCCCTCCTCTGACATGGGCTTGCGGCCAAGTGCGTGACCAGGCCGGCGGGGTGGGCCTCGGCGCACCCCNTGTGACTTGGGCTTGCGGCCAAGTGCGTGACCTGGCCGGGGGGGTGCGCAGCTGCGCACCCCGCCGGCCTACGGGCTAGATCACGGGCACGCGGTCAGCGCGAGCCCGTTCGCAGCGGAGTAGGAGACACGCGAGAGCGTGCCGCCGGTGACTGCCACCTCGACGCACCACGTCTGGGACGCCGTGATCACGTCGGTGGACGTCGCGGCGGCGTCCTTGTACAGGCTGTACGCGACTCCGGCAGAAACCTTGCCGACGTCGTTCGTCTTGATGGAGTAGCGGCCGCCGGCGGGACCGGTGATGTCAGTTGTCGCGAGCTTCGTCGTCGCGTCGACGTAGTACGTCGCGACTTCCTTGCCCAGCGTCGAGACGTCCGCCTTGGCTGCCGTGTCCACGGCCTTCTTGCGCTGGTTGAGGAACACCGGGATGGCGATGGCGGCGAGGATGCCGATGATGATCATGACGACGAGGAGCTCGATCAGGGTGAAGCCCTGGTCCTTCTCCTGCATGGACTTGCGGATGCGAGCGATCACGTCAACTCCTGGGTGGATCGTGCGATGTCGATGGCAGTCCGGTCGAGACCGGTTCGTGTCGTGCACCAGCGCTATCGTCGTCGACCTCGTCCGACTTGAGCCCGGCGATGGGCGGAGCCGGAGTTTCACCCGTTCGGCGGAGCGATCAGCTGATCACGTTCGCGATCTGGAAGATCGGCATGTACATGCCGATGACGATGAAACCGATGATGCCGCCGACGCCCACGATCATGATCGGCTCGATCAGGCTGGTGAGCTGTTCGGTCATCGCCTCGACCTCGGCGTCGTAGAAGTCCGCCACCTTTGCCAGCATCGTGTCGAGCGCACCGGTGTCCTCACCGACCGAGATCATCTGGACGACCATCGGCGGGAACACCGGGTGCTGCGCCAAGGGCCCCGCCAGCGACTCGCCACGCCTGACTGACTCCTGCACGGCCTTCGCGGCGTGCTCGATCACCACGTTTCCGCTGGTCTCCCCCACGATGTCCAGCGCCTGCAGGATCGGGACGCCGGCGTGGACCATCGTGCCGAAATTGCGGGTGAAACGGGACACGGCGATCTTCCGTGAGAGCAGGCCGAATACCGGGACCTTGAGCTTCCAGGGATCCACACGTTCCCGGACGGCATCGTCGTTCTTGTGCCGTCCCCACCAGATGACGAAGACGACAATTGCGACGATCAGCGGTCCGATACCCCATTTGAGCGCCGTCGACATCGCCATCAGCAAACGAGTGAGGAATGGCAGCTGGCCACCGAGGCTGGCGTACATGTTGGCAAAGATGGGCACGATGAACAGGAGCATGCCCACCATGGCGATGATCGCGACGACGAATACGACCACCGGATAGGTCATCGCCGACTTGATCTTGCCGCGCAGCTGCACCTCCCCCTCGAAGTTCGCCGCGATCGACAGCAGCACCTCGTCCAGGAACCCGCCGACCTCACCAGCGCGCACCATGTTCACCATGAGCGGCGGGAACACCTTGGGGTGCTTTCCCAGGGCGACCGAGAAGGCGACACCGGTCTCGACCTCGCTGCGGACCTGGGCGACGATCTTGGCCAGCGCGGGCGACTCAGTCTGCTCAGCCAGGATGGTGAGCGCCCGGAGCAGCGACAGACCGGCGTTGATCATCGTCGCCAGCTGCCGGGACATCACCGCGACGTCCTTGAGCTTGATCTTGTTCCGGCCGAAACCCGGGATGCTGATCTCGCGCTTCAGCCCCCCGGTGTTGAGCTCCTCG
This sequence comes from Cellulomonas sp. T2.31MG-18, assembly GCF_964266755.1. Classification (NCBI taxonomy): domain Bacteria; kingdom Bacillati; phylum Actinomycetota; class Actinomycetes; order Micrococcales; family Cellulomonadaceae; genus Cellulomonas; species Cellulomonas sp. T2.31MG-18. Next base: position 188,345 of record NZ_CAXWGW010000003.1, read on the forward strand.
ATGGAGACGGCCGCCAGCCCCATCTCCCGCAGCCGCCCGGCCACCGCACCCTGGGACGCGGCCTCCACGCGTCCCTTGATGATCTTCCCGGAGCGGTCCCGGACCGCGTACTCGTAGGTCTTCGTCGCGGTCGCCATCAGTACGCCTGCCCCCCGAACGCGCTGCCGTACGCCGGGTCGGCCATCGCCGCCTGACCCTGCGTCTGACCGGAGAACCGACCGGTCAGCCGGTTGTAGTCCTCGATGTGGTGCGCCTTCTCCAGGCCCGTCTCGTAGGAGATCTTCCCGGACTTGACCAGGTCGGCCAGGTGCTGGTCGAGGGTGTGCATGCCCTGCTGCGCGCCGGCCTGCATCGAGGAGTAGATCTGGTGGGTCTTGCCCTCGCGGATCAGGTTCCTGATGGCGGGCGTCGCCATCATCACCTCGGTCGCGACGACGCGGCCGGGCTGGTCGGCCCGCTTGCACAGCGTCTGGCAGACGACGCCCTGCAGGGTGCCGGCGAGCTGGGTGCGCACCTGCGCCTGCTGATGGGACGGGAACACGTCGATGATGCGGTCGATCGTCTGGGCCGCGTCCTGCGTGTGCAGGGTGGCGAACACTAGGTGACCGGTCTCGGCGGCGGTCAGCGCGACCGAGATCGTCTCGAGGTCGCGCATCTCGCCGACCAGGATGATGTCCGGGTCCTGGCGCAGCACGTGCTTGAGCGCGTTGGCGAACGAATGGGTGTCCTGGCCGACCTCACGCTGGTTGACCAGCGACTTCTTGTGCCGGTGCAGGAACTCGATCGGGTCCTCGACGGTCATGATGTGGTCCTCGCGGGACCGGTTCGCCAGGTCGATGATCGACGCTAGCGTCGTGGACTTGCCCGAGCCCGTGGGGCCGGTGACGAGGACCAGACCGCGCGGCAGCCCGGCGAAGGTGCCGACGACCGGTGGGACGCCGAGCTCCTCCAGCGGCTTGATCTCGTAGGGGATCACGCGGAAGGCGGCGCCGATCGACTCGCGCTGCTGGTAGAGGTTCACGCGGAACCGGGCCAGGCCACGCACGGCGTAGGACAGGTCGAGCTCGAGCTCCTCCTCGAAGCGCTCACGCTGCTTCTGCGTGAGGATCGAGTAGAGCGTGCGGCGCAGCGGCTCGGGCTTCACCATCCCGAAGCCCTCGAGCGGGTGCAGGGAGCCGGACAGCCGGACGGTCGGCGCGGCACCGGTGGTGAAGTGCACGTCGGAGGCGCCGAGGCGGACCATCTCGCGCAGGATGTCGTCGAGCGGCAGCTCGTCGCCGTGCTCCTCCGTCATGCCGACGCGCGCGAGGTGCCCAGGTCCCGCGGGCTTGGCTGCGCTCGGCGTGGCGGTGCGCGAGGGCGCGCCGGTCGGGCCGGACGGCGTCCCGACCGGCGGTGTCGGCGCTGCAGCGGGGGCGGCCTGCGGGGTGTACGGCTGCGTCGCCGTCGGTGCGGGGGCACCGTACGGGGCTGCCGAGGGCGCGGGCGCGCCATACGGAGGCGTCTGCGGCTGCACCGCGCTCTCCGAGGGGACCGGCGAGTAGGCGCCGTGGAACACGGGGGCGCCGGAGCCGTCCGTGGCCTGAGGTCCTGCCGGCCGGTACGGCGGCAACGGCCGCGTCGGTTCGGCCGGCCGCTGGTACGACTCGGTCACGTCATCGCCTCCACTTGCTCGGCGCGCGAGCGCGCGCAGATCCGCTCGGATGCTGCATCGGCATCGGACGACGAGTGCTTGACCCCTGGGACCGGTCCAGTCGTCGGGCGCTCGTCGTACCCGTCACCGCCTCACGCGACGACGCGGAGGATCTCCTCGATCGGCGTCTGCCCCATCGCGACCTTGTGCCAGCCGTCGTCGCGGAGCGCGATCATGCCCTGCTTGCGCGCGGTGGCCGCGATCTCCGCGCTGGACGAGTGGGTGACGGCGTGCCGCTCGATCTCCTCGGTCACCCGCATCACCTCGTGCAGCGCGAGCCGGCCGCGGTAGCCGGTGCGCGAGCACGAGACGCACCCGACGGGCCGGAAGATCTCCGGGACCGGCTCCCCCGCGATCCAGGGGAACCGTGCGGACTCCATCTCCTCCGGCGAGGGTCGGTACGGCTCCTTGCACTTCTCGCACAGCCGCCGTGCCAGCCGCTGCGCCACCACGCAGTCGAGGGCCGAGCCGACGAGGAAGGGCTCGATGCCCATCTCGATCAGTCGGGTGATCGCCGAGGGCGCGTCGTTGGTGTGCAGCGTCGAGAGCACCAGGTGGCCGGTCAGGGCCGCCTCGATGGCGATCTGCGCCGTCTCGTGGTCGCGGATCTCACCGAGCAGCACCACGTCGGGGTCGGAGCGCAGGATCGACCGCAGGGCGCCGGCGAACGTCAGGCCGGCCTTCGGGTTGACCTGCACCTGGTTGATGTTCGGCAGGCGGTACTCGACCGGGTCCTCGACCGTGATGACGTTGATCTCCGGCCGGGACACCGCGTTCAGCGTCGCGTACAGCGTGGTCGACTTGCCGGAGCCCGTCGGGCCCGTGACCAGGATCATCCCGTAGGGCTTGGTGAACGACTCGTGGTACGCCTCGTAGTTGTGCTCCAGGAAGCTCAGGTCGCGCAGGTCCAGGCTCGCGGTCGAGTTGTCCAGGATGCGCATGACGATCTTCTCGCCCCACACGGTGGGCAGCGTCGCCACGCGGAGGTCGATCTTGCGCCCGTTGTGGACCACGGACATGCGGCCGTCCTGCGGCTTGCGCTTCTCGGCGATGTCGATGTCCGAGAGGATCTTGACGCGGCTGATCACGCCGCCCTGGATGTTCTTCGGTGAGCGCTGCACCTCGTGCAGCACACCGTCGATGCGGTACCGGACGCGCAGGTCGTGCTCGGTCGGCTCGATGTGGATGTCCGACGAGCGGTCGGTGATCGCCTGGGTGACCAGCAGGTTGACGTACCGGACGATCGGGGCGTCGTCGTCGACGAAGTCGCCCATGCGGGACAGGTCGGTCTCCGGCTCGGGCGCCTGGTCCTCGAACGCGTTGGTCAGGCTGTCCATCTCGTCGTCGGCCCGGCAGAACCGGTCGATGGCGCGCAGCACGTTGTCGTACGTCGCGACCACCGAGACGACCTGCATGCCGGACACGGTGCGCACGTCGTCGACGGCCACCACGTTGCCCGGGTCGGCGGTCGCGAGCATCAGGGCCCCGTCACGGATGCCCACGGGCAGGACGGTGTACCGACGGCACAGGGCGGCCGGGACCATCGAGACGGCGGCCCGGTCCACCGGGTACTCGTCCAGGTCGACGAACGGCATCCCGACCTGCGCCGCGAGGGCCTTGACCAGCTGACCCTCGCTGAGGAAGCCGAGCTCCACGAGCGTGCGGCCCAGCGACTGGTTCCGCGCACCCTGCTCGTCCAGCGCCGCCAGCAGCTGCGCCTCCGACACCAGTCCCTCGTCGAGCAGGATCTCCCCGAGCTGCTTCACGCGTCCTCCACTCAACGGCCGGTCCGAGAGGTGTCACGACGAACAGCCCTCTAGACGTGCATCGGCACGTTAGGTCGACGCCCTGAGAAGATGGACACCTGTCCGGGTGATTCCGCGGGGGAAGTTCACGCGGCGACGCGACCCTCGCCTGGCGACCGGCGTCCGGGCCGGGAGCGAACCGGGGGTCAGACGGACGCCGCGAGGGCGTCCCGAAGCGCGGCGTCCATCGCGGCGAGCGGTGCCGGACGACCCGTCATCAGCCGCACCTGCTCGGCCGCCTGGTGCAGCAGCATCCTCGCGCCGCCCACCGCCACTCCCCCGGCGGTCTCCCACGCCGCGATGAGCGCGGTGCGCGCCGGTGCGTACACGACGTCGAGCAGGACGCCCGAGGGGCGGCCGGTGAGCTGGTCCGCGACGGCGTCGGCGGCACCGGCGGGCAGCGTGCTGACGACGATGTCGGCCCCGCCGATCTCCGCCCCCGCGCGGTCCAGCGTGCGCACGACGGGGCTGACACCCATCCGGTGAGCCGCGCGCTGCAGCGGCCCCGACCTGCCGACAGCCCGCACGTAGACGGTCGGCGTGGTGCACCCGAGCTCCCCGAGCGCCGCCAGCGTCGACGCCGCCGTCGCGCCCGCCCCCAGCACGGCGGCCGACGGTGCGACCGGCAGGTGGTCGCCCGCCACGGCGAAGCCTTCCCGGAGCGCCGCCACGATGCCGTGCACGTCGGTGTTGGCGCCCGTCAGGGCCACCGTGCGGCCGACCTTCTGCACCAGGACGGTGTTGACCGCCCCGACCGTCTCGGCCAGCGGCTCGACGTGGTCGAGCAGGCGCAGGACGGTCTGCTTGAGCGGCATCGTCAGCGAGAGGCCGGCCCACGTCCCGTCCAGCGCGCCGACGACGTCCGCGAGCTGGTCCTCCGTGACGTCGATCGCGTCGTACCGCCACCCGGTGAGGCCGAGCGCCTCGTAGGCGGCCCGGTGCAGCACCGGCGACAGCGAGTGGCCCACCGGGTGGCCGAGCACGGCCGCCCTGCGCTCCTGCGACATCGCGGTCCCGTCAGCCGGCCGGTGTGGCCGTGCTCGAGGCGCGGCTGGCCAGCCACGCGTCGTGCTGCGCCTGGTTCTGCTGGTGCTCGGCGTACGTCGTCGCGAACTTCGTCTCGCCCGTGTCGTCGTTGACCGTCATCCAGAACAACCAGGTGCCCTGCGCGGGGTTGAGCACGGCGTCGATCGACTTCTCGCCCGGCGAGGCGATCGGTGTCGGCGGCAGGCCCATGTGCTTGTAGGTGTTGTACGGGTTGTCCGCGTTCTGGATGTCCGCGTTGGTCAGCTGCGTCCCCGGCTTGTTCAGGCCGTAGGCGACGGAGGCGTCGATGGACAACGCCATGCCCTGGGCCAGCCGGTTCTCGATGGCCCGCGCCATCATCGGGCGGTCCTCGTCCCGGCGGGCCTCGCGCTCGATCAGGGACGCCTTGTTCAGCACCGTCTCCCACTGGTCCTGCGGCACGTTCTTCGCCGTCAGCACCGAGACGGTCTGGGCCACCATCTGCTTGAGCACCGCCGCGGCGGTCTCACCGGGCTGGACCTGGTAGGTCGCCGGGTACAGCCAGCCCTCGATCTTGCCGTTCGCCTGGGGCGGCAGACCGATGGCGGCCGGGTCGGCGGCCGCGGCCTGCAGGTCCTTGGCGGGGATGAGCGCCACCTCGGTGATCTTGGCGAGGATCTGCGCGGACGTCTGCCCCTCGGGGATCGTCACCCGCATCGACACCCGGCTCGCGGGGTTGAGCAGGGCGCTGACGGCGTCGGACGCCTTCATCTTCAGCAGCAGGTTGTACGTGCCGGGCTGGATCTTCGCCGCGTCCGGGTTGGCCGAGAACGCCGCGGTGAACGCCTTCTGCGAGGCCACGACGCCCGCGTCGACGAGGGTCTTGCCGATCTGCGAACCGCTGTCGCCGGCGTTGACCACGACCTGCGCCGACGGGTACCCCGGTCCGGGGTAGTCGGAGACGGCGCTGCTGGACGAGCCGAGGTGCCAGGACGAGCCGAACAACGAGTACACGACGTAGCCGGCGCCGACGATCATCGCGAGCGCCAGGGTCAGCACCAGGAACGTGCGGCGGCGACGGTGCTTGCGCTCCTTCGCACGGTGTGCCCGCGCGCTGGAGCGCGACCGACGTGGTGACGGCGCGGCGGCGGTCTCGATGGCGCCGAACAGGTCCCCTGTGGCGTGCGGGTCGTGGCTGGGCTGCGGCTCACCGCTCGCGTGCGACTCCCCCTCGAGGGGCGGCCACCAGTCGGTTCGGCTGTTGCTCACCTGTGCGTCTCTCCACCAGTCGTCGTGTCCTCCTGCGGACCCCCCAGTGCGCCTCGTCGCGGGTCCGCCTCGACCCGCTCCCCGGGCCGACGGCCCGTGGCGCGCTCCGCATCCAACGCGTCCTGCAGGATCACCACGGCTGCGGCCTGGTCGACCACCGCGCGGTGCTTGCGCCCGGCTCTGCCGGACGCCGTCAGCGCCCGATGAGCGGCCACCGTGGTCATCCGCTCGTCGACGAGTCGCACCGGGACTGGTGCGATCGCCTGCGCCAAGGTGCCAGCGTACGCGCGGGCCGCCGCGGCTGCCGCGCCCTCGGCTCCGGACAGGTGCCGGGGCAGGCCCACGTACACCACCGCGGCGCCGCGTTCGCCCACCTCCTCGACGAGCCTGACCAGGTCAGCGGCGCGCGCACCGTCGCGAGCGGCGCCCCGGGCGAGGGTGGCCACCGGGGTGGCCACCAGCCCGTCCGGGTCGCTCACCGCCAGGCCGACACGGACCGATCCCACGTCGACCGCGAGGCGGACCCCACGGACGACGGGCTCGGCCGGCGCCTCAGGCACGCACCGCCTCGACGACGGCCGACAGAGCCTCGGGCAGCTTGGCGGACTCCTGCCCACCGCCCTGCGCGAGGTCGTCGCGACCACCGCCGCCACCACCCAGCACCGCCGACGCGGCGCGGACCATGGCCCCCGCCTTCAGGCCGGCCTCGCGGGCTGCCGCATTGGTCGCCACGACGACGACCGGCCGGCCCTTGCTGACGCCGCCGACGGCCACGACCGACGGAGACGACTCGCCGAGCCGGGACCGCACGTCCGTGGCCAGGCCGCGCAGGTCGTCACCGGAACCGACCTCGCCGGCGTCGTGCACGACGACCCGGGTGTTGCCCACCAGCTGCGGGGCGGCCGCGAGCGTGCCGGCCTGGGCGAGCAGCTGACCCTGGCGCAGGTTCGCGAGCTCCTTCTCGGAGTCCTTGAGCCGCGTGAGCAGGCCGGACACACGGTCGGCCAGCTCGTCGGGCCGCGCGCCGAGCAGGCCCGACAGCTGTCCGACCAGGGCGCGCTCGGTGGCGTGGTACCCGTAGGCGCCGTCGCCGACCAGGGCGTCGACCCGCCGGACGCCCGAGCCGATCGACGCCTCGCCGAGGAGCGTGACCAGCCCGAGCTCGCCGGACCGACGCACATGGGTGCCGGCGCACAGCTCGCGCGACCAGTCGCCGCCGATCGACACCACGCGCACCTGCCGGCCGTACTTCTCCCCGAACAGCGCCATGGCGCCGAGCGCCCGGGCCTCGTCGATGTCCATCACCTTGTCGGTGACCTCGAGGTCGTCCTGCAGCCGGGAGTTGACCCGACCCTCGATCTCCGACAGGGACGACGCGGGCACCGCGGCTCCCGACCGGAAGTCGAAGCGCAGCCGGCTCGGTGCGTTCTCCGACCCGGCCTGGGTCGCCGTCGGACCCAGCTCCTCGCGCAGCGCCTTGTGCACCATGTGCGTCGCCGTGTGGGCCCGCGCGATCGCCCGGCGGCGTGCGGTGTCGATCGTCGCCGTGGCCGGCTCGCCGAAGGTCACGGTCCCGTCGACCAGCCGCCCGCGGTGCACGTTCAGGCCCTTGATGGGCGCCTGGACGTCGTCCACCTCGATGCGGGCACCACCGTCCAGCACGATCGTGCCGGTGTCGGCGAGCTGCCCGCCGGCCTCCGCGTAGAACGGCGTGACGTCCAGCACCACCTCGACGTCGGCCGGGGCGACCGCCGCAGGCGCAGGGACGCCGTCGACCAGCAGGCCGACGACGTGCGCGCGCGCCGTCGTGTCGGTGTACCCGATGAACTTCACGGGCCGGCCGTGCTCGTCCGACAGTCGCGCGTGCAGGTCCGCGTAGGCAGAGGTGTCCGCATGGCCGGTCTTCTTGGCCAGCGCGTCGGCGCGGGCACGTGCCTTCTGCTCGGCCATCAGCGAGCGGAACGCGCCCTCGTCCACCTGCACGCCGTGCTCGGCCGCCATCTCGAGCGTGAGGTCGATCGGGAAGCCGTACGTGTCGTGCAGCGTGAACGCCTGGGCGCCCGTGAGCACCGGCACGTCCGCCCCGGCGCTCGCCTTCGCGGTGCGCACCGCGGTGTCGAGGATCGTCGTCCCGGACTCGAGCGTGCGTGCGAACGCCTCCTCCTCGCCGTACGCCACCTGGGAGATGCGGTTGAAGTCCTCGGCGACGTTCGGGTACGACGCGCTCATCGCGTCCCGGCTGACCGGCAGCAGGTGCGGCAGGGTCGCGTCCTGGACGCCGAGGAGCCGCATGGAGCGGACGGTGCGCCGCAGCAGGCGCCGCAGCACGTAGCCGCGGCCCTCGTTCGACGGCGTCACGCCGTCGCCGATCAGCATCAGGGCGGACCGGACGTGGTCGGCCACGACGCGCAGCCGCACGTCGTCGGCCTGGTCGGCGCCGTACCGGCGGCCGGAGATCTCCTCCGCCTTGGTGATGACGGGGAACACCTCGTCGATCTCGTACATGTTCTGCTTGTCCTGGAGCAGGAAGGCCATGCGCTCCAGGCCCGCACCGGTGTCGATCGCCTTCTTGTCCAGCTCGCCGACCAGCGGGTACACCTTGCCGACGCCCTCGCCACGGATGAACTGGTCGAACACCAGGTTCCAGATCTCCATGTACCGGTCGCCGCCCGGGTCCACCGTGCCGCCGACCGCCTCGGGCCCGTACTGCGGACCGCGGTCGTAGTGGAACTCTGCGCACGGGCCCGCCGGACCCGGCTGGCCGGTGTCCCAGAAGTTCTCCTCCCGCGGCAGCCGCACGATGTGCCTCGGGTCCACACCGACCTGGCGCAGCGAGTCGAGCGCGACGTCGTCCTGGTCCCAGATCGTCACCCAGAGGCGGTCGCCGTCGAACCCGTACCGGCCCTCGTCCTGCGAGCCCGTCAGCAGCTCCCAGGCCAGCTCGATGGCGCCTTCCTTGAAGTAGTCGCCGAACGAGAAGTTGCCGTTCATCTGGAAGAACGTGCCGTGCCGGGCGGTGCGGCCGACGTTCTCGATGTCGTTGGTCCTGATGCACTTCTGCACGCTCGCCACGCGCGGCCACGGCGCCTGCTGGGTGCCGAGGATGTACGGGATGAACGGCACCATGCCGGCGATGGTGAACAGGATCGACGGGTCCGGGGAGATCAGGGGCACCGACGGCACGACGGCGTGGCCCTTGCTCTCGAAGTAGTCGAGCCAGCGCTGGCGGATCTCGGCGGTGCGCATGATGTCCTCGTCGTCGTTCGGCGCCCGTTGGCGGGCGGGTTCTCACAGGTGCAGCGTCGCGGCGCGTCTCGGTGTTCCGTCACCGGCGCCGCGGTGGCGGAGGAGCCGGTGGCGGGTCAGAAGAAGGCGTAGCCGTCGTCGTCGTCCGGGTCCTCGGTCGGGTTCTCCGCCCACTCGGGGGGTGCGGCGTGGCGGCCGCCGAACGTCTCCCGGAGGGCGGCTCGCCTGGCAGGTGCCTCGGCGCGCAGCTTGTCGACGTCGACGTCGCCCACCAGCGCCTCGCGCAGCGCACGCTCCCGGTCGGCGAACCCGGCCGCGAACTCCCGGCGTGCGCCCTCGGCGGCGCGGGCGAGGCGGCCCGCGCCGGCGACGGCCGCGGTTGCCTCCGGCGGCGCGTACCGCTCCAGCAGCGCGCGGCCCTGCCGCACCACGACGACCGTCAGGGCGACCCCGACGCCCACCCAGAACAGCCGGCGCATCAGCGGCTCCCCCGCCGCACACCCGCCAGCGCCCGCCGCACGGCGTGGCTGAACGCCGCCACCTTGATCAGCGGGCCGCCGACGGTCGCCGTCATGAGCGCCGTGAGGGCCGAGACGTTCTCCGACACGGACGCGGCCGCGGAGGTGACGGCGTCGACCTTCTCGAGCTGGAGGTTCCCGCTCGCCACCGCCTTCGCGGCCTCGTCGATGACCGGGACGGTGTGGTCGGTCAGCTCGGTCAGCGCCCGTGTCGCGGAGTCGAACGTCCGGCCGAGCTTCACCAGCGGGAGCGCCAGGAAGCCGACCAGCGCGACGAAGGCCACCGCGGCGATGAGGCCTGCGATGTCGCCACCGGACATGGGTCGCTCCGTCCTGTCGTCCGTACGCCGGGTGCCGCCCGACGCGGCACCGCGGAACGGTGCGACGCTCCGGCCGCACCAGCGCACCACCCTACCGGCGCGCCCGCGCAGGCCCCGCGCCGTGGCCGACGGGGGCCGGGTGCGCGAGAGCCCCGCGACCGGACCGGTGCGGGGCTCTCGTGCAGGTGTCGGGCTCGTCGCCCGACGGGTGCGTCAGCGGGCGTAGTACTCGACGACCAGCTGGACCTCGCAGGTCACGGGGACCTCGGCGCGCTTGGGACGGCGCACCAGCACGGCCGACAGCTTCTCCAGCTGCACGTCCAGGTAGCCCGGCAGGGTCGGCAGCACGTCGCGGTGGGCGCCGGCAGCGGCGATCTGGAACGGCGTGGTCGCCTGGCTCTTCGGCTTGATCTGGAGGGTCTGGCCCTCCTGCACGCGGAACGACGGACGGTCGACGATCTTGCCGTCGACCAGCACGTGACGGTGGGTGACCACCTGGCGCGCCTGGAGGATGGTGCGGGCGAAGCCGGCGCGGAGCACCAGGGCGTCCAGACGGGTCTCGAGGTCCTCGACGAGGGCCTCACCGGTCAGACCCGGGGCCTTGCGGGCGTTCTCGTACGCCTTGGCGAGCTGCTTCTCGCGCAGCGCGTACTGGGCGCGCAGACGCTGCTTCTCGCGCAGCCGGACCGCGTAGTCGGACTCGGTGCGGCGACGGGCGCGGCCGTGCTCGCCGGGCGGGTAGGGCCGCTTCTCGAAGTGCTTGACGGCCTTGGGCGTCAGGGCCAGGCCGAGCGCGCGGCTCAGGCGGACCTGACGACGCGAACGGGTCACGTTGGTCACAGAGATGTTCTCCTGTCGTGGTGATGACGTCACGCCCACGGGCGGACACCGGGTCCGGCGGGCGTGGGGCCGACCATGGAGCCGCCGTCGACGGTGGTGCTGACGATGCTGCTGACGGTGGCGAGGCTGAGACCCCAGGCGTCGTCGCACGCGAGCGCACGACGAACCCGTCCACTCTACCGGACGTGAGGAGAGCCCAGGACCGCCTGCCCGCAGGTCGCGGCGGACAGCCGGTGCCGGCCTGCGGGGGCTCCGCAGGCCTCAGCGCGGCTCGTCCGGGTGCAGCAGGGGACGGATCCGGTCGAGCCGTTCGGACACCTGGCGCTCGTACCCGCGGTCCGAGGGCTCGTAGTACCGGGTGCCGACGAGCTCGTCCGGCAGGTACTGCTGTGCCGCGACCGCGTGGGGCTCGTCGTGCGCGTACACGTAGCCCTTGCCGTGCCCCAGCTGCTGCGCTCCGGCGTAGTGGGCGTCTCGCAGGTGCGCCGGCACGCTGCCGATCCGCCCGGCACGCACATCTGCGAGTGCACGGTCGACGCCCAGGTAGGCCGCGTTCGACTTGGGCGCCGTGGCCAGGTGCACCACCGCCTCCGCGAGGATGATGCGCGCCTCCGGCATGCCGATCAGCGCCACCGCCTGCGCCGCGGCCACCGCGGTCTGCAGGGCGCTCGGATCCGCCATGCCGACGTCCTCGGCCGCGGCGATGACGATGCGGCGGGCGATGAACCGTGGGTCCTCCCCCGCGGCGATCATCCGGGCGAGGTAGTGCAGGGCGGCGTCGACGTCGGAGCCACGCATCGACTTGATGAACGCGCTGATGACGTCGTAGTGCTGGTCGCCGTCCCGGTCGTAGCGGACCGCGGCGACGTCGATCGCCCGCTCCACGGTCCCGAGGTCGACCACCACCGGGCGGGGCTCCTCGTCCCCCGGGGCGACCGGTGCTGCCGAGAGCGCCGCCCCTGCCGCCGCCTCGAGGATCGTCAGCGCCTTCCGGGCGTCGCCGCCGGCCAGCCGCAGCAGGTGCTCCTCGGCCTCGGCCTCGAGCTCCACCGCGCCGGCGAGGCCGCGCTCGTCGGCCACCGCGCGCCGGACCAGCGCGCGGACCTCCTCGACGGACAGGGGGTGCAGCGTCAGCAGCAGCGAGCGGGACAGGAGCGGACCGTTCACCGAGAACGACGGGTTCTCGGTGGTGGCCGCGACCAGGGTGACCCACCGGTTCTCGACGCTGGGCAGCAACGCGTCCTGCTGCGTCCGGGTGAACCGGTGGACCTCGTCGATGAACAGCACCGTCTCGCCGCCGTCGGTCGCCAGCCGGCGCCGTGCCTCGTCGATCACCGCGCGCACGTCCTTGACACCCGCCGTGACGGCCGACAGCTCCACGAACCGGCGTCCGGACGTCGCAGCGATCAGGTAGGCGAGCGTCGTCTTGCCCGTCCCCGGAGGTCCCCACAGGACGACGGACGTCGGCGCCGCCCGCCGGGCGGCTGCCGACTGCGGCTCGACGAGCCGGCGCAACGGTGAGCCCGGCTCCAGCAGATGGCCTTGACCGGCCACCTCGCCGAGGGTCCGCGGCCGCATGCGGACCGCCAGCGGCGCTCCGGCCCCGACCTCGGGCAGGCCTTGCGCGGTCGACTGCGCCGCGTCGAACAGGTCCACGGCGGGAAGCCTACGCACCGGCGCCCACGCCCCCGCCCCGGCCGGGGGGACCACCCACGCGGGCGCACGCGCAGGGCGGGGTTTGCTGCGACGATGACGAACGTGTTCGCACGTCTCGGCCGCGCCGTCGCCCGTCGCCCTCGTACGGCCGTGCTCGTGTGGGTGCTGCTCGCCGTCGTGGCGTACCTCGTCGCCGGGGTGGGTGTCACCGGGCAGACGGTGTTCGACCGCGTGAGCACCGGCGCGCCGGCCGTGCCCGGGTCCGAGAGCGACGCGGCGGACGCGATCCTGGCCGGCAGCGCCCAGGGCGGTGCGTCCGTGACGCTGGCCCTCAGCGGCGTCGACCCGGCGGCCGCGGGCGTCGCGGAGGCGTTGGCGCCGCAGCGGGACAGGCTCGCCGCGGTGGCGGGCGTCGGGTCCGTGATCGACCCGCTCGTCCTGCCGGGTGGCGTGGCGAACCCGGCCGCTGCCCCTCTGGTGGCCCGGGACGGGCACGGCTTCCTCGTCGTGGTGGAGCTGCGTGCCGGTGTCGTCGGCGAGGCGAAGACGACGGCCCTGCACGACGTCGAGGGCCTGCTCAGGGACACCCCCAGCCTCCTGCGGCCGGTCGCGCCCCAGGTGACGGGCGTGGTCGGCGGCACCCCCTTGATCGTCGACGCGATCACCGGCCAGGTGGAGAAGGACCTGCGCACCGGTGAGGCGATCGCGCTGCCGGTGGCGCTGCTGGTGATGGTGCTCGTGTTCGGGGGCTTCCTCGCGGCGGCCATGCCGATGGCCGGCGCCCTCGCCTCGATCGCCGGCGGTCTCGCTGCCGTGCTGGGCCTGTCCTACGTCATGGACGTGGACGCCTCGGTCGTCAACGTCGTCACCGTCCTGGGCCTGGGTCTGTCGATCGACTACGGCCTCCTGGTGGTCAGCCGCTACCGCGAGGAGCTGCACCGGCTGACGGACGCGGACGGCGGCGTGGGCAGCCGGCGTCGACGTGGCGACGGCGCCGTGGCGGAGGCCGTCGAGCGCACGATGGCCACCGCGGGTCGGACGGTCACGTTCTCCGCGCTGACGGTCGCGATCTCCATCGCGGGGCTGCTGGTGTTCCGGCCCGACATCCTGCGGGCGATCGGCGGCGCCGCGGTCGCCGTCATCGTCATCGCGCTCGCAACGGCGCTGACCCTGGTTCCGGCGCTGCTGGTGTGGTCCGGCCGCCGACTCGCGCGGCCCAGCGTGCTGGCGCTCGTCCCGGTGCTCCGGGGCGTGCTGGCCCGCACCTCGGACGTGCAGTCCGAGGAGGGCGCGTTCTCCCGGCTGGCCGGCCGGGTCCAGCGTCGACCGTGGTGGGTGATGGGCGGCGCCCTCGCGCTGCTGGCCCTCCTCGCGGCACCCCTCACCCACCTCGAGCTGCGGAACTCCGGCGCCGAGCTGCTGCCGCGGGGCAGCGACCAGGTGACGTTCCTGCGGCAGCTCGCGGACCAGTACCCGTCCGCGGCGGCCCCCGCCATCACCGTGGTGGTGCAGGCGAGCATGGAGCAGGGGACCGCGCTGGCCGCGACGCTCGCCCGCTCGCCCCACGTGCGGTCGGTCGACCCGCCCGCCGCGGTCGGCTCCTACGTCCAGATCGGCGTCCGGCCCGACACCGCCGACCCGGCGGGCGCGGTGGCGCGCGACGTGGTGACGGAGATCCGCGCGATGCGGCCGGGCTACCCCGTGTGGGTGACCGGGCAGGCGGCGCACGAGCTCGACTTCCAGAAGGCGCTGGCGCAGCGCGCGTGGATCGCCGGCGGCATCGTGGCGCTCGCGACGCTGGTGCTGCTCTTCCTGATGACCGGGTCGGTGGTGGTCCCGCTCAAGGCCCTGCTGACCAACGTGCTGTCGCTGTCCGCATCCCTCGGGGTGCTCGTCTGGACCTTCCAGGACGGCCACCTGGCCGGCCTGCTCGGGTTCACCTCCGTGGGCGGGATCGAGACGTACGTCCTCGCGCTCGTGGTGGCCTTCGCCTTCGGGCTGGCGATGGACTACGAGGTGTTCCTGCTGTCCCGGATCAAGGAGCTGTACGACGGCGGGGCGACCAGCGACGACGCTGTGCGACTCGGTCTGCAACGGTCGGGGCGCATCATCACGTCGGCCGCCGCCATCGTCATCGTCGTCTTCAGCGGCTTCGTCGCCGGCCGCCTCCTGGTGATCAAGGAGGTCGGCTTCGCCCTGGCCGTGGCGGTGCTGGTCGACGCCACCGTGGTCCGGGTCCTGCTGGTACCCGCGACGATGACGGTCCTCGGCCGGTGGAACTGGTGGGCGCCGGCACCGCTGCGCCGGCTGCACGACCGGCTCGCCATCACGCACTGAGGGCGCGAACGCGCCGCGGAGGGTGCGCCGACGTCAGTGGCTGGGGTGCGTCGCCTGCTCACCGACAGGCCGGTACGAACGACGCTCATGGTCCGTCCGGAACCCGAGCGCCGCATACATCGCGAGCGCCGCGTGGTTGTCGGCCCAGACGCCGAGGGACACCCACGGCGCGCCGGCGTCCAGCCCGTCCCGCACCGCCGCGGCGGTGAGTGCGCGGCCCCAGCCCTGACGGCGATGCGACGGCCGCACGCCGAGCCCGTGCAGGTGCCACGTGTGCTGCTGCGGCGTCGCCGCTCCACGCCGTGACGCGCCGATGACGCCGATGAGCCCGCCGTCGGGCGCCCGCACTCCCCACCAGCCCGCCTCGTGCGGCCCGGTGGGGTCGGCCTCCGTACCCGGGTTCGCCGTCCGCAGGCACTCCCGGATCGCCGGTCCGTCGGCCTGCGGATCGAGGCGTACGACGTCGCCCTCCCTCGGCTGCGCCGACGGCGGGCGGTCGGCCGAGAGCCAGTCCCAGCCGGGCAGCGGTTCCAGTCCGAGCTCGGCGCACACGGCATCGGGAAGGCCGACGTCGCGCGGCATGCTCAACCACAGCACGGGCCCGTGTAGCTCACCGGACCGGACGAGTGCCGTCACCAACCGTGCGGCACCGCCCCGCTCGCCGTAGGCCGCCCCCGTGGTGCCGCGATCTCGTGCGGCGAGCGCGACCAGTGCGTGCTCGTCGTTCAGCACCCGAGCGGAGCCGAGGCGTTCCGCGTCGGAGCACACGAGCCGGTCGTGCCGCCACCGTGGGGGCAGCTCGTCCAACGCCGTCATGCGGCAGACGTCAGAGCGCGGGCGCCGGTGCGGGCGCCTTGGGCTTGGCGTCCACCCCGGCCTCGCGGCGCTGCTCGGGCGTGATCGGAGCCGGCGCACCCGTCAGCGGGTCGAATCCGCCTCCGGACTTGGGGAACGCGATCACGTCGCGGATCGACTCGGCGTGCGTGAGCAGCGCGACGATCCGGTCCCAGCCGAACGCGATTCCGCCGTGCGGCGGGGCGCCGAACTTGAAGGCGTCGAGCAGGAAGCCGAACTTCTCCTGCGCCTCGTCGTGGTCGATCCCCATCACCGCGAACACGCGCTCCTGCACGTCGCGACGGTGGATACGGATCGAACCGCCGCCGATCTCGTTGCCGTTGCAGACGATGTCGTACGCGTACGCCAGGGCGTTGCCCGGGTCCTCCTCGAACCGGTCGACCCACTCCGGGGTCGGCGACGTGAACGCGTGGTGCACGGCCGTCCAGGCACTGGTGCCCAGCGCGACGTCGTCGTCCTCACCGGTGGGCTTGAACAGGGGGGCGTCGACCACCCACACGAACGACCAGGCGTCCTCGTCGATCAGCTCGGCACGCCGGCCGATCTCCAGCCGCGCAGCACCGAGCAGCGCGCGCGCCTCGGATGCCTTGCCCGCGGCGAAGAACACCGCGTCGCCCGGCTTCGCGCCGACGACGGCCGCCAGCCCCGCGCGCTCCTCGTCGGAGATGTTCTTCGCCACCGGCCCGGCCAGCTCGCCGTCGTCGCCGACCGTCACGTAGGCGAGGCCCTTGGCGCCACGCTGCTTGGCCCAGTCCTGCCACGCGTCGAACCCGCGGCGCGGTGTCGCCGCTCCCCCGGGCTGCACGACGGCGCCGACGTACGGCGCCTGGAACACCCGGAACGGCGTGCTCGCGAAGTACTGCGTCAGGTCTGTCAGCTCGAGGCCGAACCGCAGATCCGGCTTGTCGGTGCCGTACCGCGCCATGGCGTCGGCGTAGGTCATCCGCGGGATCGGCGTGGTCAGGTCCACGTCGATCAGCGCCCAGACCTCCTTGAGCACACCCTCGGCGACGGCGATCACGTCGTCCTGGTCGACGAAGCTCATCTCGACGTCCAGCTGGGTGAACTCCGGCTGCCGGTCGGCGCGGAAGTCCTCGTCCCGGTAGCACCGGGCGATCTGGTAGTACCGCTCCATCCCCGCGACCATCAGCAGCTGCTTGAACAGCTGCGGCGACTGCGGCAGGGCGTACCAGCTGCCGGGCGCCAGGCGCGCCGGCACCAGGAAGTCGCGGGCGCCCTCGGGCGTCGAGTGGGTCAGCGTGGGCGTCTCGAACTCGACGAATCCCTCGGCGTCGAGCACCCGGCGCGCCGCCTGGCTCACCTTGGCGCGCAGCCGCATCGCGTGTGCGGGGGCCGGCCGGCGCAGGTCCAGGTAGCGGTACTTGAGGCGCGCCTCCTCGCCCACCGGCTCGTTGAGCGAGGTCGACACCTGGAACGGCAGGGGCGCCGCCTCGTTGAGCACGACGACGTGGTCGGCGACGACCTCCACCTCGCCCGTGGGCAGGTGCGGGTTCTCGTTGCCCTCCGGGCGGCGGCCCACGGTCCCCGTCACCTGCAGCACGTACTCGGCGCGCAGCTCGTGCGCCACGGCCTCGTCGCGGATCACCACCTGCGCGATCCCGGAGGCGTCCCGCAGGTCGACGAACGCCACGCCACCGTGATCACGCCGCCGGTCCACCCACCCGGTGAGGGTCACGGTGGTGCCGATGTGCTCGGCTCGCAGCGAGCCGGCGGTGTGGGTGCGCAGCACGGGTCGTCCTTCGTCGTCAGGGGGTGGGCGCCCGGCGGGGCGCCCGCACGATCCTAGTGCGCGTCTCCCGGCACCACCCTGGGCCACCGGTCGGCCGCGGGCGGTTCCCAGGCGGCTGCGTCGGCAGCCACCTGCTCGCCGGAGCGGATGTCCTTGACCTCGTCGGGCGCGCCGTCGGCACCGAGGAACCAGACGAACGGGATGCCGCGACGGTCCGCGTGCCGGATCTGCTTGCCGAACTTGGCCGCCGCCGGCGCGACCTCGACGGGGATGCCGCGGCTGCGCAGCGTGGCCGCCACCTCGTCGGAGCGCTGCCGCGAGTCCTCGTCCGTCACGGCCACCAGCACGGCCGTCGGCACCGCACGGGTCGCGCGAACCAGGCCGGCGGACAGCAGCCGGGAGACGAGCCGGCTCACGCCGACCGAGAGTCCGACGCCGGGGTAGGTCGTGGCACCGTCCGACGCCAAGGTGTCGTACCGGCCGCCGGAGCAGATGGACCCGAGGTGCTCGTGGCCCACGAGCACCGTCTCGTAGACCGAGCCGGTGTAGTAGTCCAGGCCTCGCGCGATCTTCAGGTCCGCGACGACGGTGCCCGGCAGCCGTGCGGCGGCTGCCCGGACGAGCGTGCCGAGCTCCTGCAGCCCCTCGTCGAGAAGGTCGGACGAGACGTCGTACCGCTTCGCCAGGTCCCGCACGCGGTCGACGACGCCCCCGTCCGGCCCGGAGATCGCCGCGAGCTCGAGGCAGGCCGTCGCCTGGTCGGCGGACGCCCCGGCCTCCTCGACCAGCAGCTCGGCCACCACCTCCGGGCCGACCTTGTCGAGCTTGTCGATGCTCCGCAGCACCGCCTCGACGTCGTCCAGACCCAGACCGCGGTAGAAGCCCTCCGCGACCTTCCGGTTGTTCACCAGCACCCGCACCGGCGGCACGCCGACCTCCTGCAGCGCAGAGAGCGCCTCGGCCATCACCAGCGGCAGCTCGACCTCGTAGTGGTACGGCAGCGAGCCGGCGCCCACCACGTCGATGTCCGCCTGGATGAACTCCCGGAACCGCCCGTCCTGGGGTCGCTCACCGCGCCACACCTTCTGGATCTGGTACCGACGGAACGGGAAGGCGAGGTGCCCGGCGTTCTCCAGCACGTACCGAGCGAACGGCACGGTCAGGTCGAAGTGCAGGCCGAGGGTGTCGCCCCGCTCCTCCTGCTGCGGGTCGGCCTGCAGGCGCCGCAGGACGTAGACCTCCTTCGAGGTCTCCCCCTTGCGCAGCAGCTGGTCCAGCGGCTCGACGGCGCGGGTCTCCACACCGGCGAAGCCGTGCAGCTCGAACGTGCGCCGGAGGACGTCCAGCACGTGCTGCTCGACGATCCGACCTTCGGGGAGCCACTCGGGGAATCCGGACAGCGGTGTGGGGCGTGCCATGGGCACCGATCCTCCCAGAACAGCGCGCCAGGGCGGTCCGCGGCTCAGCGCAGGTAGGGGTTCCGCGCGAGCTCGGTCGCCAGATCGGTCGCCGGGCCGTGCCCCGGCAGGACGACGGACCGGGGCGGGAGCGAGCGCACGACGAGCCGGAGGGTCCGGCTCATGGCCACGGCGTCGCCCCCGGGAAGGTCCGTCCGGCCGACGGTGCCGGCGAACAGCACGTCCCCCGTGAGGGCGATCGGCCGCTCGTCCGGTGGTTCCAGCACGTAGACGACCGATCCCTCGGTGTGACCGGGCGCGTGCCGGGCCACCACGGAGAGCTCTCCGAGCGCGAGCCGCTCCTCGGCGGCGCCGTCCGCGCACACCGGACGCACGTCGTGCGGCGCGACCCAGTCCGACGGGTCGGCGCCGAGCCGCCGGAGCTCGGCGGCCAGCGGACCGTCGGGCGAGCCGACCGCCGCGCCGAGCACGCCGAGGGTCCCCCACGGGTCCGCGAGCCGGTAGACGTCGTCCGCGTGCACGACGACGGGGACGCCGAACCGGTCGGACAGGCGACCCGCGTCCCACGTGTGGTCGGCGTGCCCGTGCGTCGCCAGCACCGCCTGCGGTCGCAGGCCCCGCTGCGCCACGAGCGCGACGACCGTGTCAGCGACCAGGGCGCCGGGGTCGACGACCACGCAGGACGCCTGCTCCCCCACGACGACGCAGCAGCGGGCCCCGAGCAGGGGCGAGATCACCTCGAGGACCTCCACCCCGGCACGGTACGACCGTCGGTCCGTGGAGAGCGTCCACCTCGTGCGCACGGCGGACGAGATCCACCGTCGGACCAGCGGGCGTGGTGGTCGTGGCGCCGCGCCCCTTGCCTAGACTGTGCCCGGTCCTACGGCGCGGTGCCGCAGGTGGTCCCACTCACCTGGCCCGCACATCACGAGGGGTGGGCGTGTCCAGCAAGCGGGAGCGGGAGTACGAGCGTCGGCGGCTCGAGAAGTGGCAGGAGCGCCAGGCTCGCGCGCGGGCGAGGCGCCGTCACCGCCAGCGCCTCGGGCTCGGCATCGGGTCCGTGGTCGCGGTCGTCGCCATCGCGGTGGTGCTCGTGATCAGCCTGACCCGGGACGGCGGCAAGGCCGCCGCCGCGCCCAGCGCGACGCCCTCGGGCCAGGCGACGATCTCGACGGCGGCACGCACGGGCAACGGCGGCGTGCTGCCCGACAAGTCGCTGGCGCAGAACCGCACCTGGACGGCGAAGGTCATCACCAACAAGGGCGACATCACGATGACGCTCGACGGGGCTGCGGCGCCGCAGGCCGTCGCGAACTTCGTCACGCTCGCCGGCCAGGGCTACTTCGACTCGACCAAGTGCCATCGGTTGGTCACCTCGGGCATCTACGTGCTGCAGTGCGGCGACCCGACGGCGACGGGCACCGGAGGCCCCGGGTACAGCTGGGGCCCGATCGAGAACGCCCCCGCTGACAACGTGTACAAGGCCGGCACCGTCGCGATGGCGCGGCAGTCCGGCAACGCCAGCTCGATGGGCAGCCAGTTCTTCCTGGTCTACGCCGACTCGACGATCCCGTCGGACTCGGCGGGCGGCTACACCGTGTTCGGCCACATCACGTCCGGTCTGGACGTGCTGAAGGCCATCGCAGACGCGGGCACCGTGACGGTGGGTACCACCACCGCCCCGGCGTCGGACGTCATCATCGAGGGAGTGGAGACCCAGTGACGCAGAGCCCCCAGACGCCGACGGCGCCCGACGAGGACGGCGAGGCCACGACGGTCCCCACCACGGCGGAGGCCGCGAACGACGTCGACACGGCAGTCGAACCGGCCCCCGAGCCGGTGACGGCCCCCGCCGAACCGGCCCCCGAGCCGGTGACGGCCCCCGCCGAACCGGCCCCCGAGCCGGTGACGGCCCCCGCCGAACCGGCCCCCGAGCCGGTGACGGCCCCCGCCGAACCGGCCCCCGAGCCGGTGACCGCCCCGGCCGAGCAGCCTGCTGCTGCCGCGTCGTCCGACGACGAGCCCGCTCCTGCCGACCAGGGTGACGACGGTGCGCCCGCCGACGAGAGCACGGAGCCGACGGCCACCACGGTCGCCGCCGATGCAGCGGAGCCCACGACCGCTGAAGCACCGGCTGCGCCGGAGGCCGGGAGCCCGCTGCCCGACACCGCCCCCGCGCCGTCGGCCCCGGTCCCCGGACCCCGACCGGCTCCTCGCCCCGGCCCCCGCCCCAGCCCCGCCTCGGTTCGGCCGACGCCTCGTCCTGCCGGCCGACCCGCGGCGGCGGCTGCACCGGCTGCAGCGCCCGCCCCGGTCGCGCCGGTGGACCCCGCTGAAGCGGCGCGCGCGGCCGAGTTCGGCCGCGTCGACGACACCGGGACGGTGTTCGTCCGCGACGGCGAGACCGAGCGTGAGGTCGGCCAGTTCCCCGGCGCCACCCCGGACGAGGCACTCGCGCTCTACGTGCGCCGGTTCCTCGACCTGCAGGCCAAGGTGGTGCTGTTCGAGGCGCGGCTCTCCGCGACGGACCTCTCGGTCAAGGAGATCGACCAGACCCTCGCCAAGCTGACCGAGGAGCTGGCGGCGCCCGCAGCGGTCGGTGACCTCGTCGGGCTGCGCGAGCGCCTGGACGCCCTGCGTGCCGTCGCTGCCGAGCGGCGTGCCGCCGCCGAGGCCGAGCGCGCGGCCGCGCGCGAGGCTGCTGCCGCTGCACGCACCACGTTGGTGGAGCAGGCGGAGAAGATCGCCGAGACGGACCCCAGCCGGATCCAGTGGCGGCCGGCGGGCGAACAGCTCCGCGCGCTGCTGGACCAGTGGAAGGAGGCCCAGCGCTCCGGGCCGCGTCTCGACAGGGCGACGGAGGAGGCGCTCTGGAAGCGGTTCAGCCACGCGCGCACCACGTTCGACCGCGAGCGACGGCACTTCTTCGCCGAGCTCGAGTCGCGGAACGCCGCGGCCAAGGGCGCCAAGGAGGCGCTGGTGGCCGAGGCCGAGCGGCTGTCCGCCAGCACCGAGTGGGGGCCGACGGCGGGTGCCTTCCGTGACCTCATGACGCAGTGGAAGGCCGCCGGACGGGCCAGCCGCCCGGTCGACGACGCGCTGTGGGCCCGGTTCCGCGCCGCCCAGGACGCCTTCTTCGCGGCACGCGACGCGGCCAACCAGGCCACCGACACGGAGTACCAGGCGAACCTCGTCGTCAAGGAGGCGCTGCTCGCCGAGGCGGAGGCCCTGCTGCCGGTCCGGAACCTCGGTGCTGCCAAGGCGGCCCTGCGTTCCGTGCAGGAGCGCTGGGAGGCGGCCGGGAAGGTGCCCCGCGGGGACGTGCAGCGCGTCGAGGGCCGTCTCCGTGCGGTCGAGCAGGCCGTCCGGGAGGCGGACGACGCCCAGTGGCGCCGGACCAACCCGGAGACGAGGGCCCGCGCGGAGGGGGCTGCCGCCCAGCTCGAGCAGGCGATCGCCGGTCTCGAGGCGGACCTCGCTCGTGCCCGTGCCAAGGGTGACGCCCGCGCCGTGGCGGAGGCGCAGGCGGCGCTCGACGCTCGCCGCGCCTGGCTCGAGCAGGTTCAGCGCGCAGCGCAGGACGCCCGGGGCTGAGCGCCTGGCGCCCGCCGTCGGGCCCCGCGGCCGGGGTCGTCCACAGGGCGGTCAACCGGTCGCCGTGCCCGACGGCATGCTGACGGCGTGTCCGCGCTCCATGCCCTCGTGCCCGTCCGCGTACCCGTTCCCGAGC
This sequence comes from Cellulomonas sp. T2.31MG-18, assembly GCF_964266755.1. Classification (NCBI taxonomy): domain Bacteria; kingdom Bacillati; phylum Actinomycetota; class Actinomycetes; order Micrococcales; family Cellulomonadaceae; genus Cellulomonas; species Cellulomonas sp. T2.31MG-18. Next base: position 210,787 of record NZ_CAXWGW010000003.1, read on the forward strand.
TTGTCCGCAGGAGCGATGTCGGTGCGCTTGCGTGGGCCGGCATGTGCCGCGACGGGACGGTGGCGGTGCTGTGGGGCGACGTCGCCGTCGCTGCCGGTCTCGACGTCTCACCGATCATGCGGCTGGCTGCCGTCGCGGACGTCGTGCCGGCTCGCGGCGTGGTCGGTCGGGCGAGTGCCGCATGGGTCCACCTCGGCGGTCCTGCACCGTCACGCGTCGACGTGCTCGTTCCCCCGAGGGGCCGGCGCACGGACCCTGACCCGTGGCGGTCGAGTGCCGAGGCCCCGCTCCCCGCGGAGGACGTCCTGACCCTGGGTCGCATCCGGGTGACGACCGTCCAGCGGACCGGGCTGGACGTCGCACGGTGGCTGCCCGCGCCGGTGGCTGCCGTGCTGCTCGAGGGCCTGTGCGGGCTCGGGTTCGACCCGGCGGCGGCCCGGGCGCGGCTGGAGGAGGTCGCGGGAGGACGCGGGCTGCGGCAGGCTCGCGAGCTGCTCGGCCGGCTGTGAGGACCCGGACCCGGCGGGTCGCCAGGCGCGGGCTCAGGCCCGGATGGCCGGCTCGTCCGCCGTACGGGCTCCGGTGATCCGGTAGACGTCGAAGACGCCCTCGACCTTCCGGACCGCGGAGAGCACCGAGGCCAGGTGGGACGGCTCCGCCATCTCGAACACGAACCGGGACAGCGCCACGCGGTCCCGGGACGTGGAGACCGCCGCCGACAGGATGTTGACGTGGTGGTCGGACAGCACCCGGGTGACGTCCGACAGCAGTCGGGACCGGTCCAGCGCCTCGACCTGGATCTGCACCAGGAACAGCTGCGAGCTCGTGTGACCCCAGCTGACGTCCACCAGCCGCTCGGGCTGGCTGCGCAGGTTGTCGACGTTCACGCAGTCGGCCCGGTGCACGCTCACGCCGGCGCCGCGGGTGACGAAGCCGATGATCTCGTCGCCCGGAACCGGCGTGCAGCACTTGGCGAGCTTGACCCAGACGTCGTCGACGCCCTTGACCACCACACCCGGGTCGCCCGTGCGCACCCGCCGGGCCGTCGGCCCCGGACGCGCCGTCTCGGCGATGTCCTCCTCCGCCGCGGGCTCGCCGCCGAGCGAGTGCACCAGCCGCTGGACCACGGTGCTGGCGGCGACCTGGTTCTCCCCGATCGCCCCGTACAGCGCGGTGACGTCCGGGTACCGCATCTCGTTCGCCAGGGCGACGAGCGACTCGTGCGACAGCAGCCGCTGCATGGGCAGGTTCTGCTTGCGCATCGCCTTGGCCAGCGCGTCCTTGCCGCGCTCGACGGCCTCCTCGCGGCGCTCCTTGGTGAACCACTGCCGGATCTTGTTCCGGGCGCGCGGGCTCTTGACGAAGCCCAGCCAGTCGCGCGACGGGCCGGCGGTCTCCGACTTGGAGGTGAAGACGTCGACGACGTCGCCGTTCTCGAGCGTCGAGTCCAGCGGCACGAGTCGGCCGTTGACGCGGGCGCCCATCGTCCGGTGGCCCACCTGAGTGTGCACGGCGTAGGCGAAGTCGACGGGCGTCGATCCCTGCGGCAGCGCGATGACGTCGCCCTTGGGTGTGAAGACGTAGACCTCGGACCCGGCGATCTCGAAGCGCAGCGAGTCGAGGAACTCCGTCGGGTCGGCCGTCTCCTTCTGCCAGTCGACCAGCTGACGCAGCCACGTCATGTCGCCGGCTGCCTCGGCGGTGCCGCTCTTCGCGTTCTCCTTGTACTTCCAGTGGGCCGCGACGCCGTACTCCGCGCGACGGTGCATGTCGTGCGTCCGGATCTGGATCTCCACCGGCTTGCCGCCGGGCCCGATCACCGTCGTGTGCAGCGACTGGTACAGGTTGAACTTGGGCATCGCGATGTAGTCCTTGAACCGGCCCGGCACCGGGTTCCATCGCGCGTGCAGCGCCCCGAGCGCCGCATAGCAGTCACGGACCGTGTCGACCAGGACGCGCACGCCCACGAGGTCGTAGATGTCGGCGAAGTCGCGGCCCCGCACGATCATCTTCTGGTAGATCGAGTAGTAGTGCTTCGGGCGGCCGGTGACCGTCGCCTTGATCTTCGCGGCCCGCAGGTCGGCGCTGACCTGCTCGCGGACGATCCCGAGGTACTCCTCGCGGGCCGGCGCCCGCTCGGCGACCAGGTGCACGATCTCGTCGTAGACCTTGGGGTAGAGCGTCGCGAACGCGAGGTCCTCGAGCTCCCACTTGATGGTGTTCATGCCGAGCCGGTGGGCCAGCGGGGCGTAGATCTCGAGCGTCTCGCGCGCCTTGCGCTCGGCGGAGGCCGGGGAGACGAACTTCCAGGTGCGCGCGTTGTGCAGCCGGTCGGCCAGCTTGATGACCAGGACGCGGATGTCGTGCGCCATCGCGACGACCATCTTGCGGACGGTCTCGGCCTGGGCGGCGTCCCCGTACTGCACCTTGTCGAGCTTGGTCACGCCGTCGACCAGCATGGCGACCTCGGGACCGAAGTCGGTGCGCAGCTGGTCGAGGGAGTAGTCGGTGTCCTCGACGGTGTCGTGCAGGAGCGCCGCGGCCAGCGTGGACGGCGTCATGCCCAGCTCGGCCAGGATGGTGGCGACCGCGACGGGGTGGGTGATGTACGGGTCACCGCTCTTGCGCAGCTGGCCGCGGTGGGCCTTCTCTGCGACGGCGTACGCCTGCTCGAGGATCGACAGGTCAGCCTTCGGATGGTTCGTCCGGGCGGCCTGGAGCACCGGTTCGATAGCCGGCGACGTCGTGGTCCCGCGGCCGCTGAGCCGTGCGAGACGGGCACGCAACCGTGCGCTCGAGCCGTGGGAGTCTCCGGGGTCCGACTGCGCGGGCGCGACCTGCTGCTCCGTCATGTCGACACCCCCTCTCCCCGCGGTCCCACTACCAACGCCCGACGAGGGTCACCGATTCCGTCGGGCGGTGCGGCACCGCTGTGTGCGTGCGAGTGTACGGCGGGACGTCCGGGGGCCGTCACGCAGCCCGTCCGGGCGGAGCCTCACGGCAGGGTCAGCAGCGCGTCAACCGGTACGCCGGGCACCTGGTCGCGGCCTCGGAGCGCCGCCAGCTCGGCCAGGACCCCGATGCCGACCACCTGGGCGCCGCAGTCGGCGAACAGGCGCAGCGTGGCAGCCGCGGTGCCGCCGGTGGCCAGCACGTCGTCGAGCACGAGCACCCGGGAGCCCGCCGGAACGGTGAACGGGTGCAGCTCCAGCGTCGCCGTGCCGTACTCGAGCTCGTAGGTCTCGGAGAGCGTCGGACCGGGCAGCTTGCCCGCCTTGCGCACCGGCACCAGGCCGGCGCCGAGCGCGACCGCGACGGGTGCTGCGAGGAGGAAGCCGCGCGACTCCATCCCCGCCACCAGGTCGACGGGGCCGGGCGCGGCCGCGGCCATGACGGCGACCAGGTCGGCGAACGCCTGCGCGTCGGCCAGCACCGGGGTGATGTCGCGGAACAGGATGCCCGGCTCCGGGTAGTCGGGAACCTCGCGCATCAGCTCCGAGACGCGTGCCGCGACCGCCGCACGGTCGGGGACGCCGGACGCTGCGGGTGCGGCGCTCACCGGCGCCGGCGGCGCGGCTGGGCCGCGACGCCCTGGTGCGAGCCTGGGTGAAGCGGACCGACGGTGCGCGTGGCGGCGCCCACGAGGGGTGCCTCGCCGGCAGCGGCCGGCGAACCGGATCCGGTCCGGGCGGCGAGCACCCGGTCGCGGTGCGCACGCAGCGCCGGCTCCCGCTCCCGGAGCGTCACCTCGAGCGGGGTCGCCAGGAAGATGGACGAGAACGTGCCGACCAGCATGCCGACGAACAGGGCGAGGGCGATGTCGCGCAGCGTCCCCGCGCCGAGGACGAACGCGCCGATGAACAGGATCGACGCGACGGGCAGGAGCGCGACGACCGAGGTGTTGATCGACCGCACCAGCGTCTGGTTGACCGCGAGGTTGGCCTTCTCCGCGTAGGTGTAGCGCGACTGGTCGAGCACGCCGTCCGTGTTCTCGCGCACCTTGTCGAACACCACGACGGTGTCGTAGATCGAGTAGCCGAGGATGGTCAGGAAGCCGACCACCGTCGCCGGGGTGACCTCCCAGCCGACGGCCGCGTAGACGCCGGCGGTCAGCGTGACGTCGTGGAACAGCGCGACCAGCGCCGAGACGGCCATCCGCCAGTTCCGGAAGTACAGCGTCATGACGGCCGCGACGAGCACGAGGAACACGACGAGGCTGGTCGCCGCCTTGCGGGACACGTCACCGCCCCACGTCGGGCCGATGAACGTGCTGGTCACCTGCGTCTCGGGCACCCCGTAGGCCTTCGCGAGCGAGCCCTTGACCTGCTCCACCTGGGTGTTGCTCAGCGTGCGGGTCTGCACGCGCAGCGCGCTGCTCCCCACCGAGCTGACGCGCGGCACCTCCTTGGTGTCGACGGCCTGCACGGTCGTGACCGCGAGCTGCTGGTCCTTGTTCGAGATGCCGGAGACGACGAACTCCGAGCCGCCGCGGAACTCGATGCCCGGGTTGAGGCCGGGGGCGAAGAGCAGCACCACGGAGCTGAGGACGAGCACGGCGGCGACCACGTACCAGACGCGCCGGCGGCCGACGATGTCGTAGGAGCGCCGACCGGTGTAGAGGTCGTTGCCCCACTGGGCGAATCCGACGGCCATCAGTGCTCGTCCCCTTCGGTGGCGGTGGGCGTCTCGTCGGCACCGGCGTCGGTGGGCGGGCTGCCTGCCTGGGCTCGTCGCTGGGCGGCCCGCCGTTCGGCGATCGTCATGCCGCCGGCGGCGGCCGCCGGGCCCGTGCCTGCGCCGGAGCCGACGGGCACGGGGTTGCGGCGACCGCGCCCCGGGTCGGCCGCCTCGGGGGCCGCCGTCGCGGTGGACTCGCCGGCGGTGACCACACGGCCGCGCCCGACGTAGCGGGTGGTCGGCACGCCGAGGCGCCGCGGGTCGAGGCCGGAGAAGCGGTGGCCCTCGGTGAAGAACGGCCAGCGGCTGATGATCTCCATCATCGGGTGCGTGAACGTGAAGACGATGACGAGGTCGATGATCGTCGTCAGGCCCAGCGTGAACGCGAAGCCGCGCACGCTGCCGACGGCGAGGACGTAGAGGACGACGGCGGCGAGGAAGTTGACCGCGTCGGACGCCAGGATGGTGCGCCGTGCCCGGTCCCAGCCGCGCTCGACCGCACCGCCGAGCACGCGCCCTTCGCGCAGCTCGTCGCGGATCCGTTCGAAGTAGACGATGAAGGAGTCGGCCGTGATACCGATCGCCACGATCAGACCGGCGACACCGGGGAGCGACAGGCGGTAGCCCTGCGTCCAGGACAGCAGGGTGATCACCGCATACGTGATGATCGCGGCGAGCACCAGCGAGGCGACGGTCAGCAGACCGAGCACCCGGTACTGGACCAGCGAGTAGATGACGACCAGCACCATGCCGATCAGGCCGGCGAGCAGGCCCTTCTGCAGCTGCTCGGAACCGAGCGTCGCCGAGATCTGCTGCTCGCTCTCCACCTGGAAGCTGATCGGCAGCGCGCCGAAGTTCAGCTGGCTGGCCAGCGTGGCCGCGCTCTGCCGGGTGAAGGACCCGGAGATCTCCGCCTGACCGTTGTTGATGACGCCGTTCATCGTCGGCGCCTCGATGACGAGACCGTCGAGGACGATGCCGAACCGGTTGAGCGGCGCCGTCTCGCTGTAGAGCCGCGAGCTCACGTTGCCGAACTGCGTGGTGCCGGTGGAGTCGAACGACAGCTCGACCACCCACTGGTTGCCGGTGCCGCCGTTCTGCAGGCGGTTGAGGCCCGACGAGGCGCTGGCGATGTGGGAGCCCTTGACCTCGACCGGCCCGAGGATGTACTTCGCGGTGCCGGCGGTGTCGCAGGTCACGAAGGCGGCGTCGGCCGGGCCGTTGACACCACCCGTCCGGTTGGACGCCTGCGTGCAGTCCAGCGCGTCGAACTTGGCCTGCACGTCCGGCGTGACGTAGTAGGCGACGTCGCTCGGCGACGTCGGTCCGCTGGCCGACGGGGACGGTGCCGGCGTGGCGCCCGCGGAGGCCGCAGGGCTCGCACTTGCCGACGCGGCAGGGTTCGCCTCGGCCGTCGCCGTGGCGGACGGCGTCGCGGCGGGCGTCGCCGCGGGGGTGGCGGCGGACGACGGGGTCGCCCCGGGTGTCGGGGTGGCGGAGGCGGTCGCGGACGGCGACGGGCCCGGGTTGCCCACCTGCAGCACCGGCCGGAACTCCATCTGGGCGGAGGTCCGCACCAGGTTCAGCGTCTCGTCGGACGGGTGGCCGGGAAGCGCGACGACGATCTTGTTGCCGCTCTGGCTGGTGATCTGAGCCTCGGCGACGCCGGAGGAGTCGACACGCTGCCGGATGACGTCGATCGCCTGGTTGATCGTCGTGGAGGTCACCTGACCGGCCTGCTGCGCGACCGGCGTGAGGATGATCTGGGTGCCGCCTTCGAGGTCGAGGGCCAGCTTCGGCGCGAACGTCGCGGAGGACCACTTCGTCCCCGCGACGATCGCGGCGAAGGCCACGACGATCAGGACGCCGAGCGTGGTGAGCGTGCGGACCGGGTGTTGCCGGCGTGTCGGAGCGGCCAACGTCTTCTCTCTCATGCGCGCACCGGCGACGCCTGCCGCCGGTGGGGACGAGGCCGAGGGCGCGTCCCCCGGCCGGTGCTGCTACTTGGTCTGCGAACCACCCTCGCGGTCCGGGCGGTCACCGTCGGTCGTGGTCGGCTCCGCCGTGGTGCCCGGCTCGTCGGCGGCGGACGGCGTGCTCGTGCCTGCGGCGGGGCGGGTGCTGTCCTGGGTCGGCAGCGGCTCGAGCGACGAGATGTCGTCCGGCACGTCGATGGGCTCGTCCTCGTCGTCGTCCGCCTCGCCGATCTCGGCGACGACGGGCTCGATCTTCTTGGAGATCGCGGCGCGCAGCCAGCGGGTACGGCTGCCGGGCGTGGACTCGAGGGTGATGACGTCGCCCTCGACCTCGACCACCGTGCCGAAGAACCCGGAGCCGGTCATCACCTCGTCGCCCGGCTCGAGCGTGTTGCGGAACTCCTGCGCCGCCTGCTGCTGCTTGCGGGTGCGGCTCGACATGAGCCACATCGCGCCGAAGGCCAGCGCGATGATGATGTAGAAGCCGTAGTTGCCCATGGGCGCGGGAGTCTCCTGCAGATCGGGTGTGTCCGCCGCAGTCTAGGCGCCGCGACTGGTGCCTCCAACGCGCATGGGTCCCATCCGGTTCCGTCAGGCGAAGAGCGTGTCCGTGGGCTGCGGCGGCCGCAGACCGAGGTGCTCCCAGGCGGCCGGCAGGGCGACGCGACCGCGCGGCGTGCGGCCCACCAGACCCTCCCGGACGAGGAACGGCTCCGCGACGGTCTCCACCGTCTCGGGTTCTTCCCCCACGGCGACCGCCAACGTCGTCAGGCCCACCGGTCCCCCGCCGAAACGGGTGCAGAGGGCGCTGAGCACGGCTCGGTCCAGCCGGTCGAGGCCGCGCTCGTCGACCTCGTACACGGCGAGCGCGGCACGGGCGGCGGGGAGGTCGAGCTTCCCGTCGCCGCGCACCTCCGCCCAGTCACGCACGCGCCTCAGGAGCCGGTTGGCGATCCGTGGCGTGCCGCGCGACCGCGAGGCGATCTCCACGGCGGCCCGGCGGTCGAGCGGGACGCCCAGCAGGCCGGCCGAGCGCACGAGCACCTGCTCCAGCTCCGCGGTGTCGTAGAAGTCGAGGTGGCCGGTGAAGCCGAAGCGGTCCCGCAGCGGCGCCGGCAGGAGCCCCGCGCGGGTCGTCGCGCCGACGACGGTGAACGGTGGGAGCGCCAGCGGGATCGCGCTCGCGCCGGCGCCCTTGCCCACCATCACGTCGACCCGGAAGTCCTCCATGGCGACGTACAGCAGCTCCTCGGCCGGCCGGGCGAGGCGGTGGATCTCGTCGAGGAAGAGGACCTCCCCCTCCTCCAGGGAGGACAGCACCGCGGCCAGGTCGCCCGCGTGCTGGATGGCCGGGCCGCTCGTCACGCGCAGCGACGTGCCCAGCTCGGCCGCGATGATCATCGCCAGCGTCGTCTTGCCGAGCCCCGGCGGTCCCGAGAGCAGCACGTGGTCGGGCGCCTTGCCGCGCGCGGTGGCCGCCTGGAGCACGAGCGACAGCTGGTCGCGGACGACGCGCTGGCCGACGAACTCGTCCAGCCGTCGGGGGCGCAGCGCGGCCTCGGCCGCCCGCTCGACGTCGTCCGCGCCCGAGCGGACCAGCGAGTCGGCCCGGAACCGTTCCGTCACGGTCTCCTCGGGCGCGTCGCCGTACGCGGGCTCAGCCACGCGCACCGCCCAGCGTGCGCAGCGCGGCACGGAGCACGCCTGCGACGTCCTCGGCGGAGATCGGCTCCGTGCTGCCGTCGAGCACCGAGGCCACCGCGTCCTGCGCCGTCCGCGCCTGCCAGCCGAGACCGACGAGCGCCTCGACCACCTGGTCGCGGCGGTCCGAGGGTGCGGCTGCCGCTACCGGGCCGGCCGCGGTCGCACGGACGGCGGGGGCACCGAGGCGGTCGCCCAGCTCGAGGACGATGCGCTGCGCACCCTTGCGACCGATGCCCGGCACACGCTGCAGCGCGGCGAGGTCCTCGTCCGCCACCGCCCTGCGCAGTCCGTCCGGGGTGTGCACCGCCAGCATGGCGAGGGCGAGCCGCGGCCCGACGCCGCTGACCGTCTGGACGACCTCGAAGACGTCGCGCTCGTCGTCGTCGGCGAAGCCGTAGAGCGTCAGGGAGTCCTCGCGGACGACCAGCGTCGTGGACAGCGTCGCGGCGCTCCCGACGCGGAGGCCGGCGAGCGTCGTCGGCGTCGCCTGCACCAGCAGGCCCACACCCCCCACCGCGAGCACGGCCGAGTCCAACCGAACTGCCAGCACGGTGCCCTGGATCGAGGCGATCACCGCGGCCTCCTGTCTCCGGGTCGTCGTCCGCCGTCATGCTGCCACATCGCAGCGAACACCTGTACGAACGACACGGACTACCTGCGACGGCGGGAGGCCTGCTCGGCGGCGGCCCAGGCGCGCTGCGCGGAGGTTAGCGAGCCCGGCGCGCGCTGCGGTGCGCCGAGCGCGCCGGCCGGTCGCCACAGGTGGCAGATCGCCAGGGCGAGCGCGTCCGCTGCGTCGGCGGGTCGCGGCAGCTCGGACAGGTCCAGCAGGCGGGCGACCATCGTCTGCACCTGCGACTTCCCCGCGGTGCCGCTGCCCGTCACGGCGGCCTTCACCTCGCTCGGCGTGTGCAACGCCACGGGGATGCGGCGGCGGGCTGCAGCGACCAGCGCGATCCCGGCCACCTGCGCGGTCCCCATCACCGTGCGCACGTTGTGCTGGGCGAACACCCGCTCCACGGCCACCGCGTCGGGCCCGTGCTCCTCGATCCACTCCTCGAGCTGCTGCTCGATGCGCCACAGGCGCTGATCGACCTCGGCGGTCGGCTCGGACCGGGCGACGCCGACCGCGACGAGCCGCAGCTGCCGTCCCGGGAGCCCGTCGACCACGCCGATGCCGCACCGGGTCAGGCCGGGGTCGACTCCGAGGACGCGCACGTGGTGATGATGGACCGCGCCCGGCAGCCGCGGTGCGCGACGTGCCGGGCGGCGCCGTGAGGCGTCAGTCCTCGTCCTCGAGCTGCGCCATGACCTCGTCCCGAGCGTCGAAGTTGGTGTAGACGTTCTGCACGTCGTCCGAGTCCTCGAGCGCGTCGATCAGCCGCAGGATCTTGCGGGCGCCCTCGACGTCGACCTCGACCTGCATCGACGGGTAGAAGACGACGTCGGCCGAGTCGTACTCGATCCCGGCGTCCTGCAGCGCGGTGCGCACGGGAACCAGGTCGGTGGCCTCGCTCAGCACCTCGAAGCTGTCGCCGTTGTCGGTGACCTCCTCGCCTCCGGCGTCCAGCACGGCCTCGGTCACCGCGTCCTCGTCGGTGCCGTCCTTCGGCACGATGACGACGCCCTTGCGGGAGAAGAGGTAGGAGACCGACCCGGGGTCGGCCATCGTGCCGCCGTTGCGGGTGAACGCCACGCGGACGTCGGACGCCGCTCGGTTCCGGTTGTCCGTCAGGCACTCGACGAGGACGGCGATGCCACCGGGCCCGTAGCCCTCGTACATGATCGTCTGGTAGTCGGCGCCGCCGGCCTCCTGGCCGGAGCCCCGCTTGACCGCCCGGTCGATGTTCTCGTTGGGGACCGAGGTCTTCTTGGCCTTCTGGATCGCGTCGAACAGCGTCGGGTTGCCCGCCGGGTCACCGCCACCGGTGCGGGCCGCGACCTCGATGTTCTTGATCAGCTTGGCGAAGAGCTTGCCGCGCTTCGCGTCGATGACGGCCTTCTTGTGCTTGGTGGTGGCCCACTTGGAGTGACCCGACATGTGCTGCTACCCCTCAGTCCTCGTGCGTGCCGGTGGTCGCGGTCCGGGCGGCACCGCCGCCGCTCATCGGTCCCCGCGCACCATCTCGACGAACAGTCGGTGCACCCGCGTGTCCCCGGTCACCTCCGGGTGGAACGACGTGACGAGCAACGGGCCCTGGCGCACCGCGACGATCCTACCGGCGGCATGGCCGCCCTCGACCCGACCGAGGACCCGGGCGGCCGGCCCGACCTCCTCGACCCACGGCGCCCTGATGAACACGGCGTGCACCGGCTCGCCCTCGATCCCCTCGATCGACAGGTCGGTCTCGAACGAGTCCACCTGCCGGCCGAATGCGTTGCGGCGCACGGTGACGTCGAGGCCGCCGAGCGTCTGCTGGTCCGTGGTGCCGTCGAGCACGCGGTCGGCCAGGAGGATCATGCCGGCGCAGGACCCGTAGGCCGGCATCCCGTCGCGCAGCCGCTGCTGGACGGGCCCGAACAGGTCGAACGCCCGCAGCAGCTTGTCGATGGTGGTGGACTCGCCCCCCGGCAGCACCAGGGCGTCCACCGCGTCGAGCTCCGTCGTCCGGCGCACCGGCACGCCCCGCGCCCCGACGGCCGTCAGGGCGGCGACGTGCTCGCGCACGTCGCCCTGCAGGGCGAGGACTCCGACGGTCGTGGTCACGGGGAGCGATCCTAAATCGGTCTCGCGGGCTGGCAGGCTGGCGCCCGTGGCACCCACCGACGGCGAGGCACCCGACCGGCTCGAGATCCGCGCGCGCGAGCTCGACCGACGCCACGCCGGCACGGACCTGCGCGACCGCTTCGAGCTGCCACCCGGCCTGGTCTACCTCGACGGCAACTCGCTCGGCGCCCTGCCGCGAGGGGTGGCGGCTGCGCTGGTGGACGCCGTGCGGGTGCAGTGGGGCACCGACCTCGTCGCCTCGTGGAACGACCACGCCTGGTGGGATGCCCCGCAGCGGATCGGCGACGCCATCGCCCGGCTGGTCGGGGCCGCCCCGGGTCAGGTGGTGGTCGGCGACTCGACGACCGTGCGGCTGCACCAGGCGCTGCACGCCGCCGCGCGGCTGCGTCCTGACCGACCGGTGCTGCTCACCGACCCGGGGTCGTTCCCCACCGACCTGTACGTGGCGGCCGGGGTGGCCGAGCAGGTGGGGTGGACGGTGGTCACCGTCCCGCCCGACGAGGCGGAGACCGCCCTGGCCCGACTCGCGGCGGAGGGACGGCCGGTCGGCGCGATCGCGTACTCGCAGGTGGACTACCGGACGGGTCGGTTGTGGGACCTCGCGGGCGTCACCGCCGCCGCGCACGAGGCGGGTGCCCTCGCGGTGTGGGACCTGTGCCACTCGGCCGGGGCCGTCGAGGTGGGACTCGACCTGCACCAGGTCGACCTCGCCGTGGGCTGCACCTACAAGTTCCTCAACGGCGGTCCGGGGTCGCCGGCCTACCTCTACGTGGCCCGACGGCACCTGGTCGAGGCGGCCAACGTGCTGCCCGGCTGGCACGGGCACGCGCGGCCGTTCGCCATGGAGCCCACCTACGCGCCGGCACCCGGGATCGGCCGGTTCCGGGTCGGGACGCCGCCCGTGCTGTCGATGGTGGCGCTCGAGGCGGCGCTCGGCACGTTCGAGGGCGTCGACCTCCGCGCCCTCCGGAGCCGTTCCCTCTCGCTGACCCGGTACCTGAGAGAGGCGATCGAGGAGCTGGTGCCGGCCCTGGACGTCGTCACCCCCGCCGAGGACGAGCGGCGCGGCTCGCAGCTGTCCGTCCGGCACCCCGAGGCCTACGGCGTGGTGCGGGCGCTCGCCGCGCGGGGCGTGCTCGGCGACTTCCGCACGCCGGACGTGGTCCGGCTCGGCGTCGCGGCGCCGTACCTGACGCACGTCGACATGCTGACGGCCGCACGCGCGCTGCGCGCGGTGCTCGACGGCGGAGAGCACCGCGACCCGGCGTACGCACTGCGCGCACAGGTCACCTGAGGACTGCGGGCGGAGGTCACGTCCGACGGCGCCGGCCCCGCAGTTGGACGGCCTGGCCGGTCACACCTCTCGTGCGAGGCCCAGGTGCCGGGTCACGCCGTCCCAACCGGGTACCAGCGCGGCGACGAGGTCCACCAGACCGGCCGGGAACACCTCGATCTCGACGGACCGGAGCTCGTCCAGCTCCCACCACCGCACCTCGTCGAGGACGTCGAGCTCCACGTGCGTCCAGCCGTCGCGACTGAGCTCGCCCAGACCGTCGGAGGCGATCCGGGCCAGGTAGAGGTCCTCGTCCTGCCGGCAGCGCTGCGCGTAGAAGTCGAAGATCGCCGACCTGGTGTACACCGGTCCGACCAGCTGCTCCACCTCCAGGCGGATGCCGGTCTCCTCCTCGAGCTCGCGCACGGCGGCCTGCCGCGACGCCTCGCCCTCGGCGATGCCCCCGCCGATGGTGAACCACCAGCTGCGGTCCGGCTGGTCGAGGTCGTGGCCCCGCATCAGCAGCACGCGGTCCTGGTCGTCGAGCAGGATGACCCGCGCGGCACGCCGGAACAGCAGGCCGTCCGGGCCGGGTACCCAGTCGGGTCCCAGCCCGGACACCGCTCCCCCGTCGACGTCGGCCCGCGGCGCGTCGGCGCCGTCGGTGGGACGGCCTGTGGTCACCAGCCCCGCTCGGCCAGCCGGTGCGGCACCGGGACGTCGTCGACGTTGATCCCGACCATCGCCTCGCCCAGACCACGCGAGACCTTGGCGATGACGTCCGGGTCGTCGTAGAACGTGGTCGCCTTGACGATCGCCGCGGCGCGCTGGGCGGGGTTGCCGGACTTGAAGATGCCCGAACCCACGAAGACGCCCTCAGCGCCGAGCTGCATCATCATCGCCGCGTCCGCCGGGGTGGCGATGCCACCCGCCGTGAACAGCACGACCGGCAGCTTCCCGGCCCGGGCGACCTCGACCACCAGGTCGTACGGGGCCGCGAGCTCCTTCGCCGCGAGGAACAGCTCGTCCTCCGGCAGGGAGGTCAGCCGGCGGATCTCGTCCCGGATGGTCCGCATGTGCGTGGTGGCGTTCGAGACGTCCCCCGTGCCGGCCTCGCCCTTGGAGCGGATCATCGCCGCACCTTCGTTGATGCGCCGCAGCGCCTCGCCGAGGTTGGTGGCGCCGCACACGAAGGGCACGGTGAACGCCCACTTGTCGATGTGGTGGGCGTAGTCCGCCGGCGTCAGCACCTCGGACTCGTCGACGTAGTCCACCCCGAGGCTCTGCAGCACCTGTGCCTCGACGAAGTGGCCGATGCGGGCCTTGGCCATCACCGGGATGGACACGGTGCTGACGATGCCGTCGATCAGGTCCGGGTCGCTCATCCGCGCGACGCCGCCCTGGGCCCGGATGTCCGCCGGGACCCGCTCGAGAGCCATCACGGCGACCGCCCCGGCGTCCTCGGCGATCTTGGCCTGCTCCGGGGTGACGACGTCCATGATGACGCCGCCCTTGAGCATCTCGGCCATGCCGCGCTTGACGCGCGCGGTGCCGATCACGCCGTTGTCCTGGACTTCCTTCTCCGTGCTCACGTCGCGCCTCGCTCATCCGTTCTGCGGTGGGGGGACGGCCCATCGTAGACCGGTGCTCCGAGGGCGCCGCGGGGCCGTTCAGGGGCGCGGGCGCACCATCGGCAGCCCCTCGGGCCACGCGTCGTCGAGCTCGAGCGTCGTGGGGTTGGGCGCCGTGCCCGCGAGCCGGAGCAGGCGCACCAGGGCGCCGCGGCGGGCGGCCCGGGTCTGTGCGACGGCGTCGTTGTGGAACCGCCGGGCCAGCTGGACGCGGTACCAGGCCGCCGCGAGGTCGTCGAGCAGACCGTCGCCCCCCAGCTCGGCCCGCAGCGCGGCCACCTCCTCCGGGTCGCGCAGCACCTCGCGGAGCGCCGCGGTCAGGTCGCTCTCGACCTGGCCCCGGTCGCAGGGCTGCGGTGGACGGGCGGCCGAGCCGGACTCGTCCGACGAGGTGTCGAGGAGCCGCCGGAGGTCCGGCGGGACGGTGAGCGCCGCGGGTTCGGGGCCTTCGCAGCTCAGCGACGTCCAGGCGGCCTCGCCGACGATCATCGCGCTGGCGGGGTCCAGCAGCCCGCTGGTGGCCAGCTCGGCCGCCGCCGTCGCGCGGCGCACCAGCTGGGCGTCGACCACCGCCCGGGAGGCACCGACCCTGCGGTGCAACCGGTCCAGCCGGGTCGCCGCCACCCAGACCAGCCACAGGATCACCAGCAGCACGACGGCGACGAGCAGGATCGCGAGCTCCAGCCGGCTCATCGGGGCTCACGTCCTCGGCGCAGCTCCATCAGCCGCGCGCCGCGCAACGACGACGGGTCCTCGCCCACCGGCGCGTCCCGCCCGGCGACCGCCATCTCGTACACCGTGAGCACCTGGTCGCTCACGGTCGACCAGTCGTACCGGCGCACCACCTGGCGGGCGTGGTCGGCCACCGTGCGACGCAGCTCGGCGTCGCCGAGCACCCGCAGCAGGGTGTCGGCGAGGTCGACGCTGTCCCCGGTGCGGAACAGGACGCCGGCCGAGCCGTCGTCCAGCACGCGGGCGAACGCGCCCAGGTCGCTCGCGACGACCGGGGTGCCGGCGCTCATCGCCTCGACCAGGACGATCCCGAAGGACTCGCCCCCGGTCTGCGGCGCGCAGTAGACGTCGACCGACGACAGCAGCCGAGCCTTGTCCTGGTCCGAGAGGCCGCCGAGGAACTCCACGGAGGCCGCCCGCGCCCCGAGCACCTCCTGCGCCTGGTCCTGTCCCGTCTCACCGCGGCCCGCCACGAGGAAGCGGGCTCCGGGCACCTCGTCCAGCACTCGGCCGACGGCTCCGAGCAGCACGGGCAGGCCCTTGCGCGGCTCGTCCAGCCGGCCGAGGTAGGCGATGGTCGGCGC
Organism: Cellulomonas sp. T2.31MG-18; assembly: GCF_964266755.1. Classification (NCBI taxonomy): domain Bacteria; kingdom Bacillati; phylum Actinomycetota; class Actinomycetes; order Micrococcales; family Cellulomonadaceae; genus Cellulomonas; species Cellulomonas sp. T2.31MG-18. Next base: position 226,092 of record NZ_CAXWGW010000003.1, read on the forward strand.
ACCCGGTGCACCCGTCCACCGCTCGTCCCGCTCGGCGGAGGAGAAGCGGTCGACGTAGACGCCGTTCGGGATGACGACGGCGTCACCGCCGAGGTGCTCCACGAGCGTCCGGCGCGCGTCCTCGGACACGGCGATCCGCGCGGAGATCTTCTCCAGGGACTGGCGCACCAGGGGGTACGCCAGCTGCAGGGACCGCGACCGGACGATCGCGGTGTGGAAGGTGGCGACGATCGGGCCGTCGGCGATCCAGAGCGCCAGCATGCCGAGGCTCGGTGTGACCGGCTCGTGCAGGTGCAGCACGTCGAACTGGCCCGCCGCCAGCCACCTACGGACGCGGGCGGCCGTGACCGGGCCGAACGTCAGCCGGGCGACGGAGCCGTTGTAGTGCACCGGCACCGCACGTCCCGCCGGGACCAGGTAGTCCGGGACCGGGGTGTCGTCAGCCGCGGGCGCCAGCACGGAGACCTCGTGGCCGGCGGCGATCAGCGCCTCCGCGAGGTCGCGGACATGGAACTGCACGCCGCCGGGCATGTCGAAGGAGTACGGGCAGACGATCCCGACGCGCAGCGGTCGGTGCGTCGCCCGCCGCCCGGTCACGACTCCCCCGCCGCAGCGGCGACCGTCGCGGCGTAGCGGCTCGGGTCGAGGTCGGCGACGAACACGCGCTGCAGCATGTGCCAGTCCTGCGGGTGCGCCGCGATGACGTCAGCCACCCGGTCCACCCAGGCCTGCGACACGGCCTGCACGCGGTCGCGGTGCGGCAGCTCCTCGGGGACCTCGAGCGCCGGGAAGAACTCGACCACAACCCCCCAGGGCGTGCCGGCGCGCCGCCGGCGCTCCCCGCTGAGTTGTTCGTAGCTGATCCCGACGGGGCACAGCGGCGCGCCGGTCATCACCGTGAGCGCTGCCGGACCTGCGGCGACGCGCGCGGTCTCGCCGAACAGCTGCACCTCCACGCCGCGGGCCGTCAGGTCCCGGTCCGCCAGCAGCGGAATCACTCCGGGTCCGGTCCGGGAGGTCCGGACCAGGGCACGGAACACGTCGCTACCGCCGGTGAGGGGCAGGATGCGCATCCCCAGACCCTCTCGGAAGCCGACGTACTCCTGGAACAGCTCCTCGGGCTCCAGACGCTCGGCGACGGTGGTCACCGGGGCCAGGTCCGCCGTCGCCCAGGCGCCGGCGAGGTCCCAGTTCCCCAGGTGCCCGAGCGCCATGACGACCTGGCGACCGGCGTCCAGGTGCTGCTGCACGTTCTCGCGCCCCACCACCCGTACCCGTGCGGCGATCTGCTGCGGGGAGAACCCGGGCAGTGTGAACGCTTCGCCGTAGTAGCGGAGGTAGGAGCGCATGCCCGCGCGGGACAGCCGCCGCAGTTCGGCGGGCGCGAGATCGGGACGCACCCGACGCAGGTTCGACTCGAGGCGCCGGACGCCGGTCCCGTGACGCAGCCACGTGATGTCCGCAGCCAGCGTCGTCGCCGCGCGGACCACCGGTCCCGGCAGATGCCGGCCCCAGCGCCAGGCGAGAGCGAAGCCGCGCACCATGACGCCGCCGGAACGGCTCACCGACCGGCCTCCGCCACCTGCCGGTGCACCGCGGCCATGCGTTGGCCGACCGTGATCGCCGATGCGACCGCCAGCAGGCCGAGCACCACGGTGAGCACCACGGGCGGCAGTCCCGCGCCGACGGCGGCCGTCGCGACGAGCACGGCGACCAGCCGGTCGGCCCTCTCGGCGATGCCGCCGGACGCCGTCATCCCGAGCCCCTCGGCGCGGGCCCGCGCGTAGGGCACCACCGATCCGAGGACCAGGCAGGCCAGCGCGAGCACGGCCGTGAGCCTGTCGTCGCCCCGTCCGAAGAACCACAGCACCAGGCCGCCGAACACCGCCGCGTCCGCGAACCGGTCGAGCGTCGAGTCCAGGAACGCGCCCCACGGGCCCGACCGGCCGGCCTGGCGCGCCATGACACCGTCGAGGGAGTCGGTCAGCGCGCTGAGGCCGATCAGCACCGCCCCGAGCAGCAGGTGACCGGTCGGGAAGGCCCAGAGACCGATCACCACGACGGCCAGGGTGCCGGTGGCCGTCACGGCGTCCGGGCTGATGCCGGCCCGCAGCAGCACCCGGGCCACGGGGGTGAAGAGCCGCGTCATCGCGCCGCGCAGTCCGTGCAGCACCTGCTCACTCCCCCCGGACGGGCCACGCCGCGGCGAGCCGCGCGCGGGTGTCCGCGAGCAGCTCGGGTAGCGCACGGCTGTGCGCGACGATGGGAAGGAAGTTGGAGTCGCCGCGCCAGCGGGGCACCACGTGCTGGTGCAGGTGCGCCGCGATCCCGGCTCCCGCCACCTCACCCTGGTTCATGCCGAGGTTGAAGCCCTGCGGCGCCATGACGGTGCGGATCACTCGCATGGCCTGCTGCGTCAGCTCGGTGACCTCTGCCGTCTCCGCGGCGGTCAGGTCGGTGAAGTCGGACACGTGGCGGTAGGGGCAGACCAGGAGGTGACCGGAGTTGTACGGGTAGAGGTTGAGCACGACGTACGCCGCCTCACCACGCGCCACGACGAGACCCTGCTCGTCGGGCAGGCCCGGGGCGCGGCAGAACGGGCAGCCGGGTCCGGGCAGGTCGTCGGTCGGCTTGTCGGCCCCGCCGATGTACGCCATCCGGTGCGGCGTCCACAGGCGCTGGTAGCCGTCGGGGTCCCCGGCGAAGTCGCCGGGGACCTCGACGGTCGGCCCGTGGGCGTCGTCGTACGCCACCGCTCAGACCTGGACGCGGTCGCGCACCGCGGCGACGACACGCTCGATCGCTTCAGCGATCGGCACACCGTTCTCCTGGCGCCCGTCGCGGTAGCGGAACGACACCGCGCCGGCCTCGACGTCCTCACCGCCCGCGATCAGCACGAACGGCACCTTCTGCGTGGCGGCGTTGCGGATCTTCTTGCCGAAGCGGTCGTCCGACGCGTCCAGCTCGGCCCGGATACCTCGAGCACGCAGCTGGGCGACGACGTCCTCCAGGTACGGCTGGAAGGTCTCCGCCACCGGCACGGCGAGCGCCTGGACCGGCGCCAGCCACGCCGGGAACGCTCCGGCGTAGTGCTCGACGAGGATCGCGAAGAACCGCTCGATCGAGCCGAACAGCGCACGGTGGATCATCACCGGCCGCTGCCGCGAGCCGTCCGGCGCCGTGTACTCCAGCTCGAACAGCTCCGGCTCGAAGAAGTCCAGCTGGATGGTCGACAGCTGCCAGGTCCGGCCGATCGCGTCCTTCGCCTGGACGGAGATCTTGGGGCCGTAGAACGCGGCGCCGCCCGGGTCGTCCACGAGCTGCAGCCCCGACTCGGTGGCGACCTCCCGAAGGGTCTCGGTGGCCTCCTCCCACGTCGCGTCGTCGCCGACCGACTTCTTCGGGTCGCGGGTGGACAGCTCGAGGTAGAACTCGTTGAGCCCGTAGTCGCGCAGCAGGTCCAGCACGAAGGTCAGCAGCGACGCGAGCTCGTCGCGCATCTGCTCGCGGGTGCAGTAGATGTGCGAGTCGTCCTGGGTGAACCCGCGTGCACGGGTCATGCCGTGCACCACGCCCGACTTCTCGTAGCGGTAGACGGTGCCGAACTCGAACAGCCGCAGCGGCAGCTCGCGGTAGCTGCGCCCGCGGGAGCGGTACACGAGGTTGTGCATCGGGCAGTTCATCGGCTTGAGGTAGTAGTCCTGCCCCTCGCGCTTGACCGTGCCGTCCTCGTGGTACTCGGTGTCCAGCCGCATGGGCGGGTACATGCCGTCGGCGTACCAGTCGAGGTGCCGCGACGTGTGGAACAGCTGCGCCTTGGTGATGTGCGGGGTGTTGACGAACGAGTAGCCCGCCTCGACGTGCCGCCGGCGGCTGTACTCCTCCATCTCCATCCGGACGATGCCGCCCTTGGGGTGGAACACCGCCAGGCCGGAGCCGATCTCGTCCGGGAAGGAGAACAGGTCGAGCTCGGAGCCGAGCCGGCGGTGGTCGCGCCGCTCCGCCTCCGCGAGCCGGTCGAGGTACGCCCGCAGTTCGTCCTTCGTGGGCCATGCGGTGCCGTAGACGCGCTGCAGCTGCGGGTTCTTCTCGCTGCCGCGCCAGTACGCCGCGGCGGACCGGGTCAGCTGGAAGCCGTTGCCGATCAGGCGGGTGCTGGGCAGGTGCGGACCGCGGCACAGGTCCTGCCAGGCGACGGAGCCGTCGCGGCGGACGTTCTGGTACATCGTCAGGCCGCCGAGGCCGACCTCGACGGACGCCCCGTCGTCGTCGGAGGCGTCGCCCTTGAGGCCGATCAGCTCGAGCTTGTAGGGCTCGTCCGCCTCGATCTCGCGCGCCTGCGCCTCGGTGACGTCCACCCGGCGGAAGGTCTGACCCTCCTTGACGATGCGCGCCATCGACTTCTCGAGCGCACGCAGGTCCTCGGGGGTGAAGGGCGTCTCGACGTCGAAGTCGTAGTAGAAGCCGTCGGTGATCGGCGGGCCGATGCCCAGGCGCGCCTTCGGGTTGACGTCCTGGACTGCCTGGGCGAGGACGTGCGCGGTGGAGTGCCGGAGGACCGCCAGCCCGTCCGGCGACCCGATGGTGACCCCTTCCACGGTGGCGCCCGACGGAAGCGGGAGGTGCAGGTCGCGCAGCTCGCCGTCCACGCGGACGACGACGACGTCCCGACGGTCGGCGAACAGGTCGGTGCCCGTCGTGCCCGCCTCGACCGTGGTCTCGACTCCGTCGACGGTCAGACTGATGGGCTCGGACACGGAAGACGCTCCTCAGGAGTGGGTCGGCTGCCGCTGGTCGACAGCGGGAACGCCAGCCCGGAGAGTGTCGCGGCGGACCGCTGCCAGGACAGGCGTGCCTCGATGCTACCGAGAGCGCCTGCGGCTTTTCGCCTCGCCTCGCTCCCGGTCCCGTCCGACGGTGCCTGGCGGGTGCCACACTCGCGCCAGGGCTTCCCGCGTGGGGGTGGACGTGTCACTCGGTGAGGAGGTCGACCGCATCAGCGCGGCCGACCTCACGCTGCTCGCGACGGACCGAGGGCCCGCGCCGATGCACCTCGGTGCCCTCCTCGTGCTCGATGGTGCGGCCGACGACGACGGGGTGCCGGACGCGCTGGTGGCCCGCGCGGCGACGGTGCAGCGCCTGCGGCAACGGCTGCGACGCACACCGCTCGGAGGCGGGCGCCCCTACTGGGTGGAGGACCCGGTGGTCGACCTGCGCGGGCACGTCGGCCGCCTGGTGCTGCCGGTCGGCAGCGGGTGGCAGACGATGCTGGACGCCGCCGCCGACGCGGTGTGCACACCCTTGAGCCGTGAGGCGCCGCTGTGGCGCGCCGTGTGGATCACCGGCTGGGACCCAACCCCGGCATGCCGCGGCGCCCTGGTGGTCGTGCTGCACCACGTGCTCGTCGACGGCCTCGGAGGACTGCTGCTGCTGGCCCGGCTCGCTGACGGCGCGGCGCCCCGCGTCGAGCCGACGCAGCGGGACGGAGACGGTGCGGCGGCTGTGCCGTCGCCCCGGGACCTGCACCGCGACGCGCTCCGGCGCCGCATCGCCGCCACCCGCTCCCTCTCGCGATCGCTGCGCCGCACCGTCCACGGGATCCGTGAGCTTGGTCTCGGCGGCCGCAGGCCCGCCCTGGCGGCACGCACCTCGCTCAACCGGCCAACAGGTGCTCAGCGGCGGCTCGCGGTGGTGCACGTGGCTCTCGCAGACGTGGTCGAGCGCGCCCACGGGGCCGGGGCGACCGTCAACGACGTCGTGGTGGCCGCCGTCGTCGGCGCCCTGGAGACGCTGCTGGACCGCCGTGGTGAGCACCCGCGAACGCTGGTGGTGTCGGTTCCGATCTCGTCCCGCGCTCCCGGCGAGGGCGGGACGGGCAACCACACCGGCGTGCTCCCGGTCCATGTCTCCACCGGTGCGGACCCGACCGCGAGGCTCGCCGCGGTCGCCGCCGCGACGGCGGCGAGGCGGGGCGATCGTCGTGGGTCCTCTGCAGCGCCGCTGGGTGCGGCCTTCCGGCTGCTCGGGCGGCTGGGCGTGTTCCGGCTGTTCGTCGAGCACCAGCGACTGGTGCACACGTTCGAGACCAACGTGCGGGGGCCGGCGGAGCCGCTGCAGCTCGCCGGGCACCGCATCGCGGCGGTGCTGCCGGTGGCCACGAACCCCGGCAACGTCGGGGTGTCGTTCGACGTGATCTCGTACGCGGGGCGGTTGCTGCTCACGGTCGTCGCGGATCCGCAGCTGCTCCACGAGCCGAGCGAGCTCGCCGGTCTGCTCGCGACCGAGCTCGGCGGGTGCGTGCTGTGACGGAGGCGGGTGTGCCGGGCCGGGAACGACGAAGGGGCCCCGCAGTTGTGGGGCCCCTTCGGACGGTGGGCGATACTGGGTTCGAACCAGTGACCTCCTCGGTGTGAACGAGGCGCTCTACCACTGAGCCAATCGCCCGACGAGCACCCACCGTAGCGGGCGTCGAGAGGATGCTACCCAACGCTGGCCTGATCACCGAACCGGCAACCGGATGCCCGTATACGCCCGTTCGGCTGGCGACGGAAGTGACCGGGCAGGCTTCGGTTGCTGCGGTCGGGTGAAAGGTGCCGACCCACCACGCCAGATCCGGCGGTCCGCTGCCATGATGTGACTGTCCGATGAGCCCGCCCAGTGGAGGACCCGATGACGAACTCGTCGTACGACGTCGTCGAAGTCGTCGCGATGCAGCTCATCGGCTCCGACGCGAGCGTCGTCCCGGTGAGCACCCAGCTGGCGTTCCGGACGACCGATCCCTACACCGTCCGCGCCGTGTTCACCGGCGGCCAGTCGTCCTCGACGTGGCTGCTCGGCCGCGAGCTGCTGGTGCAGGGCATGCACGCCAGCTCGGAGGAGCCGGCCGGCACGGGTGACGTGCAGATCTGGCGGGACGAGGACCCGGACTACACCCTCATCTCGCTGTCCGGGGTCGAGGGCAGCGCCCTCCTCGCCGCACCGACCGAGCCCGTGCTCCGCTTCCTTGCGGCGACGGAGTCGCTGGTACCGCTCGGTGCCGAGAGCGACCGCATGGAGGGCGAGATCAGCGCCCTGATCGCGGCGCTGCTCACCGCCTGACCGTCCGGCCGATCCCGCGTCGGGCGCCCTGCGCCCCGTCGGCCGGCACTGCCACGTGCTTCACGTCGTTCTGCGGGACGCCAGTCCGACGAGCCGCGCCGCCTTCAGCTCGGTCTCGGCCCACTCGGCGGCAGGGTCGCTCCCCCACGTGATGCCCGCGCCGGTGCCGAAGCGCAGCATGCCGTCCGACCACCAGAAGGTCCGGATCGACACGGCTAGCCGCGCCCTCACGGAGCCGTCGTCCGCGACGTGGACCCAGCCCACCGTGCCGCAGTAGGGACCGCGCGGGACGGGCTCCAGCTCACGGATGAGGCGCAGCGCCGACGACTTCGGCGCCCCGGAGACGGAACCCGGTGGGTACGTCGCCTCGAGCACCTGCCGGTAGGCATCGGCGGCGCGTGCCACCTCGGGGTCGAGGCGGCCGGTGACGGTCGACACCAGGTGGACCAGGCCGGGGTGCTGCTCCTCGCCCAGCAGGGTGGTGACCTCGACGGAGCCCGGGAGGCACACCCGCTGCAGGTCGTTGCGCACGAGGTCCGTGATCATCACGTTCTCGGCGCGGTCCTTGGGTGACAGACCGGCGGAGTGCGCGGCCGTGCCCTTGATGGGACCGCTGCTGATACTGCCCCCGTCGACCGAGAGGAAGAGCTCCGGCGAGGCGCTGACGACCCAGACTCCGGGGTCGTCGCTGGTGGGCCCGACCTGGACCCCGCCCTGGTACGGCGCCGGGTTGCCTGCGACGAGCCGTCGGCCCAGAGCTGCAGCGTCCGGGCCGCGAGGCTCCGCAGGCAGAGGGGCTGCGAGGACGCGGCAGAGGTTGACCTGGTACACCTCGCCCCCGCGGATCCGCGTCCGGATCGTCTCCACCCCCGCCCGGTACGCCGCCTCGCCCATCGAGCTCGACCAGGCGTCCGCCGCGGGCCCGTCCCAGCGACCGTGGGGCCGCTGCGGCACGGTGGTGGCGCGTCCGACGTGGACGTCGGCGAAGCGCCACGCTCGGACCCGGCCCTCGAACTCCCCCACCACGGCCCACCAGCCCGGCCGCGACAGCGCATCGGGCTCCTGCGCGAGGTCGACCGCCTCGAGCACCCCGTTCGCCTGCACCCCGCCGAACCAGGCGGTCGCGGAGGGCTCCAGCACGGGCTCACGCTAGCGAGCCGGACCGCGCGGACGCGCCGGCCGGCCGACCGGTTGGACTCTCGTCGCGAACCTCGGTTAGAGTCTGGGACGCACACGGCGCCCCTCCGGGGACGTCGACAGCGCGGACGTGGCTCAGTTGGTAGAGCATCACCTTGCCAAGGTGAGGGTCGCGGGTTCGAATCCCGTCGTCCGCTCGGAGGCTCTCCACATCGGCTCACAGCCGCTGGGGACTGCGGTCTCACCGGTGGAGTGGCCGAGAGGCGAGGCAGCGGCCTGCAAAGCCGTATACACGGGTTCGAATCCCGTCTCCACCTCGGTTCACACCCGACGGGCGATTGGCGCAGCGGGAGCGCGCTTCCCTGACACGGAAGAGGTCACTGGTTCGATCCCAGTATCGCCCACCAGCATCACCGCAGGTCACAGGCCGTTCCGGAGGCATCCGGGGCGGCCTTTCGGCCACTCATGGGACGAAATGTAGGAACGCGTGTAGCAACGCGGTAACAACGCAGACGTCGGTGGACGTCGGTGGACGCGGCGGCCGAGCAGGCGCGGTTGAGCCAGCGCGTCCGTGTCTTTGCGGATCAACACTTGATCCGTACACCGTGTGGCCCGTGTGGCTGACGGCTTCCGTGCGCGCGGTCGGGAAGATCGCGCCGGCCGGGACCTCGCGACCGAGACGATGACTGTGGCGCCCGAAGCGAGCGGGGCGACGACGAGAAGCCACAGCCGCTGCTGCGGGGCAGCGGCCAGGAACACGACCACCGCAAGGACGGACACCCCAACGGCCGCCCGGACCGGTTCGGGGACTTGGTGGATGATCGTCACCCGGAGCTCCGCTTCTTCGACCGCATCACCGATCTGTCGACCTGGAGAGCCACGATCTTGAGCGCAGCGCGTACCCGTGTCCCGGCGCGACGGGCGCCGCCGCGCGCCGACCAGTGCCTCCGCCTCCAGGGTGCCCCCGCCGCGCTCTCACGATCAGGCGCCGGAGATGCCATCGGGTTCCCGGCGGCTTCCTGAATCTTTTCCCCAATCCAGCATGCGTCGATTCATAGCGCATAGACTCCTGGGGTGAGCAAGCGCCCGACGGTGTACGACGTCGCACGGCTCGCGGGCGTTTCGACCGCGACGGTCTCGTTCACCTACTCCAAGCCCGAGCGTGTTCGTCCCGATACTCGTGCCCAGGTGCTCGCCGCCGCGGACCAGATCGGGTACGTACCACGGGCGAGCGCGCGGGACCTCGCCAGAGGACGCACGGGTGCGCTCGGGCTTCACGCGTTCGACTTCTTGCTCGAGACCCCTGGCGGAGGCCGCACGCCGTCACTCGGGCCCGACCTCGTCACACCCGATGCGTCGGGGGTCGCCAGAATCGCCTGGGAGGACGGCTACGACGACCGTATGTCGGACCCTCGTGCCTTCCCGCTGTACGTCGACGAGGTGCAGCGCGGCTTCGAGCTCGAGTGCTGGCGCGCTGGCAGAGCCCTGTTGCTGTCGAGCGGCACGGATCCCCGGATCGACCTGACGGAGTCGGCCGGCCGGGTGGACGGCCTCGCCGTGTTCCCTGGCGACGTGTCGCTGGCCGCGCTGGAGCAGGTTGCGCGACGGATCCCGATCGTCCTCCTGAGCCGGCATGACGAAGGCCTGCCGTGCAACCGCGTGCTCGTGGACAACGCCTCCGGGATGCGTCAGGTCCTGGAGCATCTCCTCGTGGAGCACCGGACCAGGTCGATCGGTTACGTGGGGTCGCTGGCGGTAGCCGACTTCGCCGAGCGGTTCGAGGCGCTGCGGAGCGGTGCGGAGCGTGCGGGCATCGCGGCGCCCGTGGTGCTCGACGACTCCGACGCCTCCGACGGCCGGCCGTTGAGCATGCTGATAGACCTCGCATCGACCGGGCGCCTCCCGGAGGCGTTGGTGTGCGGTTCCGACCAGGTGGCGCTCCAGGCTCTCGACACGCTGGCCGAGCTCGGTGTCGACGTGCCGGGCGACGTCCTCGTGACCGGCTTCGACGGCGTGCTCGCAGGGCGATTGTCGAACCCGACGCTGACCACCGTCCGCCAACCGATGGAGGCGATGGGCCGACTCGCGGCAAGGTTGCTCGTCGACCACAGCGCTGATGCCCCCTTCGCGACGTACCGGCTGGAGCCGCGGCTGCTCCCTCGCGGCAGCTGTGGGTGCGGGGCCCCGGCCCGCGCGCTGCGGCGGGACTGAGCACCGGTACCGCGTCTCATCGACGGTCTAGTCGAGGTCGTGGGGCGTTACTGAATCGAGACGTTCGGCGCGAGGGCGGCATGCTAGCCTCGTGTTAAGCGCATAGATACGTCCCAAGGAAGGGCCGTTGCGCGTTCGAGGAGGAACACATGAGATCACTTCCTGGGCGCTTGCTCGTGGTGGGAGCTGCCGCCGCCCTGCTGTTGTCCGCCTGTGGTCGCGCCGACGCTCCTGCTGCGACCGGTCAGCCCAGCTCGACCGTCGCAGCCACCGCCACGGGCACCGTAACGATGTGGGCCATGGGCGCTGAGGGGGACAAGCTCGGCGCCTTCGTCAAGGCGTTCGAGTCCGCGAATCCCGGAGTGACGGTCAACGTGACGTCCATCCCCTGGAACGCGGCGCACGACAAGATCCAGACCGCCATCGCAGGCGGGACCACCCCCGACATCTCCATGATGGGCACTACCTGGATGACCGACTTCGCGGACTCGTTCGCCGCGGTGCCGGCCGGCTTGACCAGCGCTGACTTCTTCCCGGGTGCCTTGGCCAACGGCAAGGTCAAGGGCGCCAACCTCGGGCTCCCCTGGTACATCGACACCCGGCTGCTCTACTACCGCACGGACATCGCGGCGAAGGCTGGCTGGACGAAGGCTCCGACCACCTGGGACGAGCTCAAGCAGATGGCCTCGGACATGAAGACCAAGGGAGGCGCCAAGGTCGGCATCAACCTGCCCGCCGCGGGCTCCGACTCGTTCCAGGCCACCCTGTGGATGCCCTGGTCGAACGGCGCCGACGTGATGAACGCCGATGGTACGAAGTGGACCCTCGACAGCCCACAGATGGTCGACGCCTACAAGTACCTGGAGAGCTTCTTCGCCGACGGCAGCGCTGACGCCAACTACGACGGCGCGAACACCCAGGCGGACTTCGTCTCGGGCGCTCTCGGGATGTTCATCGACGGGCCCTGGAACATCGGCGGACTGAAGGACACGGGCGGCGCCGACTTCGCCAGCAAGTACGCCACGGCGGTGCTTCCGACCAAGGCGTCGAGCACCGCGTTCGCCGGCGGCTCGAACCTCGTCGTCTACAAGGGGGCGAAGAACCCCGGTGCCGCGTGGGCCCTCGCGAAGTGGCTCACCGACCCGAAGGTCCAGGCGGACTTCTTCAAGCTGACCGGCGACCTGCCGGCCGTGCAGTCCGCCTGGAAGGACCCGGCGCTCGCCAGCGACCCCAAGCTGGCAGCGTTCGGCGCGCAGCTCAAGGACGTCAAGTCGCCGCCCAACGTGGCGACCTGGACCCATGTCTCGGCAGCCGCGGACGCCGCGCTCGAGTCGATGACCCGAGGAGGAGTCGACCCGGCCACCGCCCTCGCCAACCTGCAGAAGCAGGCGGACCAGATCGGCGTGGGCTGACATGACCAGCACCGTGACGGTGGCCGGGGCCGTGCGCCCCGGCCACCGCCCCGGCCGGGGCACCCGACGTGGTCTCGAGCCAGGTCCCGGGGCGGCTCGGCGGCGGCGCCAGGGCCTGGTGGCCTGGATGTTCGCCCTCCCGTTCGTCCTGGTCTTCGGGACCTTCATGCTCGTTCCGATCGCATCGTCGCTGGCGATGTCCTTCACCGATTTCGGGGCGCGCGACGTCACCCACCCGTTCGCGGTGAGCTTCGTCGGCGTGCAGCAGTACCTGAAGCTGTTCGCCGACCCGATGTTCCGTAGGGCACTGGGCGTGACGGGCGGATTTGTCGTCATGGGCATTCCCGCCACGATCGCCCTGGGCCTCGCGCTGGCTGTGGCTCTCAACTCCGGGGTCACCCGCTTGCGCGCGTTCTTCCGGGTCGGCTTCTACGCGCCCGTGGTCACGAGCATCGTGGCGGTGGCGGTCGTCTGGCGGTACATCCTTCAGCCGGACGGGCTCATCAACACCGCGCTGAGCTGGGTGGGGATCCACGGTCCCGACTGGCTGCACTCGACGACCTTGGCCCTTCCGGCGCTGACGCTCATGGCCGTGTGGCGCAACACCGGCACGCTCATGATCATCTTCCTGGCAGGGCTGCAAGGGATCCCCGAGGAGGTCCTGGAAGCGCGATGATCGACGGGGCCGGCCCATGGCGCCGGCTCAGGTCGATCACGCTGCCGCTCCTGCGTCCGACGATTCTCCTCGGCGCGGTCCTCATCTCCGTGGGGTATCTCCAGTTCTTCGAAGAGCCATTCGTCATGACTCAGGGCGGCCCGCTCGGCTCAACCACGTCGATCGCCTACTACACCTACAACCAGTTCGGGTTCGGCGACTTCAGCCTGGCGTCGGCGTCGAGCTACGTCCTGTTCGCGATCATCGTGGCCCTGAGCCTCATCCAGTTCCGAGTACTCCGGACGCAGGACTGAGGGGATCCAGATGCCCATCGCACCGACCCGCGCGACACCGCGCCGGCACCGCGTCACCGGTCGCCAGCTCACCTTGGTGGTGCTCGTCATCGGCCTCGTCGCGTGGATTGCGCCGTTCGCCTGGATGCTGCTCGGCTCCGTCAAGACACAGGGCGAGATCCTGCGTCGGCCTCCTACCTGGTGGCCCAAGGCTCCGACCGTGGCGAACTTCCACTCGTGGTTCGTCGACATCGGCTTCGGCCACTTCTTCTCGACCTCGCTGATCGTCGCCGTCGCGACCGTCCTGGGGAACCTGGTCTTCTGCTCCATGGTCGGCTACGCGCTGGCCAAGATGCAGTTCCCCGGCAAACGGATCCTCTTCGGTGCCGTCATGACGACGTTGATGGTGCCGGGCGTCGTGACTTTCGTTCCGTTGTTCGTGATGGTCGCCAAGATGGGCCTGCTGAACAGCTACGCAGCCCTGATACTTCCGTTCCTCACCACTCCGGTGGGCGTGTTCCTCATGCGCCAGTTCATGATCGGCATCCCCGATGCGCTCCTCGAGGCCGCTCGAATCGACGGTGCAGGTGAGGTGCGAACTTTCGTCCAGGTTGTGCTCCCGCTGTCCGGGCCGCCATTGGCGACCCTCGGGATCTTGACGTTCCTCGGCTCGTGGAACAACTTCCTCTGGCCTCTCGTGGCAGCTCAGTCCGAGACGATGTACACGCTCCCGGTCGCGCTGTCGCTCTACTCGACGGGTCAGAACCAGACCCACTACGGCCTGCTCCTTGCCGGGTCCGTGCTCGTCGTCACACCAATTCTTCTCCTCTTCGTCCTCCTGCAGCGCTACTTCATCCAGGGCGTGGCCACGGCCGGCCTTAAGTAAGGAACCACGAATGCACAACCGCATCACCTTCCCGTCGGACTTCCTCTGGGGCGCCTCAACCGCGGCGCACCAGGTCGAGGGGAACAACATCAACACCGACTGGTGGGTCCGCGAGCATGCGAGGCCGGCACAGGTGGCCGAGCCGAGCGGCGACGCGGCCGACAGCTACCACCGGTACCCCGAGGACATGCAGCTGCTGGCCGGACTCGGACTCAACGCATACCGGTTCTCGGTGGAGTGGGCACGCATCGAGCCCGAGGAAGGGTGGGTCTCGCGGGCTGAGCTGGCGCACTACCGGCGCATGATCGACTGCGCTCTCGAGCTCGGGCTCACGCCGGTCGTCACGCTGCACCACTTCACGAGCCCGCGGTGGTTCGCGGCAAGCGGGGGCTGGCGCCGCTCTGACGCCGCAGACGTCTTCGGCCGGTACGTCGCCACGGCATCCCGCATCCTGACGGACGTTCCGTGGGTCTGCACCGTCAATGAGCCGAACATCGTGGCGATGCTGGCCGGCGGCCGTCGTGGCGAGCTGGCAGCAGCCACCCTGCCCGACCCGGACCCCACCGTCACGGTCCGGCTGATCGAGGCCCACCACCGCGCCCGCGACGTCCTAGGCAGCCTCGTGCCCGCTCGCACCGGATGGACCGTGGCCGGCCAGGCGTTCCATGCGGTGCCCGGCTGCGAGGCAGAGACGCAGGCGTACGCCTACCCGCGCGAGGACGTGTTCCTCGAGGCCGCCCGCGGGGACGACTTCATCGGGGTGCAGGCGTACCTGCGCACCTTCATCGGCAAGGACGGTCCGCTGCCGGTTGCCGAGGGTGTCGAGACGACGCTCACCGGTTGGGAGTACTTCCCGCCCGCACTCGGCATCGCGACGCGGCACGCGTGGGAGGTGACGGGCCACGTTCCGGTGCTCGTGACGGAGAACGGCATCGCGACCGCGGATGACGCCAGACGCATCGACTACACGCACGACGCGCTCGTCGGACTGCACGAGGCGATGACGGACGGCATCGATGTGCGCGGCTACCTGCACTGGTCGGCCCTGGACAACTACGAGTGGGGGTCCTACCGACCGACCTTCGGCCTGATCTCCGTGGACCGTGAGACGTTCACGCGCTCGGTCAAGGCCTCAGGCCGCTGGCTCGGTGAGGTGGCCCGGACCGGCACCCTCATGCGGCCAGTGGTCGAGTCGTCCTGCTGAAGCTGGCCACGAGCGTCGGGTTCGAGTGAGCGCCGGAGGTCTCCGGGGCGTCAGTCGGCGGCGGCACCACCTCGGGCGCGCGTCGTCGCACCCTCACCATCCCCACACGGCGACTACTGCTCACCCGTCGCCCACTGACATTGGAGTCATGCCGATGGGCGACCCCTTTCCCGACCGGGACCCGGCCGTCTCGATCCCCGACCGCGTGGCGGACCTGCTAGGCCGGATGACCCTGCCGGAGAAGGTCGGGCAGATGATGCAGCTCGATGCGAGCGACAGCGTCGAAGAGCACCTGACGCTCATGCACGCGGGGTCGTTGCTCCATGCCTCGCCCGAGCGCTTGGAGCTCGCGCACCGCCTCGTCGAGCAGACGCGGCTGCGCATCCCGATCCTGGTTGGCGACGACTGCATCCACGGCCACTCCTTCCTCGAGGGCGCGACGATCTTCCCCACCCAGCTGGGTATGGCGGCCACCTGGGACGCCGAGCTCATCGAGCGGGTGGCCCGGGCGACGGCCGTCGAGGCGTCCGCGACGGGGGTGCACTGGACCTTCTCCCCCGTGCTCTGCATCGCCCGTGACCTGCGGTGGGGACGCGTCGGCGAGACGTTCGGCGAGGACCCGTTCCTGATCGGCGAGCTCGCCTCCGCGATGGTGCGCGGCTACCAGGGCGACGGCCTGGCCGACCCGACCGCGATCCTCGCCACCGCCAAGCACTTCGCCGGCTACTCGGAGACGCAGGGCGGGCGGGACGCCAGCGAGGCCGACATCTCGCGGCGCAAGCTCCGCTCGTGGTTCCTGCCACCGTTCGAGCGCGTCGCACGAGAAGGCTGCCGGACGTTCATGCTCGGCTACCACACGATGGACGGCGTCCCGATCACGGTCAACTCGTGGCTGCTCGACGACGTGCTGCGAGGCGAGTGGGGCTACACCGGTTCGCTCGTCACGGACTGGGACAACGTCGGGCGGATGGTCTGGGAGCAACAGGTCCAGCCGGACCACGTTCACGCCGCCGCGGCGGCCGTCCGCGCGGGCAACGACCTCGTGATGACGACGCCGCAGTTCTTCGCCGGCGCCCAGGAGGCAGTCGCGCGCGGGCTGCTCGACGAGGCGGACATCGACCGCGCAGTGGCGCGCATCCTCACGCTCAAGCTCGAGCTCGGACTGTTCGAGGACCCCCGCCGCCCCGACGCCGGCCTTCGGTGCGACGTGGTCGGCCGTGCGAGCCACACCGCGCTCAACCTCGAGGTCTCGCGGCGCTCGCTCGTGCTGCTGCGCAACGACGGGGTCCTCCCCCTCGACGACGAACCCGCCCGACCGGCCGACGGAGCCGCAGACGGCTGCCGTCGGCCACCGCGCACCGTCGCCGTGCTGGGACCGCTGGCCGACGACGCGCAGACCCAGCTGGGAGACTGGGCGGGCAGCTCCGGCCAGGCCGACTGGCTACCCGACGGGCAGCCGCGCCACCTGATCACCACGGTCCTTGACGGGTTGCGCGCGACGGTTCCGGAAGGGTGGGCGGTCACGTACGCACGGGGCGCGGACATCCTCACGCTCGCCACCGACGCCAGCGGCGCTACCTTCCCCGACGGCCAGCCGAGACCGCCGGTCGTGGTGCCATGCCCCCCGGACCGCCTGCTCCTCGACGACGCGGTCGCGCAGGCCCGTTCCGCCGACGTCGCCGTCGTGGTGGTCGGGGACCGGATCGAGCTCATGGGCGAAGGGCGCTCCACCGCGACACTCGAGCTCGTCGGCGGACAGGTGGCCCTGCTTGACGCGGTGGCCGCGACGGGCACCCCGATGGTCGTGGTGCTCCTCGCCTCCAAGCCCCTCGTGCTCCCCCCGTCCGCGCTGGGAGCCTCGGCCGTGGTGTGGGCCGCCAACCCGGGCATGCGCGGCGGCCAGGCGATCGCCGAGCTCCTCCTGGGGCGGATCGAACCCGCGGGGCGCCTTCCGATCTCGTTCGCCCGGCACGCCGGGCAGCAGCCGACCTTCTACAACCAGGTCCGCGGGCAGCACGGTGAGCGCTACGCCGACCTGACACAGATGCCCGCGTTCGCGTTCGGCGACGGGCTCTCCTACACCACCGTCACGTACACCGACCTTCGACTGCTCGACGTGCCTGTCACCGACACCGTGCGGGCCGAGGTCACGGTGCACAACACCGGGACCCGGCCAGCCCGGGAGACCGTCCAGGTCTACGTGCGCGACCTCGTCACGTCGGCCAGCTGGGCCGACCGGGAACTCAAGGCGTACCGCCAGGTCGACCTCGCCCCCGGCGAGTCCCGCACCGTTGCCCTCGAGCTCCCGCTTTCCGCGTGCTCGATCGTCGACGCGAACGAGCGCCGTGTGGTTGAACCTGGCGACTTCGAACTGCTCGTCGGCCCGTCGAGCCGCACCGAGGTGCTCCTCCGGGCACCGTTCACGGTGGATGAGGACACCGCCCACCGGCTCGGGTGACCGCAGCATCGGCCATCGCTCCGGTCGGCACGAGATCGC
The DNA here is from genome assembly GCF_964266755.1 of Cellulomonas sp. T2.31MG-18. Lineage (NCBI taxonomy): Bacteria > Bacillati > Actinomycetota > Actinomycetes > Micrococcales > Cellulomonadaceae > Cellulomonas > Cellulomonas sp. T2.31MG-18. The sequence goes on from NZ_CAXWGW010000003.1 coordinate 243,485, forward strand.
CGGCGACAGGACGTCGAAGCGCGATGCCCTCTGCGGAGCGCACGGCTGAGGCCCGGTGTCGCCAGCGATCGGCCCGATGACGCATGGTCGTACAGCGACGGCTGGGGCTATACCGGCCAGGCCGGTGGCGGAACGACGGACGACGCGGTGGCCCAGCTGTTGTGCTGATCGAGGCGCTGCGCCCGGACCGGCCGGTGCTGCGAGTTCGACCTGCTCAAGGCGCGGGCGCTGAGCTAGCCACGAACGTCGTCAGGTCGCCGTTGGTACCCCGTCGGGACCGGTCCGGAGGTCGTCGTGCGTGGTCAGCTCAGCAAGCACATCCTCCCGGCGGTGCAGCGCCGCACGCTCGACGAGCTCAGGGCCGACCTCGACCTGGGCGCGGACGATGCGGAGTCCCGGCGCTCGGGGTTCTGGACGATGCTGGTGGTCTCGGCCGTCATCGCCGCTGCGGGCGTGATGTCCGACTCCACGGCGACCGTCATCGGGGCGATGATCATCGCCCCGTTGTCCACACCGATCATGGGCACTGCGCTGGGCGTGGTGCTCCGCGACGCCCGCCTCACCCGGCGTGCCGTCCGCTACGTCGCGCTCGGCGGCGGTCTCGTGGTGGTGATCGGCGTCGCGTTCGCGCTCGTGGTGCCCGGCGACGTGAACCTGTTCACCGACAGCCAGGTCGCCGCGCGGACGTCTCCCGGCCTGCTCGACCTGGTCGCAGCGGTGGCCACCGGGGTGGCCGGCTCCGTCGCACTCACCCGACGCGACGTCGCGGCCGTCCTGCCCGGCGTGGCGATCGCCATCTCGTTGGTGCCGCCGCTCGTCGTGGTCGGCGTGTGTCTCGGTCAGGGTTCGTTCGTCCTGGCGCTCGGGGCACTGGTGCTGTTCCTGTCGAACCTCGTCGCCCTCGTGCTCATCGGGACCGTGGTGTTCACCGCGGCCGGGTACGCGTCCGAGAGCGCCGGCAGCTCACGGCTGTCCTACCGACGCGCCTACGTCGTGATCGGCACCCTCCTGGTGCTGGTGCTGATCCCCCTGGCGGCCAACACCGCATTCACCTACGCCGTGGCGATCTGGACGCAACGGGTGCAGGTCACCGCCGAGCGGTGGATCGCGGCGACACCGGGCGGCCGCATCGACGGGGTCGAACGGCTCTCCGGCACCTTCTACATCCATGTGCGAGCCCCTGGCGACCTGCCGCCCGTCGGCGGGTTGATGGAGGACCTGCGTGGGCAGGTGCCGAACGGACTCACGGTCGTGGTGACGGCTCTGGTCGGGCAGGACGAGGGTTCCCTGGTGGTCGGCCGTTAGGCCGCCCGCAGCAGCTGCACCCCGGACGCCGTCGTGACGCCCGGGCAGGCGACGAGAGGCTCGTCATGACCACCACGATCCTGACCGCGGGCGCCGTCCTCACGATGGACCCGGCCAGGCCCCGCGCGGAGGCCCTCGTGGTCGAGGGCGACACCATCCTCGCCGTGGGCTCGCTGGCCGAGTGCCGGACGGCGTTCCCTGCGGCAACCCTGGTCCCCACCGGTGCCGCGGTTCTCATGCCGGGTTTCATCGACCCCCACAGCCACCCCTTCCTCAGCGGCGTCGCCACACAGGCCCCTGCCATCGCGATAGCGCCGTGGCTCGCGCCCACATGGGCCGACGTCCTGCAGACCTTCACCGACGGCGCGGCCGCCCGCGACCCGGCCCGGCCCCTCGTCTTCACCGGTTTCGACGCCCTGCTGCACGCCCACCCCGCGCTGACGGCACCAGAGCTGGACGCGATCTTCGGCGACCGGGCGGTCGTCGTCTGCGACAACTCCGGGCACGCGGTCTACTTCACCTCGGCCCTGATGAAGCGGAACCACTGGGACACGGCGGTGCCCTCCGACCCGGTCGGCGGCCACTTCGGGCGCACGCCCACCGGCGCCTTGACGGGGGTGGCGTACGAGGTGCCGGCCGGTGCCCTGGTGCTGGGTCCCGCCCTGGAGGAGCTGGGCGGCAACGCCCTCGCGAGCGCGGCGATGTACCTGGCGCTGATGGCGGAGGGCGGCATCACGTCGACCTCCGACATGGCTTTCGCCGGCGGGCTGGCCGCGGGCTACGACGCGCTCGCCGCGCTGCCGAGCGCTCCGCTCCGGGTCAGCATGTGGCAGGTCTCCACCGCACCCGGCTACGCAGACGCCGTGAGCTTCGAGGCCGACGAGACGATGCTCGTCAAGCAGGGCGTGAAGCTGTGGACCGACGGCTCGCCGTGGATCGGCAACGTCGCCCTGTCGTTCCCCTACCTGGACACCGAGGTGACCCGGCGCGCCGGCATCGACCCGGCGACGGCGGGTGGCATCGGCTCGATGAACTACGACCGCGCCGAGGTGGACACCATCCTCGACACCTGCGCACCGCGCGGCTGGCAGATGGCGTTCCACGCAAACGGCGACCTGGCCATCGACTTCGCCCTCGACGCCTACGAGGCGGCGCTGACGCGGCACGGCCTGCTCGGCACCGACCACCGTTGGCGCCTCGAGCATGTCGGCGCCGGCACGAAGGTCCAGTTCGAGCGGGCGGCCGCACTGGGGGTGCACCTGTCGATGGCTCCGTTCCAGTACTACTTCTGGGGCGACCTGCTCGCCGGCGAGATGTTCGACGACGAGCACGGCTCACGCTGGCAAGCGCTCGGCGACGCCGTCGCCTCCGGCGCCTGCGTGTCCCTGCACAACGACGGTTCGGTCTCCCCGCCGACGCCCCTGCTCAACGTGCAGACCGCCGTCACCCGCCGGACGCGCAGCGGCCGCGTGCACGGTCCGGCGCAGCGCATCGGCCTGGACGACGCGCTGCGCGCCCACACGATCGACGCCGCACGCACCCTGAAGCGCGACCACCTGGTCGGTTCCCTGCAGCCGGGAAAGCTCGCCGACCTTGTCGAGCTCAGTGCCGATCCCTACACGGTCGAGCCGAGCACCCTGGCGAAGAGCGTGAAGGTGCTGGGGACCTGGCTCGGCGGGCACCGGATCGACCTGCCTCAGTTCCTCGCCGCCGCCGGTGCCCACGCCCCGCTCCCGACCGCATGAGCGGCTGCCGAGGCCGGCCAGTCTCCCGAACGCCTCCCCCGGCGACCTGTCCGTTGCTGCCCTCGAGCTCGGGTCGGCGGAGGCATCCGCTCGGGGACGACGGTCGGGCAGTCGGGCCGGACTGGTAGCCTGGTGAACCTGAGGATCGGACATGTTCTCCGGTCATGAGCGCGGCCGACGAGCCGGCATTCCGCCGCAGCATCGTCGGGCAGTCGCCAAGGTTGCGGCCTCTTCCTCCGCGTACGGCAGCGCCTGTGCTGCGGCAAGTGACGCAAGTGAGGGCCTCGTGGCCGTTCGTCTCGGTTTCCTGTCCACCTACCCGTCCACCCAGTGCGGCATCGCCACGTTCTGCGAGGCCCTCGTCACCCACCTGCAGGGCGCCGGCGCGGAGGTGGGGGTCGTGCGCCTGGTCGACGACCCGCAGGTGCGCCGTCCGCCCGTGGTGCACGAGTGGGTCGCGGGCGCGAACGGCGCCGTGGACGGGGTCGTCGACGCGCTCAACGGCTACGACGTCGCCGTCATCCAGCACGAGTACGGGATCTTCCCCGGGCCGGACGGCGAGGCACTCCTGCGGGTACTGCCGCAGCTGACGGTGCCGGTGGTGAGCATCCTGCACACCGTCCTCACGGCGCCGAGCGCGAACCAGCGCCGTGTGATGGAGTGGCTGGTCGAGTTCTCCACGGTCCTGGTGACGATGACGCAGACGGCACGTGACCGGCTGATCGCCGGGTGGGGGGTGGAACCGTCACGCGTGGTGGTGATCCCGCACGGGGCCACGGACAACAGGTCCGCATCGACGGACGTCCTTCCTGCGCGCCCGACGGTGCTCACCTGGGGACTGCTGTCGGAGGGCAAGGGCATCGAATGGGCCCTGCGGGGACTGTCGATCCTGCGTGAGACGACGGCGCTGCCGGACTACCGGATCGTCGGCCAGACGCATCCGCGCGTGCTCGAGCGGGACGGTGAGGCGTACCGGGAGAGCCTGATGGCACTGGCGCGCGACCTCGACCTCACCCGGACCGTCAGCTTCGACGGCCGGTACCTGTCCGGGCCGGCCCTGCGGCAGGTGGTGCGTGAGGCCGACGTGATCCTGCTTCCGTACGACTCACGCGACCAGGTCACCTCGGGCGTGCTGACCGAGGCGGTCGTCGCGGGCAAGCCCGTGATCTCCACCGGCTTCCCGCACGCGGTCGAGCTGTTGTCCGGCGGGGCCGGCATCCTCGTCCCGCAGCGCGACCCGGTCGCGATCGCGGCAGCCCTGGAGCAGCTCCTGACCACGCCGGGTGCGGCCGGCAGGATGGCCGCCACGTCACGACGGCTCGCGTCGTCGCTGCTCTGGCCCGCCGTGGCGACGCGCTACCTCGAGCTCAGCCAGAGCCTGGTCGGCGCGGCCGTGCCGACCGGCGTCTGATGCCGACGGCCCCGTTCGACCACCTGCTGCGCCTGAGCACTCCTCTCGGCGTGTACGAGCACGCCCGCGGACCGGTCCCGCGCACCGAGCACGGCATGTGCGTCGACGACGTCGCACGCGCCCTCGTCGTGGCGGCACGAGATCCCCACCCGGCACCGGAGGTGGTCGCCCTCGCCTGGACTGCGCTGCGCTTCCTGCGCGCGGCACAACGGGACGACGGCACCATGCACAACCGTCGTGACGACGCCGGGACGTGGCTCGACATGCCGTCGACCGACGACCACTGGGGACGAGCGCTCTGGGCGTTCGGCGTCACCGCGGCCCGGGCGACCGACTCCGAGCTGGCGGGTGAGGCCCGACGAGGGGCCGAGATGGCCCTCCGCGCCCGGTCCGGGCACCCGCGGGCCACCGCCTACGCCGCTCTGGGTGCGGCTCTGCTGCTGACCGTCGCGCCCGATGAGCTCGCCGCGTACGCCCTGCTGCTCGATGCGCGGCGGGCCCTGCTCCCGTTGAGCACCGACCCGTCCTGGCCCTGGCCCTACGGCCGGCTCACCTACGCCAGCCCCGTGCTGCCCGAGGCGATGATCGCGATCGGCTCCACGCTGAGCGACCCCGAGCTGCAGCAGGACGGGCTGACCCTGCTGCGCTGGCTGGTCGACCAGCAGACCACCGGCACGCACCTGTCCCCGGTCGCGACAGGCGGCCGGGCGGCCGGAGACGCGCGCACCCCGGCGTTCGACCAGCAGCCGATCGAGGTGGCCACGTTGGCGGAGGCGTGCGCGACCGCGTGGGAGGCGACCGGGGACGAGCGGTGGCTGCGGGTGCTGGGCCGATGCGTCGCGTGGTTCGAGGGCGACAACGACAGCCTGGTCCCGGTGCGCGACGTGGTGACCGGTGCCGGCTTCGACGGTCTCGAGGACGGTTCGGTGAACCTGAACCAGGGCGCCGAGTCGACGCTGGCATGGCTCGCGACGGCCCAGGTCGCGGACGCGTGCCGGTTCCCGGCGGTCCGGTGACGCGTTCCCAGGACCCGCCTTGGGTCCGCAGGACGGACGTCGTGCTCCGGCCCGACCCGGCACGGGTGGTGACCGCGCTGTTCCTGCCCGGTCAGGAGCCGTCGGCGTCCGGCGGGTCCCGGTCCGGCGCCGTCGTCGAGCGCGTGCTGGCACTGTCGGCGGACCAGGTGGAGACCGAGCTCGCCGCGCTCGAGTCGAGGTTCGAGGGACGGCACCGTGACCTGAGCACGACGTGGCAGCAGCACTTCGAGCTGGTCCGCCACCGGGTCCACGGTGGCGGTCGGGTCTCGGCAGCGCGGCAACGGCTGGTCGGTGCCTGCTTCACGCAGGAGCTGGCCATCGAAGGTGCCGCCCTGATGAACCCGTCGATGGTGCCCCACCTCGACCAGACGGGCCTGCCGCCCGGCGCCCAGCGCTTCGTGATGAGCCTGCGCGCGGTCGGCGAGGGGCACCTGTCGAGCGTCGAGCTGCGCACCGGTGTCGTGGACGCCGACGACCACGTGCTGCTCGACCCGCCGCCGCAGGTCGCCGTGCTGCCGACCGAACGACGCGCCGGGTACTCGCGAGCCACGTTCGAGCACGCGCTCGAGGACCTCGGCGGTGACCAGGCCGACTCCGACTTCGTGCTGGCGTCCCTGCCGGCGCGGTTCACTCGCACGGAGCTGGACGGCGCTCTCGGTCAGCTCCGTGCGGAGCGCCTGACCCGCGCGACCACCACCCGCACGGTGGAGCGGTTCGAGGCGATAGCGGCGTCCAGCTACACCGTGGCGTTCCCAGCCGACTCCGCCGTTCAGGAGCGGGTGCTGATGCCCCGCGCCGCCACCGAGAGCCGCGGGATGGAGGACGTCCGGCTGGTACGGCTCGACGCCGGGAACGGCTCCGGGGCGCAGTGCGTCGGCACCTACACGGGCTACGACGGCCGTCACGTCCGGGTTCGCGTGCTCCGCACGGAGGACCTCTCCACCTGGTCGACGGCACCCGCCAGCGGTCCCGGTGCCCAGGACAAGGGGCTGGCGCTCTTCCCCCGGCAGATCGAGGGGCGCTACGTGGCGCTGTCCCGGGCCGACCGCGAGAGCAACGCCGTGTCCACGTCGAGCGACCTGCTGCACTGGGAGGAACCGGTGCGGGTGCAAGCACCGCGTCAGCCGTGGGAGCTGCTGCAGCTGGGCAACTGCGGACCGCCGATCGAGACCGATGCCGGCTGGGTGGCGCTCACCCACGGGGTGGGGCCGATGCGTCGCTACAGCATCGGCGCACTGCTGCTGGACCTCGACGACCCGACGCGGGTCCTGGGTGCCCTGGAGCGCCCGCTGCTCACACCGGCCGACGACGAGCGCTCCGGCTACGTGCCGAACGTCGTCTACTCCTGCGGGGCCTTGCGGCACGGCCGCACGCTCGTCCTGCCCTACGGGTGCAGCGACACCGTGACGCGGATGGCGCTGGTCGACCTGGACGCGCTGGTGGGCGAGCTCCTTCGTGGTGCACCGCAGCGTCCTCGCCGCGAGAACCCGGTGAGGCGGACCTACCATTGACCCAGTCCCGGGAACGCGGACCCCCGCTGTGAGGGTCCACCATCCGGCACTGCGGAAGAGGGCATCATGCCCAGCCAGAACACGACCCCAGGTACCTCGCCCTCCCTCCCGGACGACCGGCGCGCAGCGTCCCGTCCCGCACCTATCCAGGGCACGACCACCCCGGCACCACGACGCAGCCGGATCGGTGCCGCGTGGGTCGGCCTCGTCGTCGGCGCACTCGTGCTCGTCGCGCTGATCGTCTTCATGCTCCAGAACACCGCCCCCGTGCAGGTCACCTTCCTCGGCATGCGCGGGACCGCACCGCTGGCCCTGACGCTGCTCATCGCGGGGATCGGGGTCGGGGTCGTCGCGCTGGTGGTGGGCAGCATCCGCATCGGTCAGCTGCGGCACCGGCTCGGCGTCGAGGGCCGCGTCCGCGAAGCAGGTCGACGATGAGCGCGGCCGACCCGTCCCCGGGGCCCCTCCGGTTGACCTCGGTGCTGACCTCCGCCCTGCCCCCCGAGCTCGGGACCGCGGCGGCGCCGGACCGCTACACGGTGCCCGTGGTCTTCTCGCGGCAGGTGACGCCCGAGGAGCGTGACCGCATCGAGAACCCCGCACTGGCGCAGCGGCTCAGCGAGCACCTCGGTGGCGGGATCGAGCTCGTCGTCTCCGACCGTCGTCTGCTGGTGAAGAACACGTGCCTGGCCGAGCTCCGCGACGGGTTGGCCGCAGCACTGGCCGCGGCGCTGCGTGACCTCGACCAGCAGCTGGATGCGGAGCAGTCGGCCCGCGAGGACGCCGCCAGTCGGCGTGACCTGCAGGAGCAGGAACGTGCGGAGGCGGTCGCCCGCGAGGCGGCGCAGATCCGGTTCGAGTGACCGGTGTGCCTGCCGCCCGCGCTTGGGGTCGCTAGGCCGGCAGGACGTAGAGGTACATGAGCAGGTAGTGCAGGACGGCGGCGACGACGACCATCGCGTGCCAGATCTCGTGGAAGCCGAACACCCCCGGCCACGGGTTGGGCCGCTCGATCACGAACACCACGAAGCCGGCGCTGTACAGCAGGCCGCCGGCTGCCATCAGCAGCATCGCCCCGCCCGGCACCGACGCGCCCGAGCCCACCAGCAGCACCGGCATCCACCCCAGTGCGATGTAGAGAGTGTTCGTCACGTACTTCGGTAGCTGGCGCAGCAGCGACCGCAGCACGATCCCGGCCGCCGCGATCACCCAGACCGCACCCAGCACGGTCCAGCCGTAGGTGGTCCGGAAGAGCACCAGCACCATCGGCGTGGTCGACCCGGCGATCAGCAGGAACACGGAGTCGTAGTCGAGCGTCCGGAGAACGTCGTTCACCCGGGCGCCGCCGTCGATGCCGTGGTGCAGCGTGCTGGCCACGAAGAGGGTCACCACCGACAGCCCGTAGAGGCTGAACCCGACGACCTTCCAGGCATCGCGCTGCTCCGCCGCCTGCACGATCAGCAGCGCCGCGCCCGCCACGGCGAAACAGGCGGCGAACAGGTGCGAGACGGTGTTGAACCGCTCGTCGGTGACGTGGACGCTGCCGTCCCTGCTGCGTTGAACGGTCTCCACCGGTCGCCTTCCCGCGGCGCCGGGCGCCGGCCTGCCGCGGTCCGGATGCGCCCGAGCCCGCACGTCCCAGGCTACCGAGCGCACCGGCCCGGCCGGACCGGTAGGCCCCGCCTCCGGCGACGAGCGGTCAGCGGCGCCGCCTCACGGAGCCGCCCTCGGCGATCACGCGCAGGAACAGCCGCTCGTAGTCGTCGACCATCCGCTCGGAGGAGAACCGGGCGATCGCGTCGGCACGGCACGCCTCCCGGTCGAGGGCCTCGACCACGGAGACGGCTGCGACGGCCTCGGCGACGTCGCCGACCAGGAAGCCGGAGACGCCGGGCGCGACGAGCTCCGGCATCGAGCCTCGCCGGTAGGCGATGACGGGGGTACCGGCAGCCATCGCCTCGACGACCGACAGCCCGAAGGGTTCGTCGAAGTCGATGAGGTGCAGCAGCGCGAGCGCCCCGCCGAGGAGCCGGTCACGCTCGGGAGGGGCCACGGCGCCCACGTAGGTGACCCGCGTGCCGTCGACGTGCGGCTCCACCTCCCGGTGGAAGTAGTCGTCGTCCTGGATCACCCCGGCGACGACCAGGGGCAGCCCGGCCCGGCGGGCCACCTCGACGGCCGTCGCCGTTCCCTTGTCCGGGTGGATGCGTCCGAGGAACAGCAGGTAGCCGCCGTCGCCGGAGCCGAGATGGAAGGCGGAGGTGTCGATGCCGTGGTGGATCGTCGCGGCGTACGTCAGGTCCGGGTGGCGGTCGGCCGCGCTGATGGCGACGTAGTGCGCGACGTCGTCGTACGCGCGGTAGACGGGCACGATGCGCTCCGAGGAGAAGCCGTGGATGGTCGTCACGACCGGCGTCGACGTCAGCCGACTGAAGACCAGCGGCAGGAAGTCGAACTGGTTGCTGATCACGTCGAACTCGTGAGCACGTTCGAACACGGCAGCGATGTGCAGCGCCTCGTACACCTTCGCGTCGACCGACGGGTCCTCCTCGTACCCGGCGGGCGCCTCGGCGTGCAGCCGACCCGAGGTCACCGAGTCCGCTGTCGCGAACAGCGTGACGTCGTGGCCCCGCGCGACGAGGCCTTCGGCGATCGTGGCGGCGACCTGTTCCCACGGCCCGTAGGAACGCGGCGGGACACGGTGGGCGATCGAGGCGAGCACGGCGACCCTGACGATGACCTCCCGGTGTCGGGGCCGAGCGTACGCCGGAGCTCCTGCGGGCTGAGGCGCCGCTCTGTCAGATGCTCTGCACCCCGACCCGCCGGTCGCCGATCGGCTCGCACTCCCCCGGTCGTCCGTCAAGACCGCGTCGGAGGTCGCGCCCGCTGCGGCCGAGTCGCCCCCGGGCCGCCGGCCCGCCTGGCCACCTCGCCCAGCGACTGATGACGGCTGGGGCCCTTGCGCGTTCCCGACGCAGCGAGGTAACGTCCCCGTAATCGATTGCATGTAATCGATTACAAACCGTGGCGATGGGATGGCCGTCGATGGCGACGATCAAGGACGTGGCGCAGCGCGCAGGCGTCTCTACTGCGACGGTCTCGCGCGTGCTGGCAGGAGTCTCCGCGTCTCCGGCGACCCGTGACCGCGTGATGGCGGCGGCGAGCGAGCTCAGCTTCCGGCCCAACGCAGTGGCGCGGTCACTGCGCTCCACGGGCACCCGCACGGTCGGTCTCGTCGTCTCGGACCTGCTCAACCCGTACTTCACCGAGCTGGCCCGCGCCGTCGAGGACACGGCTCGTGAGGCCGGCTACGCCGTCATCGTGGGCAACGCCGACGAGAACCCGTCCCAGCAGGACCACTACGTCCGGATCCTGCTCGAGCGGCAGGTCGACGGTCTCGTGGTCGTTCCCACCGTGGAGACGTCTCCGCTGCTGCGGGAGGCGGCGGCCACCGGTCACCACCTGGTCCTCGTCGACCGCTCCGCGGAGGACGTCGCCGCACCGTTGGTCTCCGCCGACGGTGGCCCGGCGATCGACGATCTCGTGGCGCACCTGGCCGCCCACGGTCGACGCAGGCTCGCCGTCATCGCCGGCCCTGAGCACGCAGGCTCGTCGCGGGAGCGGCTCCATGCGTTCCGCGGTGCCGCCGCGCGGCGCGGCCTCGAGGTGCCCGGCGTGGCGGTCGTGCACGGCGACTTTCGATCGCGCTCGGGGGCGGAGGCGATGGCGCAGCTGCTCGACGGTCCGCGCCGGCCCGATGCGGTGCTGGTCTCGAACGGGGCGATGGCCCTCGGCGCCGTCTCGGTGCTCCAGGAGCGTGCCGGTGAGCTGCGGGTGCCCGACGACCTCGCGGTGGCGGTCTTCGACGACATGCCGTTCTTCCAGCTGCTCCGCCCGACCCTGACGGCGATCGAGCAGCCGACGGCGGAGGTCGGCCGTTCCGCCATGAAGCTGCTGCTCGCCCAGATCGCCGGGCAGCCCGCGCAGGACGTTCGCCTGGCGTGCCGGCTCGTGCTGCGTCAGTCCACGGAAGGGAGTCCCGCCGATGCCCACTGAGGCGCCCACACCACTGCTCGCTGTCGAAGGGCTGCGCAAGGAGTTCCCCGGCGTCGTGGCGCTCGACGGCGTCTCGTTCGACGTGCGGCCCGGCGAGGTGCACGTGCTCCTGGGCGAGAACGGCGCCGGCAAGTCGACGCTCATCAAGTGTCTGGCCGGTGTGTACCAGCCGGACGCGGGACGGGTGCTCGTCGACGGCGAACCGCGCCACCTGCACACGGCGCGAGACGCCGAGCGCCTCGGCATCGCCACGATCCACCAGGAGCTCAACCTCGTCCCGGGACTGTCCGTCGCGGAGAACGTGCTGCTCGGCCGCCCGCCGCGGCGTCTCGGCCTCATCGACCGGAGAGCAGCGCGCCGGCAGGCCGCGGCCGCGCTCGCCAGGGTCGGCCTCGACATCGACCCGGCGACCCCCGTGCGCGAGCTGGGGATCGCACGCCAGCAGCTGGTCGAGATCGCCAAGGCCCTGTCGCTCGACGCGCGGGTGCTCATCCTCGACGAGCCGACCGCCGCTCTGACGGACGACGAGGTCGACCGGCTCCTCGGTCTCATGCGCGAGCTGCGCGAGCGCGGCGTCGGCATGATCTTCATCTCCCACCACCTCGAAGAGATCGGACGCATCGGTGACCGTGTGACCGTCCTGCGGGATGGGCGGTCGGTGGGGATGCTGCCGGCGACCGCCGACCAGGACGAGCTGGTGCGGATGATGGTCGGCCGAACCATCGAGGCCCAGTACCCCCGCAGGCGCGTGCCGCCGGGCGAGGTGCTGCTCGAGGTCGACGGGCTCACGGCGGCCGGCCGCTTCGAGTCGGTCGGGATGGCGGTGCGCGCCGGCGAGGTGGTCGGCCTCGCCGGTCTGGTCGGCGCCGGTCGCACCGAGGTGCTCCGCGCCATCGCAGGCGTCGACCGCTACGCGTCAGGGACCGTCCGGGTCCGAGGGACCAGGGTGCGCGGTGGCAGCGTGCACGCGGCGGTCGACGCCGGCATCGGACTGGTGCCGGAGGACCGCAAGGCGCAAGGACTCGTGCTCGGGGCCTCCGTCCAGGAGAACCTCAGCCTGGTGACGCTCCGCTCGGCGACACGCTGGGGGGTGGTCGACTTCGGCCGGCTGCGGGCCGCGGCCGCGGAGATGATCCGCCGGCTGGGCATCCGCACACCGTCAGCCCGCACCACGATGCGGACCTTGTCGGGCGGCAACCAGCAGAAGGTCGTCATCGGCAAGTGGCTCACCGCCAACCCCGCGGTGCTGCTGCTCGACGAGCCGACGCGAGGGATCGACGTCGGCGCGAAGGTCGAGATCTACGAGCTGATCAACGCCCTCACCGCGGACGGTCGCGGCGTGCTGCTCGTCTCGTCGGAGCTGCCCGAGGTGATCGGCATCTGCGATCGCGTGCTCGTCATGTCCCGCGGCCGGCTCGTCGGTGAGCTCGACCACAGTCAAGCCACCCAGGACGCCGTCATGGCCCTGGCCGTGAAGGAAGTGGAGTCCAGCCGTGCCATCTGACACCTCTCGGGCGGCCATGCCGTCGACCGCGACCCTCTGGCAGCAGCGAGCGAACCAGGTCCTCGGCCGCAACGGTGCCTTCGTCGCGCTCATCCTGCTCGGCGCGGTGATGACGGCGCTGTCACGGGTGTTCCTCACGCCGCAGAACCTGCTCAACGTCGGCGTCCAGGCAGCCGTCGTGGCGATCCTGGCGTTCGGGCAGACCTTCGTGATCATCACGTCGGGCATCGACCTGTCGGTGGGCTCGGTGGCCGCCCTCTCAGGCATCGTCGTGGGCTACACCTCGTCCACGATGGGGCTCAACCCTCTGCTGGCGCTCCTCCTGGGTCTGCTCTCGGGCGTCGTCACCGGGTTGGTCAGCGCCACGATGATCGCCTACGGCCGCCTGCCGGCCTTCATCGCGACGATGGCCATGCTGTCCGTCGCCCGCGGGTTCGCGCTCGTGATCTCCGGTGGGCGGCCCCTGCCGCAGCCGCACCAGGTGGCGTGGTTCGGCAAGACGATCGGCGGTTGGTTGCCGGTCCCGCTCCTCGTGATGCTCGTGCTCGGCCTCGTGGCTTCCTTCATCCTCAACCGGACGTATGCCGGCCGCGCGATGTACGCCATCGGGGGCAACGAGGAAGCCGCGCGCCTCTCGGGCATCAACGTCCGTCGTCAGCAGCTGGTGACGTACGCCCTGTCCGGCGCCTTCGCCGCGGTCGCCGGCCTGGTCCTCGCCGGGCGGCTCGTCTCCGGGCAGCCGCAGGCGGCCAGCGGCTACGAGCTCGACTCCATCGCAGCGGTCGTCATCGGCGGTGCGAGCCTCGCCGGTGGCTCCGGCGGGATCTTCGGCACCTTCGTCGGAGCTCTGGTCCTGGCCGTGATCCGCAACGGCTTGAACCTCCTCAACGTCTCGTCCTTCTGGCAGCAGATCGTCATCGGCGTCGTCATCGCCCTCGCCGTGCTGACGGACACCCTGCGGCGCCGACGGACGTGATCGGGCCTCGGCCCTCAGCACGAACCGCACCATCCACCCAAGGAATTCAGGAAGGGACCGTCCCATGAACAAGCGATTCCTCGCCGTTGCCGTCGCTGCGGCGACGGGGGCGCTCGCGCTCGCCGGGTGCTCCTCCAACGGCTCCACCGGAGGCTCGGCGACGACGCCGGCGGCCGGAGGGCAGACCTCGGCATCCACCGCCCAGGCGTCAGGCCCCGGCGTGACCATCGGCCTGTCACTGTCCACCCTCAACAACCCGTTCTTCGTCTCCGTGCGCGACGGTGCGCAGAAGGAGGCGGACGCGCTGGGTGCCAAGCTCACCGTGACGGACGCGCAGAACGACGCGACCACGCAGGCCAACCAGATCCAGAACTTCCAGGCTCAGCAGCTGCAGTCCGTCATCATCAACGCCGTCGACTCGACGGCGGCCGGCCCCATCGTCGCGCCGTTGATCGCGGCCAAGGTGCCCGTGATCGCCGTCGACCGCGCCGTCACCGGCGCCGACGTCAACTCCTTCATCGCCTCGGACAACGTCCAGGGCGGCAAGATGGCCGCCGACGCTCTCGCCAAGGCGATCGGCGAGAAGGGGTCGGTCATCGTCCTGGAGGGCACGGCGGGCACCTCGGCGGCGAACGACCGCAACAAGGGCTTCACCCAGGGCATCGCGGCCTACCCGAACATCAAGGTCGTCGCGTCGCAGCCCGCGGACTTCGACCGCACCAAGGGCCTCGACGTCGCGACCAACCTCCTGCAGGCCCACCCCGACGCGGTCGGCATCTTCGCCGCCAACGACGAGATGGCGCTGGGTGCCGTCCAGGCCCTCGGCGACAAGGCCGGCAAGAGCGTGTTCGTCGTCGGCTTCGACGGCACGTCCGACGGTCAGGCGGCGATCAAGGCGGGCACCATGGTCGCCTCCGTCGCGCAGCAGCCCGAGCAGCTCGGCAAGTCCGCCGTCGACGCGGCCGTGAAGCTGGTCCACGGTCAGACCGTCGAGAAGACCGTCGCCGTCCCGGTCGTCGTCCTGACGAAGGACTCGCTCTGATCTCGTCCGCTCGAGATTCGTTCGGGGCGCCGCGGTCCGTCAGGGCGGCGGCGCCCCGGAGGGGAGAAGCAGTGCATCGGGGGCGCATCGTCGTCGTCGGCTCCGCCAACGCCGACCTGGTGATCCACGTCGACCATCGTCCGGCGGGCGGTGAGACAGTGCTCGGCTCCGACCTCGTCGTCATGCCGGGCGGCAAGGGAGCCAATCAGGCGGTGGCCGCGGGGCGGCTCGGTGGTCGTGTCGCTTTCGTCGGGTGCGTCGGGCAGGACGACAACGGCGAGCTCCTGCGTGACTCGCTCACCGGCGCCGGCGTCGAGACTGCCGGGCTGGCGACGGTGCCCGCCGCCACGGGTTCGGCCGTCATCGTGCTCACCCCCGACGCGGAGAACTCGATCATCGTCTCGCCGGGCGCGAACGCCCTGGTGAGCCCGGAGGCCGTGGACCGCGCCGTCGAGTGGGACACCACCAGGCTCGTCGTGGTCCAGCTCGAGGTGCCGCTGGCCACCGTCGCCCATGTCGCTCGGCGCGCCCTCGAGCACGGCACACGCCTCATCCTCAACGCAGCTCCGGCCGCCGTCCTCGATCGTGCGACCCTCTCGGCCGCCGACCCGCTCGTCGTCAACCAGTCCGAGGCCGCGACCCTGCTGGCCGAACGGCCCCCCGACGACCCAGCTGACGTCGCGCGTGCGCTGCTGGACCTCGGGCCCCGGGCCGTCGTCCTCACCCTCGGTTCCGAGGGGTCGGTCTGGTGCGTGCGGGGCGACGGCGGCTCCGTGAGCTCCGGTCGCCGGCCGGCCCTGCGCGTTCGGGCGCTCGACACCACCGGGGCCGGAGACGCATACGTCGGCGCACTCGCGGTCGCGCTCGCAGGCGGCTCGGACCTTCCCGGAGCGGTCGAACGAGCCACCGCCGTCGCAGCCGTCGCCGTGACACGTCTCGGCGCCCAAGCGTCCTACCCCACCCCCGACGAAGTGACGGTCGAACGATGAAGCGCCACGGCGTGCTCAACGCCCCCCTGTCCGCCCGGCTGGCCGAGCTCGGTCACACCGACCTGGTCGTGGTCGGGGACGCCGGACTCCCCCGGCCGGCCGGGGTTCCCGTCGTCGACCTCGCCCTGGTGCTGGGCGTTCCGAGCTTCTCGGACGTCGTCCGCGCACTGGCCGACGAGCTCACCGTGGAGCAGGTCACGATGGCCGACGAGGCCCGGACGGCGAACGCCGGCGTGGTGGCGCTCGTCCGTTCGCTCTTCGGCGAACCGGAGTGGGTGGTGCACGAGCAGCTCAAGGCGATGTCCGGCTCTGCGCGCCTCTTCGTCCGCACCGGCGAGGCCACGCCGTTCGCCAACGTGGTGCTCCGCTGCGGGGTGCCGTTCTAGACGCAGCCGCCAGTCGTCCTAGCCCGTCGGGAAGTCCGGCGCCACGTCTCGGAGCGTGTCTGTGCACGCCTCCCATGCCGCCGGATCCGGCGCGGTGCCGGCCTCGATGAAGGTCATCACCTGGTCGGCGATGCATCCGTCCATGACTCCGTGCGCACCGCCGGGGACCATGACGGCCAGCGAAGCCGTCATGGTCCGGGATGCCGGCGCGACGTTCTCCGGCGGGTCGGCGGGGTCGTGCTCGCCGTTGAGGAACACGACCGGTGCGGACGCCCGGACCACGCCGCCGACGCCGTCGTCGTGCGGCCAGGCGGCGCAGAGCGCTTCCTGCCACCGGGCCCGGGCCAGCGTGTTCGGCGTGAACAGCGACCCCTCCTGCGCAGCGACGGCGTCGGGAGCCATCTGCGCCCACTCGTCGCTGCACCGGATCGTGAGCGTCTGTGCCTGCGCGAGCGCGGCCTCCGCCTTCACCGCCGCGGGCAGCAGGCCCCGGGCACGCAGCACGTCCCTCCACTCGCCCCGGACCATCGCCTGCAGGTCTCGCGGCAGCAGCACCGCGGTCTCGGGCGTCGCGAGGTAGGCGTCGATGACGGCGCCTGTCAGACCGGCCGTGTCGACCGTCATGGTGTGCCCGTCGCCGAGGTCGACCACCTCCGGCGCCGCGGACAGCCGATCGACCAGGGTCCTGAGGTCCGCGGCCGGGTCGAAACCGGCCGAGCAGGCGGGCGAGGCGGAGCAGTCACGCACCAGCGCGTCGAAGGCCTGTTGGGCGCTCGTCGGCACCCGCTGCCACAGGCGCACATCGAGCAGCGAACCGGAGTCCAGGACGGCCGTGCGCACCCGCTCAGGGTGGGCCTGCAGGTAGGCGAGCCCCGTCGTGACGCCGTAGGAGATGCCGTAGAGGTCGACGGTCTCTAGCCGAGCGCCTCGCGAGCCGCATCGAGGTCACGCACCGCCGCGGCCGTCGTGTCATGACGGGGGTCCCGCTCGAGTGAGGCGAGGCACTGCGTCACCGCGGGGGCGATCGTCGCCAGGTCGCCGTCGCCCTCGGGGGGCAGCGAGCAGGTCTCCGCCGTGGCACCGGTGCCCCGCTGCTCGACGAACACCAGGTCGTGCCGATCCTCGAGGGGCGCGAACGTCCGGTACGCCCACTCCGCGTCCCCGATGGCCGAGCTGCCGAAACCTGCGAGGTAGAAGAGCGGATCCGGAGCGGGGTCGTCGGACCGCGCCGGTACCACGAGCACCTGAAGCCCCATCCGGAGGCCGTGCGGATCTGCCCAGTCGACGGGCACCTGCAGCACGGCGCACCTCTCGGGGTGGTCGGGGCCGTCCACCCCGCACGAGCCCAGGTCGAGCCGCGGGGTTCGTGGCCCGCTGCAGCCGGCCAGGCCCACGCCGAGGACCGCCAGTGCGGCAGCCGTGGCGGCCACCACCCGCTGCGCGCTCGGCCGCCCACGGTGGCGGTCCTGGCTGTTGTCGGTCCCCGAGCGGCCACGCATGGCAACCTTCGCTCTGCGCCGCGGACGCGGGCTCCCTGACGGAGCGCCCGGAGGCGCCCATGCGGTGTCGGTACGAATCGACCGCGCTGACAGGGGCGCCGCCAGGGCCGAAGGTCCGGGACCACGCACGAGGGCGAGGCGGGTCTCCCCGAGCGCAGCGCGTTCCGGGACGACACCCCCCACCCAGGCTGGGCCGCTGCACGGCGGCGGTCAGTGCGGCGGTTCTCCGGGCTCCGCCTTGGCCGCCAAACCGGCCTGCACCTCAGCGAGCACGCGCGCGTGGATCTCCTCGGACAGGGCGTGGATCAGCCGGGTGAGCTCGGTGTTCTCCTTCAGGAGCGACTCCTGCTCCTGGTAGTCATGGTCGGCCTTGGCCTGCTGGAACGCTGCCTGCCTGTTCTGCCCGATCATGACGAAGGTCGACAGGAAGATCGCCTCGAGCGACACGATGAGGGTCAACGTCGGCCACGGTGACTGCTCGAACCACGACATCCAGACGGCGAACAGCAGGATGTGGAGATAGACGAACCACATCGAGCCGGCGAACGACGTGATGGCGTCGGCGACCCGCAGCTGAAGGCTCGCGGCGCGATGCTCCGCCTCGGCGAGCACCGTCGGATGAACCAGTGCCAGATCGGCTCGCTTCAGCAGCGTGCGAGGCCGCAGATGCGGGATCGGGTGCTTCCGGGGGCTGGTCGGGGCGCCTGCTGCGCTGCTCATGGGCTTGTCTCCGCGGTGCGCGGCGAGCCGATCCCGCCGGTCTGCGACCGAGGCTAGAGCCCGAGCCCGATCAGCCCGCGGAGGGACCTGCGCGCGGCGCCGGCATGGAGAGGTGCGCGGCGCGACCACGATTTCCGAGTGCACTCGAAACGGAGTACGCTCCGTAATTAGTCGGTGAGGACGCCCGCCGACGACCCCGCCCACCGGAGGATCCGTGACCAACCCGCCAGCACCCGGGCGGCGTGAGCGCAACGCCCGCGAGAAGTACACGCGCATCTTCGAGGCCGCGTCGGCGCTGTTCTCCGAGCACGGGTTCGACGGCGTGACCACCCAGGAGATCGCCGAACGTGCAGACGTGGGCGCCGGCACGCTGTTCCGCTACGCGGCGACCAAGGGCGAGCTGTTCCTCATGGTCTACAACGAGCAGCTGCGCACCGCGATCGACGAGGGCGACCGCAGGGCGGCGACGGAGCCCGACGTGACGGCGGCGGTGAACGCGCTCGTCGGGACGGTGCTGAGCGGCGCGCACGACCTGCGCAACGCGGCGGTGTACCAGCGCGAGCTCCTGTTCGGTGGTCCCACCGAGAAGTACCGCGGCGAGGGGCTGGCCCTGGTCGGTCGGCTAGAGGACCTCGTCGCGGCCCGCCTGCTCGACGCCGTCGACGCCGGGCGCCGGCACGAGCGCGCCCACGCCGTCGGCGCCGCCCGTGCCGCCAGGAGCGTCTTCGCGGTGCTCAACCTGCTGCTCGCCCAGCCGTTGACCGGGGCGCACCCGGGTGCGGACACCGCCGAGGAGCTGCGCGAGCAGGTGGCCCAGATCGTCCAGGGATTCCTGGCGTCGTCCGTCGAGGACTCCTCCCGCTAGCCATCCGGCCCCCGGGACGACTACTGCGAAAGGCAAGGCGATGTACTACAGCAGCGGCAACTACGAGGCGTTCGCGCGTCCCCGCAAGCCTGCCGGCGTGGACGACAAGACGGCGTGGTTCGTGGGTGCGGGGCTCGCCTCGCTCGCCGGTGCCGCCTTCCTCATCCGCGACGGGCAGATGCCGGGCTCGCGGATCACGATCCTCGAGCGGCTGCGTCTGCCGGGCGGTGCGCTCGACGGCATCAAGGAGCCGGAGAAGGGCTTCGTGATCCGCGGCGGACGTGAGCTCGAGAGCCACTACGAGCTGCTCTGGGAGCTGTTCCGGTCGATCCCCTCCCTCGAGATCGAGGGGGCGAGCGTGCTCGACGAGTTCTACTGGTTGAACAAGGACGACCCGAACTACAGCCTGCTGCGGGTCACCGAGAAGCAGGGTCAGGACGCCCGCACGGACGCGAAGTTCGACATGTCGGAGAAGGCCCAGAGGGAGCTCATCAAGGTCTTCCTCGCCACCCGTGAGCAGCTGGAGAACAAGCGGATCAACGAGGTCTTCTCCCCCGAGTTCTTCGCCAGCAACTTCTGGCTGTACTGGCGGACCATGCTCGCGTTCGAGGAGTGGCACTCCGCCCTGGAGATGAAGCTCTACCTGCACCGCTTCATCCACCACATGGGTGGCTTGGGCGACATGAGCGCCCTGCAGTTCAGCAAGTACAACCAGTACGAGTCCTTCGTGCTGCCGCTGTACACCTGGCTGCTGGACCAGGGGGTCGTGTTCCGGTTCGAGACCGAGGTCACCGACGTCGACTTCGACATCGACCCCGCCACCGGTCGCAAGCAGGCCACCCGGATCCACTGGGTGTCGGGCGAGAAGGGTGCCCCCGGCGACGGCGTCGACCTGTCCGAGAACGACCTGCTCTTCATGACCATCGGGTCGCTCACCGAGAACTCCGACAACGGCGACCACCACACGCCGGCACGGCTGGACGAGGGGCCGGCACCGGCCTGGGACCTGTGGCGACGGATCGCCGCCAAGGACCCGTCGTTCGGGCACCCGGACGTGTTCGGCTCGCACATCCCCGAGAGCAAGTGGGAGTCGGCGACCGTCACCACGCTCGACGAGCGGATCCCCCGCTACATCGAGAAGATCGCCGGCCGCGACCCCTTCGCCGGCAAGGTGGTCACCGGCGGCATCGTCACCGCGCGGGACTCCAGCTGGCTGCTGTCGTGGACCGTGAACCGCCAGCCGCACTTCAAGCAGCAGAAGCCGGACGAGATCGTGGCGTGGGTCTACGCGCTGTTCGTCGACCGGCCCGGCGACTTCGTGAAGAAGCCGATGCAGGAGTGCACCGGTGAGGAGATCACCCAGGAGTGGCTGTACCACATGGGTGTTCCGGTGGAGGAGATCCCCGAGCTGGCAGCCACGGGCGCCAAGACCGTCCCGGTGATGATGCCGTACGTCACGGCGTTCTTCATGCCTCGGCAGGCCGGCGACCGGCCGAACGTCGTGCCCGACGGATCGGTCAACTTCGCCTTCATCGGCCAGTTCGCCGAGACCAAGCAGCGGGACATCATCTTCACCGTCGAGTACTCCGTGCGGACGCCGATGGAGGCCGTCTACACGCTGCTCGACATCGATCGCGGCATCCCCGAGGTGTTCGGTTCCACCTACGACATCCGCACGCTGCTGCAGGCGACGAGCGACCTGCGGGACGGTGCGCCGCTCGACATCCCGGGCGGGCCGCTCGGCCGGCAGGTGCTGAACGGCCTGGTGGGCGGCACGCAGATCGGCAAGCTGCTCGCCGAGCACGGTCTCGTCCGCGGCTGACCGCCGTCCCGACCCGCTCGACCCGGCGCACCGGCTCGGTCGAGCGGGTCGAGTGCTCCGTCGGTGCCTCGACGTCTCTACGTCACCGCCGGGAGGTCCGGCTCGCGCAGCGCCGAGCCGGAGGGCGCCGGCCCCGGGCGGCCCAGGAGGTAGCCCTGGCCGTAGTCGCAGCCGATCGCGCGCAGCGTGTCGAGCTGTTCGGGCCGCTCGATGCCCTCGGCGATCGTCTTCGCGCCCAGTGCCCGGGCCAGCTGGACGATGCCGCTCACGAGCGCCGCGCTCTTGACGTCCGAGTCCACCGTGCTGACGAACGCCACGTCGATCTTCAGGATGTCGATGGGGAAGTCGAGCAGGTAGGCCAGCGAGGCGTGCCCGCTGCCAAAGTCGTCCAGAGCGATCGTGACCCCGAGGTCGTGCAGGGCCTGGAGGTGACCGAGCGCTGTGGGGCGGTCCCGGACGATGGCTGTCTCGGTGATCTCGATGCACAGGTTCTCGGGCCGCAGACCTTCTCCCAGGAGCGCGGCGCGCACCTGGGAGAAGAGGTCGGGGTCGCTCAGCTGGTGCGCCGAGACGTTCACCGCCATGAGCACGTCGCACCCGTCGCTCTGCCACGCCGCACCTTGCCGCAGTGCGCCGCGCAGCACGAACCGCCCGATCGGGCCCACGGTTCCGGTCCGTTCGGCGAGGGGGATGAACACCGAAGGGGCCGCCGAGCCGAGCGGTGCCCCGTCCCAGCGGCACAGCGCTTCGAATCCGGTGGTCCGGCCGGTGCTCAGGTCGACCACCGGTTGGTAGCGGACCGTGAAGTCGCCGCGCTCGAGGCCGCGCAGGAGGACTCGCGCGGCACGGGCGTCGCGAGCGAAGTCGATGACGGAGACGCGCGACTCCCCGGTCAGCCAGGCCACGACGACCCCGACCGTCAGGAAGGCGATCAGGCGTGCGACCCACGCCTCCGGGGTCTGAGCCAGTCCCGCCGCCACGTCGAGCGGCATCAGAGGCCCGGTCACGATCCCGGAGAGGCCCGCGGTAGCGACCGCACCGGCCCACCCGAAGCGACCGGCAGCGAAGATGATCGGCAGGTAGAACATCTGGGGCAGCACGGACTTCGTTCCCCCGGCTGCATACGTGCCGAGCCAGGCCGCGGCGACCGTCAGGACGATCAGCGCCGCGGCGAATGCGGGGCGCGTTCGAGTCGACGTGTCCAGGACGTGCCCGAGGCGTTCGCGCGTGTGCGGCGACATCCCGGCCTGCGCGGTCTCGCCCACGCCGCCGGGGAGCTTCACGAGGACTCCCCCGCGACCGAGGTCGCCGGGTGCCGGACGTGGTGGGTCCGCGCCTGGCTCCCGGCCGCGGCCGTGCAGCTGAGACCGGCCACAGCTCCCCCGGAGTCGTCGGGCATCCGGCTGGCGGTCGCCAGGCGAGGCACCTCTGCGTGCATACCAGAGCATCGACCGGCGAGGGCCCGGTCTGAGCCCTCAGGCCGGGTGGAGAAGCTCCCCGCGTACGGTCCTCGTGCTGGCGCACGCGGGTGGAATGCCCTAGCGGTGCCGACGTCCACGCCGCAGGGCGCCGACGAGGGGCAGCACCGACCCGGCCATGCCGGTACGCCTGCCGGACCCGCAGCTGGAGCGTCGGCGTCTTCACGAGCGTCGGGCAACGGCTCTTCACCGAGGCCATCGGAGCCATCAGCGGCGGCTTCGAGCGCTCGTGGGCCGTCGTCTGCGTCGTGAGAGCCAGGTCGCGAGTGATATGGCGACACGTCGGCGATAGCCTGGCAGGGCAGCACGGCGACGCCTGGACGCCTGCGCCGACCGCGTCGGCCGTCGGGCGCGATCCGTCGTACGGACTGCAACTCAATCGAATGAGGGTGCCGCGATGAAGCGGTTCGCGAGAGTCCTGCTCGTCATCCTGCTCGCTACCACAGGGTTGGCCCTCGCCGCGCCGGCCGAGGCAACCCCGTACTGCGGCATTGCCTGGGGTTCGCTCCAGAAGTACTCGGCTGCCACGTCGATCGGCTCGATCACCGGTGTGCGTGCCGGGCGGCACGCCTGCTACGACCGGCTCGTGATCGACGTCGCAGGCAAGGTCGACGGCTACGAGGTTCAGTACCTACCGAAGCGGACGACCTCGAAGGCGGAGTTCGCGCACCTGCAGATCACCGTGGACGCCGCGATGATCGACCCGGCGGGGAATTTCACGTTCGGCTCCGACAACAACTTCGTGCTGACCGGCTTCTCCAAGTACCGCACCTTCCGTGCCGTGCGCGGCGGTGGGCTCATGAAGAACAGCGGGATCAGCCTCGATGTGCGCGCGCGTCTGCCCTTCCGGGTCTTCACGCTCGATGGTCCCGGTAGTGGGTCGCGTCTCGTCGTCGATGTCGCCCATCGCTGGTGAGATCTCCGGGTTGCCTGACGCAAGCGTGGTTGGGCGGCGGGTGTCGACGCTACCGGTGCCGACGTCCACGCCGCAGGGCGCCGACGAGGGGCAGCACCGACACGCCCATGAGCACCTTGGCGAATGTCGGCTCGGCCGCGTAGAGCACGGCGCCGGCCAGCAGGAGCGCCGCGAAGACGATCGCCATCGGGATCTGCCGCACCGAGCGGTCCAGCTGCCGGACCCGCAGCTCGAGCAGCGGCGTCTTCACCGAGAGGTCACCGCGCTCGACGAGGGTCAGGATCCGGTCGGTGCGCGCGGGGAGCGCCACGAGCGACTGGGCGATCTTGGCGCCCTCCGTGGTGATCGTGCTCCACAGACCGCCCTCGCCGGCCTCTCCGGAGACCAGCGTGGTGGCGTACGGCGTGATCGACGTCCACAGGTTGAAGTCGGGGTTCAGCCCGGCGCACATCCCCGACAGGACCGCCAGCGTCCGGCCGAGCAGCAGGAGGTTCTCGGGCAGCTGGAACGGCATGCTGACCAGCAGCTCACGGAACTGCAGGCCGATCTCGGCCATCTCCTTGTGGCTGATGTTGCGCAGGTCGCTCATCGCCATGCCGCCGAAGCGGTCGAAGACCTGGGCCACGGCGAGGTCCATCGCCTTGGTGTCGGCGGTGGGCAGCAGCACGCCCATGGACGTGAAGGCGGCCACCAGCCGGGCGGAGTCCTGGGTGCCGACGGCGATCAACGCCTCCCGCAACGAGGTGCGCAGCGTGTCGGGCACCCGTCCGACCATCCCGAAGTCGATGAACGTGAGGCGGAACTGCCCGGGGTGCCCGTCGACGGGCGAGACGAAGAGGTTCCCGGGATGCGGGTCGGCGTGGAACACCCCGTCGTCGAAGATCTGCTGCAGGTAGGTCTCCACCAGCTTCTCGGCGACCTGTGCGCGGTCGATCCCCGCGGCGGTGATCGCGTCGTAGTCGCCGAGCCGGATCGCCGAGACGTCCTCGAGGGTCAGCACGCGCAGCCGTGAGTGCTCCCAGGCCACCCGCGGCACGCCGACCCGGTCGTCGTTCTCGAAGACCCAGCGGAAGTGCTCGGCGTTGCGCGCCTCGGCGGTGTAGTCGAGCTCCTCCAGCGTCGTGGTCGCGAACTCCTCCACGAGTGCCGGGACGTCGGCGCGGCTGCTGACCGGCCGGTACCGGGTCAACCAGCGACCCACCCGGCGCAGGGCTGCGAGGTCGACGGCGACGATCCGGTCGATGTCCGGCCGCTGGACCTTCACGACGACCTGCGCGAACCCCGTCTCGGCCGCGTCGGCGTCCCGGAGCACCGCCCGGTGGGCCTGGCCCAGCGAGGCGGCAGCCAGCGGCGCCTCGTCGAACGTCCGGAAGGCCTCGGCCAAGGTGCACCCGAGCTCCTGCTCGGCGCACCGCCGGATGTCGGCGAACGCGGCAGGCGGCACCTCGTCCTGCAGACCCGCCAGCTCCTCGGTGATCTCGGCCGGGAGCACGTCCAGCCGTGCCGAGAGGAACTGACCGACCTTGATCATCAGGCCGCCCATGGCCAGGGCGAGCGCCCGGAACCGCACCGCCGTGCGACGGTTCCGGTGCGCCCGGCTGGAGTCCGACCACCGCTGCAGCCCCAACCGGGGCAGGACGATCTCCCAGAGGATGAAGCTCGCCGTCACCCCGGCGAAGAAGGTGACGATCCGCCGGTACCGGGCGCGCAGCCGGGGCGACTCCGTCACGTCTCAGTCCTGGGCGAGCAGCGTGTAGACCTGCTTCCGCGCGCCGTTGAGGATCTCGATGGTCGACATGATCTGAGTCTTGTCGCCGGACTTGCCGATCTGCACCACCGCCGCGGCCAGGCGCATCCCGGCCTCCCGCAGCGCGGCGTAGCCGGTGACGTCGGAGTGGGCGGCCGCCACGTCCCACGGCGCCGGCTCGTCGGTCAGGTCGGCAACGGCCGCCCGGCCGGCGTCGGTGAGCGAGAAGACCCGCTTGCCACCGCTCTCCGCGGCGACGACCAGTCCCTCGTCCGCGAGCAGCTGCAAGGTGGGGTACACCGAGCCCGCGCTCGGGTTCCAGGTGCCGCCGCTGCGTGCGGACAGCTCCTGGATGATCTGGTAGCCGTGCATCGGCTCGTCCGCCAGCACCCGCAGCACCGCGGTGCGGATGTCCCCGCGCCGTGCGCGCCCGGGGTACGGGAAGCGCGGGCCGGGTCCGCCCATGCCGAAGCCGGCGATGTTGCGGGCGAAGCTGCCCAGGTCGGGACCGAAGGCTGCCTTGCCGCTGTGGTGGTACATGGTCCGACTCCTCTCGATCGCGATACTCGACGATATATCGCTAAGCATCGCACAGACTCGACGCGGGTGGCATCGTCACCCGGTCCCGGGTCCCCCGCTCGCCTCGTCACGCATCGGACCGGGGTACGTCAGGCGACCGTCGGCGCCGACCACCGGCGTCGCGCCCCACTGTCCGAGCCGGTGCACCCGCCGCTCGGAGTCGCCGACGATGTGCCGCACGGTCCAGCCGCGGGCCGTCAGGGTGTTCGAGATGAGCAGTCGATGGCAGCGCCACGGCATCGGCTCGGCACACATGACGGCGACGCGGCGCTCGGTGGCCAGCTGCAGCAGCTCGTCGATCCCCTCCTGGTACGCCGGCAGCAGCGTGTAGTCGGCGTAGTTCTTGAAGCTGGCGTTCTGCCAGCCCGCGTTGATGCGGCGGTCGACGTCCTGCTTGGCACGACGGCCACCGAGCTTCTCGAGGTGCACGTAGCCGACGGACGCCTGCGCCAGCCACCCCGGCATGAGATCGCGGCTGAACTGCGGGCTGGTCCGCGAGCCGGGGTAAGCGCGGACGTCCGCGAGCAGGTCGATGCCGTTGGCGGCGAGCCTGGCGACGAACGTCTGCTCCGGGCACGTCCAGTGCCCGATCGTCCAGATCTCTGTCATCCCCGAGCTCCTCGACAGCGCGAACGGTGGACGGCCCTACCGACCGGTCGGCTGGTCGACAGCCCGTGGCCGTCTGACCGCACCCTCCCGGTAGACCGACACGGTCGCTTCGCCCTCGAGCCAGAATCGCCAGGGGTACGCCGCGGCGTCACCGCCGAGCCCGCTGATACCCACGCGAGGGCCCGTCCTCACGCGGGCGCCGGACGAGCCGGTCGGCGGATCACGGAACGGCGCCCGCACCACGAAGGCGCTGCCGGGCGAGCAGACGTCGACACCGTTGTCGTCGCGGCCGAGCGCCAGGGTCTTCGCCAGCCGCGCAGGCCCCCTGGCCAGGTCCCGGTCGCGGACGCCGGCCCTGCGTGAACGGGCGAGGTCGAGCCCGTCGACCACCTCACCCGCCCGCATCAGCACACCGCTGGCGACGCCTGACGG
Organism: Cellulomonas sp. T2.31MG-18; assembly: GCF_964266755.1. Lineage (NCBI taxonomy): Bacteria > Bacillati > Actinomycetota > Actinomycetes > Micrococcales > Cellulomonadaceae > Cellulomonas > Cellulomonas sp. T2.31MG-18. The sequence goes on from NZ_CAXWGW010000003.1 coordinate 270,114, forward strand.
ACCGCACACGAGGTTGGCGCACCAGTGCATCCCGTAGGTGAAGTAGACGTACAGGTGCCCGGGCTCGCCGAACATCACGCGCGTGCGCGCGGTCACGCCTCTGAAGGCGTGCGACCCGGGGTCGTTGGACCCGTCGTACGCCTCCACCTCGGTCAGACGGACCGTGACGCCCGCGTGCGAGACGGTGCAGCCGAGGAGCTCGCGTGCGACCTGCAGGACCGGCCGGGCGAAGAAGTCTCGCGTCACCCCGTCGAGCGGCACATCGTCTCCCTCCAGGCCACGTCCCGTCGTGGCCGGCCACCTGGCCGAGGTGGCGCACCGGTCTGCCATCGTCGCCCGTCCCTGCGCCCGTGTCGCGCAGTGACGCGAGCCGCGGGCGCCTACGTTTGCCCGCATGGCGGTCGCGCGCACCCGGAAGGCCAGAGCGGCTCGCCGGCGCAAGCGGCGGATGGACAGCGTCGAGCACGACCTGACCGACGCCCAGTGGGTGGCGATCCAGGCTGCCTGGGGCGGCTGCGCCTACTGCGGAGCGGTCGGGACGCCGCTGCAGCGCGACTGCGTGCTCCCCCTGTCTCGTGGCGGCCGCTACACGCTGGACAACATCGCGCCGGCATGCCGCTCGTGCAACGCCAGCAAGTGCAACGACGAGGTCACGGGCTGGCTGCGGCGCAAGCGGCTCGACGAGAGCGCCTTCCTGCTGCGCCATCTCGAGATCACCGCGGCCCTCGTGCAGCGGTTCGCCGTGGAAGGCGGCTCGAGGCCGGCGGTCCCGGAGGCAGGCTGACCTCGCCGCCGGGCGTCGGTAGGACCGACGTGGTCGGAGGTTCGGCGCCGCGGCTGCCCAGGACGCGTCAGGCCGATCGGCGCCTGAGCGGGCGCCCGAGGCGAGTCGTCCGGCCGTGCGCCGAGGGACGTGCCGCGCGCTGGCTTCCCGCACGGCCCTTCGACGATCGGGCCGGACTGCGGTCGCCATCGTGAGCCTCGCCCCATCGCGCCTGCACGGCGAGCCGCTCCGTGTGCAGCCGGTCGGAATCGGGGTGGCTCGGGCCGGCCGTCGGCCAGCCGGGCCCGCGGACGAGGGCGACGAGCGGCGCCACGAGGAGAGCCAGGAACAGGAGGACGGGGAGGAGTGACATGTCTCCACCGTGGTCGCAGGGCCAGGTCCGCGACAGTGGCAGAAACGTCAGTGTTCCGCAACATCCTGCCAGCACGGATAGCATCGCCGGATGCTCCGTACCGTTGGTGTGCTGCTGGTCGACGGACTGGCGATGTTCGAGTTCGGGGTGGTCTGCGAGGTGTTCGGCATCGACCGCACCGACGACGGAGTTCCGTCGTTCGACCTGCGGATCGCCGCCGCCCGGCCCCGCGTCGACGCTGCGGTCGGCGTGCGGGTGGAGGTCACCCACAGCCTGGCCGAGCTCGAGGACGTCGACCTGCTGACGATCCCGGCCGCCACGATCGGCCACTACGACGAGAGGGCGCTCCGGACGGTCCGAGCCGCGCATGCGCGCGGCACCCGTCTGCTGTCCGTCTGCTCGGGGGTGTTCGTGCTCGCCGCGGCCGGCGTCCTCGACGGTCGGCGCGCCACCACGCACTGGAGGTACGCCCGAGAGCTCGCCGAGCGGTACCCGACGGTCGACGTGGACCCGGACGTGCTCTACGTGGACGACGGCCAGGTGGTGACCAGCGCCGGCACAGCGGCCGGTATCGACGCGTGCCTGCACGTGGTGCGCCAGGAGCTCGGCGCCGGCGTCGCCAACACGATCGCGCGCCGCATGGTGGTCCCGCCCCAACGTGACGGCGGACAACGCCAGTACATCGTGGCTCCCGTCCCGGAGTGCGACGACGACGCGCTCCGCGACGTGCTGGCGTGGGCCGAGGCCAACCTCGCCGAGCCGCACAGCGTCGCGTCCCTGGCGGCGCGCGCCCTGGCGTCTCCCCGAACGTTCGCCCGGCGCTTCGTGGCGCAGACGGGCACCACGCCGGCGCGGTGGCTGACCGCCCAACGCGTCCAGCGGGCTCGGGAGCTGCTCGAGGAGACGGACCAGGACGTCGAGGCGGTGGCTCGCGCATGCGGCTTCGGTTCAGGTTCGCTGCTGCGGCACCACTTCCGAGCGGCGGTCGGCGTACCGCCCCAGGACTACCGCGCCACGTTCGCCGCCCGACGGCGCCCGGTCGCGTAGCCCAGGGGCGGATGTCGCCGCCCCCGCCGGGAACGGGCCCAGACGCTCCGCGGCATGGCCGCCCAGCTTCGTCCGCTCATCCGTGGAGCGCTACTCGTGCGCGGTCGCGGTCGCCAGCGCGAGCACGAACCTGGCCTGCTCGACCATCGCGACGTCGAGGAACGTGCCGTCCGCCAGGACCAGCGCGCCGACGCCGGCGGCCGTCGCGGTCCCGATCCGGTCGACCACCCGCTGCGCCTGCGCGACCTCCTCCGGCGTCGGGGCGAAGGCGCTCCGGATCACGTCGAGCTGCGCGGGGTGGATCGCCGCCCGACCGCAGAAGCCGAGCCGCCGGCCCGCCGTGCACGACTCATGCAGGCCTTCGAGGTCGCGGACGTGCGGGTACACCGACATGGCGGGGGACGGCAGACCGGCGGCGCGCGCAGCCAGCACGACGCGTGCGCGGGCGAGGGCAAGACCCTCGTCGGAGGTGCAGCGCAGGTCAGAGCGCAGGTCTGCCTCGCCCAGGCCGAGCGAGGCCACCGCTGGGTCGGCGCGTGCCACGTCGAAGGCGCGTTCGACGCCGAGCGCGGTCTCGACGAGCAGGTGCAAGGGTCGGGCTGGCAGGCGGCGGGCCGCGTCGGCCACCTGCTCGGGGACCTCGATCTTGGGCAGTCGCACCCCGAGGTCGGCCCGCAGCGAGCCCAGCAGCTCGATGTCGCCCTCGTACCACGGCGTGCCCGGCGCGTTCACACGTACCTGGATCGAACGGTCGGCGCTCGCCACCGCCTCCCGCACCGTGTCCCGCGCGGCTGCCTTGTGGGCCGGCGCGACGGCGTCCTCCAGGTCGAGCACGACGACGTCGGCAGCCGAGCGCAGCGCCTTGGTGACGAGGTCCGGCCGATCGGCAGGCGCGTAGAGGAGCGTCACCACGACGCCGGTCATATCGCGCCGTCCGAACGCAGCTCGGCGATGCGCCCGTCGGTGAAGCCGAGGTCGCGGAGCACCGCATCGGTGTCCGCGCCGTGCGGCCGTCCGGTGTGGGCGATCACGGCGTCCGCGTCCGACAGCCGGAACAGCGGGCCCTGCATCTTCATCCTTCCCAGCTCCGGGTCGTCGATCTCGTGGATCGTGCCGAGGGCGCCGAACTGGGGGTCGTCGACGATGTCGTGCGCGTCGTAGATCGGTGCGACCGCGGCATCGGCCGCCTCGAAGGCCGCGGCGACCTCGTCACGGGTCCGCTGCCCGATCCAGCGTCCGACCACCGCGTCCAGCTCGCCCGCGTGCTCCGCGCGGGACGCGCCCGACGCGAACCACGGCTGCGCTGCGAGCTCCGGGTGGCCGACCAGCCGCACCACCCGCTCCGCGACGGACTGCGCCGACGTGGAGACCGCCACCCAACGACCGTCCGCCGTCCGGTAGGTGTTGCGTGGCGCGTTGTTGGACGACCGGTTGCCGGTGCGCGCCTGGACCGTTCCGAGCTGGTCCCAGCGGGTGATCTGCGGACCGAGCATCGCCAGGATGGGCTCGATGATCGCCAGGTCGACCTGCTGGCCACGGCCCGTCCGTTCGCGGTCGTGCAGGGCCACCATGACGGCGTAGGCGCAGGCCAACGACGCGATGCCGTCGGCCAGGCCGAACGGCGGGAGTGTCGGCGGTCCGTCGGGCTCGCCGGTCAGCGCGGCGAAACCGGACATCGCCTCCGCCAGCGTGCCGAAGCCGGGCCGGTTGCGGTAGGGGCCTACCTGGCCGAAGCCGGTCACCCTCGCGAGGACGAGGCGTGGGTTCGCCGCCGAGAGCACGTCGTACCCGAGGTCCCAGCGTTCGAGCGTGCCGGGTCGGAAGTTCTCGATGACGACGTCCGAGGTGCGGGCCAGGGCGAGGAAGACCTCACGGCCGCCGGGCCGGGACAGGTCCGCGGTGACCGTCGCCTTGTTACGGCCCAGGGTCTTCCACCAGAGGTTGACGCCGTCCTTGGCGACCCCGTGGCCGCGGGACGGGTCCGGCTTGCGCGGATGCTCGACCTTGACCACCTCGGCACCCATGTCACCCAGGTGCATGGCCGCCATGGGGCCGGCGAACAAGGTGGAGGCGTCGACCACGCGCAGGTCCGACAACGGTCCCCTCGGACGGTCGTGCGGCGCGCTCATGGTCGCTCCTCCTCGATCACCCAGGCACAACGAAAGCCGATCCACCGGCTCCGGGCCAGGCCCAGGCCGGGCAGCAGGAGCTTCGCCGTGAGCTCCGGCGGCTGCGGTCCCCCGTCGAAGTACCAGTCGGAGCCGTGCGCGAGGTGTTCCGAGCCGCCCTTCAGCATCGCGAACCGGGTACGCCCGTCCGTGTGCTCGCTGTCCGTCCAGTTCCACACGAAGGGCGCCCGCCGCCGCAGCCGGCCGGTCTGCGCCGCGAGCTGCCACTCGTCCTCCGTCGGCAACCGACCGCCTCGCCACGCGCAGTAGGCACGCGCGTCGGCCAGGTCGACGTGCACCACCGGATCGTCCTCATGGCCGGGGACGGGCCGACCGTCGGACCAGTGGAGCAGGAACCGGTTCGGCGTGGCCGGCCGGTAGCCGGTCGCCTCGAGGAACTGGGCGAACTGCCCGTTGCTCACCTCGTCGGCACCCACCGCGACGGGTGCGGTCTGGACGCCGTCCCGCTGCAGGGTCCGCGGGTCGTGCAGGCGGGGTGGCAGCGGCTTCCACTCGTCGACGTACGGCGCGCCCTGGTACATCCCCGTCTCCCGCGCCCGGTACCGGACGGTCAGTGCCCACGGGCCTGCCGGGACCACCACCGTCTCCCCCTCGATCGCCGCGCGGTCCGTGACCCGTGGCGCCGTCGTCCCGACCCGGACGGCGACGCGGTGGCGGAACCCGGCGTCGCGCACGTGCTCGAGCCCTCGCATCGCCGCGCGCAGGTCCGGTAGCCATGACGGCTCCGGTGCGCCCGGCCGAAGGACCAGGACCGCGGCGATGCCCTGGGCCGGCACGTGCACGTGCTCACCGCCGGCCGTCTGGTCCTGGTCCGGAGCGGCGGTGAGGTCCACGACCGTGCCGACGGTCCCGGCGGGCAGCACTGCCCCGGTGACGTCGCTCCCGCTCCGGTTGACCAGCGCCCACAGCTCGACGCCGTCGAGGGCGAACCGCGAGGCGTGCACGCCCGGGAGCTGCGGCGCGAGCGGCGCCAGCGGGGTCCAGTCGCCGCGCAGCAGGAGGTCGTCCGCCGCGCGCTGCACCGTGAGCATCCGGCGAGCGGTGGCGGCGTCGCGCGGGTTCCATCCCACCCAGACGCCGAACACGACCTCCCAGACCATCACCCCGACGCCGTTGAACCAGGCCGACTGCAGCTCCTCGGCGTGGTCCCGGTGCCAGCGGCGCGTGTGGTGCTGCATGTGGCGCCGTTCGAACCAGTGCGCGCGCAGCACCCCGGGCACGGCCGAGTCGGCGAAGAACTGGGCCCACGACGTCGCGTGGTCACCGATCCGCTCCACCGCCAGCTTCGACTCGCCCTCCAGCACGATCCCGGGTCGCACGGCGCGCAGCGCCGCCACCAGCTCGGGTTCGGCCTTCCGGAGGGTGTCCAGGAACACGCCGTCGGCGTCCAGGTCGGCGACCAGCGAGGCGAGCTCGTCGACGTCATCACCGGCCCGACGCGTCCCGACGTCCCACGGGTTGTAGTCCACGAAGACGCGCATGCCGGCGTCGTGCAGCTGGTTCACCAGGGTCCGCAGGCCGGGGACGTCGCGGTACCAGTCCCACTGGTTGCGCTCGTCGACGCCGATCACCGGGTAGGCGTGCCACAGCACGACGGCGTCGAGCCCACCGAACCGCTCCCGCGCGTCGGCGAGGAACCGGTCAGGGGTGAACGTGGCCCGCTCGGCGTCGTAGAGCAGCTCGTCCCACAGCCACACCTGGGCGACCGCGTGGCAGCGGGCCGCCCACGCGGCGTCCGGCTGGTCGTAGATCCGCCCGTCGTAGCCGATCCGGGCACGCGACGCCGCACGCCACTCGGTCAGGCGGGCCCGCCACGCCTGGACCTCGTCCTCCCGGTCGGGCGCGGCGAAGATCTTGGCGTCGTCCATCCGGTCGACCAGCTCCGCGGTGAGCGGTCCGTGCAGGTCGACGACGGTCGGCAGGTCGATCGGTCGCGGGACCAGCGGGTCGAGGGTGTCGCTCATGCGAGTGCCGCCAGGGTCGCGTCGACCTCGGCCGCCGCCGGCACTCCCGGCTGCGCACCGCGGCGGGTCACGGCCAGGGCTCCGGCCAGCGTGGCCGCCCGGGCCGCGGCGACGACGTCGTCACCGTCGGCGAGGCGCGCGGCCAGGACGCCGCAGAAGGTGTCGCCCGCACCTGTGGCGTCGACGGGCTCGACCTCGATCGAGGGCACGCGCACCACCGAGGTGCCGCGTCGCGCAACGAGCGCGCCGCGCTCGCCCATCGTGACCACGACCGTCGGCACCTTCGCGAGCAGGAGCTCCACGGCGGTGTCGACGTCGCCGTCGTGCCGGCCGAGGTCGACGGCCTCGTGCTCGTTGACCACCAGCACGTCGATCGCCGCCCACAGCTGGTCGGGCAACGGACGCGACGGTGCCGCGTTGACGATCAGCAGGCACCCGGGCCGGCGCGCCGCGGCCGCCGAGAGGACCGCCTCGAGCGGGATCTCCAGCTGGGCCAGGATCACGTCCGCCTCCCCAACGGCAGCGGTGGCGGCGGAGGTCACCGTGACGCGGGCGTTCGCGCCGGGCGCGACGACGATCGTGTTCTCCCCGTCCGGCGTGACGGTGATCAGGGCCGTGCCGGTCGGTACGTCGACCCGCTCGACCGTATCGGTGCTCACGCCCGCGGCCCGCAGCGACTCGAGCAGGAGCTCGGCCGCGTCGTCGTGACCGAGCGCGCCGACGAACGAGGTCGTCGCGCCTCCCGCGCGGGCGGCGGCGACCGCCTGGTTGGCGCCCTTGCCCCCGGGGCTGCGCCGCAGGTCCCCACCCAGCACGGTCTCCCCCGGCGACGGGTGCCGTGCCACGTCGACCACGAGGTCGACGTTCGCCGAGCCGACCACCACGACCCGTCCGCTCATCGACCGCTCCCGGCGTCCTCGGCGAGCCGCGCGGTCCGGGCGACGAGGTCCTCGATCCGCTGCTCGCCCCCGGGCAACGACGTCGCGATCCGCCCGTCGATCGGCGCCGTCCACCGCTCACCGATCCCCTGCACGCCGACCAGGGCACCGATGACGCCGCCGACGGTCGCCCCGACGGAGTCGGTGTCCCACCCCGCGGTCACCGCGGCGCAGACGCTGTCGCCGAAGCGCCCCCGGCCGCGCTCGAGCGCGAACGCGATGGTCGCGGCGTTGGGCAGCACGTGCACCCAGTGCAGCCGGTCGTAACGAACGTGCAGCCGGTCGAGCCCCTCGGCGAGCGTGCCCGGGTCACGGCCGGCCCGGCGACCGAGGTCGATCGCCTCCGCCAGCGCGCTCGCCGGCGGGACGACGCGGGAGGCGGTGTCCAGGACGGACCCCACCGAGTCGGCCACCATGGAGGCGGACGCGAGCGCCGCCGCCCACATCGCGCCGTACAGGCCGTTGCGCGTGTGGCTGAGCCGGGCGTCGCGCCAGGCGAGCTCGGCGGCGTGCAGCGGTCGTCCCGGGCTCGTCCAGCCGTACACGTCGGCGCGGATCAGCGCACCGATCCACTCCCGGAACGGGTTGCGCCGTCGGGCCGTCTCGGGCACCGGGTACGCCTCGAGGAGGTTGCGGTAGGCCGCCCGCTCCGCGGTGAACACGCGTCCGGCGGGAAGGTGGTCGAGCCACAGCTGTGCCACGTCGTCGGTCGTGAAGGCGGAGCCGTGCTGCTCGAGGAGCAGCAGCGCCAGCATCGGGAAGTTGAGGTCGTCGTCCTCCGGCGCCCCGGCGATGTTCTCCTCCAGGCTGGTCGGCGCGCTGCGCCGGTTCCAGGGCCAACGAGCCGCCACGTCGTCCGGCAGACCCGCCGCCGTGAAGTACCTGTCCAGCGGCCAGCGGCCGGTGGACCGGAGGATCGCCTCGATGCCCTGCCGCGGGATCTTCTCCACCGGCTTGCCGAGCACGCACCCGGCGGCCCGGCCCGTCCAGGCTCCCGCCAGCCGGGCGTCGAGGTCGGTGCCCGCCTGCTCGTCGGCGACCGGGCCCAGGATCTCTGCGAGGTCGGCCCACTCGTCGGGCTGCGACGGGTCCAGGGCCGCGGGCGTCGCGTCCAGCTCGTCGAGCAGGACGCCGGCGAGCGAGCGCAACCGCTGCGTGGACCGGTCGTCGGAAGCCCCGGACACGGAGGGGCTCGGGTCGCCTCCGGCCGCCACCCAGCGGTCGCGCACGTCGGACACGTCCTTGCCCTCGGCCCGCGACTGGACGAGCTCGTGGGCGAGGAGGTCCTCGGGTTGTGCCCAGGTCAGTCTCACGGGCGCGCCCCCGCCGCCTGCTCCACCAACGCGGACAGCCGCGCGGCACGCTGGGACGCTCGACGGGCATCGACACCGACCAGGTCCGTCACGACGTCGGCCATGAGCCGACCGGTCGCCCGCACGTCGATCCGGCTGGCCTGCTCGACCTGGTCCAGCCACTCGGTCGGCACGGCCGGGCTACCGCCCAGGCCGGCGGCGAGCGCGCCGGCCATGGACGCGATCGAGTCGGCGTCGCGGCCGTAGTTGACGGCCGCCAGCACCGCTGCGCGGTACTGCCCTCGGTGCGCGGCGAGCAGCGCCAGTGCGACGGGAAGCTCTTCGATCGACTTGGTCCGTGAGGGTCGTCGCGCGTCCATCGTCGGTGCCCGGTAGTCCTCGCCGACGGTGTCGAAAGGCGCGACGGCCGCCCGCACGCGCTGCGCCAGGTCCCGTTCGTCGTCGTCGTCCGTCGGCGGCGGCACGGCCGCGACCGCGTCGAGGACCGCGTCGATCGCCGCAGCGGTGCCGTCGTGGGCGAGCCGGCGGGCGGCCTGCAGGACGGTGTCGACGGTGGCGTCGGGCGCCACCGATGCCGCGACCGCGGCTGCGAGGACGCCGGCCGCCTCACGTCCGTAGCTGGACTGGTGAGCCCCGGCGACGTCGATCGCCTCGGCGTAGGCGGCCTCCGGCTCCCCGGGGTTGGCCAGCCCGACCGGGGCGATGAACATCGCGGCGCCGCAGTTGACGATGTTCCCCGCGCCCGCCTCCCGGGGGTCGACGTGCCCGTAGTGCAGGCGTGCCACGAGCCACTTCTCGGCGAGGAACACCCGCTGCACCAGCAGGGCGGTGTCCTGCAGCTCCGGCACCCACCGGGGTTCGCCGATCATCAGCGGGACCAGCTCCTCGGCGACCGCGTACGCGTCGAGGTGGTCCCGCCTGCGTGCGTACACCTCCACGAGTGCCCTGGTCATGAGGGTGTCGTCGGTCACGTGCCCGTCGCCCTTGTGGTACGGCGCGATCGGCCGCGCGTCCCGCCAGTTCTCGTGGAACGGCCCGACGATGCCCCGGACGCGGCCACCGTAGCGCTCCTCGATCTGCTGCGGCGTCCAGCCCTCCGTCGCCCCACCGAGCGCGTCGGCCACGGCCGACCCCGTGATGACCGCGGTCACGCGGTCCTGCAGCCCGTCCACCCGTCCTCCTCGCACGACGATCCCCCTGCTCGGACCGGGGCGGCCACCAGGCACGGCCGCCCCGGTGACACCTCAGCCCAGCTGCTTCCAGCCGTTGGTCAGCGCGTCGGTCAGGCCCGCGTCGTCGATCTGGTTGGCCAGGTACTTCTGGAACGCCGGCGTCGCCACCGTGCTCTTCCACTGGGAGTACTTGTTCACGAACAGGAACGGTGCCGACTGGAAGTCCTTGCCGCTCTTGAGGATCTGGTCCCAGCCGTTCTGGGAGCCCAGCTTGGTCGCCATCGCCTTCTGCGCCGAGGTGGTCGCCGGGATCAGCGCGTCGGCCTCGTTGACGGCCTCCAGGTTGTCGCTGGAGGTGAAGTACTCGAGGAACTTGACGGCCTGGGCGGCGTGCTTGGAGTCGGCGCTGACGGACAGCGTCTGCGGGTCCGCGGCCTGCGCCGCACCTTGGGGGCCGGCCAGAGGCGGCAGGACCACCCAGCTGAACCCGGAGGGCGCGTCCTTGGCCATGCTGGCGGCCAGGTACGAGCCCTGGACCGTCATGGCCACCTTGCCACCGTAGAAGGCGGCGAGGGCCTCGGAGCCGGACTGGGTCAGGGTGACCGGCAGGATCGACTTGTCGTCGTACGCCATCTGGTGCACCAGCTTGGGCAGCGCCAGCTCGTTGTCCCCGACGTGGATCGTCGCCTTGGTGCCGGTGCCGTCGAAGTACGTGCCGCCGGACCCGAGGCCGAGGGTCATGAACGTCGCCACGGGGCTCTTCAGACCCCAGCCGACCCCCGCGACCCCGTTCTTGGTGGTGGCCTTCGCGATCTGCCGGAACTGGTCCCACGTCATCGAGTCGCCGGTGGGGATCGTCACGCCCGCCTGGTCCAGGAGGGTCTTGTTGGCGAACACCATGTACGACTGCACCTCCGTCGGGTAGGCGACGACCTTCCCGTCCACCGTCACCGAGGCGAGCAGCCCCTTGCCGATGTCGTCCTTCTTGGCCTGCGACATCTGGCCGGTCAGGTCCGCCAGGTAGCCGTCGGCGGCGAAGGACACGATCGAGGCGGCGTCGTCGTGGATGATGTCCGGCGCCGTCCCCCCGGCGAACTGCGTGGTCAGCTTGTCGTTGACGGAGTCCCAGCTCGCCTGGACCACGTTGACCTGGATGTCCGGGTTGGCGGCGTTCCAGCTGTCGACGATCTTCTTGGTCGCCGCGATGGTGGCGGGCTGGTCCGAGAGCGACTGGAACGTGAGCGTGACCGGTGCGGCCGCCGCGGCGGAGGAGGTGCCGGAGCCGGTCGCGGTGGCGCTGCCGCCGCCGCTGGAACAACCGGCGAGGGCTACCACGGCCACCGCGGCAGCGATGAGGGGCATGCGGTGAACTGTCTTCATCGACGTTCCCTTCTGTTGGTCGGCGTCGCGCGCTGCGACGCCCTGTCGAGTGGGGGCCGCGGGCCTATCCCTTGACGGCTCCGGACATCAGCCCGCCCACCAGGCGGCGCTGGAGCAGGACGAAGAAGACGATGCTGGGGATCGCGGCGAGCACGGAGCCGGCCGCCAGGGGGCCGAGGGCGACCTTGCCCTCGCCGCCGACGAACATGCTCAGCGCGATGGGCAGCGTGTAGTGCGCCGGCGACTGCAGCAGGACGAGGGCGAAGAAGAACTCGTTCCACGAGGAGACGAAGGCGAACATCGCCGTCGCGGCGACGCCGGGCATCAGCAGGGGCAGCACGATGTGCCGCAGCACGGTGAACCGGCCGGCCCCGTCGATCGCGCCGGCCTCCTCGAGGTCGCGTGGGATCGCCGTCACGTAGCCCTGCAGCATCCACAGCCCGAACGGGAGCGTGTACGTGGTGTGCACCAGGGTCAGCCCGACGAGCGAGTCGGTCAGGGCCACCGTCCGGAGGACCAGGAACAGCGGCAGGATGATCAGGATCACCGGGAAGACCTGGCTGACCAGGATCCAGCCCGTCCCGACCGCGCGCAGCGCCCCACGGACCCGCGCCAGCGCGTAGGCCGCGGGCATCCCGATCAGGACCACCAGCACCGTCGACGCAAGGGCGACCACCGCCGAGTTGCCCGCCGACCGGATCAGGCCCTGCCGTGCCAACGCGTCCGCGTAGTTGCCCCAGGCCCAGCCCCGCGTCGGCAGCAACGAGACGGTGAGGGAGTTCAGCTCCCCCGACGACTTGACGGACGACGAGACGAGCCAGAGCAGCGGGAACCCGAGGAAGGCGATGTAGCAGGCCAGCGCGACGTACTGCGCAGGCCGGACGAGTGCCCGCGCCCTCACGGCTTGTCCTCGTTGCGCAGCTGGGACCACAGGTACAGGCCCAGGAGGGCGACGACCACCACGACGAGCACCACGCCCATCGCGGCGGCGTAGCCGATGTTCCGGTTCTGGAAAGCCTCGATGTAGGTGAACAGCATCGGCAGCATCGTCTTGCCGCCTGGGCCGCCCTCGGTGAGGACGTACACCAGGCTGAACGAGTTGAAGTTCCAGATGAAGTTCAACGACGTGATGGACGTGACGATGGGGCGCAGGCTCGGCATCGTGACCGCCGTGAAGCGCCGCCACGCCCCGGCACCGTCGATCGCGGCGGCCTCGTAGGTCTCCACCGGCACCTGCTGCAGCCCGGCGAGCAGGGTCACGGTGGTCTGCGGCATCCCCACCCAGACACCGACCGCGATGACCGCCGGCAGGGCGGTGGTGAACGAGCCGAGCCAGTTCGTGTCCCCCGGCAGCCCGACGGCCCTGAGCACCGCGTTGAGCGGTCCCGCGTTGGGCGAGTAGATCATCCGCCACATGATCGAGACGACCACGGGCGGCATCGCCCACGGGACCAGCGCCAGGACGCGCGCCAGGCCCCGCAGCCGCAGGTCGGCGTTCAGCAGGAGCGCGAGACCCATGGCGGCGACCAGCTGCAGGACCGTGACGGAGACGGCCCAGACGATGCCGATGCGGAAGGACGACCAGAACATCGTGTTGTCGGCGAGCTTGGTGAAGTTGGCCGCGCCGACGAACGAGTAGTGCGGGTTGTGCACGAGCCTGGCGTCGGTGAACGCAAGAGCGACGCCGGCCAGCAGCGGGGCGACCGACAGCACGACGATGAGCAGGACCGACGGCGCGACGAGCACGGCCGTCTCCCGGCTCTGCCGGCGTCGGCCCGCCCCGGACCGTCGGCGTACGGGACGGTCGACGGACGCGCCGACGGTGAGCGTGCTCACACCGGGCCGCCCGAGGACTCGCGGACCACCAGCCGAGGGGCCACGTGCACGCGTTGCGCCGGCCCGCTCTCGCCCGCGATGCGGCACAGCAGCAGCTCGGCGGCTGCCCGGCCACGCTCCCTCGACCCGAGGGCGACGCTGGTCAGGCTGGGCGAGAACACGGCTGCGATCTCCGTGTCGTCCATGCCGGTGACCGCGACGTCGTCGGGCACGCGGACGTTCCGCCGGCGCAGCGCCTGGATGCAGCCGATCGCCAGGAGGTCGTTCGCCGCCACGATGGCGTCGGGACGTTCGGCAGCGGGGTCGTCGAGCAGACCGTCGACCGCCCGTGTGCCCGCGTCGACGGTGAAGTCGTCCGCGACCACCATCCCCGCCGCCGTCAGGTCATGGCGAGCCAGCGCGTCCTCGAAACCCTGCAGGCGGCGAGAGGCCGGGGTGGTCCCCAACGGACCGTTGAGGAACAGCAGCCGCCGCCGTCCCACACCGACGAGCTGGTCGACCGCCATGCCGATACCGGCCGCGGAGTCCGCCCACACCGAGTCGAGGGTGGTGTCCTGGTGCACCCGGCCGACGACGACAACCGGCACGGGAGCCTGCTCCATCTGCGCGGCCAGCGTGTCGTCGGAGCGCAGCGGGCTGATGACCAGACCGTCGACGACGCCCGATGCCAGCGAACGGATCACGTCCGCGGTGGACGCGACGTCGTTGCCCGTCGTCGCCACCACGACGTGGTAGCCCTGCGGCCCGACCACCTCGTGGATCGCCTTCATCATGTCCACGTAGACGGGGTTGCCGATGTCGGCGACGGCGAAGCCGACCTGGAACGTGCGGCCCATCCGGAGCGAGCGTCCCGCTGCATCCGGGTGGTAGCCGAGCTGCTCGGCCGCCGCCCGCACCTTCTCGATCATCTCCGGGCTGGCGCCCATGCCGTTCAGGGCCCGCGAGGTCGAGGCCAGCGACGCGCCGGCGAGGTTGGCCACCTCGTGCAACGTCGGGCGTCGACTCATTGCCGTCCTCTCCATCGAGACGGAAACGTTTCCGTCGGCTGGCGGATACGTTTCCAGACGAGGTGCAGGTTGTCAATGGGGCGGCCCGGTCCGGCGTGCCGGCGAGGCGGCGGGCGCGCCGGGGAGGCGGCGGGCGGCCGCTCGAACCGGCGGGGTCAGACCGGCGCGAGCACCACGATCGGGTTCGTGGTGGGCTTGAGGGAGCCCCCGGTCGGCTCGACGGTCACCGCGAGGGAGTCTCCAGCCGCGTAGCGGTGGGTGAGGACGACGTAGTCGTCCGGGGTCGCGCGCACGATGCGGGCGCCGGCGGCCATCACCGCGTCGGGGACCGGGACACCGTCTCGGACGACCCACAGCTGGTAGACCTTGCCGGGCCCCGGCTCCTGGAGCCCGGACGCCGTGAACAGGGCCCGGTCCCGGGACAGCACGCCGACGACCGTGCCACCTCCGGGCACGTCCGCTCGGCGAACCTGGGCGAGCGGGTCGGCGAGCAGGTCGACGACCTCCTGCTGCTGCGCCTGGACGCGGTGGACCTCCTGGGTCTGACGCCAGGCGAGCACGCTGGGCACCGCCACCGCGACCAGGGCTGCGGCAGCGGCCGCCACCCAGAACGTGCGGCGGGGGCGGCGTCGCGGTGTGCCGCGCTCCCCCACGACGGGGGCCGGCGCGGTGACCTGCCCCTCCTCCGAGATCCGGTCGAGGACGGAACGGCGCAGCTCCGGCGGTGGTGCTGCGCACGTGGCCGCGCCGAGCACGGCCGCGGTCGCGCGCAGCGTCTCCAGCTCGCGCGCCGCGTCGGGGTCGGCGGCGACGAGGTCCTCGACCCGGCGACGGTCGAGGTCGTCGACCGCGTCGAGCGCGTAGGCCGCGAGCAGGTCGCGCGGGTCGCTCGTGCCGTCGGGCGGGTCCGGGGTCGTCATCGCTCCACTCCCAAGCAGTCGCGCAGGCGGATGAGGCCGTCGCGGATCCGGGTCTTGACCGTGGCCACCGGGGTGGCGAGCTGGTCGGCAACCTCGCGGTAGGTGCGCCCGCCGTAGTACGCCAGCACCACGGCCTCGTGCTGGGTGGGGGTCAGCCCACCCAGGCACTGGCGCACCCGAGCACGGTCCATGGTGCCCTCGACCTCCTCCGCCACCACGTCGAACGGTCGCTCGAGGTGCGTGTCCATCACCCGTTGGTCACGGGCGCGCTCCGCCTGGACGGAACGGACCCTGTCCACGGCCCGTCGGTGCGCCAGCGTCAGCGCCCAGGTCCGGGCCGAACCGCGTCGGCGATCGAACCGTGGGGCCGTGCGCCACAGCTCGAGCATCACCTCCTGCGTCACCTCCGCGGCGTGGTCGCGGTCCCGCAGCACCGCCAGGCACGTGCCGAAGACGCCGGACGACAGCGCGTCGTACACCTGGGCGAAGGCCTGCTGGTCGCCCCCGGCGGCGCGCTCGAGCAGGTCGTCGACGGAGGCGGTGGGTGCGACGTCCGCCTCGTCGGGCGCACCTCTCGACGCGGTGGGCATGAGCGTCAGTGTCGGGCACCTGGGCGCGCCGGGCGCGGCGAGCTGCCGGGTGGCTCGTTCGGTCACGGGTCCAGGTGGCCGAAGGCGATGACATTGTCCACGTAGTGCCCCGTGGTGCGGTCGTAGGCACCGCCGCACGTGATGAGCCGGATCTCGGCCCGCGACGTGGCGCTGCCGTAGACGAGCTGCGTGGGGAACTGTGCCTTGGGGTAGCGCTCGATCCTGTCGATCGTGAACGTGGCGACGGTGCCGTCCTGGCGGGCGACGTGGACCAGGGCGCCGGGGGCGAGCTCGCCGAGCCGGTAGAACACCGCCGGCCCGCTCTTGCCGTCCACATGGGCCGCGATGACGGCTGCTCCCAGCTGGCCCGGGGTCGGGCCCCCGGTGTAGTAGCCGGCGGTCGCGTAGTCCGTCGGCGGCGGCAGCACGCCGTCCGCGCCGACACTCAGCGGGACGAGGTTCGTCGTGTGCACGCCGATGCTGGGGATGTCGAGCGTGACGGGGAGCGACGCCGGCAGGATCGGGCCGAGGTCGGGCTCGGCGGCCGGCGCGGCGGTTGCCGAGGGCGACTGCCGCACCTGGAGGTCCGTCGGCGCGTCCGTCACGGGGTCGGTCGGCCTCGGCACCGACGTCGCAGCCACCCGGCTCAGCGGCGGCGCCGGAGGCCCGGCATGCGCGCGCAGCCCCACGACCAGGGTCAGGACGCCGGCGAGGGCCAGCCCCACGGCCGCCGCGGCGAGCATGCCGCGGCGGCCGTGGAGGGCGGGGACCGAGGACATCACGCCTGCGTGCGTGCCCGACGCACGACGTACGCCCCGGTGCCGAGACCCGCGAGGAGCAGCGCACCGCCGGCGAGCAGCAGGCCCTGCTCCGGCCGAGCGGCCGCGCCACCGCCACCCGTCGCCATGGCGCCGACCGGGGCCGCCTTCAGCACACCGCACAGCGCGGGGTCCGTCGCCTCGGCCGGCAGCTTCGGGTCGAGGTCCGACATCGCGGTGCCGTCGTACTTGCCGTCGCCGTTGTAGTCCACGCCGTGGATGACGACGACCGCCTGACCGGCCAGGATCGCGGTGGCCACCTCGGGTGCCACGGTGATGTCGCCGCGCTGGTAGGACAGGTTGCCGCCGGGCGCCGTGTCGAACCGGTCGACCGCGAGGGCGCTCGACGGGCTCGTGTCGCCGGTCTTGGTCAACGACACGACGACCGGGCCGTAGGCCGGGCCACCCTCGGTGGTGGTGAGGTGCCCGTCCTTGTTCGCGTCGTCCGCCGCTGCGGGGCACTCGTGCCGAGCGTCGGCGCCGAAGTGGATGTGGGCGGCGTGCGGCTGGTCGGCGAGCACGCCCTTGGCGGCCAGCGTGACGCTCACCACGTCACCCTTCACGGTGACCATGGCGGTCCCGCTGCCGTTGACGCCGTTGAGGGCGACGGGTGCCAGGTTGGCGTTGCCGCTGCCGTCGGCGGCCATCGCCGTGGTGACGCCGAGGGGCAGCAGGGCGGCCGCCCCGATCGCCGCGGAGGCCAGCTTGAGGCTCGTGCGCATGATGACTCCCTGTCAGGGCGGAACGCTCCGCCCACACGTGCGGGTACTGCGGACAGCAGTGGTTCGGCGCCCTCTGGTCGGTGGATTGGTCCGGGAGCGGAGCAGTTGCGCGAGTCGGGCAGACCGGCAGCCGGGCGGCGCGGACCGGGCTGCGGTGGGTCGGCCGTTGCGCCGCTGGAGTGAACTTCGCTGCACCGCGTGACCGTGCGCGGGCCCGGCACCGATATCACCGGTGAGAGGCGCTGCGACGGCGCAGCCCCACGGTTGCGGAGGGCACCATGAGCGGCACCTTGACGGGCGCGTTGCTGACGAAGGTCGCGGGGTTGAGCGTGGCCGGCAAGGCCGCGGTCGGCGTGGGGATCGCCGCGGTGGCGGTCGGCACGGCCGCGGCGGCGCCCGCGGTGGCACAGCAGTTCACCGGCTCAGCGGCCCTGCCGGTGCCGTCGGTCAGCGCGTCCGCGTCGGCCTCCCACGCGCCGAACGCGCACGCCAACCCGCACGCCACCGCCCACCCGGGACCGAGCGACCTCCCCTCCGCCGCGGCGTTCGGGCAGAGCGTCGCCGCGGACGCCCGCGACGGTGGGGTGGACGGCCGGCAGATCTCTCAGCAGGCGCACGCCAAGCCGGGGCCGACGCACTCCGCGCGCCCGTAGGTCGGCGAACCGGCGCGCCGCCGCAGGGCCGCCGGTGCGGCCCGGGACGCGTGGACCGGACCGGGTCGGCACACTGACGCGGTGAGCGCTGCGGAGCGGGTCGCGTGACGACCACCGGTGCGGTCGCCGTCGAGCTCTACGGCCTGCCCCTGGAGCGGTTCACGGCTGCCCGCGACGCGCGCGCCAAGGAGCTGCGCCGCGAGGGTGACCGGACGGTCGCGGCGCAGGTCGCCCGTCTGCCGAAGCCGAGCGTGGCGGCCTGGGCCGTCGACCTGCTCGTCCGGCACGAGCGGGACCTGGTGGAGCAGCTGGTCGAGCTGGGGGCTGCGCTGCGCGAGGCGCAGGAGACGCTGGCCGGTGAGCAGCTCCGCGAGCTCGACCGGGAGCGCAGGCGGCTGCTCACGGCGATCGGCCAGCAGGCACGGGCCCTCGCCGAGGCTCAGGGCCAGCACCTGAGCGACTCGGTGCTCGGCCAGGTGCAGGCAACCGTGCATGCGGCCATGGCGGACCCGGCGGCCGCCGCCGCCGTCAGGTCGGGTGTGCTGACCACGTCGCTGGAGACGTCGGGCTTCGGTCCCGTCGACGTCGACGGGGCCGTGGCGGTGGTGGGGGCGGCACCGCTGCCCCACACGCGGCGAACGGGCCCTGACACCGGCGCCGGGAGCGGCATGGAGCGCGAGGAGGAGCCTCACCGGCGTCGAGAGGAGCGACGCGACGCGGAGCTCGCTGAGGCGCGCGCCGACCTGGCTGAGGCCGAACGGCTGGACCGCCGCGCCGCTGAGGAGGCGGCCGGCGCGCATCGGGCCGTGCAGGAGCTGGACGAGCGGCGCGCGGCCCTCGCTGAGCGTGCTGAGAGGCTGCGGCACGAGCTCCAGGCCGTGCAGGACGAGAACGACGAGCTGGCCGTACGACTCACGGAAGCCCGAGAGGCGCTGCGCCAGGCCGCGAACGCCTCGAGATCGGCCGGACGGGCGTCGGAGCGCGCCCGCGCCCGGGTCGAGCGGCTCGAACGGTAGGGCGCTCGAGCTCGACCGTCGTGACCCGCACCCCTCGTCCCCCCTCGAGCGCTGGGCGCTCCGACGAGCGAGCAGGTCAGGCGTGGTCGCCGCGTCTGCCCCCAGGATTGGCGCATGGACCTCGTCGCGTTCGCTCGCCGGATCGTCGTCGAACGCTTCCCGGGGGCTCGGGCGGCCGTGCTGGCCGGGAGCGTCGCAGCCGGGCGTGCCACCGCCACCAGTGACCTGGACATCGTCGTGCTGGCCGGCCCCGACGACCGCGTGCGCGAGGCGATCCGCGTGGAGGGTGTGCCGGTCGAGCTCTTCGTCCACACGGACGAGTCGGTCGCGTACTGGTTCGAACGAGAGCGCGAGCAGGGCCGGTGCACGCTGGCCCACATGCTGGCCACCGGCCTGCCGCTGGCGGGGGCCGAGGTTGCGCAGCTGCAGGAGCTGGCGCGCAGGCACCTGGCTGCCGGGCCGTCGGTGTGGACCGCGCAGCTGCTGGAGCACCGCCGGTTCGCGCTGACGGATGCGCTCGACGACCTCGCAGGCGCGACCGACGCCGGGGAGCGCGACGTCGTGGCCGGTCAGGTGCTGGTGATGGCCGCGGAGCTGGCGCTCGGCTCCCGTGGGGCCTGGCTCGGCACGGGCAAGTGGCTGCTGCGCAGGCTGCGGGAGGACGACCCTGAGCTCGCCGAGCAGCTGCTCACCGGTCACCGTTCCGCCGTGGCGAGCGGCGACGTGAGCGGACTGGTCCGCCTGTGCGACACGGTGCTCGACGGCGTCGGGGGCCGGCTGAGCGAGGGTTTCGTGCGCCGCGGCAGCTGAGCGAGGCGACGGATCGGCCGACGGCAGCGGACGCTCCCCCGTAGTCGGAGCAAGCTCCGTTCGAAGGCCGCTTGATCGATCCTGCCGATACTGGACCGTTTGCGCGTTCAGACGTGCGCAACCTCCGGCGCACCGGCTGCGGCCCGCCTCGATACATCGGCCTCCCTGCACCTCCACCCGCTGGCTCACCTTTCGAGTCTGATCGGTATTGACCGAAGTCATGAGCTGCTGTTCACTGGCTGCCGTCCGCAGGCACCGGAGCCGGTGCCGTCGTCATCGCAGACGGGGGTCCGGTCATGGCGTTCCTGCGAACCAAGGCCGTGCTCTGCGCTCTCGCGCTGGGCGTGGCGGCCGTCGCCGTCTCCCCCGGTGCCCAAGCCGCTGGGGACCGGGCGGCCGCCGCGCGGACCGGCGCTTCCGCCGCGGCCGCCTCAGGTACCGGGACGCACTTCCTCGACGACGCGTCCTACCTCGCCGGCTTCAACGACCAGTCCTGGTACGAGGCGAACATCCCCTTCGTCGACCTGCCCGACTCGACGATCCAGTCCGTCTACTACTACCGCTGGCGCACCTTCAAGGAGCACCTGCGGTACACGAACCCGACGGACGGGTGGATCTCGACCGAGTTCCTCGACTGCTGCGGGTACGCGGCCCCCTACCAGGCGATCGACGCCGCAGCCGGGCACCAGATCACCGAGGGCCGCTGGCTGCGTGACACCAGCTACGACCAGGACTACGTGCGGTTCTGGCTCACCGGACCGGGCGCGGGACCCAAGCCCGCGACCGACGCCGACAACGCGGACACGACCGACTGGGCGCACGAGTACAGCTTCTGGCTGGCCTCCGCCGCCTACGGGCAGGCACAGGTCAGCGGGGACTTCCGGCCGCTCGTCGCGATGCTGCCCGAGCTGGTGCGCCAGTACCGCGGCTGGGACGAGCAGCTCGACCCGACCT
The DNA here is from genome assembly GCF_964266755.1 of Cellulomonas sp. T2.31MG-18. Taxonomy (NCBI): domain Bacteria; kingdom Bacillati; phylum Actinomycetota; class Actinomycetes; order Micrococcales; family Cellulomonadaceae; genus Cellulomonas; species Cellulomonas sp. T2.31MG-18. The sequence continues at coordinate 290,579 of NZ_CAXWGW010000003.1, forward strand.
TGGGGCTGTACTGGTCGGTCCCGGTGTGGGACGCGATGGAGTTCTCGGCGTCGTCGTACCGGTCGAGCGACCCGTACCACGGCGGCGCGGGCTACCGGCCGACGATCAACGCGTACCAGTACGGCGACGCGGTCGCGATCAGCAAGATCGCCGAGCTCGCGGGGAACACCGCCCTCGCCGCCGAGTACGCGACCCGGGCGAGCGACCTGAAGGCCGCGATGCAGCGCTGGCTCTGGGACCCGTCGCGCGGCTTCTACTACGCGATGGCGCGCGACGGCAACCCCGGTCACCAGCTGCTCGACACCCGCGAGGAGATCGGGTTCGTGCCGTGGCAGTTCGACGCGGCCGACTCGAGGGACTCCGGCGCCTGGGCGCAGCTGCTCGACCCGCAGGGGTTCGCCAGCGCGTTCGGGCCGACGACGGCGGAGCGGCGCAGCCCGCTGTTCATGTACCGGGCCGGGAGCTGCTGCCGGTGGGACGGACCGAGCTGGCCGTTCGCCACCTCGCAGACGTTGACCGGCCTGGCGAACCTGCTGGACGACTACCCGGCGCAGAGCACCGTCACCAGCGCCGACTACGCCGCCGCGCTGCACACCTACGCCGCGACGCAGATGCGCAACGGCGTCCCGTACGTCGCCGAGGCCCACGACCCGGACCAGCCGAGCTGGATCTACGACGCGTACGACCACAGCGAGGACTACAACCACTCCACCTACGACGACCTGGTGCTGTCGGGGCTGCTCGGCCTGCGTCCCAGCACCACCAGCCACCTCGACATCCGTCCGCTGGTGCCGTCGACCTGGGACCACTACCTCGTCGAGAACGTGCCGTACCACGGTCACCAGGTCACCGTGCTGTGGGACCGCGACGGCAGCCACTACCACCAGGGCGCCGGCCTGCGCGTCTACGTCGACGGCGCCCTGTCGACGACGTCTGCGACCCTGGCGCCGCTGAGCGTCGAGGTCGGCGCCGTCACCCTCGGCGCACGACCGACCGACGCGTCGCCCCGCCTGGTCGACGACGCGACGAACCCGCTGCGCACGGGCTACCCGATGCCGATCGCCTCCTACACCTGGCGCTTCGACGACCCATGGAACGCGATCGACGGCAAGGTGTGGTTCAACGAGATCCCCGAGAACACGCGCTGGACCAACTACGCCTCGCCCAACGCCCAGGACTGGTACGGCGTGGACCTCGGGGTGCCGACGCCCGTCAGCGACGTGCGCTGGTACGGCTACGACGACGGCGGCGGGGTCCGGCCGGCGGCGGCGTACGAGCTGCAGTACTGGGACGGCGCCTCCTGGGCCGACGTGCCGGGTCAGACGCGTGACCAGGCCGCGCCCGTGGGCAACGGGCTGAACGAGATCACCTTCCCGGCCCTGACGACCAGCCGGATCCGCCTGCTGCTCACCAACCGGCCCGGCGCCTACGTCGGCGTCACGGAGCTCCAGGCGTGGAGCCCGTCCAGCGACGCGATGTCCGTCGGGATCGGTGCGGGCAACCCGGTGCCGGTCGACGGTCCGACCACCGTGCCGATCACGCTGCGGAACACGACTGCGCAGGCCCTGCGGCAGGTCGCGGTCACGCTGGCGGTGCCGGCCGGGTGGACCACGACCCGTCCGGACCCGGTCCCCGCGATCGAGGGCGGCGCCACCGCCACGGTCCACGTCGTCCTGACCCCGCCGGCGGGCGACCGGGGCGGCACCCTCGCCGCTGTCGTCGCCACCGCGGACTACCTCGGTCCGGCGCACGTCGCGTCGAGCACGCACGCCCGGCAGGGCGTCCGCACGGCCTTCCCCGCCGGTCAGACCGACCCGGTCGCGTCGTGGCCGCTCGACGAGGGCTCCGGCACCGTCGCGCACGACACCGCCGGCGGGCACGACGCGACGCTCGTCGGCGCGCCGGGGTGGGTCAGCGGGGTGTCCGGCTCGGCGATCCAGCTGGACGGGAGCAGCCAGTACGGGCAGACGAGCGGTCCGGTGCTCGACACCGTCGGGAGCTTCAGCGCCGCCGCCTGGGCGCGGCTGGACTCGACGGGTCACTTCGCCACCGCGGTGAGCCAGGACGGCACCACGACCAGCGGGTTCTTCCTGCAGTACTCGGCCGCGGACCAGCGCCTCGCGTTCTCCACCGGGGAGGGCCGTGCGCTCTCGGACGCCGCGCCCGTGGTCGGTCGGTGGTACCACCTGGTCGGGGTCCACGACGCGAACGCGGGCACCTACACCCTCTACGTCGACGGGCAGGCGCAGGGGGCGGTCAACCACCAGGCGCAGGGCGATCCGTCCAGCGGTCCGCTGGCGATCGGCCGAGCCTTCGCCGGAGGTGGGAAGACCGACTTCTGGCCCGGCGCCATCGACGCCGTGCACGTGTGGGACCGGGCGCTGACGCCCGCCGACGTCGCTGCCCTCTACGCCTCACGGACCTAGCAACGCTGCTCGCAGTCGTCCTGGACGAAGTCTCGAACAAGGGAGCTCAACGGTGACATCCCCCCTCGCAGCACGCAGAGCTCGGCACCGGCGACGGCTGCTGCCCGCGGCGGTCGCCGTGGCGGCCGTCGCCGCGGTCACCCTCACGGCGACCGGCCCGGCCGACGCCGAGACGGTGGCCGCACCCACCGCCACGTCCGGGGCGGTGACCTCCGGTGACGCACGGTTCGAGGTGCTCTCCCCCACCCTGATCCGCACGGAGTACTCCGGCACCGGCCGGTTCGAGGACTCGGCCACGTTCAACGTGATCGGCCGCGACGGCTTCGGGCGGACGCCCTTCACCACCGACACCACCGACGGCTGGCTGACCATCCGGACGGCCGCGGCCACCCTGCGCTACAAGGTCGGCTCCGGGCCCTTCGGCAAGGACAACCTGCAGCTGTCCCTCGACGCGGGCCGGCAGAAGGTCGACGCCGCTCCGTGGGCCTCGGCCGTCCCGCCCACGTGCGCCGTCGGCGTGCTGTGCGAGGCGGAGGACGTGTCGCTGGCCGGGGTCACCGTCGCCACCGACCACGCGGGCTACACCGGACGGGGCTTCGTGGCCGAGATCGCCAGCACCGGCAGCTCGGTGACCTTCACCGTGGACCCGGCCCAGGCGTCCACGTATGACCTGGCGCTGCGCTACGCGAACAGCTGGGGCGGCGACGGCCAGAACACCACACGGACCATGAGCGTGGTGGTCGACGGCGGTGCCCCGACCCAGCTCTCGCTGCCACCGACCGGCAGCTGGGACACGTGGGCGCTGGCCCGGGTGCCCGTCGCGCTGACCACCGGCCTGCACACCGTGCGGGTCCAGGAGGGTCCCGGGGACACCGGGCACGTGAACATCGACAGCCTGGCGGTGCTGGACCAGGGGGCGGCGTACCCGGCCCCGTCGAACCCCGCACCGCTCCCCTGCGCCTTCGGCGACGTCTGCCAGGCCGAGACGGGTGCGCTGTCCGGCGGTGCCAGGCTCGCCGCCGACCACAACCAGTACTCCGGTGCCGGCTTCGTCGCCGGTCTGGAGCAGGCCGGTGCGGCGGATGCCGTCACGGTCACCGGCGTGCCGGCCGCGGGGACGTACGACCTGCAGCTGCGCTACTCGAACTGGGCGGCGGGCAGCCAGCCGGTCCAGCCCCGCCGGATGTCGGTCACCGTCGGGTCGGCGGATCCCGGGTCGGTGACGCTGCAGCCCACCAGCAGCTGGGACACCTGGCGCATCGTCGCCGTCCCCGTCACCCTCGCGGCCGGCCAGAACACCGTCACCCTCGGCTGCCCGGACGCCGCCAGCTGCAACGTCAACCTGGACACGGTCGCCGTCACGGCGACCGACGGCCCGCTCCTCGCTCCGCACGCCCCGCTCGGCGGCTACCGGCGCAGCCTGGACGGCCAGAACGGGTCGGCACCCACAGCCCCCGGCCTGATGTACCAGGACGGCTGGTCCCTGCTCGACGACACCGCCTCCGCCCTGCTCGACCCGTCGACCAAGGCCGTCACGCAGCGTCCGTCGCACGCCGGCAGCCCGTACCAGGACGGCTACGTCTTCGCGTACGGCACCGACTACGCACGGGGCCTCGCGGACCTCGGCAGGCTCACCGGTCCCACGACGCTCCTGCCGCGCTGGGCCTACGGCGTCTGGTACTCGGAGTACTACGACCGCACGGCGGCGGACTACGAGAACACGATCCTCCCGGCGTTCCGGGCCCACGGCGTGCCGCTCGACGTGCTCGTCGTCGACACCGACTTCAAGTCCCCGAACCGGTGGAACGGCTGGGAGATGGACCCGACCAAGTTCCCGGACCCGACCGCCTTCTTCAGCTGGGCGCACGGCCAGGGGCTGCACACCAGCCTCAACGTGCACCCCAGCATCCTCAGCTCCGACCCGCAGTTCGCCCAGGCGCAGGCGACGGCCGGCGGGACGCTCGCGCCGGGCGGCTGCTCCGGCGGCGGCGCGGGCTGCTACGTGTTCGACTTCGGCAACCCGGCCCAGCTGACGGCCTACTTCGGCCTGCACCAGCCGATCTCGAAGGCGGGCAACGACCTGTGGTGGCTCGACTGGTGCTGCGACCAGTCGCTGTCGACCCTGCAGGGCGTGACCCCCGACTCGTGGATCAACCAGCAGTACGCCACCGACGCCTCGTCCCGGATCGGCCGCGGGTTCGCGTTCTCCCGGGCCTACGGCTCCCTCCAGGCCGGCGGGTACAGCAACGGCTCGGCCGTGCCGACCGGACCGTGGGCCGACAAGCGGACCACGCTGCACTTCACCGGCGACACGATCTCCACGTGGGACTCGCTGAAGTTCCAGATCGGGTACACGCCGGGCGAGTCGATGGCGACCGGGCTGACCAACATCAGCCACGACGTCGGCGGCCACACCGGCGGGCTCCAGCTGCCCGGCACCGAGCCGGGCTCCACGCAGCTGCCCGGCGACCTGTACGCACGGTGGGTGCAGCTGGGCACCTTCCAGCCGGTGGACCGCCTGCACTCCAACCACAGCGACCGGCTGCCGTGGCAGTACGGCGCGGACGCCCAGGCGTCGGCCACCACGTTCCTCAACCTGCGCGAGGACCTGCTGCCGTACACCTACACGCTGGCCCAGCAGGCGAACGCCACCGGTGCGCCCGTCGTCCGGCCGCTCTACCTGCAGTACCCGGACCAGCAGGACGCCTACGCGAACTCGGACAGCGAGTACCTGTACGGGCCCGACGTCCTGGTCGCGCCGGTCACCACACCCGGCACGACGGCGACGACCAAGGTATGGTTCCCGGCCGGCTCCTCGTGGACGGACTACTTCACCGGCACGACGTACCAGGGCGGCACGACGGCCGACATCGCGACGGGGCTCGACACGATGCCCGTCTTCCTGCGGTCCGGCGGCATCCTCACCACGCGGACGGCCGACGTGACCGACGACGTGCAGAACCCGCTCGACGCCGTGACGGTCACCGCCGCCGAGGGCGCCCCGGGCTCGTTCACCCTCTACGAGGACGACGGCACCACCACGGACCCGTCGCAGCACGCCACGACCCGCATCGACTACGTGCTGGACGGGAACACCCACCGGCTCACGATCGAGCCCGCCGCCGGCTCGTACCCCGGCCAGGTCGCCCGACGGTCGTGGACCGTCAGGTTCACCGACGCCACCGCACCCACGACGGTCAAGGTCAACGGTCACACCGTCGGGACGGACGCCTGGAGCTGGGACGCGGCGACGCGGACCCTGACCGTCCGGGCGCCCGCACAGGCGACGAGCAGCAAGCTGGCGGTCAGCTACAAGTAGCGCACCAGCCGACGGAGCCCCGGAGGGAGCGATCCTCCCGGGGCTCCGTCGTGTCCGCTCCGCAGCGCTCACCCGCCGGGTCGACCGGCGTGGCGCGCCCCGCCGGATAGCCTGGCCTCGCTCGGGCGCCGGTGCCCGCAGCACCAGGGGGAGGCCGGTGTCCGAGAGCACCTTGGAGGGCCTGGGTGCGCGCACGCCGCAGGCGCCCCAGTTCGGCCACGACGCGTTGATCGTGTGCGACACCCTGGTGCGCATCTACCGGAGCGGGCCGGTCGAGGTGCAGGCGCTGCAGGGCCTCGACCTGCTGGTGGACGAGGGTGAGCTGGTCGCGGTGGTCGGCGCCTCCGGTTCCGGCAAGTCGACGCTGCTGCACGTGCTGTCCGGGATCGACCAGCCGACGGCCGGCCGCGTCCGGGTGGGGCCGTGGGACCTGATGGCGATGTCCCGCCGCGACCGGGTCGCGTACCGCCGGACCATGGTCGGGTTCGTGTGGCAGCAGGCCGCCCACAACCTGGTCCCGTACCTGACGGGCGTGCAGAACGTGCTGCTGCCGATGGCCTTCGCCGGCGTGGGCCGTCGGGAGCGCCAGCGGCGGGCCGCCGAGGTGCTCGGCATGGTCGGGGTGCGGCACTGCGCGGACCGGCTGCCGCGGCAGATGTCCGGCGGCGAGCAGCAGCGCGTGGCGATCGCGGTCGCGCTGGCGAACTCGCCGCGCGTGCTGCTTGCCGACGAGCCGACCGGCGAGCTGGACACCGCGACGTCCCAGGAGGTGTTCGAGGCGCTGCGGACCGCCAACCGGGATGCGGGGGCGACGGTGGTGGTGGTGACCCACGACCCGACCGTCAGCGAGCAGGTCGCCCGCACGGTCGCCATCCGGGACGGCCGGACCAGCACCGAGGTGCTGCGGGCGACGGCCGGGCACGACGGTGCCGCCCCGGCCGCCGCGCAGGAGTACGCGGTGATGGACCGGGCGGGACGGGTGCAGGTCCCGCGCGAGTACCGCGAGGCGCTCGCGCTGACGCACCGGGTCCGGCTGGTGCTCGAGGCGGACCACGTCAGCATGTGGCGCGGCGGTGGCTCGGGCGGGCGGCGCGGGTCGGGCTCCGACGGCGACGGGTCGGTGCGGTGACCACCGGGGCTGCCGTCGCGGTGCGCGGCGTTCGTCGGACGTTCGGCGCGGGCCGCTACGCCGTGCACGCGGTGGACGACGTGTCGTTCGACGTGGCGCCCGGTGAGCTGGTGGCGCTGGTCGGCCGTTCCGGGTCGGGCAAGACGACCCTCCTCAACCTGGTCGGCGGGCTCGACACACCCGATTCGGGATCGGTGAGCGTCGGCGGGGTGGAGGTCACGGCGCTCGACGAAGCCGGGCTGGTGCGGTTGCGGCGGGACACCGTCGCGTTCGTCTTCCAGACGTTCGGCCTGATCCCGGTGCTGACCGCGGCCGAGAACGTCGGCGTCCCGCTGCGGCTGCGCGGGCTGCCGGTCGCCGATCGGGAGCGGCGCGTGCAGCTCCTCCTTCAGCTGGTCGGCCTCGCGGACCACGCCGCGCAACGGCCCACCGAGCTGTCGGGCGGGCAGCAGCAGCGCGTGGCGATCGCCCGCGCGCTGGCCGTGTCCCCGCGGCTGCTGATCGCGGACGAGCCGACGGGCCAGCTCGACATCGAGACGGGTCTCTCCGTGATGGCGCTGATCCGGGCCGTGGTCGAGGCGGAGGGCATGACGGCGATCGTCTCGACGCACGACCCGGTGATGATCGCCCTGGCCGACCGGGCCGTGCGACTGGTCGACGGCCGGGTCGTCGATGCGTGAAGGGCCGTCCCGGTACGGTGCGCCGGCCGGACCGGCCGCGGACCTGACGGTGGTCCGGCGGGTGCGGACGCCGTTCCTGCTGCTGCGACGCGCCCGGGCCCAGGCAGGCCTGCTGTCCGCCGTCACGGCGCTGGCCGTGGCCGGGGCGACGCTCGTGGGGCTGTGCTCGCTGCTGCTGACCGCCGCTCAGGAGCAGGCGCTGGAGGCCGCCGTCCGCAGCACCGCTCCCGCCTCCGTCGCCGTCACCGCAGCCGTCACGATGGCGGACGACGCGACGCAGCCGGACGTGGTGGCCGCGGCGGTGGCCCAGGTGTCGGCGACCGCGACGGCGGCGTTCCGTCCGTTCCCCACGAGCACCTCGGTCTGGGCCACGTCCACCCCGCGGTACCTGGCGCCCATGCCGGACGGCGACCTGCGTGCGACCTACCTGCTCGAGGGCGACGACCTGACGGAGCACGCCGTGCTGACCGCCGGCACGTGGCCCGCGCACGGCACCGCGCTCACGCAGGTCGCCCTGCTCGACTCCACCGCGCGGCTGCTCGGCGTCGCGCCGGGCTCGACGGTGGTGCTGGCCGGGGCGCCGCAGCACCTGCGCGAGGCTCCGGCCGACCCGCTGACCGTGCAGGTGGTCGGCACGTTCACGCCGCGGCGCGGGGACCTGACGTGGGACCGGGACCCGCTGGGCGCGACCGGGTACGCACCGCGGGGTGCCAGTCTGCCGACCTACGGTCCGCTCGTGGTCGCGCCCGGCACCCTGGTCGGGCACTCCCCCGTCGCCCGCTTCCACGTGGTGGTGACGCCCGACCTGCACGGCGCGACGGTGACCGGCATCGCCGCGGCTCGCGGCGGTCTCGACGGGCTGCGGACGGCGCTCGAGCAGGACCTCGGTGCCCGGGCCCAGGCTCTGGCGCTGACCGACGACTACCCCGACGTGCTGCGGCGGATGCGCCAGCAGCTGGGGGTCACCGACTCCGAGGTGCTGGTCGCGGCCCTGCTGGCCGCCGCGCTCGGGGCCACCGCCCTCGGTCTGGCGGGGCGGCTCCTGGCCGACCGCCGGGCCGGCGAGACGGTGCTGCTGCGCGCCCGTGGCGCCGCGGGGAGCCAGCTCGCGGCACGGGCGACCGTCGAGGCCCTGGGGTTGGCGGCGGTGGCGGGCGGTGCCGCCGTCCCGCTCTCGGTCACCGCGTACCGGTCGTTGGCGGCGGTCCCCCGGCTGGCGGACGCGGGGCTGTCGGCCGCGACCGGCGTCACGGCGACGCTGGTCGTGACGGCCGTGAGCGCGGCGGTGGCGCTGTGCGGGGTGCTGGTGGTCGGTTCGCTCCGTGCGACGCGACGCCCCGGACGGCGTTCACGGGTGGGCCTGGTGGCGCGGTCCGGTGTGGACGTGATCCTGGTGGGCCTCGCGGTGGTCGGGTACCTGCAGCTGCGCGCGCACGGTGTCGCGAACGGCAGCGCGGTCGACCCCGTGCTGGTGGCGGCCCCGGTGCTGTGCCTGGTGGGCGGAGCCGTCGTGGCCCTGCGGCTGCTGCCGTGGGTGGCCCGGCTCGCCGAGCTGCACGCCTCGCGGTCGCGACGGCTGGTGCTGCCGCTCGCCGGCTGGGAGGTGGCGCGTCGGCACCACTCCACCGCGGGCGCCTTCCTGCTGGTGCTCGCCACCGCGGGTGGGACGTTCGGGTTGACCTTCGCGACGACGTGGGAACGGTCCCAGGCATCTCAGGCCGAGGCCCAGGTCGGCATGCAGCTGCAGGTCGACCCGGGCGACGTCGCCGTCGGCGACGAGGGTCCCGCGCTGGCGGCCGCCACCGGCGGGGTCCCGATGGCGGTGGCCCAGCGGCCCGTCGCCCTCGGCACCCACCTCGGCCTCGACGCCACCGGGGCCGCGCCGCAGCTCGTCGCGACCGACGTCCGACGCGGCTTCGGTGCCGCACCCCCACCGCGCGGCACCACCTGGGACGACGTCACCGCACGCCTCGCGACCGCACGACCCGCAGGACCGCTGCTGCCTGGCGACGCCCCGGCAGCGCTGGAGATCACCGGGACCACGGCCGACGGGACGCCTGTGCTGGTCACACCGTCCCTGGTGGTGCGGGACCGGTGGGGCGGCCAGGCCGTCCGCCCGGGCGCCCAGGTCCCGCTGGACGGGCGGCCGCACCAGGTGGACGTGCCCCTCGGCGGTGCCGGCGGGCTGCCGGCGGCCGACCAGGTCCAGGTGACCGCCCTCGACCTCGCGCTGGCCCTCGGTCCGGGTGCGGCACCGCCGGGAGGCTTCGACCAGACGACGACCTTGACGGTCTCCGTCGTGCTCAGGGGAGCGACGCCCGCAGCCGGCACACCGGCGTCGTGGTTCGGTGCGTCGCCCCCGAACGGCTGGCAGATCACCCGCGGGGCCGAGGTCAGCGAGCACGACGGTGCGGACGGAGCCACGGTCGCCGCCACGGCGTCGGTGTCGCTCACCGGTCTGCTGTACACGAGCGGGAGCCTGCTGCTCGTGGCGGGCGAACCTGCCGAGGAGGTGCCGGCGGTGGTCAGCAGGGCGCTGGCCGACGAGCTCGGCGTGGGTCCGGGCGGCCGACTGTCCCTCATGGTCGACGAGGCCGTGCTCGACGCCCGCGTCGTCGGCGTGGTGCCGTACGTGCCGTCCGCCGTGGGGACCCGCGCGGTGCTCGTGGACCGGACGACCCTCGATCGCGCGCTCCTGGCGCTGCACGATCTCGAACCGCTGACCGACCGGTGGTGGGTCGACGGTGTGCCCGACCCGTCGGCGGCCGCCGCCGCGGTCAGGGCGGCGGGCCTCGGACAGCCCACATCGCGTGACGGTCTCATCGCGCAGCTGCGTGACGGACCGCTGCGGATCGCGTTCGTCGCGGCGATGTGGACCCTGGTGGCCGCCGCGTGCCTGCTCGCCCTGTCCGGGACGGCCGCGCACGTCGCCTCGATGATCGGCGCGCGGAACCTCGAGGTCGCCCGCCTGCTGGGGCTCGGGATGTCCCGGCGAGCCGTCCGCGCCACCTTCCTCGCCCAGCACGCCGCGGTGTGCGTGGTCGCCGTCGGCGCGGGCGCGCTGCTGGGAACCGGGGTGAGCCGCGCGCTCGGCCCGCTGCTCGTGGTCTCCAGCAGCGGCGGTCGTCCGGTGCCGGAGGCCCTGGTCGTCTGGCCGTGGACGTCGCTCGCCGTCCTCGTCGGGCTGCTCGTCATCGGGTCCACCGTGGTGGCGGTACCCGTCGCCCGGGCTGCGGTGCGGCGCGCCAGCGCCACCCATCTGCGGATGGACGTGCAGCCGTGACGCCCGTCGAGGTGTCCCGCGGCAGGCGGGCGCGGCGCATCTGGACGGGAGGCGGCCTCGCCGGTCTGGGACGCCGGGCGGCCCAGGACGCGTGGCCGCTCGCCGTCCTCGCCGTCGTGCTGCTGCTGGCCGTCGTCCTGGCCGACGCCGCCCCTCGTGAGCTCCGGCGCGTGGCGGACCACGCGGTGCAGGTCGCAGTCGCCGCCGAGCCGTCGGCCGGCATGACGGTGACGGCACCGTTCGACCAGCACGTCGTCGAGGCCGTCCGCGACCCCGGCACGGCGGACCAGCTGACCGAGGACGCCGGGCACATCCGCGGCGCGCTCCCGACGCCGCTGGCGAACGTCCTCGGTCCCCCGTCGGCCGAGATCAGCACCACCGAGCTCACGGAGGCGACGCCGGCTGGCCCGGCCCTGCTGCGGCTCGCCTACCTGTGGCGCGACGGGTTCGGCGGTGTCGACTGGGTCGAGGGGCGGGCACCCGGCGCGTCCACCGGCGGTGACATCGCGCAGGGCCAGCCCTGGCCCGTGGAGGTGGGTCTCTCCGCACCCGTGGCGGCCCTGACCGGAGCACATCCCGGTGACCGCCTCACCGCCAGCGCGCCCGACGGTCTGAGCGTCCAGCTCACGGTCAGTGGCGTCTTCCAGCCGCGGGACCCGGGCGACGCGCTGTGGACCCGGATCCCCGGGATCCTGCAGCCCTCCGTGCGGGGGGCGGGTGCGGGACGGACCGTCGCCCTCGGGGCACTCCTCTCGGCGCACTCGGTGCCGGACGTGCGTCTGGCGCTCGATCCGCAGGCCGTGAGCCGCGTCATCGAGCTCCCGGTCCGGCCGCAGGCGCTGCGGTTCGCCGACCTCGGGGCCGTGGCGCGCGCCGTCTCGGCGCTGCAGGCGGCTCCGACCGACCTGGGCCTGGCGGGGCCGCGGCCGACCGTCTGGACGCAGCTCGACCAGGTTGCCCGACGGGTCCAGGCGCGGGTGCTGGCGGCGGGTGCCCAGGCGTCCGTGCTGCTCGTGGGCGTGCTGGCCGCGTCGATCGGGGTGCTGGCCCTCGGCTCGTGGCTGCTGGTCCGTCGCCGTGCCGCCGTCCTTCGCCGGCAGCGTGCCCGCGGCGCCTCCCTCGGCTCGACGGCTCTCGGCCTGGCGCTGGAGCAGGCGGCGCTGTGCGTGCTCGCGGGCTCGACGGGCCTCGTCGTGGGGCGCCTGCTCGTGCCCGGGCCGCCGTCGTGGGCCTGGGTGCTGCCCGTCCTCGTGCTGGCGCTGGCGGCGGCGCCCGTCCTCGGTGTGCTGACCGTCCGTGGTCGACCGTCGCGTCGTGCGGAGATCGAGGACCCGGGCCTGCGCGAGCGCAGCCGCCGGATTCGCGTGCTGGCGGCCCAGACGGCGCTCCTGGTGGTCGCCGTGGCGGCGCTCGTCACGCTGCGCCGGCGCGGGCTGCCCGTCGACCCGACCGGCGCCGACCTCCTGCTCGTCCTGGGACCGGCACTGGGGGCGGTGGCCGCCGGGGTCGTCGGGGCGCGCGTGCTCGTCGCGTTGCACGCGGTCGCGGTCCCGGTCACTGCGCGGCTCCGGCGGGCGGGACCCATGCTGGCGTCGGCCGGCGGCGCCGCGGCCGGCGGTGCGGCGCCCTTCGTGGCGCTCACGCTCTGCACGGCGCTCACCGCGTTCGGCATGGTGGTCGGCGCCACCGTGACGGCCGGCGAGGTCGAGGGCTCATGGGACTCGGTCGGCGCCGACGTTCTGGTCCACACCGACGCGGACCACCCGCTCGACGCGCTGGCGGCGCAGCTCGACGGGGCCGCGGGCGTCCGAGCCGTCGCCGTGGGACGGCTCGAGCAGAACGTGCAGGTGTTCGGCGTCGCCGGCACCGAGTGGGTCGACGTCCTCGCGGTCGACTCGCAGGCGTACAGCCGTCTGCTGGCCGCGACTCCGCTCCCCGAGCCGCAGGCGATGGCGGCCCTCGCCGATGCGACGGGTGGACCCACCGGGCGGGCGCTGCCGGTGCTGGCGGCCGCGCCGCTGCGCGACGGCCATTCGAACCCGTCGTTGCTGTGGAACGGTCAGACGGTCCCGCTGCGTGCCGTCGGACCTGCCCCGGCGCTCAGCTCGGTGCTGGCCGGCGCCGGCCCGCGAGCGAGCCTCGTGGTGGTCGACCGCGCGGCGCTCTCCACCGTCGCCGGCGGGCAGGTCGACGCCGACGTGCTGTGGGCGGTCGGTCCGGGTGCCGAGGCAGCGGTCGCGAGGTCCGGCGTGGATGCCGCGGCGGTCACGGGTCGCGGTGCGTGGCTCGACGAGCGGCGGCACGAGCCGCTGACGGCCGGCCTCCTGCTGCTCCTGCGGGTGGCCGTACCCGTGCTCCTCGGCCTCGCGGCGCTCGTCGTCGTCCTGGCGACGGCGACCGACGCCCCCCGCCGTGACCAGACCCTGGCGGTGCTGCGCGTGCTGGGCCTGGACACCCGACAGGTACGGCGGGTCGCTGTCGGGGAGGCGCTGCCGTGGACGCTGCTGGCCACCGCCGCCGGCCTCGCCACCGGGACCGCGCTCGGCGCGTTCTGCCTCGGACCGCTCGACCTACGCCTCGTCACAGGGCAGAGCGCGGCCCCCGTGCTCGTCGCGCAGGCGTGGGTGCTGGTGCTGCTGCCGGTCCTGGCCGGGGTCGCCGGGGTCGCATCTGCGGTGCAGGTGGGGCGGCGTCGTGCCCTGGGCCAGGTGATGCGGATAGGCGTGGCATGATCCCCGGGTCGACCAGGAGAGGCGAGACCCGATGACCGTCGTGACCCTGGTGCGGCACGGCCGCACCGCGTGGACCGAGTCGACGCGCTACGCCGGTGACACCGACGTGGAGCTCGACGAGGTGGGGCGTGCGCAGGCCACCGCTCTCGGCGAGTGGGCCGCCGGCAGGGGCTTCACGTCCTTGGCGTGCTCGGACCTCGGGCGGGCGGTCGCGACCGCGGCGGCGGTGACCCGGAGCACCGGTCTGGCGGCGGTCGTCGACGCACGGCTGCGGGAGCCGCACTACGGGCTGGCCGAGGGACGGTCGTTGGCGGAGCTGCGCGTGGCCGAGCCCGATGCCCTGGCGGCGTACGACGCCGACCCGGTCGAGCATCCGTGGCCGGCCGCCGAGCCACCGGCGGAGGTCGCCGCGCGCGGGCTCGCGGCCCTCTCCGACGTCGTCGCCCGCGACCCGGACGGTGCGCCTCTGGTGGTGTCTCACAGCAGCCTGGTCCGGCTCGTGCTCTGCACGGCGCTCGGGATCCCGCTGCGGGACTACCGTCGGGCGCTCCCCCGGCTCGACCCCGCGACGGTCACCGAGGTCGAGCTTCGTCCGGACGGGACCGCCGGCCTGCTGCGGTACAACGCCCCGACGGGTGCGCGGTGAGCTCAGGGGTGCACCTGCGCTCGTAGCGCCGGGGCGAGGAGCTCCCCATGGGCCTCCACCATCGTGTTGCACAGGTCCCAGATCTCGCCGACCGTCAGTGTCGCGGACGTGTTGGCGTCCACCATCGCCGCCTGCCGGACCAGCCGGGGGTCACCCTCGACCGCGGCGCGGACCGTGAGCGTGCCGGTGCCGATGTACGCGGCGTTCACGGCCAGGAGCTGCGGGGGCAGCGCCCCCATCGCCTGCGGGTGAACACCTCGCCCGTCGACGACGGCGGGAACCTCCGCGGTGAAGGCCGCCGGCACGCCGTCGATCAGCCCGGCGTTCGGCACGTTGACGACGATGTCCCGCGGCACACCGGTCACGATGCTGTGGATGATCTGCGGCGCGTACTCCTGAGCCTCGTGCTCCCGCGTCCCGATGTCCTCCCCGGCTCGCAGCCTCCGTCGCGTCTCCTCGTACTCCGCGACGTTGTCGCGGGAGATCTGCAGGTAGTCGCCGACCGGGATGCGCAGCCGCTCGACCTCCGCGTCGTGGTGCATGTACCAGGGCAGGTACTCGGCAGAGTGCTCGCTCGACTCGGTCGGGTACCGGCCGAGGTGCCGGTACATGTCGACGCGCACGCGGCGGCGGAGCTCGGGGTCCCCGGCGATCCGCTCGTCGAGCCGCGGGTACAGGTCCTGCCCGTCGTGCTCCCACGTGAGGATCCACGCCTGGTGATTGACCCCTGCGCTGCGGTACGTGACCTCGTCGAACGGCACGCCGACCAGGTCGCTGAGGCCTCGCACCGTCCAGTACACGGAGTGGCACAGGCCGACCGCCTTCAGCCGTGGCGCGACCGCGTGCAGGTACGCGATGTTCATCGCCATCGGGTTGGTGTAGTTGAGGAACCACGCGTCGGGGCACAGCTCGAGGACGTCCTGCGCGATCGCGGCGAGGACGGGGAACGTGCGCAGCGCGCGGAAGATGCCGCCGACGCCGACGGTGTCCCCGATCGTCTGCCGCAGGCCGAAGCGCGCCGGGACCTCGAGGTCGACGACGGTCGCCGGGTATCCCCCCACCTGGATGGAGTTGACCACGAAGTCAGCGCCGGACAGCGCCTCGCGCCGGTCGAGGTGCGCGGTGATGGTCGGGTCGGCGCCGCTGAGCCGGGCGGTCGCGCGGGCGATGCCCTCGGCCGTCTCGAGCCGCTCGGGGTCGATGTCGTGCAGCCGGATCGTCAGGTCCGGCAGGTCGTCGTACGCCAGGAGGTCGGTCAGAAGGTCACGGGTGAAGACGACGCTGCCCGCACCGAGGAACGCGATGGTGGTCACGGGCGCCGACTCTGCCCCAACGTTGCGCATTCACGCAAGAGGTGCGCACAACTGCTCAGATCTGCGCCTACACGGTGTGGATGCGTACACCGCTCTCCGCGAGCTCCCGCAGCTGGTCGCGGTCCGCGCCGGCGTCGGTGACGATGTCGTGCACGCGGGCGAGCGGGACGATCCGTGCGAAGGTCACCCGGCCGATCTTCGAGCTGTCCGCGATCACCACGGTGCGCCGGGCTCGCTCCAGGAAGTTGCGGTCCGTCTGCGCCTCCATCTCGTGGTACGTCGTGCAGCCGTCCTGGGCGGACAGCCCGTCGACGCCGATGAAGGCGATGTCGAGGTGGTAGTTGTCGAGCATCATCTCGGCCGCGGGGCCGACCATCTCGAAAGAGGGTCGCGCGACACCGCCGATCACGACGAGCGTGATCTCCGGTCTGCTCGCCAGCTCCGCCGCGATGTTGATCGCGTTGGTCACCACGGTGATCCCCCTGCGGCCCACGAGCGCGCGGGCGAGCTCGGTGGCCGTCGTGCCGCCGGTCAGACCCACCACGGCACCGTCCTCGACCAGCGCGGCCGCGGCCTGGCCGATGCGGCGCTTCTGGGCCTGGTTGCGCGTCTCCTTGACGCGCACGGACAGCTCCTGGCCGGTGTCGCCGGCCACCGCTCCGCCGTGGGTGCGCACCAGCAGGTGCTGGGCGCTGAGCGACTGCAGGTCGCGGCGGATGGTCGCCCCGGAGACGCCGAGCTGCCCCGCGAGATCCGTCACGTCGACGCTCCCGGTCTCGGCGGCCCGGGCCAGGATGGCGGTGAGTCTGTCGTTCTTGCGCACGGGGACAGGCTAGAACGCGCACCCGATATGCGCAAATGAACGCCGCAGAGTCACCGCGTGCGCAATCTGAGCAGATTCGTTGACCCGACGCGCCACCAGACCTACCGTCTGCGTGAACTGAGCAACGAGCCGCGACCGGAGCGATGCGCGTTGCGCAAGTGATCACCTAGCGCCGGCTCGGCGCGCTGGACCGGACCCAAGGGAGGGCCGAGGACCATGACCACAAGGCGTTCGCGTGCGATCTGGCAGGGAGCCACAGGGCTCACCGCCGTCGCGCTCCTCACGACCGCGTGCAGCAGCGGGAGCGGTGGCACCACGGCCACGGGTGCGTCGACGGCCACCTCGGGTGTGACCATCACCGTCGCCCTTCCGACGGACCCGCCGCCTGCCGCCGACCTGGACCAGTTCACCAAGGACACCGGCATCAAGGTGACGTGGGCGTCCTCCGACTGGGACAGCCTGCAGACCAAGATCTCCGCGGCGGCCACGGCGAACACCTACTTCGCGGACGTCACCAACGTGGACTGGTCGCGCGTCGGTCAGCTCGGGAAGCTCAGCTGGTTCCTGCCGCTCGAGGGCTACCTCGACGCCGGCTCCCTCAAGTCCGACATGCCGCAGCTGGGCTCCTTCACGCTCGGCGGGCACATCGTCGGGGTGCCGTACGACTCCTCGTACATGGTCACGACGGTGAACACCGAGCTGTTCGCCAAGGCGGGCATCACCACGATGCCGACGACCATCGAGCAGTACACGAGCGACCTCCAGCAGATCAAGGACAAGGGGCTCGTCGAGCACCCGCTCAACATCCCGTTCGCCGCGGCCGAGGGGCTGTCGACCTACTGGTACGAGACGACGCACGCCTTCGGCGGGACCGTGCTCGACGCCAAGGGCAAGCCGCAGTTCACCGATGCGGGCTCACCGGGCTACAAGGCGGCGCAGTGGATGGTCGACGCACTCAAGAACGGTCTGGTGCCGCCCGGCAACATCAACGTCAACGACAGCCAGGGCGAGCAGACGCTGATGGCGCAGGGCCAGGCGGCCAGCACGCTGTCCGACTACTCCGGCCTGATCAACAGCCTCTACAACGTCACCGACAGCTCGAAGGTGGTCAACAAGATCCAGTACCTGGCCACGCCCGGCGCGAGCGGGCCGACCACGAACCTGTCGAACCCGGACGGCATGGGGATCCCCAAGCAGGCCAAGTACCCGCAGGCCGCGGCGAAGTTCATCGAGTGGTTCGTCAGCGCCTCGACGCAGGAGGACTTCTCGGGCCTCAACGGCCAGGACAAGGTCTGGGGCTCGTCGTTCGTCCCGTCACGTCTGAGCGTGGTGGAGAAGCTGGCGCAGTCGGGAAGCCTGGCCGACGGTGAGCACCTCGCCGCGATGCTCAAGACGGCCTCGCCGGTGTTCCCGGACGGCGCCCCGACGTGGTACCCGACGTTCTCCAACGCGGTCTACACCAACCTGCACGCGGCCGCGACGGGATCGATGAGCGTGGCGGACGCCATCGCGGCGATCGCCGCGGTCGCCGACCAGCAAGCGGGCAATTCGTGATGTCGTCCCCACGGAGCTCGGCGCAGCCGGCACCGTGGGCGCACACCGCGACGCAGGACGACGTGGTGCGGGCCGGCCGGAAGGACCGGACGGCCCGCACCACCCGGGCGCCGCGCAGACGCCTCGACCCACTGCCCTACGTGCTCATCGCCCCGGTGGCCGTCTTCATCGTGGGTCTGGCCCTGGTGCCGGCTCTGTTCACGATCGTGCAGTCGTTCTTCACCGTCGACGCGCTCGACCCACCGGCACGGTTCGCCGGCCTGAAGAACTTCGTCGACCTGCTGCACAACCACGCCGTGACGAACAGCGCGGCCAACACCGCGCTCTACGTGCTCGTCGGCGTCACGTTGTCCACGGTGCTCGGCGTCGCCATGGCGGTCCTGCTCCAGCACCGCTTCCGCGGGCGCGGCGTCGTCATCGCGATCCTGATCCTGCCGTGGGCGCTCCCGGGCGTCGTCGAGGGCATCCTCTGGTCGGGCATCTTCGACCCGAACGCGGGCCTGATCAACAGCCTGGTCGCGACGTTCCACCTCGGTCCTGGCAACGGCGTGCTGCTCGGCCACGACCGCCTGCTGACGGTCGGCCTGATCGCCCTGGTGCAGGTGTGGCAGATGACGCCGCTGTCGACGCTGCTGATCTTCGCGGCGCTCCAGCTGATCCCGGGCGAGCTGTACGAGGCCGCCGTGGTCGACGGTGCGAACCAGTGGCGCCGCTTCACCTCCATCACCCTGCCCCTCGCACGTCCCGGCATCGCGGTCGCGATGGTGCAGGCGCTCATCGCGACGCTGAACGTCTTCGACCAGCCCTACGTGCTCAACGGTGCCGCGTCCACGGGCGCCTCCGTGACCATGGAGACCTACTTCGTGAGCTTCCAGAACCTCAACTTCGGGCAGGGCTACGCGCTCTCGCTGGTGCTGGCCGTGGTGACGGTGGTGCTGTCGCTGCTCGTCGTCCGCCTCGTCTACCGGAGGGTCGAGCTGTGAGCCCGCGCCGCCATCCGCTGCGGGCCACGGGCCTGGTGCTCGTCGTGCTCTGGTCGGTCGTCCCCATCTACTGGGCCCTGAAGTCGAGCCTGCAGACGGAGAGCGCCGCGCGGTCCCGACCGGCGCAGTACGTGCCGCTGCACCCGACCCTCGACAACTTCCGGGCGCTGCTGACCGGGCACGGCAGCGTGGCCGACGGCATCCGCCGGTCGCTGGTCAACATCGTCGTCGAGTGCGCCGCCGCGACGGTCGTCACCGTGGTGCTCGCCGCGCTGGCCGCCTACGCCTTCGCCCGGTTCCGCTTCCGCGGGCACACCGTGCTCTTCTACACGGTCCTGGCGACGATGGCGTTCCCGCCGTACACGACGCTGATCCCGCTCTACCGGATCATGAGCGCGTTCGGCCTGGTCAACACCTACACCGGGATCGTCCTGGTGTACGTGTCGGGCTTCCTGCCACTGGCCGTGTGGGTGCTGCACAACTACTTCGCGAGCATCCCGACGAGCATCGAGGAAGCGGGCCTGATCGACGGGGCCGGCCGCCTGCAGGTGTTCTGGCACCTCGTCCTGCCGCTCGCGGTGCCGGGTGTCATCTCGATCGCCCTGATCACCTTCCTGTTCGGCTGGGCGCAGTTCCTCTTCCCCCTCGTCCTCTCGACCGACCTGTCCACGCAGCCGCTGACGGTCCTGATCGCGGCTCTGCAGGGCCGGCACGTCGTGCCCTCCACGCTGATGAGCGCGGCCGGGATCCTCGCGATCGCGGTGCCTGCCGTCATCGCGCTCGCCTTCAACCGCTACATCGTCAACGGGCTCCTCGCGGGGAGCACCAAGTGACCCCGTGCCGGCGCCCTACCGCCGCCCGGGCCGCGCGGCGTCGGGGCGCGTGGCGCCTGGACGCGCCTCACAGGTCCCCGCAGACCCACATCCCAGCTTCGACCCACCACGAAGGAGATCCGGCATGAGCGACGCGCTGGACGAGATCCTGGACCGGCACCTCGGCGGCCTCAGCGTCGGCGTGACCTCGGTGTGCTCCGCGAACCCTCTGGTGCTCCGGGCGGCCTGCGAGCAGGCAGCCGCGGACGGCGGGGTGCTCCTGGTCGAGGCGACGAGCAACCAGGTCGACCAGTTCGGCGGCTACACCGGCATGCGGCCGGCCGACTTCCGCGACCTCGTGCACGAGATCGCCGACCGCGCCGGACTGCCCCGGGAGCGCGTCGTCCTCGGCGGCGACCACCTGGGTCCCAACGTGTGGCGCACCTCTCCGGCGGAGCGGGCGATGAGCCTGGCCGACGACCTCGTCCGGGCCTACGTCGAGGCGGGCTACACCAAGATCCACCTGGACTGCAGCATGGCCTGCGCCGACGACCGGCTGCCGCTGACCGACGAGCTGGTCGCGCACCGTGCCGCCCGGCTGGCAGCGGTGGCCGAGGAGACCGCGCGGCGGGTGTTCGGGGCGAGCACCCTCCGGTACGTGGTCGGCACCGAGGTGCCCGTCCCGGGCGGGGCCCACGAGGAGATCGCCGGTCTGACCCCCACTCCCCCGGAGCGTGCCGAGGCCACCCTCGAGGCGCATCGGCTCGCGTTCACCGAGGCGGGCCTCGCCGAGGCGTGGGACCGGGTGGTCGCGCTCGTCGTGCAGCCGGGGGTCGAGTTCGACGCGGTGCAGGTCGTCGACTACGACCGCGACCGCGCCCGCCGCCTCAGCCGCATGATCGAGGGCGAGAGGCTCGTGTTCGAGGCGCACTCGACCGACTACCAGACCGCGGAGAGCCTCACGGCGCTGGTCCAGGACCACTGGGCGGTGCTCAAGGTGGGCCCCGGCCTGACGTTCGCGCTGCGCGAGGCCCTGTTCGCGCTCGCCGCCATCGAGGCAGAGATCGTGCCCGCGCACGAGCGCTCCGGCCTGGCCGACGTGGTCGACGAGGTCATGCTCGAGCAGCCCCGCTGGTGGAAGGGCTACTACGAGGGCGACGCGGAGGCCCAGCGGGTCGCCCGGCGGTACAGCTACAGCGACCGCGTCCGCTACTACTGGCCCGACTCGCGCGTGTCGTCCGCCGTCGACCGGCTGTTCCAGAACCTGCGCGACCACCCGGTGCCGTTGCCGGTGCTCAGCGCCCACCTGCCCGCCCAGTACGCGCGGGTCCGGGTGCAGCAGCTGTCGGCAGACCCGGTGGCGCTCGCCCTCGACCATGTTCGCGACGTGCTTCGCGCCTACTCACATGCCTGCACCACGGAACCAGCGAGGAGCCTGTCGTGACCGCATCCCCGAGCACCACCGAGAAGGGCGGCAGCTCGCTGACGCACCCGAGGCCCGCCGGGCTGGAGGACGCCCGGGCCGGCGCGACCGGCAGGGAGATCGCCCAGCAGCCGGACGTGTGGCGACAGGTCGCCGTCGACACGCGGCAGCGCCGGGAGACGGTCGACGCCTTCCTGTCCCCGCTGCTGGCACGCGACGACCTGCGGATCGTCCTGACGGGCGCGGGCACCTCGGCCTTCGTCGGAGAGCTGCTCGCACCGGCCCTCACCCGGGAGCTGCACCGCCGGGTCGAGGCGGTCGCGACCACCGACATCGTGTCCAACCCGGCGGAGGCGTTCGCCGAGGACGTGCCCACGCTGCTGGTGTCCTTCGCACGCTCGGGCGACAGCCCGGAGAGCGTCGCCGCGACGGTCCTCGCCGACCGCGTGCTCACGTCGGTGCACCACCTGATCGTCACCTGCAACGACAGCGGCGAGCTCGCGCGCGTGCACGGGTCCGCGCACAGGTCCCTGGTCCTGCTGATGCCGCCGCAGACCCACGACGAGGGCTTCGCCATGACGTCGAGCTTCACCTCGATGGCTCTGGCGACCTGGCTGGCGCTGGTTCCGGAGGCTCGTGGGCTCGACGTCGTGGACCGCGTCGCGGACGCCGGTGCTGCCGTGCTGCGGGACCGCGGCCACGCCGTGGCCGAGCTCGCCGCGCGTGGCTACGGGCGGGTGGTCTACCTGGGCAGCGGTCCCCTGACCGGGCTCGCGAGGGAGTCGGCCCTCAAGGTGCTCGAGCTCACGGCTGGTGCGGTGGTCAGCTACTTCGACTCGTCCCTCGGCTTCCGCCACGGCCCCAAGTCCGTGATCGACGGCGGGAGCCTGGCGGTGGTCTACCTGTCGAACGACCCGTACACGCGGCAGTACGACGAGGACATCGCGATCGAGCTCAGGCAGCAGATGTCCCCGGAGAACGTCGTCGTGCTGCAGGCGGCGCCCAGCGACCGCGTGACCGACACCTGGACCGTGCCGGCTCTCGACGAGGCCCCGGACGTGCTGGTAGCACTGCCCTACGTGCTGGTCGCCCAGCTGTTCGCCCTGGACTCGTCGTTGGCGCTCGGGCTCGTCCCGGACTCACCGTCGCCGTCCGGCCAGGTGAACCGGGTGGTCAAGGGCGTGACGGTGCACCCCTACGACGGTCGGTGAGCGTGTTCCTCGGGATCGACAGCGGTGGGACCAAGACGGCACTCGTCCTGGTGACGTCCGAGGGCCGCGTGGCGGCCCGGACTCAGGCGCCGAGCTGCTACTACCTGGGCTCGGCGGAAGGACCGGCCCTCGTCGAGCGGGTCCTGCGCGACGCGGTGGCGCAGATCTGCCGGTCGGCGCGCACCGACCCCGGCGAGATCGCGTTCGCCTTCGTCGCCCTGCCCGCGTACGGCGAGGTCAGCCGTGACGTGCCCGCCCTGGACGCCGCGCCGCGCGCGGCACTCGGCCACGACCGCTACGCCTGCGGCAACGACATGGTGGCGGGATGGGCGGGGTCGCTCGGCGGGGCCGACGGGATCAACGTCGTCAGCGGGACAGGGTCCATCTGCTACGGCGAGCGCGGCGGTCGACGGGTCCGTGTGGGCGGCTGGGGCGAGCTGTTCGGCGACGAGGGATCCGGTCACTGGATCGCCGTCCGGGGGCTGGGCGTGTTCTCGCAGATGAGCGACGGCAGGCTGCCCGCAGGTCCCCTGGCGACGCTCGTGCGGGAACGGCTCTCGCTGGAGTCGGACCTCGACGCGATCGACGTCACCATCGGGCAGTGGCACGGTGACCGGCGTCGCGTCGCCGCCCTCTCGCGGGTCGTCGGGGACGCGGCCGCCCAGGGAGACCGGGAGGCGGCACGGATCCTGCGGGAGGCGGCGAGCGAGCTGGCCGCGCTGGTGCACGCCGCGCGGCGGCACCTCGAGTTCGCCGACGACGAGCCCGTGCCCGTGTCGTGCTCCGGCGGCGTGCTCACGTCGGACGTGGTGCAGGAGGAGTTCGTCCGGCAGCTTCGGGGCAGCGCAGCCCGGTACGACGTGCGCGAGCCGCTCTACCCGCCGGACGTCGGTGCGGCCCTGTACGCGGCTCGCCTCACCGGCACCCCGCTCGCACCGGCCGCCCTCGACCGGCTCCGCGCCGAGGTGCCGGGTCGGGTCGCAGCGGCGCGGACGACGGAGCCCGCGAGCACCCGCTGACGTCGCGGTGCTGCCGTGGCCGCCGTTCGCGTCCGGCGGCGCTCCACCCGGACCTTCGCGGCCGGGGCCGCCGGCTGCCCGCCGAGTTGCAGGACATTTGCCATCGACCAACGATGAACGGGTTCCCGGCCGCCCGATCGGAGGTCCCAGGATGGTCCGCAGCAGCACGCACCGACGCGGGGGCGCCGCCCCGGCGGGCGCCGCCGAGCACCTCCTCGACCGGATGCTGGCGGACGTCCGCACCGGTCGGTTCGAGCAGACGCTGGCCGCGCTGACGGCGGCCGGCGCGGCGATCACTGCGGCGGAGATCTACACCGAGCACGACTCGGCGAGCTTCGGCAACAAGATGATGTGGTGGCCGGTGGTGATCCTGCCCGCCGCGATCCCGGCCGCCATCGCCGGCGTGTTCTCCAAGCGCGCGGCCAAGACGGTGCTCCCCCTGGCGTCGGCGGCGATCGTGGTCAACGGCCTGCAGGGCACCTACCTGCACTGGCGGGGCATCGCGCAGAAGCCCGGCGGCTGGCAGATGGCGTCCTACAACGTGGAGATGGGGCCCCCGCTGTTCGCGCCTCTGCTCGCCAGCCTGGTCGGCGGCATGGGGCTGCTCGCCGCGATCCTGCGGCGCGAGGACCGCGCGTGACGGGGCCGTACCGCGCACCCGACCAGCACGGGCTGACGCCACAGGGCCGGGGCCGGTTCCCGGGCTTCGACGTGCTCGACGAGGTGCACCGGTGGGACATGGTGACCGCGGGGGTCGTGCTGGCTCGGCTGGCGCCACCGGTGGAGCTGTCCTTCTTCTCCCCGGCGGAGAACGCCTGCGCCGTCGCACTGATGGACCTCCTCCTGGGCCAGGACTCCGAGCCGCGGGTCCCGGTGGTCGCGCTGATCGACGCACGCCTCGCCGCCGACGAGACCGACGGCTGGCACTACGACGACATGCCGCAGGACCGCGACGCCTGGCGGCGCAGCCTGGCGGCGCTCGACCAGGACGCGGACGACGTGGCGGGCCGGCCCTTCGCCGAGCTGGAGCGCGAGGACCAGGCGGCCCTGCTGCAGCAGGTGCAGCAGCTCGGCGCGGACGGTTCGCCGTGGCGGGGCCTGCGTGCCGAGCACGTGTGGAGCCTGTGGACCCGGTACGGCTGCACCGCCTTCTACTCGCACCCGTGGGCCTGGAACGAGATGGGCTTCCCCGGGCCGGCCTACCCGCGCGGCTACAAGAACCGCGGGGTCGACGCTCGGGAGCCGTTCGAGGTGGCCGACAGCTTCGACCGCGACCCCGTGCCCTTCGCCGAGCGCGTCGAGCGCGCCCGGGCCCGGCACGCCGGGCTGGTGCGCCGGCGGCTCGGTCACGACGAACGGCCCGGGGACCACGAGCCGGGCGACGGGTCAGCGGCGTGAGGGGACCGGACTACGCGGGCATCCGGGCGCGCAACGACTCGGCGTGGCTGCTGCCGAACGACGGCGACCGCGCGCAGCACCGGCTGCGGGACGACATGCGGCGGTACGACGAGGACGACGAGGTGGACCTCGTCGTGATCGGTGCGGGCGCCGGCGGCTCCGTGCTGACGCAGCGCCTGGCCCGGGCGGGCTGGAAGGTCGTGTGCCTCGACGCCGGACCGTTCTGGGACCCCGACCGCGACTGGGTCAGCGACGAGCGCGGCTCGCACCGGCTGTACTGGACGGAGCCCCGGCAGATCGGCGGGACCGACCCGGTACCGCTCGGCAGCAACAACTCCGGGCGCGGTGTCGGCGGCTCGATGGTGCACTTCGCCGGCTACGTGCCGCGGTTCCACCCGTCGGACTTCCGGACCAGGACCGCCGACGGCGTCGGCGCCGACTGGCCCATCGCCTACACCGACCTGCGCCCCTACTACGAGCAGATCGAGCAGGAGCTGCCGGTCGCCGGCCAGCCCTGGCCGTGGGGCGACCCGCACGAGTACCCGCACCACGCGCACCCGGTGGGCGGGAACGGCGACGTGTTCCTGCGGGGTGCCGCGGCCGCGGGCATCGAGGCTCGGGTCGGACCCGTCGCCATCACCAACGGGCGGTTCGGCAACCGACCGCACTGCATCTACCGCGGCTTCTGCCTGCAGGGCTGCAAGGTCGACGCGAAGGCGAGCCCGCTGATCACGCACGTGCCGGACGCCCTCGCGCACGGCGCCGAGATCCGGGCCCGGTGCCACGTGTCGAAGATCCTGGTCGACGACGCCACGGGCCTGGCGACGGGCGTCACCTACCTGCACGACGGGCTGGAGCACCGGCAGCGCGCCCGGGCGGTGGCCGTCGCCGGGTACAGCATCGAGACGCCGCGCCTGCTGCTGCTCTCCGCGAGCCGGCGGTTCCCCGACGGGCTGTGCAACGACCACGACCAGGTGGGCCGGTACCTGATGGTGCAGGGCGCGCCGCAGACCGCGGGCCGGTTCGACTCCGAGGTCCGCATGTACAAGGCACCGCCGCCGGAGGTCTCGAGCGAGGCCTTCTACGAGACCGATCCGACGAAGCCCTACAAGCGCGGGTGGTCGATCCAGACGGTCAGCCCGTTGCCGATCACCTGGTCCGAGCACGTCACGGCGCAGGGCCACTGGGGCGAGGTGCTGCGCGAGTACATGCGCGACTACATCCACTGGTCGACCCTGGGTGCACTGTGCGAGTTCCTCCCGCAGCCGGACAACCGGGTCACCCTGGCCGACGAGAAGGACCGGCACGGGCTGCCGGTCGCGCACTTCTCCTACAGCAGGTGCGACAACGACCGGCAGCTGATGGCGGCCGCGCAGGCGTCCATGGAGACGATCCTGCGGGCCGCCGGCGCGCAGGAGGTGATGACCGTCCAGCGGTACGCCCACCTGGTCGGCGGCGCCCGGATGGCCCGTCGGCCCCAGGACGGTGTGGTCGATGCCGACCTGCGCAGCTTCGCGGTGCCCAACCTCTACGTCACCGACGGCAGCGTGCTGCCGACGCAGGGGTCCGCCAACCCGGCGCTGACGATCATGTCGCTGGCCGCACGCGCGGCCGACCGGATGATCGCCGCGGCCCGCACGGGTCTGGTCGACGCGGAGCGGCCCCGATGACGGCGCGGATCGAGGACGTGCGCGTCGCGGCCTACCGGTTCCCGACCCCGACGCCGGAGGCCGACGGCACGTTCACCTGGGACGCCACCACGGCGGTGACGGTCCAGGTGACGGCGGACGGTCGCACCGGCCTCGGCTGGACGTACAGCTCCCCCGCCGCCGCCGCGCTGGTGGAGACCGAGCTGGCGGACGTGGTGCGGGGCCGGGACGCGCTGGACGTCCCCGGCGCCTGGGAGGCGATGCACCGTGCCGGCCGCAACCTCGGAACCCGCGGGCTGTTCGCCCAGGCCCAGAGCGCGGTGGACATCGCCCTGTGGGACCTCAAGGCCCGCCTGGTCGACGTGCCGCTCGCCGACCTGTTCGGTCGGGTGCGCGACCGGGTGCCGGTGTACGGCTCGGGGGGCTTCACCACGTTCGACGCCGACCAGCTCGCCGAGCAGGTCGGCTGGTGGCGGTCCGTGGGTTGCCGGGCGATGAAGATCAAGATCGGCGAGTCCTGGGGGCAGCGGCGCGACCGGGACCTGGACCGGGTGCGGCAGCTGCGTGACCTGGCCGGCGACGACGTCACGCTGATGGTCGACGCGAACGGCGGCTACTCCCCCGGCGAGGCGCGCCGGGTCGGCCTCGAGCTGGACGACCTCGGGGTGACGTGGTTCGAGGAACCGGTGACCAGCGACGACCTCCAGGGGCTCGCACTGCTGCGCGGGGTGCTCGGGTGCGACATCGCCGCGGGCGAGTACCTCATGGACGTCTACGACGCCGCGCGCATGGTGCCCTCGGTGGACTGCCTGCAGCTCGACGTCACCCGGTGCGGTGGCTACACCGGCTGGCTCCGCTGTGCCGGGGTGGCCGCGGCCGCCGGCCTCCAGGTGTCCGGGCACTGCGCGCCGTCCCTGCACGCACCGGTGGCGGCCGCGCTGCCGGCGCTGCGTCACCTCGAGTGGTTCGCCGACCACGCGCGGCTGGAGCCGTTGCTCGTCGACGGCGCGCCTCCGGTGGAGGACGGCGCCTTGGTGGTCGGCACCGGCCCGGGGCACGGGATGACGCTCCGCGAGGCAGCCGCGGAGTGGCGTGTCGGGTGACAGCCGGAGCGCCGACCTCTGATCGCCGGCCGGCCGCCCGTTTCGGCTACCAGCCGCAGCGGCTCAGCTCCGACCGACGGCGGCGGCACCGGAGCCGAGCGCGAGCAGTCCTCGCAACGCCACCTCACGCTCCGGCTCCGGGAGGGTGGCGAGCAGCCCGTGCAGCGCCGCCAGACGCAGGTCGTCGTAGCGCCGCAGCGTCGCGCGGCCGTGGGTCGTCAGCCGCAGCGTGACCTCCCGGCGGCTGTGCTCGGCCGTCGCCCGTTCCACCAGTCCGGCGACGACCAGCCGGTCGACCAGGCGGCTGGTGGTGGACGGGGTGACGCCCATCCGATCGGCAAGGTCGCCGAGGTTCGCCTGGCCCAGGTGGTCCAGGACCGTCAGGGCGCGCAGCTGGACCACGGACACGTCCCCGACGCCGTCGGCGGCGTGCAGCGAGATGCGCATCAGGCCGCGGGCCGCCTCGAGGAGCGCCTCCTCGGTCGCGCTGCGCACCATCGCCCCTCCCGTGCTCGGCGCCACCCGGAAACTTGCACGGTAGCAACGATCGGTGCGCTGCTCGACGAGGCCGCTCAGCTCCAGGCGGGGTGCGCCCGCGCCCGGGACCCCAGCACGGTGCGGCACCAGGTGGCGAAGCCGGTGGACCCGAGCTGCGCCACGGCCCAGTCCGCGTCGTAGATGCCTCCGGCGTGCGCCACGAAGACGTCGGTGGTGTCCCGCACCGCCCGGTCGCCGGCGCCGGCGGTGCGCATGCCGGCGGCGAGCTCCTCGAGCGTGACGGGCCGGTAGGCGACCGGCCGGCCCAGCTCCTTGCTCATCACCTCGGCCATCTGGTCGGGCGTCAGCCGGTCCGGCCCGAACAGGGGCACGTCGCCCTGACCCCGCCAGCTCCGGTCGGTCAGCAGGGCCGCAGCGGCCTCGGCGATGTCCGCCGTGGCGACCGTCGCGAAGGGCCGGTCGGCCGGCACGGCGAGGCTGAGCACGCCCGCGCTGCAGATCGAGTCGAGCTGACCCAGGAGGTTCTCCATGTAGAACGGCATGGACAGCGCCCGGTAGGCGGCGCCGGATCCGGCGAGCTCGTCGTCCATCGCGAAGGCGGCGGACAGCACGCCCGCCGGTTCCGTCCAGCCGTGGCCGGCGCTGGAGATCCCGACGACGTGCTTTGTGCCGTGCCGGCGGACAGCGTCGGCGGCGACCGTCGCATAGCGGCGGTAGTGCTCCCGCACGTCCGGCGCCGACCGGTCCGGCGGGACCAGCCACAGCAGCGCGTCGGCCCCGGGCAGCGCCTGGTCCAGGACGGCGGGCTCTGCGTGGCTGCCCGTGACCACCTCGACGCGGTCACGGACGTCGGGCGCCAGACGCCCGGGGTCGCGGACGATCACCCGCACCTGCTCGTCCTGCTCCAGGAGCCGACGGACCAGCGCGCTGCCGATCTGCCCCGTGGGTGCGGTGACGACGATCATGAGAGGACCTCCCGTAGACGGAACCGGAATTCCGCTTCAGCATAACGCCGCCCACGGCGCCCCCGTCAACTACACTCGGCAGCCATGACCACCGAGCGCCAGCCGCTGCGCGCGGACGCCCGTCGCAACCGCGAGGCGATCCTGGCTGCCGCCGCGGACCTGCTCGGGGCTCGGGGTGACGACGCGCAGATGGAGGAGATCGCGTCGCACGCGGGCCTGGGCATCGGGACGGTGTACCGGCACTTCGCGGACAAGCGGTCGCTGGTCGCGGCGATCGTCGGCCGTCGTTTCGACGCAGCGACCGAGCTCGCCCTCGCAGCGGAGCAGCTGACCGACCCGGCGGAGGCCTTCGAGCGGCTGCTCTACGGCTACCTCGAGTCCGTGGAGGCCGACTCCGCGTTCCGGCGTGCGCTGCTCGGTCCGCAGGAGCCGCAGTGGGACGCCATCGCGGAGCAGAAGGCCGCGCTCGGTGACGTCGTCCAGCGGGTCGTCGCGCGTGCGGTCGACGCAGGCGTGCTGCGGTCCGACTTCGACGCCGAGGACTTCGTGCTCATCACCCGTGGGGCGATGGCCAACATGACCGCCGAGGGCCACTGGCGCCGCCACGTGCAGCTGCAGCTCGAGGGCGTTCGCCCCGTCCCGGCCGGGTCGACACGCGGCCCCTGAGGAGCTTCGCAGGTCAGCGCGGAGTGGCCGGGTCGGCACGGAGGGCATCGATCGCCAGGTCGGCGAAGCGGTGCGCGGCGGCTGGGAGCAGCTCGCGACGCGCGGCACCCAGTCCCCGACCGGCGGACAGGACGAGCACCAGGTCGTCGACGACGAAGTCCGCCCGGAGCCGACCGGCATCACGGGCGCGTGCCGCGAGGCCGTCGAGCAGGCCGAGCAGCTCCCGACGATGCTGCGCGAGCGCCCCCGTCGGCATGGTGGACAGCAGGGCGTCGACGAACCCCCGGTTCCGCACGTTCAGCACCAGCAGGCCCCGCAGCGCCTCGGTGAGACCCGTCCACGGGTCCGCCTGAGCGCAGCCGTCCTCGACGATGCGTCGGCACGCGTCGACCTCCGCCGAGAACGCCTCCTCGACCAGCGCCTGGCGTGTCGGGAACCGCCGGTACAGCGTCGCGGGCCCGACGCCTGCCCGGCGCGCGACCTCGCGCATCCCGACCTGCAGGCCGCGCTCCGCGAACAGCTCCGCGGCCGCGGCGAGGATCCGGTCGCGGTTCTCCTGCGCGTCCGCACGCAGCCGGGTCATCTGCGGGGCCATCTGTCCCACTTCCTGCAAGTGGACGGGGGCGTCCGTAACGTTCCCGGACGGTAGCAGCCACAGGGAGGAGGACGGGCCGTGCGGGCAGTGGTCATCGGGGACGTCGGGGACCCGAGCGGGTTGCGGGTGGTCGAGCGGGAGATCCCGTCGCCGGGCCCGGGCGAGGTCCTGGTGCGGACGGAGGCGATCGGCGTCGGCGGGGTCGACGCGATGATCCGCCGCGGGGGGCTCGGGTCTTCAGCCGTCGGGACGGTGGCCGGTGGCGAGGTGGCCGGCTCGGTGAGCGCCGTCGGCGAGCGGGTGGACCGGTCCTGGCTCGGTCGACGTGTGTGGGCTGCGACCGGGACGTCGGGGGCGTACGCGGAGCACGCGGTGGCGCACGTGGACGACGTGACGGCGCTCCCGTCGGCCCTCTCGTCGGTGGACGCCGTGACGCTCGGGAGCGCCGCGACCGTCGCGCACCTCGCGCTGGCCCACGGCCGGTTCTCCCCCGGCGAGTCCGTGCTGGTGCGCGGCGCCGCGGGCAGCATCGGCATGGCAGCCGTCCAGCTCGCGGCGCGCGCCGGCGCCGGTTCCGTGGCCGTCACCACCTCGTCGGCCGACCGCGGTCACCGGCTGCGCGAGCTCGGCGCCACCCACGTGCTCGACCGCTCCGGCGCGGGCGACGCCGGCACGGCCGACACCGTCGATGTGGCCGTCGACGTCGTCGGCGGTGCGGACGTCCCGGCGTTCCTCGACCGGCTGTCCCCCAACGGGCGCTACATCCTCGTCGGCGCCGTGGCGGGGTTCCCACCAGCGGATCTCGCCGCGACGCTGCTGCGGACCTTCCAGCTGTCCCGCTCGTTCGCCACCTTCAGCCTCGCGACGGTGGGCGCCACGGAGCGGAACCGG
The DNA here is from genome assembly GCF_964266755.1 of Cellulomonas sp. T2.31MG-18. Taxonomy (NCBI): domain Bacteria; kingdom Bacillati; phylum Actinomycetota; class Actinomycetes; order Micrococcales; family Cellulomonadaceae; genus Cellulomonas; species Cellulomonas sp. T2.31MG-18. Next base: position 321,697 of record NZ_CAXWGW010000003.1, read on the forward strand.
GTGCGCGAGCAGCTGTTCCTCGCGGCGTTCCGCGGTGATCTCGTACCCGTCGTTCACTCCGTGCTGCCGCTCGACCAGGCGGCGGAGGCGCACCGGCAGATGGACCGGGGAACCGTCTTCGGCCGCATCGTGCTGGTCCCGGACCAGCCGTGAGGGGCCGCCTGTCGTGCACCGCGGCGAGGATGAGGTCATGACGACGGAACCGCACCACAGGGTCCTGCTGATCGGAGCCTCCCGCGGGCTCGGCCTCGCGCTGGCGCAGCAGCACCTCGCCCGCGGCTCGACGGTGGTCGCCACGGTGCGGGGCTCGGGCCCGACGGCGCTGCACCAGGTGCTGCCGGGCACCGACGGCCGGCTGATCGTCGAGACGGTCGACATCACCGAGCCCGACCAGGTCGACGCGCTCCGTACCCGGCTGGCCGCGCAGCGGTTCGACCTGCTGCTGGTCAACGCCGGCGTGACGGACGACGAGAGCGACACCGTCGCCACCGTCAGCACGTCCGAGTTCGTCTGGCTCATGGTGACCAACGCCCTGAGCCCGATGCGGCTGGTGGAGGCGTTCCAGGACCTGGTGGAGCCGGCGGGCACCATCGCGGTCATGTCCTCGGGCCAGGGCAGCGTCGCGAACAACGAGCGCGGCGGGTTCGAGATCTACCGTGCGTCCAAGGCGGCGCTGAACCAGCTGATGCGCAGCTACGCGGCCCGTCATCACGACGAGCCGCGCACCCTGCTGCTCCTGGCTCCCGGATGGGTCCGCACGGACCTCGGAGGTCCCGCTGCACCGCTGACCGTCGAGGAGAGCATCCCGAACCTGGTCGAGACCGTGGCCGCCCAGCACGGTCACGGCGGGCTGCAGTACCTGGACCACCTCGGGCGAACCGTCCGCTGGTGGCCGCGTGAGGCAGGCGCGCGAGCCGTCGACGTCGCCACCGGGTGACCTGCGGCATCCCGTGGCACGATGCCGTGATGTCGCGGGTCGTGTCCGTCGCACCGGTGCTCGCGGCGCACCGTCACGACCAGGCGGAGATCACCGCGTCGATCGGACCGCTGCTGTCGCAGGACGCGGGCCGGCTCGCGGCGCTCGCCCGGTTCCACGGCGCCAGCGGGGTCCGGACGCGACACCTCGCGCTGCCGCTGCCGCGCTACGCGGAGCTGCGCGGGTTCGGTGAGGCGAACCACCTGTTCGAGACCATCGGCACGGGGCTCGCGGAGGACGCGGTGCGTCGGGCGCTGAGCGCCGCGGACCTGCGCCCGGCCGACGTCGACTTCCTGCTGTTCACCACCGTCACGGGTGTCGGTGCACCGTCGCTCGACGCCCTGCTCGTCGCGCGGCTCGGGCTACGCCCGGACATCCGCCGGCTGCCGTCGTTCGGCCTGGGCTGCGTGGCGGGCGCCTCGGCGGTCGCCCGCGTGCACGACTACCTGGTGGGACACCCCGACCACGTCGCGCTCGTCGTCTCGGTGGAGCTGTGCTCCCTGACCATCCAGCACGGTGACGACTCACCGGCGAACCTGGTCTCCAGCGGCCTGTTCGGCGACGGTGCCGCCGCGGTGGTGATGGTCGGCGACCGGCGTGCCGAGGGCCGGGACGGCCTGGACGTCGTCGGTACGCGCAGCGGCGTCTACCCCGACACCGCGGGGATGCTCGGCTGGGACATCGGCGGCAGCGGGTTCCGCATCGTGCTCGGACCCGGTCTGGCCGACGTCGTCGAGGCGCACCTGCGGGCCGACGTCGAGGCCTGCCTCGAGCCGCTCGGCGCGGCCGTGGCCGACGTGCGCACGTGGATCGCGCACCCCGGCGGGCCGCGCATCCTGGACGCCGCCGAGCGTGCGCTCGGCCTGACGGACGGGACGCTGGACCGCAGCCGCCGGTCCCTCGCCGCGGTGGGCAACCTGTCGTCGTCCTCGGTGCTCCACGTGCTCGCAGACACGCTGGCCGACGCGGAACCGTCCGCCGGCCAGCTCGCCGTGCTGTTCGCGTTCGGCCCGGGGGTCAGCGCGGAGGTCGTGGTGCTGCGTCGTCCCGAGGAGGTCTGAACCGTGTCGGTCGAGGCCTACCTGGTGGTGCTGGGCGTGGTGGCCCTCGAGCGTCTCGCCGAGCTGGTCGTGTCCACCCGGAACGCCGCCTGGTCCTTCGCGAGGGGTGGCACCGAGCACGGCCGCGGGCACTTCCCCCCGATGGTCGCGCTGCACGCCGCGCTGCTGGTCGCCTGCGCGGCCGAGGTGCTGGCGGCGCACCGGCCGTTCGTGCCCGCGCTCGGCTGGACCGCTCTCGCGGTCGCGGTGGCGAGCCAGGCGCTGCGCTGGTGGTGCATCGGCACCCTGGGCCCGCGGTGGAACACCCGGATCATCGTGGTGCCGGGCCTGCCGCTGGTCACCTCGGGCCCGTACCGGGTGCTGCGACACCCCAACTACGTCGCCGTGGTGGCGGAGGGCGTCGCACTGCCGCTGGTGCACGGCGCCTGGATCACCGCGGTGGCGTTCACGGTGCTGAACGCCGTGCTGCTGCTGGGGTTCCGGATCCCGGCCGAGGAGGCGGCGCTGCGGCACGCACCCGGTGCGGCGCGTTCCGACGCCGCCTCCGCATGAGCGCCGACGTCGACGCCGACGTGCTGGTGGTCGGTGGCGGACCCGTCGGGCTCGCCGCCGCGATCGAGGCGCGGCTGGCCGGCCTGTCCGTGCTGGTGGTCGAACCCCGCGTCGGCGCGATCGACAAGGCGTGCGGCGAAGGGCTGATGCCCGGGACGCTGACGGCGCTCGCCCGCCTGGGCGTCGACCCCGTGGGGCATCCGCTGACGGGCATCACCTACCGGGACGAGCGCCGGCGGGCGGAGCACGAGTTCCGGGGCGGGCGCGGCAGGGGCGTGCGGCGGACCGTGCTGCACGAGACCCTTCTCGCCCGCTCGGCGGCCCTGGGCGTCGAGCATCTCGTCGCGCGCGTCACCGAGCTCCGGCTCGGGCCGACGAGCGTCGAGGCGGCGGGTGTGCGAGGTCGGTGGCTGCTCGGTTGCGACGGGCTGCACTCGACGGTGCGGGGTCTGGTCGGTCTGGAGGCCGGCCCACCGCGGCGCCGCACCACGCCCCCGCGATTCGGGCTGCGTCGGCACTTCGCGGTCGCACCGTGGACCGACCGCGTCGAGGTCCACTGGGGTCCCGAGGCGGAGGCGTACGTCACGCCCGTGAGCCGCGAGGAGGTCGGCGTGGCGCTGCTCGGCCCGCGCGGAGCGGACTTCGACACCGTGCTGGGCTCCTTCCCGTCCCTGCGACGCCGGCTCGACGGCGCCGTGCCCACCAGCACGGTGCGCGGTGCCGGACCGCTGCTGCAGCGGACGAGGGCCCGTACCGCCGGTCGCGTCCGCCTGGTCGGGGACGCGTCCGGCTACGTGGACGCGCTGACCGGCGAGGGTCTGCGGGTGGGGCTGGCGCAGGCGCGCGCGGCGATCGCGCACCTCGACGACCCGACCGCCTACGAGCACGCCTGGCTGCACGCCACGCGCGACTACCGGTTGCTGACCACCGGGCTCGTCACCTGGGCGGCGTCGCCCGCGCGGCGCGCCGTCGTGCCGGTCGCTGAGGCGGCGCCCTGGCTGTTCGGCACCATCGTGGAGCGGCTCGCCCGCTGACCGCGCTCCGGTGCCTCCGCACTCCCGCGTGCGGCCCGCTTCCACTCAGCCGCGACCACGACACGCAGCCGCACCCACGCCACGCTGGGGGTGGGCCCGCCAGACTGGGGCGGTGCCGCGGATCTCGGCGAACGGGCTGGAGGGCGCCGCATGAGCTTCGCCGCCCTGGCGCTGATCTGCCTCGCCGGCCTGCTCGGTCCGGCTCTCGCCGCACCGCGCCGCTGGGGCGTGCCCGTCGTGGTGGGCGAGCTGCTCGCCGGCATCCTGCTCGGACCGATGGGAGTCGGTGCGCTGCACGCGTCCCAGCCGACCTTCGCGTTCCTCGCCAACGTCGGGTTCGCGCTGGTGATGTTCGTGGCCGGATCGCACGTCCCGGTCGCCGACCGGCGGCTGCGCGACGCGCTGCCGGTGGGACTCCTGCGCTTCGGGGTGGTGGTCGTCGCCGCGGTCCCGCTGGCGCTCGGCGTCGCAGCGCTCACCGGCACCGGGCACGCGGCGCTGTACGCGGTCCTGATGGCGTCGTCGTCGGCGGCGGTGATCCTGCCGACCGTGCAGAACCTGCGGCTCGACGGGCCGCCCGTGCTGCGGCTGCTGCCGCAGGTCGCCGTGGCCGACGCCGCCTGCATCGTCGCGGTCCCCCTGGCCGTCGACCCGGCCGGTGCACCACGCGCGGCGCTGGGCGCCGGCGCGGTCGTCGCGTCGGCGGTGGTGCTGTACGTGGTGCTGCGGGCCGCCGAGCGGCGCGGCTGGCGGCACCACCTGCACCGGGTGTCGGAACGTCGCAAGCTCGCCCTCGAGCTGCGGAGCAACCTGACGATCCTGTTCGCGCTCGCCGCGGTGGCCCAGCTCGGCCACGTCTCGGTCATGCTCGCCGGGTTCACCTTCGGACTGGTGGTCGCCGCCATCGGGGAGCCGCGTCGGCTGGCGCGGCAGCTGTTCGCGGTCACCGAGGGTTTCCTCGGCCCCGTCTTCTTCGTCTGGCTGGGTGCGTCGCTCGACCTGCACGCGCTGGGCCGACGGCCCGCGCTCGTCGGGCTCGGCATCGCCCTCGGTCTCGGGGCGGTGCTGGCCCACGTCGTGACCCGAGCCGTCGGGCAGCCCGTGTCCCTCGGTGCCCTGGCGGCCGCGCAGCTGGGTGTCCCCGTCGCCGCCGCGACGCTGGGCACCCAGTCGGGTCTGCTCGGACCGGGGGTCCCCGCGGCCCTGGTGCTCGGGGCGCTGGTCACCATCGGAGCCGCCTCCGCGGGTGCCGCCATGGCGGCGCGGTCCCTCGGGCAGCACCCCGACGTCGCCGACGTCGCCGACGCGTCGGGTCCGGGGCTCGCGCCGCCCCCTGCGGAGGGCTGAGCGGACCCGGACCCTCACAGGCGCCCGGTCAGCCCCTGCAGCGCGAGGCTGCTGCTCGCGACCGCCAGCCACAGCCCGCCGCCCAGCGCGAGCGGCCTCCAGCCGGCGCGGCGCAGCCCCTCGACCGGCGTCAGCAGTCCGACGCCGGCGAGCGCGACGGCCGTCAGCAGCCGTGCGGTCCACGCCAGACCGGGCTGCCAGGTGGTCGGCACGGCGTGCGCCGAGTTCACGGCGGCGGCGAGGAGGAACAGGACGAGGAAGGGCGGCACCAGCCGGGTCCAGCGGACCGTCGGCCCACGCTGCCCCGCCGCCCCGGCAGCGGCACGGGCCCGTCGGTGGGCCCCCACGGCCAACGTGAGGGTGATCGGGACGATCATCAGCGTCCGGGTCAGCTTGACCACCACCGCGGTCGCCAGCGCGCTCGCGCCGAACACCGTCCCGGCGGCGACCACGGAGGAGGCGTCGTTGACCGCCGTGCCTGCCCACAGGCCGAACGCCGCCTGCGACAGCCCCAGCAGGTGGCCGACCACGGGGAAGAGCACCGCCGCCACGGCGTTGAACAGGAAGATCGTGGTGACCGAGGTCGCGACGGCCACCTCGGACGCACCGATGACCGCGCTGGTCGCGGCGATCGCGGAGGCACCGCAGATGGCGGTTCCGACCCCGACGAGCGTGCGCGTCTCCCGGTCGAGCCCGAGGCGCCGGCCGAGCACCGCCGCCCCGGCCAGCCCGACCGCCAGCGTGCCGAGCATCACGGGGAGCGCCGACCGGCCCGTCGCCAGCACCTGGGTCAGCGACAGCCCGAGGCCCAGCAGCACCACGGCGGCCTGCAGCACCTGCTTCGAGGCGATCCGCGCCCCGGTCTCCAGGTCGACCGACCACGGTGCGCGCCGCACCAGCAGCTCCCGGCACAGCACGCCGAGGACGATGCCCACGACCGGTCCGCCGACGACCGGCACGAGGGTGCCGACCCATGTCGCCGCCGCCCCGAGCAGCACCGCGACGACGAGGCCCGGCCCGCCGCCGCGGATCGAGCCGATGGGAGGGGTGGGCAGCGCGGGCGCGTCCGTCTCAGATGTCGTCACCCCATCAGGGTCGGGCCGCGCGCCGGGAGCCGCTAGCAGGCTGTTCGCGATGCCGTCATAGGCTGTGGCTATGACCTTCCTCCCGTCCGCGCTCCCCGACCTGCGCGGCCTCGCCCTCCTGGTCGCCGTCGCGGACACGGGTGGCATCGGCGCCGCGGCCCGAGCGAGCGGCATCAGCCAGCCCTCGGCCAGCGAGGGTGTCCGTGCCCTCGAGCGACGACTGGGCCTGGCGCTCGTCCGCCGCGGGCGCTCCGGCTCCGGGCTGACCGACGAGGGCCTGCTGGTCGTCGAGCTGGCGCGCCGCGTGCTGACCGCGACGACCGACCTGACGGATGCGGCCCGGGCGTTGCGCCGCGAGCAGGACTCTCACCTGACCGTGTGTGCGAGCCTGACGGTGGCGGAGCACCTGGTGCCGCAGTGGCTGGTGCGGATGTCCCGCGAGGCGCCCGAGATCAGCATCGCGGTGCGGATGGCCAACTCGGCCGACGTGGCGGAGCAGGTGCGGTCGGGCGCCGTCGCGCTGGGCTTCGTCGAGGGTGCGTCCGCCCCTCGTGGTCTGCGCAGCACGACGATCTGCACGGACGAGCTGATGCTGCTGGTGCGCGCGGCGCACCCGTGGGCCGGTCGGAGTGCTCCCCTGCGGCCACGGGACCTGGCGGGCGTGCCGCTCGCCCTGCGGGAGCCGGGGTCGGGCACCCGGGACGTCCTGGAGCGCTGGCTCGCGCGGGACGGCGTGACGCCGACCGCCGCGGTCGAGGTCGCCTCGACGACGGCCCTGGTCGCAGCGGCCCTGTCCGGTGTCGCTCCGACCGTGATCTCCGGCCTGGCCGTGCAGGCCGAGCTGGCCCAGGGGCGGCTGGTGCCGGTCCCGCTGGCCACCGGTGAGCAGCCTCGACGGTCCGACGGCGGCCCGTTGCGCCGACGGATCCGCGCGGTGTGGCAGGGTCCGGGAGCCCCCGGTGCGGCGGCGGCCCGGCTGCTGCAGGTGATCCTCGACCGCTGACCTCGCCGGCTACAGCTCGAGGTTCGCGCCCATCACGACGGTGCGCTCGGGCGGCAGGTGGAACACCTCCGTGCGGTTGGCGGCGTTGTGCGCCATCCAGACGAACAGCCGCTCGCGCCACCCCGTCATGCGCGGCGCCCCGGTGGCGTGCACGGTGAGCACCGAGAGGAAGTAGTGGGCGTCGGCGATGTCGACGTCCAGCTCGGGTGACTTCCCGATCGCCAGCGCCAGCCCGCGGGGGATGTCCTGGCTGTCGTTGAACCCGACGTGGATGGTCACGTGCACGATCCCGTCGTCCCCGTAGCCGAGGCCGTCGATCTCCACCCGGTCGACGTGGCGGATGTGCGGCACGTTCTCGTTGACGATCTGCACGATCGCGACGTGCCGGTGCAGCACCCGGTTGAACGTGACGTGCGAGCGCAGGGCCAGCGGGGTGGTCGTCTTGTTCGGGTGCGGGAACACGGCGAACCCGGGCACGCGCTGGACGTCCTTCTCGCGCACCATGGCGATGAACTCGTCGAGCGGTCCCTCGAGGCGCGTCCGCTGTGCCGTCAGCGTGGCCGCGCCCTTGCGCCAGGTGGTCATCAGCGTCACGACGATCGCGGCGATCAGGAGGGGCAGCCAGCCGCCGCTGACGATCTTCAGCAGGTTCGCGCCGAAGAACAGCACCTCGAGACCGCCGACGACGACGCTGTAGGCGACCACCTTCCACAGCGCCCAGTGCCACACCCGCTTGGCGAGCAGGAGGTACAGAAGCGAGGTGAGGAACAGGGTGCCGGTGACCGCCAGGCCGTACGCGGTGGCCAGCCGGCCCGAGCTCCGGAACACCGCGATCAGCACCAGGACGCCGAAGAAGAGGATCCAGTTGATCGCCGGCACGTAGATCTGGCCGCCCTCCTCCTTGGAGGTGTGCCGCACTGCCAACCGGGGGAACAGACCGAGGCGAACCGCCTGCCGGGACACCGAGTAGGCGCCCGAGATGACCGCCTGGGACGCGATGACGGTGGCCAGGGTCGCCAGGACGACCAGCGGGAGGGTGGCCCACGTCGGGGCGAGCCGGAAGAACGGGTTCGCGGTGGTGCTCGGGTCGCGCAGGATCATCGCGCCCTGACCGAAGTAGTTGAGCACCAGCGCCGGGAACACCACCAGGTACCAGGCCCGCCGGATCGCGTGCGGCCCGAAGTGGCCCATGTCCGCGTACAGCGCCTCGGCGCCCGTGATGGTCAGCACCACCGCGCCCAGCGCGATGAACGCGACGAAGGGTCGGTGGACGGCGAACGTGAGCGCGTAGGTCGGTGACAGGGCCCGCAGCACGGTCGGGTTCTGCACGATCTGCGGCACCCCGAGAAGGGCCAGCACCCCGAACCAGAGGACCATCACGGGCGCGAACGCCCGGCTCACCGCCCCGGTCCCCCACCGCTGCACGGTGAACAGGACGGTGAGGATCACCACCGAGACCGGCAGCACCAGCCGCACCAGCGCGGGATCCGAGACCACCACGCCCTCGACCGCGGACATCACCGAGATCGCCGGGGTGATCACGCTGTCGCCGTAGAACAGCGCCGCTCCGAGGATGCCCAGCAGCGTCGCCGCGGCGAGCCGCCGCGGGTCGCCCAGCCGGTCCCGCAGCAGCGCGACGAGGGCGAGGATGCCGCCCTCCCCCTCGTTGTCCGCCCGCATGATCAGCGCGACGTACTTGACCGAGACGATCACGGCGATGGACCAGAACACCATCGACACCACGCCCAGCACGTCACCGGGCGTGGGCTGCACGTCGTTGTGGTCGATGCTGAACACGGTCTGCAGCGCGTACAAGGGGCTGGTGCCGATGTCGCCGAACACCACCCCGAGTGCACCCAGCGCCAGCGCGGTCGCACCCCCGCGGTGCGACCGGTGAGGTTCGGGAGCGTCCGTCGGGCCCGTCGGGGCCGCCGGCGTGCCACTTCCCGGCTCGGCCGCGCCGACGGGCATCTCCGCGTTGGTCACCCCGGAATCGTGGCATGCCGGTCGGGTGCCGACCCGGTCAGCGCGCCCCGACCACCAGCTGGTTGGCGCACCGGAGCACTGAGGGATCGAGCAGCCGCGCAGCCGCGTCGTCCCCGGTCCCGGTGACGTGCCACGAGACGGTCTCCCCCGGCAGCAGCGTCACCAGCATGTCGTCGACCGTCGCGCCCGGGTCGACCTTGTCGACCAGCAGCGCGAGGTCCCGCACCGTCGAGGTCGCGGTCACCTCGACCCGGTGGCCCGTGCCCGTCGCCGTCACCGACGCGTCGAAGGCCGGCAGCGTGAGCACGGAGTCGCGGTCCTCGACGTAGAACCACAGCGCCCGCCGGGCGCCGACCTCGACGACGAGCACCTCCTGCGACGGCTCGTCCGGGATGACCACTGCGGGCGGCAGCGGCACCGTCGCCACCGACCGTGGTTGGACGAGAACCGTCACCTCCTCGCTCTCGAGCACCTGACCCGCCAAGGTCTGCCGCCGTGCGGACAGCGCACCGGCCCACGCCTCGTCGGCGTCGTTGACCAGGGCCGCCACCAGGCCGTCGCCCTCAGGTTGGACCGTCACCAGGCGGTCCGCGTTCGCGTGCACCAGGGCGTAGAAGACTGGCTTGCGCCGTCCGTCGCCGTCGACCGCCGCCCACGACGTCACGGGCCAGCAGTCGTTCAGCTGCCACACGATGCTGCCCGAGCAGTGCGGGGCCAGCGCACGGAAGTGCTCGACGCCGAGCTGGACGGCGCGCGCCTGGTTCAGGCTCATCGCCCAGTGCCAGTCGTCCATGTCGTCGGGCACGCGAAGGTGCGGCACCAGGCCTGCGGTGAGCTTGTCGTTGCCCTTGGCGGCCTTCTGGTGCGCGAGCATGCCGGGCGACTCGGGAGTGAGGGGCTCGTCGGAGACGGCCCGCCGCAGCGTCGACCACGTCGGGGGCCCCTGCCACCCGAACTCGGCGACGAAGCGGGGCCGGTAGGCGAGGTAGGTGGTGTAGTCGACCTCGTTCCACACGTCCCAGATGTGCGTGGTCCCGTGCCGGGGGTCGTTCGGGTGCAGGTCGGGGTGCACCGACCACGGCGAGCCCGCCGAGTACGGCCGACCCGGGTCCAGCGCCGCGACGATGCCGGGCAGCAGGTCCGTGTAGTAGCCCAGGCCCCAGCTCCTGCCGTCGAGCCGTGGCTGCCAGCCCCAGTCGGCGAAGCCCCACAGGTTCTCGTTGCCGCCGTTCCACAGCACGAGGCTCGGATGCGGCATCAGGCGCCGGACGTTGTCCTCCACCTCCGCCGCGACCTCCGAGCGCAGCGGCTCCTCCTCGCTGTAGGCGGCGCACGCGAACAGGAAGTCCTGCCAGACCATGAGGCCGCGCCGGTCGCACTCGTCGTAGAACGCGTCCTGCTCGAACACGCCGCCGCCCCACACGCGGACCAGGTTGAAGCCGGCCTCCTCGGCCTGGGCCAGCCGTTGCGCGTAGCGGTCCGCGCCGACGCGGTGCGGGAACGCGTCGTCCGGGATCCAGTTCGCGCCCTTGACCAGGACGGGCCGGTCGTTCACCACGAAGCGGAACGGCGTCCCCGCGGCGTCCGGCTCCGTGTCCACGCGGACCGTGCGGAAGCCGATCCGGCGCTTCCACGCATCGAGCGGCTCGCCGTCCGTCTCGTCCCCGCGGAGCGTGACGGCGAGGTCGTAGAGCGGCTGGTCGCCGTGGCCCCGGGGCCACCAGCGGGCGACGTCCTCGACCCGCAGCTCGACCACGCCCGAGGTCTCCGCCGGGTCGAGGTGCAGCACCGCCGCCCGTCCGGCGACCTCGGCCGTGACGGTCAACGCTCCGGGCTGCCCCGCCCGCTCCACGTCGACGTGCAGCCGTACCGTGCCGGTGGTGCCGTCGACGTCGACGACCGGGCGGACACTGCTCAGCCGCGCAACCCGCCACGCGTGCAGCCCGACCGGTCGCCAGATGCCGGCCGTGACCAGCTCGGGTCCCCAGTCCCAGCCGAAGCTGCACGCCATGGTCCGGATGGCGTTGTACGGGTGGTCGTTCGTGTGCGGGCGCGCGCCGAGCTCCAGGCTGGCGGCGTCGGCGTGGCGCACCGCCGAGGAGAAGGTGACGGTCAGCACGTTGTCCCCGGCGCGCAGCGCGTCGGCGACGTCGAACCGGTAGGTGCGGTGCATGTTCGCCGTCGCGCCGAGGGTCCTGCCGTTCAGCTCGACGCGCGCCACCGTCTCGAGACCCTCGAAGAGGAGGTCCACCCGGTCCTCGTCGCCCGGCACCCACGTGAACCTGGTCTCGTACCGCCAGTCGGCGTTGCCGATCCACGCCAGCAACCGCTCGTTGGCGTCCAGGTACGGGTCCGGGATCAGGCCGGCTGCCAGCAGGTCCGTGTGGACCGTCCCCGGGACCGTCGCCGGGACCGCCCCGGCCTCCGCGACGTGTGCCGGAGCGTCGCCGCCGGCCGGCCGGAGCGTCCAGCCCTCGTGCAGGGTGCGCCGCATGGTGTCCTCGTCCTCCCGTCCTGCGCTACTTCACCGCACCGGCGGTCAGGCCGGCGACGAAGTACCGCTGCAGCAGGAGGAAGCCGACCACCACCGGCACGCTGACCACCAGGGACGCGGCCATGATCTCGTTCCAGTAGACGTTGGTCTGCGTCGAGTACTCGCGCAGGCCCACGGCCAGCGTGCGGTTCACGTCGGTCGTCATCACCGACGCGAACAGCACCTCGCCCCAGGCGGTCATGAACCCGTAGATCGCCACCGCGATCACCCCCGGCCGCGCGGCGGGCAGCACCACGCGGACCAGCGCACCCATCGGCGAGCAGCCGTCGACCCGCGCCGCCTCGTCCAGCTCCCGCGGTATCCCGTCGAAGTAGCCCGCCAGCATCCAGATCGAGAACGGCAGCGAGAACGTCAGGTACGTGATGACCAGCCCGGCCCGGGTGCCGACCAGCTGGATGCCCGTCGACTGGTCGAGGTTGACGAAGATGATGAACAGCGGCAGCAGGAACAGCACGCCGGGGAACATCTGCGTCGAGAGCACCGTGGTGGTGAACGCGGCACGGCCCGGGAAGCGGTACCGCGACACCGCGAACGCGGCGAAGATCGCCACCACCAGGCTGGCCAGCGTCGCGCTCGTCGCCACCACGGCGGAGTTCACGAAGTAGCGGGCCAGCGGGACGGTCGTCCACATGTCCACGAACGGCTCGAGCGTCACAGTGCTCGGCCACCAGGTGAACGGGCCCTGCACGTCGCGCAGCGGCTTCATCGCCGACGTGGTCATCACGTACAGCGGCAGGAGCGTGAACAGCGCCAGCACGGTGACGACGACGGCGCGGAACACCTTGAACGCGCGGGTGTCATGCACGCTGCGACCTCCTGTTGACGACGGCGAGGTACACCCCGGTGACCAGCAGCAGGAACAGCAGCAGCAGCACCGACATCGCCGATCCCGCACCGAAGTTCCAGGTGAGGAACGAGGCGTTGTAGATGTGGAACGAGATCAGGTCCCCTGCCGCGGGCTGCGCCGTGCCGAACAGCACGTACGGGGTGTTGAAGTCGTTGAACACCCACAGCGACATCACGAGCACCAGCACCACGTTCACCGGCCGCAGCATCGGCAGCGTGATGGAGCGCCATTGCCGGAAGGCGTGCGCGCCGTCCATCGCGGACGCCTCGTAGACGTCGCTCGGGATGGACTGCAACCCGGCCATCAGCATGAGGAAGGCGAAGGGCCACAGGCGCCAGATCGCGACGATGACGATCGAGGCGAACGCGCGCGAGCCGATCAGCCAGAACGGTTTGCCGGTGCCGGTGCCGATGCCGAGGTCGTCCACCAGCAGGTGGTTGATCACGCCGGTGTCCCGCTGGAGCATGAAGTTCCAGGTGATCACGCCGGCGTACATCGGCACCGCGTACGGCACCAGGAACAGCGTGCGGAGACCGGACCGGCCCCGGAACGGTCGCTGCAGCACCACCGCGGCGGCCATCCCCAGCACCCAGGAGATGCCGACCACCAGCACCGTGTACGCGCACGTGATGCCGAAGGACCGCAGCAGGGAGGAGCCGACGGCACCGTGCACGTCGAGCGCCACGCGGTAGTTCTTCAGGCCGACGAAGGGCGCCTGGGTCCAGCTGCTGATGAAGAACTTGGTCAGCTGCGTGAAGCTCATCCAGATGCCGGTGAGCATCGGGACCAGGTGGATCAGCAGCTCCATCACCACGGCCGGGGCGAGGAGCGCGTAGGGCAGCCACCACCCCGCACGCCGACGTCGGTCGTGCGGGCCCGGGGATGCCGGCGGCGCCTTCCGCGGACGCTGCAGGGTCGTCGTCACAGGGGAAGTCCTCTCGAGGTGGCCGGGAGCTGGGTGGCCGGGAGCCGCCGGACGAACGCCAGCCCCGAGCCGGGTCCACGGGTGGTGCGGTGCTCGCCCGCACCACCCGTGGACCGCACTACCCGACCGACGCGGCCACCTGGTCCTGCGCCGTCTGCAGCGCGGCCTTCACGTCCGCGGCGGACACCGTCCCGCCGGTCGCGATCGAGGCGAACATCGCGTTCATCGCCTTGCCGACGGTGCTCTCGTACTGGTCCTCGGCGGGGACCAGCGGCAGCGGCTTGGCGCGCTTGTTGTAGATGTCGGTGAAGGTCGCCGCCTCCTGGGCGTTGTCCGTGAACACCGCCTTGGCGTCCTTGAGCACCGGCAGGGCGGAGAACGGCTTGTCCAGCTGGCCCTGCACGTCGGCGCTGGTCAGGTACTTGACGAGCTGCAGCGCCTGGTCCTTGTGCTTGGTGTTCTTGAAGATCGAGATGTTGATCCCCGCGACGTGGCTGGCGACCTGCGACTTCGCGTCCTTGGGTGCCGGGAACGCGACGACGCCGTACTTGTCGCTCGTCATCCCGTTCTTCTTGATGGTCGCGTCGGCGTTGTTCTGGTTGAGGATCATCGCCACCTTCCCGGTGGCGAAGTCGGCCACAGCCTTGGTGCCGTTGTCGTACTGGGCATTGGACGGGTTGACCACCTTGTCGGTCTGCATCAGGTTCAGGTACCGGACGATCCCGTTGACCACGCCGTCGGACGTGAACGTCGGCTTGCCGCTCGAGTCGAACAGGTCGGCGCCGTTCTGCGCGGCGTCGATGAAGGCGAAGTGGTTGTTCTCCGTGTAGCTGCCGGCGGCCAGCGCCATGCCGTACTGACCCTTCGACGGGTCGGTCAGCTTCTTGGCGTCCGCGACCATGTCCTCCCATGTGGTCGGGGGCTGCAGGCCGGCGGCCGCGAACATCGCCTTGTTGTAGTACATGCCGTAGGCCAGGCCGTAGAGCGGCACGGAGGTGGGGTCGGTGCCTGCCGCGCCACCGGTGTCCAGCGCCGTCTTCACGAACTTGTCGGCGCCGCCGATCGTCTTCATCGCCGAGGCGTCCAACGGCAGGAACGCCTTGGTCGCCTGCAACGACACCGCCCAGGTGTTGCCGATGTTCACCACGTCCGGGCCCTGCCCGGAGGTGACGGCGGTCTGGATGCGCGTCTGCAGGTCGTGCCAGCCGATCACCTCGAGCTTGACCTTGATGCCGGTCTGCTGGGTGAACGCGTCGAGGACCGGCGTCAGCACCTCCTTGTCGTTGTCGAGGCTGGTGCCCTGGTTGCTGGCCCAGTAGGTCAGCGTCACGTCGCTGCCCCCCGCGGTCCCGCTGGCGGACGCGGAGCCGGACTTCCCGGAGCATGCCGACGTCGCGAGCAGCAGGGCGGGAACTGCCACCAGAGCGAATGCGGTACGTACCCTCACCAGACGACTCCTTTGTCTCTGCGTGCAGAACTCGTTACCTAACCGGTTCAGTGCGGTCCCGGCAGTATGCGCCCGGGACCGTGCGGGTGCAACGGTCCGCTAGAGGGTCGCTGCGCGCGCCGTCGAGGTGCTCGCGCGGATGACCAGCCGGCTCGGCGGGGTGACGACGTCCTCCGGCGCGGCACCGGCCATCACCTGCAGCAGCATCGTCGCCGCCAGGCGGCCGAACTCGAACGCGTCCCGGTCGAGGGCCGTCACCGGGGGGTTCGCCACCCGGCACAGCATCGAGTCGTCCCAGCTGACCACCGACAGGTCGGCCGGCACGGCCAGGCCGGCGTCGACGGCCGCGTCCAGACCGCCCAGCGCCATCAGGTCGTTGCCGAACACCATCGCCGTCGGAGCGGGTCCGCCGCCCAGCCGGCGGGCCACCGTCAGCGCGGCCGCCTCGAAGGTGTAGTCGGACTCGATCGACTCGACCTCCATGCCCTGCTCAGTGGCGCTCTCGCGCAGGGCTGCCGCGCGGCGGCGCTCGTGCATGAACCGCGTCGGGCCGGTGACGTGCAGCACCTGCCGGTGCCCCAACCCTCGCAGGTGAGCGACCACCTGGGCGGCGTCCGCCCGGGCGTCCGACGTGACCGACGGGACGGCGCTGCCCGTGGCGGGGCCGCCGTTGAGCACGGCGGGCAGGCCCAGCCGGGTGACCAGAGGCAGGCGAGGATCGTCCTCCCGCTGGTCGAACAGGATGACGCCGTCCACGCGCCGCTCCCCCGCCCACCGCTCGTAGATGGCGAGGTCACGGCCGGGATCGGTGCCGACGATCCGCAGCATCAGGCCCATGTCGGCCGCGACCAGGACCGACTCGATGCCGGCCATCGCGCGCATGTAGTACGGCTCGGTGCCGATCACGTCGGGGTCGCGGGAGAGCACCAGCCCGATTGCGCCCGTCTTCGCCCGGGACAGTGCCCGTGCCGACGAGCTGGGGTACCAGCCGAGCTGCGCGGCCATCTCTCGCACCTGGCGGCGCGTCTCGGGGCTGACGCCCGGCTGGTCGTTCAGGGCGTAGGAGACCGACGCCTTGGAGAGGCCGAGCCGTTCGGCGACGTCGGCGATGGTGACGCGGCGTGCCATCGGATGCCCTCAGCGCATTTCTCGAACACGGATACCCGTGACGGCGACCAGTATCGCGCAGGACGCGACGGCCGCGGCGAGGGCTTTGGCCTGCTCAGGGGCCTGGTCAGGCGCCCGCGGCGGTGACGATCGCGTCCGTGGCGAAGCCCGCCACCAGGCCGATCAGCAGGCCGATCGCCAGCAGGTCCGCACGCTTCGCCTTGGCGGCCACGCCGAGCAGCTGGGTGACGACGTAGAGGATCGAGCCGGCGGCCAGCGTGAGGAACAGCACGCTGACCGGTTCGCTGGTGAACCCGTGGCCGAGCGCGGTGCCGACGAACGTGGGACCGCCGCCGATCAGCCCGAGGGTCAGCAGGAACGCCCACGACGGCCGGCGCCGGTTGCCGTCGGCGTCCACGTCACCGGCGAGCGGTGCCGTGATGCCGAACCCCTCCGTCCCGTTGTGCAGCGCGAACCCGATCACCAGGAGCGTGGCGAGGCCCACCTCGCCGCGCCCGGCGGACTGCCCGATCGCCAGGCCCTCGGCGAAGTTGTGCAGGCCGATGCCGATGGCGATCAGCAGCGCGAGCCGCCTCGCGGGAGACCACGACGAGAGGTGCTCGCCCACGGCCGCGGGCGTGGCAGCCATCGGGGCGGCCGTCGTCGCCCGGCTCGGTGCGAGGGTCGCGGTGCCGAGCCCTTCCGCCGGCGCCGAGGCGACGCGGCCAGTCGGGGCGGCGACGGGCGGACGACCCGGGTCGCCGCTGACGTCGGCGGCGGGACCGGTGCCCCCACCGGCCGGCCGGACCGCGGCGTTGCGCGCCATCCAGCGCTCATAGACCACGAGCGAGCCGAGACCGACCGCGAGGCCGACGACGAAGAGGCCGCCGAGGCCGAGCACCGGGCCGATCCCACCGGTCCCGTCGTGCACCGCGCCGAGGGCCGAGTCCATCGGCTCCCACGCGTGGCTCAGCACGTCCCACACCAGGAACAGGAGCACGCCGACGGCGGTGGCGTTCAGCACGGCGCGCAACGTCGGCGCGGGCCGGCGCAGCCGCCCGACCGGCAGCCCGAGCAGGATCGTGACGCCGGCGACGAAGCCCAGCAGCAGCGTGCGACCGATCCCCACGAGTCCCTCATCTCCATCCGACGACGGTGCGAAGTTAGGTCAGGCTTACCTACCTGGTCAAATCGTGAACCGGCCCCGTGAGCGACGCCACATCGGGACGGCCGCGTGGTCGCCAGGTGGCAGCCCGGGGAAGGCCGACTTAGCGTCGAACGGACGGCGACGGCCCGTGGGGGCCGAGAGGCGGTGCACCAGCGTGGCGAAGATCGCGTCCGAGGTCCTCATCGAACGACTGGCGGCCTGGGGGGTCGACACCGTGTTCGGCCTCCCCGGGGACGGCATCAACGGGATCATGGAGGGCCTGCGACGGCAGCAGGACAAGATCCGGTTCGTCCTCGTCCATCACGAGGAGGCGGCGGCGTTCATGGCTGCGGCGCACGGCAAGGCGACCGGTCGGATCGGCGTCTGCCTCGCCACGTCGGGTCCGGGTGGGATCCACCTGCTCAACGGGCTGTACGACGCGAAGCTCGACCACGCGCCCGTGCTCGCGATCACCGGCATGCAGGAGACCAGCGTGCTGGGCACCGGGTACCAGCAGGAGGTCGACCTCGACAAGGTGTTCGAGGACGTCACCGAGTACAACCTGATGGTCACCAACCCCACGCAGCTGCCGGGTGTCGTCGACATCGCCATCCGCACGGCCCTGGCCCGCCGCGGCGTCGCCCACCTGACGGTGCCCAACGACCTGCAGATCGCCGACGCGGACGAGGACCCGTACGCCCACGTCGCACCGGCCCGCCCGCCGGCCACGTCGCCGATCTACCTCGCTCCCCCGGGCCGGCCGCGCGAGGAGGACCTGCGAGCGGCGGCAGCCGTGCTCAACGGCGCGCAGAAGCCGGCGATGCTCGTCGGCGCCGGGGCCCGCGGCGCGCGCGAGGAGGTGCTGGCGGTCGCCGCCGCCCTGGGCGCGCCGGTGGTCAAGACGCTGCCCGGGAAGGCGGTCATCCCGGACGACTCCCCGTACGCGGTCGGCGGCATCGGGTTGCTCGGCACCCGCCCCGGCGAGGAGCTGATGGAGAGCTGCGACACGCTCCTGATGGTCGGCACCAACTTCCCGTACACCAAGCACCTGCCCTCGCCGGGCGCCGCTCGGGTGGTGCAGATCGAGGCCGACCCGACCCGTGCCGGCGTGCGCCTGCCCACCGAGGTCCCGATCGTGGGCGACGCCAAGGAGTCCCTCGCGGCGCTGCTCCCGCTGCTGGACGGCGGGCCCGCCACGGACCACCTCGAGAGCTACCAGACGGCGATGGCGTCCTGGCGCGACGACATGACGGCCCTCGAGGACGCCGGGCGCAGCCCGATCGCCCCCCAGTACGTCGTCGGCCTGATCGACGAGCTCGCGTCCGACGACGCCGTGCTCACGTGCGACTCGGGCACCATCGCGACCTGGGCCGCTCGCCACTGGACCATCCGCGCCGGGCGGGAGTTCTTCCTCTCCGGCAACCTCGCCACGATGGCGCCGGGCCTGCCCTACGCCAACGCGCTGCAGGTCGCCTACCCGGACCGGCAGGTGATCGCCTACGTCGGCGACGGCGGCTTCGCGATGCTCATGGCCGAGTTCCTCACCGCGGCCCAGCACCAGCTGCCGATCACCGTGGTGATCAACAACAACAACTCCCTCGGCCAGATCCTCTGGGAGCAGATGGTGCTCGGCTACCCGGAGCACGGGGTGCGGTTCGGCAGCCCGCCCGGGGACTTCGCCGGCTGGGCGCGCTCGTGCGGCGGGTTCGGCGTCCGGGTGCAGGACCCCGGCGCCCTGCGCGGGGCGCTGGACGAGGCGCTGTCGTTCGACGGGCCGTCCCTCGTGGACGTCGTCGTGGACCCGAACGAGCCGCCGATGCCCGGCAAGGTCAGCTACGAGCAGGCGCGCAAGTTCGCCACCGCGTTCCTGCGCGGGCAGCCCCACAAGGCGGCGATCGCCACCACCCTGTTCAAGGACAAGCTCTCGCAGCTGGGCCGCTGATGAGCGCCGAGGAGGCACCGATGGACAGCACGACGCAGCACGGCACGTCGTCCCGCACGCAGCAGAACCCGGCCCTGGAGTCTCTCGGCGCCGAGCCGGGACCCCGCGGGGTCGCCGTCGTCACCGGGGGCTCCGCAGGACTTGGGCGCGCCATCGTGCGCGCGCTGGCCGCCGAGGGGTGGGACGTCGGCGTGCTGGCACGCGGGACCGACGGGCTGGCCGGCGCGGTCGCCGACGTGGCGCACGCGGGACGACGGGCGGTCGGCGTGCCGACGGACGTCGCGGTGCACGAGGACGTCGACCGGGCGGCGGACCGCGTCGAGCAGACGCTGGGCCCCATCACCCTCTGGGTGAACAACGCGATGACCGGCGTCTTCGGCCAGTTCGTCGACGTCCCGCCCGACGACTTCGAGCGCGTCACCGCCGTGACGTACCTCGGGGTGGTGAACGGGACCCGAGCGGCGCTGCGGCACATGGGCGCGCGGGACAGCGGCGTGATCGTCCAGGTCGGCAGCGCCCTGGCGTTCCGCGGCATCCCGCTGCAGTCCGCGTACTGCGGGGCCAAGCACGCGATGGTCGGCTTCACGGAGTCGGTGATCACCGAGCTGCTGCACCGCAAGAGCGGCATCACGGTGTGCATGGTGCACATGCCGGCGCTGAACACCGTTCAGTTCAGCTGGCTGAAGAACCTGCTCCCCCACCACTCCCAGCCCGTGCCGCCGATCTACCAGCCTGAGGTCGGCGCGGAGGCGGTGGCCCGCGTCGCGCTGCACCCGAGCCGCACCACCTGGGTGGGCTACCCGACGGTCGGCACGATCCTCGGCAACCGGGTGATCGCCCCGCTCCTGGACCGGTACCTCGCCAGGACGGGCTACGACGCGCAGCAGACCACGACCGACACCACGCCCCCGCTCGGCGTCAACCTGTACGAGCCGGTGCCCGGCGACCACGGGGCGCACGGTGACTTCGACGGCCGCTCCAAGGACTCGAGCGCCCAGGTCTGGGCGACGTTGCACAAGGGCGTGCTGGCCGGTGCTGCCGCGGTGGCGGGCGCCGTCGTCCTCGCTGCTGCGTCGCGCCGCGGCTCCTGACGCACGCCCCCGTGCCGGCCCCCGTGCCGGCCGCGTGGGCTACGTCCGGCGGCTGACCCTCGGCGAGGTGGAGCCGCCGGACGTGAGTGCGATGTCCGCGAGCACGGGCCCGGGCAAGGGCCGCCGCTGTCGCACCGCTGCAGGCAGATCCCCCAGGGCGTCGAGGACACCCTGCCGTCGCGCTGCGCCGGCACGCCACTCCTCCCCGACCCGCCCGACGGCGTCCCGCCACGGCAGCCGCAACGCCCCGGACAGGACGCGCGACCGGGTGACGCGTCGCTGCCGCGAGAACGGGTCGTGCCGGTGCTGCGACGGGTGGTGGTGCACCACCGGACCCGGGAGGTACACCAGCGAACGACCGGCGGCGGCGAGATCCCACGACAGCCGCTCCTCCTCACCCGGGAACCGCACCACGTCGTCGAACCCTCCGACTGCCAGGAAGTCCTCCCGCCGCACCATCGCCGCGCAGGCCATGAACCCGAGGACGGGGATCGCCGGTGCGCCGTCGCGGGGCAGCGGCGAGCGCGTGAGCTCGTCGCAGAACGGGTCGCGACGGTTCTCCTCGCCGACCAGGACGTCCACCTGCACCACTGCGACCTCGGGGTGGGCGTCCAGCAGCTCGGCGGCCGCGTGCAGCGCGCCCGGCTCCCACCACGAGTCGTCGTCGGCGAAGGCGACGAAGGGCGTGCGAGCCCGCTGCACGCCGACGTTGCGGCCCGCGGCAGCGAGGTTTCGTCCGGCCTCGACCACCTCGACGTCCGGGTGCGCGCGGCGCACCGCGTCCGGCGTCCCGTCCGAGGAGCCGTTGTCGACCAGGATCACCGGGGCACGGTGCCGCCCGAGGGTGGCGAGCAGGTCGGCACGCCGGTCCCTGCTGGCCACCACGACGGTGACCCGGGGGTCCTCGACGACGCGGCGGGGCTGGCTGGGCATGACCACCACCCTGGACGAGCCGGTCCCGCCTCGCACGGCGAGCGCAGCGCCCCTCAGTGGTGCAGCGCGCCGAACGCCTCGTACACGAGGAACGCCGGCCACACGAGGGCCTTGAGGATGCCCACGACGTGCGGCCAGAACCCGTCGACCTGCTGCCAGAACCACACGAGGGCGCCGATCATGCCGAGGCCGTAGACGGCGCCGCCGCCGCCCGTCACCGTGGCGCCGCGGTTGCCTGCCATCGCCGTCCTCCGGTCAGGAGCTGGGGGCGAGATCCGCGCGGGGCGCCTCGCCGTGCTCGTGGTGCACGAGCGACAGGTCGGGTCCCGGGAAGATCAACGCCTCGTGCCCGTCGTCGAACCGGACCAGGAACGGCTCCGTCCCGCCCGGACCGTGCACCTCGAGGATCTCGCCCTTGCGGTCGTGGCTGCCGACCGTGCGGCCGTGGACGACGACGCTGTCACCGACGGACGCATGCATCCCACTCACCTCGCCCTCACCGCTCACCGTAGGCGGGTGCGCGGCGACCCGCCAGGGGCCCGACGGCATCAGCGGGACGCCGCCGAGTCCAGACCGGCTGGGCCTCGGTTGCTGCGGTCCGGGCCTGGCCGGTCCGGTCAGGTGCGTCCGGTCAGGCGAGCGAGAGGAAGAGCCGCTCCAGCTTCGCCACGTCCAGCTGCTCCGTGGCGTCCTCGTCCTGCGCACCATCGGCTGCGGGGGTCAGGCACTGCTTCATCCCGGTGGCGATGATGGCGAAACCGGCCCGGTCGAGGGCCCGGCTGACGGCGGCGAGCTGCGTGACGACGTCCTCGCAGTCCCGGCCCTCCTCGATCATCCGGACGACCGCACCGATCTGGCCCTGGGCGCGCTTGAGCCGGTGGATCGCCGTCCCCAGCTGGTCGACATCGAGCTGCATGAGGCCATCCTCTCCTACGTCGTGCCTGGTCCGATGGTACCCCCAGGGGTAACCGGGCCCTTGGGCCCAGGCGCCCCCTGCCACGACGCCTAACGTCGACTTCAGGACGCCGTCGACGAGGACGGCGCGCCGTGAGAAGGGGCTCACCGATGCACGTTCTCATCCTCGGTGCCGGTACCGCCGGGACCATGGCGGCAGCGGGTCTGCGGCACCACCTCGACCAGGGTCATCGCATCACCGTGGTGGACGTGGACGACCGACACGTCTACCAGCCCGGACAGCTGCTCCTGCCGTTCGGCACCTACCGCGAGTCGCAGCTGGTCCGGTCCCGTCGCGCGGTGCTCCCCCGCGGCGTGGACGTGGTGACGGGCGAGGTCGACTCCGTCGACACGGCGGCCGCGAAGGTGCGCCTGGTGGACGGGAGCGAGCTCTCCTACGACCAGCTGGTGATCGCCACGGGCACGACGCCGCGCCCGGACCAGACGCCCGGGATGCTCGACGGTGCCGGTCTCGCCCGGGGGGTGCACGAGTTCTACACGCTCGAGGGGTCGATCGCCCTGCGCGAGGCGCTCGCCCGCTTCCAGGGCGGCCGGCTGGTGGTCGACATCGCCGACAACCCGATCAAGTGCCCCGTCGCGCCGCTCGAGTTCACCTTCCTGGCGGACGCCTTCCTGCGTGCGCGCGGCCTGCGCGACGCCACCGAGCTGGTGTACGTCACGCCCTTGGACGGCGCGTTCACCAAGGAGGTCTGCTCCAAGCGCCTCGGCGGGATGCTCGGTGACCGGGGCATCTCGATGGAGGCCGACTTCCTGCTCGAGCACGTCGACGCCGATGCCGGGCGCATCGTGTCCTACGACGAGCGCGAGGTCGACTTCGACCTGCTCGTCGCGGTCCCCGTGAACATGGGTGCCGACTTCGTGGCCCGCGCGGGCCTCGGTGACGAGCTCAACCACGTCCGGGTGGACCCGCACACCCTCCAGGCGGTCGACCACCCGAACGTCTGGGCCGTCGGGGACGCCGCGAACCTCCCCACCTCCAAGGCCGGGTCGGTCGCGCACTTCTCCATGCCGGTCCTGGTGACCAACGTGTCGGACGCGATCGCCGGACGGGCGCCGTCGGCGTCGTTCGACGGGCACTCGAACTGCTTCATCGAGAGCGGTGACGGCAAGGCGCTGCTGATCGACTTCAACTACGAGGTGGAGCCCCTGCCGGGCACGTACCCGCTGCCGCGCATCGGCCTGCCGCTGCTGAAGGAGAGCCGGCTGAACCACTGGGGGAAGCTCGGCTTCCGCTACCTCTACTGGTACTTCCTGCTCCCCGACCGGCCGCTGCCCATCAGCTCGCGGATGTCGATGCTCGGCAAGCACGCCGCCTGACGCCCGCCTGACACCCCGGGTCCCGGATCTCCCCGACCGGGGCCCGGCCACCACCCTGCACCACCGAAGAGAACGGAGACACCGTGCCCGTCACGACCATCGCCGGCCGTCAGGTGCACGTCGACGCGGAAGGCTTCCTCACCGAGTACGACGAGTGGGACGAGTCGCTCGCCCCCGTCCTGGCCAAGGCCATCGGCATCGAGCTCACCGAGCGCCACCTGGAGGTGGTGCGCTTCCTGCGCAAGGACTTCCTCGACCAGAAGGAGACCGCCACCACCCGTCGCGTGCAGGCGGTGGGCGGCATCCCCGTCAAGGAGCAGTTCGCCCTGTTCCCCGCCAAGCCCGGCAAGAAGATGGCGTACATCGCCGGCCTGCCCAAGCCGAAGGGATGCGTGTGATGTCCGACGAGACCTTCTTCGCGCCCGACTTCGGGTCCGACGAGCCCACCGGCCGCAAGCTGGCGATCATCTGCTCCAAGGGCAACCTCGACATGGCGTACCCCGGGCTGATCCTGGGCAACGCGGCCCTCGGCGAAGGCGTGCAGGTCGACCTCTTCTTCACCTTCTGGGGCTTCGACATGATCATGACGGAGCGCGCCGACGACATGGCGTTCAGCCCGGCGGGCAACGCCGCGATGCGGCTGCCCGTGGGCAACCTGCGGATGCCGCAGTCGCTCGCGCCGGCCCCCGGCATGACGGCGCTGGCCACCCGGATGCTCAAGCGGTCCATCGCCGACATCGGGGTGCCGACCGTGCCGGAGTTCCTCGACCAGATCGTCGCCTCGGGCGGCCGGTTGTGGGCCTGCCGGATGTCGGCCGACATGTTCCACGTCGACAAGGAGGACCTGCGCGACGACGTGGAGGCGATCATCAGCGCCTCCGACTTCATCGAGATGACGGAAGGCGCGCAGCTGCTCTTCATCTGAGCTCTGGTCCGGGGGGGACGCCCTGCCGGTGCCGCCGACCGCGGTGGCACCGGCAGCGGCGTATCTGGCCGGTGTCGAGCGCCCTCCTCCTTCGTGTCGCGGACCAGCCGGACCGCGAGAAGGAGGGGCACCATGAGTCTCACCGAAGGGTGGGCCGTCTTCGTCTCCGCACACGAGTCGGCCCTGAACGACCTGGTCACAGCGCTGACCACCGCACGACCGCACCTGTTGTCGTACGGGTCGCCGGCGTTCACCCCCGTGTCCACCCGGTTCGACACCGCCATGGCGGCGATCCCGTTCCCGGGCACTGGCGGCATCGACTGGCACGTCCGCTTCACCACGCCTCACCTGGACCTGTACAAGCAGGAGGACCCGCTCCCGCCGGAGCTGACCCTCGGCCCCGGCGAGTTCTCGCTGACGACCACCGTGCAGCTGTGCGTCGACTGCACCAGTCGCGGCGGCAAGGGCGACCCGACGCACGGGGACCGTGCGCACGGCGCCGACGAGCGCGCTGCCCGCGAGGCGGCCAAGGCCGAGCGCGAGCGGTGGGACGAGTCCCGCGGCAAGGCGCGCAACCCGATCTGCACGGAGCTGGGCGTCGCGGCCATCGGGCACCTCGTGCCCACCTCGTCGGGCGGTGAGCCCGCCGTCGGCTTCGCACTGGACGCGATCGAGCTGGTCGACGTCACCCCGGACTCGCTCGAGTCCGTGCTCGAGTGCCTGCTCGGCACCGTGCTGCGCGCGGTGCTGGCCACGCTCGCCATCCCGCTGTCGGCCATCCGGGTCGGCGCCTTCACCCTGACACCGGCGCAGGGCCCGCTGATCGAGGCGGACGCCGTGCTGGCCCGCGGAAGCCTCTAGGAGCAACCGATGCCCGAGATCATCGCCGCGATCGACGAAGGCGCGGCCACCACGATCTTCACCACCCTCGCCGCCGGGCTGCCGCCCCAGTCGTCCTCCGGCAGCAGCTCGTTCGGCCCATTCACGGCGGGCTACGCCGCCACCGCGACGCTCTCGTCGCCCGGGACGGTGGACCTGATCCCGCCGGGGACCATCCGCGTCGCCGACCTGCGGATGGACTGGCACCTGCACCTGTCGTTGTCGCTGGACATCGGCGACTTCCTGCCGGACATCCACATCCCGCAGGTCTGCGTGCACATCCCGTGCGTCGGGGACGTGTGCACCCCCAAGATCGACATCGTCTGGCCCACGGTCACCGTGCCGATCGATCTCTCCGACTACGTCAAGACCACGGTCGACCTCGGCATCGCCGTCACCCTGGTCGCCGGGACGTGGAAGGTCGAGGGCGTGGTGCAGGGGGTGCCCAACCTGCAGTTCGGCCTGACCACGGCCGCGATGCTCGCGGTGGTGGGTGCCGCCGTGGCAGCAGCCGTCGCGTGGGTGCCGCTCATCGGGCCGTTCCTCGCGGTGCTCGTCGCCGCAGTGGTCGCCGCCATCGGGGTCGCGGGGCTGACGGGCCTGCTGGGCCCCATCCTCACGCCGTTCATCAGCGGCACGCGGTTCCCGGTGTACGCCCAGCCGCAGCTGTTCACGGTTCTGCCGGCGGCCGGGGCCAACGACCCCGCGGTCACCATCACCCTCGACACGATCGCTGCCGAGGTCCAGCACAACCCGCCCGAGGACGAGCTGGTGCTCTCCGCGGACATCAGCGCGTGAGGAGGGCGAGATGATCACGGACCAGCTGGACAGCCGCGTGCTGCGGTTCACCGACAGCTACGCGCAACGGTTCATGAGGCCGGGCACGTACCGCTACGGGGTGGTCGCCGCCGGTGCGCACCCGACGAAGGCGGTGGCTGTCGAGGCGGTGCGGTCGTTGCACCGCGGTTCGGCGGCGGCGCCCTTCACGGTGCAGGTCGAGGAGGGCGAGGCCGGCGCGATGGCGCAGACGGTGCTCACGGTCCGCCGCGAGGGCACGCGCTTCGTCGTCGACCAGCCGACCGTCCGCATCCGGACCGGCGACATGGTGATGTGGCACGGCACCGACGCCTCGTGGCCGTTCGCGATCGCCGGCGAGAAGGAGTTCTTCGGCAGCGACCGGCTGGTGAACGAGTCGGGCTTCTCGCACGCGTTCACCGCCGCCGGCACGCACGAGTGGGGTGACGCCTACGGCTCCGGGCTGCGGGGGACGGTGCGGGTGCGTCAGCCGCGGCTCGGATCGGCCAAGGACGTGGAGGCGTGGCAGTCCCGGCTCTCGGCCGGCACGCTCGTCACGATCACCGATGCCGTGGCCGAACCGGCCGAGGTGGACCTCGTCGTCGGGCAGACGGTGTTCTTCGTCGTCACCCGTGGGCCCGGGGTGTCCGTGACGGACGTGGACCTGCTGCCGCCGGTGGGCAAGGGCGACGGCGACGAGGACGACGAGCCCCGCACGGCTGCCGCGGCGTCCTGAGCGCCACGGAGCACGGCGAGGGCGCCGGGGCGACGCGACCGCCCGGCGCCCTCGTCCGTGGGCCTGTCGGCGCCGACCGCCGACGGGGAAGATCGACCGGGTGCCCGCAGTTGGCACGACCAGACGCCCACGGTCGACGGGAGGCCCCATGAGCACGGACCTGCAGCTGACCAGCGCGCCGCCGCCGGCGCCGCGCGCGCCGCGGATGGACCGGGACCGCGCGTCGGCCGCCCTGCTCGTCGCCGCGACCGTCGCGGCTGTCGTGTGGGTCAACTCCCCCGTCGGGCACAGCTACGGCGCCTTCTGGGGAACCCCCGTGGGCCTGTCGCTCGGGTCGGCCTCGATCCAGCTCACCCTGCACTCGGTGGTGAACGACGCCCTGATGGCGGTCTTCTTCTTCGCCGTCGGCCTCGAGGTCAAGGACGAGGTCACCATCGGGCAGCTGTCCGAGCGTGCGCGCGCCGTCGTGCCCGCGGCGGCTGCGCTCGGCGGCCTCGCCGTACCGGCGCTGATCTTCCTGCTGGTGGCCGGCCGGTCGGGCGACGCCCACGCGTGGGGCGTGGTGATCTCCACCGACACGGCCTTCCTGATCGGCGCGCTGGCCCTGATCCGCCCCCGGCACCCCGCGCGGCTGCGAGTGTTCCTGCTGACCATGGCGGTGGTCGACGACGTGGGCGCGCTGACCGTGATCGCCCTCTTCTACACCGC
The DNA here is from genome assembly GCF_964266755.1 of Cellulomonas sp. T2.31MG-18. NCBI lineage: Bacteria > Bacillati > Actinomycetota > Actinomycetes > Micrococcales > Cellulomonadaceae > Cellulomonas > Cellulomonas sp. T2.31MG-18. Next base: position 349,069 of record NZ_CAXWGW010000003.1, read on the forward strand.
CCACCTGCGGCTCGGCGCGCTGCTGGTCGCCGCCGTCACGGTCGGGCTCATCGCGCTGGTGCGGTTCCTGCCGTCCGGCCGAGGGCCGGTCTACGGGGTGCTCGCCGTGGTGCTGTGGTTCGCGCTGCACGCGGCCGGGGTGCACCCGACGTTGACCGGCGTCGCCGTCGCGCTGCTGATCCCGGTGTTCGCGCCGCGGCGCCGGGACGTGGAGAACGTCGAGGCGCTGACCCGGGCGTTCCGGCAGTCGCCCAACCCCCGCTACGCCGCCGCCGCGACCCGCGGCCTGCGGGAGTCGATCTCCATCAACGAGCGGCTGCAGGTCGCCGTCGCGCCCTTCGTGTCGTTCGTCGTCCTGCCCGTCTTCGCGCTGTCCAACGCCGGTGTGCCCCTGGACGCCGGGACGTTGCGCGGCGCGCTGCGAGCCCCGCTCTTCTGGGGCGTCGTGCTCGGCCTGGTGGTCGGCAAGCTGGTCGGAATCACCGGCGCGACCGCGCTGGTGGACCGCAGCAGCTGGGGGCGCCTCGCACCGGGCCTCCGTCTCCGCCGGGTCGCGGGCGGTGCGGCCCTCTCGGGCATCGGCTTCACCATCGCCCTGCTGATCGCCGACATCGCGATCCCGGACCCGGTCGCTGCCGCCCAGGCACGTGTGGGGGTGCTGGTGGCCTCCGTGCTCGCCGCCGGTCTCGGGTGGGCGCTGCTCGCCGTCGTCGACCGGTGGTCGCCGCCGGTGGCCGTGGGCAAGACGCTGCTGCGGCCGTTCGACGCCCAGCGCGACCACTACCGCGGCCGGCCCGACGCCCCGATGGTGATCGTCGAGTACGGCGACTTCGAGTGCCCCTTCTGCAGCCGAGCCACCGGGTCGGTCGACGAGGTGCTCGCCGAGCTCGGCGACGACGCGGTGTGGGTGTGGCGGCACCTGCCGCTCGTCCGGGTGCACCCCCATGCGCGCGAGGCGGCCGAGGCGGCGGAGGCAGCCGACCGCCAGGGTCGGTTCCTCGACCTCGCGCAGGTGATGTTCGCCCGGCAGGACCACCTGGAGCGCGAGGACCTGCTCGCCTACGCCGACGAGCTGGGGATGGACGTCGACCGCTTCGCCCGGGACCTCGAGGACGGCGACGTGTCCCGACGCGTGCAGGACGACGTCGACGACGCCGACCTGATGGACCTGCTGTCCACCCCGACGTTCTTCGTCAACGGCAAGCGGCACGTCGGCCCCTACGACGCGGCGAGCCTCGTCACGGCGCTCCGCGCCCCGCTGCACGAGACGGGCACGACCGCACCCGTCGCAGGCTGACGGTCAGCCGCTCAGCCGCACGGCGAGGATCCCGGCCAGCACCAGGACGGCGCCGCCGAGCCGGGGCGCCGTCAGGGGTCGCCGCATCGCACCCAGGGCGCCGGTGTGGTCGACGACGAGCCCGGCGACGATCTGACCCAGGAGCACGACGCTGACGGTCAGGGACGTCCCGAGCAGGGGTGCGTCGAGCGCGTTGACCGCGACGAAGGTCGCACCAAGCAGACCGCCGCTCCAGCCCCACCACGGCGGACGCGCCCACGCGCCGGCCCCGACCAGGCGGCCCCGCGCCGCCAGCACGGCGTTCAGCACGACGAGCGCGACGGTGCCGACCAGGAACGACGCGAGGGACGCGCCGATCGACGAGCCGAGCGCCCTCCCCAGCTCGCCGTTCACGGTGGTCTGGACGGCGCTCAGGCCCCCCGCCAGCACCGCCGCCACGGCGAGCAACGGCAGGGCGCGCGACGCGGCGGCGCCCGGTGTAGGCGCTCCGCCGGTCCGCGGGCCCGGGCGGCGGCGCAGGTTGACCAGCACCGCCCCGACGACCACCAGCGCCGTGCCGAGCACCCGCCAGACCGTCAGCGTCCTGACCGCCACGCCGAACGCGCCCGTCACGTCGATCAGCAGCCCGCCGAGAACCTGACCGAGCACCGGCAGCACGACGGTCACCGAGGCGCCGAGCCGGCGCATCAGCACCATGTTGAGGGTGAGGAAGACGACGCCGCACAGGCCGCCGATCCAGATCCACCACGGCCGGTGCGCCACCGTCGCACCCACGGCGAGGGACGGCCGCAGCACGAGGACCACGACGGCGAGGAAGACGGTCCCGATGCCGAAGGACACCAGCGACGCCAGGAACGTCGAGCGCAGCGACGCGGACAGACGGGTGTTGACCGCCGTCTGCACGGGCAGCAGCGCCCCGGCGGCCACGCCGAGCACCGCAGCGAGCAGCATGTCCCTCTCCCCTCGTCCGACCAGGCCGGCCGGCGGGGTGGGACAGGGTGCCGTCCGCCGGAGTCGTCAGCGCGGACCGTCCCGCCGGGCGAGGGTAACCGACACCTGCGACGCCGCCTGCGAGGCGGCGCCCGGTTGCGCCGGCGTCAGTGGTGCCGGAGCGCGTCGACCAGCTGGGCCTTCCGCATGTGCGACCTGCCCTCGATGCCGATCTGCGCGGCCCTCTTGCGCAGCTCGTCCACCGACCACTCCTCGTACTGCTCGCTGCGGCCGCCCTTGCGGCCGACCGCGGAACGGGAGGTGGCGGCCGCCGCGTTCGCGATCCGCGCGCTCTTCTCCTTCGAGTTGCCCTCGTCGCGGAGCTTCTCGTACAGCTCCTTGTCCTTGACGCTGGGTCCGGGGTTGCGTCCAGGCATGGTGGCCGTCCTCCTCCGGCAGCGCACCTCGCCGGTGCGCCTGAGCACCGATGCGCTCGGCCGAGCGCTCCTCCACTGTCACGCGGTGGTCGGGCGGCCGCATCCGGTCGGCGCCCCCGCCCGGCGTCAGTGCAGCTCGACGCGCAAGGCCTCCGCCGCCGCGCGCGCCCGCTCGCGCGCCTGCGCCACGTCGGTCCCGCGCGCCAGCGTGACCGCGACCCGCCGGTGCCCGTGCACGACCGGCTTGCCGAACAGCCGCACCTGCGCCGTCGGCACCCGCAGCGCCTCGTCGACACCCGTGAACACCGGGATGCCGTCGCCCGACGCCAGCACCGCGCAGGAGGCGGCCGCCTCCTGGTCGGAACCGGCCCCGAGGCGCAGCGGCTCGGGCGCGGGCAGACCGAGCACCGCGCGTGCGTGCAGGCCGAACTCCGACACGTCCTGCGACACCAAGGTGACCAACCCGGTGTCGTGCGGGCGCGGGGACACCTCGGAGAAGAGGACGCGGTCGCCGACGACGAACAGCTCGACGCCGAACAGGCCGAAGCCACCGAGCGCGCCCGTGACCTGCTCGGCGATGCGCCGCGCCTCCGCCAGCACCTGCGGGTCCAGGGCCGCCGGCTGCCACGACTCGCGGTAGTCGCCGTCGACCTGGGTGTGCCCGACGGGCTCGCAGAACGTCACGCCGTCGACGTGCCGCACGGTGAGCAGTGTGATCTCGGTGTCGAAGGGCACGAAACCCTCGACGATGACCCGGACCGGGGCGTCGTCGTCCGCGGCGGCAGCCCGACCGCCGGTCCGCGCGACCCGCCAGGCTTCCTCGAGACCGTCGGCCGACCGCACCAGCGACTGCCCGTGCCCCGACGACGACATCACCGGCTTGACCACCACAGGCAGCCCGAGGTCGTGGACCGCCGCGCGCAACCCCTCCAGCGAGTCGGTGAACCGGTACGGCGAGGTCGGGACGCCGAGCTCCTCGGCGGCGAGGCGCCGGATGCCCTCGCGGTCCATCGTCAGCCGGGTCGCCCGCGCCGTCGGCACCACGCGCACCCCGGTCGCCTCCACCTCGGCGAGCACGGCCGTGGCGATCGCCTCGATCTCCGGCACGACGACGTGGGGTCGCTCGAGGGCCAGCACCGCTCGCAGCGCCTCGGGGTCGAGCATGTCGACGACGTGCGACCGTGCGGCGACCGCCATCGCGGGGGCACCGGCGTACCGGTCGACGGCGACCACCTCGACGCCGAGCCGCACCAGCTCGATCGCCACCTCCTTGCCGAGCTCACCGGACCCCAGCAGGAGCACCTGGGTCGCCGTCGGCGTCCCCGGCGTCCCGAGCGTGCCGGGACGCCGCGCGGTCGGGGGCTCTCCGGGGGTGGGCACGGCGTCGGACGGGCTCGAAGCGGGGGTCATGGTGCGATCCTCCCGCGGACGGCAGCGCACCGGTGCGACACGGCGCCGTAACATGTGCCCGCTAAGTTCCGCCCCGGGCGCCGACCGAGTTCCGGTGCCTGATCCTGCCGACTCCCGCCAGCGACCGCCGGCGGGATGCGAGCCGCCTGGAGGCCTTCCGTGCGCACTACGCCCCTCGCCCTCGTCGCCGTCGCCGCGGTGACCCTCAGCCTGACCGCCTGCGGGGGTGGCAGCGGTACGCCGGCCGCCTCCTCCTCGGGCTCGGCCGCCGGAGCGAGCGCCGCGGCGACCTTCGACCCGTCGTCGGTGAAGAAGGACGACACGCTGGCTGCGCTGCTGCCGGACAAGGTGAAGAGCGCGGGCACCCTGACGGTCGGTGCGGACACCTCTTACGCCCCCGCCGAGTACATCGCCGAGGACGGCAAGACGCCCGTCGGCTACGACGTCGACCTCGCCAAGGCGATCGGCGCGGTGCTCGGCCTGAAGACGACCGTGCAGTCGGCCGACTTCACCGGCATCATCCCGGCGATCGGCTCGAAGTACGACGTCGGCATCTCCTCGTTCACCATCAACGCGGACCGCGAGAAGCAGGCGAACATGATCGCCTACTTCCAGGCCGGCGAGGCGTACGCCGTGCAGAAGGGCAACCCGAACAAGGTCGACCCGACCAACCTGTGCGGCCTGACGGTGGGCATCCAGACCGGCACGGTCGAGGACGACGAGTTCAACGCCGTGATCGCCAAGTGCAAGACCGACGGCAAGAAGGCGCCGAACCCGCTGAAGTACGCCAAGCAGAGCGACGTCACCACTGCCCTGGTGGGCGGCAAGGCCGACGTGATGTACGCCGACTCGCCGATCATCGCCTACGCGATCGCGCAGACCAACGGCCAGCTCGAGCAGCTCGGCGACGTGTTCTCGAGCGCGCCGCAGGGCATCGTGGTGTCCAAGGACGACACGGCCCTGACCACCGCGATCCAGAAGGCCGTGCAGAAGCTGATCGACGACGGCACCTACGGCAAGATCCTCACCGCCTGGGGCAACCAGGCCGGCGCGGTGAAGACGGCCGAGCTCAACCCGACCGTCAGCTGAGACCGCGACGGTGAGCAGCCCCACGGGGTCCGACGCGACCACCCCCGGCCGGGAGCCCGAGCGCATCCACGCGGTGCCCGTGCGCTACCCCGGCCGGTGGGTGGCCGCCGTCGTCGTCGCGGTGATCGCCGCGATGGCGGTGCACGGACTGATCACCAACCCCCGGTTCGCGTGGCCGACGGTCGGCAAGTACCTGTTCGCCACCCCGGTGCTGCAGGGCGTGCTGTGGACGCTCGCGCTGACCGTCGGGTCGATGGTGATCGCCGTCGTCCTCGCGGTCCTGCTCGCCGTGATGCGGGGCTCGGACAACCCGGTGACCCGCGCCGTCTCGTGGTTCTACATCTGGGTGTTCCGCGGGACCCCGATCTACACCCAGCTGGTGTTCTGGGGCCTGATCTCGGTGCTCTACCCGAAGATCTCGCTCGGCGTCCCCTTCGGTCCCGAGTGGTTGAGCTTCACCACCAAGGACGTCATCACGGCGTTCCGCGGTGCGCTGCTCGGCCTGGCCCTGAACGAGGCGGCGTACCTCGCGGAGATCGTCCGCGCCGGCCTGCAGAGCGTCGACCGAGGTCAGCACGAGGCCGCACGGGCGCTCGGCATGAAGGAGGGCGCCATCCTGCGCCGGGTGGTGCTGCCCCAGGCGATGCGCGTGATCGTGCCGCCGACGGGCAACGAGACGATCTCCATGCTCAAGACGACGTCGCTGGTGCTGGCGGTGCCGTTCACGCTCGACCTGAACTACGCGACGAGCGCCGTCGGCAACCGGATCTTCCAGCCGGTGCCGCTGCTGATCGTCGCGGCGTTCTGGTACCTGCTGGTCACCAGCGTCCTGATGGTGGGTCAGTACTACCTGGAGCGGTACTACGGCCGCGGCTTCGACGTGCACAAGGTGACCGCCGGCCCGCAGGGACCGCGGCGCGGTCGAGCCGCACGGCAGGCGGCCATCAACGCCGCGCACACGACGCCGGAGCCGACCCCGCTGGACGAGATGGGCGGCGGCCTGCACAACCCCGGGGGTGTCCAGTGAGCACGACGACCGACGCCACCGTGCCGATGGTCGAGCTGCGCGGCGTGCACAAGTGGTTCGGCGACGCGCACGTGCTGCGCGGCATCGACCTGGTGGTGCCCAAGGGCACCGTCTGCGTGGTGCTCGGGCCGTCCGGATCCGGCAAGTCGACCGCGCTGCGGTGCATCAACCAGCTCGAGGAGATCGGTGCCGGCCGGGTGATCCTCAACGGTGAGCTGATGGGTTACCGCGAAGGTGTCCGGGGTGGCCGGCCGGCGCTGTACCGGCTGCACCCCAAGGCGATCGCGCACCAGCGTGCCGAGGTCGGCATGGTGTTCCAGCGGTTCAACCTGTTCCCGCACATGACGGCGCTCGGCAACGTCGTCGAGGCGCAGGTGGAGGTGCTCCGGCGCAGCAAGGACGAGGCGCGCACGCGGGCGGTGGACCTGCTGCGTCGGGTCGGCCTCGACGACCGGATGGAGCACTACCCGGCACAGCTGTCCGGTGGCCAGCAGCAGCGCGTGGCGATCGCGCGGGCGCTGGCGATGGACCCCGAGCTGATGCTCTTCGACGAGCCGACGTCGGCCCTGGACCCCGAGCTGGTCGGCGAGGTGCTCGCCGTGATGCGGGACCTCGCCGGGTCGGGCATGACGATGATCGTGGTGACGCACGAGATCGGGTTCGCCCGGGAGGTCGCCGATCAGGTGGTGTTCATGGCCGACGGCGTCGTCGTCGAGCAGGGCACTCCCGACGAGGTGCTGGGCGCCCCCCGCGAGGCGCGGACGCGCGACTTCCTCTCGCGTGTGCTCTGATTCCCGCACCCTCTGAGACCTGCGTGACCTGAGCCCCGCCTGCCCTGAGCAGGGCTCTGGTCAGCCGACCGGTCGGCGTCCCAGCCGGTGCCGCACCCTCGGCCAGCGTTCGAGGAACTCGGTCGCAGCACGGTCGACCGCTGCGTCCTCCACCGCCAGGAGGCGTCCGAGCGCGAAGCCCGTGGCGCCGTCGGCGGCGTGGGCGGCGTCCTGGAGCACCTGCGTGGCGACCACGCCGTCGTGCAGCTCGCCGAGCAGGTCCGTCACGCCGGACAGCTCCTCGGCGCACCGCCGCGCGCGCTCGCCGAGGCTCGGCGCGGTGGCCTGCGCTCCGTACCGAGCACGTTTGGCCAGGATCCGGGCCCGGTGCCACGCCGGGTCGTGCGGGTCCGGTTGCTCCTTCCGCAGGGTCCGCACGGCGTGTCGCAGACGCGTCCAGTCGTGCACCACCAGTGCGGGCAGGACGTCCGCGGCCGCGTCGTCGGCCGCGTCCACGAGGAGAGGCCGGCCGGCCGCCTGGACGAGGTCGACCAGCAGCTGCAGGTAGCGGTCGCTCCGCAGCTCCTCCAGCGCGACGCGGCGTGCCTCGAGCAGACGCGGCTGCAGCAGCGCGTCGAGCGCGGCGAGCGCACGCACGCGATCCTCGGCGGCGAGCGTCCGGACGTCCCGCTCCAGACGGTCGTACAGGACCTCCGTGTCGCGGACCGCTCCGAGGGCGTCGGCCGCCACGGCCAGCTGGTCGCGCAGGTCCGTCGCCCACGCCTTGTCGCACACGGGAGTGAACGTCCGCAGCGCGCTGCGGAGGGTCCGCGCCGCCACCCGGAGCTGGTGCACCGCGTCGGGCCGGTCCCGACGGACCCCCACGTCCGCCGCGAGGAAGGCCCGTACGTGCAGGGCGATCGCGAACCGCAGCACATCACCCGCCGTGCTGTGGCGGCCGGGACGGCGCGGGACCACGACGTCGGGCAGGTGGGCCGTCGGCACGCCGCCCGGCCGGACGTCGTCGGGCTCGACGTCGCCGGCGACCGCCTGGACCGCGTCGACCAGGCGCGTGACCGCCCGCTCCGCGTCCGGCGGCGGGCCGGACGCCGTGATCCGCACCCGCCGCTGGCGCTCGGTCCCCCGCGCCCGCACCTCCGCCTCGATGCGGTCGTCGTGGACCGCCGCGAGCTCCGCCCCGGCCGGGTCCAGCAGGTGCACGGAGCTACGGGTCGTGCGGAGCTGCGCGACGGGCCGGACCTCGGCCTCTCGCACCAGAGCCGTCACCAGGTCGAGCAGGTCCACCGGCGCGTGCTCGCCTGAGTCGCCGTCCACCAGCTCGTGGACGACGACGTCCAGGGCCGTCCCGTCGTGCCCGGCACCGCCGGCGAGCGGCAGGGTGAGCCGCCACCCTGCATCCGGGCCGTCCAGCCGGACCCGCAGCTCGGCACCCCAACGAGCCAGGCGCAGGTCGGCGGTGTCGTGCTGCAGCTGACGGAACGTCACGGCGTCGTCGCGCACCTCCTGGACCGCGCCCGGGACCAGGTCGGCGAGGTGCGGCAGGTCGACGTCGTCCGTCAGCACCAGCTCCCGGGTCACGGTCGGTTCCCGGACCGTGCCCGCGACGGCGGCGGACCGGTCGGCGGCCGGCCGGTCGGCTGCGCGGCGGTCGGCGTTCACGGCACCAGCACCGCCGCGCCGGCGTACTGGTCGGCCGCGAGGTCGGCCAGCACGTCGGCGGCCTCGTCCATGGGCCGCACCGTGGTGCGAGGCCGGATGCGGAGGGCGTGCGCCAGGCGCAGCAGCTCCTCCCCGTCGGCCCTGGTGTTCGCGGTGACGGAACGGACCTCCTTCTCGTAGAACAGCTCGCGCTCGTACACCAGAGCGGGGATGTCGCTCAGGTGGATGCCGGCCAGCACCAGCACCCCGCCGCGGTCGAGCGCCCGGAGCGCGGGCGGGACGAGCGTGCCGACCGGGGCGAACAGGATCGCCGCGTCCAGGGGCACGGGCGGCGCATCCGCCGCACCCTGCACCGACGCGGCGCCGAGCTGCCGCGCGAGCTCGCGGTCCGGCTCCGACCTCGTCATCACATGGACCTCGGCGCCCTGCGCCAGGGCCAGCTGTGCGACCAGGTGCGCCGACGCACCGAATCCGTAGAGGCCCAGGCGGCCGCCCGGCGGCAACGTGGCGCGGCGCAGGGCGCGGTAGCCGACGATCCCGGAGCAGAGCAGCGGCGCGAGGTCCGGTGCGGGCACGTCCTGCGGGAGCCGGTAGGCGAAGTCCTCGCCGACCAGGGCGTGCGAGGCGAACCCCCCGTCCGCGTCCCAGCCGGTGAAGCGCGCGTCCGGGCAGAGGTTCTCGTGGCCGGACCGGCACCAGCGGCACCGGCCGCACGTGGCCCGCAACCACGCGATGCCCACCCGGTCGCCGACGGCGAACCGACGGGCACCAGGGCCGAGGGCGTCGACGACGCCGACCACCTCGTGGCCCGGAACCGTCCTCGGCCGGCGCGGCGCCAGATCGCCCTCGGCGAGGTGCAGGTCGGTCCGGCAGACGCCGCAGGCCTCGACCCGGACCCGCAGCTGCCCGTCGCCGGGCTCCGGGTCCGGCACGGTTGCACGCACCAGGGGTCCGGACGACATCGGGCCCGGTCGCTGCACCACCCACGCCTGCACGTCGCGCCTCCGCTCCCAGTGCCGACGCTCCGAGCCTGCCCCCGTCGGCCACACGTCGCCAGACCGGCCGACAGGATCTCGGGCACGCTCGCGGGGGCAGCGCGCAGATCGGCGGAGGCTGGCGCACGACTCCGCGGGCGGCACCGAGTCGTTGCTCGACGCCGCCCGCGGCGTTGTCATGCGATCCGGCCGGGAGCCGGCGGTGCTGCTACGGCGCTGCGACCAGCGCTGACACGTACGACGGGCCGGCCGGCACACCCCAGCCGGTGGTCAGGTCGTACCCGGGCGTCGTCGCGTAGCCCGGCACCGGGCCAGGCGTGATGACCCCGTCGGCGCCGATGTCCCACACCCGGTTCGAGTCCAGGACACCGCTCGGGGTGGTCCCGTAGGTGTGCGCGACCACGTCGGCGAAGGCCGTGGCCCGCGGGAAGGACGTCGCGTAGATCACCGGGTTGAGGTTGCCCAGCGGCGCCTTGTTCGCCGCGATGCGCTGCTGGTTGGCGAGGGCCGTCAGTGCCGCCGCCTGCGGCGACGACGCGGACGTGCCGCCGTACACGTGCCAACCGACGCGGCTCACGCCCGGGAAGAAGGACGTGTAGACCAGCACACCGCCGTTGACGGACGAGTTCCAGGCGAGGTCCGGCACACCGCGATGGGTGCCGACGACGCCCGCGACCCCGGCCTGGTAGTCCGGCCGCGCATACACCGTCGACAGACCGCCGCCCGTGATCATGCCGGTCGCGCTCTCGTTGTCGACCGGCTCCGTGCTGCCGCCGGTGGTCCAGCCGAAGTACGCCGGGTTCTGGCTGCCGTCGGCCAGGTAGGGCACGTCGGTCGTGGGGTTCCACGTCCACCCGTTCTGCAGCTGCGTGCCGCCGACCGAGGTGACGTACGGGGAGACGTTGGGATACGAGACCTGCGGGTCGGGGCTCGTGGCGGTCTGCCGGTGCGCCCGTGTGTAGCCGACCGAGCCACCGTCACCGGCGGACGCGAAGAACGAGTCGCCCTTGGCCTCACCGCGCGCGAACGTCGCGTCGAACCGGGCGAACTGCGTCTTGGCGGCGGCCGGGCTGCCGAAGGCGGACTCGTCGGTGCCGAACGACATCGAGAAGACCGTGCCGGCCGGGAAACGGTCGACCGCGGCGTCGATCGCCTTCATCAGGTTCGGCAGGCCGGGCACCCCCTGCGTCTCCGCCGGCGGCGTCGCCAGGAGCACGATGTTCGCCGCGGGCGCCAGTGCGTACGCCCACTCGATGTCGAGGGTGGCCTCACCGGCCCAGCCGGACGCCGCTGCCGGGCCCGACTGCGAGTTGCCGTTGCCGTTCACCGTCGTGGTCGGGAACCCCGGCTGACCCTGCGGGAACCACTGCTCGAACTTCGGTGTCGGACCGCCGAACGTGGAGGCGAAGGTGGTCAGGTCCTGCTGCGCGGCGGGGCTGCCGTAGGCGTCCACCAGGACGATCGTCTGGCCGGCACCCTCGGTGCTCGATGCCGTCAGCGGCGGTAGGCCGTGCGCGGCCCGGACCTGGTCCGGTGTGTTGCAGTGGTAGTAGGCGTACTTCTTGACGGGCGCCGGCGAGACGCAGGCCGGCGGGGTGCCGGCAGCGGTCGCCGAGTCCGGCGTGTCCGGCGCCTCGACGGCGAACGGTGCGACCGCCGGTCCGGCGACGGCGGCCAGCCCGGCGGCCGGAACCGCGGCACCTGCGGTCGCCAGGCCCAGGAGGGTTGCTGTGGATGAGGCCAAGAGTCTGCGCACGACTTCTCCCCGATCAGAGTCGACACGGACCCGTCCCACCATCGGGACGAGAAATGGGTACATCCGAACCCCGACGGCGCGCGTGCGCAAGAGCAGGGCAGACCCGATCTGGGGCCGTCCGGCGTGGGCGCCGGGCGCGGGTCAGGACGGACGGCCCGGCGGCACCAACCAGCTCACCGAGCGCGCGACGTCACCCGCCTTCAGCCACTCGTGCCGCTCGGAACGGGGGTTCGCCTCGTCGTCACGCCAGGCGACCATCACGTGCGTCGCCGTCCATCGGACCGCGCGTGCCGGGCGCCACTCCTCGGCACCGTCCGACCACACGATCCGCACGATCACCGGCACGTTCCCCTGCGGCCGCACGGGGACGGCCGTCGGCAGGTCACGGTTGGCGACCAGGCGTGCCGGCAGCTGCTGCGGCGCCCGCGAGGCGGTCAGGTCCCGCGGCGAGCCGGACACGGGTGCGGGGCGCGCCTCCGGATCCGTCATGCGGTCAGCCTACCCGAACAGGTGTTCGAACGACGCCTCGCGCTGCGTCCATGCCTCGGGACGTCACCGTGCGGTCCGGGGCTCCCCTCCACCGGCGGCTTAAGGTGCAGGTGAGATGACCACGACGACGGCCACCCACAGCTCCGACGAGCCGACGGCCTCCCGCGCGCCAGCGCGGCGGACGCCTCGAGCGCCGGACCTCTCGCACGTCGCGGTGATGGGCATCGTCAACCGCACGCCGGACTCGTTCTACGACCGCGGCCGGACGTTCGCCCTGGAGGCCGCCGTGGAGGCGGCGCTGCGGGCGGTGGCCGAGGGCGCGGAGTGGGTGGACGTCGGCGGCGTCCCGTTCTCGCCGGACACCCCTGCCGTGGGCGTCACGGAGGAGCTCGACCGCGTCGTGCCCGTCGTCGCCGCGATCCGCGCGGTGTCCGACGTGGTGATCTCCGTCGACACCACCCGGGCGGAGGTCGCCGCCGCCTCGATCGAGGCCGGTGCCGACGTGGTCAACGACACCAACGGCCTGCGGGACGACGCCATGCTCGACGTCGTGGCCCGCACGGGTGCGACGGTCGTCGTCGCGCACTCGCTGGCCGCGCCGCACGTGCACCTGCCACGTCCCCAGTACGGGGACGTGGTGGCCGACGTGGCTGCCTTCCTCCGGGAGCGCGTCGCGCACACCGTGGCGCACGGCGTGGCACGCGACCGGATCGTCGTCGACCCCGGCCACGACCTGAACAAGAACACCAGCCACTCCCTGGAGCTGACCCGGCGGCTGGACGAGATCACGGCGATCGGCCCGACGCTCGTCGCGCTGTCCCGCAAGGACTTCGTCGGGGAGACGCTCGGTCGCCCGGCCGACGAGCGTCTGGCCGGGTCGCTCGCCGTCGCGGCCTGGTGCGTCGAGCACGGTGCGCGGGTGGTTCGGGCGCACGACGTGCGTGCCACCGTCGACGCGGTGCGCATGGTCGAGGCGGTGCTCGGCCGACGGGAGCCGGTGGAGCACCGGCACAACCGCTGAGGCGCCCGCATGCTGCACCGTGACGACGTCCTCGACCGGTACGCCGTCGCGGACCGCACCCGGCCGCACCTGCGGATGAACTTCATCTCGAGCCTCGACGGGTCGGCGACCCAGGGCGGTCTGTCCGGCGGGTTGAACAACGCCGACGACAAGCTCGTGTTCGACACGCTGCGGATGCTGTCCGACGTGATCCTGCTCGGCGCGGGCACGCTGCGCGACGAGGGCTACGGCGCGATGCGTCTCGACGACGAGGCCGTCCACTGGCGGGTGCAGCAGGGCCTGGCACCGCAGCCGACGTTCGCCCTGGTCAGCTCGCGCCTCGGCCTGCCGTCCACCCATCCGGTGTTCGCCGACGCGCCGGTGCGCCCGCTGGTGCTGACCCACGACGCCGCGCCGTCGGACGCGCGCGACGAGCTGGCGTCCGTCGCCGACGTCGTGCTGGTCGGCTCCGGCGCGGTCGACCCCTGGCTGCTGCGCAGGGCGCTCGAGCAGCGCGGGCTGCTGCAGGTGCTCTGCGAGGGTGGCCCCCACCTGTTCGGCACCTTCCTGGCGGCGGACGCCGTCGACGAGCTGTGCCTCACCCTCAGCCCCGTCCTGGAGGGCGGGCACGCCGGTCGCATCGCGGTGGGCCCCGAGGAGACACCGCGCCGCATGCACCTGGCGAGCGTCCTCCAGGCCGACGACATGCTGCTGCTGCGCTACCTGCGGGACCCCGCGACGGACGCCGCAGGGAGCCGGGCCGCCACCGGCCTCTGACCGACGCCGACGAGCCGCCCGTGCCCGTCAGGCAGGGGCGTCCGTCGGCGGCCGGGCGCGGCGCGTCTCGGGCATGACGAGGCCGGCCACCAGCGCCAGGGCGGAGACGCCGGCCGTGGCGAGGAACGCGACCCGGAACGAGGCGGCGTCCGCCAGCGCCCCGGCCGCGAGAGGTCCGACGAACGCCCCGGCGTCCGAGGCCATCTGGAACGCGGCCACGGGCGTGCCGCCCCGACCGCCGATCACGTCGCCCACCACGGCGGCGGTCGACACGCCCAGCATCGCCGACCCCGCGCCGTACAGGGCCATCCCGGCCAGGAACAGCGGCGCGCCACCGGCGAACGCCATCGCCACCCCCGCAGCCAGCGCGAGCGCGGCACCGCCGCGCAGGAAGGGCCGGCGCCCTCCGCTGTCGACCAGACGACCGGCCGGCACCAGGACGATCGCCTGCACCACCGCCGACACCACCAGGCCGGCGCCGGTCCAGGAGGCACCGAGCCGCAGCCCTTCGACGACGAACACCGGGACCAGCGACGCCCGCACACCGAAGACGGCCCAGCCGACGGCGAAGTTGTTCACGACCGCGGCCCGGTAGGCCGAGCTGCGCAGCGCGGTCCCAAGACCGGTGGGCACCTGCTCCGCCGTTCCCGCGGCTGCCTCGTGCGCACGCAACGGAGTGCGCGCCAGGAAGACGGTGGCCACTCCCCCGGCGATCAGCAGGGTCCCGGCGTAGACGAAGAAGGGCGCACGCAGCGACCAGGCGGTCAGCGGGCCGCCGAAGGCAGGACCGGCGATGCCACCGAGCAGGAACCCGGTCTGGTAGACGCCGGTGGCGCGGCCACGCTGGTCCGGGGCGACCACCCGCAGCAGGAGCGCGAAGGACGAGACGGTGAACATGGCGGAGCCGAAGCCGCCGACCCCGCGCAGCACCAGCAGCTGCAGGTAGCTGCCCGAGAGCCCCGCCAGCAGGCTCGAGACGCCCACGATGCCGATGCCGGCCGCCAGCACCGACCGTTCCCCGAGGTGGTCCACCAGCCTGCCGGCGGCGGGGGCGGACACGAAGCGCACCAGGGCGAACACCGAGACCACGGCACCGGCGGCGGCGTTGCTGACCCCGAACCCCTTGGCGAACAACGGGATGGCGGGCGCGACGATCCCGAAGCCCAGGGCAACCGAGAACGCGACCGCCGTCAGCACGGCGACCTCCGCCGGGAGGGCCCGGAACGGGTGCGGGATGCTGCGCCGGGCGACCACCGGGACGGCGGCGGGCCGCGGCGCGCGCGGCTGGCTGTCGGTGATGGTGGGCTCCCCTGCTGATGGAACGGCGGCCGTGGAACGGTGTGCGGGCGGGTGCGGCGCCCATCATGCCGCCAGCCGCCGACGTCGACGGACGCGTGACGGTTGCCTGCTGCGCCGCCACGGGCGACCCTTGCGGCGGGACACCGGTCGATCACCCGGGAGCGATGTGGACGCCGACGCCGTCGTCGTGGGGGCCGGCCTCGCCGGGCTCGTGGCCGCCGCCGAGCTGGCCGATGCCGGCAGGCGCGTGCTCGTGCTCGACCAGGAGCCGGAGCAGTCGCTGGGTGGTCAGGCGTTCTGGTCGCTCGGCGGGCTGTTCCTGGTCAACACCCCGGAGCAGCGTCGGATGGGCGTGCGGGACCGGCTGGAGCTGGCCCGGCAGGACTGGTTCGGCTCCGCCGGGTTCGACCGCCCCGAGGACCACTGGCCCCGCCGGTGGGCGGAGGCCTACCTGCAGTTCGCCGCCGGGGAGCAGCGGGCCTGGCTGCGGGCGATGGGCGTGCGATTCTTCCCGGTGGTGGGCTGGGCGGAACGGGGGGACGGCCGCGCCGAGGGCCACGGCAACTCCGTCCCGCGCTTCCACATCACCTGGGGCACGGGCCCGGGCGTGCTGGCCCCGTTCGAGAGGCGGGTGCGCGAGCACGTCGCGGCGGGACGGGTGGAGCTGCGCTTCCGGCACCGGGTCGACGCCTTGGTGACGCACGACGGTGCGGTGACGGGAGTCAGCGGCGCGGTTCTCGAGGCCTCGTCTGTCGGCCGTGGCAGGCCGTCCTCCCGCGTCGAGGTCGGCGGCTTCTCGTACGAGGCGCAGGTCGTGGTCGTCGCCTCCGGGGGCATCGGCGGAAACCTCGACCTGGTGCGCCGGATGTGGCCGGAGCGCCTGGGCGCACCGCCGCACGAGCTGGTCGCGGGCGTGCCCGCCCACGTCGACGGCCGGATGCTGCAGATCGGTGCGGCCGCCGGCGCCGCCGTGATCAACGCCGACCGCATGTGGCACTACACCGAGGGCCTGCACAACTGGGACCCCGTCTGGGCCGACCACGGCATCCGCATCCTGCCCGGGCCGTCGTCGCTCTGGCTCGACGCCGAGGGCAACCGGCTGCCGGCGCCGTGCTTCCCCGGCTTCGACACCCTGGCCACGCTCCGGCACCTGCGGAGCACGGGCCACGACCACTCGTGGTTCGTCCTCACGCGGAAGATCATCGAGAAGGAGCTCGCCCTCTCCGGATCGGAGCAGAACCCGGACCTGACCGGCAAGGACCTGCCCCTGCTCCTGTCCCGCGTGCGGCGCGGCACGCCCGGTCCGCTCGAGGCGTTCCTGCGGCACGGCGAGGACTTCGTCGTGGCGGACACGCTGCCGCGGCTCGTCGCCGGGATGAACCGCCTCGTGGGCGCCCCGCTGATCAACCTCGACCGCCTGCAGGCCCTGGTCGAGGCGCGCGACCGCGAGCTCGACAACCCGTTCTCCAAGGACGCGCAGGTCACGGCGATCCGCGCCGCACGGCGCTACCGCGGCGACCGGCTGATCCGGGTCGCAGCCCCGCACCGGCTGCTCGACCCCGCCGCCGGTCCCCTGATCGCCGTCCGCCTGAGCATCCTGACCCGCAAGACCCTCGGCGGGCTGCACACGGACCTGAGCGGCCGGGTGCTCGACGGCGACGGCGCCCCGATCCCCGGCCTCTACGCCGCGGGCGAGGTCAGCGGCTTCGGCGGCGGCGGGATGCACGGCTACAACGCGCTCGAGGGCACGTTCCTCGGCGGCTGCCTGTTCTCGGGCCGGACGGCCGGACGGGCCGCAGCGGCGGAGATCGCGTAGGAGCGCCGGGGCGACACGGCTCGGCTGCGGCCTTCGGCAGCCGGGGCCGCAGGCGGGACCGTCAGGCCGCGCGGCGCACCGGCCGGGCACCGGTCCACGCCGCGACCGCCACGCCGGCGACGACCAGCGCGTCGCCCACGCTGAACGTGTTGGCCAGCGGGAGCGGGGCCGGCCACGCGAAGACGTCGCCGAGCCACGGCAGCACCGGGTGGTCCACCACCGCGCTGTTGGCGAAGGCGAGGTGCGGGTCGATGCCGGCGGCGGACGTCGCCCAGCGTGACGCCGGCAGGACGCCCCCGTTGAGGGCGATCGTCACACCGTTCGACGCCGCGCCGAGGCCGACCAGCACGGCCCCCGGCAGCCGTCGGTTCAGCCACAGGAACCCGAGCGCGAGCACGTACGTCAGCACGTGCGCGACGGGGGCGAGCCCGTGCGGCAGTCGCACCTCGACGACGACGACCTGCACGGCGAGGGTCGCCCAGATCAGCAGGGGCGCGCGCCACCGGTGCAGCAGGAGGCCGGCCGGCCAGCGGCCGAGGACGAGGGGCGACGCGAGCGCGAGGAGGCACGCGGCGAGCACGAGCATCGCTCAGAGACCTCGCGCACCGACGGCGACGGAGTGGCCGCCCTGCCGCTCCAGCTGCTCGGCCAGCAGCGCCGGCGTGGTGGGACGACCGAGGTGGAAGCCCTGCCCGATCACCTCACCGAGCTCTCTCAGCGCCGCGGCGGTCGGCTCGTCCTCCACCCCTTCCGCCACCACGCGCAGGCCGAGCGCGAGGGCCAGGGCGATGGTGGACCGCACGATGATCAGGTCCTGGGTATCGGTGGCGATGTCGCTGACGAACGACCGGTCCACCTTGAGCTCGTCCACCTCCAGCCGCTTGAGGTAGCTGAGCGAGGCGTTCCCGGTGCCGTAGTCGTCCACGGCGATGCCGATGCCGAGCGCGCGCAGGGCGCTGATCACCAGGTCGGCGCGCGCGGGGTCGGACAGGATTCCGGTCTCCGTCACCTCGAGGACGAGCGCCGTCGCCGGCATCTGGTGCTTCGCGAGCGTCGCGGCGATCCGGGGCGGCAGCGAGAGGTCGGACAGGTGCCGGGCGGAGAGGTTGACCGCGACGCGGACGTCGTGGCCCGCCGCACGCCACCGCGCCAGGTCCGCCAGCGCCGTCTCGAGCACGAACTCCGTCAGAGCCGTGATCAGGCCCGAGCTCTCCGCGAGAGGGACGAAGTCGTCCGGGGCCACCAGCCCGCGGACCGGGTGCTCCCAGCGGACCAGTGCCTCGACGCCGACGATCCGGGAGTCGGCCAGATCCACCTGCGGCTGGTAGTCGACGAAGAGGTCACCCGCCTCGAGCGCGGCACGCAGGTCGGCGAGCAGGTGGAGCCGTTCGAGGGTGTTGATGTCGAACTCGGGTGCGTAGGTGCTGATGCGGTCCCGCTCGAGCTTGGCGTAGTACAGCGCGATGTCCGCCCGCTTCATCAGCTCCTGCGGGTCGGTGCCGTGCTCCGGAGCGACCGCGACGCCCGCGCTCGCGCGGATCAGCAGGTCGAGGCCCTCCACCCGGATCGGGTCGTCGAGCGAACGCAGCAGCACCCGGGCGACGTGCTGCGCGTCGGCGAGGTTGCCCGCGACCACCACAGCGAACTCGTCGCCGCCGAGCCGGTGCACCGCGACGTCCTCCGGCAGGTCGGACACCAGCCGGCGCGCGACCTGCCGCAGCAGCTGGTCGCCGACCGGGTGGCCCAGGGTGTCGTTGATGTCCTTGAAGTGGTCCAGGTCCACGAGCACCAGACCGGGCCCGTTCCCGTCGGTCCGCGCAGCGGCCGTGAAGCCCTCGTCGAGCGACCGCCGCAGCTGGTCGCGGTTGGCCAGACCGGTCAGCGAGTCGTGCGACGCCAGGTGCGCGTGCCGAGCGGCGGCCCCCGCGAGCAGGTGCGCCGCCACGACGAACGGCACGAGGAGCACCAGCACGCCCGCTCCGTCCGCGGCGAGCACGCCGGCCAGGCAGCCGACCGAGATGAGCACCAGGTTGGTGACGGCGTGGGCGACGCCGTCCTCGGTCACCACCGCCATGAAGGGCTGGCGCGTCGCGAGGGACACGACGCCGGCGACCAGGACGCGGTTGACGGTGATCATCACCAGGCCCGCGACGAGCAGCGGGACCACGTCCCGCACCTCGACCAGCCTCGGTCCGCCCAGGAACGGCACGTGCGTCAGCCAGCAGAAGACTGCGCGGGCCGTCAGGACGCTCAGCGCGTACTGGGCCGTGTTGAACAGGGACTTGCGTGCCTCGCGACGGTGCAGCAGGTCGTCGAGCAGGCTCGCGACCGCCTGCACGATGACCGCGACGGCGACACCGCCGATCGCGGTCAGGGCCAGGATGAACGGCGCCGACGTCGACAGGGTGCCGGCGTCGTCCTCCCCCGAGAGCCGGATCGGCCGCACCTCGCCGGCCAGCGCGGCCACGGCGAGCACCACGGCGGGCCAGACGAGGATCCGCGAGACGGTGTCCGGCCAGGAACTCGCCACCACGGTGACCACCAGGCCGACCAGGCCGAGGCTCGTCACCGCCGTGACGTAGACGCCGAGCGGGGTCGGTGGTGCCAGGCGCTTGCGCCCGGCACCACCGACGACCGGAGGAGCTGCTACCACTTGTACCCGGCGCCGACCAGCACTGCCACGGCGACGAGCGTGCCAGCGCTCGCGGCGATGCGGACGACGGTGCTGTTCTGGGTGATCTTCCACTTGCCCATGTGCGGGTCCCTTTCGGCTGGGGACGACGCCTGTGGCCGCAGCCCCCCTGCCGTGCCCACGGGCGGCGTGGCGTGCAAGGTGCCGGCCGTGGGTACGCGCGTCGTCCGTCGTCTTATCGGCTGGCAGGGCGCAGCCGTGAGCGATCCTTTCGCACCGGGTGCCCGGAGCGCCCGCATTTGCGCGTGTCGCGGTCGCAGCGCACGCCTTCGGGCGCGACGGTGCGCTCGGCTGTCGATCCGGAGCCGGTTGCTTCGTCATCCCCCTGACAGGGCACGACGCGACGGCTGGCCGAGAGGAACGAGCATGACGACGATCACCGCCTTCCAGAACATCACCCTCGACGGGGTGATGCAGGGCCCGGGTCGGCCGGACGAGGACACCCGCGGCGGCTTCCACGCAGGCGGCTGGGCGACCGGCTACCGGGACGAGGTGTCGATGGCGTACGCCGCCGAGGGCATGAGCAACCCCGGGGCCCTGCTGTTCGGCCATCGCACCTACCGCGACGTCCTCGACCACTGGACGACCAGGCCGGAACCGAACCCGTTCGCCCAGGTCCTCCTCTCGACGCCGAAGTACGTCGTCTCACGTGATCCGGGCACGGTGCTCCGCCACCCGGCCTCCACCCTGCTGGCGGGGGACGGCGTCGAGCGGGTGCGTGAGCTGAAGGCCGCCGGCGGACCCGACCTCATGGTGATGGGCAGCGGCGAGCTGGTCCGAGCCCTGCACGCCGCTCACCTGGTCGACCGGTTCACGCTGCAGGTGCACCCGATCGTGCTCGGCGCCGGCACCCGGCTGTTCGGGGACGGCGAGCGGGTGGACCTGACGCTGGGGCGCACGATCCCCACCACGACCGGCGTCGTCATCGCCGAATACGCTGTTCGTTGAGCCGAGCGGAGAGTCACATGCGCTACACGCTGCTGCTGCACTACCCGGAGGAGTCCGCCGAGACCATCGGCGCGGACGCGATCGCGCAGGGCATGGAGGCGTTCGCCAGCTATGCGGCGACGTTGCAGGCCGCGAAGGTCCTGGTCGCGGCCGAGGTGCTGCAACCGTCGGTGTCGAGCACGACCGTGCGGGTGCGCGACGGCGTCCTGCGCGTGCAGGACGGGCCCTTCGCGGACACCAAGGACCAGCTCGGCGGGACGATCGTGATCGACGTGCCCGACCTCGACGCGGCGATCGAGTGGGCCAGGCAGGCACCGCCGGTCCAGTGGGGTGCCGTCGAGATCCGTCCGGGCGCGACCCACACGGTCGAGGGCGTGTGGGTCCCGAACGGGTGAGCCACCCGGACGCCCGGACGGCCGCCGAGCGTGCCGCCCGGGCGTCCTACGGGCGGCTGGTCTCCCTGCTCGCGGCCCCGACCCGCGACCTCGCGTCGGCGGAGGACGCCTTGTCCGCCGCCTTCGAGGAGGCGTTGCGCCGCTGGCCCGAGGTCGGGGTCCCGACGAACCCCGAGGGGTGGCTGCTCACCGTGGCCCGCAACCGGCAGCGCGACGTGTGGCGGTCGGCCGCGACCCGCCGCTCGGTGCCGCTCGAGGACCACGGCGCCGCGGTCGACCCGTTCGCGGACCTCGACGCCCTCGCCATCGGCGACCGGCGCCTCGAGCTGCTCTTCGTGTGCGCCCATCCCGCGATCGACGAGTCCGTCCGTGCGCCCCTCATGCTGCAGACGGTGCTCGGGTTCGACGCCGCCCAGATCGGCCGGGCGTTCGCGGTGCCTGCGGCCACGATGGCGCAGCGGCTGGTCCGCGCCAAGAGGCGGATCCGGGACGCCGGCATCCCCTTCGCCGTCCCGGACCGTCGGCTGATGCCCGAGCGTCTTCCGGCCGTCCTCGAGGCGGTCTACGGCTGCGCCGCCCTGTCCTGGCGCGGCGGGCGCGAGACGCTCGCAGGCGAGGCGCGCTACCTGGCGGTGACGCTCGCCACGCTGCTGGGCGACGAGCCCGAGGCGTGGTCCCTGGCTGCCCTCACCACCTTGACGCTCGCCCGACGGGCCGACGGCGGGTTCGTCCCGCTCGACGAGCAGGACCCGACCGGCTGGGACGAGGACCTGATCGCCGAGGGCGAGAGCTACCTGCGCCGCGCGCGGTCGGCCGCACCTCCCGGCCGCTTCCAGCTCGAGGCGGCGATCCAGGCGGTGCACTGCGAACGCCGCCGGACCGGAGCGACGAGCTGGGCGTCGCTGCGGACGCTGTACGCCGCGCTGCTGGCGACGGCCCCGACGCTCGGCGCGCAGGTCGCCTCCGCCGTCGTCACCGGACGGATCGACGGCCCGGACGCCGGCCTCGCCGCCCTGCCCACCGCCGTCGACGACTTCCAGCCGTACTGGGCGGCCCGCGCCGACCTCCTCGCACGTGCCGGTCGCGACGCGACCGAGGCGTACCGCCGGGCGGCCGACCTCGCGGCGGACCCGGCCGTCGCCGGGTTCCTCCGTCGCCGCGGCGAGGCCCGCACCGGGACCGGTACGCCGTCGCGGCACCGCACCGAGCACACCTAGCGCGCCGCGGCCTCCGGCGGCGGCACGATCACCACCGGCTGGTCGGCGAACTCCAGGACGTGTCGTGACCGCGCGCCGATGTACGGCTCGCCGCTCGCCGACCGGGAGGACTTGCCCAGCACCACCAGGTCGGCCCGCCACTGACGGGCGTCGTGCAGGATCGCCGGGGCGATCTCGCCGGTGAGCACCTGGGTCTGCAGCTCGAGACGTGCAGCCGCCGCGAGGGCGCTCACCCGGTGCAGCATCGCGACACCCGCCTCGGCGAGACGCGCGCCGGCACCCGGTTCACCGCTCGCGGCCTGGACCACCTTGGGGAGGCCGTGGTCGACCTCGACGTGAACGGCTCGGAGCTCGGCGTGCAGGGCGGTTGCCAGCTCGATGGCCAACCGTGCGGCGGCCAGCGAGTCGGCTGTGTCGTCGATGGCGACCAGGATCCGTTCGATCATGGCTGCGAGCTCCTGTCGACGGTGCCGCTGACGGCTCGGCGCAGGCGCATGCCGTCCTCCTGCTCCGTCTGCTCGAGCGTGAGCTCCAAGGCTGCGAGGCGCTCGCGCAGCCACGGCAGCCAGCGCTTGTCCAGGGCTCGCATCCGGCGGCGGGTCACCGCGATCTCGGCGGCGAGCCGGGCCACCGCCTCGCGAGCCGCGGCGGCGCGGGCACCGGCGACCAGGGCGGCCTGGAACGCCGCTGTCGCCGGGACGACCGCAGCGTTCCCCGCCAGGACCGCCGCGTCTGTGGGGCCGGTACGGACCAGCACGTCCTCCGGGTAGCTCAGGCCCATCGCCGAGGTCCAGACCACCTCGACCTCAGCCGTCCCCGACGGTGCGGCGCACCGCACCGCGTCCTCCCCGCCGAGGAGCACGGCTCGCAGCAGCCACGTCTGCGCCTCGGCGTACGCGTGCGACCAGGTGGCCTCGCGTCGCTCCAGCCGGGTCTGCAGCCGCTGCTGCTCGGGCAGGAGGATGCGCAGCTTGCGGTCGAGCTGGTCGCGCCCCTTCTGCGCCGTGCTGAGGCGCGCGCGCAGCCACAGGCGACCGGCGCGGCCGGGTGGGACGGAGCGGGCGACCGGCACGGGCTACCCCTCGGTCCGGGGATGCTGCGCGAGGAACCGCCGGGACAGCATCGTCAGCTCCCGAGCCGGCAGCACCGTGAGGACCTGCCAGCAGCGTTCCAGGGTCTCGTCCAGCGTGCGCCGTTCGCCCTGGCCCTGGTCGGTCAGCACGCGCTCGAAGGTGGTCGCGAACTCCAGGTACAGCTGGTCGGTGCCGTTGAGGGCGGCCTCCCCGACGATCTCCGCCAGCTGCTGCACCTGGCGGGCGCGGGCCAGCGCTGCGAGCAGCTGGGCGGCGACCTCCAGGTGGTCCTCGCGCGTGCGACCTGCACCGGCACCGCTGCGCATCAGCCGCGACAGCGACGACAACGGGTCCACCGGCGGGTAGATGCCGCGGGCGTGCACGTCGGAGGTGAGGACGATCTGACCCTCGGTGATGTAGCCGGTCAGGTCCGGTACCGGGTGGGTGATGTCGCCACCGGGCATGGTCAGCACCGGGACCACGGTCAGCGAGCCGGCGACGC
Source organism: Cellulomonas sp. T2.31MG-18 (assembly GCF_964266755.1). Classification (NCBI taxonomy): domain Bacteria; kingdom Bacillati; phylum Actinomycetota; class Actinomycetes; order Micrococcales; family Cellulomonadaceae; genus Cellulomonas; species Cellulomonas sp. T2.31MG-18. The sequence continues at coordinate 372,668 of NZ_CAXWGW010000003.1, forward strand.
CGCGGATCTGGCCGCAGCGCTCGTACAGCGAGGCCAGGTCGCTGTACAGGTAGCCGGGATACGCCCGGCGCCCGGGCATCTCGCCGCGAGCCGCGGCGACCTCACGCAGCGCCTCCGCATAGCTCGTCATGTCGGCCAGCACGACGAGCACGTGGCGGTGCTGCTCGAAGGCGAGGTCCTCGGCGACGGTCAACGCGATGCGCGGGGTCAGGATCCGCTCGATCACCGGGTCGTCGGCGGTGTTGAGCAGCAGCACCAGCTCGCCGGCCGCCGATCGCTCCTCGAGGCGGGCCCGGACGGCGTCCGCATCGGGGTGCGTGACCCCCATCGCGGCGAAGACGACGCAGAACGGCTCGTCGCCCGACATGGACTGGGCGGCGATCTGCGCCGCCAGCTCGAGGTGCGGCAGGCCGGCGGCCGAGAAGATCGGCAGCTTCTGGCCGCGGACCAGGGTCATCAGGGCGTCGATCGCCGAGATCCCGGTCAGCACCGGCTCGGCCGGCGGTCGTCGGTGCACCGGGTTCAGCGGGCTGCCGGCGATGGGCGCCGTCCTGGTCGCCACGATCGGTGGACCACCGTCGACCGGCTCCCCGCGACCGTTGCACACCCGGCCGAGCCACCCGGGCCCGATCGGCACCCGGAGCGGTGCACCGGCGAACGCCACCTCCGTCCTGCCGGGCACCAGCCCGTCGGTGCCCTCGAGCACCTGCACCACCGCGAGATCGTGGTCGACCTCGAGCACCAGGCCGTGACGCTCCGGCTCGCCGGCCGCACCGACGATCCGGACGACGGCGAACTCGTCCCAGCCGACCCGCTCCACACCGCGCACCACGAGGAGCGGCCCGCGCAGGTCCCGCACACCGGCGTAGCGGACCGGGAACCAGTCGGTGGTGCTCATGGCAGCGCCGCCAACCGGTCGAGCTGCTGCTGGCGACGGCTCGCGATGCCGCCGGCCCCGTCGGGCGGCGTGTCCTGGGCCGCGCGCAGCAGCGGCGAGAAGTCGAGCTCCTCGATCTCCGTCGCGGTGCTGCCGCCCTCGATCGCCGCCTCGCACCGGTCGACCACGTCGAGCACCGCATCGATGAGCGCCGCCGTCTTCGCCGGTGCGCAGCGCGCGTCGTTGTCCGACAGCGCGTTCTGCTGCAGCACCCCTTCGCGCAACAGGCGGCCCGCCAGCAGGACGACGCGCTCGTGCCCGGGCAGCGACCCTGCGCCGACCAGCTCCGCGAGCTCGCCCAGGCGGTCGGCCTCCGCCAGGAGGGTGGTGACGCGGGCGCGTCGGGCGCCCCAGCCCGGGTCACCGTTGCTGGCGTACCAGGCAGCCAGGCCCTCGGCGTCGCGCGAGAAGGACCCCGACCACGCCACAGCGGGGTAGTGCCGGGCGTAGGCGAGGCCCCGGTCGAGGCTCCACAGGGTTCGGACGAAGCGCTCGGTCTGGGCGGTCACCGGTTCGGTGGTGTCCCCACCCGCGGGAGACACGGCGCCGATGATCGTCACGGACGCGGTGGCGCCACCGAGCGTCACCGCGCGACCCGCTCGTTCGTAGAAGGCGGCCAGCGCGGACGACAGCGAGGCCGGGTAGCCCTCCTCCGCCGGCAACGCGCCGGAGCGGGAGCCGAGCTCGCGCAGGGCCTCCGCCCACCGCGACGTCGAGTCGGCGATGACCACCGCGTGGTAGCCCATGTCGCGGAAGTGCTCGGCGACAGTGACCCCGCTGTAGATGCTCGCCTCGCGGGCCATCATCGGCATGTTCGAGGTGTTGGCGATGATCACCGTGCGGTCGGCGAGCAGTCGACCCGTCCGCGGGTCGGTCAGCTCGCCGAGCTCGTCGAGCACGTCCGCCATCTCGTTGCCGCGCTCGCCGCAGCCGATGTAGACGATCACGTCGGCGTCGCACCACTTGGCGATCTGCTGCAGCAGCATCGTCTTGCCCGTGCCGAAGCCGCCGGGCACCGCCGCACTGCTCCCCTGCGCGAGGGGGAAGACGGCGTCGAGCACGCGCTGGCCCGTGACCAGGGGAGCTGCTGCGGGCAGGCGCTCGCGGACAGGTCGAGGGCGGCGGACCGGCCACCGCTGGCTCATCGTGACCTCGACGCCGCCCACCACCGCGACCACGTCCTCCGTGCCGTGGGCACCGGCGACGGCGACGTGCTCGACCGTGCCCGACACGCCCGGCGGTGCCAGGACCCGGTACTCGATCCCGCCCGCCGGCACCGTGCCCAGCAGGGCGCCGTCGCCGACGTGCTCCCCGACCGCGATCGCGGGGCGCCACTCCGCTTCGCTCCTGCCCGTGTCGTGGCGGGTGAGCGGACCGAGCCACGTCGGCGCGTCGGACAGCGGACGGAGCAGGCCGTCGAAGACGCCACCCAGCAGCTGCGGACCGAGGGTGGCCGACAACGGGTGCCCCAACGCCTCGACCGGGTCCCCGACCGTGAGGCCGCCGGTGTACTCGTAGGCCTGCACCGAGACGACCTGGTCCTCGATCGCCACGACCTCTCCGGGCAGCCGCGCCGCCCCAAGCGCGACCACCTCGGCCATCGCGACGCCGTCCAGGCCGTCCACCTCGACCAGCGGGCCGCTGACCCGGGTCACCCGGCCGCTCATCGGTCGTCCCACAACGCCGCGAGGTCGAGCCGGTCGAGAGCGTGCGCGACGAGCGCGTCGACCGAGGCGTCGACCCGGCGTCCGTCCGGCACCGCGCCGACCACACCGCCGGACGGGTGCGGCTCCAGCCGCGCCTCGTTACCCAGCCGGGCGACCACCAGCGCACCGAGCCGCCCCTGCCGGGCGGGCTCGGCGAGCAGCTCCTGCACCGCCGCACGCGCCGCGGCGCACAGCTGCTCGTACGCCGTGCGCTCCGCCGCGAGGACGATTCGTCGCGCCTCGCGACGCGCTCGGGCCTGGTCCAGGGCCCGCCGTCGGTCGGCATCCGCCTCACCGGCGGCACGTGCCTGGTCCAGGACCTCGGCCGCCTGGACGCGTGCCGCGTCCGTCTGGGTGCGCGCCGAGAGCTCGGCGTCCGCCCGAGCCGCGTCGGCATCGGCCTGCGCCCGGCGCAGCAACGCCTGCTCGAGCGGCTCGAGTGGGTTCGCGGCCCTGGTCTCACCGGGAGGGGTCGCCGTGCCTGCGGTCATGACGGCAGCCGCGCGGTGAGGGGTGCGCCGCGTGCGCGGGTGGCGTCGCCGATGGCGTCCGCGGCCGCCGCGGACAGCAGCACGATCGCGACGGTCGGCGGCAGCTGCTGCCAGGTGGCCCGCGCCTCCTCGGCGTCCCGGACCGCGTAGGTGCGCGCACCGGCGAGCGCGAAGCCGCTGACGAGCTCCGCTGACCCGATGACGGCGACGTCGCTCATGCCTTGCCGATCAGGATGATGGACACGATCAGCCCGTAGATGGCGATCCCCTCGGCGAGCCCGACGATCACCATCGCGCGCCCGAACAGCTCGGGCCGCTCGCTGATCGCGGCGAGCGCGGCGGCGCCGGTGTACGCGACCGCGATCGCGGCGCCGATGGAGGACCCGGCCACCGCGATGGCCGCCCCGATCAGCGCGGAGCCGTTGGCGGCGGTCGAGGCCGCCGCGGTGACGGCCTGGGGTGCGTTGGCCGCGGCGGACGGCCCCGCACCGGCCACCATGGCCACGACGACGAGCGCCGCGACCAGCAGCAACCCGTTGGCGGCCAGGACGACGCGCAGCGCGGGTCTGCCCCGACGTCGCAGCGCCCAGCTCGTGGCGAGCCCGACGACGAGGATCGCGGGCAGGCAGATCGTCCAGATGATCATCAGGCCTCCGTCGGTGCGAGCGGGACGTGCCAGGGCCGGAAGGGCCGGCCCTCGCCCTCGAAGATCCGGGAGAACAGCTCGTAGTACTCCAGCCGCAGCGCCTGGATGCCGGCGACCAAGCCTTCGAGGGCGAACGTCAGCACGTTGCCGACCACGAAGACGAGCACGGCCGCGGCCACTCCGGGCACCCCGCGGTGGGCCAGTGCCGTCGCTCCCTGCCAGACCACCAGGCCCAGCGCGGCATGGGTGAGCCCGAAGGCGGCGAGCCGGGCGAAGCTGACGAGGTTCGAGCCGAGGCGGACGACCAGGTCGACCAGCTCGACCATCGCCTGGCTGGCACCGGCGGCACCGCCTCCGGCCGCGGCGAGCAGCCCGGCGTAGCCGACCACCAGCGCCGCCACCGCGACGACCCCTCCGGCGACGGTCACGGCGGCCAGGTGCAGGTACAGGCCTGCGGCCAGCGTGCCGAGCCCGAGGAACAGCGACGCACCCGCCAGCCCGGACGGGGCGTACACCGCGCGTCGCCAGCCGCCCTCCCGGAACCGGTTGACCGAGCCCAGCGCGTACGCCCCGGCGAGCAGCAGCGCACCGACCGCGATCGCGACCAGCAGCAGGGTCACGGCGTTCTCCAGCGGAGACAGCCAGATCACGGGGACCACGCCCGTCGGCCCGAAGAACTCGCCGTAGAGGACGCCGAACACCGTGCTGGCCAGCCCGGCGCCGGCCAGGAACAGCCAGTACGGAGCCAGCCGCGCGAGGCGCTGCCACCGCCCGGACCGGACGGCCAGGGCCGCGAGCAGCAGCAGGGCACCGTGACCGGCGTCCGCGAACATCATCCCGAACATCACCACGTAGGCGATGCCGGCGAGCAGCGACGGGTCGACGTCGCGGTACGGCACCGTCGCGTACGTGCGGACCAGCCCGGCGAAGTCACGGCCGGGCCCACGCTCCGACAGCAGCGTGGGCGGGTCGACACCGCGAGGCGCGGGCAGCACGAGGACCGAGGCGTCGACCGCCGCCAGTGCGGCGGTCAGCCCGCGCACGGCGTCTACCGGCGCCCAGCCGGCCAGCGCCGACACGCGCCCCCTCGTGATGGCGTCCCCGGCCCGGGCATCGAGCTCGGCCTCGCCGGCCAGCAGGTCCGCACGGCCGTCCCGCTCCCAGGCGGGGAGGTCGGGCCGGCGGCCGAGGAGCGGCGTCACCTGGCCGCCGCGGCCCAGGCGCCGGAGCGCGGCCGCGGCACCCGACTCCGCCGCGCCGGGGCTCCGGTCCCCCAGCTCGTCCAGCTCCACACAGCCCTGGTCGGCGACCGTCACCAGCAGCTCCCGCAGCTGGTCGGCGGGTGCCAGGAGCGCCACCCGCTGCATCCCGACGGGGTTCAGGGCGTCATGCCACCGCACCGAAGTCCTCCGCGACGTGGCCACCCCGTGGTGCGAGCTCCAGGGCCGCTCGCACCCGCCACGCGTCGACCGCGAGCCGCGCGACGGTCCCGACGAGCGCCCCCGCACCGGCGGCATCTCGGTCGGCCATCGCAGCCGCCTCCCGGTCGACTCGCCCCCACCAGCCGGCCTCCGCACGCCACAGCTGCTCCGGCGCGCTGACGTCGGCCAGGGCCCACCGTGCCGCCCGCGGCAGGGCGCCGGCCAGCTCCTGCAGCGAGAGCGCGTTGCCGGCGGCGGGCCCCAGCACCCGCGAGGCGAGGAAGCGCACGCGGGCGCCCGGTGGAGCGGCTCGGTACGCCAGCTCGCGAGCGAGCACGAGGGCGGCCGCAGCCGATGCCCAGGCACGTGCGTTCGGGACGTCGACGACGATCCGGCCGGCCGCCGACAGCCGGGTCGCCACGGAGACCTCGTGCAGGTCGTCGCTGCCGGGGTCGTCCCAGTGGGACTGCGCCAGCACGCGTCTCAGGCCCTGCACATCGGTCGTGGCCGCCAGGCGTGGCCAGGCGGTCGCGAGCGCGCCCAGCTGGTAGGGCGCGGGCGGCGCCGGGTCGGCACGACGCCGCAGGTGCTCGTCGATGTTGAGGGCCTCGACCGGTGCCGCCAGGGCGCGCAGCATCACGACACCGTCCCGCGGTGCCCACCCCGCCAGAACCCGCACGTTCCAGACGAAGGTCGCCACGACGGCGCGCTGAGCCTCGGCGAGCGTCTGGTCCGGCCGCACGTCGTGGGCGTACGGCCCGCTGGCGAGCTCCGACACCGCCGCGGCCAACGAGGGCCGGGCCGCCAGCGCGCGAGCGGCCTCCGGACCGAGCCGTCGCCGCCGCATCGCCGTGGACCGGACCCCGACGGCGACCCACCCCGCGCTCATCGCGGGTCGTCCCAGGCCGCGTCGACCAGGTCGGTGACGGCGGTGGCGACGTGAGCGACGTAGTCCCCCATGCGCCGCTCGGCCTGCGCACGCAGCCGTGCGGCCCGCGTTCGCGCGGCCGCGAGCTCGGCATCGGACACCTGCCGGCCGACCTGCTGGGCGCGTGCCATGGCGTCGGCACGCTCACCGGCCGCCCGCTGCTCCGCCGTGGCCGCGATGCTCCGGACCTCGTCCGCGGCACGCCTGCGCAGCTCCTCGGCGTCGAGCCGACCCCGCTCGACGAGCCCGTCGCAGAGCGCCTCCGTCGGTGCCAGCCGGGCGAACACGGGCTCCAGCTCGGCGATCGCGTCCGCGACGCGGTCCTGCGGCACGCCGGCGACGGCCGCCGGGCCCGGAGCACCCGCTGGGAGGAACCTCCGCAGCGGACCGGGAATGCGTGGCATCCCGAGCCTCCCTCCAGGACGGCTCTCGGCTCCTTCCACCCTGGTGCCGATCTCCGGCCCTGGTACAGGGTCTAAAGACCGTGGCGGACGACCGCCTCGCTCGTGCCACTCGACGGTCCACGCGGGTCGAGCACCACCACCGGCGAGCTCGCCACCCACTCCTCGACCGAGTAAGGCTGCTCGGCATACCAGGGCTGGAGCCGCCACGCCTCGGCGATGATCCGTCGCCGTCGGTCGGGGTCGGTGACCTCCCGCGCGACGACTGCCCGCTCCCGCTGCGGATCGCGCAGCCGGACCACTGCCGCCGGGTTCACCCGCAGGTTCGCCACCCACGCCCGCGGGCCCGGCGTACCGGTCAGCACCAGCGCGGCGTCGGTCACCACGTACCACAGCTCGACCGAGCGCCACCGACCCGTGCGCCGCCCGAGGGTCCTGAGCACGCACGTACCGGTCGCCGGCATCTGCGACGGGCTCACGGCTCCAGCGTAGGAACTGGCGGCCCGACGGGTGACCCCGGGTGCGGACCGCCACGGCGATGGGAGGCTTGCGGTGTCTCCGCGACGGCGGAGCGTTCCCCTGGAGGTGGCGGTGACCAGGTCGTGGGGCAGTCCGGGGCTCGAGACGGCCGAGGCCCTGATGCGATCGCGGTTCGCCGCGTTCCGCGACGGCGATGCGGCCTGGCTGCTCGACTCATGGCATCCGTCGACGCGCCCGACATCCCTCGACCTGACCGACAACCCGGTGTGGCGCGGTCTGCAGGTGGTCGACGTGGTCGGCGGTGGACCGGAGGACGACGCCGGCATCGTCGAGTTCCGGGCGACGTACGTCCTCCCCACCGGCGGCGTCGAGGTCATGCACGAGCGGTCCCGGTTCGTCCGCGAGGACGGACGCTGGTACTACGTCGCCCCGGCCGAGTGAGCCGGATGGGGCTCAGACCCGCTCGACGCCGTCGGCCTGCGGTCCCCGGTCGCTCTGTCGGACCTTGTACCGGACGCGGTCGCCCTCCTGCAGCGCCTCGGCGCCCCTGACCACCGACACATGCACGAAGAGGTCCGCACCACCGGAGTCGGGCGTGATGAAACCGAAGCCCCGATCGGCGTCGTAGCGCGCCACGACGCCCTCGCCGCCGCGCACCGGCCCGTCCGACCCTCTTGAGCGGCCCGGTGTCGCCGGCGCGGCCGACCGACCACGCGGCGCCACGGCGGGGGCACCGCGCTGTGCCGTGCCGCGCACGAGCCGGACGTTTCGGGCCTGCGGCCCCTTCTCGCTCTCGGCGACGTCGAAGGTGACGCGATCGCCCTCGGACAGCTCGGTCAGGCCTCCGGCGAGCGCCCGCACGTGCACGAAGGCGTCCTCACCACCGGAGTCCGGAGTGACGAACCCGAAGCCCTTGTCCGCGTCGTACCAGGTCACGGTGCCGTCTGCCCCGTCGGACGCCACGACGCGCTGGGCCGCCTCAGCCCCGAGCGGCAGCAGGTGGTCCGCCTGCGGCCCCTTCTCCCCCTCGACCACCAGGAACGCCACCCGCTGCCCCTGCGAGATCACGCCACCGGTCACGATCGCCGAGCTGTGCACGAAGATCTCCGGGCCACCGCCGTCGGGCGAGACGAAGCCGTATCCCTTGCCCGGCTCGTACCAGGAGACGGTGCCGAGCAGGCCCACCGGCGCATCGGCAGCGAGGTCCCCGATCACGCGGACACGACGTGCCTGCGGGCCGCGGTCACCCTGACCCACCTCGAACTCCACGACCTGGCCCTCGCGCAGGATGTTCGACCCGCCGTCCGTCACCACCTCGGAGGCGTGGACGAACAGGTCGTCGGCCTCGTCACCGAGCGCGAGGAAGCCGAAGCCCCGCTCCGCGTCGAACCACCGGACGGTCCCTTGGGGCACGGTCGACTCCTCCTCGTACGGATGCTGCTGTCACCCCGCGTGCGGACCGCAGGGCGTTCGGGTGCGGACGTCGTCTCGCGGACCACCACGGACCGCGGTCCGAGCTGAGCTTCGGGCACGATCCAGGCCAGGACACCGGTCCCGAGACCTCTGGTGACAGCTCAGGGGCTCGCAGGGATCGCCCCCTGCAAGCCCCTGCCCCGGACCTTCACTGTCGGGCTGACAGGATTTGAACCTGCGACCCCTTGACCCCCAGTCAAGTGCGCTACCAAGCTGCGCCACAGCCCGCTGGCCCCGCAGGACCGCGCGCAATGCTACCCCACGCGGTCGGCCGCCCTCCCCCGCCGGCCGGTGCCCGGGTGCGGGTCGACGGCATGTCTCGGCGCGCTCCGCACCATCGGAGGGCCTAGCGTGACCTGCAGGAGCGTCGCGAGGAGGCCCCCATGCGATTCGACTACGACTACGTGATCGTCGGCGGCGGGATGGCGGCTGACGCCGCCGCCCGTGGCATCCGGGAGCTCGATGCAACAGGGTCCATCGCGATCCTCGGGGACGACGCGGAGCCGCCGTACGAGCGGCCTCCGCTCTCCAAGGACCTGTGGCGCGAGCCGGACGGTGCCGAGCCGTTCCTCGACACCGCGGCCGCAACGGGTGCGCAGGTGCACACGTCCACGCGGGTGACCGCCGTCCGTCGGGCGCAGCGCGTGGTCGTCGCCAACGACGACGACGAGTACGGGTACCGCGCGCTGCTCCTGGCGACCGGGGGCCGGCCCCGCGAGCTGAACCTCGGCCCGTCCCGGGAGGTCGTCTACTTCCGGACCCTCGGCGACTACCACCGGGCGCGGGCGCTGACGGGCGGCCCCGTCATCGTGGTGGGTGGTGGGTTCCTGGGAACCGAGATCGCCGCCGGCCTGGCCACCGCGGGCGCCGCGGTCACGCTGCTGACGCCGGACGCGGAGATCGGCGCGGGCGCCTATCCCCCGGGCGTCGTCCGCCGCATCCGGGCGGCGTTCGACCAGCACGGGGTTCAGGTGGTCACCCGGGCCCGCGCGAGGTGGCTCGAGCGTCCGGCTGCGGGTCGCGTGGCGGTGCACGCCGGGACGGACGACCACCCGATGGCGTTCGCGGCGGCCGGCGTCGTCCTGGCCCTCGGCATCGAGGTGAACGCGGAGCTCGCCCGGGCGGCGGGGCTCGTCGTCGACGACACCGGGGTGCGCGTCGACCAGCACCTGCGCACGCTCGACCCGTTCGTCTTCGCCGCCGGCGACATCGTGGACTACCCCGACGTGCGGCTGGGCCGCCGGCGCGTCGAGCACGTCGACCACGCGCAGAGCTCCGGCGCATGCGCCGGACGAGCCATGGCCGCCACGCTGACCGGCGGTGAGCTTCCGGTGTACGATCACACGCCGTTCTTCTGGTCGGACATCTTCGACCTCGGGTACGAGGCGGTCGGCCGGCTGGACGCGTCGATGCAGCTGGTCGAGGACTGGGCACCCGGCCGCGAGGACGAGCACGGCATCGTCTACTACGTCAAGGACGAGGGCCTGCAGGGCGTGCTGCTCTGGGACGTGTACGGCAAGGTCGACGAGGCGAGCGCGTTGCTGGACGAGCTGCACGAGGCCGGGTCGCTGCCCGACCCCGAGTCGCTGCGCGGGCGCATCGCTCTCGACTGACCCGCCTCCGGGCACCCGTCACCGGGCACCCGCCGCCGGTACGCCGGACCGGGTCGGTCAGCGCCGGCGCTTCTCGCGCACCCGCACCGAGATCGCGATCGGCGAACCCTCGAAGCCGAAGGTCTCGCGCAGGCGACGCTCGATGTACCGGCGGTAGCCGGCCTCGAGGAAGCCCGTCGCGAAGATGACGAACCGCGGCGGGCGGGACGACGCCTGGGTGGCGAACAGGATTCGTGGCTGCTTGCCGCCCCGCAACGGGTGCGGGTGGGCCGCCACGAGCTCGCCGAGGAACGCGTTCAGCCGACCGGTCGGGATGCGCGTGTCCCACGACGCGAGCGACGTCTCCAGGGCAGGCACCAGCCGCTCGGCGTGCCAGCCCGTCTTCGCCGAGACGTTGACGCGCGGCGCCCACTGCACCTGCACCAGGTCCTGCTCGATCTCCCGCTCCAGGTAAGGACGACGGTCGTCGTCCATCAGGTCCCACTTGTTGTACGCGATCACCAGGGCGCGCCCGGCGTCGACCACCTGCGAGATCACGCGGGTGTCCTGCTCGGTCAGCGGCTGCGACGCGTCGACGAGGACGACGGCGACCTCCGCCTTCTCGATCGCGGCCTGCGTGCGCAGCGACGCGTAGAAGTCGGCGCCGCTCGTCTGGTGCACGCGGCGCCGGATCCCCGCGGTGTCGACGAACACGTACGGCACACCCTTGAGCAGGACCAGCTCGTCGACCGGGTCGCGCGTGGTGCCGGCGACGGAGTCCACCACGACCCGCTCCGACCCGGCCACCTTGTTCAGCAGCGAGGACTTGCCGACGTTGGGCCGCCCGACCAGCGCGACCCGCCGGGGCCCGTCCGGGATCGCCGTGTCCCGGGCCGACTGCGCGGGCAGCACGTCCATGGCGGCATCGAGCAGGTCACCCGTGCCACGGCCGTGCAGGGCGGAGATCGGGTGCGGCTCGCCGAGGCCCAGGGCCCACAGCGCGGCGGCCTCCGGCTCCATCGAGGGACCGTCCACCTTGTTCGCCGCGAGCACCACCGGCTTGCCGGAACGCCGCAGCAGGCGCACCACGCGCTCGTCGGTGTCCGTGGCGCCCACCGTCGCGTCGACCACGAAGACCACCGCGTCGGCCAGGTCGATCGCGACCTCCGCCTGCTCGGCGACCCGCTTGTCGATGCCGGCGACGTCCACCTCCCAGCCGCCGGTGTCCACCAGCAGGAAGTCCCGTCCCGACCACTCGGCGGGATACGTCACCCGGTCCCGCGTCACGCCGGGGGTGTCCTCGACGACAGCCTCTCGGCGTCCCAGGATGCGGTTGACCAGGGTCGACTTGCCGACGTTCGGACGGCCGACCACCGCGAGGACGGGCAGCGACAGCGGCGCGACCGTGGCGCCCTCGCCGCCCTCCTCGCCCTCGAGCAGCTGCAGGTCCTCGTCCTCGAGCTCGTACTCCTCGAGACCGGCGCGGAGCGCCCGCTCACGGGCAGCGTCCTCGGGCTGCGGTGCGACTGCCGCGGCGACCTGCTCAGCGGACGGCACCGTGGTCGGCACGGCCGTCGACTCGTCGGGCAGCTCGAGCTCGGGCGTCGGATCGATGGGGCTCACCGCACCATTGTCCCTGCCCGGCTGCCCGGCAGGGACCAGGACGTGTCGGCGTCAGCCCGGCCAGCCTCGCGGGGGTCCGCGCGCCGCTGCCCTCAGGGTGCGAGCGTGTCCCGGCGCGGGTCGTCGGCCGGCAGCCGCATCGCGGAGCGTTCCTGCAGGTCCGCCACCAGCGCCGCGAGGGCCAGACGGACCTGCGTCGAGGTGCGGTCGATCTGCTCCCGGCGCGACCCGGCGGCCTCCACCGCGATCGGCTCGCCCGCCTCCATCACCAGGTGACGCCGCAGGCCCGGGACGTGGCCGAACGTCTCCCCCGTCCGCCGCGTGCCCAGGATGGCGACCGGCACGACGACCGCTCCCCCGTGCACGGCCAGCCACGCCGCACCCGCACGGGTCTCGTCCACGGCGCCCCGGCCCCGGTTTCCCTCCGGGAAGATGCCGACCGCCCCGCCTCGACGCAGCACGGCAAGGCCCGCCTGCAGCGCCGACCGACCGTTGGCACGGTCCACCGGGATCTGGCCCGCCGCCCGCAGCACCGCACCGACCGGCCCGTGGAACATCTCCTGCTTCACCAGGATGTGCAGCGGCCGCGGTGCCATGCCGATCAGCAGCGGCCCGTCGATCGCCCCTGTGTGGTTCGCGGCCAGCACGACGGGACCCGTGCGGGGAACGCGCTCAGCCCCGATCAGCTGGGTGTCCCAGACGACGCGGCCCAGGAACCGTCCGACCCATCGGGCCCACGCCGGCCCACCGGCCCAGGGCGCGAGGTCCGCAGGGACGGACGCGGTCACACCGTCCGTCCGCAGACGCGCGCCACCACCGCCAGAACGGCCGCGACGGTCCCGGGGAGGTCCAGGTCCGAGGAGTCCACCGTCACCACACCGTCCGCGGCCGTCTGGAACTCCACCACGGTCGAGTCGTCGGCGTCCCGGCGCAGCACCTGGTCGCGGGTCGCCTCGACGGCCGCAGCCGACGCGGTGCCGTGCACCTCGCGGGCACGGCGGGCGAGCCGTGCCTCCGCACTGGCCGTCAGCAGCACCCGCACGTCGGCGTCCGGCGCGACCACCGTGGTGATGTCCCGGCCCTCGGCGACCACCCCCCGGCCCTGCGCGACGCCACCGACGGCACGCTCCGCCCCGATCAGGTCCCGCTGACGGCGGTTCAGCTCGGCCCGCACCGCCAGGTTCGTCGCCACCTTGCTGACCGCCTCCGAGACCCACGTCTCGCGGATCGGTCCGGCCACGTCGACCCCGCCGACGTGCACGCCGGGAGCCACCGGGTCCATCCCCATCACCAGCGGCATCCGACGGACCACGTCCGCCACGGCACCCTGGTCCTCCAGCCGGACACCCTCCTGCAGGCACCACCACGTCGCCGCCCGGTACATCGCCCCGGTGTCCAGGTACGCGAGCTGCAGGTGCCGGGCCACCAGCCGGGACACGCTCGACTTGCCGGACCCGGACGGTCCGTCGATCGCCACCACCAACGGCGCGTTCACCGCACCACCCTCCAGCCCCGGGCGGTCAGCTCGGTGTGCAGGTGCTCGGCGCTGCCGGGCAGCACCGAGATCTCCGCCACACCGACCGGACGGCCCGCAGCGTGCTCGATCTGCAGGTCCTCGAGGTTGACACCGGCGGCCCCCACGTCGCCCAGCAGCCGGGCCAGCTCGCCCGGGCTGTCCGGGACCAGCACGCTGACCACCGAGTAGGCGCGCTGCGCACCACCGTGCTTGCCCGGGATCCGGGCGACGCCGGCGTTCCCGGCGGAGATCGCGCGTGCGATCGTGCTGAGGGCACCCGGTGCCACGTCCTCCGGGCCGGTGGCCAGAGCGGCGTCGGTCAGCGCGGCGATCACGCCGTCGAGGTCCGACCGGACCTCCATCAGCACGGACCGGACCGCCAGGGCGTTCGCGGCCAGGATCGAGGTCCACAGCGCGGGGTCGCTCGCGGCGATGCGGGTGACGTCCCGGACGCCGGGTCCGGCCAGCCCGAGCGCCGCGTCGTCCAGGTCGCGCAGCCGCGCCGCGACCAGGCTGGCCGCCAGCTGCGGCAGGTGGGACACGCTCGCGACGGCGGCGTCGTGCTCCGCGGCGTCCATCGCGACCGGCAACGCACCCAGGTCCACCGCCAGCGCCCGCACGGCGAGCACGGCGTCGGGGTGCGAGACGCCGGAGTCGGCGATCACCCACGGCCGTCCCAGGAACAGGTCCGGGACGGCGGCGGACGGACCGGACCGCTCGCGGCCGGCCATCGGGTGCGAGCCGACGTACCGGCGCAGGTCGGCACGAGCGCCCCGCAGCTCGGCCAGCACGTAGCCCTTGACGCTCGCCACGTCGGTGACCACCGCCGTCGGGTGCGCCGCCAGCTCGGCTCGCACCACGTCCGCGGTCACGTCCGGGGGCGCGGCGACGACGATCAGCACAGGCTCCGGGTCGTCGGGACCCGCCGGCGTCCCGGCGCCGACGTCGCGGGCGAGCGCGAGGGCGGTGCGTGACGGGTCGGACAGCTGCACCTCGACGCCGTGCCGCCGCAGTCCGAGGCCGACGGAGGCGCCGAGCAGCCCGGTGCCGACCACCCGCACCGGACCACGGGTCGCGATGCTCACATCCCCACCGCCGTCATCAGCGTGCCGAGCTCCACCCGCCCCAGCACACGCGTGCGGCCCGGAGGCAGGTCGCCCAGCCGGATCGGGCCGATCCTCGTCCGAACCAGCCGGACCACCGGGTGCCCCACCTCGTCGAACATCCGGCGCACCACGCGGTTGCGACCCTCGTGCAGCTCCACCTCGACCAGGCTCGCGCGGTTCGTGGTCTGCAGGATCTGGAACCGGTCCACCTGCACGGGCCCGTCCTCGAGCTCGACCCCGCGCAGCAGCACAGCGCCGAGCGACGGCCGCACCTCGCCCTCGACCTCGGCGACGTAGGTCTTGGCGACCTCGTACGACGGGTGGGCAAGCCGCTGCGCGAGCTCACCGTCGTTGGTCAGCAGGATCAGACCCTCGCTGTCGGCGTCGAGCCGGCCGACGTGGAACAGCCGCTCGGGGCGGTCGGCCACCAGCTCCGACAGCGACGGACGACCCTGCGGGTCGTGCATCGTGGAGACGACGCCGCGCGGCTTGTTCAGCGCGATGGTGACCAGCGTCGCATCGAGCTGCAGACGCTCACCGTCGACGTGCACCACGGCCTTCGTCGGGTCGATCCGCACGCCGAGCTCGCGCACGACGACACCGTCCACGCTGACCCGTCCGTCGGCGATCAGCTCCTCGCACGCGCGCCGGGAGCCGAGGCCCGCGCCTGCGAGCACCTTCTGCAGCCGGATGCCCTCGGGGTCGTGCACGTCCCGCTCGGGCACGGCGGGTGCTGCCGGGCGCCGGGCGCCGCCCCTGGCCGGAGCGCTGCGTCGACCGGCTGCGGATGCTCCCCGCCGCTCACCGGGCGCTGCCCCTCGCGGCGCACCGCCCCGACCGCGAGGTGCGCCGCCGCCGGCACCACCACTGCCACTGCCGCCCGATCCGCCCCGGCGTCCCGGCTGCGGCGACCGCCGTGCACGACCACCTCCGGTCGTCCCGTTGTCGCTCATGCCGTTCCTCCGTTGCCGTCGAGGCCCTCCAGCGCGTCGATGTCCGGCAGGTAGGGCGCCAGCGGGGGCAGCTCGTCGAGGCTCGACAGGCCCATCCGCTCCAGGAAGTATCCCGTGGTCGCGTACAGCAGTGCACCGCTCGACGGGTCCGTGCCCACCTCGGCGACCAGACCGCGCGCCGTGAGGGTGCGCACCACGCTGTCGACGTTCACTCCCCGCACGGCCGACACCTGCCCTCGGGTGACCGGTTGGCGGTACGCGATCACGGCGAGGGTCTCGAGCGCCGCCTGGGTCAGCCGTGCGGACTGCCCGTCGAGCACGAACCGACCCACCACGTCCGCGTAGACGGGCGCCGAGTAGATGCGCCAGCCGCCCGCCGCCGAGCGCAGCTCGAAGCCGCGGGGCCGGCCACCGTCCCGCCCGGCGTACTCGTCGGCGAGCTCGTGCAGCAGCCGCTCGACCTGGTCGACCGGCAGGGCCAGCACGGTGGCGAGACGGACGGCCGGCACCGGCTCGTCGGCCACCATCAGGACGGCCTCGAGCGTCGCCATCGCGCCGCCGGGCAGCTGGTCGACGTCGAACGCGAGCTCGTCCGCCGCCGGCTGCGGGGTGCTCGAGGGCGAGCCGGACGGCTCGACGGCGCCAGCGACGGGGCCGTCGGCCGTCACGCCAAGCGTCTGCCCGTCGGTCTCGTCGTCCGCCTCCACACCGTCGAGGTGGTCCTCGCTCATGCCGTGCCCTCCTCCGCGGAGCGCTGCTCCGGTTCGTCGTCCGCCTCGAGCTGGTCGAAGTCGCCGGCCACCGCGATCTCGCCCTCGTCGGTGCCGGTCCACCGCACCGTCAGCTCGCCCAGCGGGACCACCTGCTCGAAGGCGACCGCCGACTCGCGGAAGAGCTCGAGGAGCCCGAGGAACCGCGCGACGACGACGAGCGTCGACTCCGCGTCCTGCACCAGCGAGCGGAACGTCGCCGTGCTGTGCCGCCGCAGCCGGTCCACCAGCACCGCGGCCTGCTCCCGCACGCTGACCGGCGGGGCGTGCAGGTGCGACAGGTCCACCTGGGGAACCGCACGCGGGGCCTGCGCCTTGGCCGCCAGGGCGGCGAGCTGCTCGGCGCCCAGCTGCCACACGAGCTCGGGCAGCAGCGCCGCCAGGTGCGGCTCCAGCTGGACGGCCCGTGGGAACCTCCGCCCCTCGGTCAGCAGGCGCTGCCCGATGTCGGCCGCCACCTCCTTGTACGCGCGGTACTGCAGCAGGCGGGCGAACAGCAGGTCCCGGGCCTCGAGCAGCTCGAGGTCCTCCGCGTCCTCGACCTCACCCGTCGGCAGCAGCCGGGCGGCCTTGAGGTCGAGGAGGGTCGCGGCGACGACGAGGAACTCCGACGCCTGGCCCAGGTCCCAGTCGCGCCCCGCCTCGCGGATGTGCGCGATGAACTCGTCGGTCACCTGCGCGAGCGCCACCTCGGTGATGTCGAGCCGGTGCTTCGCGATCAGGCCGAGGAGCAGGTCGAACGGGCCGGAGAACACGTCGAGGTGCACCTCGAACGCACCGCGGCCGGCCGGGACCACCGGTCCGTCGACCACGGGCGCGCCGACGTCGCCGACGGGCTGCGTCGGAGCGGCTGCGCCCTCAGGCGGCGTCGCCACGGGCGACGAGCTCGCGCGCCAGCTGTCGGTAGGCCGCCGCACCGGAGTGGGTCGGGGCGTACGTGGTGATCGGCTCGGCCGCGACGGTCGCGTCCGGGAACTTCACGGTGCGACCGATCACGGTCTGCAGCAGGGTGTCGCCGAACGCCTCGTGCACCCGCGCCACGACCTCACGGGCGTGCAGCGTCCGCGAGTCGTACATCGTCGCGAGGATGCCGTCCACCTGCAGGCGGGGGTTGAGGCGGTCGCGCACCTTCTCGATCGTCTCCACCAGCAGCGCGACACCGCGCAGCGCGAAGAACTCGCACTCGAGCGGGATCAGCACGCCGTGCGCCGCCGTCAGGGCGTTCACGGTGAGCAGGCCGAGGGACGGCTGGCAGTCGACCAGGATCACGTCGTACGAGTCGAGCGCGGGACGCAGCGCGCGGGCCAGCGCCGACTCACGGGCCACCTCGCCGACCAGCTGCACCTCGGCAGCGGACAGGTCGATGTTCGCGGGGAGCAGGTCGAGGCCGGGGACGGACGTGGTCCGCAGGATGTCCTCGTAGCCGACGCCCCGGTCCATCAGCAGGTTGTAGACGGTGTGGTCCAGCTCGTGCGGGCTGATGCCCAGCCCCACGGACGCCGCACCCTGCGGGTCGAAGTCCACCACCAGCACCGTGCGGCCGTACTCGGCGAGCGCCGCGGCCAGGTTGATCGTGGTGGTCGTCTTGCCGACGCCACCCTTCTGGTTGCACATCGCGATGACGCGAGCAGGACCGTGCGAGGCCAGGGTCGTGGGGACCGGGAAGTCCGGCAGCGGACGCCCGACGGCATCCCGTTGCGTGTCGGTCGTCTGGCTCACCGTGCGTTCACCACGCGGACAACCTACCGGAGCCCCTGCCGCGGCAGCCTGCGACAGACCGGCCACCGTGCACCTCCTCAGCGCGCACGCGGATGGCTCGCCGCGTAGACCTCGCGCAGCGTCTCCGGCGTGACAAGCGTGTAGATCTGCGTGGTGGTCACCGAGGCGTGGCCCAGCAGCTCCTGGACGACGCGGACGTCGGCACCGCCCGCCAGCAGGTGCGTCGCGAACGAGTGCCGCAGCGTGTGCGGCGACACGTGGGCTGAGGCGGGCAGCCCCGCGCGCTCGGCCGCCGTCCGGAGCGCTGACCAGGCGCTCTGCCGGGACAGCCGGCTGCCCCGCGTGTTCAGGAAGATCGCCGGCGTCCCGCGCCCCGCGGCGGCCAGCGCCGGCCTTCCCCGCACGAGGTACGCCTCGAGCGCCGCGGCCGCGAAGCGCCCGACGGGCACCACCCGCTCCTTGGAACCCTTGCCGAGGACCCGGATCCAGGCACGGCCGACGTCCAGCTCGAGGTCGTCGACGTCCGCACCCACGGCCTCGGAGATGCGTGCCCCGGTGGCGTAGAGCAGCTCCAGGAGCGCCCGGTCGCGCAGCGCGGCCGGGCCGTCACCGAGCCCCGCGGCGCCGAGCAGCCGCTCCACCTCGTCGACCGACAGCGCCTTGGGCAGCCGCCGCGGCTGTGCCGGTGGACGGACGTCGTGCGCCACGTCCGCCGGCACCAGTCCCTCGAGCAGCCAGAAGCGGTGCAGGCCGCGGGCCGCGACCACGGCACGCGCTGCCGATGCGGCAGAGAGGACGGCGCCGCCGTCGGTACCGGTCCGCGCCGCCAGGACGTAGTCCTCCACGTCACGTTCGGTCACGTCCTCCGGTCCCGTGCGCCCGCGCCCGGTCAGGAACGCGAGGTACCGGCTCAGGTCCCGCCGGTACGCCGCGAGGGTGTTGCGGGACAGGCCACGCTCGACCGTCAGGTGCGCCAGGTACGCGTCGAGCGACCCGGCCAGGGGACCCTCGCTCATCTGGGCGGCCCGGTGACCGTTAGAACGGCAGGAACACGTCGACCGAGACGGCGACGGACAGCAGGGTCAGGTACGTGATCGAGTGGTGGAACACCCGCATGGCGCGCATCCGGTGGTGCTCGGGGTCCCGGGCCGCCCGCAGCAGGGTCAGGCACGAGCCGACGAACCACAGCCCCAGCACCGCCGCCACCACCGTGTACACCAAGGTCAGGTGCGCCACCGGACCGAGCAGCAGGCTGCACGCCACCATCGCGACGGCGTAGCCCAGCATCTGGCGCGCGACCTTCAGGTCCGGTGCCACGACCGGCAGCATCGGGACGCCCGCGGCGGCGTAGTCCCGGCGGAACTTCATCGAAAGCGGCCAGTAGTGCGGCGGCGTCCAGAAGAAGACGACGCCGAACAGCAGCGCCGCGGCCCACGAGACCCCGCCCGTGACCGCGGACCAGCCGATGAGCACCGGGAAGCAGCCGGCGGCGCCGCCCCACACGATGTTCTGCGGGGTACGCCGCTTCAGCAGCAGCGTGTACCCGACGACGTAGATCAGGATCGCGGCGGCGGTGAGCACGGCCGAAGCCGGGTTCACCACCAGCCACAGGAACGTCAGCGACGCCGCGGCGAGCACCAGGCCGAACGTCAGCGCCGCCCGTGGGCTGACCACCCCGGTGGCCGTCGCCCGCCGACGGGTCCGGTTCATCACCCGGTCGATGTCCCGGTCGATGTAGCAGTTCAGGACGTTCGCGGCGCCGGCGCCGCCCGCACCGCCCGCCAGCGTGGCGGCGATCAGCCACAGCGGCGGCAGCCCGCGCTGCGCCAGCAGCATCGTCGGCACGGTGGTGACCAGCAGCAGCTCGATCACGCGCGGCTTCGTCAGCGCCACGTAGAGCCCGATGCGGTGCCGCAGCCGCGCCCAGCGGCCCGAGCCGACCGGCTCCGGCGGCAGCGCGACGAGCCCGTGCGGACCTGCGGGTCCCACGACGGCCCCGACGGCTCCCGGTCCCGACGGCGACCGCCGCAGGCCGGCACCGCCCGCGGACGGGTGGTGGGGCGCTCCGGACGTCGCGGGCGCACCCGCCTGTTCCGCTGGGCTGGTCAGTCGCACGCGGTGCTGTCCGATCGTCGGCTCGTCGTCCTAGGGCGTTGTCATGCTACGCATCGCCCGTCGTGATTGGGACCTGAGTCCCAGGTGCCGCCGCCTCCGAGGTGCCGTCCCACGCCTGGTGCCCGCCCAGCGAGTGCTCAGAGGTGGGCGATAGGCTCGTGGCGCAGCATCCGTCGGCGCGACGCGCGCCGGGTGCCTGCCGGTCCGAACGTCCCCGACGCGGGTCTCCGCGGGCCGCTCGACGTCGTCGTCCGGCCCTGCCCGGGCGGGAATGAGGTGTGGTGAACGCGAAGGCTCCCCTGGCCGCCACCGTCGGCTGGACCGACCTGGACCGGAAGGCTGTCGACACCGTCCGGGTGCTCGCAGCGGATGCGGTCGAGAAGGTCGGCAACGGGCACCCCGGGACGGCGATCAGCCTGGCTCCCGCCGCCTACCTGCTCTACCACGACGTGATGCGGCACGACCCGGCGGACACCCACTGGCTCGGTCGGGACCGGTTCGTCCTCTCCGCCGGGCACTCGAGCCTGACGCAGTACATCCAGCTCTACCTGGGCGGGTTCGGCCTCGAGCTGTCCGACATCGAGGCCCTGCGCACGTGGGGCTCCAAGACGCCCGGCCACCCCGAGTTCCGGCACACCAAGGGCGTGGAGATCACCACCGGGCCGCTCGGTCAGGGCATCGCGTCCTCCGTCGGCTTCGCGATGGCGGCACGCCGCGAGCGCGGCCTGCTCGACCCCGACGCCGCACCCGGCACCAGCCCGTTCGACCACATGGTCTACGTGATCGCCTCCGACGGTGACCTCGAGGAGGGCATCAGCGGCGAGGCGTCCTCGATCGCCGGCACGCAGGACCTGGGCAACCTCGTCGTCATCTGGGACGACAACCACATCTCCATCGAGGGCGACACGCAGATCGCGTTCAACGAGGACGTGCTGGCCCGGTACGCCGCCTATGGCTGGCACACCCAGCTGGTGGACTGGACCGTCGGCGGCGCCGACGGCTACGTCGAGGACGTCGACGCCCTGGCCGCCGCGATCGAGGCGGCGAAGGCCGTCACCGACCGGCCGTCGTTCATCGCGCTGCGCACGCTGATCGCCTGGCCGACGCCGGGCAAGACCAACTCCCACTCCGCGCACGGCTCCAAGCTCGGGGGCGACTCCGTCCGGGGCCTGAAGGAGGAGCTCGGGTTCGACCCGGACAAGAGCTTCGACGTCGACCCAGCCGTGCTCGAGCACACCCGTGGCTCCTTGGCCGAGAAGGCCAAGACCGAGCGCGCCCGGTGGCAGGAGAAGCTGGACGCCTGGCGCGCCGCGAACCCGGACCGGGCCGCGTTGCTGGACCGGCTGTCGGCTCACGAGCTGCCCGAGGGCTGGACGGACGCCCTGCCCGTGTTCCCCGCCGGCAAGGCCGTCGCCACCCGGGCCGCCTCCGGCGACGTGCTCTCCGCACTCGCTCCCGTGCTGCCGGAGCTGTGGGGCGGCTCCGCCGACCTCGCCGGCTCCAACAACACGACGATGAAGGGCGAGCCGAGCTTCATCCCGTCCAAGCGCTCCACCAAGGAGTTCGCCGGCGACGAGTACGGCCGCACGCTGCACTTCGGCATCCGCGAGCACGCGATGGGCGCCATCGTGTCCGGCATCGTGCTGCACGGTCTGACCCGCGCGTACGGCGGCACGTTCCTGCAGTTCTCGGACTACATGCGCGGCTCGGTGCGGCTGGCGTCCCTGATGGGCATCCCGACGGTCTACGTCTGGACGCACGACTCGATCGGCCTCGGCGAGGACGGGCCGACGCACCAGCCCGTGGAGCACCTGACCGCGCTGCGCGCGATCCCGGGCCTGGCCGTCGTGCGGCCCGCCGACGCCAACGAGACGGCCGCCGCCTGGCGGGCCACCCTCGAGCGCACCGACGGCCCGGTCGGCCTGATCCTCACGCGGCAGAACGTGCCGACGTTCCCCCGCGGCGAGCAGGGTTTCGCGACCACCGAGGGCGTGACGCGCGGCGCCTACACCCTGATCGACGCGTCCACCGGTACGCCGGACGTGATCCTGATCGGGACCGGGTCCGAGGTGCAGCTGGCCGTGGCCGCGCGTGAGCAGCTCGAGGCCGACGGGGTGCCGACGCGCGTGGTCTCCGCGCCGTGCCTCGAGTGGTTCGCCGAGCAGGACGAGGAGTACCGCGAGTCGGTGCTGCCGTCCGGCGTGCGCGCACGCGTGTCCGTCGAGGCCGGGATCGCGATGTCCTGGTACAAGCTGCTCGGCGACGCCGGCCGCGCCGTCTCGCTCGAGCACTACGGCGCCTCGGCGGACTACGAGACGCTGTACCGCGAGTTCGGCATCACGGCGGAGGCCGTTGCGGCAGCCGCCCACGAGTCGCTGGCCGCGGCGCGCGGGGACGGGACACCCTCGTCCAGCGCCGGGTCCCCCACTGCGCAGGGCACGGGAGACCTGCCTGCGTGATCCTGGGGCGAGGCTCGCGCGCCACCGCCTGACGCGTACCACCGGAAGGGGAACGACCATGGCATCGAACGACTCTCACCAGGACCCGGCTCTGCAGCAGCTGGCAGACGCGGGGGTGGCCGTCTGGCTCGACGACCTGTCCAGGGAGCTGCTCCGCAGCGGTGAGCTCGCCGAGCTCGCCGCGCGCGGGGTGGTCGGCGTGACGAGCAACCCCTCGATCTTCGCCAGCGCCCTCTCGCACGGTGACGCCTACGACGGCCAGCTCGCCGAGCTCGCCGCGGACGGGGCCGCCGTGGAGGAGGCCGTGCTGCGGATCACCACGGACGACGTCCGGGACGCGTGCGACGTCCTCCGGCCCGCCTACGAGCGGACCGGAGGCGTCGACGGACGCGTGTCGATCGAGGTCGACCCGCGGCTCGCGCACGACACCGAGGGCACCGTCACCTCGGCACGCACGCTGTGGTCGGAGATCGAGCGACCGAACCTGTTCATCAAGATCCCGGCGACCCCGGAGGGGCTGCCGGCCATCACGCAGGCGCTGTCCGAGGGGATCAGCGTCAACGTGACCCTGATCTTCTCCCTCGACAGGTACCGGGCCGTGCTGGACGCCTTCCTGACCGGGATGGAGCGGGCGAAGGCCGCCGGCCTCGACCTGGCGCCGATCGCGTCGGTGGCCTCCTTCTTCGTCTCGCGCGTCGACACCGCCGTGGACGCCCAGCTGGACGCCCTCGGCACTCCCGAGGCCGGAGCACTGCGCGGCCTCGCCGGCATCGCCAACGCCCGCCTCGCCTACGGCGTCTTCACGGAGGTCAGCGGCGGCCCCCGCTGGCAGGCGCTGGCCGCGGCCGGGGCGCGCCCGCAGCGGCCGCTGTGGGCCTCGACGGGCGTCAAGGACCCCGCCTACCGCGACACGATGTACGTCGAGGAGCTCGTCGCGCCGGACGTGGTGAACACCATGCCGGGCAAGACGCTCGACGCGGTGTCCGACCACGGCGCCGTCAAGCCGGACACCGTGACCGGTGCGCTGCAGGATGCGGCCGCCACGATCGAACGCCTCGAGAAGCTCGGCGTGTCCATCGACGAGGTGACCGCTCGCCTCGAGACGGAAGGGGTGCAGAAGTTCGTGACAGCCTGGACGGAGCTGCTCGGCAGCGTGCAGCAGGGCCTGGACGCGGCCGCAGGTGAACCGACGGGCAGCGACGACGAGGCGGTGCGGTGAGCCCCGCCAAGATCGCTGAGGGCGTCAACCCCCTGCGCGACCCGCGGGACCGACGGCTTCGCCGCATCGCGGGCCCGTCGGGCCTGGTGATCTTCGGCGTGACGGGCGACCTCGCCCGCAAGAAGCTCATGCCGGCCGTGTACGACCTGACGAACCGCGGCCTGCTGCCTCCCGGCTTCGCGCTCACCGGCTTCGCCCGGCGCGACTGGGAGACGCAGGACTTCGCCCAGATCGTGCACGACTCGGTCAAGCAGTACGCCCGGACCCCGTTCCGGGAGGCGACCTGGCGGCAGCTGTCCGAGGGCATCCGCTTCGTCCAGGGCACGTTCGACGACCCGGTCGCCTTCGACCACCTGCGCGAGACGGTCGAGGACCTGGACGTCACGCGCGGTACCGGCGGTAACCACGCGTTCTACCTCTCGGTGCCGCCCAGCGCGTTCCCCCTGGTCTGCGAGCAGCTGGCCCGATCCGGTCTGTCCCAGCCGAAGGAGGGCACCTGGCGACGGGTGGTGATCGAGAAGCCGTTCGGCCACGACCTGCAGTCCGCGCGTGAGCTGAACGACATCGTCTCCCAGGCGTTCCGGCCGGACGACATCTTCCGGATCGACCACTACCTGGGCAAGGAGACGGTGCAGAACCTGCTGGCGCTGCGGTTCGCGAACCAGCTGTTCGAGCCGATCTGGAACAACAACTACGTCGACCACGTGCAGATCACGATGGCCGAGGACATCGGCATCGCGGGCCGCGCGGGCTACTACGACGGCATCGGCGCTGCGCGCGACGTCATCCAGAACCACCTCATGCAGCTGCTCGCGCTGACCGCCATGGAGGAGCCGGTCTCCTTCGACGCCGCTGAGCTGCGGGCGGAGAAGACGAAGGTGCTCTCCGCGCTGCGGCTGCCGCGTGACCTCGGCAAGCACACCGCCCGGGGCCAGTACACGGGCGGGTGGCAGGGCGGCGAGAAGGTCGTCGGCTACCTGGAGGAGGAAGGGTTCAACCCGAACTCCACCACCGAGACCTACGCCGCCATCCGGGTGGACATCGACACCCGTCGGTGGGCCGGTGTCCCGTTCTACCTGCGCACCGGCAAGCGGCTCGGCCGACGGGTGACGGAGATCGCCGTCGTCTTCAAGAAGGCGCCGCACCTGCCGTTCGACTCCACCGCCACCGAGGAGCTCGGCAAGAACGCGGTGGTGATCCGCGTCCAGCCGGACGAGGGCGTCACCGTGCGGTTCGGCGCCAAGGTCCCGGGCACCGCGATGGAGGTGCGCGACGTGACGATGGACTTCGGCTACGGCCACGCCTTCACCGAGTCGTCGCCCGAGGCCTACGAGCGGCTGATCCTCGACGTGCTGCTCGGCGACCCGCCGCTCTTCCCGCAGCACGAGGAGGTCGAGCTCTCCTGGAAGATCCTCGACCCGATCATCGACTACTGGGCCGGCAAGGGCCGTCCCGACCCGTACCGCGCCGGCACCTGGGGACCCGAGTCGGCCGACGCGATGATGGCCCGCGACGGCAGGGCCTGGAGGCGGCCATGATCATCGACCTGCCCAGCACCACCACGCGCGAGATCAACCGCCGCCTGGTGCGCGAGCGCGACGAGGGCGGTGTCGTCGCCCTCGGCCGGGTGATGAACCTGCTGATCGACACCGGTGACCACGACCCGGAGGACGCGATCGCAGCGGCCAACCTGGCCAGCCGTGAGCACCCCTGCCGGATCATCGTGCTGTCCACCACCAGCCGGAAGCGGCGGCCCAACCTGGACGCGCAGATC
This sequence comes from Cellulomonas sp. T2.31MG-18, assembly GCF_964266755.1. Lineage (NCBI taxonomy): Bacteria > Bacillati > Actinomycetota > Actinomycetes > Micrococcales > Cellulomonadaceae > Cellulomonas > Cellulomonas sp. T2.31MG-18. The sequence continues at coordinate 397,997 of NZ_CAXWGW010000003.1, forward strand.
CGCCTCGGTGGCGACGCCGGCGCCAGCGAGGTGATCCTCCTGTGGCCCGCCGGGGACATGGACCAGGAGATGGACACCCTGATCACGCCCCTGCTGCTGCCGGACGCGCCCACGGTCGTCTGGTGGCCCAACGAGGTCCCGGAGAACCCCTCCGCGGCCCCGCTGGGGCGCATGGGACGCCGTCGCATCACGGACACGACGCAGTGCACCTCTCCGACCAAGACGCTGCAGCGGCTCGCCTCCGTCTACCAGGACGGCGACACGGACCTCGCGTGGGCTCGCGCGACGCTGTGGCGCGGGCTGATCGCCGCGACCCTCGAGCAGCCGCCGTACGAGCCTGTGCATCGGGCCGTCGTCGTCGGCGAGAGCACGCACCCGTCGGTGGACCTGATGGCCGCCTGGCTCGCCTGGGCTCTGCGCTGCCCGGTGCACGTCGAGCGCGTGAAGGGCGCACCGGCGATCACCCAGGTCCGCCTCGAGCGCAGCAGCGGGCCGATCGTGCTCGACCGTCCCGACGGCAAGACCGCTGCCCTGCACCAGCCCGACCAGCCGGACCACCGCATCGCCCTGCCGATCCGTCAGCTGGGCGAGTGCCTCGTGGAGGAGCTGCGCCGCCTGGACCCGGACGAGGTGTACGGCGAGGTGCTGACGAAGGGCCTCACCAGGATCGAGGGCTGACCAGGTGAACCGCGCACCGCACGTCGTCGTCCACCCGGATGCGGACGTCCTGGCCGAGGCGACCGCCGCACGGCTGCTGACCCGGCTGGTCGATCTTCAGTCGGACCACAGCCCGGTCCACGTCGTGCTGACCGGTGGCACCGTCGGCATCGCCGTGCTCCGTGCCGTCGCCGCCAGCCCGGTTCGGGGCGCGGTCGACTGGTCGGACGTGCACCTCTGGTGGGGCGACGAGCGGTTCCTGCCGGCCGGTGACCCCGATCGCAACGAGGTCCAGGCCCGCGAGGCGCTGCTGGACGCGCTCGGCGACGCCCTCCCGGCCGACCACGTCCACGCGATGCCGTCGCGCACGGCGCAGGTGCCGGACACCGACACGGCGGCCCGGCTGTACGCCGCCGAGCTGGCTCGCCACGCACCTGCGGATGCCGCCCTCGCGGTGCCGTCGTTCGACGTGCTGCTGCTCGGGATGGGCCCAGACGGCCACGTCGCCTCGTTGTTCCCCGGCCACGCGACCCTGTCCGTCTCCGACCGCACCGTCGTCGGCGAGGACGACTCACCCAAGCCTCCGCCCCCGCGGGTGTCCTTGACCTTCCCGGCCATCCAGGCGGCCGCCGAGGTGTGGGTCGTCGCAGCCGGCGACGGCAAGGCCGACGCCGTGGCCGCTGCCCTGCGCGGGGCACCCGCGACCGAAGTGCCGGCCGCAGGCGCCGTCGGCGTCGCCCGGACCCTCTGGCTCCTGGACGTGGCGTCGGCGTCACACGTGACCGTCGACGCCGACGACACACCCGTCCACCCGGCGCGGTCCGCGGCGGACGGTCCCGGGTCCACCTGGGCCGAGGTCGACGAGCTCGTCGCGCCGCTGCTCGGCGACCTCACGGTCCCCGACGCGATCGCCACGGCGGCGACGACGGCCGCTCTGCCCGAGATCGCGGTCACCGCACCGCAAGGGCGACTGCTCGAGCTGCTGGCGCGTGCCACGGGCTCGCGCCGCGTGCTGGAGCTGGGAACGCTCGGCGGCTACTCGACGTGGTGGCTCGCACGCGGAGCGGGCCCGGAGGGCGTCGTCGTGTCGCTCGAGCTCTCCGCCGACCATGCTGCCGTCGCCCGGCACTCCCTCGATGCGACGGACATCGGCCACCGGGTGCAGATCGAGGTCGGGCCCGCAGCCCGCACCCTCGAGCGGATGGTCGACGACGGCACGGAACCGTTCGACCTGGTCTTCGTCGATGCCGACAAGCAGTCGTTGGCGCGCTACCTCGACCTCGTCGTCGCGCTCTCGCGGCCGGGGACCGTCATCGTCGTGGACAACGTCGTGCGCGGCGGCGCGGTGCTCGAGGCCGACCATCCCGACGATCGCGTCCAGGGCACCCGGCAGTTCCTCGAGCGCGCCGCGCAGCGCGCCGACGTCGAGGGCACCGTGATCCAGACCGTCGGCCGCAAGGGGTACGACGGGATGGCGATCCTGGTCGTGCGCTGAGCTGAGCCCCGCCCGCGGCGGTCAGCGACCGCGGCGGGCGTGGAGCGCCGCGAGAGCCTCGTCGAGGATCGCGGCCCCGTCCTCGTCGGAGCGACGCTCCTTCACGTAGGCGAGGTGGGTCTTGTACGGCTCGTTGCGCACGGGCGACGGCGGGTTCGCCTGGTCCTGACCGGCCGGGAAGCCGCACCGCGGGCAGTCCCACGTCACGGGCGCCTCGGCGACGGCCTCCTCCGCGAAGCTCGGCCTGGTCTCGTGCCCGTTGGCGCACCAGTAGGAGATCCACACGCGCGGTGCGGCGTCGCCGCGCTCCGCCTCACCCATCGGGCCCGCGCCGACGCGCGAACCCCGGATAGCACTTCCGCTTGCCATGGCTACTCAGCCCCCTCAGGACCAGCGCTGGACGAGCCCGAGCCCGACGATGACGAGCGACCACACGACGGCGACACCGATCGTGATGCGGTTCAGGTTCCGCTCGGCGACGCCGGAGGAGCCGGCGCTGCTGGTGATGCCGCCGCCGAACATGTCGGAGAGGCCACCGCCCTTGCCCTTGTGGAGCAGGACGAGCGGCACGAGCAGCAGGCTGGTCAGCACCAGTGCCACCTGAAGAGCGATGCGCAGGGCATTCACGGTGTGGGGTCGATCCTCACTCGTAGGACGAAGACGGGGCCGCGGGGCGAGGCCGCGTACAGGTTAGGCGACGCGGCGGCCCTGATCCACCATCGCATCGCAGGACGACGACCGGCCCGGGCCTTAGGACCCGGGCCGGTCGCGTGCGCAGGTCAGGCGCCGACGGCGTGCGACCGGTAGAGGGCGATGGCCGCGAACTCCTCCGGGTCGAGGCTCGCGCCTCCGACGAGGGCACCGTCGACGTCCGGCTTCGCCATGATCGAGGCGACGTTGCCGGACTTCACGGAACCGCCGTAGAGCACACGCACCGCGTCCGCGGTCGCCTGGTCGTACAGCTCGACCAGCCGCGCGCGGATGGCGCCGGCCATCTCCTGGGCGTCCTCCGGCGTCGCCGTCTCGCCGGTGCCGATGGCCCAGACCGGCTCGTAGGCCACGACGATCGTCGCCACCTGCTCGGCCGTCAGACCCTCGAGCGCGCCGTCCAGCTGGGACAGCGTGTGCGCCACGTGCGTCCCGGCCTTCCGGATCTCGAGCTCCTCGCCGATGCACAGGATCGGCACCAGGCCCGTCGCCAGGGACGCCTTCACCTTGGCGTTGACCAGAGCGTCGTCCTCGGCGTGGTACTGCCGGCGCTCCGAGTGGCCGACGGCCACGTACGTGCAGCCCAGCTTGGTGAGGAACACCGGGGAGATCTCACCGGTGTAGGCGCCCGACGTGTGCGCCGACACGTCCTGCGCGCCGTAGACGATGTCCAGCTTGTCGGCGTCGACCAGGGTCTGCACGGAACGCAGGTCGGTGAACGGCGGCAGGACGGCCACCTCGACGGCGGTGTAGTCGTGCTTGGCGTCCTGGAGCAGCCAGGCGAGCTTCTGGACGGTCTGGATCGCCTGCTGGTGGTCCAGGTTCATCTTCCAGTTGCCCGCCATCAGCGGGGTGCGGTCAGCCATGGGTCAGTCCTCCAGGACGGCGATGCCAGGGAGGGACTTGCCCTCGAGGAACTCGAGGGAGGCGCCGCCACCGGTCGAGATGTGGCCGAAAGCGGCCTCGTCGAAGCCGAGCTGACGCACGGCCGCGGCGGAGTCGCCGCCACCGACGATGGTGAAGGCACCGTTCTTGCCGGCGTCCACCAGCGCCTGCGCCACGGCACGGGTGCCCGCGGCGAAGGCCTCGAACTCGAACACGCCCGCAGGACCGTTCCAGACCACCGTCTTGGCGTCGACGATCTTGGAGGCGAACAGCTCGCGGCTCTTCGGGCCGATGTCGAGACCCATCTGGTCCGCCGGGATGGCGTCCGCGTCGACCACGGTGGCGGGGGCGTCCGCCGCGAACGTCGGGGCGACGATCGTGTCCACCGGCAGGACGATCTCGACGCCGGACTTCTCCGCCTGGGCCAGGTAGCCCTTGACCGTCTCGACCTGGTCCGCCTCGAGCAGCGAGGTGCCGACCTGGTGGCCCTGGGCGACCAGGAACGTGTACGCCATGCCGCCGCCGATCACGAGGCGGTCAGCCTTGGCGAGCAGGTTCTCGATGACACCGAGCTTGTCCGACACCTTGGCGCCACCGAGCACCACGACGTACGGCCGGGCCGGGTCGTCGGTCGCCTTGCGCAGCGACTCGACCTCCTTGAGCACCAGCTTGCCGACGGCGTGCGGCAGCCGGAGCGCGACGTCGTACACCGACGCCTGCTTGCGGTGCACCACACCGAACCCGTCGGACACGAACGCGTCCGCCAGGGCGGCGAGCTCGTCGGCCAGCGCACCGCGCTCGGCCTCGTCCTTGCTCGTCTCGCGGGCGTCGAAGCGCACGTTCTCCAGCAGCGCGACCTGACCGTCCTCGAGGGCGGCGACCGTGGCCTTGGCGGACGGGCCGACCAGGTCCTCGGCCAGGGCGACCGGCTGACCGAGCAGCTCACCGAGGCGAGCGGCGACCGGCGCCAGGGAGTACTTGGGGTCCGGCGCACCCTTCGGGCGGCCGAGGTGCGCCATCACGACGACGCGCGCACCCTTGGCGAGCAGCGCCTGCAGCGTCGGCAGCGCGGCGCGGATGCGGCCGTCGTCGGTGATGGTCGTGCCGTCGAGCGGCACGTTGAAGTCGGAGCGGACGAGAACGCGCTTGCCGCGCACGTCGCCCAGGTCGTCGATGGTCTTCATGGTCTCCTACCTACCTCGCTGAGGCGGCCGGGCCGGCCGCCGGGGAGTACTGCAGAGGCTGGACACAGCAGCGTCCGCGTGCGCCGAGGCCACTGGGCCGGGGCGCACGCGGACGCATGACTGTGCTACCGGGGGTGCGGCGAGGTCAGAGCCGCTCGCCCACGTACGAGGTCAGCGCGACGAGGCTGTTCGAGTAGCCCCACTCGTTGTCGTACCAGGCGATGATCTTCACCAGGTCGCCGCTCACCTTCGTGAGCTTCGAGTCGAAGATGCTCTGGTGCGGGTTCGTCACGATGTCCGTCGAGACGATCTCGTCCTCGACGTACTCCAGGACGCCCTTGAGCGGGCCCTCGGCAGCGGCCTTGACCGCGGCGTTGACCTCGTCGACCGTGACCTCGCGCGAGGCCGTGAAGGTCAGGTCGGTGGCCGAGCCGGTGATGACGGGCACGCGCAGCGCGAAGCCGTCGAGCTTGCCCTTGAGCTCGGGGAGCACCAGGGCGACAGCCTTGGCGGCACCGGTCGAGGTCGGGACGATGTTCTGCGCGGCGGCGCGGGCACGACGAAGGTCGCGGTGCGGGCCGTCCTGCAGGTTCTGGTCACCGGTGTAGGCGTGGATCGTGGTCATGAGGCCACGCTCGATGCCGATGGCGTCGTTGAGCGCCTTGGCGACGGGCGCCAGGCAGTTCGTGGTGCACGACGCGTTCGAGATGATGTGCTGCGTCGCCGGGTCGTACGAGGTGTGGTTCACACCGACGACGAAGGTGCCGTCCTCGTTCTTCGCCGGGGCGGAGATGATGACCTTCTTGGCGCCGGCCTCGATGTGGGCCTTGGCCTTGGTGGCGTCCGTGAAGAAGCCGGTGGACTCGATGACGATGTCGGCACCCAGCTCGGCCCAGGGCAGGTCCGCCGGGTTCCGCTCGGCGAGCGCCCGGATCTTCTTGCCGTCGACGATGATGTTCTCGTCGTCGAAGTCCACGCTCAGCGGGAAGCGGCCCAGCACGGTGTCGTACTTGAGCAGGTGCGCCAGCGTCTTGTTGTCCGTCAGGTCGTTGACGCCCACGATCTCGATGTCGGCGCCCGAGGCGATGATCGCCCGGTAGAAGTTGCGCCCGATCCGGCCGAAGCCGTTGATGCCGACCTTGATGGTCACTTGCCCTCCTCGGCACGCGCCGATCGCGTCGGCGCACACAATTGGTGGTGGGAACACTCGCACGCCGGTGTGCGGCCCGGCCGTCCACCCAGGCCCATGCGCTGCGTCCCTCGAGGATGGTTACTGGAGAGGAACGTGCCCAGCACGTGACGGTCGTGTGACGATCGGATGACACGACCCTATACCGTGCGCCTCCGGACGCGTGTGACGAAGGTCCGGACGCCCGGCCTGCACAGGCACTCCCCGGTGGGTGGCCCGGCAGAGGGTCTAGAGGTCCAGCAGCTCGGGGCTGAGGCCCGCCTCCGTGTCCGGGACGCCGAGCTCGGCAGCCCGCTTGTCCGCCGTCGCGAGCAGACGGCGGATCCGGCCGGCGACCGCGTCCTTGGTCAGCGGCGGGTCGGCCAGCTTGCCCAGCTCCTCCAGCGAGGCCTCCTTGTGGGCGAGCCGCAGCTCGCCGGCCTCGCGCAGGTGCTCGGGCAGCTCCTCGCCGAGGATCTCGAAGGCCCTCTCGACCCGCGCCCCGGCCGCGACGGCCGCGCGCGCCGACCGACGCAGGTTCGCGTCGTCGAAGTTCGCCAGGCGGTTCGCCGTGCCACGGACCTCGCGCCGGACGCGCCGCTCCTCCCAGACCAGCATCGTCTCGTGCGCGCCCAGCCGCGTCAGCATGGCGCTGATCGCGTCACCGTCGCGGATCACAACACGGTCGATGCCCCGCACCTCCCGGGCCTTGGCGCCGATGCCGAGCCGGCGTGCGGCGCCGACCAGCGCGAGAGCGGCCTCCGGCCCGGGGCACGTCACCTCGAGCGACGACGACCGCCCCGGCTCGGTCAGCGACCCGTGCGCGAGGAAGGCGCCGCGCCAGGCGGCCTCCGCCTCTCCCACGCCGGACGACACCACCTGCGGCGGAAGGCCGCGCACGGGGCGTCCTCGGTTGTCGAGCAGCCCGGTCTGCCGTGCGAGGGACTCGCCCTCCTTCACGACGCGCACCACGTACCGGCTCCCGCGGCGAAGACCGCCACCGGACACGACGATGATGTCGCTCTCGTGGCCGTAGACCTCCGAGATGGCCTGCTTCAGGCGCCGGGCCGCCACCCCGGTGTCCAGCTCGGCCTCGATGACGATGCGGCCGGAGATGATGTGCAGCCCGCCGGCGAAGCGCAGCGTGGCGGCGACCTCGGCCTTCCGGCAGGACGTCCGGTCCACCTTCAGCCGGGCCAGCTCGTCCTTCACCTGTGCCGTCAACGCCATGCGGGTCATCCTGCCATCACCGCCGCTCCCACGGCCCGGCACGCATCGACCCGGGTGGCCGGGCACCTCGACGCCGCGACGGTCGGCCGAGCTCAGCTGCGGACGCCGACGTCGCCGAATGAGCCCTCGAGGATGTCGCGATAGGCGGCCGCGAGCCGCAACGGGTCGTGCCGCGCGGTGCCGTCGCCACGGCGCACCTGTCGCACCAGCAGCCGCGCGCCCATCTCCGCGCACACCTGCGACAGCCCGGCGACGTCGTCGACGGCCGCCGGGTCCGCGACGACCGCATCGATCCGCAGGTCGGGCGCGTGCTCGCGGAGCACGGCCACGTGCTCCTGGACCGGCAGGTCCGCCGTCTCGCCGGCCTCCTCGCGCTGCAGGTTCAGGGTGACGATGGTCCGACCACGATGCGCGACGAGCGCGTCGTGCAGCTCCGGTACCAGCAGGTGCGGGAGCACGGAGGTGTACCACGAGCCCGGCCCGAGCACCACCCAGTCGGCGTCACGGACGGCGGCCACGGCCTCGGGGCACGCCGGCGGCGCCTCCGGCTCCAGACGCACCTGCTCGATCCGGCCCACGCTGGTCGCGACGGCGCTCTGTCCCTCGACGACCCGCCGCACACCGTCCGGACCGACGACGTCGGCGGCGATGCGCAACGGCACGGCTGCCATGGGCAGCACCCGGCCGCTGGCGTTGAGCAGCCTGCCGACCCAGTCCAGGCCCTGCACCGGGTCACCGAGCAGCTCCCAGAGGGCGACGATCAGCAGGTTGCCGACGGCGTGCTGGTCCAGCGGGCCGTCCGACGAGTACCGGTGCTGGAGCACGTCACGCCAGGTGCGACCCCAGTCGGAGTCGTCGCAGAGGGCGGAGAGCGCCATCCGCAGGTCGCCGGGCGGCAGCACACCCAGCTCGTCGCGGAGCCGGCCCGAGGAGCCGCCGTCGTCCGCCACCGTCACGACGGCGGTCAGGCGGTCGGTGAGCAGCCGGAGGGCCGACAGGCTCGCCGAGAGCCCATGACCGCCGCCGAGCGCCACCATCGAGGGGCCACGGTGGTGACGTCGGGCCGTGCCCGCGACCGCACGGCCGCGGCCGGCCGACGGGCCGGACGTCATTCCTTGCCGAGGTCGCGAGCCGTCACGCTCACCCGCAGGCCCCGGTCCCGCAGGCGTGCCGCGAGGGCGTCGCTGATGGCGACCGACCTGTGCTTGCCCCCCGTGCACCCCACCGCGATCGTCACGTAGTGCTTGTCCTCGTGCCGGTAGCCCTCGAGCACGGGCTCGAGGGCGGCGACGTACCGGTCGACGAACTCCAGGGCGCCGGGCAGCCCGAGGACGTAGTCGCGCACCGGTTCGTCACGGCCGGACAGGTGGCGCAGCTCGCTGATCCAGTACGGGTTGGCGAGGAACCGCACGTCCACGACGTGGTCCGCGTCGAGCGGCAGGCCGTACTTGAACCCGAAGGACACGATCGAGATGCGGAGGTCGGCCTCCTCCTCGCCGTGCACCGCCTCCCGCACGGTGCGGGCGAGGTCGTGGACGTTCAGCTCCGTCGTGTCGATCACCCAGTCGGCACGCTCGCGCAGGCTGGTCAGCAGGCGACGTTCGGCGCCGATCGCGTCGAGGATGCGGCCGCCGCCCTGCAGGGGGTGCGGCCGTCGTACCTGCTCGAACCTCCGCACCAGCGCCTCGTCCGACGCGTCCAGGAAGAGGATCCGGAGGTCCACGCCGGTGGCGCGGAGGTTCTCCAGCGCCGTGTCGAGGTGGCCGAAGAACTCACCCCCGCGCACGTCGATCACCGCGGCGAGCCGCTGCGCGTGCTGCCCGGCGGTGCCGGACGTCAGCATGCCGACGAGGTGCACCAGCATCTGCGCCGGGAGGTTGTCGACGACGTACCAGTCGAGGTCCTCCAGCACGGCGGCCGCTCGGCTGCGACCCGCGCCGGACATCCCGGTGATCACCAGCACCTGCGGCTGCTCCAGCACCGGGGCCGCCGTGGTGGCCTCGATGGCGGGGATCCCGTGCGGCACCGTCAGGGGCGAGGGCTCGTCCGTCATGGACCCAGGATGCCAGCGGGCTCCGAGGGCGGCGGGGTGAGGTCTGTCGACGCGCCGGGATGCGAGGGCGCCTCGACCGCTGCCGACGGCGCCGAGCCGCCCGCCAGCGCGTCGACCACCGCCCGCGCCGTCCGGTCACCCATGCCGGGCACGCTCGCGATCTCCTCGACGGTCGCCGCTCGGAGCCGGCGCACCGAGCCGAAGTGCTTGAGCAGCGCGGCGCGGCGCGCGGGGCCCAGACCCGGGACGTCGTCCAGCACGGACACCGTCATGCCCTTGCTGCGCCGGCGTCGGTGCGCGGTGATCGCGAACCGGTGCGCCTCGTCCCGCAGCCGCTGCAGCAGGTAGAGCCCCTCCGACGACCGCTGCATGATCACGGGGTACTCCTCGCCCGGCAGCCACACCTCCTCCAGCCGCTTCGCCAGCCCGCAGAGCGCCACGTCGTCGACCCCGAGCTCTGCCATCGCGGCGGCCGCCGCGGCGACCTGTGGCGGCCCCCCGTCGACGACGACGAGGTTCGGCGGGTAGGCGAACCGCGCCGGTCGGCCGGTGCGCTCGTCGATCGGGCCCGACCGCCTCGGGGCGTCCTCGTCGTCGTCCGACGACCCGTCGCCCAGCTCCACGTCCCCCGACTGGGAGCGCTCGGCGAGGTACCGCCGGAACCGCCGGGTGATCACCTCGTGCATCGCCGCCGTGTCGTCCCGGGCTCCGTCGCCCTCGGGTCCGCGCACCGTGAACAGGCGGTACTCGCTCTTGCGTGCCAACCCGTCCTCGAACACCACCATCGACGCCGACTGGTACGTGCCCTGGTTGTGGGACACGTCGTAGCACTCGATCCGCAGCGGCGCCGACGGCAGGTCCAGCGCCTCCTGGATCTCGCGGAGCGCCTGGCTGCGGGTGGTGAGGTCGCCCGCCCGACGGGTGCGGTGCAGGGCCAGAGCGTGCTCGGCGTTGCGGCGGACCGTCTCGGCGAGCTCCCGCTTCTCGCCGCGCTGAGGCACCCGCACGCTGACCCGCGCGCCGCGCAGACCGGTCAGCCACGTCTGGACCTGGTCGAGGTTGGTGGGCAGCGCCGGTACGAGCACCTCACGCGGCACCGCGGCCGTGCCGCCGTCCAGCTCGGCGTCCGCGGTGCCGTACACCTGCTGCAGGAGACGCTCGACCAGGTCGGCGTCGTCCGCCTCCTCCACCTTCTCGACGACCCAGCCGCGCTGGCCGCGGATCCGGCCGTCACGGACGTGGAACACCTGGACCGCGGCCTCGAGCTCGTCGCCGACCAGGGCGAAGATGTCGCAGTCCGTCCCGTCCGGCAGCACGACGGCGTTCCGCTCGGTCGCCCGCTCGAGCGTGGCGATGTCGTCGCGCAGCCGCGCGGCGCGCTCGAAGTCCAGCTCTGCGGCGGCGGCCTTCATCGCCGCGGTCAGGCGACGGGTGAAGCGCGCGGTGTCCCCTGCCATGAAGTCGCAGAAGTCCTGGGCCAGCCTCCGGTGGTCCTCCTCGGAGATGCGGCCGACGCACGGTGCCGAGCACTTGTCGATGTAGCCCAGGAGGCACGGCCTCCCCTGCTGGTGCGCCCGCTTGAACACGCCGGCGGAGCACGTGCGCACCGGGAACACACGCAGCAGCAGGTCGACGGTCTCCCGGATCGCCCAGGCGTGCGCGTACGGCCCGAAGTACCGGGTGCCCTTGCGCTTCGCGCCCCGCATCACCTGGACCCGAGGCACCGCGTCAGCCATGGTCACCGCCAGGTACGGGTACGACTTGTCGTCCCGGTACTTGATGTTGAACCGCGGGTCGAACTCCTTGATCCAGGAGTACTCCAGGGCCAGTGCCTCGACCTCGGTGCCGACGACGGTCCACTGCACCGAGGCGGCCGTGGTGACCATCTGGTACGTCCGCGGGTGCAGGTTGTACGGGTCCTGGAAGTAGCTGTTCAGCCGCTGCCGCAGGCTCTTGGCCTTGCCGACGTAGATGACGCGGCCGTGCTCGTCCCGGAAGCGGTACACGCCCGGCTGGTCCGGGATCTCGCCCGGCGCGGGACGGTAGGAGGCGGGATCGGCCATGACTTCGAGGGTAGTTCGCGGTGCCGACATCCCCGTCGACGGCCGGCCCGGCTAGCGTGGGCGGATGCCGCAGCTGCACACGTACACCGTGGACCTGACCTGGACCGGTGCCCGCGGGCACGGGACGACCTCGTACACCTCCTACGGCCGCGACCACGAGGTGCGCGCCGGTGAGCGGCCCGTGCTGCTCGGCACGTCCGACCCCCACTTCCGCGGGAGCCCGGACCGGTGGTCGCCGGAGGACCTGCTGGTCACCTCCCTGTCCCAGTGCCAGATGATGTGGCTGCTGCACCTCGCGGCGCGTGACGGCGTGGCCGTGCTGGGCTACAGCGACCGAGCGACGGGCACCATGCGGGTGTCGGGCGCATCGCAGGGCCAGTTCCAGGAGGTCGTGCTGCACCCGCGCGTCGTCGTCGCCGCCGATGCCACGCTGCCTGACGGGACTCCCGTGGACGACGAGGTCCTGGCGCGCCTGCACCGCGAGGCGGCCGAGCACTGCTTCATCATGCGGAGCGTCAACTTCGCCGTGCGCGTGCAGCCGACACCGCTCGTGCGCGCCTGACGCGGCCTCCCCAGGACCCCGGCGGTCCGACAGGCGGTGCCCGAGGGCCGCCGCCCAGGACCCCTCGACGTCAGGCGGTCGCGCGCTCCCGTTCAGGCTCCAGCACCTCGGCGAGGAACCGCCCGGTGTGGCTCGCGGGGACGCCGGCGACGTGCTCGGGCGTGCCCTCGGCGACCACCAGACCGCCGCCGCTGCCGCCCTCGGGCCCGAGGTCGATCACCCAGTCCGCGTTCTTGATCACGTCGAGGTTGTGCTCGATCACGATCACCGAGTTGCCCTTGTCCACCAGCGACTGCAGCACGCCGAGCAGCTTGCGGATGTCCTCGAAGTGCAGCCCGGTGGTCGGCTCGTCCAGCACGTACACCGTGCGGCCGCTCGACCGGCGCTGCAGCTCCGCCGCGAGCTTGACGCGCTGCGCCTCGCCACCGGACAGCGTCGGCGCGGGCTGCCCGAGCCTGACGTAGCCGAGACCGACGTCCACGAGCGTGCGCAGGTGCCGCGCGATCGCCGGCACGGCGGCGAAGAACTCGGCCGCCTCCTCGATCGGCATCGCCAGGACGTCGGCCACCGTCTTGCCCTTGAAGTGCACCTCGAGCGTCTCGCGGTTGTACCGGGCGCCGTGGCACACCTCGCACGGCACGTACACGTCCGGCAGGAAGTTCATCTCGATCTTCAGGGTGCCGTCACCGGCGCAGGCCTCGCACCGCCCACCCTTGACGTTGAAGGAGAAGCGACCGGGCGTGTAGCCGCGGACCTTCGCCTCCGAGGTCTCGGCGAACAGCCGGCGGACGTGGTCCCACACCCCGGTGTACGTCGCCGGGTTCGACCGCGGCGTGCGACCGATCGGGCCCTGGTCGACGTGCACCACCTTGTCGAGGTGCTCGAGGCCCGTCACCTGCTTGTGCCGACCGGGGACCTGGCGGGCGCCGTTCAGCTCGTTGGCGAGCACGGTGTAGAGGATCGAGTTCACCAGGGTGGACTTCCCGGACCCGGACACGCCGGTCACGGCGGTGAACACGCCGAGAGGGAACGCCACGTCCACACCGCGAAGGTTGTGCTCGCGGGCTCCGACCACGCGCAGCATCCGCCCGGGGTCGACGGGCCGGCGCGTGGTCGGCATCGGGATCGACCGGCGACCCGAGAGGTAGGCGCCGGTGATCGAGTCCGGCGAGGCGAGCAACCCTGGCAGGTCGCCGGAGTGCACCACGTGGCCGCCGTGCTCACCGGCACCGGGCCCGATGTCGACGATCCAGTCGGCCGTGCGGATGGTGTCCTCGTCGTGCTCGACGACGATCAGCGTGTTGCCGAGGTCCCGCAGCCGGGTCAGCGTCTCGATCAGACGGCGGTTGTCCCGCTGGTGCAGACCGATCGACGGCTCGTCGAGCACGTACAGCACGCCGACCAGCCCCGAACCGATCTGGGTGGCCAGCCGGATCCGCTGCGCCTCACCGCCGGAGAGCGTCGCGGCGGGTCGCGAGAGGCTGAGGTAGTCGAGCCCCACGTCGAGCAGGAAGCCGAGGCGCGCCTGGATCTCCTTGAGCACCTGCGCTGCGATCGCGCGCTCACGAGCGCCGAGCTCGAGGCCGTCGAGGAAGGCGCGCGCCTCGCGGATCGGGAGCTGGCACACGTCGAAGATCGACCGACCGCCCACCTTGACCGCCAGCACCTCAGGCTTCAGGCGCGCACCCTGGCACACGGGGCACGGCACCTCCCGCATGAAGGCCTCGTACTTCTCCTTGCTCCATTCGGAGTCGGTCTCCGAGTGCCGCCGCTCGAGGAAGGTCAGCACCCCCTCGAAGCCCGTGGAGTACTGCCGCTCACGGCCCCAGCGGTTCCGGTAGCGGACCTTCACCTCGTGGTTCTCGCCGTGCAGCACGGCGTCCTTGGCCCGCTGCGGCAGCGCCCGCCACGGCGTCGTCATCGAGAAGCCGAGGTCGTCCGCCAGCGCGGTCAGCACGCGGGTGAAGTACTCCCCGGAGATCTGCGCCCACGGCGCGACCGCACCGTCCGCGAGGGACAGGTCCTCGTCCGGGACGACCAGCTCGGGGTCGACCTCGAGCCGCGACCCGATGCCCGTGCACTCCGGGCAGGCGCCGTACGGGGCGTTGAACGAGAACGTGCGCGGTTCCACCTCGTCGAGGGTGAGCACGTGGTCGTTGGGGCATGCGCGACGCTCCGAGAAGCGCCGCTCACGCTCCGGGTCCTCCGGGTCCGCATCGACCAGCTCGACGACGAGGAGGCCGCCGGCCAGGCCGAGCGCCGTCTCGACGGAGTCGGTGAGCCGGCGCTGCACGCCCTCCCGGGCCACGAGCCGGTCCACCACCACCTCGATGTCGTGCTTGAGCTTCTTCTCCAGGGTCGGCGGGCTGGTCAGCTGGACCACCTCACCATCGACGCGGGCGCGCGCGAACCCCTTCGACTGCAGCTCTGCGAACAGGTCCGCATACTCGCCCTTGCGACCGCGCACGACGGGCGCGAGCACCTGGTAGCGCGTGCCCTCCGGCAGCTCCAGCAGCCGGTCGACGATCTGCTGCGGGGTCTGGGCGGTGACCCGCTCACCGCAGACCGGGCAGTGCTGCACGCCGGCCCGCGCGAACAGCAGCCGCAGGTAGTCGTAGACCTCGGTGATGGTGCCCACCGTCGACCGCGGGTTGCGGTTGGTGGACTTCTGGTCGATCGACACCGCCGGCGACAGACCCTCGATGAAGTCGACGTCCGGCTTGTCCATCTGACCGAGGAACTGGCGGGCGTAGGCCGACAGCGACTCCACGTACCGGCGCTGTCCCTCGGCGAAGATCGTGTCGAACGCCAGCGACGACTTGCCGGAGCCCGAGAGGCCCGTGAAGACGATCAGCCGGTCCCGGGGCAGGTCGAGGTCGACGTTGCGGAGGTTGTGCTCGCGGGCTCCCCGGACCACCAGGCGGTCGTTCACGGTGGTCGAGTGTACGTGCCACCACCGACATCTCGCACACATGTTCGATCGCGGCGAACGTGCGGGCCGTGGCCTCGGGCGCGACGATGGGCTCGATGAGCAACCAGCTTCCGATCGACGAGTACGCCGTGCTCGGGGACGGCCGTACGGCCGCCCTCGTCTCCCGCCGGGGGTCTGTGGACTGGTTGTGCCTGCCACGGTTCGACTCGCGCGCCTGCTTCGCCGCCCTTCTCGGCGACGCGGACAACGGCCGCTGGGTCCTCACGGTCCCCGATGCCGAGAGCGTGACCCGGTGCTACCTGGACGACTCGTTCGTCCTGGAGACGACGTACGAGTGCCCGACCGGCACCGCCGTGGTGCAGGAGTCGATGCCGCTCGGCGACGGCCGTGCCGACCTCGTCCGGCGCATCACGTGCACGCGCGGTCACGTGGACGTCCTGCACGAGTGGGTCGTGCGGTTCGGCTACGGGCAGTACCGGCCGTGGGTCCAGCGCGTGACCGACTCCGACGGCAGGCCGGCCATCCACGCGATCGCCGGACCGGACTCACTGGTGCTCCACGGCGACCGCCTGCCCAAGGCGGTGCACAACCGGCACGAGGACCGGTTCACGATGCATTCCGGCGAGTCGGTCACCCTCACCCTGACGTGGTCGCCGTCGTGGCAGCCGGTCGCCTGCATCGGCGACGTCGCCGAGGGACTGGCTGCGAGCGCGCGGCTCTGGCGATCCTGGGCTGCCCAGGCGGACGTGCCGGGGCCGTACCGGCAGGCGGTGGTGCGCTCGCTGCTCGTCCTGCGGCTGCTCACCCACGCGGAGACGGGCGGCATCGTCGCTGCCGTCACCACGTCCCTGCCGGAGACCTTCGGCGGCGCGCGCAACTGGGACTACCGGTTCACGTGGCTGCGCGACGCGGCCCTGACCCTCGAGGCGCTGCTGGAGCACGGCTACCTGCACGAGACCGAGCACTGGCGCAGCTGGCTGCTCCGCGCCGTGGCCGGGGACGCCGTGGACATGCAGATCATGTACCGCCTCGACGGGGCGCGGGAGCTGAGCGAGCGGACGCTGGACCACCTGCCCGGCTACGCGGACTCCAAGCCGGTCCGGGTCGGCAACGCCGCCTCGGGGCAGGTGCAGCACGACGTGCTGGGCGAGGTGATGTGCGCGCTCGAGATGGCCCGGGCCGCCGGGATCGAGGAGACGACCACCTCGTGGGCCCTCCAGCTCAACCTCATCGACCATCTCGTGGAGACGTGGCGGGAACCCGATGCCGGCATCTGGGAGTCGCGCGGCCGTCCCCGTGCCTTCACGCACTCGCGGGCCATGACCTGGGCCGCGCTGGACCGGGCGGTCAAGGCCGTCGAGACCCTCGGCGTCCCCGGCGACGTGGACAGGTGGCGCACCGAGCGGGACGCAGCGCACGCCGACGTCCTGGCGCACGGGTGGTCCGACGCGGCCGGCAGCTTCGTGCAGTACCCGGGCGCCACCCACACGGACGCGTCGCTGCTGCAGATGTTCCAGGTGGACTTCCTGCCGCCGACCGACCCCCGCATGCTGGCCACGCTCGACGCGATCCGCAAGGAGCTGGAGGTCTCCCCCGGCCTGCTGCTGCGCTACCGCGCCGACAAGACGGACGACGGCGTGGGCGGACGGGAGAACCCGTTCCTCGCCTGCTCGTTCTGGCTGGCGGACGCGCTCGCGCGGGCCGACCGGGTGGACGAGGCGCGCGAGGTGCTCGACATCCTGGTCGGGCTGACCAACGACGTCGGGCTGCTCGCCGAGCAGTACGACCCGGAGCACCGGCGGATGGCCGGCAACACCCCGCAGGCGCTGTCGCACCTGGCGCTGGTCCGGGCGGTGCACCAGTACGAGCTCGCGCAGCGCCGGCGCACGCCATGACCTACAGCGGTGACGTCCGGCCGGGCGGCCCCAGCGACGTGCGGGTGCTGGACGAGGTCGAGATCCGCAAGGCGTCCGTGGGTCCGATGGACAACAACGCCTACCTGGTCACGTGCCGCCGGACGGGCGCGCAGCTCCTGGTGGACGCGGCCGCCGACCCGGAGCGCCTGCTCGCACTGGTGCGCGAGGGCGCGGCGTCGGCTCGGCTGGACGGGATCGTCACGACCCACCGTCACCCGGACCACCTGTCGGCACTGGCCTCGGTGGTGGCGGTCACGGGAGCGCCCCTGCTGGCCGGAGCGCCGGACGCCGACGCGGTCGCGGCGGCCGCGGACCGGCCGGTCCAGCGTCGGCTGCAGGACGGCGACACGATCGCGGTCGGTCACGCCGTCCTCGAGGTGATCGCCCTGCGTGGTCACACGCCCGGCTCCATCGCGCTCGTCTACCGCGAGCCGGAGCACGTGGACCAGGCGGACGCCGTCGCCGGGAGGGCGCACCTGTTCACCGGCGACAGCCTGTTCCCCGGGGGGGTCGGTGCGACCGGCAACGACCGTGCGCGGTTCGACCAGCTGTTCCTCGACGTGACCGAACGGATCTTCGACCGGTTCGACGACACCGCGTGGGTCTATCCCGGGCACGGGCCCGACACGACCCTGGGTGCCGAGCGACCTCAGCTGGACGCCTGGCAGGCGCGCGGCTGGTGAGCCGCGGCTCGCGCCCTCGACGGCCTCACTGCTCGGCGGGCAGGACCACCTGGGCCTTGGCGAGGTTGTCCCGGACCACGCGCCGGAGCACCTTGCCGACCTGGGACCTCGGGAGGTCCGGCAGCACCACGAGTCGACGTGGGACCGCGTAACGGGCCAGCCGAGCCTCGCACCAGTGGCGCACCGCTTCGAGGTCGACGCCGTGCGCGCCCTCCTCCAGCACCACCGCGGCGACCACGCTCTCCCCGTGCTCCCCCGCCGGCTCGCCGACCACGGCCACGTCGGCGATGCCCGGCATCGTCCGCAGATGGTCCTCCACCTGCGACGGGTACACCTTGAACCCGCCGCTGACGATCATCTCCTTGAGCCGGTCGACCAGGACCACGAAGCCGTCGGGGTCCACGTGCACGATGTCGCCCGTGCGCAGCCAGCCGCCAGCCAGCAGCTGGTGCGCGGTCTCGTCCGGCCGGTTCCAGTAACCGGCGAACACCTGCGGGCCGGCCACCAGAAGCTCACCCTGCTCACCGGGCAGCACGTCGCGCTCGGGGTCGTCCTGCGAGACGACGCGGATCCGCGTCGACGGGAACGGCATGCCCAGCGCGCCCGGGCGCCGTGCCGGGCTCAGGGGGTTGCCGAGCGCGACCGGCGACGTCTCGGTCATGCCGTAGCCCTCCACGGCAAGGCCTCCGGTCAGCCGCTCCCACCGCTCGGCGGTCGCCCGGGGCAGCGCCATCGCGCCGCTGAGCGCGCACCGGAAGGACGTCAGGTCGGCGCCCGACCGTTCGGCCGCGACCCCGAGCCGTTCGAGCATCGGCGGCACGGCGGGCAGGAAGGTGCCGGGGCGGCGGCGCTGCGCGGCGAGCACGGTCGCGGGGTCGAACGACGGGAAGACCACCTGGGTGGCTGCGATACCCGTGCCGTAGAGGAGGCACAGGGTCATCCCGAACGCGTGGAAGTAGGGCAGCACGGAGTACACCACCTCGACGCCGTCCTGCGCACCGGTCCACGCGCGGCCCTGCGTCACGTTGGCCACGAGGTTGCGGTGCGTGAGCACGGCACCCTTCGGGGTGCCCGTGGTGCCGCCCGTGTACTGCAGCAGCGCGACGTCGGACGCGTCCGCCACTGGATGGTCGGCCGGCAGCGGCGCCGCCGCCGCGACGAGACGGTGCCACGACGGGATGCCGCTCGGGACCGCCGGACCGCAGAGGGCGGCACGCATCGTGCGCGCCTTGGGCACGGGCAGGTGCAGAGCGAGGCGCGAGTGCAGCGGCAGGTCCTGTGCCAGGTCCACCGACACGACGGTGCGCAGTGCCGGCCCGCGCGCCGCAAGCACCGACGGCACCGCCTTGCGCCAGACGAGCGCCACGCAGGCACCGCTGTCCGCGAGCTGGTGCCGCAGCGACTCGACCGCGTACGTCGGGTTGTGCTCGACGACGACTGCGCCGATCCGGAGCACCGCGTGCACCGCGACGACGTGGGAGGTGCTGTTCGGCAGGACCAGCGCGACGCGGTCCCCTCGGCGGACGCCGAGGTCGACGAGCACCGCCGCCGCACGGGAGACGCGGTCGGCGAGATGCCGGTAGGTGGTGGTCGCCCCGAGGAAGTCGACGGCGACACGGTCCGGGAACGACGTGGCGGCACGGTCGAGCGCCGCGCTCAACGGCTCGTCGGCGACGTCGATCTCTCGCGGGACCGACGTCGTGGGCGAGCTGTGAGCGGTCGGTCCTGACGTCGTCGGCACGTTCCCAGCGTAACCTACGGCTGCGTAAGTTACGCGTCCGTAGGTCCCGTGGCGCAGACCTTCACCGAGCGTTCACGGGGCCCAGGACGGACTGCGCGACGGTCGCGTGGGCGGACTCGTCGTCCGACGGGTGGTAGATCCCGGCGAGCACGTCGCGGTAGAGGCGGTTCAGCTCGTTGCCGGTGTAGTAGGCGGCTCCCCCGCTGACCCGCAGCGCGAGGTCGACGACGACCCGGGCCGACTCGGTGGCACGTACCTTGAGCCCCACGAGCTGGGCGAACAGCCGCGCTCCGTGGTCCACCCGCTCGTCCACGTCCCGCGCCAGGGCGAACACCTGGAGCTCGGCACCGTCCTGAGCCAGGGCGGCATCGGCGATCTTCCACCGGATGTCCGGGTCGTCGGCGTAGCTGCGCCCGTCGTACTTCATCGACGTGCGCCCCCGGGAGTTGGCCGCGCCGAGCTCCAGGGCCCGCCGTCCGATACCCGTGTACACGGCGGCGAGCAGGATCTCGAAGACGGAGAACAGCGCGACGATGTAGGGGTCGGCGCTCGGCCCGGGCGGCAGCCGCCGGACGATGCGGTCCGGTGGCGCGTAAGCGCCCTCCAGGTGCGTCGTCGCCGACTGGGTCGCGCGCATGCCCAGGGTGTCCCAGTCCTCGCCGACGGTCACGCCGCCCTGCTCGCGGGCCACGACCCCGTGGACCAGACGGGGGTCCGAAGGGTCCGCGTCGTCGAGGCCGAAGGTCGCGAGGCGCGTCCAGACCGGCGACAGCGACGTGAAGATCTTGGTGCCGACGTACCGGTAGCCGCCGTCGGCCGTGCGCTCGGCACGGGTACGTGAACCGAACATCACCAGGTCGTTCCCCGCCTCGGAGTTGCCGAACGCGAACACCTCCCCGGCCGCGGCGTCCTGCAGCACGAACCGCATCGAGTCGTCACCGTCGATCGCGAGGAGGGCGGCCATCCCGGTCACCACCAGGTGCATGTTCACCGCCAGAGCGGTGGCCGGCGCGGCGGCCGCGAGCCGGACCTGCTCCCGGGCGACCTCCTCGAGGGTCAGCCCGGCGCCGCCGAGCTCCGCAGGGACGAACGCCGTCAGGTAGCCCGCGGCACGCAGGTCGGCGAGGTCGTCGTGCGGGAAGGTGTTGTCGCGGTCGTGCGCCGGAGCCCGGTCGTGGACCCGGGCGATCAGGTCGTCGGTGAGCAACGTGCGGTGATGACGAGGCATGCACGTCACTCTGCCATCGCCCCGGCCACCGACCAGGCCCCGGCTCGGTTCACGGTTCCGGCTCGGGCACGATAGGACGATGACCACATACGCCGTCCGCTACACGTACGACGAGCGCGCCGACGTGCTGGCGCGGTTCCGCCCGGAGCACCGTGCGTGGCTCGCGCGCCAGGCTGAGCGCGGTGCGCTGCTCGGCTCCGGTCCGTTCACGGAGGGCGAGCCCGGCGCGCTCCTGGTCTTCCGCGCGGCCGACCCGCAGGCACTCGCCGACCTGCTCGCTCAGGACCCGCTCTCCCGTGAGGGGCTGGTTCGCTCGACGGAGGTGCGGGTCTGGGACGTCATCCTCGGCCCCTGGTCGGCGACCGTCTGAGACGGAGCGCCGCCGCGGGGCGTCGGCCAGGGGCCGCACGGCCCTGCGGTGGCAGGCCGTCAGCGCTCGAGCGCTCCGGTCTCGTCGGCCGCCGGCCCGTCGGCCCGGTCGCCGGTCGGGCGCCCGAGCCGGCCCGGCAGGCGGTGCCGGTTCGCGTGCACGACGCTCGCAGCGGTCGCCACTCCCAGGGAGCCGGCGATCACCACCAGCGACACCCAGGTCGGCACCTCCGGCGCCCAGCCGACCGCACGGCCGCCGTTGACGAACGGCACGGTGTTGCTCCGGAGCGCCTCCGAGACCAGCTTCAGACCGATGAAGCCGAGGATGGCCGCCAGCCCGTACGGCAGGTACACGATGCGGTCCAGCACGCCGCCGAGCAGGAAGAACAGCTGGCGCAGACCCATCAGCGCGAAGACGTTCGACGTGAAGACGATGAACGGGTCGTGCGTCAGGCCGAAGATCGCCGGGATGGAGTCGAAGGCGAACAGCACGTCCGTCGTGCCGATGGCCAGGAAGACCACGAGCAGCGGGGTGAACATGCGACGACCGTCGACCACCGTGCGCACCGCGCCGCCGTCGTACTCCCGGGAGATCGGCCAGAACCGGCGTGCCGCCCGGACGAGGACGTTCTCGTGGTACTCGTCGTCACCGCTCTCGCCGCCCCGCAGCAGGTGCACCGCCGTGTACACCAGGAACGCGCCGAACACGTAGAACACCCAACTGTACCGCGTCACCACCGCGGCACCCGCGAGGATGAACCCGCCGCGCAGCACCAGCGCGATGATGATGCCGACCAGCAGCACCTTCTGCTGGTGGTCCCGCGGCACCGCGAACGCGGACATGATCAGGACGAACACGAACAGGTTGTCCACGGACAGGCTGTACTCGGTCAGCCAGCCCGCGATGAACTCCCCCGCCGGGACCGCGCCGCCCACGACGCCGACCAGCGCCGCGAACACCAGGGCGAGCACGACGTACACGGCCACCCACCGGAGGCTCTCGCGGGTGGACGGCACGTGCGGCCGGCGGCCGATCACCGCCAGGTCCGCCAGGAGCAGACCGACGACCGCGATGAGCGACACGACCTGGAAAGGCACCGGCATCTCGTGGGTCATCGGGTGGGGTCCCCTTCGGTGTCGGCGGCGGTGACGGCGCTCCGGGCGTCGCCGGGACGGTTGCGTCCTCGGGTGCTCAGCAGGGAGGCCGTCGTGGTCACGGCCAGGACGACCACGATGACCACTAGCGAGGCGGCGGTCGGGATCTCCGGGACGGCGACGTGCTCGCCGCCGTTGATGAACGGCACCTCGTTGGTGTGCAGCGCATGCAGCACCAGCTTCACGCCGATGAAGGCGAGGATCACGGCGAGGCCGTAGGCGAGGTACACCAGCTTGTCGAGGAGGCCGTCGACCAGGAAGAAGAGCTGGCGCAGGCCGAGCAGCGAGAACGCGTTGGCGGCGAAGACGAGGTACGTCTCCTGCGTCAGCCCGAAGATCGCCGGGATCGAGTCCACCGCGAACATCACGTCCGCCGAGCCGATGGCGATCATCACGACCAGCATCGGAGTGATCCAGCTGCGGCCGTCCCGCCGGACGACCAGGTGGTCGCCCGCGTAGTCGTCGGTGACGCGGAACACCCGACGCGTCAGCCTCAGGACCGCGTTCTCGTGGTACTCGCCCTCCTGCTCGCCGGCCCGCAGCTGGGTCCACGCCGCGTACAGCAGCACCGCGCCGAACACGTAGAACACCCAGGTCGCGTGGGTGATCAGCGCCGCGCCCAGGAAGATGAACCCGGTGCGCAGCACCAGGGCGACGGTGATGCCGGTGAGCAGCACCTTCTGCTGGTACCTCCGCGGGACGCGGAAGCTGGACATGATCAGGACGAAGACGAAGAGGTTGTCGACGGACAGGCTCTTCTCCGTCACGTAGCCGGCGAAGTACTCCCCGCCCGGGCCCGACCCCCACACGGCCCACACCAGCACGCCGAACGCGACGGCGATCCCGACGTAGACGGCCGACCAGCGCGCCGCCTCCCGCAGCGACGGCTCGTGCACGGCACGCACGTGGCCCAGGTAGTCGACCACCAGCATCGCGACGACGACGCCCACGGTCAGCGCCCACACCCAGCCTGGAACATCCATGGAACTACCTCCGGTGCACATGACGAGATCACCGGAGGTCTTCTCTGCCGCGGGCTGGTCGTTCGCACCTGCCCGGACCGACGTCACCGGGCCGGCTTCGTTGGCGACCGTGATGACGATGACGTCGTAAGGGAGTACTCCCCTCCGCCGCTCAGTGTAGGCGACCCTTTCCGGGATGCGCTCCGCGAACCGCCGGCCGCCGGCGCTGCGCCGGTCGATCCGGCGCTGCCCTCCGGCGCTGGGCCGGGGTCAGGCGGTGGCGGCCTGCATCTGCCGCAGCTCCTTCTTCAGCCCGGAGATCTCGTCGCGCAGCCGGGCCGCCAGCTCGAACTGCAGCTCGGCGGCGGCCGCGTGCATCTGGTCGGTGAGGTCCTGGATGAGCTCCGCCAGCTCCCCGGCTGCCGCACCGACGAGCTTCGTGCGCTCGTCCTGAGGTCCGCGTCGGGACCCGAAGCCCGGCACCGGCGCCTTGCCGCGACTGGCCTGCCGTCCGGCCCCGCCCAGCAGCTCCGCGGTGTCGGCGTCCTCGCGCGCGAGCAGGTCGGTGATGTCGTTGATGCGCTTGCGGAGGGGGGTCGGGTCGATCCCGTGCTCGCGGTTGTAGGCCACCTGCTTCTCGCGTCGGCGGTTCGTCTCGTCGATCGCGGTGGCCATCCCGGCCGTGATGCGGTCGGCGTACATGTGCACCTCGCCGGACACGTTGCGCGCGGCACGGCCGATCGTCTGGATCAACGAGGTGGCCGAGCGCAGGAAGCCCTCCTTGTCCGCATCGAGGATGGCGACCAGCGACACCTCCGGCAGGTCGAGGCCCTCGCGCAGCAGGTTGATCCCGACCAGCACGTCGAACTCGCCCAGCCGCAGCTCGCGCAGCAGCTCGACGCGACGCAGGGTGTCGACCTCCGAGTGCAGGTAGCGCACCCGGACGCCCTTCTCCAGGAGGTAGTCGGTCAGGTCCTCCGCCATCTTCTTGGTCAGCGTGGTGACCAGGACGCGCTCGTCGCGGTCGACCCGGTCACGGATCTCCGCGAGCAGGTCGTCGATCTGCCCCTTGGTGGGCTTGACCACCACCTGGGGATCCACCAGGCCGGTGGGCCGGATGATCTGCTCCACCACGCCGTCGGACATCGACAGCTCGTAGCTGCCCGGCGTCGCGGAGAGGTAGACCGTCTGCCCGATGCGCTCGACGAACTCCTCCCAGCGCAGCGGCCGGTTGTCCACCGCGGACGGCAGGCGGAACCCGAAGTCCACCAGTGCGCGCTTGCGCGACATGTCGCCCTCGAACATCGCGCCGATCTGCGGCACCGTCACGTGCGACTCGTCGATCACCAGGAGGAAGTCCTCCGGGAAGTAGTCGAGCAGCGTGTTCGGCGCGGAGCCGGGTGCCCGGCCGTCGATGTGCCGGGAGTAGTTCTCGATCCCGGAGCAGGAGCCGATCTGGCGCATCATCTCGAGGTCGTAGGTGGTGCGCATCCGAAGCCGCTGCGCCTCGAGGAGCTTGTTCTGCCGCTCCAGCTCCGCAAGCCGGTGCTCGAGCTCGGACTCGATGCCGGTGATGGCGCGCTCCATGCGCTCCGGGCCGGCGACGTAGTGCGTCGCGGGGAACACGTGCACCTGCTGCTCGGAACGGACCACGTCGCCGGTCAGGGGGTGCAGCGTGGCGATCGCCTCGATCTCGTCCCCGAAGAACTCGATCCGGACCGCGAGCTCCTCGTACACCGGGATGATCTCCACGGTGTCGCCGCGCACCCGGAACGTCCCTCGGGTGAACGCCATGTCGTTGCGCGTGTACTGCATGGTGACGAACCGGCGCAGCAGCTGGTCCCGGTCCACCTGGTCGCCGACGTTGAGCGTCACCATGCGGTCGACGTACTCCTGCGGCGTACCGAGCCCGTAGATGCAGCTGACGGTCGCCACCACGACGACGTCACGGCGGGTGAGCAGGGAGCTGGTCGCCGAGTGCCGCAGCCGTTCCACCTCGTCGTTGATCGACGAGTCCTTCTCGATGTAGGTGTCCGTCTGCGCGATGTACGCCTCGGGCTGGTAGTAGTCGTAGTACGAGACGAAGTACTCGACGGCGTTGTTCGGCAGCAGCTCGCGAAACTCCGTGGCCAGCTGTGCCGCGAGGGTCTTGTTGGGCGCCATCACCAGCGTCGGTCGCTGCACCTGCTCGATCAGCCACGCCGTCGTGGCGGACTTGCCGGTGCCGGTGGCGCCGAGCAGCACCACGTCCTTCTCCCCCGCCTTGAGGCGGCGGGTCAGCTCGGCGATCGCGGTCGGCTGGTCGCCGCTAGGGGTGTACTCGGAGATCACCTCGAACGGCGCGACCGTCCGCTGCAGGTCGGTGACGGGACGCATGCGCCCACCGTACGTCGGGCCACCGACACGGTCGCCGACGGCCCGGACCGGGACCGCCGACCCGAGCGGCCCGCGGTGTCAGCGGCCGCTGGTGAACGAGACCACCGAGTAGATGTCGTCCGCCTGCACCATCGCCGCGAAGCGCTCCATGAACGCCTGGTACGCGGAGAACCCGATCAGCCGTCGGTTGGCCACCGGCACCAGGCCCCCGACGCCGGAGTCCTTCACCGTGAAGGACTCGATCGCCGACCGAGCCGTCACCCGGCCCGCCGCGCGCTCGGCCTCGACCCGGAACCGCATGATCTCGCCGGCCTCCGGCCGGGCCAGGTCGCGCATCAGGAAGTCGACGCGGACCGGGGTCCGCGGCCCGACCGTCACCCAGCCCCGGTCGTCCTCGATGCCGCGCGCACCGGCGGTCGCCAGCTCCAGCATGCGCGGGACGTCGATCGACGCGGAGGCGACGGACACCGATGCCTTGGACTGCCACGGCCGAGCCGCCCAGCCTCTGGTCCCCACCGACGACAAGGCCACACCGCCTTCCGTTCACGTGCGGCCCGTTGCGGGCCGGAGAGGCGTCCTCGCCTCCTCGACTTCTTATCGGACGTTCGGTCCGAAGACTTGCGCCCGATCGCGCATCAGATTGGCAGATCGACCCGTCCGCGCCAAGGTCCGTTCATCGGTGGTCGTACACGGCTCCGGCGGCGGGGGCGCCGAGCAGCTGCGGGACGGTGACCAGCGTGAACCCGCGCGCGCGGAGCGCATCCACCAGGCCGGGCACCGCATCGACGGTCGACGGGCGGATGTCGTGCATCAGGATGATCGCCCCCGGGTGCGCACCGGCAAGAGCCCGCTCGGTGGTGACACCGGCGTCACGGTTCTTCCAGTCCTCCGTGTCGACGTCCCAGAGCACTCCCGCCATCCCGCGGCTCTCGAAGGCCTGCGTGACCGACGGTGACAGGGAGCCGTAGGGAGGCCGTGCCAGGGTCGGAGCGGCTGCACCCTCCGCGACGATGGCCTGCGACGTGCTGTCGAGCTCCGCGGCGACAGCCTCGTCACTCAGGCCGGGGAGCATCGCGTGGTCCCAGGTGTGGTTGCCGACCACGTGTCCCGCGGCGACCTCGCGCGCCACGGCGCCGGGCTGCTTCGCGATCTGCCGGCCGACGACGAAGAAGGTGGCGTGCACGCCGCGGGCCGCCAGCTCGTCCAGCAGCCTCCCCGTGTCCGGCCCCGGCCCGTCGTCGAACGTGAGGGCGACGCATGCGAGCGCTGCGCAGTCCGGCGCTGCAGCGTCGGCGGCCGGCGGTGGCGGTGGCGGTGGTGCCGCCGTGGGCGCCGGTGCGGGCTGCGCCTCGGGAAGTGACGACGTGTCGGTCGGCGACCCGTCGGCCCCGCGCCCGTCGTCCACGATCGCCTGCGGCTCGTCCCCGACCGCCGCCGGAACGGTGGTGGCGGCGGGGCGCGGCAGGGCGGCCAGCTGCTCGGCCCGCAGCGCACCCGACGGGACGTCGTGCGCCTCCACCGCGGCACGTTCGACGCGCGCCTGAGGCTCCTCGCGCAGAGCCACCGCGGACGTACCGAGGGCCAGCGAGAGGAGCACGGACAGCGAAGCCGTCGCGAGCGCTGCGCCACGCCGCATCCTGCACCACCCCACGTCCCGCCGATGTCCGGGGAGACGCTAGCGGTGCGCGTGGTCGTGCCGGTGGACCCGTCGTGCGCGTGTCGGGCGCCGCAGCCGGGGCAGCCGTGGGCGGCGTCTAGCGCAGGCGATGCTCCTCGGCGGATGCCAGGTCCGCGTCCCGTTCGGCGGAGCGCTCCTGTGCGAGACGGGACCACAGGACGTCCACCTCGTGTCGCAGCTCGTCGTCGGTGCCCGTCCCGTCCAGCACGACGTCGGCGGCAGCGAGCCGCGCATCGTCGTCGGCCTGCGCGGCAACCCGTGCCCGCGCCTCCGGCTCCGGCATGCCGCGGCCGTCGACGAGCCGGCTGACCCGCTGCTCCTGCGGCGCATGCACCACGACGACCATGCCGAAGGTCTCCGCCTGCCCTGTCTCCACCAGGAGCGGGATGTCGTGGACGACGACCGCGTCGGGGTCGACCGCCGCCGCAGCCGCCTCACGCTCGGCCGCGAGCCGCCGGACCTGAGGGTGCAGCAGCGCCTCGAGCCGCCGCCGAGCCTCCGCGTCACCGAAGACTCGCGCCGCCAGAGCGGCCCGGTCCAGGCTGCCGTCCGCCGCGAGCACCTCCGGGCCGAACGTCTCGACGACCTGCTCCAGACCGAGCGTCCCTGGCGCGACCACCTCGCGCGCCAGGGCATCGGCGTCGATGACCACCGCGCCGAGCTCGATGAAGCGCCGCGCCGCGACGGACTTGCCTGCCGCGATCCCACCGGTGAGCCCGATCCTCTGCATCAGCCCATCGTGCCCTGCCGCAGCGCTCCATGCGTCGGCTCGGCGTGCTCTCCGCCGAGCCGAGCCTGCCGGCGAAGCCGAACGGCGGAGACGCCGACGGCCGGCCACCCCGAGAGGTGACCGGCCGTCGATCGACCGCAGGACCGGGTCAGTTGCCGGTCAGCTTCTCCCGCAGAGCGGCGAGCGCCTCGTCCGAGGCCAGCGTGCCGGTCGCCTCGTCGGACACCGACGAGTAGGTCGTCGGCACCGAGCCGGACGACGACTCGCCGCCGGTGGCCGCCTCGGCGTCGGCCGCAGCAGCGGCCGCAACCTGCTTGCGGTGGGCCTCCCAGCGGTCGTGAGCGGCCGCGTACTGGGCCTCCCACGCCTCGCGCTGAGCCTCGTAGCCCTCGAGCCACTCGGACGTCGTCGGGTCGAAGCCCTCGGGGTACTTGTAGTTGCCCTGCTCGTCGTACTCGGCCGCCATGCCGTACAGCGCGGGGTCGAAGTCCTCGGAGGTGGGGTCGAAGCCCTCGTTCGCCTGCTTGAGCGACAGGGAGATGCGGCGGCGCTCCAGGTCGATGTCGATGACCTTGACGAACACGTCGTCGCCGACCTGCACGACCTGCTCCGGGATCTCCACGTGGCGCACGGCCAGCTCGGAGATGTGCACCAGGCCCTCGATGCCGTCCTCGACGCGCACGAACGCACCGAACGGGACGAGCTTGGTGACCTTGCCGGGCACGACCTGGCCGATGGCGTGCGTGCGGGCGAAGGCCTGCCACGGGTCCTCCTGCGTCGCCTTCAGCGACAGGGAGACACGCTCGCGGTCGAAGTCGACGTCGAGAACCTCGACCGTGACCTCCTGGCCCACCTCGACGACCTCGGACGGGTGGTCGATGTGCTTCCAAGACAGCTCGGAGACGTGCACGAGACCGTCCACGCCGCCCAGGTCGACGAACGCACCGAAGTTGACGATCGAGGACACGACGCCCGGCCGGACCTGGCCCTTCTGCAGCGTCTGCAGGAACGTGGAGCGGACCTCGGACTGCGTCTGCTCGAGCCAGGCGCGGCGCGACAGGACCACGTTGTTGCGGTTCTTGTCGAGCTCGATGATCTTGGCCTCGATCTCCTTGCCGACGTACGGCTGGAGGTCGCGGACCCGGCGCATCTCGACGAGCGACGCGGGCAGGAAGCCGCGCAGGCCGATGTCGAGGATCAGGCCACCCTTGACCACCTCGATGACGGTGCCGGTGACGACGCCGTCCTCCTCCTTGATCTTCTCGATCGTGCCCCAGGCGCGCTCGTACTGGGCGCGCTTCTTGGACAGGATCAGACGACCCTCCTTGTCCTCCTTCTGGAGGACCAGGGCCTCGACCTCGTCGCCGACCTTGACGACCTCACCGGGGTCCACGTCGTGCTTGATGGACAGCTCGCGGGAGGGGATGACGCCCTCGGTCTTGTAGCCGATGTCGAGAAGAACCTCGTCACGGTCGACCTTGACGATCACGCCTTCGACGATGTCGCCGTCGTTGAAGTACTTGATGGTGGCGTCGATCGCCGCCATGAAGTCCTCGGCCGTGCCGATGTCGTTGACCGCGACCTGCTGCGAGGTGGGCTTCGCGGGGGTGGAGATGCTCATGTAGGGGTGGGCTCCGATGCGGACAGGGAGTAGTTCGGACAGATGGATGGTGATGTGGTGGTAACCGCCGAC
Source organism: Cellulomonas sp. T2.31MG-18 (assembly GCF_964266755.1). Taxonomy (NCBI): domain Bacteria; kingdom Bacillati; phylum Actinomycetota; class Actinomycetes; order Micrococcales; family Cellulomonadaceae; genus Cellulomonas; species Cellulomonas sp. T2.31MG-18. The sequence goes on from NZ_CAXWGW010000003.1 coordinate 427,465, forward strand.
CGCCACCGAACCTTCCCCCGCACCGGCTGAGCCGGTCGGAGGGCACGTGGGCCCGCGGCACCGCCGTCCACCTTATCGGTGCACGGCGGTGCCGGCCAAGTCGTGGTTGGTGCCGCGCGACGCGGCTCGGCCGCTCAGGCGAGCGCCCGCGCCACCGCCAGCATCTGGTCGGGCACGTACTTCACCTTGCCGGCGATGTCGGCGATCGGCACCAGGTCCACCCGCTCGCCGTGGATGGCCGTCATCACGTCCGAGCGCCCCTCGGTGGCGGCGTCGATCGCCGCCACGCCGAAGCGGGACGCGAGGATCCGGTCGAACGCCGTCGGGATGCCCCCACGCTGCACGTGCCCGAGCACCGTCACGCGCGTGTCGAAGCCCGTCCGGGTCTCGATCTCGGACTTCAGTCGCTCACCGATGGCGCCGGCGACGATCTCTCCGAACTTGCCGACCTCGGTCTCGTAGTGCATGGCCGTGCCCGGTGCGGGGACCGCACCCTCGGCCGCGACGACGATGGAGAAGCTGGCGTGCGCCCGGTGCCGGTGCTTGAGGAAGCGGGTGACCTTCTCGATGTCGAAGGGTTCCTCCGGGGCCAGCACCAGCTCGGCGCCACCGGCGATGCCCGAGGTCACGGCGATCCACCCGGCGTGCCGACCCATCACCTCGACGATCATCACGCGGTTGTGGCTCTCGGCCGTGGTGTGGATGCGGTCGACAGCCTCGGTCGCGATCGTCACGGCGGTGTCGAAGCCGATCGAGTAGTCCGTTCCCCAGACGTCGTTGTCGATCGTCTTGGGGATGCCGATCACGTTGATGCCGGCCTCGGAGATCTTGCTCGCGGCGTCCAGCGTGCCGTCGCCACCGATGCAGATCAGCGCGTCGATGCGCTCCGCCTCGAGCGTGGTGAGCACCGCCTCGACGCCGCCCTCGTTGCGGTGCGGGTGGAAGCGTGCGGTGCCGAGCAGCGTGCCGCCCGTCGCCAGCACGTTCCTGATGTCCTGGCGGCCGAGCGGCTGCACGTCGCCGTCCGCCACGCCCTTCCAGCCGTTGCGGAAGCCCACGATCGTGTGACCGTGCTCCCCCTCGCCACGCTTGACGACCGCGCGGATCGCGGCGTTGAGGCCGGGGACGTCGCCGCCCCCGGTCAGCAGTCCGACTCGCACCTGACGCACTCCTTCGTTGTCCGGTCCACCCCAGCTGATCTGCGGGGCACGCCGTCGGGCTCGCCGCGCGTCCAGCGTAGTCAGAGGTGGAACGGCACCGGCCGGACCGTCGTCCCAGGCGCGCCCGGCAGGATGGGGGCATGGCGGCGACGGAGGACGACGAGCTCGCGGAGGCCGGGTACCGAGACGTCCCCGACGAGGAGGGCGGCCGGGCGTCGCGCCGCTGGTGGGACGCGAACGCCGAGGAGTACCTCCAGGAGCACGGCGACTTCCTGGGCGCCGCGGACTTCGTCTGGTGCCCGGAGGGCCTGCGTGAGGCCGACCGCCACCTGCTCGGCGAGCTCCATCCGGCGTCGTCGCGCGTGCTCGAGGTCGGTGCCGGTGCCGCGCAGTGCTCCCGGTGGCTTACGAGCCGCGGGCTCCAGGTGGTGGCGACCGACGTGTCGGCCGGGATGCTGCGGGCCGCGGCGGCGCTGGACCGTGCCTGCGGCATCCGGGTCCCGACCGCCCAGGCGGACGCCCGGGCACTGCCCTTCCCCGACGCGAGCTTCGACGTCGCCTTCACGTCGTTCGGGGCGCTGCCCTTCGTCCCCGACCCCGGCAGGGTGCACGCCGAGGTGGCGCGCGTGCTGCGACCGGGCGGGCGGTGGGTGTTCAGCACCACGCACCCGCTGCGGTGGCCCTTCCCCGACGACCCCGGAGTCGGCGGGCTCACGGCCACGCGGTCGTACTTCGACCGCCGACCGTACGTCGAGACGGCTTCCAGCGGCCGCGTGCTCTACGCCGAGTACCACCGGACGTTGAGCGAGCTGGTCGCCGACGTCCTGGCTGCCGGACTCGTGCTGGACGGGCTGCTCGAACCGGAGTGGCCGGCCGGGCACACCCGCACGTGGGGCGGTTGGGGACCGGTACGGGGTGCCCAGCTTCCCGGGACCCTGATCGTCAGCGCCCACCGACCGGACTGACCCCGCTCGACGGGTGGTGCGGCCGACCGGCCGTGGCACGGCGTCCTGCCGACGGTCAGTGACCGGCCTCGTGCCAGCTGGAACCCGTTCCGACCGAGACGTCGAGCGGCACCTCGAGAGGGCCGCCCGGCACCCGGTCCCCCGCGGCGCCCATCTGCTCGCGGACGAGGGACTCCAGCTCCTGCTCCTCGCCCGGCGCGACCTCCAGCACCAGCTCGTCGTGCACCTGGAGCAGCAGACGGGACCGCAGCCCGCGGCGGGCGAGCTCCCGGTCCACACCGAGCATGGCGATCTTGATCAGGTCGGCAGCACTGCCCTGGATGGGTGCGTTCAGGGCCATCCGTTCTGCGGCGTCCCGCCTGGCTCGGTTGTCGCTCGACAGGTCGGGCAGGTACCGACGCCGCCCGAGGATCGTGGCCGTGTACCCGGTGGCGCGAGCCTCGTCGACCACGCCGGTCAGGTAGTCACGGACCCCACCGAACCGGGAGAAGTAGTCGGCCATCAGCGCCGACGCCTCCGAGACGTCGATCGACAGCTGCTGCGACAGGCCGTACGAGGAGAGCCCGTAGGCCAGGCCGTAGCTCATCGCCTTGATCTTGGACCGCATCGCCGGCGTCACCTGGTCGGTGGGGACCGAGAACACGTGCGAGGCGACGTAGCTGTGCAGGTCCTCGCCGCTGCGGAACGCCTCGATCAGCCCCTCGTCACCCGAGAGGTGCGCCATGATCCGCATCTCGATCTGCGAGTAGTCCGCCGTGAGGAGCGTGGCGAACGGGTCCGTCACCACGAAGGCCCGGCGGATCTGCCGTCCCGCCTCGGTGCGGATGGGGATGTTCTGCAGGTTCGGGTCCGCGGAGGACAGCCGGCCGGTCGCGGCGATGGTCTGCTGGAACGTCGTGTGGATGCGTGAGTCGGGTGCGACCGACCGCAGCAGCCCCTCGACCGTCTGACGCAGCCGGATGGCGTCGCGGTGCGCCAGCAGGTGCTCGAGGAACGGGTGCTGGGTCCGCGCGAACAGGTCGGTCAGGGCCGCCGCGTCGGTGGTGTACCCGGTCTTGATCTTCTTGGTCCGCGGCATGCCGAGCTGGTCGAACAGCACCTCCTGCAGCTGCTTCGGCGAGCCGAGGTTCACCTCGCGGCCGATCACCGCGTACGCGTCCGCGGCCGCGGCCTGCACCTGGTGGTCGAACTCACGCTCGAGGCCGGACAGGTACTCGCCGTCCACGCCGATGCCGGTCCGTTCCATCCGGCTGAGCACCGCCTGCAGCGGCAGCTCCACGTCGTCGAGCAGTCGACGCGCACCGCGGTCCACCAGCTCGGCTCCGAGCACCTCGGTCAGGTCGCGGACGGCGGCGGCCCGTACGGCCGCCCGACGACCCTCCCCGGCGCCGTCGAGGGCCAGGTCCAGCGACCCCTGCGCACCCGAGGCCCCGTCGTCGGAACCGAGCTCCCGCCGCAGGTAGCCGATCGCGAGGTCCGGGAGGTCGTACGCGCGCCGGTCCGGCTGGCACAGGTATGCCGCCAGCTCGGTGTCGAACACCACCCCGGCCAGAGGCAGACCCCGACCCATCAGCGCGTGCCACGACTCCTTGGCGCCGTGCAGGGACTTCGGCGCATCCGGGTCCGCCAGCCAGGTCGCCAGCGCGGCCTCGTCCGCGGGGTCGATCTCCGCGAGGTCGAACGCGACCGCCTCCCCCGCAGCGTCGGCGAGCGCGATGCCCCAGGCGTCGCCGCCCGCCGGCGCACCGGAGCCGCGGACGTCGACCCCGAGCACCTGCCCGGCGCGGTCCGTCAGCCAGGTCCCGAGACCGCCGGCTCCGACCGACACGAGGTCCAGCGCTCCACCGGCGACCGGCGCCTGCTCCGGGCGCTCGTCCGGGAGCATCGCGAACAGGCGGTCGCGCAGAGTCCGGAACTCGAGCTCGTCGAGGATCGTGTGGAGCGCCTGCCGGTCCCAAGGGCGTACGGCGAGGTCCTCGGGGCCCAGCGGCAGGTCGAGGTCGTCCACCAGCCGGTTCAGGCGCCGGTTCAGCTGCACCTGCTCGAGGTTGGCGCGCAGCGACTCACCGGCCTTTCCCGGGATCGTGTCCGCGGCGGCGACGACCCCGTCCAGACCGCCGTAGCCGAGCACCCACTTGGCCGCCGTCTTGGGGCCCACCCCCGGCACGCCGGGCAGGTTGTCGCTCGTCTCCCCCACCAGCGCCGCGAGGTCCGGGTACAGGTGCGGCGGCAGGCCGTACCGCTCCTCCACGGCCTCGGGCGTCATGCGGCTCAGCTCGGAGACACCGCGCACGGGGTACAGCACCGTGACGTGCGGGCCGACCAGCTGGAAGGAGTCCCGGTCGCCGGAGCAGATCAGCACGTCCATGTCCTGGTCACGACCCTGGGACGCCAGGGTGGCGAGCACGTCGTCCGCCTCGAAGCCGGCCTTCTCCAGGACCTGGATGTGCAGCGTGTCGAGCAGCCTGCGGATGATGTCCACCTGCCCGCGGAACGGCTCGGGGCTCGCGTCCCGGTTCGCCTTGTACTGCTCGTACGTCTCGGAGCGGAACGTGGTCCGACCGACGTCGAACGCGACGGCGACGTGCGTCGGGATCTCGTCGCGCAGCAGGTTGGCCAGCATCGACGTGAACCCGAACACCGCGTTGGTCGGCTGACCGGTCGACGTGGCGAACTTGTCCACGGGGAGCGCGAAGAAGGCCCGGTAGGCCATCGAGTGACCGTCGATCAGCAGGAGCCGGGGACGCTGCCCGGGGCCTGGAGCGGTCACGGTCGCTGGCTGCGTCTGGCTCACGGGTGCCAACCTATCTGCCATGTCCGACACCGCCTCGACCGCCGGAACCCTCCTCGAACGCATGGGCATCGAGGTGACCAGGGTGACCGCCGAGCGCGCCGAGGGACGCATGCCCGTCGCCGGCAACACCCAGCCGTTCGGGCTGCTGCACGGTGGCGCCTCCGCCGTGCTCGCCGAGACGCTGGCCTCGTTCGCCGCGCAGCGGCACGCCGGGGAAGGCCGCGCGACCGTGGGCATCGAGCTGAACGCCACGCACCATCGCTCGGCCCGTGAGGGCTGGGTGCACGCGGTGGCGACCGCCGTGCACCTGGGTCGTTCGCTGGCGACCTACGAGGTGACGGTGGACGACGACGGCGGACGACGGCTCTGCACCGCCCGGGTGACCTGCATGCTGATCGACATCCGCGACTGACGGGCGCCGTGGGTGCCGGTCGCCGCCACGGGGGCGAGCGGGTCCTCCTCCCGCGCACGGGCCTGGCGGCGACGGGCGATCAGGTCCTCGAGACCGTGCCGTGAGGGTCGCCGTCCGGCGCCGGCCGACGTGACCGGGTCCTGGGTCAGGCGCCGCGCGAGAGCGGCCGTCGTGACGACGCGATGGGCGGCGGCCGGGGCGAAACCCGCCTGCGCGAGGAACCTGTGCATGCCGCGGGCTCCCGGCAACGGCGACGCGAAGACCTCCAGGGCGCCGGCCTGGTCGGCGATGTCGACCGCAGCCAGCAGCAGGGCGTGGCCCAGTCCGCGACGACGAGCGCTGTGGCGCACGTACAGCGACTCGAGGGTGAGGACGACGGCGTCCGTGAACGGTCCGGGGCCGACGATGCGCGCCAGCAGGAGGCCGTCGACCCTCTCGTCGAGCGTCGCGACGACGATGACGCCGCCCGGGGCGTTGAGCAGCATCAACAGCTGCTCGCGCAGCCGTACGGGGTCATCCGTGCAGAGCTGCGCGCCGACCATGAGCTCCGCCCGCGCCTCCAGGCACAGGCTGACGAGCTCGGTGACGTCCTCGACGCGGGCTGCTCTGGTCAGGACACCTGGACGCACGGCTGCTCGTACCTCCTCGCAGGGACCGGCTCTGGCCACGGCTCACTGTGCCCCCGCGGTGCGCCTCGACGATCATGGACCACTGTCCACCTGGAGGGCCAGTCCCACTTCGGGGGGAGACGCGGCGCAAGGCCGCACGAGCTCAGGAGGCGCTGCCCCCGCCGACCTGCTCGATGACGGCGTCGGCGACCTCGCGCATCGTCAGCCGCCGGTCCATCGACGTCTTCTGGATCCAGCGGAACGACTCCGGCTCCGTCAGGCCCATCTTGGTCATCAGCAGACCCTTGGCACGGTCCACCCGCTTGCGGGTCTCGAACCGCTCCGCGAGGTCCGCGACCTCCGACTCGAGCGCCGTGATCTGCGCGTAGCGGGAGATCGCGATCTCGACCGCCGGCAGCAGGTCCGCTGGGCTGAACGGCTTGACGACGTACGCCATCGCGCCGGCGTCACGAGCCCGCTCGACCAGGTCGGTCTGGGAGAACGCCGTCAGCAGCACGACCGGCGCGAGGTGCGCCTTGCCGATCTTCTCGGCCGCGGAGATTCCGTCGAGGACGGGCATCTTCACGTCCATCACGACGACGTCCGGCTTGAGCTCCGTGGCGAGCGCGAAGGCCTCCTCGCCGTTCCCCGCCTCGCCGACGACCTCGAAACCGGCGTCCCGCAGCGTCTCGACGACGTCCATGCGGATCAGTGCCTCGTCCTCGGCGACCACTGCGCGCCGCGCGGGCCGGGCCCCCGGCGCCGGGCGCTCGGCCTCGGTGCGGGTCGGGGTGGTCAGGTCGAGGTCGGCTGCCGCGCCGGGCGTGTCCTTCGGGCTCACGGGCACAGCCTAGTCGGCGTCGTGGCCAGGGCCCTCGTGCCCACCGCAGCCGGCCGTGTGGTGCTCACCACGGGCACTATCCTTCGCAGCACGGCCCCGATAGCCCAACCGGCAGAGGCGTTCGGCTCAAACCCGATCCAGTGTGGGTTCGAATCCCACTCGGGGCACCGTCTGACCTGCGGGTTTAGGTCGTCGTGGAAGATACGTGGAAGATCTCCCGGCGCGCAGATCATCTGATGGGCTGCCCCACGGGGGCACGGACGTTCAGCTGGCAGAGTCAGGACGAGGCCGCCGCTGCCCCTCGCGATCTCCTGTGCCTCGACGGCGGCTATGCGCGGGGGCGACCGAATTCGGACACCCAGGCCTGGGCGGCAACCTGCACCGCGTCCCACGGCGAGCCGAGCGGCGGCGTGTAGGAGCCGCATCCCGGTGGCCTCGAGGTCGGCGATGCTGCGGTGTGCGAGGTTCGACCAGTGCGCGACGTCGCCGGCCACGTAGTACGGGATTCCGCAGATGGAGAAGTTCGGGTAGGCGTCGGCGACGATCACCGTGACTTCACAGCCCGGGTCGAGCTCGCGCGCACGCAAGGCGGCGGCGATGCCCGCATCGCTCCCGCCGACGGCCACGACGTGCATGGACGTTCCTCTCTCCTGCGCTGGGTGCGCTCGGGTCAGACGAGGGCGAGCAGCTCCTCGAGCTCCTGCGCGATGAAGGCCTTCGGGTGGGCGCCGATGACCGACTTCACGAGCTCGCCCCCGGAGTAGAAGTTGAGCGTCGGGATCGACACCACCCCGCAGTCCGTGGTGACCCGCGGGTTCTCGTCTGCGTTGAGCTTGACGATCTTCACGCGGCCCTCGTAGGTCACGGCCAGCTCCTCAAGTACCGGTGCGACCAGGCGGCACGGCCCGCACCACGGCGCCCAGAAGTCGACGACCACAGGGATCGGCGAGGCGAGCACCTCGGCATCGAACGTCTCGTCGGTCACGGGGCTGGTGGCGCTCATCTGATCTCCTTCACGAGGGCGACGGCTTCGGTGGTTGGCATCGAGTCGACGGCCTCACCGAGTCCGGCGAGGTAGTGCTGGGCGTCCAGCGCTGCGGAGCAGCCGGATCCGGCGGCGGTGATGGCCTGCCGGTAGGTGTGGTCCACCACGTCGCCGCAGGCGAACACACCGGTGAGGTTGGTGGCCGTGCTGCGCCCGACGACCTGCACGTACCCGTTCTCGTCCAGGTCCACCTGGCCGACCAGCAGTTCGGTGCGCGGCACGTGGCCGATGGCCACGAACAGCCCGCCGGCAGCCAGCTGCCGGGTCTTGCCGGTGAGCGTGTCCTTCAGCACCACCCCGGTCACCTTGTCTGCACCCTGGATGCCGACGACCTCGCTGTTCCACGCGAACCGGATCTTCGGGTCGTTGTGCGCGCGGTCCGCCATGATCTTGGACGCCCGCAGCTGGTCGCGGCGGTGCACCATGGTGACGGTCCGGCCGAAGCGGGTGAGGAACGTGGCCTCCTCGACCGCGGAGTCCCCGCCGCCGACCACGACGATGTCCTGGTCACGGAAGAAGAAGCCGTCGCAGGTGGCGCACCACGAGACGCCGCGGCCGGACAGCCGCTTCTCGTCCGACAGGCCCAGCTCCCGGTAGGCGGAGCCGGTGGAGAGGATGACGGCGCGGGCTCGGTAGGTCTCGCCGCCGCCGGTGACGATCGTCTTGACCGGCCCCGTGAGGTCGACGGAGGTCGCGTCGTCCCAGACCACCTCGGAGCCGAACTTCTCGGCCTGCTTCTGCATGGCCTCCATGAGCTCGGGTCCCTGGATGCCCTCCGGGAACCCGGGGAAGTTCTCCACCTCGGTGGTGTTCATCAGCGCGCCGCCGGCGGTCACCGACCCGGCGATGACCACGGGCGCCAGGCCGGCACGCGCGGCGTAGATCGCTGCGGTGTAGCCGGCGGGCCCGGATCCGACGACGACGACGTCACGGATGGACTGCGCACTCATCGTCACGCCAGAACCGGCGCGACGCCGAGCTCGTCGAGCAGGCCCAGGATGCGGGTGCGGATCTCGTCGCGGATCGGGCGCACCGCGTCGATGCCCTGCCCGGCCGGGTCGTCGAGCTGCCAGTCCTCGTAGCGCTTGCCCGGGAAGATCGGGCACGCGTCGCCGCATCCCATCGTCACGACGACGTCGGAGGCCTGGACGGCCTCGGTGGTCAGGACCTTCGGACGCTCGGCTGTGATGTCGATGCCTGCCTCGGCCATCGCTGCGACCGCGACCGGGTTGACCTGGTCGGCGGGCATCGACCCGGCCGAGCGGACCTCGACCGCCCCACCGGACAGTGCGGACAGGAAGCCCGCGGCCATCTGGGAGCGGCCCGCATTGTGGACGCAGACGAACAGGACGCTGGGCTTGTCGGTGACGCTCATAGGTGCTCCTCAGTGATGGTGTTCAGGTCGGTCAAGAGCGCGGCGATCCGCCGCTCCAGGTGCTCGCGCAAGGGTCGGATGCCGTCCACGTCCCAGCCGGCCGGGTCGGGCAGGGGCCAGGTCTCGTACCGGACACCCTCGACAACCGGTAGGTCGAGCCCGGGCTTGAGCGCGATGACGACATCCGCGTCTGCGACAGCCTGGGCGGTGAGCTTGGTCGGCGTGCGGCCGGACCAGTCGATGCCGTGCTCGGCCAGCGACGCGATGACCTCCTCGCTGACGTGGTCCTCCGGGTCGAGGCCGGCTGACGTCACGCGCAGCTGGTCACCGCCCCGGGCGGTGGCGAGGCCGGCGGCGAGCTGGGATCGACCGGCGTTGTGCATGCAGACGAACAGGACAGTCGGCTTGCGCCTGGTCATGCCTGGATCCCAGACGTCAGCGCCTCGGACGTCCGCTCGGGGACCGGCGCCTGCTCGTGCACGTCTGCTGGGTAGAGCACGACCGCGGCAGCGACGCCGAGGACCGCGCCCAGGGCCTGCGCGGCGACGAACGGCACCACGGATCCGGGGGCGATGCCCGCGAAGGTGTTCGTGAAGACGCGCCCGATCGTGACGGCGGGGTTCGCGAACGACGTCGAGCTGGTGAACCAGTAGGCCGCACCGATCCACGCCCCGACCGCGGGGGCGGCCAACGCCGCCCGGCCGGTGCGCGCGAGCGCGAAGACCAGCGCCACCAGGCCGGCGGTTGCCACCACCTCCCCGAGCATCAGCCCGCCTCCGTTCCGGCCCGTCGTCGGGACCGCCGTCCCGACGCCGAACATCGTGTTGGCCAGCACAGCCCCGAGGATCGCGCCCAGGACCTGCGCGATCGAGTACTGGCCAGCTTCGCTCAGCGTCAGGCCCCCGGCACCGCGACCCAGCCACCAGTCCGCGAACGAGACGACCGGGTTCAGGTGCGCGCCAGACAGCGGGGCAAGCATGGTGATCAGCACCGCTAGTCCGAAGGCCGTCGCGAGGCTGTTCTCGAGCAGCTGCAGCCCGACGTCATGCGGCGACAGACGCACGGCCGCGATGCCGGAGCCGATGACGACGGCGACGAGGAGCCCGGTGCCGACGAGCTCGGCGGCGAGCCTGCGCACGACCGGACGGCGCGCTCCGAGTGGGCGTGAAGGAGGGGTCACGGCGCACATCTTGACTGGCGCCACTCCCTCAGTCAACATTGACTCAATGAACAGTGAGTGGATGGCTCAGGTCGAACGGCGAGCGGCGTTGCATGCCGCGCTGTCCGACCCTGGACGGCTGGCCGTCGTCGAGCTGCTCTCGCGGGGCGACGCGTCCCCGTCCGAGCTGGCCGCGGAGCTGGCGATGCCGTCCAACCTGCTCGCACACCACGTGAACGTCTTGGTCGAGCACGGCCTCCTCGAGCGCACCCGCTCCGAGGGAGACCGGCGCCGCACATACCTGCGCCTGCTGCCCAGCGACCTCGGGCCGTTCGCGGACCCCCTCCCGCGCCCCCGCCGGGTGCTGTTCATCTGCACCGCCAACTCCGCGCGCTCGCACCTGGCCGTCGCACTCTGGCGGCGCACCAGCACTATTCCTGCGACCTCGGCAGGCACGCACCCGGCGGCCTCGCTCGCCGCAGGCGCCATCGCCGCGGCATCGCGCCACAAGCTCCAGCTGGGCGACGAACACCCCCGACGCATCGATGAGGTTCGCCAGGCGGATGACCTTGTCATCACGGTCTGCGATCGCGCGCACGAGGAGATCGGTGCCGACGCCGATGCGCACTGGTCGATCCCCGACCCGGTCCCGGCCGGCGACGTCTCAGCGTTCGATGACGCCATCACCGAGCTGGAGCGTCGCGTCGTCGATCTGGCGCCGCGGCTCGTCTTGAACTGACCAGGAGGACGACGATGTCCACCACGCAACCCGACCTCACCATCGATCAACGCCACGCCCTGCGCACCGCGGCCGAGCGCCTGGAGGGCCGGTACGAGGGCACCTTCGGCGCCGAGACGATCGAGCGGTTCCTGCATTCGGCGTACGACCAGTTCGCGGGTCGCGCCACGATCGCGAACTACCTGCCGCTGCTCGCCGAGCGGTTCGCCCAGCAGCGCCTGGACGCCCTCGCCCGGCTCGAGGGCAAGGTGAGCGACGGCAAGCCCGTCGTACTTTTCCTGTGCGTGCAGAACGCCGGCCGCTCGCAGATGGCACTCGGGTTCTTCCAGAAGCTCGCCGGCGAGGGCGCCGTGGCCTGGTCGGGCGGCTCCGAACCCGGCGAGCGAGTCAACCCGACTGCTGTCGCTGCGATGGCCGAGCGCGGCATCGACATCTCCCACGAGTTCCCCAAGCCGTGGACCGACGAGGTCCTGCGCGCCGCGGACGTCGTCATCACCATGGGCTGCGGAGACGCCTGCCCGCTCTTCCCCAGCAAGCGCTACGAGGACTGGGACCTCGACGACCCCGCCGACCTCGACCTGGACGGCGTACGCCGCGTGCGCGACGACATTGAGCGCCGCGTCCACCATCTCCTCGACCAGCTCGGTGTGGACGCGCTCAGCTCGCGGTGAGCGAGCCGGGAACGCTGGTCAGAGCGCGGCAGCCTGATCAAGATCGGCGACGGCCAGACTTCGCAGTGCCGGAACCCCGACCGGTTCGCCCGCCAGCAGCGGCACCAGCGCGCACCGCTCGGCGTCGTGATCGAGCACCCGATGGATCTGCACTCGTTCGTTCTCCGCCCGCCGCAGCAGCAGTGGGTCGTCCGTGTCGGCGGCGGCCAGCGAGTCGTTGATCACCCACGCCCACGGGTGGATGCCGGCACGGGCCAGGTCCTCGGCCAGCGCCTCTGCTTCAAGGACCGGCGTGGCCTCGGCCAGGGTGACGATCAGCATCTTCGTGTGGGCGCGGTCCTGCAGGCGCATCAGGGGCGTGGTGAACGTTCCGGCGGTGCCAGCCAGTTGGCGGGTGATGTCGCGGTGGTAGGAGCCGGTGGCGTCCAGCAGCAGCAGGGTGTGCCCCGTAGGGGCGGTGTCCAGGACCACGAACCGGCGGCGGCCTTCGTTCACCACCCGGGAGAACGCCTGGAACACCGCGATCTCCTCCGTGCATGGGGAGCGCAGGTCCTCCTCGAGGCTGACGCGGCCGGCGTCGTCGAGCGTGGCGCCCTTGGTGGCGAGCACGGTAGTCCGGTAGCGCTCCGTCTCGGCGACCGGGTCGATGCGTGACAGCTCGAGGCCGGGGAGCGATCCGGCGAGGGTCTGGTCCAGGTGCGCGGCGGGGTCGGTGGTCGTCAGCAGCACGGGCAGGCCTCGCTCGGCGAGCCCGACAGCGATGGCGGCAGCGATCGTCGTCTTGCCAACACCCCCCTTACCCATGGCCATCACCAGGCCGTGCCCGTCGGTGGCCAGCGTGTCGATCAACACCCTCAGAGGCTGCGCTCCCGGCGGTGCCGGGCTCCGCTCGGCGACCGACGTCGTCTCGCCAGGCGTCGGGGTCTCGAACAGGTGCTCCAGGGCTTCCAAGCCGACGATGTCCGACCCGCGAAGGACCAGCTCGTCGCGCGGCAGTGCCGCAAGCGTCGGAGGAAGCGCCGCCAGGACTGCCTGCTCCCGGCCGTAGACCGACCGGGCAAGTGCATCGGCGCCGGTCGGGCGCGGCAAGACGGCGTTCACGACGAGGTGCTGGTGGGTCATGCCGAGGGCGGCGAGCTCGTCGTGGGTGCGCGCCACCTCCGCGACAGCCGCCCGCTGGGCGCGGGTGACCAGGACCAGGCGGGTGCGAGCCGGGTCGGCCAGTGCCGCGACGGCCGCGGCATAGACGGACCGTTGCTTGTCGAGCCCGGCCAGCGGGCCCAGGCAGGAGGCATCTCCCTTGCCCGCGTCGAGGAACTGCGTCCAGGAGGTGGGCAGCTGCAGGAGCCGGATGGTGTGCCCCGTCGGCGCGGTGTCGAACACGACGTGGTCGACGTCGGGCGTGTCCTGCGTGAGCAGCGCGGTGAACTCGTTGAAGGAGGCGATCTCGGTGGTGCACGCCCCGGACAGCTGCTCCTCGATCAGCGCGACCTCCGTGGCCGGCAGCAACCCACGAACGGGTCCGACGATCGTCTCCCGGTACGCCGCGGCCGCCTGCACCGGGTCGATCTCCAGCGCCGTCAGGCCTGGCATGTCCGGGATCGCGGTGACCTTGTCCCCGATGACCAGGCCGAACACGTGGCCGACATTGGACGCCGGGTCGGTGCTGACCAGCAGCACCCGCTTCCCGGCACCGGCCAGCGCAATCGCCGCGGCACAGGCCACCGACGTCTTGCCGACGCCACCCTTGCCGGTCAGGAACAGGTACCGCGGCGCGTCGACGAGGAACCTCGGCTTCGCCGGCGAGGTCAGCAGCACTCGCCACCGCCGCAGCAGCTCGAGCCAGCAGCGCCGGCTCCGGTCAGCGGCAGCGACCTCACCATCGGCGCCGGAACGGGACGGCCGACCCACCGCGCCAGGTCCGACCGGTCCGGGTAGCGGCCGGCCATCGCGATGGTCCCGTCGACGAGCACGAGAGGCAGCCCCTCCGAACCGGAGACCTTCATGAAGTCGAGCACCTCCGCGCGATTCGTGAACGCGACGGGGGTGGAGGCCAGGTTGTACCGGTAGACCTCCGCGCCGTTGCGGCGCACCCAGTCCACGTCCGCCGAGAACGTCACCAGATCCTGCGGCACGTCCGGCCCGCACACCCCGGTGCTGCAGCACATCGCCGGCTCGAACACTTCGATCGTCTTCTTCTGCACGGCGACCTCCACTGCAACCTCCATCGCGGTACCAGGCGTCTGGATCGACGTCTCTCGATCCACAGTAGCGGGCCTGGATCGACAAGTGTCAATCAAGGCCGGATACTGGCGCGATGACCACGATGAGCACTCCGCTGCCGCTGACGGACGTGAGCTCGTGCTCTTCGCCACTGGTGCGCACTCCGATGGGATCTGCGCGCGCCGGTGATCTCGCGCTGCGGTTCAAGGCGTTGGCCGACCCTGCGCGACTACGGCTGCTGTCGATGATCGCGGCGCACGAGTCTGGCGAAGCCTGCGTCTGCGACCTGACCGAGCCCCTCGGCCTGAGCCAGCCCACCGTCTCCCACCACATGAAGGTGCTGCGGGAGGCGGGGATGGTGACGGGTGATCGCCGCGGGACGTGGGTCTACTACCGGCTCGTCCCGGGAGCCCTCGACACGCTACGCAACGCGCTCGGCGACGACCGGCTGTAGACCGGCCCCTCTGGTTTGGCAGCGGCCCGTCAGTCATCGGCCGACGCTGTCGAGACGTCCAGCGTCGATGCCGGTCGGGCCAGAGCTGAACGAAACTGCACGCCACTGGCGCACGCGCAATCATGACGTCACGGTCGGCACGGCGTCGTGGGTGAGGGTCGACTGCGGAGCGCGCACGTCGGGCATATGCGCCGTCGAGACGAGCGAGCCAGGCATCGTCGTCCGCAACCGGCCCTCAGTGCGGCCGTCAACGCCCGTGCAGGTCCTTCGCGGCAGCAGATACCGCCGCCATTAGTCACAGACCGTCGCGCCTGGACGCGATCACTGCCTGCCCCCGGCGCCGCACGGATCGGTCCCATGGTCCGGAAGGAGGCTCCCGGCTCTTCCCCTGAGGCCGGGAGCCTCCGTGACCGTGCACACCTCAGCGGGTAGCAGACCCCGTCGCCCGAGAATAGGCACGGCCGACTTCGGGACGGAAGTCCAGATGAGGTCTTGATCCGACAGCGGGCGGACGGCACGGCAGCGAACCTCGCCGCGCACGGGAGGGCCAGGCGCTAGCTAGCCCCAAAGTTCTTGGCTGATCGCGAGAATCAGTGGCGCTGTCGGCTTATCAGAAGGGGTGCAGGAGTCGGTGCACGAACTGCCGGGTGCGCTCCTGCTGCGGCTCGCGCAGCACCTGCTCCGGCGGGCCGATCTCCGCGATGCGCCCCGCGTCGACGAACGCCACCCGGTGCGCCACCTCGCGGGCGAACTGGAGCTCGTGGGTGACCACCACCATGGTCCAGCCCTCGCGCGCCAGCTCGACGATGAGCGAGAGCACCTCGCCCACCAGCTCCGGGTCGAGCGCCGACGTGGGCTCGTCGAACAGCAGCAGCTGCGGTCGCAGCGCCAGCGCCCGGACGATGCCGACGCGTTGCTGCTGACCACCGGACAGCTGCACCGGGTACACGTCGCGCTTGTCCGCCAGGCCCACGCGCTCGAGCAGCTCCTCGGCGTCCCGCACGGCCTCGGCGCGCGGCCGCCGCTGCACGACCACCGGCCCCTCGATCACGTTCTGCAGCACGGTCTTGTGCGGGAACAGGTGGTGGTGCTGGAACACCATCGCGGAGCGGTCGCGCAGCGCGTGCACCTCGCGGCGGCTGGGACGGGTGCCGAAGTCGACGCGGGCGCCGCCGGCGATCTCGACCACCCCGGAGTCGGCTGTCTCGAGGCCGTTGAGGCAGCGCAGCAGCGTCGTCTTCCCCGAGCCGGAGGAGCCGATCACGGCCAGCACCTCGCCGCGGTGCACGGTCAGGTCGACGCCGTCGAGCACCCGCACCGCACCGAACGCCTTGTGCAGGTCGGTGACGGTGACGACGGGCTCCGCCGCTGCGGACCCGACGGGCTGAGCGGTGGCGGGCCCAGCGGGCCCGGCGTCGGTGGGCTCAACGGGCGACATGACGCTCCAACCGGGTCTCCAGGCGGGACTGCCCGGCGGACAGCACCAGGCAGATCAGCCAGTACACGAGCGCCGCCTCGAGGTAGAGCAGCATGAACTCACTGCTGAACGCGGCGATCTTCTGCGCCTCCCGGAACAGCTCGGTGACCAGGATCAACGACGCCAACGACGTGTCCTTCACCAGGCTGATGAAGGTGTTGGACAGCGGGGGCACGGACACCCGGGCGGCCTGCGGCAGGATGATCCGCCCCAGCGTGCGGCGGTGGGACATGCCGATCACGTAGGCCGCCTCCCACTGCCCCTGCGGCACGGACAGGATCGCCGCCCGGACGATCTCCGCCGCGTACCCGCCGACGTTCAGCGCGAACGCGATCACCGCGCTGGGCCACGGGTTGATCACCAGCCCGATCGAGGGCAGGCCGTAGAAGATGACGAACAGCTGCACCAGCAGCGGTGTGCCACGCACCACCGAGACGTAGGCGCGGCCGATGCCGCGGGCCACCGGGTTGCGGGACAGCCGCAGCAGCGCCACGCCCACGGCGATCACCATGCCGACCGCGAAGGACAGCAGCGCGAGCGGGATGGTCCCCCGGACGGCACCGAGCACGATGGTCGGTGCCGACCGGGCGACGAGCCCCCAGTCGACCGCGGACAGCGCTCCGCCTGGAACCGTGGTGGGAAGCACGGTGCGCAGGACGGTGGGCAGCACCCCGGCGGCGGCGAGCATCGGCTACTTGGTCACGTCGGCGCCGAAGTACTTCTGCGAGATCGACGTGAGCGTGCCGTCGTCGGCCAGCTGCTGCAGCGCCTTGTCGACCGCCTGGGTCAGGGCGGTGGCGCCCTTCTTCAGGGCGACCGCGCTCTGGCTCTTGTCGGTGGTCTCGGCGGCGATCTTCAGGCCGGACTGGCCGTTCGTCTTCACGTAGTCGAGGTAGGTGAGCTTGTCGTTGATCGTCGCGTCGACGCGGCCCTGCTGGACCAGCGCGACGGACTGCGCCCAGCCCTCGACGGACTGCACGTCGGCGCCGCTGGACTGGGCGAGCTTGTACCAGTTGCTGGTCAGCGACTGGGCGGTGGTCTTGCCCTTGAGCGAGTCGAACGAGGTGATCGAGGTGTTGTCCGCCTTCACGACGACCACCCCGGTGGACACCGTGTACGGCGTGGAGAACTCGTACTTCGCCTGCCGCTCGGAGGTGATCGACACCTGGTTGGTGATCGCGTCGAACCGCCCGGCGTCCAGCCCGGCGAAGATCGCGTCCCACTGCGTCTCGGCGAACGCCGCCTTGACCCCCAGCTTGCCGGCGACGGCGCGGGCCACCTCGACGTCGAACCCGGTCAGGTCGCCGCCACCGTCCGCGTGGAAGCTGAACGGCTTGTAGGTACCCTCGGTGCCGAAGGTGATCACGCCGGCCTTCTGCACCGTGGCCAGGGACTGGTCGGAACCGGCGGCCGCGGTGGCCGACCCGGCCGCGGCGGTGGAGCCCGAGGCACCGGACACGCCCGTGGACGAGCAGGCACCCAGGCCCACCACGAGGGCGGCGGCGATCAGGGCGGTGCGCAGGTGACGAACGTGCATGGGGTGCCTCTTCTCGGGGGTGCAACGAGTGGACTGGTCGATCCCGGGCAGACCGGTCGGCGATCACCCTCGAGGGCGCGGCGCAGAGCGCACATGGACCGGCTGCGTCGCCGGTGAGGAGCTCAGCGGCGACAGCTGGGGCGACGACACGCACACACCACGGCCGTGGCCGCAGTGGTGGAAAGGTCGTCACGCATGCACATACGACACCACATCAGCCCGCGCCTCGGAACGTAGTCTCCCATCGTGGGACCTCGACGTCCGAACCGGTTGAGCATTGCCGACGCGCGTGACGCCAGGTCGTGCGCCACTCGCCGTAGGCGGAATCGATCACGGGGTGGCGGTCTGGTCTCCCGATATGGACGCCCCTGAATGCCCCGGTTGCACGGCACGGTACCCGGCGGCGAATAGACCTGCTTCGTCGCCGGGTACCTAGTCGTGATTCCGTCCCGGGGCTTATCCCTCCTTCAGGCGCGGACCCCGCTAACGTCGTGATGAGACCGGACTTCTACGCTCCGATGGTTTGGTGAACGTGTGAGACGTGCGCAGACTCCGTCGGCAAGGAGTTCGCTGTCGATGCACGGCGACCGACCTCGGCGACGCGATACCACCAGCTGAACTTCCGTTCGACCACAGCGTCCACACTCCAGGGGGCGGGCCCGTCGTAGTAGCTGAAGAGCAGCAGGGCGACGAAGACGATGGCGTAGATCAGCGCCGTGCCGACGTCGGCCGCACCGGCCGTGTACGGACCGCCGAAGCCTTCCGCTACGCCCCAGATCAGCAGGCTGAAGACGATCGCTGCGGAGTAGGTGAGCTTGCGGGCAAAGCCCAGGATCACCGCGACGGCGATTAGGGTCTCGACGACCGCCACCAGATACTCAAAGGCAGTGACGCGTGGGTGCTGCACAGCACTCCAGAACCGGAACCAGGGCTCGAGCCAACCGGGCTGACCGTCGCCTTCCCCCATGACCGCGTCCATGTAGGCGGATCGGAAGCCGGGCAACCACTTCATTACTGCGTCAACGAGCCAGACCACGCCAAAACCGACACGAAGAACGGTTCGCGGCCAATGGCTGCCTGCCAGGCTCGGTCCGTCGGATCGGATTCCCGTCGTGGACATGGCGTCCTCCTCGCGGTTGGCGTCCGTCGCCCTTGGCGGACCGCATAGGACAAGAGTGCGAGCGCTCGACGCCCCAACGCCAGAGGGCGGCGGCCCGTCCGACGCGAATGCATCAAATCTTCATCGGGTCTCGATGCCGCGTTGATCGATCAGGGCCTGAATGACCTGAAGGACCCGCCGCCGGCGCCCGACAACGAAAGTGCAGGCCATGCTGCTCGAGACTGAAAGTGCTGTCGATCCGCCCAAGCATCGGCTGGCTCTGGTCGGCGCTTCCCGTGGGCGCCCTGCGGGGCAATCCCGCGCGACCGGCCCCGGCGTCGTGACTGACACGAACTGCTGGCGCATTCGCAGGCATCCTGTTGCCGTGCCCTTCCGCGCGCTCCGATCCCTGTGACCCGGGCCTTGACCCGTGCCACTGAACGCCCGCTCGGCCGTGCCAGTTCGCCGGACCGGCCGGACAGGCACGTCGCGGCTGCCGCGGTGTGGGTATCGACGGCTCTGGCTGCGCTCGGCGGCGCACTCCTGGAGACCGCCTTCCCAGGTCTGTCGTGGTGGTGGGCCGCACCGGTCGCCATCGCGATCCTGCTGCTCGTGCTGCGCCGCGACTCGATACCGGCGGGCTTGCTCACCGGCGCGACCTTCGGGTTGACCTTCTTCCTGCTGCATGTGTGGTGGGCCGATTCCGCTGTCGGCCAACCCATCGGCTGGATCGCTCTCGCCGCCAGCCAAGCCGCCTTCATATCGGCGTTCGGAGGTATCTGGGTCTGGGTGCGCCGGGCACGATGGTTGCACCATCGACCGGGCCGGCAGATCCTCGCCGCGACGGTCATCTGGGTCACCATCGAACGACTCCGGGGCCGATGGCCTTTTGGGGGATTCCCGTGGGGTGGGCTGGCGTTCTCCCAGACCGACGGCCCCCTGCTGCGACTCGCTCCAGTTGGGGGGACCGCGCTCGTCAGTGCCGTCGTCGTGATGAGCGGCGCCCTGATGACGACGCTCGTAGGGACGGGTAGCGCACGGCGGCAAGCCGCCGTCGGGCTGGCCGTTCTGCTCGGTGTCATGTCCGGGGCACAGCTCGTCCGACTGCCGGTAGCACCAGAGGTCGGGACGCTGCGGATCGGGGCTGTCCAAGGCAACGTGCCTTCGGCTCAGATCGACTTCCGCGCCCGCGCGCTGCAGGTGACGGCCAACCACGCCGCAGGGACCGGTGCGCTGCTTGATTCGGCAGGGCCCGGGACGCTGGATCTGGTGCTGTGGCCCGAAAGTGCCGCCGACGTCGATCCACGGTCTGACGCAGTCGTCGCCGCCGCCGTGGACGGCGCCGCGCGGGCGGCCGGTGCACCGATCCTGCTCGGAACCCAACGGTTTGGCGGCCAGCGGAGGTTCAACGACTACATCCTGTGGGAGCCAGGGGCCGGCAGTCTGGCCTCGTACACCAAGCAGCACCCCGTCCCGTTCGGGGAGTACATCCCGTATCGGTCGTTCTTTCGTCATCTGACCCGCACGGTCGACCGGGTAGGCACGGACATGGCGGCCGGTAGTGGGACGGCACTGGTCAAGGCGCCGATCGCGCGACTTAGCCGTTCCGTGCCGCTCACCACGGTGATCTGCTTCGAAGTCGCCTATGACGAACTCGTCCGGTCCTCGGTTCTGGCCGGCAGCGAGGCGATCATCGTGCCGACGAACAACGCGTCCTTCGGCCGGACCGAGGAGTCCGCGCAGCAGCTGGCGATGTCACGCTTCCGCGCCGCTGAGCATGGCCGCGCCGTTGTTCAGATCTCGACGGTCGGAATCAGCGCCGTCATCGCTCCGGACGGCGCCGTGCGCCAGAGGACGGGGCTGTTCACTGGGGAGCAACTGATCGACGAGCTGCCGCTTCGCACCTCGTTGACCGTGGCCGACCGGCTTGGGTCGTGGCCGGGTCTGCTGGTCGACCTGGCTGGTGCCGTCCTGCTCGGCAGCGCAGTGCTCGGTCGGGCCCGGCGACGGAGTTCACGCTGACCACATGACGACCAGGCCTGTTGCGAGTACCGCCGAGGCCACGACCAACGTCACCATCCGACCGTTCCGCGTCACGCGACCGACCGCCCGCAGCGGGAACAGGAGCTGGCGGCCTACCAGGTAGGCGGCGAAGCCGACGACGAGCACGAGCCCGGACCCGGCGACGGGTGACGTACCGACTGCGATTGCCGAGAGTGCGGTCAGGGCCGCGCACAGGGAGGACTCCATGAGCTGGACGGGGATCCGACGCACACCGACGTGTCGATCCGAGGACCACAGCCCCCACCGGGAGGCGGTGGGACGTCCCACGCAGCAGCCGGCGAACAGGCACCCGAGTCGCCCGACGGTCATCCCGAGGAAGAGGCCCGGTGCGGTGGCGTCCAGCACGGCGCCGACGGGGACGCTCAGGAGGAGAGCGCCGACCGCCAACGTCGCAAGGGCGACGATGACGAACCCCTGGACCGACATCCCGGGCACACGAATCGACCGTCGGCGTTCCACCGGATGTGTAAGGAGGTAATAACCCTTAGCCCCGACCAGCCCAAGGGCGCCTGCCACAAGCGTGACACCCGTCAGGGGCGCCCACCCCAGACCGAGCACTCCCGCAAGGACCGCCTGCAGGCTCAGACCGAGGACGAACCCGAGAGAGACGAGCGCGGACCACGAGCCGGCCCAGACCCCCGGGGCTAGTGCGTCAACGAGCATCCCGAATCCCGTGCGCCCCGAGGCGAGACCGCGGGCAAGTCCGGGGCGCCCCACGGGGGTCCGTTGCACCGAGCCCGGGCGGGACCCGGCGAGCGGTGTCGCCGTGACGTCCCATCGGCCGGGGGCGACATCGGGGATCCGAGTCGTGACGCACTGCCAGCCCGAGCCGGGGATGACCTCGTGCACCGTGGTCACGATCTCGAATGCGGTCGGTGCCTTCGACTGGCCCTCATCCGGTTCGACGAGTCGTCCCTTCAGCAACACCGACTGCGCCCGGGGCTCCCCGTCGGGCGGGGCTTCGAACCAGTAGGTGACGCCGAGGGCGGTGGGGTCGAGCCCGTCGAGAGGTGCACAGCTGGCCGCGGACACCTCGGCGGGCAGCCGCGGCTTGCGTCCTGCGAGGCGTGGCGGGTGGTCGCATCGCGCCACGGCCGTGGTCGGGGCCGCCGTGGCCGATCGCTTTGCGGGGGCGGCATCTGGGGCGCCGACCGGGGGTGCCCCTGCGCTCATGGTGCTCTTGCGGGCTGGAGTAGGCGGGGCGGCACCGGGCCGGAAGAACGAGGCACCCGGGGCTTCGGCGCCCGCTTCGGACGTCGTGGACTGCGCGGGGCGTGCCGCGCGTGGCTGCGCGGTCATCGCGTCGGGCGTCGGAACGGGCATCGGCTCATACCGACACCGTGTTCCATGCGTACCGAGCGACGCCGAAGGAATGATGAGGAATCGATGAAGGTCGCGGTTCTCGCGAACCCCTGGCCCTGGGCGCCCCGCGCGTGCCGGACCCGCGTGCGCGATGCCGACCGCGGGGCGCCTTCTCCAGCCGGTCAGAGGTGTCCGGTGAGGAGCTGGATGACGGTGTAGAGGCCGAGCGAGATCACCAGGCCGGTGAGAATAAGGGTGACCGCCCTGCGTGGCCCGTGCATCCGGTGCTCGCGTGGCAGTGCGCGTCGTTCAAGCAGCAGCAGGAATCCCAAGACGATCGGCAGCAGGCCCGCGTTCATCACTTCGACATCGACCGAGAGGTTGACCAGGTCGGGCGCGAGCAGGGCCACCAGCGCGCCCGTCAGCGTGGCGGCGACAGCCAATGCGTAGAAGCCAGTGGCCCGCCGTGGGGAGTCGTTGAGGCTGTGCCGCCAGCCGAGCACCTCGGACAGGCCCCAGGCGCCCGCCAGGGACACGACGAGGGCGGCGACGGTCGCGGCACCGAGCATGCCGAGCCCGAACAGGGTGGCCGCTGTGGTGCCGCCGAGGAACGGGCCAAGTGCGTCCGCAATAGCGCCGATGCTGTTCAGGCTCGTACCCGGATGGGCTGCGCCGATGGTTGCAGCAACCGCGACGACGACCGCGATCATGACGGCCTGGGTCAGCACCGCGCCGAGTGCAGTGTCCACGCGAGCTTTCCGCAGCGCGTTGCCCAGGTGCGCCCGAGGTGATCCAGTCCGAGCGTCGAGCGCCCGGCGGTCCTTGTCGATGACTGCTTCTTGCTGGTAGAAGACCATCCACGGCATGATCACCGCGCCGACGTTGGCAGCCAGCAGGCCGAGGAATCCGGCGTCGAGCTGGACCGGATGCGCCAGGCCCCCGACGACCGCCGCGGCACGCGGGTGAGCCAGCACCGCCGCCGGGATGAACAGAAGCTCCAGCGCGCCGATCGCGATGCCGACGCGCTCGACTCGCCGATAGCCACCCGCCAGCACGAGAGCGACGAGCGCCAAGGTAGGCACGGCGATCGACACCGCGCGAGGCAGACCCACGAGGGAACCGACCCCGGCCAGCCCGGCGAACTCGGTCACCAGGGCTCCCACACACGCCGCGAAGAGCGTGACCGCGGACAGCAGTGCCCAGCGCGAGCCGAACGTCGCCCGGATCAGGTCGCCATGGCCCCGGCCGGTGACCAGTCCGAGCCGGGCGGTCATCTCCTGAACCAGGTACAGCACGGGGATCAACACCACCTGGGAGGCGACCAGCTGGTACCCGTACAGCGCTCCAGACTGAGCGGCTGTGATCACGCTGCCTGCGTCGGTGTCGGCCAGCATCACCATGACACCTGGTCCAGCGATCGTCAGGAGCCGCACTGTGCGCATCCTCGAGCGGCGCCGCGAAGACTCGTCTGCCGCCAACGCCGGGCGCGCGGCGAGCCGTGCGTCTCCGTCTGGCAGCAACTCCAGCTCCACCGCTAGTAAGGCAAGGCGACCCTAAGGGACATCCTGTGCGCCGGATGAACCCCTGCCCTGGGCCGAAGGTCCCCGCCGGGCGACCGAGGGTGTCAGCACGCCAGCAAGCGCGGCGGGGCCCGCAACCCAAGGCCAATGACAGGCGGTGACTGGACGCGATACTGGGTTCAGGTGCACGGCGGCGGTCGAGTCTGGTCTTGGTCTCGCTGGTTGTGCCACGTGCTCGCGTGCAAGCACGAGCGGCCGCACAACGTTGGTCCTGGAGTCCGGCCGACGAGACAACTCAGGGCAGCAAGCGAACGACGCCCGCGAGGAGTCGATGCGGGCGACGCGCCGGGACCGAGGAGGGCTGACGTGGCCAGACGCGTGCTGGTGGTCGACGACGAGGCGGGCATCCGCCGCGTGCTGCGGGCCTACCTCGAGGCCGACGGCTTCACCGTGGTCGAGGCAGCGACCGGCACCGACGCGCTGGCCGAGCTGCGCCGCGAGCGGCCCGACGTGGTGCTGCTGGACGTGATGCTGCCCGACGTGGACGGCCTGGAGGTGCTGCGGCGCATCCGCGCCACGTCTGCCATCGGCGTGGTGCTGGTCACGGCACGCGCCGAGGAGGCCGACACCCTGGTGGGGCTGGCCGTGGGTGCCGACGACTACGTGACCAAGCCCTTCAGCCCGCGGGAGGTGGTGGCCCGGGTGAAGGCCGTGCTGCGACGGGCGCGGGACGACGAGCCGGACCCGGAACGGCTGGCCTTCAGCCGGCTGACGGTGGACCTCGCGGCCCGCGAGGTCACGGTGGACGGGCGGCCCGTCACGCCCTCCGCGCTGGAGTTCGACCTGCTCGGCGCGCTGGCTCGCTCGCCCGGGCGGGTGTTCTCGCGCCGGCAGCTGCTGGAGCGGGTGTGGGGTGACGACTTCTACGGGGACGAGAGGGTGGTGGACGTGCACATCCGCAGCCTGCGGCGGTTGCTGTCCGACGACGTGAGCGCGCCCCGGTTCATCGGCACGGTGCGCGGGGTCGGCTACAAGTTCGTCGGGCAGCCGTCATGAGCCGCCTGTCCACCCGCGCTCTGATCAGCCACACGCTGGTGGCGGTCACGGGAGCAGTGACGGCGTACCTGGTCAGCCGGGAGCTGACACCACGTTTCTACGACTCACGGATGGCCGGGATGATGGGGCAGATGCTCGGTCCCGGGGGCATGTCCCGCGATCTGGCGGTCGGCGCCGCGAACCGCGGGCTGGCCATCGGCGTGCTCGTGGCCCTCGCCGTCGCGATCATCGCCGGGGCGTGGTCGTCCTGGCGCCTGCTGCGGCCGCTGGACGACCTGTCCGCCGCCGCGCACCGCATCGCAGCGGGCCGGTACGACGAGCCCGTCCCCCTCCCCCGCGAGGCCGAGCTCGCCCGCGTCGCCAACGACGTGAACGCCCTCGCGGCCCGCCTCGCCGAGACCGAGGCCCGCCGGATGCGGCTGCTCGGGGAGGTCGCGCACGAGATGCGCACGCCGTTGACCGTGCTGGACGGCTACGTCGAGGGCCTGCAGGACGGCGTGTTCACCCCCGAGCCAGAGCTCTACGCCGAGCTGTCCGGGGAGCTGCGCCGGCTGCGCCGGCTCTCGGAGGACCTCGGCGCGCTGTCCCGTGCCGAGGAGGGCCGTCTCGGCCTGCACGTCGCCCGGGTGGACGTGGCGGCCGTCGCGATCGCCGCCGCCGAGCGGCTGCGTCCCCAGCTGCACGACGCCGGCCTGGACCTGAAGACGGAGTGGCCACGCTGGGCGCTGCTGGTGGACGGGGACGCCGATCGGATCGCCCAGGTGGTGACCAACCTGGTGGGCAACGCGCTGGCCGCCACGCCGCCCGGAGGCCACGTGCGGGTCGTGGCCAGCCCCGACGGGGCAGACGCGCTGATCGAGGTGAGCGACACCGGCATCGGACTGGCCGAAGGCGATGCGGAGCGGGTGTTCGAGCGGTTCTATCGTGTCCCACGAACTGGCACGGGCCCGAACGCCTCCGGTAGCGGCATCGGCCTGACGATCGCGCGGGGCATCGCCCAGGCGCACGGCGGGAGCCTGTTCGCGACATCCCCTGGGCTCGACAGAGGTTCCACCTTCACCCTGCGCCTGCCTATGGCGCGGGCCTGACACCCGGTAGCCACCTTCGCGAAGCGGCTGAGCACCAGCGTGCCAGGCGGGAGGTGCGAGCCGATGTCCGCGGGCTCCGTCGCGAGGTCTGACGCCCTGACGGTGCGGGGCGTCGTGCCATCCCAAAGCGGCTCTCGTCAGACACGTTGAGAGCTGTCTCGCAAACGCTACAGCCGCGACTTCACTTCCTTGAGCAGCTGGTCCGGCGCCAGGTACATGGAGGGGTACTCGGCAGACCACACCTGCTTGCCGGCCGCGTTGACGAGGACGAAGCCGTGGCCGGGCAGGCCCGCATGCATGCCCTTGCCGAGGACGTTGTAGGCCTTGGAGACCTTGCCGTCGTCCAGGTAGAACGCTGCCTTGACCCCGATGCGCTGCCGGTCGGGATTGATCTGGTCGGCGGTGTTCATCACGATCGGCAGGATGGTGATGCCGGCGCTGGCGAAGGCGGGGTCCTGCTCGATCTTCTGCATCTGGACGAGGCACGCGTCGCAGCCGGCGCCTTCGCTGAAGTACAAGAGGACGGGCTTGCCGCGCAGGGCGGAGAGCGTCGTGGAGGTCCCGTCCGTGGCGGACAGGGTGAAGTCGGGCGCCATGCGGGTGGCCACGTCCTGGCTGGGCCGGGCGGACAGCAGCCCGGCCGTGACCAGGCCGGCGACGACGAGCACTCCGACCACCCAGGCGGTGATGCGGGTGATGCGGTGGCGTCGCTCGGCGGCGAGGCGCGCCTTGAGTGCGGCGGCGACGACCTCCTGGCGGTGCTGGTCTCGTCTGACGGCAGATCCTGAGGTCATCGGGAGGTCCTGTTCTTCTCGGAGTGGGTCGCGTGACCGTCGTGACCCGGGTCGGCGGACTCGTCGTGGCAGGAGTGGCCCGCCGTGTCGGGGACGGCTGCCTCGTCACCCTTGGGGGGACCAGGTCGCTTACGCCGGTCCGCCAGGGTGAACCAGACGAAGCCGGCGGCGACGGCGAGCAGCGCCAGCCCGAGGACGGCCTCCGGCACCGGGCCGATCCAGCCCTCGATGGTCAGGAACACCCTGGTCAGGCCGCGGGCGGCCGCGTCCTGAGCGGCGGTGCCGCCGGTCATGCTCTGGCTGGTGGCCAGGGCGATGACGAAGCCGCCCATGACCGCGAACGCGACGGCGACGCCGATGTTGAGCGTGGTGGTGACGAACCGCCTGCCGCCCACCGCGAACCGCACGGTGCGGGTCCGCAACCACCGGCGCTCACCGAGCCGGGCGCGATCCCACAGCAGGGCCATGACGAACAGCGGGAACACCATCCCGAACACGTACGCCAGGCCCAGGGCCAGCCCGCCGGCGACAGATCCGGACAGCACCGAGAGCGTCATCACGCCGGCCAGCACGGGGGCGCAGCAGGAGGACGCGATCCCGGAGAACACGCCCAACGCGAAGAAGCTGGCGCTGTCCCCGCGGGTGGTGTCCGGGGCACGCAGCGCGGACGGCAGCGACCACATCCGCCCCGACAGCGCAAGCACCGCCAAGGCGACCATGAGGAGGCCGCCGGCGTAGTACAGAGGCTGGTGGTAGCGGGCGATCGCTCCGGACAGCAGGCTCGCACCCAGCGTGAGCGGCACCATCACCAGCGCGAGCCCCGCAGCGAAGATGAAGGTCAGCGGTAGCAATCGCCACCGCGCACTCTTGACCGCACCGGCAAGGTAGCTGGGCGCGAGGAACACGATGCAGCACGGGGCGAAGAGGGCCACTCCCCCGGCGAAGAACGCCGCGATGACGCTGCCTGTGGTGAGAAGCTCACCGCCCATGACCGGCCACCGTTCGATCGTCGTCCGCCCCGACGCTCGCCGCTCGCGCCTCGCGCTCGCGCAGCAAGGCGTCGAGCTTGCGTCGCGGCAAGCGCCCCGCGCTGAAGAACTGCCCGTCCACCAGGACCAGAGGGCTCAGCGCCGGCCGATGCTCGGCGACGAGCAGGCCACCTTCTGGTGAGGTGATCTCCACCTCCCGGACGTCCAGCCGGTGACGGGTCGACAGGTCGGCCAGGTGCTCGGCGGCCTCTTCGCAGAAGTGGCACGCGGGCGCAGTCACCACGACCACGGGCAGTGCGGGCAAGGCGGCCAACCCAACCTCCAAGCAGAGCACCCGGCCAAGGCCACGGCGCATCGCGCGCCCGACCGGTCGACCGGGCCCGTCCAGAGTCGTCGCGATGCCCTGCAAGTACCGTCAGCGCGCGATCAAGATTCGATGAAGACCGAGACCAGGGGGCTGCTCGGTGCCAGCGAGCCGTAGGGCGTCCGAGCACAATGGCGGGGTGAACCCATCGTCGCCTGCTCGTCGTGCGCTCGTCGTCGACGACGAGCGTCCCTTGACCGAGCTGGTCGGCGGATATCTACGCCGTGACGGGTTCGAGGTGCATCTCGCCTTCGACGGACCGTCCGGCGTGGAGTCCGCGCGTCAGGTCGACCCGGACGTGATCGTGCTCGACCTCGGTCTGCCCGGCCTGGACGGTGTCGAGGTGTGCCGGCAGGTCCGCACGTTCTCCGACTGCTACGTCGTCATGCTGACCGCGCGCACGGACGAGATCGACACCCTGATCGGACTGTCCGTGGGCGCCGACGACTACGTCACCAAACCGTTCCGTCCCCGCGAGCTCATGGCGCGGATCACCGCGATGCAACGCCGGCCCCGCCGCGCCGCCACGGGTACTCCCGGTCCGCTCGACGAGGCCGCACCTCCGATCGTGATCGGACCGTTGCGGATGGACCTCGCTGCCCGCGAGGTCGACCTGGACGGCGAACCGGTGACGTTCACCCGTACCGAGTTCGACGTCCTGGCAGCCCTGGCGCGCCGACCAACCGCCGTGCTCACCCGCCGGCAGCTGATCGAGGCCGTGTGGGGTGACCGGTGGGTCGGTGACGAGCACCTCGTCGACGTGCACGTGCTCCACGTCCGTCAGAAGCTCGGGGACACCGTCGACGCGCAACGCTTCGTGCGCACCGTCCGCGGCGTCGGCTACCGGATCGGCACCGGCTCGTGAACGATCTGGCCAGCGTCGAAGGGACGTTCGGTCGTTCCGGTTTGGCCGCCCGCCTGCTGCTCGCGTTCGTCCTGGTGGTGGCCGTGGCGGGTGTCACCGCATGGCTCGTGGCCGGTCTTGCCGGGCCCGTTCTGTTCCATCGCCACCTGGTAGCGACCGGTGTGGCCGACCCGGCCGCCGTGTTCCACGCGGAGGACGCGTTCCGCTCGGCCAGCGCGCTCGCTGTCGGACTAGGCCTGGTCGCCGGGCTGGCGACGTCACTGGCGGTCGCCGTCCTGCTCGCCCGCCGGGTCAGCCGCTCTCTGCACGCCGTGTCCACCGCAGCCGCGCTGCTGGCGTCCGGTCGGTTCGACGCCCGCGTGCCCGACCCCCGCCTCGGGGCGGACTTCGACGCGCTCGCCTCCTCGTTCAACTCGATGGCCGGCCGCCTGGCCGAGAGCGAGGAGCTGCGCCGGCGCCTCCTCGGGGATGTCGCCCATGAGCTTCGGACCCCCGTGGCGACGCTCGGCGCTTACCTGGACGGCCTCGAGGACGGTGTCGTTGACCTCGGCTCGCAGACGATCGCGGTGCTGCGCGGCCAGGGAGCCCGGCTGACCCGTCTGGCCGACGACCTGGCCGCCGTCACCCGCGCCGAAGCCCCGAACACGTCGCTGGACCTGACGCGCACCGCGCCTTGTGTCCTGCTTCACTCCGCCGCCAGCTCGGCCCAGGCCAGTGCCGCGAGGGCGGGCGTGGAGCTCCTCGTGGACTGCGCAGAGGACCTGCCGACCATCCTGGTCGACCACGACCGGATGGGACAGGTCCTGGGCAACCTGGTGGACAACGCGCTGCGGCACACGCCCGACGGCGGTTCGGTGACGCTCGCCGGCCGGCGACGGCCTGGCGGTGTGCTGCTCTCGGTCACCGACACCGGGTCCGGCATCGCGGCCGAGCACCTTCTGCGCGTGTTCGAGCGCTTCTACCGCGTCGACACCGCGCGGTCGCGCACCGACGGCGGCTCAGGAATCGGCCTGGCCGTCGTCAAGGCCCTCGTCGAGGCGCACGGCGGGCGGGTCGTGGCGCTGAGCGACGGACCCGGCAGGGGGACCCGGATCGAGGTCCAGCTGCCTGCGGCCGTCGTCGACCGGAGCTTGTGACGGATGACCGCGCCGGGCGTCCGGTGGCCGGGCCGCTGACCGCGAGATCCCCTCAGGTTCCCACTGCCGTCCGGCCCCACGCTCCCGCTGAGAGTCACGGTGCCACTGTTGGATCGTGAGCCGGCTTCGATCGTGTCGCCTCGTCTGCCATCCTGGTCCGCGGCGGTCTCCCAAGTGCTCGTCCGACCTGAACTGAAGTCCACGTCACCACGGCCGTTCTTCGACTGCGGGCACGTTCCCTGAAAGGCTTCCTGATCGATGAGCAGCAAGCGCAAGTCTGAGCTGACCGAGCGTCAGGCACGCCTGGCGGAGGTCAAGGCCGCCCAGAGGCGGGCCGAACGCAGGCGCACCATCCTGATTGCCACGGTCATCGGGGTCGTGGTCCTTGCCCTGGTCGGGACCACGGCCACGGTCCTGGTCCGTCAGGCCAAGCACCAGGCGAGCGTCCAGGCTGCAGCGAAGGCTCCGATCTCGGGAGTGCAGACCTTCACCGGACTCTCGCGGAACCACGTGACCGGCACGGTGGCGTATGCCCAGAACCCGCCCGCCGGCGGGGACCACTCGGCAGTGGACGAGAACTGCGGCTACTACTCCGCGCCCGTGGCGGACGAGAACGCCGTGCATTCCATGGAGCACGGTGCGGTGTGGATCACCCGCGACCCGAGTCTTCCTGCCACCCAGCTCACCGCCCTGCGTGCCTTCGCCGCGAAGAGTGCCTACGTCCTCGTGACGCCCCGCGCCGGGCTCCCCGCGCCGGTGGTCGCCTCGGCCTGGGGCGTCCAGCTGCAGCTGTCCTCGGCTGACGACGCGCGGCTGGCGGCCTTCGTGGCCAAGTATGCGAACGGTCCGCAGACCCCCGAGCCGGGGGCGGCCTGCTCCGGCGGAACCGGGTCGCCCGACACACCGTGACGCTCCGGGCGCCCTCCTGGCCACGGCCGGGGTGCTCGGGGTGCGGCAACGAGCGGGCTCTTCTGCCGTAGCGGCCGTCGAGCTGCGGGTGCGCAAGGAAACGCCCGGGCGGCAGGGGACCGCCCGGGCGTTCCAGCTGTGGTGGCGACGAGGTCAGTGCGACCCGTGGTCATGCGGAGCCGACGTGGACGGACCGTCGATGCGCTCACGGTCCGGCCCGATCTGATCGCGGCGTGCGGGGTCTGTTGCGTCATCGCCCGCATCGCCGTGGCCGGCGTGCCCGCCATGTCCGCCGTGCCCGTGGCCGCCGGCCATCATGAAGATCATCATCACGGGGCAGGCGAGCAGGACCGCCCACTGCGCAGCCTGGCGCCAGCTGACCCCGAAGGCCATCAGCGCGACGAGGATGACCGCGCCTCCGATGACCATGTGCTTCGCGTGCGACTTCACGGTGTGCCCTTCGCTCCTGACCGGTCGTCGAGGGTGTCCCGCAGCTCCCGGTACTGCTCGGCGTCGAGCTCCCCGGCCGCGAGCCGCTGCTCCAGCAGCGTGCGAGCGTCGGGACGCGCCTGGCCGGGGAACAGCCGGCAGACCGCCCAAACCGCGAGCCCGACGACCAGCACCCAGCCGGCGACCATCGCGACCCAGCCCAGGCCTGACGAGGTGCTGCACCACGGGGCCATGCCCGACCTCCTCGGTGTACGAGCCGCTCGACGGGGCGCCGACCGGCGTCCCTGGTCTCAAGGGTTGCGGTCACGCATCAACGCAGTCCTCAGGACCGATCAAGAGTCGGTGAAGGCTGGACGGTCGGTCGACGACCCGCCGCGTCGGCTCAGGAGGCCGTGAGGCGGCTGATCATGGCGCGCATCTCGTCCATCTCGGCGGTCTGCGTCGTGGCGATGCTGCCGGACAGCTCGACCGCATCGGCGTTCAGGCCTTGGGTCTGTTCGACCTTCGCCATGTCGAGGGCGCTCTGGTGGTGAGCGATCATGAGAGTGAGGAACTGACGGTCGAAGTCCTTGCCGGTCCGTCCGGTCAGGTCCGCTGTCGCGTCGGACTGGTCCATCCCGTCGACCTGCATGCTCGAGTGGGTCATTCCGGTGTCGCTGGCGCCGTCCAGCCCCGAGGGGGCGGCTTCACCCCAGCTGGCCAACCATCGGGACATGCGCTCGATCTCGGGACCCTGGGCGGCGACGATCCGCTTGCCCAGGGCGCGGACCTCGTAGGTGACCGCACGGTCGGCTGCCAGCTGCGCCATCTGCACGGCGCCCTGGTGGTGCACGATCATCATCTGCGTGAACGTCGTGTCAGTGGCGTTGTGCGTGGACGTGGTGGACGGTGTGGGCGCCGCCGACTCGTTGACGCCGGCGGGAGACGAGGGCTGAGCCGAGGCACCGCCCGACGCGGACCCGCAGGCGGTCAGGCTCGCGGTCGCGGCGAGCGCGACCGCGAGCGTGAGTGCCGATCGGGCCGAGCGTCGTGGGCTGCGCGTGGCGTGCGCGAGGAAGGCGGTCACTGGACGGCTCCTTGGTGGTGGGACTTAAGTCCCTTCGAGTTTCAGGGACGTCAACCCGTGCCGGTCGGCCCGGACGATGAAGATCCGCTCAAGTTTTGGGCGCCCAGGGCTCTCACTTGGCCAGCGCTTTGACACCCGACACGTACTCCCAGTGCCACGGTTCGAACGCGCCTGAACCACCGGGGCGAGCCCAGGAGGGGTTGTCCCAGCCGAACTTCGGACCGTTGGCCCGTAGCCACACCCCGGCCGCGCCGCCGTACGTGTTCGGACAGAAGTCGATCGCCAGGCCCCACCCGTGGTTGCTCGTCCCGGCCGCCGCCGCGATCCCTGGTTCGGCGGCACGCAGGCGCGCCTGCTCCTCATAGGTGCGGTAGCCGGACGTCAGGCACATCGGGCGGCCGAACTTCGCGACGAACGCGTCGTTCATCGCGAACGCCGTGACCACAGCGTCTGCTCGGTCCTTGTAGGGCTTCTGCCACAGGTCGCACAGATTCGCCGCCGCCAGCCGCCCGTTGGTCATCGCCCCCGACACGACGCCCGAGCACTCCGCCGCGGCCAGCACCTCCGAAGGCGACGTGCCGACAGGGCTCGGGGCTGGCGGGCTGTCCCGGAATGCGCTGCGTGAGGCGTGCTCGATCGTGGCTCCGGCCGGTGCACTCAGGGCGGCCGGAGGGGTCAAGTCCGCCGGTGCTGTGAGGGCTTCGATCGTGGTGGGTTGGTCGGCGGCGTCCCGCATTCCGGCGGTTGCCGAGCTCGCGACCCAGGTCGGTGCGGCGATCATGGCGAGGATCAGCAGCCCGCGCGCCACCATGCGCGCCGCACCGGCCGGTCGCGGACGTGCCGGGCTCGTGGCCCTGAGGTCGCGGCGTCGGACGCTGGGGCCGGGGGCAGCGGTGGGTGCCGCGGCCGTGGCGTGCGTGCGGGCGTGGGTTGTGGGGAACGAGCCAGCAAGCGACGCGGCGCTCACGATTCGGCGGCCCCGCGCAGCGTGGTGCGGCCCCGACCCGGGCCTGGAGCGCACCGTCGGGGGTGCGGGCGCTCGGAGGGGCAGGCGGGGGTCGGGGCTCGCATGACGCCATGCTTGCGGGGCTGCTGCGAAGTTCTTCTGGACGTTCGATCAAGACGTGATGAAGTTGACCCGCGCCCGTGACCTCACCTGGTGCCGCAGGGCACCAGCGGAGATGGCGCCCAGGGCGAGCACCCACGCGATGGCGAGCCACACGTCGGCGTCGGCGTCGAAAGAGCCGGTCAGTCCGGCGTCGACGACGAGGCGGACGGCGCCGTACCCGGGGAGCAGGTGTGCCAACGCAGATGGTTCTGCGCGCAGCATGGGGCTCTGCGCCAGGCCAACGTCGAGGAAGGGCCCGAGGAACGCGACGAACACTCCGGTGACCCGCCCGAGCAGCGGTGCGGCCAGAGCTCCTAGCGCCGCGTAGGTCAGGGCCAGGACCGCGTTCGCCAGGAGGTACGCGGGCCACTGGCGTGCGTCGAAGACCGTGGCGGTGACCGCCGCAGTCACGGCCGTGACCCCCACAGCAGCTGCGGCGACCACAAGGCCGCGAGCACCGGCCAGCGCACCGGGGCGCAGACCCGCCAGCACGAGACGACGGTCAGCCGGACCGGCGTCCACGGAGAGGAAGACCCCAACGAGGGCTGCCAGCGAGGCGACGGCGATCGGCGCCATCGTGCCGGCATGGATCTTGGCCGGGTCGAACACCTGCGTGAGGCGAACCCCGTGCTCGACGACAACCACCGGTGTCGCACCGGAGGGGGTGATGGCGTCCGAGAGCAGCACGAAGACCGCGGGAACCAGCGCGAGCAGCACCCACAGCACCGGGTTGCGACGCAGCTCGAGCCACCCGACCCGAAGAGCCGCACCCAGCTGGCCACGCGCGGATCCAGGTCGCGATCTGACGGCACGACGGCGGTGCGGGCGCGCCCCGAGCGCGATCATCAGAGCCATGACCAGCAGGGAGCCGCCGGCCCATCCGAGCGCGAGTCCGAGGTCACCGGCACGGCCGGCGTGCCCGGAGACGACGTCGGTGGTCCACAGGGACACGTAGTGCAGCGGCATCGCCCGTAGCGCCGGGGTCGCGGTCCCGCTGAGGTTCGGCCCGAAGAACACGTCCACGATCCAGATGAACAGGATGAGGACCGCGCCGTTGACCGGGACCCGAACCAGGGTGCCGACCACGGCGCCCACCACCAGGTAGGCCACGGCCGCCAGCAACGTACCGGCGGCGACCCGCAAGGGCTGGTGCACGTGGACCCGCGAGACGAGCGCTCCGAACGCGGCCGCGGCAGCCACCCCGGCCAGGACCAGGCCCACCAGCACCCGGGCCATCGCCAGCTGCCCCGACCTGGCCCCGGCCAGCACCAACCTCCGGTCCGCCTGCCGCGAATCGGTCACCTGCAGGTACATCGCCATCCCGGCGACGAATGCCGCAGCCCAGCCCGCAGTCGCGACCTCGACGGCGGGTCCACCACCCCGGCCCCCCAGCAGCCGCGCGGCGTCGGCGAGCGTCGGCGCGGCCACCAGGACGAAGGCCACGGGCACGAGGACGAGGACCACGACCGTGGTGCGGTTGCGGGCGTGGTCCAGCAGGAACCGGCGCACCAGCATGCGGGTCATCTCGGCACCGCGAGCCCGTCTCGCAGCTCGAGGATGCGGTCGAACCGGTCCTCGTCCGCCACGAAGTGGCTAATCAGCAACGTGGTGCGCCCGGCCGCGCGGCGCTGTTCCACGATCTGCCAGAACTTCAGGTACGTGTCCCAATCGAAGCCGGCGTACGGCTCGTCCAGGAGCAGCACCGGCGGGTCGGCGAGCAGGGCAAGCGCGAGGTTGAGCGTGGCCGAGGTGCCGCCGGACAGCCGGGCCGCCTGCATCGACGCGTAACTCTGGAAGCCAAGAGAGTCGTACAGGGCTGTGCGCGCTGCCTGTACCTGGGGCGGCGGCATCCCGTACGCCCGGCCGAAGACCTCGAAGTGCTCGTCGCAGGTCAGCCGCTCATACAGCTGTGGGTGCTGCGGGCAGTAGCCCAGCCGACCCGACCACGACACCGACCCGGCGTCCGGCGCGAGTGCGCCGACGAGGACCCGCATCAGCGTGGACTTGCCCGAGCCGTTCTCCCCGACCAGGCCCACCACCTCCCCGCCGGACAGGGTGAGGTCGACCCCGCGTAGCACGTGGACCGACCGGCGGACCGGCCAGACGCCCGTGCGGTACGACTTGTCCACGCCCGTCGCTGCCAGCACCGGACCCGCCTGCGGCCCGCTGTGCGTTCCCATCTCGATCGCAGCTCCCTTCTCGCTCCTCGGGCCGGCCGGTGGCTCAGCTGCGCACGAGCCGGGCGATCGCGGCCGACGCCTCGCGCAGCCGCGCCTCTTGCAGCTCGCCGCCGTGGCGGGCGGCCTCAACCAGGCAGTGGCTCATGTGGTCGTCCAGGAGCCCGAGGGCCACCGCCTGCAGCGCGCGGGAGGCGGCAGCGACCTGGGTGAGGATGTCGATGCAGTAGGCATCGGCCTCCACCATCCCGGCGATCCCGCGCACCTGCCCCTCGATGCGCCGCAGGCGGCGCAGCTGCTCCTGCGAGACCTCGGCGTTCATTTCAGACTCCCTTCGCCACGGGCACGGTGACCTGGGTGGACACGGCGCGGAACCGGCGCAGCCGCAGGCTGTTGGTGACGACGAACACCGAGGAGAACGCCATCGCCGCCCCTGCGATCAAGGGGTTCAGCACGGCCGAGACCGCCAGGGGGATCGCGGCGACGTTGTAGGCGAAGGCCCAGAACATGTTGCCCTTGATCGTGGCCAGGGTGCGTCGCGCCAGTCGAACGGCGTCGACCGCGGCGCGCAGGTCGCCGCGGACGGCGGTCAGGTCGCTGGCCTCGATCGCGACGTCCGTGCCGGTGCCCATCGCGATGCCCAGATCGGACTGGGCAAGTGCCGCCGCGTCGTTGACGCCGTCGCCGACCATCGCGACGACTCGGCCCTGGGCCTGCAGGTCGCGGATGACCGCCACCTTGTCTTGCGGGAGTACCTGGGCGACGACGTCGGTGATGCCCACCTCGGCGGCGATCGTCCGCGCAGCACGCTCGTTGTCGCCGGTCAGCAGCACGGGGTGCAGGCCCAGGCCCTTCAGCTCGGCGACGGCCTGTGCGCTGGTCGGCTTGACCGTGTCGGTCACCACCAGCAGGCCGCGCACCTGCCCGTCCCAGGCAACGGCCACCACGGTCCGCCCGGCATGCTCGGCCAGGTCCAGCTCGATGGCCAGGTCCTCATGCATGGTCAGGGCCCACTCCGACATCAACCACGCGGGCCGGCCGGCAGCGACGAACTGGCCCGAGACGGTGCCCGACACCCCCAGCCCCTGCGTGCTGACGAAGTCCGTCACCGGCGGAAGGTCCCCGCCGCGGGCGCGCGCACCGGCTGCCACGGCGGCTCCGATGGGGTGCTCGGAGGCGTCCTCCAGCGCCCCGGCCAGCGACACCAGCTCGTCCTCGTCGACCCCGGCGGCCGGGACTGCGGCGACCAGGACCATCCGGCCGGTGGTGATCGTGCCGGTCTTGTCCAGCACCACCGTGTCCACCCGTCGGGTGGACTCCAGCACCTGCGGGCCCTTGATCAGGATCCCGAGCTGCGCGCCACGACCCGTGCCCACCATCAAGGCGGTGGGCGTGGCCAGGCCGAGCGCGCACGGGCAGGCGATGATCAGCACCGCCACCGCGGCGGTGAACGCCAGCTCCACCCCGCCGCCGGCGCCGATCCAGAAGCCGAGCGTGGCCACCGCGAGGGTGATCACCACGGGGACGAACACTCCGGAGATGCGGTCGGCCAGCCGTTGTACCGGTGCCTTGCCGCTCTGTGCCTCCTCGACCAGCCGGGCCATCTGCGCCAGCTGGGTGTCCGCACCGATCCGGGTGGCGCGCACCACCAGGCGCCCGCCGGCGTTGACCGTGGCACCGACGACCTCGTCGCCGGGCCCCACCTCGACCGGCACGGGTTCGCCGGTCAGCATGGACGCGTCCACTGCAGAGGCGCCGTCGGTCACGATCCCGTCGGTGGCGACCTTCTCCCCCGGTCGCACGACGAACAGGTCGCCGACCGCCAGCTGTTCGACGGGGATCCGCTCCTCGACGCCGTCGCGCAGCACGGCCACGTCCCGCGCGCCCATCGCCAGCAGGGCGCGCAACGCCGCACCTGACTGCCGCTTGGCGCGAGCCTCGAAGTACCGGCCGAGCAGGATGAACACCGTCACGACGGAGGCGACCTCGAGGTAGATCTCGTTCGAGGCGCCCCCGCGTCGCGGCACCAGGCTGAAGCCCATCCGCATGCCCGGGTCCCCGGCCGTGCCGAAGAACAGCGCGTACAAGGACCACAGCAACGCAGCCGACACCCCGACGCTGATCAGCGTGTCCATCGTCGCGGCACCATGCCGCAGGTTCTTCCACGCCCCTCGGTGGAAGGGCCAACCGCCCCAGACCACCACCGGCGCGGCCAGCGTCAGAGACAGCCACTGCCAGTGCTCGAACTGCAACGGCTCCACCGTGGCGAGCACGAGCACCGGTGCCGCCAACGCGGCGCTGATGAGCAGTCGACGAAGCAGCGGGTCCGGCTCGCGCGGCGCCCCCACGTCCGCGCTGTCAGCGGCCACCGGCGAGCCAGGGGCGGGCGCCGGGTCGTGGACCCGCGCCGCGTAGCCGGTCTCCTCGACGGCGGCGATCGCCTGCTCCACGCTGGTGCCGTCGGGCAGCTGCACGGTGGCGCGCTCGGTGGCGAAGTTCACGCTCGCCTGCACCCCGTCGAGGCGGTTGAGCCGCTTCTCGATGCGGGCGGCGCACGAGGTGCACGTCATGCCCTCGATCTCCAGCTGGACCGCCGTGCTCACCGCGCCACCTCCGTCGGGCCCACCTGCGCG
This sequence comes from Cellulomonas sp. T2.31MG-18, assembly GCF_964266755.1. Lineage (NCBI taxonomy): Bacteria > Bacillati > Actinomycetota > Actinomycetes > Micrococcales > Cellulomonadaceae > Cellulomonas > Cellulomonas sp. T2.31MG-18. Next base: position 465,545 of record NZ_CAXWGW010000003.1, read on the forward strand.
AACAGCGCGCCGTTCGTCGAGCCAACCGGATCCGTCCCCGAGCTGGCGCGAAGCGGGCCGACGGCCGCACCGATCCCCAGACCGGCGAACAAGGCAAGCGCCAGCACCAGAGCGAAGGCCGCCAGCCGGCCCGCGTCGCTCACGACAGCGCGCCGGTCAGCTCGTAGCCGGCCTCCGCAACCGCAGCGGCCACCCGTGTCGTGTCCAGCGGTGCCGCCGAGCGGACCGTCACTGTGGTGACGCCGTCCGGTACCAGCTCGATGTCCACCCCGGTGACACCCGCCAGCCGGCCCACCTCACGGGACACCGACCCCACGCAGTGCCCGCACGTCATGCCCTGCACCAGGTACGTCGTCGTGCTCATCTCTCCACCCTTCGACCCGGATCCTCGATCCGACCAGCTGCCGGACCTGCACGTCTTCCGGTATACCCCTCCCCCGTATTGGTATCCAGCGAGTGCAGCGGATCTTCATCGAACGTTGATCGGACCCCAGCCGGACCCGTGGGGATCGGGCCCCACCGTGGTCGTCGGGCGCCTCGTCGCGCCATCAGCCGGCGCTATCGACGTCGGGCCAGGAGAGGAGATCCACGTGCTACCGGTGCTGTTCTCGATCGGCAGCTTCCACGTCCAGAGCTACGGCGTCAGCAAGGCCGCCGCCGCGCTGGTCGCCATGTGGCTGCTCGGACGCGCGTTCACCCGCCGCGGCCTGCCGAAGGACTCGGCGACCTCGCTCGTGCTGTGGGCGACGATCTGGGGGTTCGTCGGCGCGAAGATCTACTACGTCCTGGAGCACCTGTCCGACTTCAGCCTGCACCACCTGGGCGGCATGGGCTTCACCTGGTACGGCGGCCTGATCGGCGGCATCGTCGCCGCGCTGGTCATCATCCGACGCCACGGCCTGCCCCTGGCCGAGGTCGTCGGAGCGACGGCGGCTCCCCTGGCCCTGGCCTACGGCATCGGGCGCATCGGCTGCTTCCTGTCCGGCGACGGCACCTACGGCACGCCCACGACGCTGCCGTGGGGAGTGACGTTCACCAACGGCATCGTGCCGACCTCCGTGCCGGTGCACCCCACCCCGCTGTACGAAACCCTCGCCGCGGTGCTGATCACCCTCCTCCTGTGGCGGCTCGAGCGGTACCTCGCACCCGTCGGGGTGTTCGGCGCCTACCTCGTGCTGTCGGGCATCTCCCGGTTCCTCGTGGAGCTCCTGCGGATCAACACCCCGGTGCTCGCCGGCCTGACCCAGCCGCAGCTGTGGGCGCTGCTCGGCATCGTGGTCGGCGGCGTCCTGATCGCCCGCGCCGGCCTGCGAGACGAGCGCGGCCGGCCGGGCCCGATCGCCCCCGCCGGTTCGGCGCTCTCAGACCCCACCCCGGTGTCACGATGACCACGACCGACGCACCCGCCACCTCGGCACCGCCGCGCACCCTACGGGGGCGACTGGCCACCGCCGCGACCGCCACAGTCGGTGCGATCGTGGGACTGGCACCCCACGTGCTGCACCACATCGGACCACTGCTCGGTGTCGCGCTCATCGCAGGCACCGGCGGCACGATCCTGTTCGGGCTGCTCGGCCTGGCCGCCTCGGTTCCGATGCTGCTGCGACTGCACCGCCGGTTCCGTACCTGGCGCGCACCCGCACTGGCACTGGCCCTGTTCGCCGTCGCCTTCGCGGTCTCGACGCTTGTCGTCGGACCACTGATCAGCGGCGCCCGCACCCCGCCCGCGCCTCCTGTCCCCGGCCCCGTGGTCTCCGAGCCGGCAGGGCACGCCGCACACCACGGTTAGGCGGCCGGAGGCCGTGGGAAGGGCAACGGGGGCCATCCGCCCCATCGCCACCAGCAGCGCCGCGTGGCAGATCCACGCGGACAAGGCGGTGAGAAGTCGCCGCGAAACAGGTCAAGGAGAGGGGAATTCGATGTCGCACGACCACGAAGGTCACGGCCACGAGGGCTGTGGCGGCGGACACGGGCAGGAGCACGGTCACCACCACGACGCTGTCGCCGCTCCGGGCGACCAGCTCGTCACCTGCGCGGTGAAGGGCAACAAGACGGTCAAGTCCGAGGCTGAGAACAGCGGCCTCGTCAGGGACTTCCGAGGGCACCGGTACTACTTCTGCTGCCTTCGCTGCCTCGACATCTTCGACGCCGATCCGGTCACCTTCGCCATCGCGGGCTGACGCCCGCGACCTTGACCTGACCCAGCGCCTCCGGGTCGTGCAGGGACGTCGCCTTCACGACCCGGAGGCCCGTGTCGCGTCGACGCGCAGGTAAGCCGGACCTCCCGGGCTCGCGGCGAGGACGGAGCCGGGGTTACACCCGGCCTGGGGTGAAGACGACGGCGTGCCCACAAGTCATCGTCGCGGTCTGCCCTCCCACGCGTACCCGCACCCGCGGGTTCGTCGCGCACGGGTCGGCGGTCACCTCGACGAAGTCCTGGTCGATCCGCACCTGCAGACGCTGCCCGCGGTGCAGCAGGCCGAACTGTGCCGAGACAACACCCTCAGGCAGCTGCGGGTCGAGGACCACCACGTCGTTCTCGGTGCGGTAGCCGGCGAAGACCCGCGTGACGATGTCGACGGTGCCGGCCATGGCACCCAGATGGATGCCCTCGCTGGTGGTGCCGCCCTGGGTGTCGTCCAGGTCAGCCCCGAGGGCGTCCCGGAACGTCTGCCAGGCGCGCCGCGGGTCCGAGCGCGCCAGCACCGAGGCGTGCACGACGCGACTGAGGGTCGAGCCGTGGGCGGTTCGCGCCAGGTAGTACTCGACCGTCCGGCCGAGCGCGTCCATCGTCGTGGGGTAGCCCAGGTGGGCGAGCGTCTCGAGGAGCACGTCGGTTCCCAGCAGGTAGGCGAGCATGAGGACGTCCGCCTGCTTGGCCAGCTTGTACCGGTCGGTGGAGTCACCCTCGGCCTCGAGGATGAGGTCCAGGCGCTCGATGTTGCCGTACCGGGCCCGGTAGGCGGGCCAGTCGAGCTCCTGCAGCTCGGCGTACCCGGCGAACTGGCTGATGATGCCGTCGTCGTGGAACGGCACCGCCAGGCGCCTGGACACATGATCCCAGTGATCGGGCTCCGTCGACCGGATCCGCAGGCGTTCGTGCAGCTCGTCGCAGTCGTGGCCCTCCGTGCGATCCAGAGCCTCGATCGCCCGGCGCAGCACCCAGGAGACGAGCACGTTGGTGTAGGCGTTGTCCCGCAGACCTGCGCCCGGCGCATCGGGGTAGCCGTCGTGGTACTCGTCCGGGCCCATCACCCCGTCGATGTGGAAGCGGTCGTCGACCGGATCGTAGGTGGCCAGGGAGCAGAAGAAGCGCGCCACCTCGATGATCAGGTCGGCGCCGCGGTGGCCGAGCCAGGCGACGTCCCCGGTGACTTCGAAGTACTGCCAGGCGTTGTACGCGATCGCCAGGCCGACGTGTCGCTGGCGCCGGGAGTTGTCCGGCACCCAACGCCCGGACCTGCGGTTGAACAGCACGCTCGGGGTCTCCTCGCGGCCGTCGCTGCCGCTCTGCCACGGGAACATCGCTCCGCGCAGACCCTCGGCCGCAGCACCGTCGCGTGCGGCGTCGAGCCGTCGGAACCGGTAGTCGAGCAAGGAGCGGGTAAGCCAGGGCTGGTGTGCGGTGAGCACCGGCAGGACGAACAGCTCGTCCCAGAACACGTGCCCCCGGTAGCCCTCGCCGTGCAGTCCCCGGGCAGGCACGCCCGCGTCCAGCTCGGCGGTGTGCCCGGACAGCGACTGCACCACGTGGAAGACGTGCAGGTTGAGGACGAGCTGGGTCTGCCGGTCGGCCTGCAGCGCGAGCCCGAACCGGTCCCAGAGCTGTGCCCAGGTCGCGACATGGGCGGGGAGCAGACCCGCAAGTCCGCCCGGCGCACGCTGCAGCTCCGCGATGGCGGCAAGCCCGGGCGAGGCGATGGCCCGATCCTTGGACGTGAAGATCGCGACAGTCTTGTCGACCGTGACCGGTTGACCGTCGCGCAGGATCACGTCCAGCACGAGCGCGCACCGGTCGCCGTCCTGCTCCACCACGGGATCACCATCCAGGGCGGCGCCCGTCACGGTGGTGCGTGCCGCGGTCGCGATCAGCACGTGACTCTGGGTCGTCTCCACCTCCACCAGGACGGTGCCCTCGGCTGCTTCCCGGGCCGCCACCGTCCGCAGGTGCCGGTTGGCCAACTCCCGGTACTCGACCACGTTGTCGTTACGTACACCGGCGTCGATGCCCGAACGCACCCTCACGGGCCCGTCCCAGCCCTCAGCCACCAACATCGTCTCCACCGCGCACAGGTGCGGACGTGCCATCGACACCACACGTCGTTGGGTGATGCGTAGCCGCCTGCCGGCCGGGTCGTTCAGCACGGCGCTGCGCGTCAGCACACCCCGCCGCAGGTCCAGCTCCCGGCGCTCCGCCGTGGTGGTCAGAGCGCCCGTGGACCACCACCCGCCCTCCCCGACACACACGTCGAGGGTCAGCCAGTTGGGTGCGTTGACCAGGTGCTCGTCCTCCATCAGCCTGTCGTGCACCAGCGTGGTCAGGCGGTTGTAGACGCCGGCCAGGTACGTCCCCGGGTAGTGCACCCCGTCGCTCGTGCGTTCCGCAGCGGCGCCGCGGGTCCCCAGGTAGCCGTTGCCCAGCGTCGTCAAGGCCTCCCGATGCCCCTCGTGCGCCGGGTCGAAACCGTCGTACACCAGAACCCAAGGGTCCGCTCGCAGGGAGCCGAGGTCCAGCTGGGCGACATCGGCCACCACGAGGTCCGCCCCGGCGTGCTCCAGCGACTCGCGCTGGCCACCGCGATCGACCCCGACCACCATCCCGAATCCGCCGCGGTGAGCCGCCTCGACGCCCGCCGCGGCATCCTCGACCACGGCGGCCCGTGCCGGGGCCACCCCCAGATCGTCTGCCGCCTGGAGGAACATCGCGGGATCCGGCTTGCCCGGGAGACCGAGGTCGGCGGCTCGCCCGCCGTCGACGACGACGTCGAACGCTCCGTCGAGCCCCGCCGCGGTCAAGACCGCGCCCGCGTTACGGCTCGCCGTGACCAGCGCCAGCCGGACCCCGCCCGCCCGAAGCCTGCCGATCAGCTCGACGGTGCCCGGGTAGGCCCTGACCCCCGCGGACGCGAGCATGTCGAGGTAGATCGCGTTCTTGCGCCCCGCCAAGCCGTGGACCGTCCACGACCCCGCCGGATCGTCCGGCGAGCCGAGGGGGATCTGGATGCCGCGGGCCGCGAGGAAGGTGCGCACGCCATCTTCTCTGGGCCGCCCGTCGACGTACCGGCGGTAGTCCGCGGCCGCGTCGAAGAGCGGGTGGGAGCCGGCCCCCGGAACTCGGTCATCAGCCAGAACCTCGTCGAACAGCGCCTTCCAGGCGACGGCGTGGAGCGCCGCGGTGTCGGTGACCACACCGTCCAGGTCGAAGATCACCGCCACCTGGGGAGGTGTCGCACCGGCGGGCGTCGGGGCGGGGGCAGGCCTCGGCGATCGCGGATCAGGCATGACCTGTCCCGGGCGAGGAACGCACCGGCAGTGGCCCGTCGGCGGGTGCAGGTATCGCCGCGCGAGGCGAGGTGCGCAGCGACAGGTAGAGAGCCAGCAGCACCACCAGCAGCCCCGCAGCGGTCCAGCCCCGTGGCCGCTCATCGAGCAAGGCGAACGACAGCACGATGCCGAAGACCGGCGTCAGGAACGTCCAGGCGGTCAGGGCGTCCATCCGCACGCGGCGCGCCTCGGTGAACCACGCAGCGGTCGTCGCCGCGGTCCCGAGCAACGCCAGGAAGGCAAGCGACAGGAGGAAGCGCGGCGTCCAGGCGATCACGGGAGCGCCCTGGACCGCGCCGGCCAGCCCGGCCAGTGCCACACCGCCGATCACCAGGTGCCAACCGGTGGCCACGACCACGTCGAGATCTCCGAGACGTCGGGCGAGCAACGTTCCCCCGGTGACTGCTGCCGCCGCCAGCAGCGACAGCACGGCGCCGTTGCCACCGCCCCCGGGCAGTGCCACGACGAGCAACCCCGCGAAACCGACCACCAGTGCCACCGTGGTCCGCGTGGACAGCTTCTCACCGTAGAGCCACCAGGCCGGCAGCAGGATGAGCAGAGGCTGGGCGTTGGCGAGCACCGCGGCAGTCCCCGTAGCCAGTCCCGCAGCAGCCGCGAACATGGCCCCGAACGCGAGGGTCACGTTGACCAGACCGAGGATCGTGATGCGGCCCCATGCCCGGACACCGACCGGGGACGGCCGACGCTGTACGGCAGCCAGCAGGAGGAGCGCACCTCCGGCCACCAGCGCGCGAAGGGCCGCGAACCACAGGACCGGCGCATCGCGCAGCCCCCAGTCGATGGCGATGAAACAGCCGCCCAGGGTCGCGGTGATCCAGAGCATGCGTGCCGGTCGAGGTCTCCGCTGCACCGCGGCTGCAAGGTCGGCGGGGGTGCCGCCGCCGGCGCGCATGCGCGGGCTCAGCGCTCGCCGGCGGGCACCGGCGCCGACGGACGGGGCTCGAGAACGGCGTGCTGTGCCGGGGCAGGCGGCTGCTGGGCAGGAAGGCGCAAGCGCTTGAGCATCAACGCGTTCACCGCGACGATCACCGACGACCCGGACATGGACAGCGCCGCGATCTCGGGGCTGAGGGACAACCCGATCGATGCGACGAAGACGCCCGCGGCGATCGGCAGCGCGACGGTGTTGTAGCCGATCGCCCAGCCGAGGTTCTGCCGCATCTTGCGCAGCGTCCCGCGCCCGACGCGCAGCGCCACGGGCACGTCCAGCGGGTCCGAGCGCATGAGGACGATGTCGGCGGTCTCGATCGCCACGTCCGTGCCGGCGCCGATCGCGATGCCGAGGTCGGCCGTCGCCAGAGCGGGGGCGTCGTTCACGCCGTCGCCGACCATCGCAACCCGCTTCCCGGCGCGTTGCAGCTCCGCAACCTTGGCGGCCTTGTCCCCCGGTAGGACCTCCGCGATGACGGTGTCGATCCCGAGCTGGGCGGCGATCCGGCGTGCCGTGGCCTCGTTGTCGCCGGTGAGCATCACCACCTCGATGCCGAGCTCGTGCAGCGAAGCCACCGCGAGGGGCGCCGTCTCGCGAGCCGCATCGGCGAGTGCCACGACGGCGACGGCCCGCCCGTCGACCGCGGCGAGAACTGCCGTGCGACCCGCGGCGGCCAGCTCCTCACGCACCCCAGCCAGCTCGCCGAGGTCGATGCTCTCCGCGTCCATCAGCCGCCGGTTGCCCACGACAACCCGGTGGTTCTGGACCGTGGCCGTGGCACCGTGCCCGGCGACGTTGCGGAAGTCAGAGGCCGCCAGCACCGACACACCCTTGTCAGCGGCGTGCGCGACGACCGCACGGGCTAGCGGGTGCTCGGACTCGCGCTCCACGGCGGCGATGAGCGCCAGCGCCTCGTCCTGGCCCATCCCGCGGACGACGACGTCGGTGACCTCCGGCTGCCCCTTGGTGAGGGTCCCGGTCTTGTCCATCACGACGGTGTCGATACGCGCGGAGGTCTCCAGGGCGGTCGCGTTCTTGAACAGCACCCCGCGCTTGGCGCCCAGGCCGGTCCCCACCATGATCGCCGTGGGCGTGGCGAGCCCGAGGGCGTCGGGGCACGTGATGACGACGACGGTGATCGCGTACAGCATCGCGGTCGGGATGGCTGCGCCGACCAGCCACCAGGCCAGGAAGGTCGCGGTACCGCCCAGCAACGCGACGAAGACGAGCCAGAACGCCGCCCGGTCCGCCAGCCGCTGGCCGGGGGCCTTGGAGCTCTGAGCCTCCTGGACCATCTTGACGATCTGAGCGAGGGCGGTGTCCTCCCCGACCTTCGTCGCACGTGCCCGCAAGGTTCCCGAGACGTTGATCGAGGCGCCGATCAGCTGGGCACCAGGGGCCTTGCCGACCGGCAGGGACTCCCCGGTCACCATCGACTCGTCGACCTCGGACTCGCCCTCCTCCACCACGGCGTCCACCGGGATCTTCGATCCGGGGCGCACCAGCAGCAGGTCCCCGACCAGTACCTCCGCGGTCGGGATCTCGCTCTCGACGCCGTCTCGGAGCACGACGGCTCTGGGCGGCGCCAGCTCGAGCAGGGTGCGGACCGCCTCGTTCGCCCCGCCACGGGCGCGCATCTCGAACCAGTGGCCCAGCAGCACGAAGGTCGCCAGCACCGTGGCCGCCTCGTAGAACACGTCGCCGCCGCCGGTCAGGGTCACGACGAGGCTGTAGAGCCAACCCGTGCCGACCGCGACGGCCACCAGCACCATCATGTCCAGCGTCCTGGCCCGCAACGCCCGGTAGGCGCCGTCGAAGAAGATCCACGCCGCGTAGAAGACGACCGGCAGGGACAGCAGCAGCATGAACACGTCATCGCGCAGGCCAAAGGGCGCCGGCGCCGTGAACCCGAGGAACTTGCGCCCGATCGGCGACCACAGGGTGATCGGGATGGAGAACACCAGCGCGACCAGGAAACGGTTGCGCATGTCGCGCACCATGTCCGCCATCGACCCGCCGCCGTGATGACCACCATGACCCATCAGCTCGTGCGCCGACGGCGGCCCGGCCTCCTCGTGCCCCCCGGGCACGTCATGCCCGCCATGCCCGGGAGCCTCGTGCCCCGCATGCATGTCATGTCCGGCAGGAGCAACCGGCGGCGCGGCCGCGCCGTGGCCGGCGTGAGCATCGTGTACCGCGTGAGGCTCGTGCCCGGTATGCATCTCATGCCCGGCGTGCGTCCCGTGCCCCGCATCGACGTCCTCTGCCGGCTCGTCCATCGGAATGCACACGTGCCCCGGTACGGACCGGCCTTCGCAGTGGTAGCCGCACTCGTTGACCCACCCGACCAGCTGGGCGAGTGAGGTGGTGTCCGGGTCGAAGGTGACGGTGGCCGTCTGCGACAAGGCGTGGGCCTCCACGGCGAGCACCCCGGGCCGGCGCATCAGCGTCTTCTCCACGATCGGCTCGGAGGTGGCCCAGTGCAGACCACCCATCGCCAGAACGGTGCTTCGAGACTTCGTCATGCTTCCATTCCTCTCGTCGCCTGCCGGCAACCCGTTCATGCACCTGACGACGGTGTTCCAGTCCCAGGCCTCACGGGCGGGAGCACGTGGTTGTGCGCCCGGCGGGCCGCCCTCTTGTGCTCAGGGGTGGCCCGCCGGGGGCGAGGTCAGCCGGCGATGAACTCGGCCGGGTTGGCCTGGAAGCTCTTCGCGCAGTGCGGGGAGCAGAAGTAGTAGGTCACGCCCTCGTGCTCGAAGCTGCTCGCGGTGGCTGGGTCCACGCTCATGCCGCACACCGGATCGGTGGTCTTCTGGGCCTTGCCGAACATGTGTTCCTCCTTCTGGTCGGGCTTGTCGTCCGCTTCGTCGTGTCCGATCTCGACCACCGGTTCGGTGGGACGAGCCGGGGCGGCGTTGAGGACGGCCTGCGGCGTGAATCGCCGCAGACGGTTGGCGTTGGCGACCACGGACAGTGAAGACAGTGCCATGGCGCCGGCAGCGAGCATCGGGCTGAGGGTGATGCCGAAGAAGGGGTAGAGCACTCCGGCGGCGATTGGGATCCCGACCCCGTTGTAGAAGAACGCGAAGGTGAGGTTCTGCCGGATGTTGGCCATCGTGGCCCGCGAGAGGTCCACCGCGGTGACCAGCGCGGACAGGTCGCCCGAGATCAAGGTGATGTCGCTGGACTCGATGGCCACGTCCGTGCCGGTGCCGATGGCCGAGCCGACGTCGGCCTGAGCCAGTGCCGGGGCGTCGTTGATGCCGTCGCCCACCATGCCGACGACACGGCCGCCGGCCTGCAGCCGCTTGACCTCGGCGGCCTTGTGCTCGGGCATGACTTCCGCGACGACCCGGGTGATGCCAACCTGGCGAGCGATCGCGGCCGCGGTGTCCCGGTTGTCCCCGGTCATCATCACGACCTCGATGTGCCTGGCTCGCAGCGCCGCCACCGCGGCCGCCGACCCCGGCTTGACCGTGTCGGCCACCGCGACGACGCCCGCAGCCCGCCCGTCGAGAGCGACCAGCATCGGCGTCTTCCCGTCCCCGGCCAGCCTGGTCACGTCCGCGGTGAGAGGTGCCGGGTCGATCCCTGCCGCGGAAAGCAGACGAACGTTCCCGACGAGCACCTCGCGTCCGCCGACATAGGCGCGCACGCCCTGGCCGGTGACCGAGTCGAAGCCCTCGGCCTCCTGCAGGACGAGCCCGCGATCCCTCGCGCCTGCCACGATGGCGGTTGCCAACGGGTGCTCCGAGGAGCGCTCGACCGCCGCCACCAGCGCGAGGACCTCATCGGCGTCGAAACCGGCGACGGGCAGGACGTCGGTCAGCGCCGGAGTGCCCTTGGTGATCGTGCCGGTCTTGTCCAGCACGACCGTGTTCAGCTTGTGCGCGGTCTCCAGAGCCTCCGCCGAGCGGATGAGGATCCCGTGAGAAGCACCCTTTCCGGTGCCGACCGTGATCGACATCGGGGTCGCCAGACCGAGCGCGCACGGGCACGCGATGATGAGCACCGACACCGCCGCGACCAGGGCGAAGACCAGGGCAGGCGGCGGACCCACGAGAGCCCAGGTGACGAACGTCCAGATGGCGACGATCATGACGGCGGGCACGAAGTACCCCGAGACCTGGTCGACCAGCCGCTGGATCGGCGCCTTGGAGCCTTGTGCCTCGCGCACGAGCCGGATGATCTGCGCCAACATCGTGTCCGCGCCGACCTTGGTCGCCACGTACCGGAACGACCCGGTCTGGTTGATCGTGGCCCCGATGACGACGTCCCCGGAACTCTTCGTCACTGGCATGGGCTCGCCGGTGACCATCGACTCATCGACCGCGGACCGCCCGTCCAGCACCTCTCCGTCGACGGGCAGCTTCTCACCAGGGCGGACGACGACCACGTCACCGCGGCGCACGTCCTCGATCGAGACTTCCATCTCCGCCCCGTCGCGCACGATGCGGGCGGTCCGGGGCTGTAGGCCGATCAGCGTGCGGATCGCCTCGCCGGTGCCAGCCTTGGCCTTGGTCTCCAGCAGCCGGCCCAGCAGGATCAAGGTGATGATCACCCCGACCGCCTCGTAGTACACCTCCCGCGCGAGCGGCGGCAGCAGGGTCGGCACCGTGGTCACCACCAGGCTGTAGCCGTAGGCCGCGATGGTGCCCAGCGTGATCAGGGAGTTCATGTCGGCACTGCGGTGGGACAGCGCCAGCCACCCGGTCTTGTGGATCGGCCAACCCGTGTAGAACATCACGGGCGTGATCAGCGTGAGCTGGAACCAGCGGTTCATCAGCAGGTCCGGGACCCACTGAGCCCCGAAGATCGAGGTCGCCATCACGGCGAACAGCACCGGCGTGCTCACCACCGCGCCGAAGACCACCCGCCTCTTCAGGTCGGCGATCTCGGCGGCCCGATCCCGAGCCTCCGCGTCCTCCAGCTCGGCGGCCGACCCCAGCCCATCAACAGCCACCGCGCGTCCGTGGTCGTCCGACGGGGACGACGACGCCGCGTCGCCGACGAGGATCGTCCCGTGGAGCATGCCCATCCCGCAGGTGAACTCGTGGGCACCTTCGGCCAGCGGCGGCAGGTCAACCACCGTGGTTCCGTGTGCCGCCAGCTGCACATCGAGCCCGAGCTCCGTCATGACGAACCGCTCGGAGCAGGCCGAGTCCTCCGAGCGCGCCAGCCGCAGCCGCAGCGGCACACCGGCGGCGACCCGTGTGACATCGGGGCTGTAACCGCCGGCCACCTCGATGTCGGCAACCTGCACCCCCTGCTCGAGGCGAGCCGTGGCCGGCCGCGCGACAGCGGGTGCGGACATCTGGGCGTGGTCGTGCCGCCCGTCCCTAGCTGCACCCCCGACCCCGACCAGCGCGGGCTCGCGATCGAGGGTCCCGGCCGGTTCGGCGTCGCCCACGACCCGGAGCCGGCCCCGGATCATGTTCATCCCGCACGCGAACTCGTAGTCGCCGGGCACAGTGGGAAGCAGATCGACCGCGGTCGTCTCGTTCGCCGGCAGGCTCTGGTTCACCTTGAAGTCGGCGAACACGACACGAGAGGTGCAGTCGCCGCTCTCCTGACGATCGAACAGGAGCCGCACCGGCGTACCGGCCGTGACTTCGATCAGGTCAGGGCTGTAGCCGCCCTTGACCGTCACGGTGACTACCTGCACTCCCCCGTCGAGCTGCGCACGCCGAGTCTTCTTCGGACCGAAGAAGAACCACGCCACCAAGGCCGTGAAACCCACGCCGAGCGCGAGGACCGCCGCACTGCCACCGGTCACAGAACCCACCACCTCATCGAGACGTCCCTGATCACCTTGATCACCGATAGGTATACCCCGTATGGGTATCAGTGCAACGTGATCGACGATGAAGATTCGACGAAGCCTGCGTGCCGTCGCCGCGGCGCCGGGCAGTCGCGCCCGGCCTGGAGCCCTGCGTGCTCGCGGCGCCCGGCCGGGCCGCCATCGGCGCCGGCCGCTCGAGCGGGATCGTTGCAGCTGCCGTCACGCACCTCGACCCTCGGACGCGCGCCCTTGGGCGACTGAGGGTCGCTGGGTCGCTGCGTGACCGCGCCGACCCGCAGTCCCGAGGTTGCGTGGGCTTCGGGCTTCCCCCGTGGCCCACCTCGCGAGCTTGGCCGGTCAGTGCTGATGCCCGCCAGGGCGCTGGGGCCGCCCTTCGGAAAGGCGGTCCGAGCCCTCGTGCCCGATGTGCTGATCACCCTGAGAGCCCCCACCGTGGCCACCGTGGCCACCGTGGCCACCGTGGCCACCGTGGCCACCGTGCATGAGCATCATGCCGCCGAAGAATCCGAAGCTGAGGAGAACTCGTCCGGGGACGCCGAGCGCCCAGAGCGCCACGCCCACCGCGAGCACCCCTATGAGGATCCACGCCATCTTGGGCATCCTGTTCATGGTGTTCCCCTTACTTTGGAGTCGATTACTTTGCTTGAGATCAACGTCTCGGCACATTTCGCCCGGCAAGAACGCAGAAGAGCCTCTTGAAGGAACTCTCACCGAAAGGACGCCGTTCGACGTGCGGGCATCTGGCGGTGCCTTCAGATCCAGGTACGTACACCGCCGCTCCAGACGGACGTGCCGGACGAAGTCTTGGCCATCGCCGCGGCCAGAAGGTGGTCCGGACCGGTGTGCGGTGGCCAAATCGTCCTGCCCAGCTCGAGCGAGAAGCCGGCCTCCCGGACCGCCGCCCGAATCTTGGGTGCGCTTACCCCACGCTCGCTGACTACGACCATCACCGTGGAGCCGCCCACGATCAGGTCGGCTGCCGCTTGCTGAACCTCGTCAAGGGACCTGACCTGCTCGAGCAGCTCCGCGAGGCACGTGGCGCAGGTCAAACCCGTGACGGCAAAGACTGTGTTCACCATGGCAAGCCCTCCTCCTCCGCCCAAACCGCGTCGCGTACGCCAAGCTACGTCCAGCGCACCGCAGGTTGACCACCAGGAACGACGAAGGTTCGGTGAAGTTGGCGCTCTCTGGAGCCGCGCCGGCCACGTTTCGGTTGACTGGTCCCGCTCCCCGTTGTGCGAACTACTTAAGGGCGACGTGCGGGATACGTGCGGCCGCGCCTAATGACGAGAGCTCAGAGACCGAGATAGGGGGCCGGGTCGACCGTGGAGCCGTTGATGTAGACCTGGAAATCGAGGTGACATCCCGTAGAGACGCCGCCGGTCATGCCGGCGTAGCCGAGTAGCTGACCCGCCCGGACGCTCTGGCCGGCAGAGACCGCGAACGTGTTGAGATGGTTGTAGGCCGTCATCAGCGAGGCACCGTTGACCCAGCCGTGGTCCACCATGACCCGGTTGCCGTCCCCGTAGATCGTCTGAAGCTTCAGCACCGTGCCGTCGCGACCTGCGTACACCGGCTGATTGCACCGATCGACGAGGTCTATTCCGGCGTGCAGCCGCCAGATCTTCAGAATCGGCTGAAGTCGCATCCCGTAGGGCGAGGTCACGACTATCGGACTGTTTGCCGTCGGGTTCACGAACCAGGCGCCGGCGCGGGTGGCCGCCTGTGGCCTGGTGCTCGTCGGTCGCTGGGACGCGGCCTGCGCGGCTTGCTGGGCAATGATCGTGGCCAGCTCGTTCTTCAGCTGAACCTGCGCGGCATCCGCCTGCGCCTGGTCCGCCTTCGCCTGGGCGATCTCACCCTCGATGGTCGCCTGCTTGGCGGTCTGGTTCGCGACGAGCGTGTCCACCTGAGCCTTCGCGGCCGCAGCCTCCCTTGTCGCCTGGTCCGCCAGGGCCACCTGCTGGTCGGCGTCCTTCTTCAGCTGGTCGATCCGCTCGCGCACGGCGGTCAGCCGGGCCTGCGAGCCGCGGTCCTGCGCCTCGATGGCCTGCATCTGCCCCAGCACCTGCTCCTGCGTGCGCTGCGCCGTGGACCTGAGCGCCAAGCGGTCCACGAAGTCCTGCACATCGGTAGCCCCTACCACCATCGACAGGCCCGACGTGTCGATCGCGGCACCGCTTCGATACGCCTGACGGGCCATCTGCCCGATTGCGATCCGGACCTGCGCCGACTGGGCCTGGTCCTTGGCGACCGCGTCGGCGAGCGACAACTCCTGGGCCTTGGCATCGGCGAGATCGTCGGCGATCCGCTGAGCCTGGCGCTGCGTCGCCTGCAGCGAGGCGTTCGCGTCGTCGAGCTTCTGCTGGGCTGCGGGCAGCTGGGCCTGCACGTTCTGCAGGTCCGACACGGTTTGGGCAAGGTTCGCCGAGAGGTCCTCCAGCGACGCCTGCAGCGCGTCCCGCGCCGCCTGGTTTGCCTGAAGCTGCGCCTGGGTCTGCTTGCGCTTGTTGGACAGGTCGTCTGCACCGGCGGGTGATGCGGTTGCCACCAGCGCGACCAGGAGCGACGACAGCATCGGCGCGAGCAGCCGGCGTAGGTTCGTGCCTCGGGGGCGGAGGTTCGTGGGCGGGACCTGGTTCATTTCAAACCTTCGTGGAGCGGTTGAGCGTGAGGACGACGGGCGGCGATCCAGCCGGCGGCGAACGGCGACCGCCCGCGAGCCGGCGGCAGCCGGTGTCCACGCTCATCCACGTCGAACCGATGCTGCGCCCGCATCACGCCTGTCTACCCGAGCCTTCTTCCTGGCTGTGCACGATTCCCATTGACGATCGGTGAAGAAGTGACAGACCGCTGGGTTGTGTCCGCTGGCGGAGAACCATTCCGGGCGTGGTGGTTGAGACGCCGAACAGGGCGGCACGGGCCCTTGGCACAGGCCCGGGCTGCCCTTGGCGACCCGGTGGCTGCTCGCCCGTCTGCCCGATCCGCCCGGCTTCATCGAATCTTGATCATCGCGACCGCGATCGCTTCGTAAGGCCGTCGCAGGCTGGTTGCAGCAGGGAGGTCCGACGGGGACCACCCCGGTCGATGGAGGCGCGTGATGATGGGTTCGTACGGCATGGGGATGGGCCCCGGTGGCTGGGTGTTCATGGGACTCTTCTGGGTGCTCCTGGTCGGTGCGATCGTGTGGCTGATCGCCGAGCTCGTCCGGTCCGGGAACCGCCACGACACGACGGCCCCGGCGTTGCTCGCGCCTCCGACGGGGTTCGGACCCGCGTCCGCGACAGCTGTGGACGTGCTGGACCGTCGGCTCGCCGCCGGTGAGACCGACCTTGCCGCCTACCAGCCGGTGCGCGCCGCGCTGGGTGAGAGCGGCGGTGCGCGATGACCGCACCTCTCAGCGGCGGTCCTCCTGCACCGCGCGGGGCAGCCGGCGGCGCCCATCGGCGCGTGTGGCTGGTGGCCGGACTGGTCACGGCCGTGGTCCTGCTCGTGGGCTCGGTGGCCGTGACTGTCACGTGGGCGAACGCAGGACGTCCCATCACGTCGACGGCGAACGGGTGGACCTCCAGCGGTCTCGGCGGCAGGTCGGGTGGCATGATGGGCGGCGGCATACAGACGTCGCTGCCGCAGCTGGCCGGGACGACCGTGCAGGTCACGGCCGTCGACATGGGCGCCATGATGGGTGCTGCCGGGCCGATGCGTCTGGCGCCGGACCGCAGCGCGGTGTCCTCGGGCACGGTCTCGCTGGTGCTGAACAACGCCGGCTTCCGCACCCATGAGCTGCTGGTGCTGCCGCTGCCCGACGGTCAGCAGGTGGGTTCCCGCGCAGTCGGCGGGGACGGGAAGGTCGACGAGTCCGGCAGCCTCGGCGAGGCTTCCCGCGGGGGTGGGGCCGGTTCCGGCGATGGCATCATCGCTGGTGCCGCAGGATGGACCACATTGCAGCTCACTGCCGGGCGTTACGAGCTGGTCTGCAACCTGCCTGGCCACTACGCAGGCGGGATGTATGCCGAGCTGACCGTCTCCTGAGCTGGCAACCTGGCCTTGGCTGCCGCGTCAGGGCAGCAGCGGGCCGCTCAGGGCGTGCAACACGGGGCCGGCCACCGGACCCAGTGCCAGCACGACGACCGAACCGCCGACGGCGACGGCCTGAGCGGTGCGGTGCACGGGTGACTCGTCGTGGCCGGCGTCAGTGGGCTCGGTGGCGAATGCCGCTCGGATCCAGCGCAGGTAGTACGCCAGGCTCACCACGGTCAGCGCCGCGGCGAGCAGCACGAGCCAGCGCCAGCCGGCGTCCCAGGCAGCCGTGAACACACTCACCTTCGCGGCGAACACGGCCGTCGGAGGGGTGCCCACCAGCCCGAGCATCGCGACCCCCAGGGCCGCCGCGCTGACGGGGTGGCGGTGCGCCAGCCCCGCCCAGTCGGCGAGCCGGCGCCGCCGAGGGTGAGCCGCGGCCACGGCGAACGCCACGACGTTCGTCGCGGTGTAAGCCGCCAGGTAGAGACCGAGGGCGGGTACGGCACCGGGTCGCGCCAGCGCGGCCGGGGCCATCAGCAGGAAGCCGACCTGCGCCACGGCGGACCAGCCGAGCAGCCGGCGGACGTCGTCCTGGCCCAGCGCAGCCAGGTTGGCCAGTGTCATCGTGGCCGCCGCCAGTACAGCGACGGCAGCGGCGGCCGCGACCGGCACGCCGGCCAGCACGCCGACCAGGCGTGCGATGGCCAGCAGCCCACCGACCTTGGGGACGGTGGTGACGAAGGCAGCCGCGGTCGCACTGCCGCCCTGTGCCGCGTCGGGCACCCAGAAGTGACCCGGCACCGCACCCGCCTTGAAGGTCAGCCCGGCCAGCACCAGGACGAAGCCGACCGCGGTGGCAGCGGCCGGTGCTGCGGGCAGCGTCCGGTGCAGGTCCGGGTAGCCCGTCGACCCGCCGACCCCCGCGAGGACGGCGGTCCCCAGCAGCAGCATCGCGCCGAGCAGCGCGCCGAGCAGGTACGCCTTGAGGGCCGCCTCCGCCGCTCGCCCGCTCTGCGCCAGCCCGACGAGCGCGTAGACGGGCACCGATGCCAGCAGGTAGCCCGCGGCGAGCACTGCGAGGTCGTCCGCACCGGCCAGCACCACGGTCCCGGCCGTGCCGAGCAGTACCAGCGCGCAGGTCTCGGCCTCCCGGGTGGTGCGGCGCAGCTCGTCGGCGCCGAGGGCCAGCACGCCGAGCGCTGCGAGCGGTGCGACCACCCGCGCGATCGCCGTGGCCGCGTCCAGCGCGTAGGTCTGCGCGAACGCCGTCCCGGTGCCGGCACCGAGCGCCGTGGCGGCGGAGGCGACGAGCGCGGCACCGGCGACCCATCGGGTGACGGGCAGCCGCCGCCGGGGCAGGAACGACCCGAGCAGCAGCACGGCGACCGCGCCGGCCACGAGGATGCCCTCGGGCACCAGCGGGGCATAGTCGTGGGCGCTCATCGCGGCGCCTCCCCCGCCCGGTGTGTCATCGGCCGAGCACCGCGACGGCCGTTGCCGCGAACGGCCGGATGAGCGTCAGCAACGGCCCGGGCACGAGGCCGATGAGCACCGACGCGAGGAGCAGTCCACCGGCCCCGATCAGCTCGGACCCCGTCAGGTCGGCGAAGCCGGCGCTGGCCGGACCGCGGTCGCCGGTGAAGACGCGGTGGAACGCCCGCAGGAACAGCGCTGCAGTCAGCAGGATCCCCGGCAGCGCGAGCGCGGCCCACCAGGTACCCGCGATGGAGCCGGTGAAGATCTGCAGCTCGGCGACGAACCCGGACAGCCCCGGCAGTCCGAGGGACGCGAGGGCGCCGGCGACGAACAGGGTGGAGTACCGGGGTGCGACCCCGGCCAGACCCCCGAACCGGTCCATCGCGTAGGTCCCGGACCGGTCCCGCAGCACGCCCGCGAGAAGGAACAGGGCGCCGGTGATCAGCCCGTGGCTCACCATCTGGGTCACAGCGCCGGTCACCGCGACCTCGCGGGCCGTCGCGGTGTCGGGCGCCACCAGCCCGGCGGCGCCCACGGCCAGCACCACGTAGCCCATGTGGTTGACGGACGTGTAGGCGATCATCCGCTTCAGGTTGTCCTGGGCAAGCGCGACGAGCGCGCCGTACAGCACCGACACCAAGCCGACGACGATGATCACCCAGGCCCACGACCGCCACGCGTCGGGCAGCAGCGGCAGGCCCACGCGGAGGAACCCGTAGGTGCCCATCTTGAGCAGCACGCCGGCCAGCACCGCGGAGCCGATGGAGGGCGCGTCGGTGTGGGCGGGAGGGAGCCAGGTGTGGAACGGCACGGTCGGCGTCTTGATCGCCAGTCCCAGCAGCACCAGGCCGAGCACGGCGAGTCCGCTTCCTGCCTTCGTCCCGCCCTCCGCGGCGCGTGCCGTGAGGGTGGGGATGTCGAAGGTGTGCGGCGCCGTGCGCAGGGCCAGCCCGATGAAACCGACCAGCAGCGCCAGCGAGCCGGTGAACGTGTACAGGAAGAACTGCAGGGCCGCCCGCCGCGCCTCGCCGTGACCCCAGCCGGCGATCACCGCATACATCGCGACGATCGACAGGTCGAAGAAGAGGAAGAACAGGATCAGGTCCTGGGCAGCGAACAACCCGAGGCAGGTTGTCTGCAACGCCAGGAAGAGGGCGGCGAGCCTGCGCACCTTGTCGTCCCCGCGCAGGGACCACACCGCGCAGGCCAGGAAGAGCACGTCGCTGAGCAGAAGCATCGGCAGGGACAGGCCGTCGACCCCCACGTGGTACGACACGCCGAGGCCCGGGATCCAGCCCACCTGGTCCGCCTCGGTGAGGCCCCCGGCCGGCGGGGTCCGGTAGCGAGCCACGACGACGAGCAGTAGCGCCAGGTCGACGGCCGCGGTTCCCAACCAGACGGCCCGGCTCGCGACCGGTCCCCAGGGCCGCAGCAGGAGCAGCGCGGCACCGAGCAGCGGCAGAACCACGACGAGGGACACCATCACGGCCTCACCACCACGAGGACAAGGGCACCGGCGGTCAGCAGGGCCGCGGCCGCCGCCAGGTACTGGTGCACCAGACCGGTCTGCAGCCCGCGGGCCACCCGGCCCGTGGAGCGCACGCCGACCGCGAGCCGGCGCACCGCACCGGCGACCTCTGTCAGATCGAAGCGACCCGCGGCATGCGCTGCGGCCACCGCACCGTGCGCCACCCCTCGCACCACGATGTCGAGCCTGCGGTCCCACCGGTCCGCCGTCCGGGCGGCGTCGAGCACCGGGCGGACCACCAGTGCACCGGCGACCTGCTCCAGGTGCCACCAGGCTGCCGCTCCAGGCACCGGGGGGGGAACGCGGCGGAGCACCAGACCAAAGACGACGAGTGCGAGACCGGCGGACAGACCGGCTCCGAGCGGGCCGACGAGCGGTCCGGCCGGAGCGGTCATCGTGTCCACCGCCGCGCGGACGGCCGGAACCAGCAGAGCGACCGGCAGCACCGCGCCGGCCGCCAGCAGCGCGAGGGCGGGAAGCGCCGCGGCCGGCACGTGCCGCGTCCCGGGCTCCTCGTCGTCCCAACCGGGTCGGCTCGTCGGCCGCTGCGCGGGTCCGCGCCACACCGCTCGCAGCGCGACCGCGGCGTAGCCCGCGGACAGCACCGCGCCGACGAGGCCGACCACGCCCAGCCACGGGCTGCTCGCGGCCGCGGCCGCGAGCACCTCGTCCTTGGTCACCCACAGACCGAGGGGCGGCAGCCCGGCGAGCGTGAGCGCGGCGAGCGCGAACAGCAGCCCGACACCCCGCCACCAGCGGGCGGCGCCCGCGAGCGCGTCGAGGCGCTTGGTGCCCAGTGCGGTCAACCACAGGCCGGCGACCAGGAACAGGAGGGCCTTGGTGGCGGCGTGGCCGACGAGGTGCGCGGTGCCGCCTGCCACGTCGCCGACCCCGGCGGCGAGCACGACGAAGCCGAGCTGGGCGGCCGTGGACGCCGCCAGCAGCTGTTTGAGGTCCCGCTGCGCCATCGCGACGAGGCCCAGCGCCACGCTGGTCAGCGCCCCCGCCCACGCCGCCACGGCGGCGACCTGAGGGGTCGCGGCCAGCAGCGGCTGGACGCGAAGCAGCAGGTACCCGCCCATCGCGACCATCGCCGCCGAGTGCAGGAGCGCGCTGACCGGGCTGGGGCCCAGCATCGCCCGGGACAGCCAGAAGCTGAACGGTAGCTGTGCCGCCTTGCCGAGCGCCGCGACGACGAGGCCCGCGGCCGCGACGGTCCGCCACGGCGACGGCAGGGCGGCCAGGCCGTCCAGCCCCAGCCCCAGGCCGGCGCCGGCCGCCGGCGACATGGAGAGGGTCCCGGCCGCAGCTGCGCCGACCGCCACGTACAGGCCCAGGTCAGCCGAGCGGGTGGTGAGGAACGCGACCACGCCGGCCGCCGTCCGGTCGGCGTCCCGCCACCGGAAGCCGATCAGCGCCCAAGACGCCGCGCCCATCAGCTCCCACCCGAGCAGCAGGGTGGGCAGGGTGCCCGCCGTCAGGGTGACCACGACGGCGGCGACGAACAGGAGCATCAGCCCGTGGAACCGTGCAGCCGGCCGGGTGCGCGCGGCGGCGGCCACGGCGAGCACCAGCAGAGCAACGGCGGCCACCGCGGGCAGAACGATGACCGCTGGCCCGCTCACGCCCAGTGCGAAGGCGCCGCCCGGCAGGAATGTCCACTGCAGGCGCGGCCGGCGCACGGCGACGACGGCGCTCAGCGCCAGCACGGCTCCCGCGGTGAGCAGCGCGAGCGCCGGGACCGCCGGGGCGCGGGTCTCGGAACGCTCGTCGTCGGCCCGGGCGGCCCGCCGCACCGCCGCGACCAGGAGCGCGACCCCCACGACGGTCGGCAGCACCACCAGCGCCAGCAGCCAGCCGCTCATCGCTCGAGCTCCGCCGCCATGTCGGTCATGTCCGTGCCGCGGCGCCGGTGCAGCAGGAGTGCGACGGCGAACCCCATCGCCATCTCGACGGTCATGGCCCCGACCACGACGAGCATCAGCACCTGGCCGTCAGGCGTTGGGCTGGTGAACCACCAGAACACGCCGACGGCGAGCACGACGGCGTTGACCATCAGCTCCAGGCCCATCATCACCATGACGACGACCTGCTGGGACAGCGCGCCCCACAGCCCGACGCTGAACAGCGCGGCGGCCACCACGAGAACGAGCGGCAGGGTCATCGGCCGAGCCCGCCGTCGACAGGGTCGTCCGGGGTGCGACCCAGGTCGTCACCGCGGCGCTGGTAGCGGTCGTGCGGGTGGGCGAGGACCAGCGCGCCCACCATCGTGGCGAACAGCGCCGGGCTCACGACGAGCATCACCAGCATCTTCGAGCCCATCAGCGTCTCCCCGAGGCTGCGGGTGAGGTCGGCCGCCGGGGCGCCTGTGCGCGCCGGCCACGGCACCAGCAGGGCTGCGGCCGCCAGGCCGACGAAGACCACCGCCGCAACCGCCGTCGCAGCGCGCCTGCCGTGCACCATCGACATCGGCATGAGCGCGGGGTTCATCCCCATGAGCATCACCATGAAGAGGGCCATCACGGCCATCTCCATCACCATCATGAGGATCACCACCACGCCCAGGTAGTCGAGGTGGAAGCCGAGCAGCAGCACCCCGACGGCGACGAACGACACGGCCAGCGCGTACGTCGCCCGAGCCATGGACCCGGTCCGGAACACGGCGACACCCGCGGCGACGGCGACGACGGCCGCGACCCACTCCACCGGTGCCCCGGTCACGTGCCACCCCGCATCGCCACGAGGGCGGCGACGAGCATCTGGAGCACCGTCGCCGGCAGCAGGACCACCCAGCCCACCTCTGCGAACCGTTCGGGCCGCACCAGTGGCACCCGCCCGGAGAGCAGCTCGAGCGCCACCAGCACGACGAGCGCCTTGACGACGGTCCAGAGCACCGGCCCCAGCAGGGGCCCGGCGCCACCGCCGAGGAACAGCGGCACCGCGACCAGCGCCGCCGCTGCCAGCAGCAGGTGCCGTCCCGCAAGCACCAGCCACCGGTCCACGCCCGACGCCTCGACCAGCACGCCACCGGCCAGGTCGGCGCCGGCGGCCGCCGCGAACGGTCCCCAGGAGCTGAACGCGACCGCGCCTACCAGGTGCACTACGAAGGCCACGGGCATCCACACGACGAACCAGAGCCCCTGCTGCGCGGAGGCCACGTCCGCCAGCCGCAGGCTGCCCGCGGCGATCGCCGGGGCCGTCAGCGCGAACATCAGCGGCAGCTCGTACGCCAGCGCCAACGCCAGGAAACGGTGCGCCGCTATCAGCGCGTGCGCGCTGTTCGGACCCCAGCCGGCCAGCCACCACAGCGCCCAGACCATGACGTCCATCGCGTTGACCCATACGACACCGACTGGCACGTCGGCCAGCACCACGGGGCCGAGCGGTACGACCACCGCCATGAGGACCGCCACCACGGGAAGCCCGCCGACGGCCACCTGCCACAGCAGCCGGTCTGCAGCCACGGGCACCCGGCGCCGCTGCCGTAGCAGCCGCACCGTCTCGGTCACGGGGGTCAGTGCCCCCGCGCTCCTTGGGGCGCCGCGCAGCCGTGCCGCCGAGACGCCCGCAACCGCGGCACCGGTCCCGGCGAGCGCCAGCAAACCGACCGGGGCAAGGGCCGCCCAGACGACCGGCACCGGGCTCAGGTCAGACACGCTCGAGCTCACGCGCATCAAGCGCCAGGCTGGCGACCAACAGTCGAAGCGTGCCGAGATCCTGCCCCACCGCCAGGTCACGCAGGGTGGCGAGCCCGTCCGGTGCGGGAGCCGGAACGGTGGCGCCCGGGTCGCGGAGCAGAGCGGCGGCCTCGCGGAGGAGGCCGACCAACCGAACATGGACCATCCGTCCCGGAGTCATCGGAGCGGCGCGCCGGCGTGTGCCTTGGAGCGACCAACGCAGCGCCCGGGAGCTGCTCACGCGTCCGACGAGGCGGTCCGCTACCGGCGCGAGGCGGGCGGGATCCGGATCGCTCAGCGCGGCGTCGCGCAGTCCACGGGCGGCGTCCGCAGCCGACGACCACCCGGCCAGCTCGAGCACCGCAGCAGCGGCGTCGAACAGCAGCGCCGGGCGTACGGGCGCGGCCCCGCCGCACCCGGCGATGGCGGGTGCCGTCGTGGGCAAGGATTCTGGTCGCCTGCCGGCGGCTTCTGCTCCGGCCGGTTCCCGGAGCGTCTCGATTCCGGTCACCAGGTCGCCGTGCAGAGTGGCCCGCAGCACCAGGCCAGACGGCCAGGCGGCCAGACCGGCACCGAGCACCACGTGCCACTCGTCCATCTCGAGCCCGTCGCGGTCGTCGTCCGAGGAGCCGGCAAGCGGGATGTCGGCGGGGCCCGACATGTCCATCCCGCCCGGGTCACCGGCCCTCGGGTCGCGGTGGTCCATCACGTCGTCGCCCGACCCGTCCCGCCCGATCCCGCCGTGATCGGTCGAGCCGCGGTTGTCGTCGGATGTCCCGCCGTGTGCGTCGTGGGTACCCACCGAGTCGGCCTCCCGGGAAAGGTCGTCCTGTCGCGCCCGATCCCTCAACGTCGCTGCGGCCCGCTCCAGCAGGGCACCTACCTGGGCGGGCACCGACCCGGCGGACGCGTCGAGGTGCACCCGTGCGCGCGGTCCCGGCAGCTGCTGCCAGATCTTCTCCACGACGTCGCCTTCGCCCGCCGCTCCGCACACCACGAGCAGATCAGCGTCGGCAGGCGACCAGGCCGACACCCACCCAAGCTCTCGCAGCGCTCGATCCACCGACAGCCGGATCGGCGCTCCGCCGGGGAGTGTCAGCACCAGTACGTGCACCGGTGGTGTCACACCCACCGCAGGACACCCTCCCGCCAGGCCCAGACCACACCTGCCAGCAACACGCCGAGGAACCCGAACATCTCAGCGGCAGCCGCGGCCCCCTTGGCCACGACGACCACTGCCCACGGGTACATGAACAACATCTCCACGTCGAACGCCAGGAACAGCAGCGTCAGCGGATACCACCGGGCGTGGAAGCGGGAAAGAGCGTGCTCGACCGGCCGATGGCCGGACTGAAATGGCAGGACCCTCACGGGTGCACGACCGCCCGCGAGGACCCAGGCCACGCTGCGTACAGATGCCACCAACCCGATGGTCACCAGCGCCGTCGCCCCGATCGCACCCCACGAGAACATCGCTTCACCGCCCCTCGTATAGACCACCGCCAGGGGTCTTCTCCGGACCTCCACGACGCTAGCGCCCACGCCGTCGTGACGCCCGGCGAGCGCCGCGGCCCGACCCCTGCAGTCAACGGCCGCCTATCCGGGCCGGCGAACGCCCCGCGAAGTCTGTGGGCCACGTGTCGTCAGGCCCCCCTCCTTTCGGCGAACGTGGCAGCTCCCCTCGTCCTGAGCGCACCGCACGCCAGTGCTCCAGCGCCAAGGGCGGGTGGGCCGCCCTGCCGTCGACGCGCCTGACACGTGCCGACCTGTGACCGCCGGCGCCCAGCTGGTGTGTTCGCAAGCTGGGCGGTGAGGTGCGTCGATGCGGTCGACCGACCGCCTCCAGACGAAGTGGTCAGAGGGACTGGCTGAGGATGCGACAGATGTCGGCGTCCGTGCAGTCGGCCGGATCGAGGACCCGGGCGCGCTCGCGCAACTGGTGGAGCTCCTCCTGCAGGGCCACGAGCTCTCGGATACGGCCTTGGACCTCTGTGAGCTTGCCGTCGATGAGCTGTGCCACGTGGGAGCACGGGGCACGGCCGTGGTTCCGCAGGTCGACGATGCCGCGGATCTGGTCGAGCGAGAAACCGGCCGCTTGAGCGGCGCGGATGAACTGCACGCGGGCGACCGCGGAGTCGTCGTAGTTGCGGTACCCGTTGCTACCGCGGGTCGGTGTTGGCAGGAGCCCGCGGCGCTCGTAGAAGCGGATGGTCTCGCCGGGAAGGCCTACCGTGCGCCCGAGCTCTCCGATCAGCACGAGCCGAACCTACTCTCTTGACCTTGTACCGCGGATCAAGGTTTAGCGTCCCGGCATGGACATCACGTTGCTCTATTTCGACGGCTGCCCCAACTGGCAGATCGCCGACCGCCGGCTCGCGCAGATCGCTGCGGATCGACCAGACGTCCACGTCACCCGGCACCGGCTGGAGACCGTCGAGGAGGCCGAGCGGGTCGGCTTCCACGGCTCGCCGACCATCTTGATCAACGGCGTCGACGGCTTTGCAGCCCGGGATGCCCCCGTCGCACTCACCTGCCGTCTTTACACCACACCGGACGGGCTTGCCGGCGCACCGACGCTCGACCAGCTCCGCGCCCTGGTTGGGCGGGCCTGAACGGTTTGGGGGTGGTCACCGAGCCGGCCCTGCGCCGACGCCGTCTCGCCATCGGATGAAAGGGCAAGTGACATGAGCACGGAGCATGACCTGATCGTGATCGGCGCCGGCATGGCCGGTGTCACAGCGGCGACCAAGTGCGCCTCGCAGGGTTGGGACGTCGCGATCGTCGACGCGCTGCCCTACGGCGGCACGTGCGCGCTGCGCGGCTGCGACCCGAAGAAGATCCTGCGCCGCGGCGCGGAGATCCTCGATGCCGCCCGGCTCATGCGCGGCAAGGGTGTCGACCAGGGGGGCCTAGCGATCAGCTGGACCGAGCTCATGCGCCACAAGCGGGGCTTCACCGATCCGGTGCCGGACAGCATGGAGGCGGGCCTCGCTGGCGCCGGGGTGGCCACCTTGCACGGCGAGGCACGGTTCACCGGCGCTGACGGCGTGCAGATCGACGGGGTCGCCCACCGCGCACAGCACGTCCTGGTCGCGACGGGCGCCGCCCCTCGCTCCCTGGACTTCCCCGGCCACGAGCTCATGGTCGACAGCACGCGGTTCCTCGACCTCGAGACGCTCCCGGCCCGGATCCTGTTCGTCGGGGGCGGGTTCGTCTCCTTCGAGCTCGCGCACATCGCCGCCCGTGCCGGCAGCTCGGTCCTCATCGTCGACCGGGGCACTCGCCCGCTGAAGACCTTCGACCCCGACCTCGTGCAGCTCCTGCTCGCGCGTGGGGCCGCAGCCGGTGTCGAGGTGCGCACCTCGACGGCGGTCGCGGCGGTGGAGTGCGACGGGGCCGCCTTTCGTGTGCTGATCGACCACGCAGGCCGCACCGAGTCGATCGCGACTGACCTGGTGGTGCACGGCGCGGGTCGGGAAGCCGACCTGGCACGCCTCGACCTGGACGCGGCCGGCGTGGCGTGGTCAGCCCGCGGGGTCAGCGTGCTGCCTCACCTGCAGAGCAGCACGAATCCGGTGGTGTACGCCGCCGGGGACAGCGCCGACACGGCCGGGATGCCCCTGACGCCTGTCGCCGTGGCCGAGGGCAAGGTCGCGGCGTCCAACATGCTCAAGGGCGGCACGGCGGTCCCGGACTACACCGGTGTCCCGACCGTGGTCTTCACCATCCCCGAGCTGACCCGGGTCGGGCTGCTCGAGCACGAGGCCCGCGACCAGGGTCTCAATGTCGACGTTCGTTACTCCGACACGAGCGGCTGGTACTCCACCTATCGGGTCGCAGAGACGACCGCGGCCGTCAAGATCCTCGTCGACCGGTCCTCGGACCTGATCGTCGGTGCCCACCTGCTCGGCCCCGGCTACGCAGAGCTCGTCAACACCCTGGGCTTGGCGATGAAGCTGGGCCTCACCACCCGACAGCTGAAGTCGGCGACAACTGCCTACCCGACGGTCGGCTCCGACCTCGCCTCAATGCTCTGACGGCAGCCTCGCGCGGCCCAGCGGCCGCCACGACCGGCGACCCCGGGATGAACCGCCTCGCTGTGCCGGCCACGAATACCCAACACCCGGGTGCTGGGCCCCCTCACCCAGCCGCAGCTGTGGGCACTGCTCGGCGTCGTGGTCGGTGCGGTCGTGGTGGTGCGGGCCGGCACGCGGCGGCGCGCGGCTGCAGCCGACGGCGAACCCACGGCGCCGACGGAGGCGCTATCGGTCGTGCGGTGACTGCGGTTGCCGGCTCGTCGGCGCCCGGTGCGCTGGATGCTGGAGCGGGCCCGGCCGTCAGGGCGCGTCGGGGGTTCCGGTCCCGCCGGAGCACGCAGCGCCGGGCTCCGGGGTCTGGGGGCCGTTGGCGTACTTGGTGACGAAGGCCGCCAGGCGGGGGTCGTTCGTCGAGCTCAGCTGCAGCTGCAGCCCCCAGGCGGAGGCGACCACCTCGGCCGGCAGGCTGGCGCGGGGCGTGACCAGGACGTAGGAGCTCTTCGCGGCCAGCGACTTCAGGGTGGCCAGCTGGGCGGCGGGGAGGTTCGGGTCGTGGGTGATCCAGACCGCTCCGTGCTCGAGGGAGTGCCCGGCATTCTCGTCGGCCACCGGCGTGGAGTAGGAGCCGCAGTTCTGGACGATCTCGGAGTGGTCGCCACCGACGGGCGGGTGCCGTCGCGGCGGTCCTTCATCGAATCTCAATCATCGCGATGTTCGAGCCTTCGCATCGTTGGCGGAGTCTGGTTCGCATCAGGTCGGCGGAACGTGCCGGCCGGGCTGTCCGAGGAGATCGTGATGATGGGTGGGTACGGCGCCGGGATGGGCGTCGGATGGGTGTTCATGGGCCTGTTCTGGGTGCTGCTGATCGCCGCGATCGTCTGGCTGGTCGTCGCGCTGGCTCGATCCGGGCACCGAGCGAACGACGGCATGCCGGTCCCGGCGCCACCGACGGGCTTCGGACCGACACCGGCGCCCTCGCCGCTCGAGCTCCTCGACCGACGCCTCGCGGCAGGCGAGATCGACCTGGCGACCTACCAGCAGGTGCGTGCAGTACTCGGGGAGTCGGGGAACCGATGAGCGCCGCGGAGGCAGGACCGCGTCGACGACCGCGCACGTGGTTGCTCGCCGGCTTGGTCACCGCGGTCGTCCTGCTCATCGGATCCGTGGCGGCGACCGTCGCCTGGGCCGGCAACGCCGGCAACGCCGGCAGCGGCGCCACGACGAACCGCGGATGGAACTCCGTCGGCCCGGGTCACGGCGCCGGCGGGATGATGGGCGGTCGCGTGGACACGGCCGTGCCCCAGCTGGACGGAACCACCGTGCGCGTCACGGCCGTCGACATGGGCGCGATGATGGGCGGTCGAAGCCACATGGGCCTGGTCGTGGACCGGGCCGCCGTGCCGGCCGGGACGGTCTCGCTGGTGCTGGCGAACGCCGGATGGCGCACCCACGAGCTGGTGGTGCTCCCGCTCGCCGACGGGCAGCAGGTGGGCAGCCGGTCCGTTGGCGCCGACGGCACGGTCGACGAGTCCGGCAGCCTCGGCGAAGTGTCCCTCAGCGGCGGTTCGGGCACGGGCGACGGCATCGAGCCGGGCGCCGCGGGCTGGACCACCCTGGACCTGCCGGCCGGACGCTACGAGCTGATCTGCAACCTGCCGGGGCACTACGCGGCCGGGATGTACGCGGATCTGACCATCTCCTGAGCTACCCATCGACCCGTGATCGCGCGTGGCCGGGACCCTGGTACGGGTTGCACTCGCCCGCGGTCTGTCCCGCCCGCGGTCCAGGCCTGGGGGACTGGTTGACACTCCGTCTGTGGGACGAGGTCCCGCTGGAAGGATGTCGCTGTGCCTAAGAAGTTCCCGCTCGAGTTCAAGCGTGACGTCGTGCGGGTTGCCCGCCGCGGCGATCTGACGCACGCCGAGGTCGCCTCCGACTTCGACATCTCCGTGGAGTCGGTGCGGCGCTGGGTGCGCCAGGC
Source organism: Cellulomonas sp. T2.31MG-18 (assembly GCF_964266755.1). Taxonomy (NCBI): domain Bacteria; kingdom Bacillati; phylum Actinomycetota; class Actinomycetes; order Micrococcales; family Cellulomonadaceae; genus Cellulomonas; species Cellulomonas sp. T2.31MG-18. The sequence goes on from NZ_CAXWGW010000003.1 coordinate 494,569, forward strand.
CGACGTCGACGACGGCATCGTGCTGGGCCAGACCAGCAGACACTCGCTACTGCGACCATGGTCTGGTGGGGCGACGAAGGTTAGGCTTCGGGACGGTTGCGCAGACCGCGCCCGGGCGATGGCGCGCCCGCTACGCCATCGTTGGTGCAGTCCCCCAGCGGTGGGTGAACGCCGGCGCGACCTTCGCCACGAAGAAGGATGCTGAGCTCTGGCTCGCGTGACAGCGGACCGAGCTCGCCGACGGTGTCTTGCGACCCAAGGCCCTCGCCTCCGAGGTCAGGCCGGGCTCCTCGGCGTCGGCCCCGGAGTTCCTGCGGATGCGGGTGCTGGTTCTCCCCCGCTACGAGCCCAGGCTCGCCGCCGGGATCAAAGCGGTCACCTTCACCCTGCCGTGCTTCACCTCGTTGATCCCGCACCTGGCCACCGCCAGGGTCGACCTGAAGCTGCCAGCTGTCTTCGTCGCGGTCGGCGCCCGTCGGCTCGTTCCTCGGCGCCCGACTTACCGGCAGGTTGGTCTCCGGCCCCGTCCTCATGCAGATCTTCGGGATCCCCATCGTGGTGATGACAGCAGTGAAGATGGCCACTCTCCTGGCCTGTTGAGCACAGGGAGCCGGCCGGTTCGACGGTAACGTGCGGGCGCTCCACGCTCCGAAGGTCAGGGACGCCCTTCGAACTCGGCCGCCCGGAAGAGCGCCGGCGGATCGTAGGCTGCCGCTCGCGCGACCGGTACCGCGTACGGCGCGATGGGGTCGGTGACCGCGCCGATGGAATCGTAGAGCTGCACGGTCTGCGCGATGCGGGCGGTGGTCGCCGGGATCCGGCGTGCGCCGCTCAGTTTCGCAGCGGCAGCGGCGGGATCCTCGCTGAGGGTTTCGCCGTCAAGGAGCCGGGTTGGGATGTGGATCAGCTGCGAACGGGCGAGGGTCGCGAACGTCCTCTGGTTCAGGTGCGCGATCTGGGTCAGGACCTCGCAGGCGCCGTGCAGGGCGCCGAGCGTGTCCCGGGTCCGCGGGTCCGAGATGGTCATCGTGTGCGCGCGGCGGTGGAGCGGCACGATCTCGGTGAGGATCTGGCGGGCGGCGAGGATGTCGACACGGATCGCGGGTTCCGGCGGGCCCGGAGCGAGGTAGTCGTCCAGATCGATCATGAGGCGTTGGAACGCTCGTGCGCTCGCGACCAGGCGGTTTGACGAGGAGCTGGAGTCACGGAAGTCGATGCCGTGGGCATGGGCGGTGTGCATGTGGGTTGCCATGCCCAGGCCGGCCAGGTCGTGCAACGTGACGATGGAGTAGTCCGGGGTCGCGTCGGCGAGCCGCCAGGCGGCGCGCCGGAGGCGGAGCATGCGGTCGCCTAGCTCGATGACGGGGTCGCCTTCACGCACGGGGTAGATGTTGGTGGTGACGTCGCGTAGGCCCCGTCCCCCGTCGTGCGGTGACGCAAGCTCATGCATCCGGCGCGTCAGGGACTTTGCCCTTGACCGGTCCGGTAGCCACTGGTTCACCTGCTGCCAGGGGATGTCGCGGTGTCGGCAGGCGGCGCCGATGGCCGAGTCGGTATTCAGCGTCAGGTCGGTCAGTGAGGCAATGAACGCAAGGGCGCCGCGGCGCTGCACCGGGTCCATCACCAGCGCCGCTTGCTCCGAGCGCGGTTCGTCACGGGGACCTAGATGCGTGGCGAGCAGGTCGGTGGCGGCCCCGAGTTTGACCGCTGCGTCGTGCCAGGGGTGGTCGAACGCCGGATCCGGGTACGGCATCCAGACGGGTCGCTGGGCGAGTGGGCCCAGGCTGGCGAAGAGGTCCGCCGCGATCCGGTCCAGGTCGCCGCCGTCGGGCCCACCTCGACCCGCGGGCCGCAGTTCGCGCGTACGCATCCTGGCCGGGTCGAGCAGCCACCAGGAGTGCGAGCGCAGGGCGGCCAGCAGGTCGTAGTACTCCCCGACGGTGTTCTGCGCTTGAGTGGCGTCGCGGAAGCCGCGGCGCATCACCTGCAGGAGGCCGGTGTGGATGTCGACCCCGGCGCGCCCGACCAGGTCACCGTAGGTCGCCCTCACGGCCGCGCGTCCATCAGCACGTCGCGAGCCATACGCACCTTCGAGCCGATCCGTCGAGCGAGCTGACGGTCGCCCGGCGAAGGATCCGCCGCGGCAATCGGGCCCAGCCGGCGGAGTGCACCGTCCAGCAGGCCAACGATCACCGAGCACGTGGCAGGCACGTCCAGTGCTGGCCCCACAGGCCCCAGGTCGACGGCGACGGCCGTCGTCGGTACTTCGGGGTGCGCCCAGGTGACCTCCTCGCGCGCCTCGCCGGTGTCCATCGCGGCAAAGGCGAGCTCGGCGCCCACGTCGGGCGGCAGCTGCAAGGACAGCCGGAAGGTGGCCTTGGTCGCGGCAAACAACAGCGACCAGACCCCCGCCCAGTCGTCCTCGACGTGCTCGAGCACCGCCGCAGCGCCCGTCGACCACGTGTACGTCATCCTGACCTCCGGTCCTGTTGGCCCCACCGTCACTCGGCTTCGGCCCCACGCACCCGACGGGGCCGGATCTGTGGACGAGCGACTCCCCCATAAGCGGGTGTGCGGATCCGGCGAAACACGCGACGCCCCAAGGCACTTCGCGGGGTCATCACGACGCCCGCGACCCGTGAGCGGAACCAGTCGGCGTCGCCCACTGACACTCCTCGCGAACCCCCGCCCGACCCCTGTACCCATCCCGTCCCGACCCGCTGACGCCCTCCACCGCTCCACCCCCGCCCACCGCGGCCCACCGCCAACCGAACCTCCTCTCCGTCACTGACCCGCCTCGCTCCCCTGCCATCAACCCGCTAGACACCTCTGGCACCCGGGCTTGCGGTCGGGCTGTCGCCGTCGCGTGTTTCGCCAGATCCGCACTCCCGCTTCTATGGGGACGCGCGGACCCGGCCGGCCCGGGGTGGGTGGTCGGAGGTGGTGATGACGATGCACCGGCTGTCGGCCGGCGCGGGGTACCGGTACCTGCTGCGGCAGGTCGCCACCGGTGACTGCCAGCGCACGGGGCCGGCGCCTGTGACGGCGTACTACCTGGAGTCGGGCAACCCGCCCGGCCGCTGGCTCGGCCGCGGCCTGCCCGGCCTGACCGATCCCGGAGGCGATCGACCGGCACTGGTCGCCGGCGCCATCGTGGAGGAGCTCGGAATGTCACGACTGTTCGCGCATGGGCTCAACCCGCTGACCGGTGCGGCGTTGGGCCGCCCCTACCGGGCCTTCGTCTCCCCCTCCGACCGGGTCACCGCCCAGGTGAAGGCCCTGCCCGCGGACATGTCACCGGCGGCCCGGCAGGCGGCGTTGGAGGCGATCACCCGGGTCGAGCTGGGCCGGGACACCGCTCCGGTGGTGGCGGGGTTCGACCTGACGTTCACCGTGATGAAGTCCGTCTCCACCCTGTGGGCGGTGGCCGACGACACCACGCGGCAGGCGGTCACCGACGCGCACACCGCCGCGGTCGAGCAGGCCATGGGCTTCTTGCAGGACCGTGCCCTGTACCTCCGGACCGGGCACGGCGGCTGCCGGCAGGAACCGACCCAGGGGTGCCTGGCGGTCGCGTTCGACCACTGGGACTCCCGCGCCGGCGACCCGAACCTGCACACCCACGTGGTCCTGGCCAACAAGGTCCAAGGCGCCGACGGGGCGTGGCGGTCGGTGGACTCCCGCGCGCTGCACCACGCCGTCGTCGCGGTCTCCGAGGCCTACAACGCGTTCCTTGCCGACGAGCTGTCCCGCCGCCTGCCCGTGCGCTGGGGCTGGCGGTCCCGGGGCGCGCACCGGTCGGTGGGGTTCGAGCTGGACGGGGTCAGCAAGGAGCTGATGGCCGCGTTCTCCCAACGCACCTCCCAGATCGACCAGGCCATGACCGTCGCGGTGGCCGGGTTCGCCGCCGGGCACGGGCGGGCACCGAACCGCATCGAGATCACCCGGCTGCGCCAGCACGTCACCCGCACCACCCGCCCCGCCAAGACCGTGACACCGCTACGCGACCTGCTGCACCGCTGGCGTCACCGCGCCACCGATGTCACCGGAATGTCACCGCACGACCTGACCGCGGCCGTCCTGCGTCACTCCCAGGTGCGACCCGTGCGGGCCGCAGCGATCCCGCGGGTGGTGGTCGAGGAGCTGGCCGGGCAGGTGCTGGCCGGGGTGCGAGAACGGCGCTCGACCTGGACCCGGTGGAACGTGTTCTCCGAAGCCGCCCGCGTCACCCGGGCCCTGATCGCCGCGTCCCCGCGCGACCGTCTCGCAGTCCTGGACCTGGTCACCGACACGGTCCTGTCCCGCTGCATCAGCCTGGAAGCCCCCGCCGTGCTGCAGGCCACCGGCCGGTACGCCGGCCGCGAGGGAGCCACCGTGTTCGACCGGCCCGACGAGCACACGTTCACCGACACGGTCATCCTCGACGCCGAGACCCGCCTCCTGAACGCCGCCACCGACACCAGCGCCCCCACCGCCCCCGTGTTCGACGACGCCCTCACCCTCCCCGGCACCACCGGTGACCGCCTCGCCGACGACCAGACGGAGGCGGTCGCCGCGATCGCCGGGTCAGGCCGCCTGGTCGACCTGCTCGTCGGGCCGGCCGGGTCGGGCAAGACCACCACGCTGGCCGCCGTCCGCACCGTCTGGGAACGGACCCACGGGCGCGGATCTGTGATCGGGCTCGCGCCCTCCTCAACCGCAGCGGCCAACCTCGCCGCCGCCCTCGGGATCAGCTGCGAGAACACCGCCAAGTGGCTGCACGAGTCCACCGGCCCCGGCGCCAGCACCCGGGCCGCCGTCATCGACCAGCTGGCCCAGCTACGCAGTCGCACCAGCGGGGGCAACCTGACCCGGCTCCGGACTATCGACACCGCCCTGGCCGACTACCACCACCACCAGACGCACTGGACCCTGCACCCGGACCAGCTGCTCATCGTCGACGAGGCCTCCCTGGCCGGGACCCTCGCCCTGGACGAGCTGACTCGGCAGGCCGCCAGAGCTGGGGCCAAGGTGCTCTTGGTCGGGGACCACGCCCAGCTGTCCGCGGTCGAGGCCGGCGGCGCGTTCGGACTGCTCGCCACCCGCACTGGCGGGGCCCGGCTGCGCAGCCTGTGGCGGTTCACCCACCCCTGGGAAGCCGCCGCCACCACAGCCCTTCGCGACGGCAACCCCCGCATCCTCGACACCTACCAAGAGGCCGGACGGATCCACGCCGGCCCGGGGGAATCCATGCTCGAGGAGGCCTACACCGCCTGGTCCGCCGACGTCGCGGCCGGATACGCCACCGTCCTGCTCGCCCCCGACACCGCCACCGTCACCGCACTGAACACCCGCGCCCACAACGACCGCGTCCAGGACGGCCTCGTCGCACCCGGCGGCCTGACCACCCGCACCGGGACCACGATCGGCGTCGGCGACCGGATCGTCACCCGCCTCAATAACCGGCACCTGGCCGCCCCCGGCGGGTACGTGCGCAACGGGGACCTGTGGGACGTCCAACACGTCCACCCCGACGGGTCCCTCACCGTGGCCGCCGCACGCACCCGGCTGGCCCGCCGCGGCGTCGTCGGCACCGCCGGCTCGCAGCACACCACCCCGGTCGAGCTGCCGGCGGCGTATGTCGCCGACCACGTCGAGCTAGCCTACGCCACCACCACGCACCGCGCCCAAGGCATCACCGTCGACCGGGCGCACGTGCTCACCCACGCCGGCATGAGCCGGGAGAACCTCTACGTCGCCATGACCCGCGGACGCGACACCAACCACCTCTACGTCGCCACCGACACCCTCGACACCGACTGCGACACCCTGCCCGACCCGCACGCCGCCCTCGACGCCCACGACATCCTCACCCGCATCCTGACCACCACCGGCGCCGAACAGTCCGCCACCGCTATCACCGCCGCCCGGCAAGACGACGCGACGTCCCTGCGACGGCTCGAACCGATCGCCCGCACCCTGTACGCCGACGCCGCCCAAGCCCGATGGACCCACAAGCTCACCAACCTCGGGATGCCGACCGCAGCCCTCGACGGGCTGACCCGCTCTCCCGACGCAGGACGGGCATTCGTTGCGCTCGACACCCTCACCCTGCTGGCCGCCGACCCGGACGCCGTCATCGGCGGCCTCATCACCGAGCTGGATCCGCACGCCGAGCCAGGATCTGCCCTGCTTGCCGGTGCTCGGGCCTACCTGAACCGACACGGCGAAGGCGGCGAAGTCTGCGCTGTCCCCAGCACCGCCGGGCTCGACCCGGCCGGGCGCGACCTGCTCGCCCAGGTCAACCAGCTCCTCGACGAGCGAATGCAGGCGCTGACCGACACCGCCCTGCAGACCCACCCCCGCTGGCTGGACCGACTCGGGCCAGAACCCCAGAACGCAGCCGCGCACGCCGCCTGGCTCGCCGAGATCACCACCACCGCCGCCCACCAGGACCGACTCCGGACCGCAACCGCCAACCGCGGCGCCGGCCCCGGATCAACCCCAACCATGTCGCGCTAGGAGGCAACCGCCATGGCCGAACCCGACGGCTTCTACCCGCCACCGCGCCTCACGCAGCCCCGGCAACCACCCGTCGTCTTCGCCTGGTCCGCCCAGACACCCAACGACGAACACCTCTTCCTCGAAGAACTCGACCTTTGGGTGCTCTGGCTCGCCGACCGCTACCGACTCGACCACCGCACCGTGCCCGACTGCTGGCACCAACACCCCGAACTCATCGAAGAGCTCTCCGCCCTGCACCTGTCCTGGCAAGGCTCCTTCGCGACCACCGCACCCCACGACGCCCCCCTGCTCTGGCACGAACGATTCGCCCTCGCCCGCGCTCGCATCAGCGACTGGGTCGCCCGCCTCGGATGCCGACCGGGATACCACCGCGCCTCTGATAGATGAACCTGGCATGAAGAAGCCGTTGTCGGCCGCCGACGTACTGCAGTAGGTAATTGCACCCGCCGGCCTGTTCCCCCGACTTTCGGGGACCGCCGAACAGCGTCTGAAGCATCCCGCGCGGTGAAATTCCGCATATTGCCTTCACTGCGCGACCCAACGCCTTATCGGACCGAGTCGCCCGCCCGCGCCGCGACGGCGTGGTCAGTCTCGGAATCGCCAGCGTGCGCCTGGATGACCCCGGCTCGTGAGGGCCGCACCCCACGTGTGGTGATCGGATGACGTCGGCTGGATCGCTCCCCTCGCACGACACGGCGCGAAAGGTGTCCGCGGCTGACCTCGCGCGACGGGATGACCCCACGCGGTTTCTTCGCGGGGGTCTCCCGGTCGCGCGCGGACTGCCGCGGGGTTCGTCGGCGATGGGCGGTCATGGATCACCGCGCTCGCGCTACCAGCCGATCGCCCCGGAGAAGCCTGCCCCGCGTCGTCGAACTGCGCAGACGTCACCGGCCCCGTCCCAAGTTCCAGCACCGTCGTGGTCGGTGGCATCCAGGTCCACCTGCCTCAGCGGCGCGCTCTCCAGCCTGCTGCAGAGCGCGGCCGCGTCGGGGATCAGGGTGACAGGGACAGGGTGGCGCAGCTACGACCAGCAGATCGCACTGCGCAAACAGAACTGTGGAGGCGACATCTGGAACGCGGCGGCACATCTGCACGGCCGCACGGAGCTTCGCAAGCCATGACATCGGTCCAGCGGCTGAATTCCCAAACCACGTCGCCGGGAGGAGGCCTCCTGGGAAGCGGACGGAGTCAGTGCTGGTCCGACTCATGGTCAAAGTGCCCGGCTTCGATCTTCGCGCGGGCGCGCTCGAACGCTCGATCGGATATGCCGGGCGATTCGCTGTCTATCCGGGACTTCTCCGTGGCAATGACATCGACAATGGAGCGCCACTTCGACGGGTCAGGGTCGAAGGCCGGAGACAAGTCCAAGCGAACCGCCTCGCGGGCCTTGACTCGCAGAGCTCCCAGTTTCCTTGCGGCGTCTAGATGACGCTTCTCTGTGTCCCTCGGTTGGAGGAAGGTCAACAGCCCGGACGTGATTGCTGCAATTACCGCCGCGATCCCGGTCAAGACCGGTGCGATCTTGGCAACAACGGTCGCAGCTGCGATACTGGCCGCAACAGTTGAGGTCAAGCCCAGCCATAAGTTGACCCGATGCAGATCGTGGGCGTGGGCGAAGTGGGCCTTCTCCGTCCACAGGACGTCTTCAGCGATGTCTTCGAGTTCGCGCCGTACCGCATCCCGGAGTCGGTCGACGCTGTCACTCGGTGCTGCCATTGCTTCCTCGATTCGGTCGGCCCACTCGGCTAAATGTGCAGCGATCAAGGGGGGGACGCGCCACAGCCGGCCTCACCTAAGGCCACTCGTTTGGTCCGGGAGTGACCGGCGGGCACGGTACGGGTGAAGCACCTGGGACTGTGCGTCTTCGTCGAGTTGATCGGCCCCGTCACCGAACCAAAGGCCGGTCGCTCGCCACAACTCGTAGAAGATCAGCCACTCGCTCGTCCACGGGACGATAGAGTCGACGAACAGCATCCCGGGGTGAAAATCGCCGAACTTCGAGACGCATAGGCTTCCATCTTCGTAGACGTGCGGCAGCAGACCGTCTCCGTTGGGAACCAGCTCGGGGTCTTGAACGTAGATCGATGGCATCTTGGCGGGGCCCGCTTCGAGGCGCACGATGTATTCGCTGCACGTCGGAGCCGGACGCACGGCGCATTCCCAGACCAGACGTTGCGCCGACAAACGGATCGCACCTCTTGGGAATGCTCGGCTGAGAGACAGAGCCTGGAGAGGCAAGTTGACGTCAGTTCGACGTGGGGCCGCCGGCGAAGCCATGGCTCCTCACGGGGCGCGACGCAGTGGAGGCGAGGCCAGAAGCTCCAGTCCCGAGGGCGCCGCCCTCGTACATGCGAAGGGTGCCGTCTCGCCGTGAACTACCGAGGAGGTCCGCCAGCCCACGGCTTGCCCCGCTGGCAAACCGGCTGCCGAACGCGCCTTCGAGCAGCGGGATAGTGTGCTGCAATCCAGACGTCGCCTCCAGTTGTGCGAACGCCTCCCGTGCAGCGGTAAGCCACTCGAAGAGGTGCTCCGCGCGTTCGGGTTCCGCTGCCCACGCGTCCGTGAAGTTCTCGTCCGGCTGGGCGGGGTTCCGCAGGACCCACGTGCCGTCGATCCGCTCCAGGTGGCCGTCCATGTCGAGGACCACCTGACGAAGCGCGTCGTACAGGTCGGCTCCTCCGGCATAGGCGTGCGCTGCGAGGGTCGTGATCACGATGGAGGACGGGCGGTCGTGAAGTCGATCCTCGAAGTACACGTCGCGGTGCCGCTTGAGCGCCTGAACTACCCGCTGCAGCGGCGCGCGCCGTCGCCACTCTGGTACCGGTTGGACCTCAAGGCGCTTGGCCTCAACCCTGTGGCCCAACTCAGCGACCTGGGTACGGCCACTGAACCAGCGGCTGTAGCCGACGGGGTTCGACGCGAGCCAGGAGCGAACGTCCCTATCAGTGATCAGCAGCGCCTCCCCTGAGGCGTCGTCGCCAGGGATGGCCGGGAGGATGTCCATGTGCATGTCCGGCCAGGTCAGCGTCCAGCACCGGGAACTCTCCTCGACTTCGGGAAAGTCACTGACGGGCCGACGCGCGTATGTCCGCACCGCGTCTCCCACTTCGTCCTTGAGTTGCTCTTGCGTGATGGCGCCCCGAGTGATGTCGCGTAGAGCGACGATGTCGATGTCGATGTCGTCGTCACGCTGGATGTTGCGAACGACCGTCCCGAGCCTGAAGGAACCTTGCGGGAAGACCGCGTTGCTACCGCAGGTTGGTGCCCATCGTGCGTCGAGGACGGTGGCCAGTTCCTCGTAGCGCTGCACGGCCCGGTCATGGTCGGACTGGGTGATGTCGAGCGCTGCAAGGCCCTCGTCGAGCAGGTGGGTCAGCCCGCCCAGTGCGGGCGGTGCGGCGAGTTGCGTCATGGCGAGGTTCCCTTTGCGAATCGGATGGCGGCGCGTCGGATCGCCTGCATCCCGGCTCACGGTTCGACGTGGCGTGACGGTGAATCACGTGACTGCAACTACACGCTTGTACTTCTCACACACTACTACTTGGGTCTGACACACGCGCGGACCACGACATCTAGTAGTTGGCGACGTTCGCCGCTTCGAACAGCTGGAACCCGAGCAGCGGGCACCTGGGACGGGGCGGCTGGTCGCCCTTCCGCGGGCGCGGGGCGGGTCTCTTGAGACGCGTCGACCGGGGGCGTTGGACGACGGACGGCGCTCGCAATCGTGCATCTGATGAGTGATACGGTCATCGGATCACGACGGTCTGGGGTGGAGTTGGATGCGAGCTGATCGATCGGTTCGGGGGGTGGTGGCTGGCTCGGCGGTGTCGGTGTTGGCGTCCGGGGTGTCGTTCCTCGCCCCGGAGGAGGCGGTCTTGGAGGCGATGCTGGCGGGCTGGGTCGCGCAGCAGACGTCGCGCCTCCTGGCGGCGACGACGATCGAGCAGCGGGTGTTGTTGGTGCGCCGGCTGGTCGCGTTCACCAACGCCTACCCGTGGACGTGGACCCCGGGCGATGTCGAGGAGTGGACGACGGCGTTGGTCGGCCGGGGGCTGGCGCACTCGACGCTGCGCAACTACCAGATGGCGGTGCAGCTGTTCTGCGGGTACGTGACCGATCGTCGGTACGGCTGGGACGAGGTGTGTGAGCAGCGGTTCGGCACCCACCCGGTGCAGGTGTTCCACGAGTGGAACACCGCCGTGCACCGCGACCAGAGCGAGGCCCGGCCCGGGAACCGTCCACTCAGCCGCCAGGAGCTGCAGAGGTTCTTCGACTACTGCGACGAGCGGGTGGCGACGGTGGGTAGGTCCGGGCGCAAGGGCTGGTTGGCGGCGTTTCGTGACGCGGCGTTGTTCAAGACGGTGTACGCCTTCGGGCTGCGTCGCCGGGAGGTGGCGATGCTGGACCTGGCCGACTTGTCGCCCAACCCGCACGCCGAGCAGTTCGGCCGGTACGGCGCGGTCTCGGTCCGCTACGGCAAGGCGATGAAGGGCGGCACGCCGCGCCGGCGCACCGTGCTGACCACGATGGGGTGGGCCGCCGAGACTCTCGCCGAGTGGGTCGAGGAGATTCGCCCGGGCTACGCCTCCGCGTCGACGACGTTGTGGCCGACCGAGCGGGGCGCGGCGATCTCGACCGATCACATCAACGCCCGGTTCGCGGCCTACCGCGACCAGTGCGGTCTGCCGGGCGAGCTGGGACCGCACTGCCTGCGCCACTCCTACATCACCCACCTGATCGAGGACGGGTTCGACCACCTGTTCGTCCAGCAGCAGGTCGGCCACTCGTGGGGGTCGACGACGGCCGGGTACACCACGGTCGGCTCGGACTACAAGAACCAGGCGCTGCGCCGGGCATTGAGCCGGGCGTTCACCGATCCGGCTATGCCGTGACAGACAGGAGCACCGCGATGACGCCCGCCCGCAAGTTGGGATACGCCTGGCACCTGAGGCTGCGGATGGCCGAACAGAACATGTTCGCTACCACCGACCTGGTCCCGCTGCTGGCCGAGCGCGGCGTGGTGCTGTCGGCCGCGCAGGTCTACCGCCTGGTCACCCAGACCCCCGAACGCCTGAGCCTGCGCACCTTGATGGCCCTGTGCGACATCCTGGCCTGCAGCCCCAATGACCTGATCGAACCGGTCGCTGCGACCCGCCGGTCCCGGGCAACCGGCACCCGCGGACCAGCAGTGACCGGGCCCGCGGACGGCGGGCGGGGACGGGTTCCGCGGCGAGCCGAGATCCACCGCGACCGTGAGTGATCCGCCCTGCGCCGGCTGCGGGCGGCAAGTCAAGCTCAAAGGCTACGGCCCGCACGGACGCATCTGCACGGCGTGCGTGGCCCGCGCCCACCAGGGCATGTGCGCTACGTGCGGTCGACACCGCAAGCTCGTGGGCCGCAATGGCGATGGCGCGCCGTGGTGCGACGCCTGCTACCGCACGGTGGCCGCGGCTTGGCTGGCCGCCCGGCGCCGTGCCGTGATCCTGGCCGCCGTCGCGGCGGCCGAACCGGCGTTGGGCGAAGCCGCCGTCGTTCGGGTCATCGACCAGATGGCCGAAGGACGGCGGTTGGGACAGCTCGCCGACCACCTGTGCACCCACCCCGGCGTCCTGGCCACCGGCCCGACCAGCCTGCCGCCGGTCCTGGACCGGTTCGTCGGCGCCTTGGTCGCGGCGGGGCGCGCAGGCGATCAGGTCGATCCACCCGACCTGCCGGGACTGCGGGCGGACCCGACCCGCGCACCAGCAGCTCCCCGGCGGCGCAGTGATCTGCTCCGCGTGCTACGCCCGACGCACCAGTACGCAGATGTGTGCCGGGTGCGGTCAGCGGCGGCGCCCTTACGCGTGCGACCAGGCCGGTCACCCGCGCTGCCGCGGCTGCACCGACCGGCTCCGCGCAAAGGCGAAACGGACCGAGGCGCTCGAGCAGCTCACGTACGCGCTGGCCGGGCAGGTGTCACTGGACCGCGCCCAAGTCGCCGACGTCCTGGCGACCGTGGCGCCCAGCGTGCGCGATCTGTGGGTCCTGGCCGGACTGCTCGCAGAACACCGCCTGACCGACCCCGGGCTCCCGTTCCTCGTGGCCCGGCTCGTCATCGCGTTGCGCACCGCGGGCGCTGACCTGCCCTGGCCCTCGTGCCAGTTCTGCCAGCAGCCCTGTGGCAGCGACGCGAGCGTGTACGGCCTTCGGATTCGGTGTCGGGCCTGCGCGCGGCACTGCCCCAAGTGCGCCAGACCCGCACGGGGCGAGGATGAACGCGTGTGCGGACGGTGCCGGCGCGACGCTCACCGGCGTCGGGGCACGTGCACGGGCTGCAACGAGCCGGACCGGGTCCTCGACAACCGGGGGTGGTGCCGTTGGTGTCGGGAGCGCGCGGCGCGCCGCTGCGCCGACTGCCACCAGAACCGGCACCTGACCACGCTCGCCGGACAGCAGCTGTGCGGCCCGTGCGCGCTGGGGCGGACCGTCGACGGGCTGCTGGCCGACCACCCGCCCGGAGCCCTGCACGCTCTGCGTGCGCCGATCCTGGCCGCCGAGCCCATGACCACCCGCCGCTGGCTGCGCCGACCAGCGATCACCTCGCTGCTCACCGCGCTCGACTCCGGGCAGTTGCCACTGACCCACGCCACCATGGACGCCCAACCCCCAACCAGGGCCGTCGAGCACCTGCGCGACCTCCTGCTCGCCACCGGCGCGCTGGACCCCGACCGGGGCCGACTCATCGACCGACTCCAGCAGGACAGCGACCAGATCTTGGCCGCCCTGGACGTCAACGACGCACGGATCGTGCGCAGCTGGCTGCGCTGGCAGGTCCTACCGCGCCTGCGCCACCACCAGGCGGGGACCGTCGACATCGACATCGACATCGACATCGGCGCCGCCGTCGCCAACGCGCGTCGCACCCTACGCTCCGTCATCGCGTTCCTGGCCACCGTCGAAGCCACCCACCGCACCCTGGCGAGCATCCACCAGGGCGACATCGACAGCTGGTTCGCCAGCCCCCGCACCCGACCCCACCAGGTCAGGCCATTCCTGACCTGGGCCAGGCGCACCCGAGTGCTGCCTCCGGCGATCATCCTGTCGCCATCGTCCAGCGGCCGAAGCGACCTGCACACCGATCCCGAACGGCGGTGGACCATCGCCCGCCGCCTGGTCCGAGACGACACCCTCGACACCGCCGACCGCGTCGCCGGCGCCCTCGTCGTCCTCTACGCCCAACCCCTGGTGCGCATCTGCGCGCTGACCACCAGGGACATCGCCACCGATGGCACCATCGTGACCGTACGCCTCGGCGGCGACCGACTCGAGCTCCCCGAACCCTTCGCGACCCTGATCCAGTCGCTACCTTCGCGTCGACGCGAAGGCGTCGCCGAGCAGCTCCCCGGCGACTGGCTGTTCCCGGGTCAGCGCGCCGGACGCCACCTCACTGCCGCGAGCATTGGACGCCGGCTGCGCACCATCGGCATCGAACCGCGCCGGACCCGGCTGGCCGCCCTCGACCAGCTCAGCACCGAGATCCCGCCAGCCATGCTCGCCGGGGTCCTGGGCCTCAGAACCTCTCACGTGGTCCGGCACACCACCCGTGCCGGCGGCGACTGGGCGCACTACGCAGCCGACCGGGCGACGTGACTGCCGCGAGCTGAGTTGTGCCTGTCTGGTCGGTTCGCCTTCGGTTGGCGACGCGCCAGACGATGCCTCCGGTCGCGGCTATCGGCGAGAAAGCTGGTCAGGCCCCTCGGGGGGCATACATGATGACCGCGACCCCCACGAGGCAGACCGCCGCGCCGATGACGTCGTAGCGGTCGGGACGAAACCCGTCGACCACCATTCCCCAGGTCAGCGACCTGGCCAAGAACACACCGCCGTACGCGGCCAGGATGCGGCCGAAGTTCGCGTCGGCCTGCAGCGTTGCGACGAAGCCGTACAGGCCGAGCGCGATCACCCCGGCGCCCACCCACAGCAGGCCGCGGTGTTCGCGCACGCCCTGCCACACGAGCCAGGCGCCACCGATCTCGGCGATCGCGGCCAGGACGAACAGGGCGACGGGCCTGGCGATCGGCATGGCCGAGAGCCTAGACGGCCCGACAAAGGCTGCCTGGGTGGGATCGGCTTCTATCGGGCCATCGCAGGCTGCGGGTTCGATGTGCTGGTCGCGGCGCTCGTGGTGTGCAGGTTCGTGGTGCGTCCGGCGCGCACGCCGTTGGCGATGACGACGACCTCGGCGAGCTCGTGGATCAGGACGACGGCGGCCAGCCCCAGCGCCCCGGCCACGGCCAGCGGGATCAAGATGGCGATGAGGGCGAGGGACAGCCCGACGTTCTGCAGCATGATGCGCCGGGCTCGTCGGGCATGGGCGAGTGCCTGGGGCAGGGCGCGCAGGTCCGTACCCATCAGGGCGACGTCCGCGGTCTCCAGTGCGACGTCGGAGCCCATCGCGCCCATCGCGATGCCGAGGTTCGCGGTGGCCAGGGCAGGGGCGTCGTTGACGCCGTCGCCGACCATCCCTGTTGGCGCCGTGGTGCGCAGCGCGGCGACCAGGGTGGACTTGTCCTCGGGGCGCAGCTCGGCGTGGACGTCGGTGATGCCGGCCTGGGCGGCTAC
This sequence comes from Cellulomonas sp. T2.31MG-18, assembly GCF_964266755.1. Taxonomy (NCBI): domain Bacteria; kingdom Bacillati; phylum Actinomycetota; class Actinomycetes; order Micrococcales; family Cellulomonadaceae; genus Cellulomonas; species Cellulomonas sp. T2.31MG-18. The sequence goes on from NZ_CAXWGW010000003.1 coordinate 509,674, forward strand.
GGCCTGCGCGGTGGCGGTGTTGTCGCCGGTGAGCATCGTGACGGTGTAGCCCTGGCGGTGCAGCTCGGCGACGACGGCGGACGCCTCGGGGCGCAGCTCGTCGCGCACCGCGATCGCGCCGATCACCTGCCCGTCATCCTCGACCAGGACCGCGGTGGCCCCGGCCTCCTGCATCCGCTGCACCTCGTCGGTCAGGTCCCCGGTCTCGATCCAGCCGGGTCGGCCCAGCCTCGCCAGGCGCCCGTCGATGGTGCCGGTCAGGCCGGCGCCGGGAACCGCCTGGACGTCTGCGGCGTCGGGCACGGTGCTGACCGCGGCGAGGATCGCCCTGGCAAGGGGATGTTCGCTGCGGGCCTCCAGGGCGGCGGCCAGGGCAAGAACCTGCTCGCGGGTGTGTCCGGTGGTGGTGGCGACCTCGACGACGGCGGGTGCGTTGGCTGTCAGGGTGCCGGTCTTGTCCAGGGCGATCGTGCGGATGGCGCCGAGCGTCTCCAGGGCGGCGCCGCCCTTGATGAGCACCCCGAACCGGCTGGCCGCCCCCACGGCGGAGACGACTGAGACCGGTACGGAGATGGCCAGGGCGCACGGGGATGCGGCCACCAGGACGACCAGCGCGCGCTGGATCCACAGGCCCGGGTCGCCCAGCAGGGAGCCGATGACCGCGATGAGGGTGGCGACGATCATGATGGCGGGCACGAGCGGCTTGGCGACCCGGTCGGCGAGGCGCTGGGTGGTGCCCTTGCGGGACTGCTCGGCCTCGACGATGTGCACAATTCGCGCCAGGGAGTTGTTCTCTGAGGTGGTGGTGACCTCGATCTCCAGGGCCCCGGTGCCGTTGATGGACCCCGCGTACACCTGGGTGCCGGGTCCGGCTTCGACGGGGATGGACTCACCGGTGATGGCCGAGACGTCCAAGGTGGTGCGCCCGGTACGGATGGTGCCGTCGGTGGCCAGCCGCTCGCCGGGCTTGACGAGCATCGCGTCGCCCACGACAAGGTCGGCCGGGTCGATGACCTGCTCGATCCCGTCGCGTCGGACCGTGGCGGTCTCGGGCACCAGGGAGAGCAGGGCGCGCAGGCCGCGGCGGGTCTTGGCCAGGGAGTACTCCTCCAGCCCCTCGCTCAACGAGAACAGGAAGGCGAGCGTCGCGGCCTCGGCGAACTCGCCGAGGACCACCGCTCCCACGGCGGCGATCGTCATCAGGGTGCCGACGCCGATCTTGCCCCGCGCCAGCTTCTTCAGGGTCTCGGGCACGAAGGTGCTCGCCCCGACCACGAGGGCGGCAATGTTCAGGCCCAGCGCCCACCCATCCTGACCGCCCAGTCCCAGCACGAAGGCGACGGCCAGCAGCGCGCCAGCCAGGATGCCAGCGCGGATCTCGCGCACACCCCAGATGCTGGTCACCTCGTCGTCATCGTCGTCCTCGACCGCGCCGGTAGTGGTCTGGTCGGCGCAGCAGGCGTCGCTCATCGGGTGCTCTCCTCGAGTGTGTCGTCGTTCGTCGTGATCAAGGTCCGGGCGCCGGTCTGGCCCAGCCCGTAGGTGGGGCACAGCTCGACCGCGTGCCCGGTCGCGTCCAGCAGCCGCTCGGCCGCCGCGAGGACCGCGAGAAGCTCCGGTGCCGTCGTCAGGAAGAACATCGACGCCCGACCCTGCGGGCGCGAGTCGACCAGGCCGCACTCCTTCAGGCAGGCAAGGTGCGCACTGACTGTGCTCTGCGCCAGGCCGATGTGATCGGTCAGATCACGCACCCGGTGCTCGCCGTTGGTCAGATGCTGCAGGACGGCCAACCGCGCCGGGTCGGACAAGGAGTGGAACAACGCCGCCGCTGGCGCCAACGCCGCCGCCCCGCCAGCAGACGGCTCCACGCGAGTCGCATCGTTTCCGCCAGTTGTGATCGTCACATGACGATACTAGCAGGCAACTCTAATGCTGCGTCCGGGCATGCCGCCGACGGGCGGATCGTCCTACCGGGTGAGGTCCCGGCAGTCGAATGGCCGGCGGGCACGAGCTTGCAGGCGCGCGCCGGTCAGAAGCCGACAGGTGCCTCGACGTGATCTGCGGGTTCGAGCTGGATGGTGGGGTGGGTGACGGCGTACTTCTCGGTGAGGATCCGACGTGTCCGGTCCAACACGCGGTGCCAGGTGGCGTCGTCTTCGACCACGATGTGCACGGTCGCGGCCTCCATCCCGCTGGTCAGCGTCCAGATGTGCAGGTCGTGGACCTCCCGGACCCCAGGCAGGGCGGCGAGCTCGGCGGTGGCTGCGTTGACGTCGATGCCGCGGGGCGCGACCTCCATGAGGATCCGCAGGGCCTGGCGCATCAGGTTCCAGGTGCGAGGCAGGATCAGCAGCCCGATCCCGACCGCGACGATCGCGTCGATGTAGCGGAACCCGGTCACGGTGATGATGATGGCGCCGACGATGACCCCGATGGAGCCGAGCATGTCGGAGAGCACTTCCAGGTAGGCGCCCTTGAGGTTCAGGCTCTCCTTGGACCCGGCCGTCAGCAGCCAGAAGGAGATGATGTTGACGACCAGGCCGATCGAGGCGACCACCAGCATCGGAATGCCGGCGACCTCGGGTGGGTTCCGGAAGCGTTGCACCGCTTCGTAGAGCACGTAGAACCCGACCCCGAACAACAGCAGCCCGTTGATCACGGCGGCAAGGACCTCGAGTCGGTAGGTGCCGTAGGTCCGCCCGCCGGCTGCCGGGCGCTTCGCCAGCTGGATCGCGGCCAACGCCATCCCGAGGCCCAGGACGTCGGTCCCCATGTGGGCGGCGTCGCTGATCAGGGCGAGCGACCCCGTGGTGAGGCCGGCGACGACCTCCACGACGGCATAGCCCGCCGTCAGGGCGAAGGCGATCGCCAGCGGCCGCTGGTGCCGGGAGCCTGCGCTGCCGATCCGCGGGCCGTGCGCGTGCCCGTCGCCGTTGGTGGGCGGATTGCTGTCATCGCAGGGGCCATTGTCCGTGCCGGGATCGGTTGTCATCGGATCGTCAGTCGAACAACTCGCCGAGGAAGCCGCCCGGGCGACGCTTCCGCTCGGACCCGTGTCCACTCTTGCGCTCTTCACGTCCACGGTCCTCGTACTCGCGCCGCTCGGGGGCCTGCGGGACGGCGGAACGGGACGAGCCGTAGTACGCGCTCTCAGCCTCCGTGAGGCGTTCAAGCTCACCTCGGTCCAGGAAGATGCCCCGGCAGCCGGTGCACTGATCGATGATCACCCCGTTGCGCTCGTACTGGCGCATGTCCGAGCCACACTTTGGGCACGTGAGCGTCGTGGACAGCTGCTGGTCCTGCGTCATGCAAGAGCCTCTCTGCTTGCGGCGGCGGCTGACGAGGGCTCGTCGGTCCGGACCGCCCGCGCCGCGGGCGCGTGTCCGAGGTGGGTCAGGGCGACGTCCAGCAGGATGCGGACGTGCCCATCGGCGAGTCGGTAGAACGCCGATCGCCCGCTGCGCCGCACGACCACGACCCGGTGCGCACGGAGTAGCCGCAGAGCGTGACTGACCCCCGACTCACTTTGGCCTGTCACTGCCGCCAGGTCATGCACGCACACCTCGCCGCCCTCCAGGAGTGTGATCAGCAGCCGCACCCGGCCGGGGTCACCCAACAACCCAAAGACCGCCGCCAGGTTCTCCACAGTCAACTCGGGTGGCAGCGCGCGGGTCAGGGACGCAATCCGCTCCGACCCGGACCCGGGCGCACACGAGTGCTCGCCCTCTGTCGCCTGAGCCCGTTCACTGAACATCTGAACAAACTATCAGACAATTGAGCAAGCTGGTGTTGTGAACCTAGGCCTCGTCCCCGGCAACCGGCACCTGCTCTCACAAGCGTCAGCCATGTGAACGAGCGCTCCGAGGAGACGGCCGTGCTGTCGCCATCCTGAAGCCGATCACATCGCTGTATCGAGATCGCTGACACCCGCCAGGGTTCCCACCGCGACGCAAGCACCGCTCTGGGCCCACAGCATCTCAATGGCGGGATTCGCACAGGTGGGAGAGAGCTCACGGCGTTCGAATATGCCTTCTCCGCCACCTGAGTAGGTGGTGAACCGGGCTGCGACGGTGAGCATCTGGGCCCACTTCTCTGAGTGGACAAGGTCGGCGACGGCGTCGACCAGCTGAGCGTGCAGGGCGGTGAGCTTCTCCTCGGTGGACGGACCGCCGGTGGCGCGCATGTCAGCTCCCGGCCGGGACGACTCGCGCTCCGGCGGGGATGAAGGCGCCAGCGCAGACGGGGTCGGACCACCCGAGGTACCCGTGCCCGCCCAGGTACATGGCTTCGAGCCGGGCCAGGGACAGCTGGTAGACGCCGCCGTGGTTGCCGGTGGCGTGGTCGAAGATCTCGTTCGCGGTGACATGGATGGCGTTCGGGTCGCACCGGCCGGGGTCGGCTTGGACGACGAGGGAGACGTGCCCATCGGGGCGGCCGGTGTTGAAGAAGACGAACGAACCCAGGGGCGGGCACGGGTCGCCGGGGTGGGCGTGGCCGGTGGCGAGCATGGCCAGCCAGTGGGTATGGGCGGAGACGTAGCCGGAGTTGGCGTATCCGTAGGCGCGGCAGGCGAGCTGGTCGCAGCGCTGGTACCACCCGCTGGTCACTCCGACGTACGCCAGCCCTGTGCGGACCGCGGCGCTGACGTCGGCGGGTGTGCCGGCGGGGATGGCTGCCGGGGTCGGGCTGGTACCCAGGTCGGGCACGCACGCGCCGCTGGCCGGGCCTGGTGGGTTGGTGGGCCCGGAGTCCGGTACGAGTGCCTCGGCAGTGAAGGTTGCCTCCGGCGTTGGCGATTGGCTGCTCGAGGGGAGGCACCGTTGGGTGCTGGTGCCGACGGACAGGGCGGTCACGGCGGCCAGGGCCGGGACGGTGAGGACGAGCAGGGCGCCGGTCAGGAGCTTGCCGATCATGCGGGTACCTGACTTCCGGTGGCGGTGGCGTGGTCGACGACGGTCCGGTCGGCGGCCAGCTGGGTGGCGTCGCGGCGGGCGGTCCAGGGGTGCAGGTCGATGACGGTGGGTTTGGTCTGCCGCAGCAGCAGCACCCCGGTCCCGAACGGCAGGGTGCGCAGCACGGCGGGGGGCATGACGGGTACGGAGCGCACGGAGGTGGAGGAGGACCGGTCGCCGCCGCGGCCGGCGGTGCGGGTCTCGACGAGCTCGTCGATGTGGCCGAGCAGCTGGGCGACCTCGTCCAGGTCCCGGTACTTGCCCAGCCCGCCGAGGACGACCTTGACCGTGGCGGCGTCCCAGAGGGTGTCGGCCGCGTGCTCGCCCCACCTGTTCCGGGCCTGCGCCAGGGACTGCAATACCGCCAGGGTGGTGATCCCGGACCCGCCGCCTTCGGACATCAGCGACGGCAGCGACGGCAGGGGCGTGAGGTTGGCGATCTCGTCTAGCGCCAGCAGCAGCGGGGGGTCGAGGCGCGCGCCAGGTGCGCGGGCGGCCAGGGCGCGGGCGGACTCGGTGATGTCCTCGACCAAGGCCGCGATCAGCGGGGCGCACGAGGCGGCGGCGACCGACGACGCGAGCAGGTACAGGGTGCCGGACTCGCGCAGGAACGTGGCCGGGTCGAACTCGGTGCCCGGTTTGGGGTCCAGGGCCGCCAGGACGTCCGGGGCGGCCAGGGCGCTGAGCGCTTGGCGGACCGCGAGCCAGATGGAGTCGCGGGTGCGCGGGTCGCAGTGGACGACCGTGTCGAGGGCATCGGCCCATCCTTCGGCCGGAGACGAGCGGGTCAGGATGGCGATCGCGTCTTCGGCCAGTGCCGGGTTCAGGGACCAGCGGTACAGGTCGATGGTGCGTCGCCCGTCCAGGGCGGCGGCGTGCAGCAGGCAGCGCAGAGCCGTCTCGGTCTGCCCGGCCCAGAAGTCCGCGTCCGTGACGGACTTGCCCAGGCCGGCGCCGGCGGCCAGCCCGCGGGCGCGGACCATCGCAGTGTGCGGCTCCTCGCACCCGCGGATCGGGGACCAGGCCAGTCCCCCGGCCAGGCCGGCGAGGTGCTGGGGGTCGAAGATCGCGACCGGTCCGGTGTGCCGCCGCCGCGCGCGCAGGGTGACGGCGAGGGTGTCGGGGCGGGTCGAGGTGGTCACGACCGGGCCGGGGGCGTCCAGAACCCACGGGATCACCAGGTGCAGGCCCTTGCCCATCCGGGGTGGGCCGACCAGCAGGACCGAGTCCTCGACCGTGCACCACAGGTCACGCCCACGCAGGGCTCCCAGCCGGTACCCGACCTCGCGAGGCTCGGCGCGCTTGTCCAGGGAGGGTCGGACGATGGCGGCGCGTGCCCGCAAGGCGCGAGCGTCCGCGGCCCGGTGCACCTCGGCAGGGTGGGCGGTGCCGGGCAGGTGCCGCAGCCGGTTCGCCTCGCTGCCCGCCCCGGACAGTCGCCGATAGGTCCGCCGACCGGCGACGGCGAGGACGGCGACGAGCGCCAGAACCACCGCGGTCCCGGACCAGTAGGCAACCGGTCCCGGCAGCTGACTGCGGTCCGGCCACGCGACGGCTGGGTCGCCGGCGTGCGCGAGGGAGGTCAGGGCGGGCAGCAGTCCCGCGTCAGGCGCCCCGCGCCCGGTCAGTGCGCACCCGACCCACGCGCCGGTCCAGATCAACCCCGCGATCACGAGCAGTCCACCGAGCGCAGCCAGCGCCCACCCGGTCAGATCAACCCCGCCGCCGGTGAACCCTTGGCGGTTGACCGGTGGCCGGGCGCTCATCGGGCGAGCTCCTGGGCGCGGGCCACGGCAGGCATGGCGACGACGCGGGCGGTCGTGTCGTGGTCGACGGGGAGAGCTGCTGCGGTGCGGCGCAGGGCGTTGGTGAGGGTGTGGCCGGTGTCGACGAGGTCTCCGATGAGCACGCCGGGGTTGGCGGCGGCTTGCTGCAGCTGGTGGGCGCCGGTGTCGGCCAGGCGGCGGGCCTGGTCGGTGGCGACCGTGCGGGCCGTGACCGTCGGGAAGGCGTACCAGCCGGCCTCGACGGCCTGGCCCAGCTCCTCCAGCGACGGCAGGGCGGGGCCGTGCTGCGCGTGCTGGCGGGCGGCCCATGCGACGCTGACCAGGTCGATGGGTTCACCCAGCTCGGTCAGCTCGATCGTCGTGCCGTAGATCAGCCGCCACCCCGGATCGGCGATTGCGGCGATCGGCAACCACGAGGCGACCTGCGCGACGGTCTCGGGGTGGGCGATCAGGGCGCCGACGAGCTCGACGACGTGGCTGCGCTCAGCGTCGACGTCTCGCCCCGGGTGGGCATCCAGGTAGCGGGCGGCACCCTCCTGCGCCTCGCCGTTGCGGAACGCCGCACGCAGCGCCAACGGCACGACGTTGTCCTGCCGCTGTGGGGCGCCGGTGGCGGCGGCCCAGCGGCTGGCGGCGGCGTCCAGGCCGACGTCGACCAGGTTGCACGTGGTGGTCAGCGGCACGCTGGTGCGGTCGGCCGCGGACTGCACCGCGGCGGCCCGCAGCAGCACCCCCAGGCCGACGAGCTCGCGTCGCAGTCCCGTGTCCAGCACCATCCGCGCGTACGCCAGGGTGTTCGGTGTGTAGGGAGTGGCAGTGATCAGCGCTGCGAACCGCGGCCGGTCCGCCAGCCGTGCGCCGAGCCGGTCGACGAGCGCGTCGGCCATCGCCTGCGGGTGAACGGGCTCCCCCGCGACCTGCCGTTCGATCACCCCCGTGTAGAGAGCACGGTGCCAGGTGTCCGCGAAGTCCCCCGGCCGCAACCAGCCGCGCATCTCCTCGACCGGGGTGGGGTCGTCCATCAGGCCGCGCAGCAGCGACCGTTCGGCCAGCTGCTCGACGTCGGATCGCAGCATCAGGACCACCCCCCGGCGCGCATGGCGGCATCGGTGTCGACCAGCGGCTCCTCGATGGGCAGCAGCACGTGCTGCACGATGTGGCTGCGGCCGGGTAGCTTCCACAGCCCGGTGCCGCGGGACAGCAGCGGCAGCAGCTCCCGCTCGGGTTCGGTCAGCCCGAGGGATGCCGCCGCGGCGGGCAGCTGGTCGGCCTCCTGCCGGTAGATCACCCGGGTCGAGCAGTCGGCCAGCAGCCCCTCGGCCAGCGCCCGGGCCTCGGACCCGCGGTGGCCGACGGCGTCCAGGTCGGACAGGCGGTGCAGCACGAGGAGGTTGGCGATCCCGTAGGCCCGGGACAGCTTCCACTGCGCCTGCATGCGCCGGATGAGTCCGGGGTGGCGCAGGAGCCGCCATGCCTCGTCGTAGATCACCCACCGTGGGTTCGTCGAGGAGGCCAAGGCGCCCTCGACCCACGCGGCGGCGCATGTGGACGCGATCGCCAGGGCGTCGTCGTCGGACCCCAACGCTGACAGGTCGAGCACCACCATCGGTGCGGCCGGATCCAGGATGGCGGTGGTCGGGGCGTCGAACAGGCCGGCCAGGTCCCCCGAGACGAGGCGGCGCAGTCCGTGGACCAGGTCCCGGCCGTCGGCGGCGCGGTCTTGCACGCGCAGCCCGTCCGCCCGGGCCAGGCGCGGGTCGGGAATCGCCAGGGCGTCGACGACGTCGCGGAGCGTGATCGCGCCTTGCCCGGCGAGGTGGGTGAGGGCGGCGTCCAGGGCGCTGTGCTCGGCGGCGGACAGGTCCCGGTGCAGCGTTGCTGACGCGACGCCGGCCAGCAGCTGCGCCCGCAGAGCGTGCCGGTCCTCGCCGAGGACGTCCAGCGCGTTCAGCCGGGTCGGTGCACCCGGTCCGAGGCGAAGGACGGTGCCGCCGACCGCTTCGGCGACGACGGCCCATTCCCCCTTCGGGTCCCCGGGCACGTAGACGGTCCGGCCGGCGGCGATCGAGCGCAGCGCCAGCGACTTGGCCAGGGCGGACTTGCCTTGCCCGATCACCCCGGCGAGCAGCATGTTGGGGTTGGTCAGGGTCCCGTCGGCGTACTGGGTCCATGGGTCGACGCAGAACGGGCCGCCGCTGAGCAGGTCCACCCCCACTGGAACGCCCTGATCCACCGACTGCGGGGCCAGGAACGGGTACGCCCCCGCCAGGACCGCTGAGGACGCGCGGTGCGCGGGCAGCCGCAGCGCCGGCCCGGCCGAGTAGCGGCCGGGGTGGCCGCGGAACCGGGCGCTCACAGCACACCCCGGGCCAGCGGAAGGGCACCGGCGAGGAAGGCGGAACCTTGTTGGCCGACCAGGCGTCGGACCTCGCACATCGCCTGCGCGGCGGACGTCTCCAGCGCCACGCACCGGTCCTCCAGCTCAGCCTCGCTGCTCGCCGAGACCGTGACGAGGCCGGTGAAGCGCAGGTCGCCGTGGCCGGCGACGAGCTCGGCCTCGCGACGTTGCAGGTCGGCCACCTCGGCCCGGGTCGCCTCGTCCTCGATCTGGCCGATCCGCTGCCGCTGGGCGGCGTCGGCGGCGTGCTCGACCTTCGCCTTGCGGATCTCCCGCAACGCGCGCACGGTCGACAGCGGCTCAGCGATCACGCTCAGAACGCGAGTGCCGGTATCGCCCAGCAGCAGCGGCTGCAAGAACGCGGAGTGGGTTGCGGACCGCGGCCACTCGCTGACCCAGTACGTGGCGTGGAACGCCGTCCCGACGGCCAGTGACGCCCAACGCTCGGCGGCCCCGGGCACCGGCGGCACCGGCCGGGCGGGGAGGCCCTCGTGGCGTGCGGCCGCCGCCGGGTCGTAGGCGCTGGCCAGCAACTCGGCCAGGGCGGCCGTGTCGAGCCAGGCGGATGGGTTCAGGTCGGCGGCCCGCATCGACGCAGCGACGGCGCCGAACTGCGCGACGACGGGCTCAAGGCCTCCCCCGGGACCGCGCCGGTGGCCGCGAGGAAGACGAGCCGCGACTGCGAGCAACGTCTGCCGGCGACGGGTGGCCAGGAAGCCGTCGTCGAACATGGCGGCCACCGCGTCCGCGATCGGGCTCCCACTGGTGCCTCGGTGCTCGCGCCACCACTGCCGCGCCGGGCTGAGGCCACCGGGAACGGTCCGCACCAGGATCTGGACCCGGACGATCGACGACTGCTGGCACACGCCGGCCAGCACCCGCCCCCACCCGCCGACCTTGTGCTCCTGCATCGAACCGTCATCCATGAGGAACCCCGACGCGTTCGCGGCCAGAACCGCCGTCACGGTCCCCACCCGCCGGTCGACGATCAGCACGCCGCCGAGTCGGGGATCCTCGACCAGCTCGACGTTTCCAGCCACGCCGGGCAGCACGAGCTTGCTGGGGAGGGCTGCGGTGCGGGTGCTCTGCGCCCGGGTCGTCGACCCGAGGAGCCGACGACCCAGCCACGCGGCCACAAGCGGGAGCCAGCCCACCAGCGGGCGGCCGCCGACGGAGACAGTGCCCACCACCAGCAGCACCACCCACACCGGAGCCGACAGGAGCAGGGCCCCGCTACCGGCCGAGTAGACCGCGGTCACCGCGACGGCGGCGGCCACACCGATGACGACCAGCTGAGAAGCCGACAGGCCGAGCAGGACGCCACGACGCTCGAGCCGACCAAAGACCGTCCCCGGCCCGGACTGCGACGCGCTCATCGATCCTCACCACCCGTCGAGGGCCTCACCGCGGTCGGTGGCTGCGCCGGCGGACGGAGCGCGCGCGCGCCCCCGGCCACTGCCCCTGCGCCTCGGGCCGCACCGGCGGCGCTGCCCGCACCGCCGGTGGCCGCGGACAGCGCCACGTGCTGGGCCGCAAGCTTGGTGGTATTCGCCGCCGACTGCCCGACCCGGCTGATCGGGTTCGCGGCCATGTTGGCGTGCATCACGGTCGCGGCCTCCAGCCCCGACCAGTGCACGAACCGCCACGTCAACCACGGCGCCCAGATCGCGATCGCCAGCAGCAGCACGCCAACGAGCAGGTCGGACAACCCCGGGCTGTCGGTGCTGGCCGTCGCTGAGTCGGCGGTCGGCCCGGTGCCGGAGAACGCGGAGGCGCCCACGACGAACGTGACGACGATGACGACCTTGCAGAACACCAGCGCGGCGACGACCTCCAGCCACCGCCGCGTCCACACCCGCGTCTGGTCCCACGCCGACCCCGCGAACGCGAGCGGGGCGAACACCGCCACCAAGATCAGCGCCGCCTTGCGGAACAGCAGCACACCCCACAGCAGCACGAACCCGACCATCAACAGCAGCCCAAGCAGCAGCTGTAGCGCCGGCGACAAGCCCGTCAGGAAGCTGAACCGGAAGAACCGCGCCGCGGCCGAGCCGACCGTGTAGCCGGCAGAGCCGGCGATGTACCCACAGAGAGCATCGACCAGGGTGAGGGCCACCTGGGTGAGGGCCAACGCCAGGGCGGCGCCCAGCACGGCCTTGCCAACACCGACGACAGCTCGCGCTAGACCACGCGGCTCACGCCGCAGCACCGAGGTCAGGACCTGGATGACGAACAAACCGACGACCGCCGGTAGCGCGATCGAGGCGATCACCGCGACGTTCGCCCGGAACCAGGTCGCACCGAGGTCGATCGCCGTCGTCGCATCCAACGCCGTCAGCGCGAGCTGGCCCACCTCGGCCGCGCTGGCGACGAACGCCGATCCCAGACCGCCGAGGACGTAGTCGGATGCCGCGCCCTGCACGGCGTCGGTGACCTGGCAGACCAGATCCAACGGACCGGAGCACACGTTCATGACCACGGCGGCCACGTCAGATCCGCCCACCCATGGCGGAGAAGAACGCCACGATCGCGTTCGCCCCACCGATCAGCAGTGCACCACCCGCCGACACCAGCACGCCCGTCTTCGCGCCGGAGGCGTACCCGTAGTTGCCCTGCTGGCGGGCAACCGCCCACGTGATCACCGAGATCACCAAGCCAGCGACACACGCAACGAGGCCCCAGGTCAGGAGCGCCCCGACGATCTGACGCAACACCGCCAGTCCCGGGAGACCGCTGTCGTTGGGCGTGATCCCGGGGTCAGCGGCAGGAACCAGGAGCAGTAGCTTCACGGACGACTTCATGGCGCACCCCATGCCAGTCCAGGGCACCCACCCGCAGGGAGCCTCTACTAGCGGGAGTGCGCTCGCTGCTGCAACACGCGACGCTCAGCGTCAAGGCGAGTCTCCTCACCCGCCCGGTGACGCAGTCGGGAACAGGCGACCGTCGGCGTTCGCGCGCCGGACAACCGCCGGTGCACACGGGAGACTTACCGAGGCCAATTCATCTCGTGATACGAAAGAAGTCACGGGTTGCCGCCAATCCCTCAACTCTAGCGAGAAAACCCGTCCAGGCGTCGCGCCAATCAGAAATTAACGACCGAATCTCTAATTCAGTATAGTTGCGCCCGACAGCTTCGGGGGTCAGCCGGCCGTGCGCGATACCATTTCGGTCGTTGACAACGGAATCGATCTGCGGCCAGATCTTCGATAGCGACACCTCAGGGTTAGGAACCCCGAACGTTCGGCACCAGACAACGATCTGCGATCTGCGGAAATACGAACCGTCGTTTGGGAAGCCGTTAGTGTTGATCGACCCTGGTCGGTCGGATGCTCCCGCCGCCCGGATTAGGTCCGGGAGCGCGCTAACAAATACCTTCTTCTCGGAGACGTTTCGCAGAGACTGCACGGCGCTATCGATCGCGAACATCCGAAACCCAGGCCGTAGTCGTCGGTTGCTCACCCCGCACCGCACGGCCCCCTCCAACAGGGTCCGGGTCAGGCCAGTTAGCAAGTTCTCGTAGGAAGCAAAGAGCAGTAGCACCGCAAGTCCCCTGGCCTCGCGGGACACGCCCGAACCAAGATCAGGGTGGGTCGCGTCGATCAGACGCATGGCGGTCGCGATTCGCTCATCAAGATCGGCGACGTGGATCTGGACGCTTATCATCTGCCTGCAATAAACCGATCGCGTGCGAACTCGACGCGGCCCACCACGCGCTTCTTGTCGTTAGTCGCCCCGGTGGTCAGTCTCCGAAATTCTTCGGACTCGATCCAGCCGACATCCTGGCTGCCGCCCGCAAGACCTCGCGACTCGAGCGCGAGCGCGGCTCCGACAGCTACGGCCTCAAACACGTTCACCGGCGTAATCGACCTCGGGCCACGGTGGATGCCCGCTGGGAACAGAGCCTCTAGGAAGGTGAATGTTTGCTCGAACAACCCGCGCCGCTCTTCCACGCTATGGTGCTCATCCGCATCCGCACAGTAGTCGTTCAGGAAGTCCTTAACGGAGTGGTCAAATAGCCTATAGCGTTCGTGAAAAGCGAAGAATCGAAGCACAAACTCTTGGGGGGTGCCATCTCTCTGCTTGCCGACCTGCAGATTCACAACGGACCGGAACTTCCTACTGTCAGCCAACTCGGTCAAGAGGTCCATGAAGGGTCCGGCAAAGACTGCCTCACGCACCTCCTGATCTGTCAACCGGACGCCTCCGGTATTGAGACGCTCGAAGAGATCGAACCGTACCTGAACGTCACTCTTGTCGTTGAGTACAATCACTTTCACAGGTCGATCGAGGAGACCGTCGCGAATGTCAGTCGGAAGTTCGTCCGCACCTAAGCCATCGAAGGACCTCAGAATATCGAGTTGGCGAAGCCGTAGAGGGCCGTCATCTAGTCGGGCCACTTCCCGCGTCCCGGAGTCGCCGAGGAAGTTCGTCATCGAGAGCAGACGCTGTAGACCGTCGACAACCTCCCAATTCTGCCCTTCTCCAGGCTCGACATTCGTCGCCATGAAGAGCGGTGGAACTGGGATGCCGAGGATGATGGACTCGATGAGCCTGGACTGACGCTCCGCCCCCCAACGGAACTGACGTTGATAGGCAGGCGAGATCTCTATCCGACCGCGGGCCACACGGCGAACAAGCTCGTCCACGGTGATGTCATAGGTGTCGAAGTCGACCTTACGACGTTGCTGCTGAAGCTCTTCGCGCATCTTCGCAGGATCAACATGGGCCATAGCGTTCACCTTAGTGGGGTAGCGCCGCCCAGCCTGGCGTCATCTAGCACGAGTCCTCATTGCTCGCGCGTGGCTTGCTGGCCCGGCGCGCAGCGGGTCCTGCCCGGGCATCCTCATCAGCGCCGTTCAGCGATGTCGCATCTCGTTGCGGGCTCAGGATCAACCGGGGCGGTGGGCGACACGGCGCGCTTGCCGACTTGATCGGGCGCCAAGCTCACGGCGCAAGAGAGTTGCCGAACGACGGTGTAGCCCGCGATAGGGCCTGGCCTGACCGAACTCAGGATCCCTCCTTCGCCGTCTCTAGATGAAACGCGTCAGCGAAGAGATCCCACCAGGCGCGGTGGAATGATTCCATGCGGCGAACTAGCGCATCGAGTGCGGCTCGCGACTGTCGAGCCAAGTCCGCCACCGTGACGTCTCCCTCCTCGTAAGGAGGTAGCAGCTCGTGGCCAAACGACACCACGCCAGCGGCGGCTAATCTTTGCGTTACGGTTGGCATGCCCAGGGCAATGCCGGTCACACCGGGCGATTCGCCACGCCAGCGGTGATACTGAGCGTTGCGTAGCAGGAACAAGGACACCACATCGGGGTCTCTCCTTATGGCTTCAATAGCCTCCGCGAGCGCGATTGCAGAGCCTCCGCGGTCTGCCGCGACGGCCGCTATCGCCGACATCTTCTCAAGATCGAGAGAGATCCAAGCTTTGGGTATCGACGAGCCAGGAGCGAAGTCATTCGGCTTGACGATGCCAAACTGTCGAAGTTCTTTTGCATCCAACGGGCGGGCGAACTCCAGCGAACGAAGCACCAGGTTCCCAAGTCCGTGCAGTCCCACCACGAGTGCGTTCGCCTGACCTTCAGCAAAGAACCTGAGGCTGCGCAAGTAGTGGGCCCTGCGGGCAGGTCGACTGTCGTCCGAAACGCTAGGGTCGTTGGGTAGCCCGTCCAGCGCCGACTGGCATATAGCCTTCTCGACCTCCGCCTCGATTGCCACGAGCACCTGCTCGGCGACCACGCCGAAGATGCCGTGCGTCTCAAGCACCCAGCGGGCGCCCGCTTGGCCACTTAGAGCACCGTGCATGTCGTTGACTACGGCGAAACTCCTTTGGTGCTGCCACTCAAACGCCCGCATTCTCGCTTCAGTGAGGCCGAGAATGTCGAGCGGCGGTGGCGCGATCACATGCAAATCGACGGCGATCCGCTGTGCCAGGACGCTTGACGGTGCGACGCGCTCCGGAACCCTTGGCACGCTAGTCATGCCGAGAGGATGCCAGGCCTCGGCCGATCTGGCTAGGGTCCGGGCCCCCGCTTGTTGTTAGGTTCGCGTGCGATCACGTTCGACATCAGGCGAAGACGGCGGCAGGGTCGACCAACAGAACTTCGATTGAACGGATCCCGAGCGTCAAGCCAATATCAGGTCAATTCAGGGTCGAGTCTCACCATGAACTCAGTGAACCGGCGCCGAAGTTCCCCGGCCGCGCCTGGCCCTGAACTTGCCTCGGTGGCTGTGAGGGCAATCGCCTGTAGCTCCTCGGAACACGGCTCGCACAGCATTCCGAGGGTCGCGACTGTGAGCGCGTCTCGATATCGTTTCGCTTCGAGGTGAATCCGCGCGAGGAGCCCGGCCGCGTCGGCGATGACACTGATCATTGTCTGAATGTCATGGTCGGCCCAGACGTAAGCCCCCGGTGATATCCCCCTAAACGGACGGTCGCGTACCAATGTCATCGCGGCGGCGAGTTTATCTAGGCGCTGCTCCCCGTCGAGCGCCACGCCTTGCGCGACGAGGCGCTGGAAGCTGTCCCAGTCCGTCTCGATACCCTCCCCGAGTCGGAAGAGCCCGTCGATACCTACCGGGGGCAGCACGTCGTCGCCGAGCCGTTCTCGCGCCCTACGGATGAAGACGTTGCGGGTGTTGGCGTTCCCTCGTTCGCCCTTCCAGATCATCTCGTCGAGATCGGGGCCTGAGGCGGGGCCGTGGAGGGCTAGGTACACGAGCAGCTCGACGGTCCGGGCGGTGAGCGGTCGCCCACCAGTGCCCTCCACTTGGATCGGGCCCAAGAGGTTGAGTCTGCAACCCGCCGCCGTGGGGTTTGGCTCGCTGACAACGGGGTGGGCTGTGCGTAGCGCCGCGACGTCCTCCTGCGCGCGGGTCGCCAGAGCTCCGTTGGCGGGGTGTGGTTCGGGTGGCAGGGAGGTGATGAGCAGGTCACGCAGGTGGTCGGTCTGTTCCTGGGTCATCCGCTGGGGTCGGAAGCTGATGTCGAGCGGCTCGAGCCTGGCACGTCCCGCAGGGTCGACTCGGATGTTCCAGGCATCGTCTACGTCTTGACGGGTCAGGGTGACCACGCCGCTCCATGGTGGGCTCGGGGGTGCGGTCAGGCTCGCTTCGATGAAGACGATCGGCAGCCAGAGGTCGTCCATCTCGCGGTGTGCGCGTGCCTGCAGGACGTCGGCGAGGCCCCGCCTGGCAAGCAGGCCGGCGACCGACTCGGCCCATCCGAAGCGGTCGTCGCGTTCGTCGGTGACGCGCAGCCGGAAGTCTTCGAAGGCGTCGGTAAGGTCCGCGAGCATTTCGTCGGTGTGAAGGGCGAGCTGGCTGGCCAGGTCGGAGGTGGCCGCCTCCATGACCAGTGCGCGCAGCGCCTCGCCGGCGGCGGTGTCGTCACCGACGAGAGTCAGTGTTCCGGCTGCCTCGAGGTTCAGGATGAGGGTCGCGTCGTCCGTGTGGCCAAGGGTGACGAGCAGCGGGTACGGAGTGCCCTGTGCGGGGTCGTCGATGGGTTCCTCGGTAGCTACGTCGGCCGTCGGTGCGACCCAGGCGCGCGGGTTCGTCGCGGTAAACGGCGCTACCGCGTCGGGCAAGTCCTCAAGAAGCAGCAGGGTCAGGTGGTGTTCGTCGAGGAGGAGTGCTGCCACTCGCGGGAGTTGGCGGCCGGCGTCGAAGCAGCGGCACGCGACGTTGTGCAAGGTAGTGCGGATCGCGTCGATGCTGACGGGGGTGGCGGCGGTGCGCAGGGCGCGTTCGGCGGAGGCTGCAGCTGAGGTGGGCTCGGGCATGGGGATGGTCTCCCCCACGCGCCGGGCTCGTTGTTGCAGATGTCGGCGGCGGGCGATCTCGCCCACGATACCGGCGGCGCCGAGGGCTGCCAGGCCGAGGAACCAGGTGCTCGCCGCTCGACGCTCGTCCTCAAGCGCAGGGGCGGAGGACGTGCCGGTTGCAGGCTTCTGCGCCGCGCCGTTCGTCATGACGGGGGCTGGTGAGGGCGTCCGGGCTGGTGTCGGGGCGGGCTTGGCCGTCGTTGCGGGCGAGGGCGCCGGCGATGGGGAAAGGACTGGCCCTACTCCTGACTCGGCCTTCGGCTGCTGCTGCGGGGTTTCGGGCACCGATGCAGCGGTCGGCAGACGTAGGACCCAGCCTGGTCGCAGGACGTCGGCGTCGGAGAGGTGACCTCCGTCGGCCTGGGTGATCCCGGCGTTGAGGGTGGAGATCTCGGAATAGCGGTGGCCGTCGCCGAGGTAGTTGGCGGCGATGCTCCAGAGGGTGTCTCCCGGCTTCACGACGACGGACGCACCCCCAGCAGCGGAGGCGACGGTCCGCACCACGGGCGGGAGGTCCGTGGCGTCGGCGGGGAGCAGGAGCGTCCAGCCCGGCTTGATGAAGTCCGCGTCGCGTAGCTGCGCACCGTCGGGCTGGGTCCGGCCGGTATTCAGTTCCCGGATCTCCGTGTAGCGCAGGGGGTCGCCGAGGTGGCGCTCAGCCAGGTCCCACAGCGTGTCTCCGCGGTGGACTGTGATCGACGGCAGCGCTGCAGGCGGTGCCGTGGCGGCGGGCGCGGGCGTCGTTGTCGGTGCGGCCGGTGCGGCGACTGGCGCGGTGTCTGCGGGCGCAACTGGGGTGAGGGTGGCGACCAGCGTGCTGGCGGCGGCGGGGCTGGCCGGTGTGGTGATTGCGCTCGCCGTGGCGACCAGGAGGCTTGCGGTGGCGACCAGGCGCGTCGCGGTGCGCTGCAGACCACTCAGCATCGGGACCCGCGGCGCGTGCACGCGTCGCGCGGAGGCGGCGAGCTCGATGAGGACCGAGCCGGTGAACGCGGCCCAGGCGATCCAGGCGACGGCGCCGAGCACGGCCAAGAGGAGGGACCCGTCGTCCGGTGACATGACCCGGTCCCACAGCTGCCCCCACGTCGGGACCTGGTCGGGCAGGTAGACCGGCGCGAGGGCGACCAAGGCGGCCGGGACGCCGGCGACGAAGCCGAGCAGCGCCACGGCCGCGCCGAGCCCTCGGGCGAGATCTGCGCGGGTGGGGCGGGTGCGGGCTGTGGTCATGTGCCACCTCCGGTGATGGCTCCGACGAGGACGGCTTGGGCGTGCGCGGTGACGGTCATCTGGTCGATGCCGATGAGCGAGAGGAATGCAGTGGGTGTGGTGCGGGTGACGGTGACGCTCAGGCGGGTGCGGTCGGCGGAGACCTCGACGGTGCCGGTGACTCCGGCTGCGGTGAGGTAGTGCTCGGCGGCTTGGACGGCTTGCGTGCGGTCGACGTGGCCGGTGATTCCGGCGGTGGCGGCGGCGGTGTCGAGGGCTTGGCCGCCGGCTCGGGCGGCTTCGGCAGCGGTGGCGGTGGCCTGCTGGGTGGCGCGCAGCTTGGCGCCGCCGTCGGCGACCAGGCCGAGCAGGACCAGCAGCCCGAGGGCACTGATCGCGAAGAACACGGTCACCGATCCCCGTTCAGGGTCGGTGCGCCACCGCGCGGACCGGGCGGTCATCGGGATCGGTACCGGTCGAGCGGTGAGGTTGCGTGCCCGGTGATGGTGCGGGTGCCGGGTAGGCCGGGGATCGCCAGATCAGCCATCGACACGGTGCACACCACCTCGACGCTGATCGCCGCGTCCGTGCCGACTGGGGCGGCGAATCCCGTCGTGTCCACGCTGATCTGGGTCGCGGCGCAGTGCGATGCGGCCAGTTCTCGCTGGGCGGCTGGCGTGGCGGTGGCGCGGGCGGCGTCTGGGGTGCGGACTAGTGAGGCGTCGCGGGCGGCGGCGCGTGCGGCCTGCTCGACGGCAGCCGACGAGGTCTCCACGCGGCCGGCCAGCACCAGGACCCCGAGCAGGAGCAGCAGGGCGGGGGCGAGGATGGCCAGCTCGAGGCTGACCGACCCGCGCTCGTCGTGACCGAACCGCGCGGGCCTCATGGTGCACCTGCCGTCGTGAACCGCTCGAGCGGGCCGGCCGCCGACTGGGATACCACGATCCCAGCCAGGCCGGGCAGCACGGAGACCGACCGTCCGGTGACGATGACTTGCACCTGCCCGGTGGCGGGGTTGCTGGCGGTGGCGTCCGGGTTGAGGAGGGTATCGGCGCCGTGGTCGGCGATGAAGGCCAGCGCACTTCCCCGTCCTGCGGCCGGGGTGGAGTGGTAGGCGCGGGCGACGCTGACGCCCTGCTGTGCCGCGGCCAGTGCCAGCGAGCGGGCGTGGAACCACAGGGCGTACTGGATCAGCGCGGTGACGATGAGCAGCAGCGCGGGGAACACGATGGCCAGCTCCAGGCTCACCGACCCGCGGTCACGGGCGGTGCTCGGGTGCCGGCGTGAGGTGGTCATCAGTTGATCTGGTTGACGCGCCGCTGGACGGCGGCGGTGATGGCCGCGACCAGGAGCCCGGCGACCAGGATCAGGCCGAGCACGATGATCACAAGCTCCAACGTGGTGGCACCCACGTCGCTGTCCACGCGCCGGCGGGCGGTCGCACGGGCGGTGGTGAGCAGGGCCTGCAGGTAGGTCAGCGTGAGCAGGGTGGGCATCGTCTTCTCCGTTCAGGTCAGCAGGATGCGCATCAGGGCGGGGTAGCCGAGCAGGGCCATGAAGCACAGGCCGAGCAGGGAGACGGGTACGACCATGTGCTCGGAGGCGGCGTTCGCGTGGGCCGTGGCCGAGGCGAGCAGCTGGGTTCGTAGGGACGCGGCGCGGGCGCGCAGGGTCGTGTAGACCGCGGCGCCGTCCCGGCCGGCCAGCCGCATGATGTCGGCGGTGTCGGCCAGCTCGCTCACCCCGGTCTCGGCGGCCAGGTCGGAGAGCCCGGTCCAGGAGGGTTGGCCGGCCAGCTCGGCGCGCAGGAGCGCGTCGCCGATGCGGGTGAACTGCGCTGACCCGCCGATCGCGGCGGCCCGATCGAGGGCCTCGGTGGGTCCGGCGTCGGCCAGGCGCTCCATCGCCACCAGCTCTAGGAACACGCACGTCGCCGCCCGCAGGCCGGCCCGGGCCTTTGCGGCGTCCTGCCGCAGCGCCAGGTCGGGCAGGAAGAAGAACACCCCGGCCAGCACCAGCCCGGCCGCGGCCGGGACGGCGAACGGCAGCCGGATCCCGGTCAGCAGCAGGACCGCGCTCATGACGGGCGGGAAGGCCAGGCCGACCAAGGTGTAGCCGATCTTCTTGGCGGCGAGGTCTTCGGGGCGCAGCTGGACGGTGCGGAGGTCCATTGCGAACCGGGCCAAGCCCAGGGCCTGCGCCGCCCGGGGCAGGGTCTGCGCCTTCAGCCGGCCCAGACGGCCCTGCGGTGGATCGGCCGCTGGTATGCGGGCTTCGGCGTCGGTCGGCAGCAGCCGGTGCACGGCGTCGGCCAGGTCGGGGCGGGCCGGTGCCAGCCCTGCGAGGATCACGACGAGTCCGGCGCCGACCAGTGCCCCGGTCAGCAAGGTCAGCCATATCGGGGTCATCGCCCACCCCCACCGGTGGTCGTGAGGAACCTCGATGCCGGCGGCGTCAGGGTCAGCGCCCGCATCCACAGCAAGCAGCCGGTGAACGCGCCGGCGATCGCGGCCAGGACCAGCTGGCCCAAGGTGTCGCCGTAGGGGGCCAGGTACGTGCCGTTGAGCGTGAGCACGGCGGCGACGCCCAGGGTGATCAGCGTGACGAGCCGGGCGGTGGAGCGGGGCTTGGCGCGTTCGGCTTCGACCTTGCGGCGGGAGGCGACCTCGTCGCCGACCGAGCCGGCAACCGCGGTGAGCACCCCCGCCAGGCCCGGGCCGCGGCGTCGGGACGCGAGCAGCAGCGAGGCGACGACGAAGTCGCCCGCGGCGTCGTCCAGGTCGTCGGCGAAGGCCCGCAGGGCCTGTTCGGTCGGCCATCGGGCGGCCAGCCGTGCGACCAGGGCGCCTACCTCGGTGCGCAGTGGCGGTGGGCACGATGCTGCGGAGGCGGTCAGTGCCTGCTCCAGCCCGACGCCGGTGGCCAGGACGTCGGCCAGGCGGCGGGTCCACTCCTCGATCGCCTCGACCCGGTCGATCGCCCTCGCGGCGACCTTGGCCGACCCGAGCAGGTACGGCAGCCCGGCCAGCACCGCGGCGGCGATCAACCCGGCCACCGGCCAGCGGGTCACCGCCCACACCGTCAGGCCGGCTCCGCCGGCGACCAGCGACCGCCACCGGGCCCACCAGCCGGCGGCTGTCGGTCGCCGGCGCCGGCGCGGCTTCGGCGGAGCGGGTTCAGTGCGGCGCAGGCCGGCGGCCGCGACCAGGACGCCGGCGACGAGCACGGCTCCGGCGGCGGCGGCGAGCAGGGTGCTCATCGTTCACCGCCCATGGGCGTGGGCCAGGTGCCGTCGCGGTGGTCCAGCAGTCGCTCGTCGAAGCCCGCCCGCACCAGGTCCGGCAAGAACTCCGGCCGATGCAGGGGCACGGCCCGGCCGTCCGGACCGGGTCCGAACACGGCGGTGGTGGCGGGTCGGTGGGTCTCCCCCAGGCCGTTGACCTCCAGCACCTGGGAGACGTACCGGTGCCGGTGGCCGTGCTCGGTGAGCAGCTCGATGTGCACGAGCAGGTCCACCGATCCGGCCAGGAGCCGGTAGGCGAACGTGTCGGTCATGTGCACCCCGGCCGACAGGCACAAGGTGACGATCCGGTCGATCGCGTGCGCCGCGGTGCGGGCGTGCAGCGTGCACAGCGACCCGTCCCCGGTCGACATCGCCTCGAGCATCGGCAGCACCTCAGGTCCGCGGACCTCCCCGACGATGATCCGGCGCAGGTTCAACCGCAGGGCGTCCACGACGAGGTCTGACAGGCTCACTTCACCGGCCCGGCGTCCGGTGGTGTCGTGCTCGGCGGACCCTTCGCGGGCTTCGAGGGCGACGACCCGGGGGTGCCGGTCGGGCAGGTCGTGCAGGTGCAGCTCGTACTCCTTCTCGATGGTCGCGAACCGTTCCATCGGGTCGAACTCGTTGGCCAACGCCCGGATCAACGTCGTCTTGCCCGCGTTCTGCAGCCCGGTCACGACGATGTTCTTGCCCGCGAGCACCGCCGCCCGCAAGAACCCTGCCAGGACGCTGTCGAGGGTGCCGAGCGCGATGAGGTCGTCCAGGTCGATGTCGCGGACCCGGTGCCGGCGGATCACCACGTGCGGCTTTGGCGTCGTCCACGCCACCGCCGCCAACCGGGACCCGTCCTCCAGGCGCAGGTGCAACGCGGGGTGCGCCGAGGTGAACGTCCGCTCCGCTCCTGCGGTGCGTGCGGCCAGCAGCTGCAGCATCTCGATCAGCTCGGCGTCAGAGTCCGCGATCGGTGGGTGGCGCACGTCGGGCCCGTCGGCGTAGGAGACCCAGACCTGGTCGTAGCCGTCGACCTCGATGTTCTCCACGTCCGGGTCGTCGATCAGCGGCTGCAGCCGGCCCAACCCGAACAGCGCCGCCATCACCGCGCGCCCGGTGCCCAGCTCCACCTCGATCGGCCACGGTTCCTCGCCCCGGCGCACCCGCTCGCGGCCGCGTTCGGACAGCTCGGCGGCGACCAGCGAGCGGGCCAGCTCCCGACGGGCGTCCGGCGCGTGGACCGGCTGGGTCTGCAAGCGCTCCGCCAGGCGCTCGGCCACGACCGCGCGCACCTGCCGCACGAGCGCCGGGTCCGCGACCGGCAGGACGGGTTCACCGGCCGTCAGCGCGGGGATCGCCGTCGGGACAGCCGACGCGGCGGGTCCGAAGAGGTGCGCGGGGCGCTCGTCGAGGCCGGTCACCGTGCCACCACCGGTTCGACGTCGGGCACCAGCTCGGCCGCCCGTTGCACCACCGACCGTGCTGAGCGCAGCAGCGCCGACCGGTCGATCCACCCGCCGGTACCGCCCTCCATCAACGCTCGCGCCGTGCGGACGTCGCTTGGGAGTGTCAGGACCTCCCGGACGCCGAGCGCGGTAGCGATCTCGGCGGATGTGTACGGGCCGGGGTCAACCACCACCCCCACCACGGCGGAACCGGCAGGGCGGTTCGCGGTCAGGGCGCGGACCGCGGCCGTCGCCGGCAGCACCGTGGCCAGGTCACCGCGGACGACGACCGCCAGCAGGTCCGCCGCCGTCAGCCACACCGTCGGCTCCCACTGATGCCCCAGCCGCCCCACATCAACCAGGACATCGACTCCGGACGCCGACAGGCCCCGCGCCACATCGACAAGCGCCACCCACGTGGGCCCCAGCGGCCGGGCTTGCCGCGGGTCGCTGACTCCCGGCAGCACCATTCGTGCCGCGGCCGGGTCCAGCGCCACGCAGCAGCCGATCAGCTGCTCCACCGACAGTGGGGCGCGCACCGCGGCCAGCACCGAGATGCCCAAGCCGTCGGGAATCCCCGCCCGCAAGGGTCCGGTCATCAGCCCCGACCCCGCCGGGTCGGCATCGATCAGTAGCACCCGCCGCCCCGGACGCACCTGCGGCCAGACCGACGTCAGTGCGAACGCGCTCGTCGTGACCCCCGGAGCACCATGGGCGGACGTCAGCGCGATGACGCTCACGGAGTCACCGCCGGCAGCACCACGATCACGAACCGACCGGTCGCCGCCCGGGTCGCCAACGCCGGCCCATCGGCCGCCGAGGCGACCACGTCGACGACGACCGTGCCGTTCACGTCGGCTGACCCCACCCGCACGACCTGAGCCGGGAACGAACGCGGAGTCGCCGGCGGAGGATCGGCACCCGCTGCCGGGGCATCCACCACGAGCAACCGATCACCAGCCGACAAGCCACTGGCAGGAACCCGGCCAGCAGCCAGCGGCAGCGGGACCAGCACCTGATCGGGTCCGACCACACCGGCGGACGTGACATCGGCACGGGTCAGCAGGGCACCGGCACGCAGCGCCACGGTCGCCCGTCGCCCCACCAGTGAGCTCACCTGCCCGGCCGGCATCACGGCAACCGACGGATCTACCGCGACCGACGTCGTCGTCAGGTCCTCGCCCGTCACCACGGAGCCATAGGTCACGTCCTTGGCCACCATCACCACGGGCACCCGGTGCCCCGAGGCGGACACCAGCCAGATCGCCGCCAGCGCGCCCAGCACCACCATGGCCACCCCAGCGACCAGCAGGCCTGGACGGCGCCGGCCCCTTGGTGCGACCAGACTGACCGGCCGTAGCCCGTCCGCGGCCTTCTGGCCGTCCAGCCCTCGGCGCTCGTTCGTCGTCGTCATCGGTCCCCCTCCCCGGCGGCCGCACGCGGCCCGATCGCTCAGCTCGTGGTCACGAGCACCTGCACCTCACCGACCCGGATCTGCCCCGTCGAGACCCGCGTGAGCGTCAACGACCCCGACGTCCCGCCACCGGTCCACGTCACGTCCCACGTCGTGGTAGCCCTGATCGGATACGCCAGACCCGGCTGATCGGCCGACGACCGCTGGTAGACGTGCTGGCACGTCGGCGAGGTGACCCCACCCGCGTAGTACGCCGTCCCGGGGTTGCGGCACGTCTCGGACTGACCATCGCCGGTGTCCCACACGATCTGCCGCGCCTGCGCCGTTGCCGTCACGGACAACCCGGGTACCGAGGCCGTCGCCGTGTTCGGTCCCCAGGTGGTCGGGGTCACGTCCGTCCACAACCAGACCGGCACCCCGACCGTGGCGAACTTGTCCGCGGGAATCGACAGCCGGATCTGTGGACCCGTCAGCACCATCTGGCTGATCGCCTGCTGCGCGAGCTGCGCCGGCGTGACCGACGTCCCGCCATACCCGGGCGGCGGCGACGCCCGCCAGGCCCACCCGCCCGCACTACTGCCCGGGACGATCGGCAGGCACAGGACGTCCCAGATCGCCCCGTTCGGGTAGTGCCCCTCCCAGGTCACGCTGTCTGCCGGTTGAGGATCGAGCAGCTTCCAGTAACAGCTGTCCTGGTCGTTCCACCAGCCCCACAGGTCCACGAAGCACGGAACGACCTCACCGGTCCTGGCGACCGTGCAGATCCGCTGCGTCGCGCCCGACGAGACGTTTCCCGCGCCAGGACTCGGGGCCGCGGGCGTTGCCGGCACGGCAACCTGGACGATGCAGAAGAGCTGCTCGGGCGGACAGGCGACGTCTGAGGGCGCAGCGCCTCTCGACGTAGGGAAGACGCTCACCGCCACGCCAAGGAGGCCGATAAGCAGGCCGTGCGTCAACACGTCGACTGCCGATCGACCACCGAGTCGCTGACCACCCAGCGCCCCGCGTAGAAGAGGGCGGTTGAGTTCACGACCAAGCGCGGGGCCTGACCAGGAGCAGCTGCGGACTTTCCGCTGCTCGTGTAGACGGGTTGCCAGTTGGTCCCGTCAACACAGTCCGCGATCTGCGCGCTCTGTCCGGGGACAACCTTCGACACCACTGGGGCGAGGACCGGCGCTCCAACGTTCGCGATCCCGTTCTTGGCGTACAGCTGCACGGTTGACGCGAGGTTCGCCAGCGCCTTGTCGACCGCGACCTGCTGCACCTGAGCCCAGTTGCCGCCAGTCAGGTCGGCATAGGAACCCGGATCCTGGAGGACTCTTACCTGGGCATCCCAGTAGCCCCGATAGGCAGCGAGAATCGGTGCTCGCTCCGGTGCGGTCGTCGCATCCGGCGAAGCCGTGTCGGTCGGCGAGCTCCCTCGAGAGTTTGCGGGCGACGATGCGCTCACTGTGGGTCGCGGCACCTCGGCGTGAGGCGCGCAGGCGGCCAGCAGCACAGCGGCGACCGTTAGGACGATCGCGCCCCCTGCGGTGCTGTGTCGACTGCCCATCGGCGCACACCTGCTCCCGTCCGGCTGCCAAGCGCGGCGGACCGGCTTGGCGGCGGTGTCGGTTTGTCCCATTGGACACCCCGTCGCGTCACAGGCCAAGACCCGGCCGGTCACGAGATTCTTGACAGCAGCGCATCGCATGTCACCGGTGTGCGCGGTTCCCCACACCGGTGACGGCCGTGGCCCCAGATCTGTGGACACCCGTCAGCCCGCCGCTCGCTGTGGATAAGTCGCCGCCGGACTCCCGGCGCGCTTCGCCGCGAGAACGGGCGAGCGGTGGCGGCGAACGCGTGTCGACCGCAGCGCTGCGCCCATGCCAGGCGTACGCAGCGCGCCCGGACCCTCCAGGAGGAGCCGGGGCAGCAACCCCGGCCAGTCGGCTGTACCGAGCAGGACGACGCACAGCCGGCGCGCCTGCCACGCCGGCAGGCCGAGATCATCAGCCATCGTCCGCCAGCCGACGAACGTGCATCGGCGATCCCTGGGCAGGGCCTGCAGCTGGATAGTGGTGGCCACGATGTCGTCGGCCTGATCACGCCGCCAGCCGGCGGCAGCCAGCGCAGCCGCCGCAGTCACCTGCGCCCGGGTGAAGTCGACGCCCTCGGCCAGGTAGTCGTCGCTGACGGCGTCCAGGCCCATGTCGCTCCACTTGTCCAGGCTCTCCAGCTGCGCAGCAGCATCCCCGTCGCGCCCGGCGAGCAGCTGCCAGGAGCGCCGTTCGCACTTGCCGAACAGCGAAGAAGCGACCTCGCCGTGAACCGCCCGGCTCGCCGCCTTCCACACCACTCCCCAGGGCGATTCGGCCTCGCGCAGCTGCGGCGTGGTGAGTACGCGCCAAGCCGCCTGCCACGCCGACGCCTCCGCCTGGGAGGCGGCGAAGCCACGCAGGCCCCAACCCGCAACCAGTGGCCAGACGAGGTCCGTCCGGATGAAGACCAGCAGCCTGGTGCCGGCGACCCCGTCCCAGCCCTCGTTGTCGACCGTCGCCAGGACGCTGAGCAAGCACTCGCGCGTGCGGACGATCGGGCCACCGTCCTCGCATCCCGTTGCCTGCTTCTCGATGGTCATGCTCGCCTCCCCGTGTCGCGTTGACACGGAAGAGGTTCCGCAGGGGCGCTGTACAACGCGGTGACATCAGGCCCAGAGGCCGAATGTCACCGCAATGTCCTCCGGATCCCAAGGAAGTCACGGCCGAGTGCGGTCAGTCGGAGAACACCTCCCGCGCGGCCGCGCTGACCGTCGGGTCGATGTCCCCGAGCAGCGACGCCTGCGCCATCGCCCCACAGCCGCGATGGCGCACAACAGCCAGCCGGACCACGACGTCGGGATGCCTTGAGAGACGATCCGCGAGGCCGCCCGGGCACCGCGGATGCTCAAGGATCGCCAGCGCGACAGTCGCGGGAAGCCGGCCAAGCTCGTTCATCGGCGGGCAGATGGTGGCGAGTGCTTCAACGTCGGCCGAGGGGTCCGTCGCCACCCGCAGCATCGCCTCAGCGTCGTCGTTCCTGACAGCCGCCCAGGCGGCCGCTCGCACGAGGCGACCCACGGCCGACCCAGAGACACGAACGCCACTCGAACGCTTGTCCGACACCATGCCTCGATGCTAGGCGCCAGCCCGGACCCGAGCCCCCGGCCGTGTCACCTCGAAGTCCCCGGTGTTCCTGGCGCCGATCCAGCCCGCACAACCCAGTGTCACCGGGATCGCGCGGCGCCCTGCTCGTGAAGCCGCCGCACATCATCGATGTCACCGGGAAGTCCCACGCCGCGGAGGACCGTCGAACGTCCCGCGGCCGGCACGAGTTCAGCTCGGATCGGGCCTCACGCCGTCACGACGCGTCGACAGACGCCCGCCTGCCGCACCGGCCGCACGTCCCGACGAAGGAGGACCCATGACGATCAGCGTCGAGCACGAGCTGCTCACGGTCGCGGAAGCCGCCGATCGCTTGCGAGTGACGACCCGGTACATCCGCATGCTCATCGCCGACGGCACCCTGCCCGCGATGCGTCTGGGAAGGCGGTCGATCCGCCTCCGCAGGGACGACGTCGACCACGTCCTGCGGCCCATCGAGACGTGGATCTCGGAGGTGACCAAGAGCACGTCGGCGCGACGCTTATGACTCATATTTGACACTAATCAACGTCACCGCAGGTCAGAAGGCTCCGCCCCCAGGATTCGAATCATGGCGCTCGAGGACTCACCGCTGGTCGATGACGGCGCTGAGCCTTTCGGCGAGCTCGCGGTCTCGAACAGCCCGAGCGTGTTGGTAGTGCAGTGCCATAGCGGGAGTGGAGTGGCCCGCCCGGGACTGGAGCTCGGCGACAGACGCTCCTGCTTCAGCGAGCAGCGACAGGCCGGCGTGTCGCAGGTGGTGGAAACGGAAGGTTTGCGGTAGCCCGCTTCGGCGCGCCGCCCGCTTCACGGAATCGGCGAAGGTCTGCACCGGAGGCGGCGATCCCGGAGTCCGCCCGACGAACAGCAAGGCATCGCGGCCAGGCCCGACCTTCGCCAGGTGGCGCTCAAGCACCTGGGCCACCGCAGCCGGCATCGAGATGTCTCGGATTCCGGCGTCCGTCTTGGGCGGTCCAAACTGCGCACGGCCGTCGATCCAGGTGACCCCCCGGCGCACGTGCACGAGGCGAGCGTCCAAGTCGACGTCCCGCCGACGGAGCGCCAGCACCTCCCCTACCCGCATTTGACACCAGGCGCCCAAGTGGATCGCTGCGCCGTAGCGCTCGCCGATTGCGTCGGCCAGATCAGCGACCTCCTGCGGAGTCAGCACCTCCACGGGCGTCACTGCCCGGGCCTGACCGGCACCTCGGATGCGGCACGGGTTCACGGCGATGAGCTCGTCGGCGACCGCCGTCGCCAGCACCGTGCGCAGGAACGCGTAGACCCGAGCACGTCCCGTGGGGTGGGCGGGATCCAGACCGTGGTGCCACGCGCGCACATGCTCCGGCGTGATCTCGTCGAGCCGCAGCCGTCCCAGCGGGGCGGTGCCGATGTGCAGGCGGAGGTAGCTTTCGTACGTGCGTCGTGTCGATGGACGTAACGCCTCACCGCGACCATTGCGGCGCTCGGCGATCCACTCTGAGACGTAGTCACTCAGGCGCGGAGGACGCGACGCCTGAGCCGCCTTCGGTGACCCAGCGGCGGCCTGCTCCATCGCGACGCGGGCTCGCGCAAGCCACGCGTGCGCCTCCGCCTTCGTGGAGAACGTCGTCGGAGCGGACCTCCAGCGTCCGGGAGAGACTGAGTATCGGGCTCGGTGGCGGCCCGACGGCAGGGTCTCAACCGATCCGAACGAGTTCCGTCCCGCCATCGCGCACCGCCTCCGCGTGGAAGATACGTGGAAGATCTCCCTTCCACGGGGTTCCTCAGCAGGCCCCGACGTTCTCCTCAGAGGGGGTCGCGCCGGGATCGTTATTGCACGTCAGAGGCTATATTGGTGCGGGTAGTAGCGCCAGCGGATCGGCCTCACAGAGGCGGTTCGAATCCCACTCGGGGCACCGCTCTGACCTGCAGGAACGTAGCGGCGTGTCATATGCGGGTTACAAGGGTGGTCGCAAGGCCTCCGCGACTCGCCGCCCGATGCAGTTCCGCTGGTGCTCGATGCTGTGCGACGGGGATGGCAAGGGTCGGGCAGGCACGCCCTCTGTGTCGGTGACATCCAGCGAGCGGGTGGAGTGGGTGGCGGTGACGTGCCACGCCGGCGGCGTGCAGGCGATCGTGGATGCGGGCATTCAGGTCGACGGCGGTAGCCGTGTCCCCGTCTGCGCGATCGCCTCGTGCCCCTGCCGTCAGGGCGGTTGCCGTGGCGCCGACGATCCGGTCGAGCACGTCGCCGCGCGCGCACCCGCTTGGCCACCCCCATCGGTGTGCGGGTTGGGGTCTCCGGACCGCTAGTCACAGTGGTCTAGCGCCGCCCCGACCAGACTCCGAGTCTTCAACCGCCACACCCCCGCTCTCGACCCGCGCCCGGAGCACCGAAGCCTCCAGGAACTCCAGCGACTGGTCCACCGCCGCGTGCACTACCGCAGCCGCCGTCGGCGTCGTTGTCTTCACCCACCGCCCACAGCTCGGACGCATCCTTCGGCAGCGTGAACGTCGGGCCGCACCCCGCGACCTCCAACCGGCAACCGGCAACCGGCAACCGGCAACCGGTCAGCGGATCACCGCCAACTCGGGATACCGCCTCCAGTGCTCGCTCCTCCATCCGGTCGGCCGCACGGCACCTTCCCGTCACGCGCGCCATCGCGCCATGCGTGCGCATGGGGCCGGCAGAGGGCGGACCGCGAGCCTCGGAGTGGGTACCGTGGCGGCCGGGACCCTGTGGAATCATCCCGCGGGTGGAGCGGTTTCCGTCGATGAAGGGGCGCGACGTCCAGCGCACCCTGGAGCGCGAGCCGCTCGGCTACCGGGTCGTGCGACAGAGAGGCTCACACCGGAGGATGGAGGCGGACGGACGGCCTCCGTTGTTGTTCTCGTACCACGACGGTGCAACAGTTCCTCCGTCCGTCGTTCGTAAGATCCTCATTAGCGACGTCGGCTTGACCGAAGAAGAGGCATGGGAAGTCCTGGGGTGACGGAGACGACGATGGCTGCAGTGACCGTGCATTACCACGAGGAGGATGGCTCATGGTGGGCCGACTCGCCGGACGTCGCGGGGTTCACGGCGGTGGGTCACACGCTGACTGAAGTGCGGCAGTTGGTGCAGGAGGGCATCCCCTTCTACCTGCAAGACAAGGCCGTCGACGTTCGCGAAGTCTCCGGGAGCGGCTCCGAGCTTCGGTCGGTACGGATCGTGACACCGGAATGGGGTTGGGTCGGGGTGACGCTCACCGACCAGGGCAGCGCCTCGCCGGCCGTCGCCTCGTTCAATGGCTGGCAGACTCGCTACGCAACCGACAACTCGAGTCGCGTCAGCGTAGGTGCCGCGTGAGGGTCACCCTTCTGCTCTGTGATCACGCGACCGTCGCTGAAGGCAAGCTCTACATCTCGGGTGGCGGCTGGAACATGACGGCGCCTGTTCCGAGCCCGTCGGCTGTCGCGCTTCTCGTCTCAGTCCCCTGGGATCAAGCCAACATGCGTCATGAGATCCGCATGTGGCTCGAGCGCCAAGACGGTGAGCGGGTGGAACGCGTCGATGAGTTCGGTCGCACCGTACCGATCCAACTCGATGGGAACTTCGAAGTCGGTCGTCCACCTGGGGTGCTCAGCGGGACGCCCCTCGACGTCCCCATAGCCCTACTGATTCCCCCACTGCCTCTTCAGCCGGGCGGCCGCTACCGGTGGGTGCTGGAGGTCGACGGAAGGACTCAAGAGGACTGGAACCTTCCCTTCTCGGTGCGCCCGAATCCCGAGCACGGCACCGGTCCGGCTGCCCTTCCGGGCTTCTGAGTAGACACGTCCCCTCGGACGCAGTTCTCACCTGCGGTCATCCTCCGGGCCCGACCGGTGACTTCCGCCCGTTGACACCGAGCCCGACGACCGAGCCCTAAGTGTCCCCATCCGACAAGAGCCGGCCGGCGATCACTCATCGCCGCCTGGCCGACGCGACTCGGACCGCCGCGGCCATCCCGCCGTCGCCGTAGGTGATCTCGCCTACCGGTATCGACGGGTCCGCCACGAGGAGCTGCTCCCATCGGTTCAGCAGCTCTCTGGCGTGAGACTCGTGTGCGAGGAGGGCCGTGCGAAGGTTCGCGGCGAACACCTCTCTGTGCTTGTCGATGAGGCGGCCGTACAGCTCGAGCCGGTGCTCCATCGACCGGACGTTCGCCGACGCCTCGGCCGTGCGGTACTCCACGAGCGGCTCGGGGACGATCGCAATACGCCGATCGGTACCGAGAATCGACAGGAAGAAGTCCCAGTCCTCGAAGCCGGTCCGCATCGACTCGTCGTAGCCACCGGATGCCAGCCACGCCGAGCGCTGTCGACGACGCGTTGAGACTGACCCTCTGACGACGGATTGGGGCTGACCCCTCCGGGACTCTGGAGGGGTGATCGCACTGGAGGATTGGGCGGAGATCCGTCGGCTGCATCGGGCCGAGGGGATGCCGATCAAGGAGATCGCGCGTCGGCTCGGGTTGGCGCGCAACACCGTCCGGGCGGCGTTGCGGGCT
>NZ_CAXWGW010000004.1:0-290952 GCF_964266755.1 Cellulomonas sp. T2.31MG-18
CCACAGGGTCAATTCCAACCCGTCGTTGACAATCGGTCGTCGGAGTCGACGGCGACGTGATGAGAGGGGTTCGGCTCAGCGAGCTCGCCGACCGCCGCCTTCCCGGAACCTGCGGCCGTCCCGCGGCTTCGCAGGGCCGAAGTCGGGGTCTGGTGACCGCCTTGTTCACCGTAGACAGCACCTCTCCGCCGGTTGACCGACCTCGCGAGTAGCGATCGGGCCTGCAGCCTGGTCGCCCGACGTCGTCGTTCGGCCTCGCCGCATCGTCGTCACCCTCTCCGCCCCCCGTCGCACGCCACGTGTCACGGCGCACCGCCGTTGATGCCTCCGTGCAAGGCCAGTTCTCGGTCACTCCTCTGGCACTAGGGCGCAGCGGGCCTTGTCCCGTCCCACCCGCAGCCGCCTGACGGCGATGGTCGTCCCGATCGGCGCGTTGCCATCTGCACGGTCTCGGACGCGATCGGCAGGGCGCCGGAGAGGCTCATTGATCGGAGACTCTTCTTGCACCGCGCTCCGCGCCGGTGGCAGTGGAGGGCGACGGAGGCATCGCGCAGCTCGCAAGGTGGCATTACCGGCGTCCGGCCCCATGATCGGTCTGTGAGCGAGATCGAGGGGACGCCAGGTCATTCTTCCTGGGTGCTCTCGCCAGGCGGCTGGTCTGCTCCGGGGCGCTCGGCGCCCGGATGGAACTGGTTGCCGCCGGGCGGAGCTCGACCGCGTCTCGACTTGATGCCGAGGTGGGTGCGGGTCTGGTACCGGACACCGTTCATCGACCGATATGCGCACGTCTGGATGTGGCACCACGGCGGTTGGGAGGTCACCTTCCGATCCGGCGACTACGGCGACCCAGCAGGGGTTCGGGAGCCTCGTCGGCCAGCCCCGCCCGGTCCCGCCCTCTCCGCCGAGAGGTCGACCGTCCCACTGACCAGGCGTTCCGGGCTCGGGCCGCGTCGGGCACGCAGAGGTCGGTAGGTGTCCCTCGCTCCTCGGGTACTCGTCGAACACTGCAGGGCCGTTTGGCACACCGCTACGACGGAAGTCTGAGGGGCCGGCGACAGATGTTCTACACTGAAGAACATGAGCCAGGTGGGGATCAGAGCGCTGAAGCAGAACGCCTCGGCAGTCGTCGCCGAGGTGGTGGCGGGGGAGACCGTGACCATCACCGACCGCGGCCGTCCGGTCGCGCAGCTGTCCCCGATCCCGAGCTCGCCGCTGCACCGGTTGATCGCGGCCGGCGTAGCCAGGTCGGCGCGCCGCTCGATCGCCGAGCTCCCAGCGCCACAGCCCGGCGGTGCGCTGTCCGACGAGCTCGCGACCATGCGCGACGCCGAGCGGTATTGAGGTGGCGTTCTACCTCGACACCGCCGCGCTGGTGAAGCTCGTCGTCGCCGAGCAGGAGACGGCCGCGCTGCGTGCCTGGCTGGGCGAGGCGGACCGCCACCCGGTGTCGTGCGACCTCGCCCGCACCGAGCTGATGCGTGCGGTCCGTCGCGCAGCCCCGGACCGCGTGGTGCAGGCCCGCGCTGTGCTCGACGCGCTGACGCTGCTGGAGGTGACCACCGCGGTGTTCGAGGAGGCGGGGCGCCTCGATCCGGCCGTGGTGCGCAGCCTCGACGCGATCCACCTCGCCGCCGCACTGAGCCTGGGGGACGATCTCCAGGGTCTGGTCACCTACGACGAGCGGCTCGCCGACGCTGCCCGAGCCAACGGCGTCGCCGTCGTCGCACCCGCGTAGTCCGGTCGCCAGCGAAAGGGCCGCTGACCAGGCAGGGTGATCCGCCTGTCGATAGGGCCGCACCACGCCGTGATCACCCTGTCTATCGGGCTGTCTATCGGTCGGCGGTCACCGTGATGCCTGGTCAGGGTGCGTGTGATTGTTCTGTCTATCCCTCCTGTGGACGCTGGCGGCCTCGTCTCACCGAGGGGGTAGACGGCATGGCGATCAACGGCGAGACAGAGCGCGCTGACCGCCTCGAGCCCGTGACCGGCACCTTGCTGGACGCCCGGTCGGCGGCGGCCCGAGTGGGCGTCAGCGTCGACACCCTGCGTGCCGCCACCGCCACCGGCCAGGTCGCCCACGTCCGGTTGCGGGCGCGCGGCACCGGGAAGCGGGACGCCGTGCGCTGGCTGCCCCAGGACCTGGACGCCTGGATCGGTTCGCATCGCATCCCCGCGTCGCGGTCCGCCGTGGCACCGCGCTCCTCCGGCCACACCGTGGAATTGCCCGCTCCGGTACCCCACGGCTCGCGCTCGCGCGGGCGCGCAGCCCCGCTGCTGTCGGCCCGGGCGGTCCTGCGAGCGACGGGGAAGCGGAGCGACCACGGCTGAGCCGACGGCGGGCACGGCGACAGCTACCGGGAGGCGGCCCCACGGCCGCGGGTGGGAAGGGGCAGCACCTTCGCCCCGCCGGTGACCCCGGCCGCGATGCTCTCGGCGATCAGCGCATCCCGCTCGTCCACCGCGCGCTGGTAGATCATCGCGGCCCGCGGCGTCGACTGACCCATCCGCCGCATGATCTCCTTCGTCGACGCCCCGGTCTGTGCCGCGAGGGTGCCTCCGAGGTGACGGAAGCTGTGGAAGGTGACGCCCTCGAGCCCGATGTCGTCGGCCGCCCGGTGGACGAGGGCGTTGATCCAGTTGGTCGGCGGGGGAGTGCCGTTACGGGTGGTGAACACCAACGCGTCGGCACTCGGACCGACGTAGGCGGCCAGGTGCGCCTGCAGCAAGCCCTGGATCATCTTCGGCAGGAAGACGAGGCGTTCGGACGCCGGCCGCTTCGTCTCCCGGAAGGCGCCGCGGTACCACTGCCGCTCGATGCTGACGGTCATCCGCAGGACGTCGATGTCCCGGCGGCGGAGCGCCACGAGCTCGCCGTACCTGGCGGTCGACGTCGCGGCGAGCACGACGAGGAAGCGCCACCGGTGCGGCATGCGGGCCGCGATGCGTCGAGCCTGGACCAGGTCCGGCGTGGGCTTGGGCTTGTGCCGAGTCGTCCCGCCGCTCTTGATCCGGCACGGGTTGGCGGTGATGGCCCCGTCGTCGACGGCGACGTTGAGGATCTGCCGCAGCAGGGCGTAGGACCGGGCGCGGGCGGTCGGGGAGTTCTTCGACTCCATCGCGGCGTACCAGGCGCGCACCGTCGCCGGGCTGATCTCGCCGAGCTCCATCAGACCAAGGGTGGGCAGCAGGTGGTTGTCGAGGTACCCCGCGTACAGCTCCTTGGTGGTCGACGCGATGCGGGCGCTGGCGAGCCACGAGGTCGCGAAGCGATCGAACCGTTGGTGCGCCGCCGCCGGGTCGAACCACGAGCCTCGCTCGCGCTGGCGAACCAGCTCGTCGAGCCAGTCGCGCGCGTCCTGCGCGGCGGGGAAGTGGGTGGGGCAGTAGACGCGACGGCCGTCGGCGCCGGGGTAGAACGCCTGCCACCAGCCGGCCGGTCGACGGCGGACCCCGCCGAAGCTGCGCGCCATGATCCCCCGCTCCGGGCGCCCGTTTGATAGCCAGTCGCCCTCTGCCCGTGGAACCGAGTTGGAACCGAAGCGGGCTGAAACGAGCGTAGAACGGCCCGCGTGGAACCGAAAGGGCGTCTGTGCTGGACGGCTCAGCGGGGGGTCGATATCGCATCTGATCTGCGGAGATACACGGAGCGGACGACGGGAATCGAACCCGCGTAGCCAGTTTGGAAGACTGGGGCTCTACCATTGAGCTACGTCCGCACAGGTCCGCCAGGGCGGACCGCGGCCCTCAGGGTACCGGGCCGATCAGGCCTTCCGGCGCACCACCCGAGCTGCTTGGGCGGCGGCGATCCCGCCGATACCCCCGCGTCCCGCCCGCAGCCGCGTGAACGCCGACGCGTCCGGTCCGCCGGGCACCCGCCGCGGCAGCGAGTCGACGGCGACCAGCCAGCTCGGCCAGCCGAGCAGCCGTGCCACCGCCTGCAGCCGCTCCGACTCGTTCTCGCTCTCGCCGAGCCGCTCGGCCAGCAGCTCCTGCAGCTCGTCGGCGGCCTGCGCCCGGTCCGCCGCACGTGCGAGGGCCGAGGCCCCGTGCGCGCCGACCGGCCCGTCGGAGATCCCCATGGGGTTGCCGAACGGGTCCAGCTCGAGGGGAGCGTCCTCCGCACCGACGCTCGGGTCGCTGACGTAGTCGACCAGCTGCGCGCCTCCTCGGCCCGCCCACAGCCGCAGCAGCTCGTCCTTGACCACGACGACCGAGGCCACCACGGCGTCGGTGCGGTCGCTGATCGCCTCCGCGAGCTCGGGCAGCCGCCGTCGGTGCGAGGCGACGTGGCCGACCGGCGACTCGGGCACCGCGACCGTCCACCCGGCCTCCGTCGGCGCCACCCAGCCGGAGAACCGCTCCAAGGTGAGGATCTCCAGCAGCTCGTCGTGCGCCAGCCGGGTCACCAGCACGGCGTAGGTCAGCCCGTTGGGGCCGCCCACCTCGGTCTCGCCGTAGAAGCTCATCGGCGCCAGTCTGCCGGACCTCGGCGGTCTGCAACCCCGGACCGGGCCGGCCCGTGCGACCGCCCCTGGGTCCAGGCGGCGCGCATCAGTACCGCAGCCGGAGGGTCGGGGCCGATTGGGGCGCGAGGATGCCGTGACGTACGATCGAGGGTCGCCAGCGCGAGGTCGACGCCGCCCTGCTCGATCCCGGGCGGTACGCGCGACGCACGCGCCCCCGCCGGAGCACCGGCGCCCGCCGAACCAGTTGGAGAGCACCCGAAGTGAAGAGCGCCGTCGAGACCCTGGAGCCCACGAAGGTCAAGCTGACCGTCGAGGTGACGTACGACGAGCTCAAGCCGAGCATCGAGCACGCGTACCAGCACATCGCCGAGCAGGTCACCGTGCCGGGCTTCCGCAAGGGCAAGGTGCCGCCGCGCATCATCGACCAGCGTGTGGGCCGTCCCGCCGTCATCGAGCACGCCGTCAACGAGGGGCTCGGGGAGTTCTACGCGGAGGCCGTGCGCGACAACAAGCTGCGCCCGCTCGGCCAGCCGAACGTCGAGGTGACCCAGGTCCCGGGCCTGACGAGCACCAAGCCGGGCGAGGAGGGCGAGCTGCACTTCACCGCCGAGGTGGAGGTGCGCCCGGAGATCACCGTGCCGGAGCTCGACGGCGTGAGCGTCGCGGTCGACGACATCGAGGTGACGGACGAGGACGTGCAGGCGCGTCTGGACGGGCTGCGCGAGCGCTTCGGCACCCTGGTCGGCGTCGACCGGCCGGCCGCGGACGGCGACTTCGTGCAGATCGACCTGGTCGCGACGATCGACGGCGAGGAGGTCGACAAGGTCAGCGGCGTCAGCTACCAGATCGGCTCGGGCAACATGCTCGAGGGTCTGGACGAGGCGCTCACCGACCTGTCGGCGGGGGAGACCACCACGTTCGAGAGCGTCCTGGTCGGCGGCGAGCACGCCGGCCAGACGTCGCAGGTCACCGTGACGGCCTCCACCGTCAAGGAGCGTCAGCTGCCCGAGGCGGACGACGACTTCGCCCAGCTCGCCAGCGAGTTCGACACGCTCGAGGAGCTGCTGGTGGACCTGCGCGAGCAGGTCGGCCGCATCAAGACCCAGAACCGTGCAGTCCAGGCCCGCGACCGGCTGCTCGAGCAGCTGTTGGCCGACCTCGACATCCCGGTCCCGGCCGGCGTCGTCGAGGCCGAGGTGGTGCGCCACCTGGAGTCCGAGGGTCGCCTCGAGGACGACGTCCACCGGGCCGAGGTCACCGAGCAGGCCACCACCGCGCTTCGCAACCAGATCCTGCTCGACACCCTCGCCGAGGACCTGCAGGTGAAGGTCAGCCAGCCCGAGCTGGTCGACTACCTGATCAACGCCTCGCGGCAGTACGGCATGGACCCGAACACCTTCATCCAGACCATCGACCAGCAGGGGCAGATCCCCTCGATGGTCGCCGAGGTCGCCCGGTCCAAGGCGCTCGCCGTCGCGCTGCGCCGCGTGACCGTCACCGACCCGGCCGGCGCCACCGTCGACCTGTCCGAGTTCATCGGCACGGACGAGGAGGAGGCGGAGGCGCAGGCTGCCGAGTCCGACGAGGCCGGCGAGACCACGGAGCAGGCCTCCCCGGTCGCCACGGACGCCGCGACCGACATCTCGGCGATCATCCGCGACTGAGCTCGCAACCGTCACGACGGGCCCGGGTCGGCACCACGCCGGTCCGGGCCCGTCGCACGTCCGGCCGCACCGGCCGGGCTGCCGCAGCGGCTCGAAGCCGAGGTGTGCGCCCCGTGCGCCGTCAGCGAAACGGCCCCCGCGCCGGACATGGCCCCACCTGGCAGGGCGTTAGGGTCGCTGCAGCGTCGCCGCCCAGCACGGTCCCTCGCGGGACCCGGGCCGGGCGGCACGGTGATCCACCAGCACTCGACGAGGGAGCCCATCCGTGAACGAGCAGGTGCCGGCGATCGCCCGGGCCGATTCCCCGGGGTTCGGTCTCAACGACTCCATCTACAACCGACTGCTGCGCGAGCGCATCATCTGGCTCGGCTCGGAGGTGCGCGACGAGAACGCGAACGCCATCTGCGCCCAGATGATGCTGCTGGCGGCAGAGGACCCGGACAAGGACATCTGGCTGTACATCAACTCGCCCGGCGGCTCGATCACGGCCGGCATGGCGATCTACGACACCATGCAGTACGTCCAGCCGGACGTCGCGACCATCGGCATCGGCATGGCCGCCTCGATGGGGCAGTTCCTGCTCTCGTCGGGCGCCAAGGGCAAGCGCTACGCGACACCGCACGCCCGCGTGATGATGCACCAGCCGTCCGGCGGCATCGCCGGCACCGCGACCGACGTGCGGATCAACGCCCAGCTGATCCTGCACATGAAGACCGTGCTGGCCGAGCTGACCGCCCAGCAGACGGGCAAGACGATCGAGCAGATCAACTCCGACGCGGACCGCGACCGCTGGTTCACGGCGCAGGAGGCGCTCGAGTACGGCTTCGTCGACCACGTCGTCGAGACGGCCCACGCGGTCACCGGCCGCGGCGGCACGGCCTGACGTCCGACGACCTCAAGAGGAGACCTTGATGAGCATCGAGTCCCAGTTCGTCGCCGCCGCCGGCCGCCTGGCCGGCCCCGGCGGCCTCGCACCCGCCTCGCCGTCCGGCCGGTACGTGCTGCCTCAGTTCGAGGAGCGCACCGCGTACGGGTTCAAGCGGCAGGACCCCTACACCAAGCTGTTCGAGGACCGGATCATCTTCCTGGGCGTCCAGGTGGACGACGCGTCCGCGGACGACGTGATGGCCCAGCTGCTGGTGCTGGAGAGCACCGACCCGGACGGCCTGATCACCATCTACATCAACTCGCCCGGCGGCTCGTTCACGGCGCTGACCGCGATCTACGACACGATGCAGTACATCAAGCCGCAGATCCAGACGGTGTGCCTCGGCCAGGCCGCGTCGGCGGCGGCCGTGCTGCTGGCGGCCGGCACGCCCGGCAAGCGGCTGGCGCTGCCCAACGCCCGCGTGCTGATCCACCAGCCGGCCATGGAGGGCGGCGGCTACGCGCAGGCGTCCGACATCGAGATCCAGGCCAACGAGCTGATCCGCATCCGCGAGTGGCTCGAGCAGGCCCTCGCGCACCACACCGGGCAGCCGCTGGAGCAGGTGCGCAAGGACATCGAGCGGGACAAGATCCTCACCGCCCAGCAGGCCGCCGAGTACGGCCTGGTCGACCAGGTGCTGGCCAGCCGCAAGGGCGTGGTGCCCACGACGGTCCAGCCGTCCTGACGAACGCAGCGGCCGGTCGGCCGGCGCGGTGCACCACCGCAGGACCTGTGTCCTAGGTGCCTCCCGCGACCGGCTGACCGGCTGAGCAGGACACGCCGGTGGTTCCGGGGGGTACGGCTGACACGGCGCCTGCCGTGGTGTCCAATGGGAAGACGCGCACCGCCGCCGGAGCCGTGCTGCGGGACGATGCACGGAACGCACCGCGGGTGCACTCGAGGAAGGGGATTCTGTGGCTCGGATCGGGGACGGGGCCGACCTCCTCAAGTGCTCTTTCTGCGGGAAGTCGCAGAAGCAGGTCAAGAAGCTGATCGCCGGACCGGGCGTGTACATCTGCGACGAGTGCATCGACCTCTGCAACGAGATCATCGAGGAAGAGCTGGCGGAGAGCACCGAGGCGGGCATGGTCGAGCTGCCCAAGCCGAAGGAGATCTTCGAGTTCCTCGAGCAGTACGTGATCGGCCAGGACGCCGCGAAGCGGTCGCTGGCCGTCGCCGTCTACAACCACTACAAGCGCATCCAGGCCGGTGAGACCGGCCGCGTCGGTCCCGCCGAGGACCATGTCGAGATCGCCAAGTCGAACATCCTGCTGATCGGCCCGACGGGCTGCGGCAAGACGTACCTCGCGCAGACCCTCGCGAAGATGCTCAACGTGCCGTTCGCCATCGCGGACGCCACCGCGCTCACCGAGGCGGGGTACGTCGGCGAGGACGTGGAGAACATCCTCCTCAAGCTGATCCAGGCGGCGGACTACGACGTCAAGAAGGCCGAGACCGGCATCATCTACATCGACGAGGTGGACAAGATCGCCCGCAAGAGCGAGAACCCGTCGATCACGCGGGACGTGTCCGGCGAGGGCGTGCAGCAGGCGCTGCTGAAGATCCTCGAGGGCACGACGGCGTCGGTGCCGCCGCAGGGTGGCCGCAAGCACCCGCACCAGGAGTTCATCCAGATCGACACCACCAACGTGCTGTTCATCGTGGCGGGTGCCTTCGCCGGCCTGGACGAGATCATCACGTCGCGCGC
This sequence comes from Cellulomonas sp. T2.31MG-18, assembly GCF_964266755.1. NCBI lineage: Bacteria > Bacillati > Actinomycetota > Actinomycetes > Micrococcales > Cellulomonadaceae > Cellulomonas > Cellulomonas sp. T2.31MG-18. Next base: position 8,767 of record NZ_CAXWGW010000004.1, read on the forward strand.
CGGTCGTCGGGGCATCGGCTTCGGGGCGCCGCTGCACACGGCCGACGACATCGACGTCTACGACGAGGTCATGCCGGAGGACCTGCTGAAGTTCGGCCTGATCCCCGAGTTCATCGGCCGCGTGCCGGTGATCACCACGGTGTCCCCCCTGGACCGCGAGGCACTGGTGCGGATCCTCACCGAACCTCGCAACGCCCTGGTCAAGCAGTACCAGCGGATGTTCCAGATCGACGGCGTCGAGCTCGAGTTCGACGACGACGCGGTGGCGGCGATCGCCGACCAGGCGCTCCTCCGGGGCACCGGGGCTCGCGGGCTGCGCGCGATCATGGAAGAGGTCCTCCAGCAGGTGATGTTCGAGGTACCGAGCCGTGACGACGTCGCCCGCGTGGTGATCACCCGGGACGTCGTGCTGGCGAACGTGTACCCGACGCTGGTGCCGCGCGAGGCTCCGCGGGACAAGCGCCCGCCGCGCGAGAAGAGCGCGTGAGCGACAGCAGCCCGACCGGCCCCGTGGTGCCGGCCGAGCTCGCCCGCCTGCGGCACAGCATCGACAACATCGACGCGGCGCTGATCCACATCCTGGCGGAGCGCTTCAAGGCCACCCAGCGCGTCGGCGTGCTGAAGGCCGAGCTCGGGCTGCCCGCATCCGACCCCGGCCGCGAGGCCGTCCAGGTCGCCCGGCTGCGCGACCTCGCCCGTGAGGCGGACCTCGACCCGGTGTTCGCGGAGAAGTTCCTCGCGTTCATCGTGGAGGAGGTGATCCGCCACCACGAGGCGATCGCATCCGGGGTGGCGCTCGGCCGTGCGGGTGGCGGAAGGTAGAGGGGTCAGCCCCGGGGCCTTCGGCCCCGCCGTGGTCGCCGGGGACCGTCGAGCACCGAGGAGTCCTCTCGATGGATCTGCACTGGCTCAAGCCCCTGCTCGGGCGTCCCGCACCGTTCACCACCGTGTACCTGGATGCGACCCCGTCCCAGCTGTCCGCTGAGGCGGAGGCGGCGGACCGGTGGAAGGCGGTGCGTCGAGCGCTCGAGCGGGACGGGGCACCGGCCGAGGTGCTGGATCAGATCGGTGAGCGCCTCCAGGTGCCCGACGGTCGTCGCACCCCGCACGGCCGCGTGCTGGTGGCGGACGCCTACGGGCTGGTGGTCGACCGGCTGCTGTCCGCACCACCGGCGCAGTCGCAGGGCATGTTCGGGCCGGCGCCCGCGCTGCTGCAGGCGATCCACGCCGCCGACGAGACCGTCGACCTGCTCGTCGTCGCGGTGGACCGCAACGGTGCCGACCTGCAACGCGTGCAGGCCGGGGAGCGGGACGCCAAGCCGACCACCGAGGTGGTGCAGGGCGGTCACGACGAGGTGCACAAGACTCGCGGCGGTGGCCTGGACCGCCGGTCCCAGACCCGCGCCGAGGACTCCTGGCAGCGCAACGCGGAGGCGGTCGCCTCGGCGCTCGACCACCGCGTCGCAGAAGACCCGCCGGACCTCGTCCTGCTGACCGGCGACGTGCGGGCGGTCGCGCTGGTCCGTGACGCCGTCGGGCAGCCGGTGCGTGACCTCATGGTCGAGGTGCCGGGGGGTGGCCGCGGCGAGGGTGTGCACGGGGAGGCCTTCCACACCAAGAAGGTCGAGGCGGTGGACGCGTACCGCGCCCGGCGCCGGTCTGCGACGCTGGACCGGTTCCGGCAGGCGCTGGGCCAGGGGAACGCCGCCGTGACGGCCCTGGACTCCGTGGTGGAGGTGCTGCGGCGCGGTCAGGTCGCCGAGCTGGTGCTGGGCGACGGCGCCGCCGCGCTGACGCAGCGGACCCTGTGGGTGGGCCCGGACCCCCTCCAGCTGGCGACCAGCGCCGGGGACCTGGCGGCGATCGGCGTCACGTCCGGTGAGGCCCGTTCGATGCCGTGCGACGTGGCGCTGCTGCGTGCCGCCCTGGGCCAGGACGCGGGCGTGACGTTCGCGGGCGAGGGTGAGGCGGAGCTGGTCGAGGGTGTCGGTGCGCTGCTGCGCTGGTCCGACGGCTCGACGCCCAGCGGTGGTCTGCTGTCCCAGTCCGCCGACACGGCGCGGCTGCGCACGCTCGTCTGACGCCCGCGCGGGCGTCTCGTCCACGGCGCGGCCGCCGGCACCCTCGGGCGTGCCGGCGGCCACGCCGGCGGCACGGGTCAGTCGTGCTGGCGGGTGTCCTCGTACAGCTCGTCGATCTGCGCCGCGAAGTCCTTGAGCACCTGGGCGCGCTTCACCTTCAGCGACGGGGTCAGGTAGCCGTTCGCCTCGGTGAAGTCCGTGCTCAGCACGTGGATCTTGCGGATGGACTCCGCACGGGACACCGCCTCGTTGGTGCGGGCCACGGCGCGGTCGAGGGCCTCGAGGACCCCGGGGTTGGTCGCGGCGGTCTCGACGTCCATCGACGGCAGGCCGTGCATCGCGAGCCAGCCCGGCAGCATCTCGGCGTCGAGGGTGACCAGGGCGCCGATGAACGGTCGCTGGTCCCCGACCACCACCACCTGGCTGACCAGCGGGTGCCCGCGCAGGCGGTCCTCGAGGAGCGCAGGGGCGACGTTCTTGCCGCCGGCGGTGACGATGATCTCCTTCGACCGGCCGGTGATCCGCAGGTAGCCGTCCTCGTCGAGGGAGCCGAGGTCGCCCGTCTTGAACCAGCCGTCCACCAGCACCTCGGCGGTCTGCTCGGGCAGGTGCCGGTAGCCGCGGAACACGTGCGGCCCGGCGACCCAGATGGCGCCGTCGTCGTCCACCCGCACGCTGGTGCCGGGGAAGGCGGGTCCCACGGTCCCGACCTTGGTCAGGCCGGGCCGGTTCACCGCCGTCGGGGCGGTCGTCTCGGTCAGGCCGTAGCCCTCGAGCACGCGGACGCCGATCCCGCGGTAGAAGTGCCCCAGCCGCTCGCCCAGGGGTGCCCCTCCGGACACCGCGAACTCCGCCCGGCCGCCCAGGGCGCCGCGCAGCTTGCGGTGCACCAACCGGTCCGCGAGCCGGTGCTGGGCCGTGAGCACCGGGTTGGGACCCGACGGGGTGTCGAGGGCTCGTGAGTACGTGATGGCGACCTTGGCGGCCCACCGGAAGATGCGCAGCGGCAGACCGTCGCCCACCTTCTGCTCGGCGGAGTTGTAGACCTTCTCGAACACCCGGGGGACGGCGAGCACGAAGGTCGGCTGGAACGCCGCGAGGTCCGCGATCAGGTTCCGGGCGTTCGGTGCGTGCCCCATCACCGCACCGGACGGCACGCACAGCACCTCGATGAAGCGGGCGAACACGTGGGCGAGCGGCAGGAACAGCAGGGTGCGCGAGTACGGCTTCGCGCAGACCTCACCGAGTCCGGCCACGCCCTCCCGCGTGATCGAGACGAAGTTGCCGTGGGTCAGCTCGACGCCCTTGGGACGTCCGGTGGTGCCGGAGGTGTAGATGATCGTCGCCAGCGACGCGCCGTCCGCCAGGGCGCTGCGCCGGGCGATCTCGTCGTCCGGGACCTCGGCGCCACGGGTGACCAGGGTGTCGATCGCGCCCTCGTCGAGCACCAGCACCTCGGTCAGGCCCGGAAGGTCGTCGCGTACCTGGGCGACGGCCGCCGCGTGGTCGGGCGTCTCGACGACGGCGAGCCGGGCGCCGGAGTCCGAGACGATCCAGCGCACCTGCTCCGGGGACGACGTCTCGTAGACGGGCACGCCGAGGGCACCGGCTGCCCAGCACGCGAAGTCGACGACGGTCCACTCGTAGCGCGTCCGGGACATGATGGCGACGCGGTCCCCGGGCTGGATGCCCGACGCGACCAGGCCCTTCGCGACGGCGTTGACCTGGTCGACGAACTCCCGCACCGTCACGGTGGTCCAGCTGCCGTCGGGACCGCCCGAGCGCTCGGCGAAGACGTCGTCGGGGTCGTGGGCGAGGCGGGCGGCCAGCATGCCGGGGATGGACAGCGTGGGATCGTCCTCGACCTGCGCGGGGGACGTGAACTCGACCATGGGTGCTCCAGGTGCCGTGATGACGGACCGACCCTAGTGGCTGGAAGGTCACGCCCGGCCGGGTGGGGCTCCCCACGCCGGAAGGTCGTCGGGACCCTCCCGGCGCACGGGGACGGTCAGGCGCGCTGCTCGGCCACGCCCAGCTCCGCGTCGCGGGCGACGGACGAGCCGTCCTCCCCGCTGACCAGCGTCAGCGCCCCGGTCACGCGTCCGGCCGCGCGCACGTCGCCGAGGGCGAGCTCCACCGCGGCGCGGGCCGAGGACGGCACCGTGAGCGTCACAGCCGTGATGGGCGTGCGCATGGACACCTTCGCCTCGGACTTCACCTTGCGGAGGGCCGCGAGGGCCGCACCGGCTGCGGCGACCACACCGGCGTCCGCGTCGCCGGCCGCGACGCGCAGCGGCTCGGCCGTCGGCCAGGCGGCGCGGTGCACCGAGCCCTCACGCCACCAGGACCAGACCTCCTCGGTGGCGAACGGCAGCACGGGCGCGAACAGCCGCAGCAGCGTGTCGAGCGCGATGCCGAGCGCGGCGCGCGCCGAGGCGGCACCCTCCGGGTCGTCCTCCGCGGCGTAGGCGCGGTCCTTGACCAGCTCGAGGTAGTCGTCGCAGAACGTCCAGAAGAACGTCTCGGTCACCTCGAGGGCGCGGGTGTGGTCGTAGGCCTCGAGCGCCGCGGTGGCCGTCTCGACCACGTCGGCCAGGCCGGCGAGCATCGCCCGGTCGATCGGCTGCGTCACGTGTGCGGGGTCGAGCGAGACGGGCTCGTCGGCCGCGCCGAACGACAGCGCGAACTTGCTGGCGTTGAGCACCTTGATCGCCAGGCGGCGGCCGATCTTCATCTGGCCGACCTCGAACGCCGCATCCGTGCCGAGCTTCGCCGAGGCCGCCCAGTACCGGACCGCGTCGGAGCCGTGCTCCTCGAGCAGGCCCATCGGCGTGACGACGTTGCCCTTGGACTTGCTCATCTTCTTGCGGTCGGGGTCGAGGATCCAGCCGCTGATCGCGGCGTCGGACCACGGCAGCGCGCCGAACTCCAGGTGCGAGCGCACCACCGTGGAGAAGAGCCAGGTGCGGATGATGTCCTGGCCCTGGGGACGCAGGTCCATCGGGTACACGCGGGAGAACAGGTCGTCGTCGGACAGCCAGCCGCCGACGATCAACGGGCTCAGCGAGCTGGTCGCCCAGGTGTCCATCACGTCGGGGTCCGCAGCGAACCCGCCGGGCACGCCGCGCTGGTCCTCGGTGAAGCCCTCCGGGCAGTCGGTGGAGGGGTCGATGGGCAGGGCGCTCTCGGCCGGCACCAGCGGGTTGCCGTGGTCGGGGTTGCCGTCCTCGTCGAGCCGGTACCAGACCGGGAACGGCACGCCGAAGAAGCGCTGCCGGGACACCAGCCAGTCGCCGTTGAGGCCGTTCACCCAGTTCTCGTAGCGCACCCGCATGAACTCCGGGTGGAAGCCGAGCTCCGCACCGCGCGTGAGCAGCGCGGCGCGCAGCTCCTCGTCCCGGCCGCCGTTGCGGATGTACCACTGCCGGCTGGTGACGATCTCGAGGGGCTTGTCGCCCTTCTCGTAGAAGTTCGCCTTGCGCTGGGTCGCCACCGGCTCGCCGTCCAGCTCGCCCGAGTCGCGCAGGCCGGCGACCACGGCCTCCCGCGCCGAGAACGTCGTCTTCCCCGCCAGCTCCGCGTACAGCGCACGGCCGCCGTCGGAGGTGATCCAGTCGGGCGTCTCGCGCTGCAGCCGGCCGTCGCGACCGACCACGGACCGGGTCGGCAGGCGCAGCTCGCGCCACCACTGCACGTCGGTCAGGTCGCCGAACGTGCAGCACATCGCGATGCCGGCACCCTTGTCCGGCTCGGCGGCCGGGTGGGCCAGCACCGGCAGCTCCACGCCGAACAGCGGGCTGGTCACGGTGCTGCCGAACAGGTGCTGGTAGCGCTCGTCGTCCGGGTGGGCGATCAGCGCGACGCACGCCGGGAGCAGCTCGGGACGGGTCGTCTCGATGTGCACGTCGCCGCCCCCGTCGGTGCGGTGGAACGCGACGCGGTGGTACGCGCCGGGGTAGTCGCGGGCCTCGAGCTCTGCCTGAGCCACCGCCGTCTGGAAGGTGACGTCCCAGAGGCCGGGCGCCTCGGCCTGGTAGGCCTCGCCGCGGGCGAGGTTCCGCAGGAAGGCCGCCTGGGCGACCGCACGGGCCCGCTCGCCGATGGTCTGGTAGGTCCGCGACCAGTCGACCGACAGCCCCAGCCGGCGCCAGAGCGCCTCGAACTGCTGCTCGTCCTCCGCCGACAGGCGCACGCACAGCTCGATGAAGTTGCGCCGGGACACCGGCACCTGGTCCTTCGCGGACTTGCCGCCTGAGCCCGCATCGCCCTGGTGCGGCGGCACCAAACCCTCGACGTAGGGGAGCGAGGGGTCGCAGCGCACGCCGTAGTAGTTCTGCACGCGGCGCTCGGTCGGCAGGCCGTTGTCGTCCCAGCCCATCGGGTAGAACACCTCGGCGCCGCGCATCCGGCGGTACCGGGCCACCACGTCGGTGTGCGTGTAGGAGAACACGTGACCCACGTGCAGCGAGCCGGACACCGTGGGGGGCGGGGTGTCGATCGAGTAGACCTGCTCGCGCGCCGCCGTGCGGTCGAACGCGTACAGCCCCTGCTGCGACCACGCGGCGTCCCAGCGCTCCTCGACACCGTCGAGCGAGACCCGGTCCGGTACCTCGCGCACGGCACGGGTTGCCGGGACACGGGGCGACAGGGGGTTCAGCTCGGCCATGACCGCCATTCTCCCAGAAGCGCAGGTGGTGCTGCGCACGGGTGGACGTCAGCGCGACTGGTGCGCGACGAGCCAGTCGAAGGCGGGCGCCGCCATCTCGCCCCACACCGACCAGTTGTGACCGCCCTTGGGGAGCACCTGCACGTCCACCGAGACCCCCGGGCCCACGGCCGCCTTCAGAGCCTGCGCGTCCTTCACCGTGGCGCCGTCCTGCGCCGTCGCGGTGAGCAGCAGGGCGACCGGCGGGTTCGTGCCGTGAGCGGCCAGGGTCCGCAGGTCGGCCGCGGTCCGGTCGGCGGCCGTGCCGGACAGGGCCGGGGCGTCCGGGGCGTTGCTGCCGGACATGCTGATCGCCGTGCCGAAGCGGGTGGGGTCCGTCAGCAGCAGCCGTGCGGCGCAGTAGCCCCCGCTCGACAGTCCGACGGCCGTCCATCGTGCGGCCGGATCGGCGTCGAACTCCCGCACCATCAGCTCGCGGACGTCCCGGGTGAGCCAGGTCGGCACCTGAGGGCCGCCGACGACGTCGGCGCAGTCCCCGTTCTTGCCGCCGACGTTGGTCGTCGCCGCCACGACGATGGTCGGCGGCAGCGTGCCGGCCTGCATGCGGGCCGCCACCTCGGACGCCAGGTGCAGGCCGATGATCGCGTCGACGGGGTTCCCCGGGTACCCGGCGAGGCCGAGGATCACCCGGTACCGCGGGTGACGTGCGGGATCCCAGCCCGGGGGCAGCGCGACGACCACGTCGCCCTCGACGCCGGACGCGGTGCCTGTCAGGTGCCCGCGGACGAACCCGTCGGCGGAGCGGGTGAACCCCTCGGGCAGCGCCGCCGCTGTGCCGGACGGCGTGGCGGCGGGCTCCGCACCACCGTGCTCCGCGGGGGAGAGCGCCGCCCGGGCGGCGTCCGCGGGGCCGAGTGCGCCCCGCAGGTCGCTCCACGAGGTGAAGAACGGGTTGACGTGGTTGATCGCCGCCGCCGCGGTCGCCACCGCGAGCAGCTGGCACAGCAGCAGGAGGCCGATCCGCTGCAGCGTGCGCAGCGGCCGCGTGCCCCGCACCCGGTTCCACAGCAGGACCGCGGCCGCCATCGCCGCGAGCAGCAGCACCGCGACGGCGACCACCACCGTCAGACCGTCAGGCCTGCTCATGTCACACGGGGTCCGCGGCTGCTCGGCGCGCGCGGTAGGCGGCGACGTGGGCGCGGTTGGCGCAGTTGTTCACGTCGCAGAACCGCCGGGACCGGTTGCGGGACAGGTCGACGAGCACCGCCTGGCAGTCCGGCGCCTCGCAGAGCGCCATCCGCGCGTACTCGTCCGACCGGATGACGTCGACGACCGCCATCGCGGCCTCGACCATGATCCGCACCGGCAGCGGGGCCTCCATGTCGGTGGCGTGCAGGTGCCAGTCCCAGCCGTCGTGGCGGGCGAGGTAGGGCAGGGCGCCCGCCTCGCGCAGCATCTCGTTGACGAGCCCCGCCGCCTCGTCGCGGTCGACCTCCCACAGGCGGTGCAGGCGTTCCCGCACGGTGCGCACCGCGGCGACCTCGTCGTCGTCCCTGTCGTGGCGGCCGGCGTAGCCGAAGTCCGCGTAGAAGCGGTCGAGGTCGGCCACGGACGTCAGGGTGTCGACGCCGTCCCGGCGCAGGCCCGTGTTGACGAGCCAGGCGGCCGCTGTGAGCGACACCTCAGTGTCAGGGGCGAACGTCACTTTGACTCCTGTCGGCGTGTCTGGGTACTGTCACGAGCATAAATCGCGTTCACCCCTGACATCGGGGCGTTGGAGGGGGTAGTCGTGCGCACTGCGGGATCCCGCGGGGGCGGCGTGGTGGCCGGGCTCGTGGCGGCGGCCGCGTTCGCGACGTCGGGGCCGGTGGCCAAGCCGTTGCTCGAGGCGGGGTGGACGCCCGGCGGCGCGATCCTGTTCCGCCTCTCGTTCGGTGCACTGCTCCTGCTCGGCCCCGCGCTGTGGGCGCTGCGCGGCCGGTACCGCCTGCTGGTGACGGAGCGCCGGACGCTGCTGCTGTTCGGCCTCGTCGGCGTCGCCGGGTCGACGTCCCTGTACTACCTCGCCGTCGACCGGCTGCCCATCGCCGTCGCCCTGCTCGTCGAGTACACGGCGCCGCTGCTGCTGCTCGGCTGGGCGTGGGCCCGGACCCGTCGCACGCCCTCTCGGCTCACGCTGGTCGGCGCCGCGCTGGCGATGGGCGGGCTGGTCCTGGTGCTCGACCTGACGGGCAGCATCCACCTCGACCCCGTGGGTCTGCTGTTCGCGTTCGCCGCCGCGGTGGGGAACGCCGCGTACTTCGCGATGACGGCGCGCCCGTCGCCGCTGCCCCCCGTGGCGGTCGCCGGCTCGGGGCTGGTGGTCGGCGCCCTGGTGATCGGGCTGCTGCTGGTGGTCGGCGTCCTCCCGCTCCGCACTCCCGCGGTGCCGGTGCACGTCGCCGGCACCAGCACGTCGTGGCTGGTGCTCGCCCTGGTGCTCGGAGCGCTCCCCACGGCGTTCGCCTACGGCGTCAGCACGGTCTCGGTGCGCATCCTCGGGGAGCGCACGGCGTCGTTCCTCGCCCTCGCCGAGGTGCTCTTCGCCGTGGTGCTCGCCTGGGCGCTGCTGGGCGAGGCCCCCGCCGGGGTCCAGCTGGTCGGCGCTCTGCTGGTGGTGGGCGGCGTGGCGCTGGTCCGCCGTGGTGCGACGGACGAGTCGGAGGCCCTGCTGGTCGAGCCGGCGGCCGCCGACGTCCTGGTGCTTCCCACGTCGGACGCGCCGCTGCCGGACGCAGACCTGCGGGAGCCGCAGCCGCTGGCTGTCTGACAGGGGCGTCCTAGGCTCGTCGTCGTGTGCGCGGGACGACCTGGCCCCCGCGGTGGGCGGACGGAGACGATGTGGCAGTGACGGCGAACGGTCTGACGGTCGGCTACGCGGCGAGCCTCGAGCAGTTCCACCCGACCGAGGCGGTCGAGCTGTCGGCGGTCGCCGAGCAGCACGGGTTCTCCGGGGTGATGGCGGCGGACCACTTCCAGCCGTGGGTCCCCGCCCAGGGACAGTCGGCCTTCGTCTGGAACGTGCTGACGGCCGTCGGCGAGCGGACGACCGGTGACTTCGGCCCCGGTGTCACGGCGCCGACCTTCCGCTGGCATCCCGCGATGGTCGCTCAGGCATCGGCCACGCTCGCCGCCATGTACCCCGGTCGGCACTGGCTGGGCCTCGGCTCCGGCGAGGCCCTGAACGAGCACGTCATCGCCGGGTACTGGCCGGAGGCACCCGAGCGGATCAACCGGATGTTCGAGGCGATCGAGATCATCCGCAAGCTCTTCACGTCCTCGCTGGCGGGCAAGGACACCAAGCACGCCGGGGCGTTCTACAAGCTCGAGTCGACGCGCCTGTGGACCATGCCGGAGGTGCCCCCGGAGATCCTGGTCGCCACCGCGGGTCCGGTCACGGCCAAGCGCGCCGGCCGGCACGCGGACGGGCTGATCACCGTCGGTGCGCCCCTGGAGAAGATCGGCGGCCTGTTCACCCGCTTCGCCGAGGGCGCGCGCGAGGCCGGCAAGGACCCGGACGCGATGCCGAAGGTGCTGCAGCTGCACCTGTCCTGGGCGGCGACGGACGAGGAGGCGATGGCCAACGCGATGCACGAGTGGCCCAACGGCGGGATGAAGTTCCCCAAGGGTGACGTCCGCTCGCCGTTCGACTTCGAGCAGATGGCCCGGATGGTGCGGCCGGAGGACTTCGCCGGTCGGATGGTGGTCTCGGCCGACCCGGACGTGCACAGGGCGGAGATCCAGCGGTACGTCGACCTCGGGTTCGACCGGATCTACCTGCACAACGTCGGGCGCAACCAGCGGGAGTGGCTCGAGGTGTTCGGGCGGGACGTGCTGCCGGCGCTGAGCCGATGACGGGTGGCGACCGCGAACCGTCCGAGCTGCGGGTCTGGGCACCGGGCGGCGTCGGCGAGGTGCGCCCCGGCGACGACCTCGTCACCCTTCTGCTCGACGCGCTCGCGGCGGACGACGACCCGGACCACCGTCCGGCCGACGGCGACGTCCTGGTGCTGACCAGCAAGGTGGTGTCCAAGGCCGAGGGACGGGTGGTCGCGGCCGAGGACCGCGAGCAGGCGATCACGGACGAGACCGTGCGGGTGGTCGCGACGCGCGAGCACGCCGCCGGGGTGACGCGGATCGTGGAGAACCGGCTGGGGCTCGTGATGGCCGCCGCCGGGGTGGACGCCTCGAACACCCCGGCCGGCACGGTGCTGCTGCTGCCGCTCGACCCCGATGCCTCCGCGCGGGCCCTCCGGGACGGCGTCACCGCGAGGTTCGGGGTCACGGTCGGCGTGATCGTCAGCGACACCGCCGGTCGGCCGTGGCGCGACGGCGTGGTGGACATCGCCATCGGCGTCGCCGGCCTGGCACCCCTCGAGGACCTGCGGGGGCTGGCGGACAGCTTCGGGCGACCGCTGACGATGACGGTGACGGCGGTGGCCGACGAGCTGGCAGCCGCGGCCGAGCTGGTCAAGGGCAAGGCGTCCGGCCGGCCGCTCGCCGTGGTCCGCGGCGCAGGCCGGTGGGTCACCGCGGAGCACGGGCCCGGTGCGCGGCCGCTCCAGCGGACGGGGCCCGACGACATGTTCCGGCTCGGTACCGCCGAGGCCTACGAGGAGGGCTTCGCCGCGGGACGGGCCGCCGCCGGTGGCACGCCCGAGGGGCGCACGCAGGCGTAGCCGACGGCCCGACGCGCACCGGCGGCTCGACGTGCGCTGGCGGTCAGGCGGCCCGAGGCTGCGGTCAGACCCCGGCGCCCGGGGTGCCCGTCGCGAACTGCACGGACTGGGGTGTGGCGCCCGGCTCGCCGGCGGCGATCGGCTCGACGACGGCGGCGGTGCCGTACGCGCACACCTCGCTGAACTGCCCGATCGAGTCGGTGTCGAACCGCATCGCCAGGATCGCGTTGGCGCCGCGCTGCTCCGCCTCGGTCACCATCCGGCGCATCACCTCGTGCCGGCTCTCGTACATGATCTTGGTGTACTCGGGGATCTCCCCGCCGCCGATGGCGCGGAAGCCGGCGGTGAAGCTGGCGCCGATGTTGGTGGAGCGGACGGTCAGACCCATCACCTCGCCGAGGACGGCGAGGACGCGGTAGCCGGGCAGGTCGTTGGAGGTGACGACGATCATGGCGGCGATCCTGCCAGCGACACCGGCCCCGCGGGAACGGTCGAGTCAGGCGCCGGCGGCCTTGAGCGCCGCCTTGTAGGCCCGCTTCGCCTCGCGGACGGACGCCAGGCTCTCCGGGCCGGTGACGTCCGCGATGGAGCGCAGGACGCCCTCCTCGCCGTAGGGGCCGGCGGCCTCGCGCCACCCCGGCAGGTCGACGCCGCGGCGCTTGGCCAGCATGGCGAGGAAGATCTGCGCCTTCTGCTTGCCGAAGCCCGGCAGCGCCGTCAGCCGGCGCAGGACCGTGGCGGCATCCGGGTCACCGTCGGTCCACAGCCGCGTGGTGTCGCCGTCGTACTCGTCGACGACGGTGCGGGCGACCGACTGGATGCGACCGGCCATCGCGCGCGGGTACCGGTGCACCGCCGGAGGGGTCGCGGCCAGCTCCTCGAACGCGGCCGGGTCCGCCTCGGCGATCCGGTGCACGTCGAACCCGCCCATCCGGTCGGCGAGCTTGCGCGGGCCCGCGAAGGCGGCCTCCATGGTCATCTGCTGGTCGAGCAGCATGCCGATCAGCAGGGCGAACGGGTTCTCGTCGAGGAGCCGGTCGGCCGACTCGTCACCGGTGAGCCAGAAGGTCATGGGGCCCATGGTGGCGAGTCCAGGCCCTCACCGGGAGTACGTCCCGCTGTCGGCCCCTCAGCGGTTGCGGCGCAGCAGCCGGTCCTCGGGGTCGAGCCGCGTGAGCAGGGCTGAGGTGATCGCCTCGAGCTGGGCGACCTGCTCGTCCGTCAGGACGTCGATCACCAGCTCGCGCGCGGTGCGGACGTGCCCCGGCGCCGTCCGGACCAACGTGTCCCAGCCCAGGTCGGTCAGGTGCGCGTTGGTGGCGCGGGCATCCCCGGGACAGGGGAGGCGTTCGACCAGCCCACGGACCTCGAGCCGCTTCACCACGTGCGACAGCCGGGGGAGGGTGGCACTGGTGCGCTGGGCCAGACCCGTCATCCGCAGAGTGCGCTCCGGCGCCTCGGACAGCATCGCCAGCACCTGGTAGTCGAAGTGCGTGAGGTCGGCGTCGCGCTGAAGCTGGGAGTCGAGGCGAGCCGGCAGCAGCTCGGCGACGGAGATCAGGCCGATCCACGCCCGGAGCTGGTCCGGGGTGAGCCACGGCACGTCCTGCTGGTCGGCGGACGCGGCGACGTCGCAGGCGCGCCCCGCCGCGGCCACCGCAGCGGCCGGCTCGTCATGGGTCGAGATCGTCATGCGACCAGACTACGGCATCAGTTGACACGTCAACCATTTCGAGTATGTTGGTTGTACCGACAAACTTCTGGAGGATCAGCATGAGCACGGTCACGGTCATCGGGACAGGCAACATGGGAACGCAGATCGCCGGGCTCGCCGCCAAGGGCGGCGCCACGGTCCAGGTGCTCGACCGGCACGTGGAGAAGGCCGAGGCGCTCGCAGCGAGCATCGGGGGCACGCCCGGCGCCGTGGGTGAGCCGATCACCGGCGACATCGTCGTGCTCGCGGTCCCGTACCCCGCCGTCGCGGAGCTGGTCGGCACCTACGGCAGCCAGCTTGCCGGACGCACCGTCGTCGACATCACCAACCCGGTCGACTTCGCCACCTTCGACTCCCTCGTGGTGCCCGCGGGCTCCTCGGCGACCGAGCAGATCGCCGCGCAGCTGCCGTCGTCCGCGGTGCTCAAGGCGTTCAACACCAACTTCGCGGGCACGCTCGCCTCGGGGACCGTCGGGGCGCTCCCGACGACGGTCCTGGTCGCCGGGGACGACGCCGCCGCGAAGGCGGCCTTCACCGAGGTCTTCGGCTCCGCGATCACCGTCGTGGACGCCGGTCCCGTGCGTCGTGCGCACGAGCTGGAGGCCCTGGGCTTCCTGCAGATGACCCTCGCGGCCGCGGAGAAGATCGCCTGGACCGGCGGTTTCGCCACGGTCCGCTGACCCGCGGCGCCGGTGGACGCCCTCGCTGTCCACCGGCGCGGCACGACGCGGCGCCCGTCCGGTCTCGGCCGGTACGTGGCGCCGCGTCGTCGTATCCACGGGGGCCGTGCCTCACGTCGCGGACAGGTACGGCAGTCATGGGACCTTGGCCCTACGGTTGGCCCCGTGACGTCATCCGAGAGCACCCCTGAGGCCGTTCGAGGCCTGGCCCGGCACGAGGTCCCGGAGCCGCTACGGACGGATGTCCGGCTGCTCGGGGAGCTGCTGGGACGTGTGCTGCGCGAGGCCGGCGGCGACGAGCTGTTCGAGGACGTCGAGCGGCTGCGGGAGCTGGCGATCCGCGCCCACGACGACCCCGAGTCGGACGCCCTCGCTCAGGCCGAGGCGCTGGTCGAGGGCTTCGACCTGACCCGTGCCGAGCACGTGGCCAGGGCGTTCACCTGCTACTTCCACCTGGCGAACCTCGCCGAGGAGTACCACCGGGTGCGCGTGCTGCGGGAGCGGGAGTCGCAGATCGCGGCCGACGAGCTCGCGCCCGACGACTCCCTCGGGTCGGCGTACGCCCAGCTGGCCGCCGAGGTGGGACCGGATGAGGCGCGCGCCCGGCTGGGGGCCGTCGAGTTCCGTCCGGTGTTCACCGCCCACCCGACCGAGGCCCGGCGCCGCGCCGTCGCCCGGTCGATCCGGCGGATCGCCGACCTGGTCGCCGAGCGGGACGCGCTGAACATCGGCGGGACGACCCTCGCGGAGAACGAGCGCCGGCTGCTGTCCGAGATCGACACGCTCTGGCGCACCTCGCCGCTGCGCGCCGAGAAGCCGACCGTGCTCGACGAGGTCGCCACGGTGCTCAACATCTTCGACACCACCTTGTTCGACGTGCTGCCGGCCGTGTACCGCCGGCTGGACGACTGGCTGCTCGGGGACGCGGCCGGCACCACGGCTCCGGTGGTCCAGCCGTGGTCGCACCCCGGCAGCTGGATCGGTGGTGACCGCGACGGGAACCCGAACGTCACCGCCGAGGTGACCCGAGCCGCGGCGGTGCTCGCGTCCGAGCACGCGCTGACGGCTCTCGAGGCGTCCGCCCGCCGTACCGCCGAGGCGTTGACGCTGGACGCCGACGGCACGCCACCCTCGGCGGGCCTGCTGGCGCTGTGGCAGCGGCAGCGGTCCCTGTCCGACTCGCTGACCGCCGCGGTCGCCGCCGAGTCGCCGAACGAGCCGCACCGCAGGGTGCTGCGCGTGATCGCCGAGCGGATCGCCGCGACGCGTCGGCGGGACGCCGACCTGGCCTACCCCGACGCGGCGGCCCTCGAGGCCGACCTGCTGGTGCTGCAGAGGTCCCTCGCGGAGGCGGGGGCCGTCCGCGCGGCCTACGGAGACCTGCAGCGCCTCGTGTGGCAGGTGCAGACCTTCGGCTTCCACATGGCCGAGCTGGAGGTGCGCCAGCACTCCCAGGTGCACGCCGAGGCCCTGGCGGACATCGCCGAGCACGGGCTCGGTGGTGAGCTGGCGCCCCGGACGGTCGAGGTGCTCGACACCTTCCGTGCGATCGGCAGCGTGCAGCGCCGGTTCGGGCTCGCGGCGGTGCGCCGGTTCATCGTCTCGTTCACGCAGTCCGCCGAGCACCTCGCCGCGGTCTACCGGCTGGCGGAGCTCGCGTTCGACGGTGCCGACGACGCACCGGTGATCGACGCGATCCCGCTGTTCGAGACCTTCGCGGACCTGCAGGCGAGCGTCGACATCCTCGAGGAGTCGCTGGCGATACCGCAGGTGCAGCATCGTCTGGAGCAGACCGGCCGGCACCTCGAGGTGATGCTCGGGTACTCGGACTCGTCGAAGGACGTCGGGCCGGTCTCGGCCACGCTCGCGCTGGACGACGCGCAGCGGCGGATCACCGCGTGGGCGCGCGAGCACGACATCCGGCTGACGCTGTTCCACGGTCGCGGCGGTGCTCTCGGCCGCGGCGGCGGCCCGGCGAACCGCGCCCTGCTGGCCCAGCCACCGGGGAGCGTCGACGGTCGTTTCAAGCTGACCGAGCAGGGTGAGGTGATCTTCGCCCGCTACGGCGACCCGACGATCGCCGCCCGGCACATCGAGCAGGTCACCGCGGCGACCCTGCTCGCCGGTGCGCCCTCCGTCGAGCGGCGCACGGCCGAGGCGGCCGAGCGTTTCGGCGACCTCGCGGCGCGCCTCGACGTCGCCTCGCGCCAGCGGTTCCACGCCCTGGTCCGTGCCGAGGGCTTCCCGCAGTGGTTCGCCGAGGTGACCCCGCTGGAGGAGGTCGGCCTGCTGCCGATCGGCTCCCGGCCGGCACGACGCGGCCTGTCGGTGTCGTCCCTGGACGACCTGCGCGCGATCCCGTGGGTCTTCTCCTGGTCGCAGGCCCGGATCAACCTCGCCGGCTGGTACGGCCTGGGCACGGCGCTCGACTCCGTCGGCGACGTCGACCTGCTGCGCAGCGCGTACGCGGACTGGCCGCTCTTCGCCACCGTGATCGACAACGTCGAGATGTCGCTCGCGAAGACGGACGAGCGCATCGCAGCTCGCTACCTCGGCCTCGGCGAGCGCGCCGACCTCGCCGCGCTGGTGCTGGAGGAGATGGCGCTCACGCGCAAGTGGGTCCTGGCGATCACGGACTCCGAGGTGATGCTGTCCCGCCGGCGGATCCTCGGCCGCGCCGTCGCGCTCCGCAGCCCCTACGTCGACGCCCTGTCGTTGCTCCAGCTGCGCGCGCTGCGTGCGCTGCGGACCGGTGAGTCCCAGGAGAGCGTCGAGGACCTGCGCCGGCTGCTGCTGCTCACCGTCAACGGTGTGGCGGCAGGTCTGCAGAACACGGGCTGACCGGCACCGACATCACGGCGGGCAGCAGCTCGCCGTGCGCCAGCGCGTCGAGGACCGTCCGCTCGTGCGGGACGACCGGTTCGGGCAGCGCGTTCAGCGGGTACCAGGCCATGGCGGCGGCACGGTTCGCCTCGCGCAGCTGCGGCTCACCGGTCCAGCGGTCTGCCGCGAAGAAGACGTCGACGCGCTGCTCGACGGCCGGGCCGCCGCGCTCGAACCGGTGCAGCACCGTGAGCGGCTGCAGGTCGTCGATGCGCACCTGGACGCCGGCCTCCTCGGCGGCCTCCCGGCAGGCTGCCTCGTGCACCGACTCGCCCGGGTCCACGTGGCCGGCGAGCGTCGCCCAGTGCTCGTCCCTGTACCCGGTGCCGCGGCGCAGCTGCAGCAGCACCTCGTCGCCCTGCGGTCCCGGGCGACGCAGCACCAGGTACGCCGCGGCGACGAGCAGGGTGCGGCCGGCCAGGTGGTCGTCGTCGGCGTAGCGCTGGGTCACCCGCGCAGTCTGGCACCGGGTCCCTCCGCTGCCTCGGGGAGCGGCTGCCACGACGGGGCTGCCGCGGTGTCGGAGGAGCGGGTTACCGTCCTGGTGTGACGCAGACCACAGGCGCGGTCGCCGCGTCGTCCGCCGCACCGGACGACGGCGGCGCACCGGTCGTGCAGGACGGGTTCGACGCCCTCGTCGCGCCGCTGCGCCGCGAGCTGCTCGCCCACTGCTACCGGATGACCGGGTCGCTGCAGGACGCCGAGGACGCCCTGCAGGAGACCTGGCTGCGGGCGTGGCGCGCGCTGCCGGACTTCGAGGGCAGGTCCTCCCTGCGGACGTGGATGTACCGCATCGCGACGCGCGTCTGCCTGTCGCACCTCGAGGGCAGGGCGCGACGGCCGCTCCCGGTGGGTCTCGGTGGACCGCCGGCGGACCCCGCCGTCGAGCCGCAGCAGGACCGCTCGGTGCCGTGGCTGGAACCCCTGCCCGACCGCCTGCTGTGGAGCACTCCGGACGCCGACCCGGCCGACCGGGCGGTGGACGTCGACACCGTGCGCCTGGCCTTCGTGGCGGCGCTGCAGCACCTCACCGCGCAGCAGCGCGCCGTCCTGCTGCTGCGGGACGTGCTGGCCTGGACGGCGGCGGAGGTGGCCCAGGCGCTGCGGCTGTCCGTGGCGGCGGTCAACTCCACGCTGCAGCGGGCGCACGCCCGCATGGCCACGCTCGACGTCCCGCCGGCACCCGCGGAGCTCACGCCCCACCAGGAGCACCTGCTGCGCCGGTACGTGGCGGCCTTCGAGGCGTACGACGTGCCGGCCCTCGTCACGCTGCTCGCGGCGGACGTCGTCTGGGAGATGCCGCCGTACCCCGAGTGGTACCAGGGTCCCGACGCGGTCGGGAACCTGATCTGCCGCTGGTGCCCCGCGACCGGCCCCGGCAGCATGCGGCTGCTGGGCACGTCGTCGAACGGGTTGCCGACCTTCGGCCTCTACATGCGGGAGGCGGACGGCCGCCACCACGCCTTCCAGCTGCAGCAGGTGACCGTCGGCCCGGACGGCGTGCAGCGGGTCACCGTCTGGTTCGCGCCCGAGCTGTTCGGCGCGTTCGGCCTGCCCGACGTCGTGCCGCCGGACGCGGAGAGGCGCCACTAGGCTCAGCGGGTCGGCGCGTGAGCGCACCGCCGCAGGCACGGCCGCCGTGGCGGCCACGGCTCGGGAGGCCCCGATGAGCGACTCCGGCGAGGGCGACTTCGAGTTCGAGCGGAGGTTCGTCGCGCGGGACGTGCCGGCCGAGCTGCTCGAGGCGACCCCGACGTTGATCGTGCAGAGCTACCTTCTGGCCGCCGACGGCTATGCGGTGCGCGTGCGGGTGCAGGCGCCGGGGGTCCCGGCGGTGCAGGACCCGGGGCTGGACGAGCTCCTGCTGCTCGAGCGGTACGTCGACCGCGTCGAGTTCGCCTCGGTGACCGTCAAGGGCCCGATGGTCGCGGGCACGCGGTACGAGGCCGAGCGGGAGCTCGACCCCCTGATGGGCATCGAGATCGTCCGCCGTGGACCCGCGCGGGTGGCCAAGCTCCGCCACGCCGTCTGGCTCGGTGACGACGGCTGGGTCATCGACGTCTTCACCGGCGCGAACGCCCCTCTGGTGGTCGCGGAGGTGGAGCGAGGGGGACCTGTCACCGACCTGGCCATCCCGTCCTTCTGCGTCACCGAGGTCACCACCGACCACCGCTTCGCGAACGACGCCCTGGCGTCGAGGCCGTTCAGCACGTGGGCGGCAGAGCTCGACGCCGAGCTCGCCGAGCACGGACCCGTCTTCCTCTCCGAGCTGGGCACCAACCGGCGCCTCGAGCCGTGACTGCTTGGAAGTTGACCCTTCAACTATTACAGTAGTTGACATGACAACCACTTCGTCCGCGTCCGGCACCGCTCCTCGACCCGGGGCCGGGGCCCGCACGGCCGTCGCGCCGACGCTCGCGCAGGCTCACGAGTCCATCGCGGCGGGCACCGGCATGGACGCGGTCACCCTGCTCGTCGGGGACCTGGACAACCAGCTGCACTTCTACCGAGACGTCCTGCGCCTTGCGGTGGTCGAGCAGCCGGTCGACCGGCTCGGCACCGGGCCGGCGCAGTTGACGCTGGGCAGGGGGACCACGCCCCTCGTCGTGCTGCGGCACACGCCCGACCTGCCGCCCGCGCGCCGCGGATCGGCCGGCCTTTTCCACACCGCCCTGCTGTTCGACGACCGTGCGGACCTGGCCGAGACGCTGGCCTCGGTCGCACGCCACGCGCCCGGCACCTACACCGGCTCGGCCGACCACCTCGTGTCGCTGGCGTTCTACCTGACCGACCCCGAGGGGAACGGTGTCGAGCTGTACTGGGACCGGCCGCGTGACGAGTGGCGGCACTCCGCCGACGGCGGCGTGCTGATGGACTCCCTGCGGCTCGACCCGAACGAGTTCCTGGGCGAGCACCTGGGGGAGGCGCAGCTCGAGCGGCTGGAGCAGGCGGCACCTGATCCGGCTCCGGTCGACGGGGAGACCGTCGTCGGCCACGTGCACCTGTCGGTCGGCGACGTGCCCTCGGGTCGGGCGTTCTACGTGGACGCGCTCGGCTTCGACGTCACCGCGCAGTGGCACGGGGCGCTGTTCGTCTCCGCCGGCGGCTACCACCACCATCTGGCGATGAACACGTGGGCGTCGGCCGGCGCGGGACCACGCGCGTCGTCCCTCGGCCTCGGCGAGGTCCGCATCCTGGTGCCGACGGACGACGACCTCGGGGCGCTCGCCGCACGGGTCGCCCGCGCCGGGGTGCGGGGCGAGCACGACGGCCGGACGTTGCGTTTCGAGGACCCCTGGCGCAACGTGATCCGGGTCGCGGCCGCGGCCTGAGCAGCAGGTCTGCGCCTCGGGACGTAGCCTGCACGGCGTGACGCATCCCGTACGCATCGGTGTCCAGCTCCAGCCCCAGCACGCCGACTACCCCCGGATCCGCGACGCCGTGCGCCGCGCCGAGGACCTCGGCGTCGACGTGATCTTCAACTGGGACCACTTCTTCCCGCTGTCCGGCGACCCCGACGGCAAGCACTTCGAGTGCTGGACGATGCTGGGCGCCTGGGCCGAGCAGACGAGCCGGGTGCAGCTCGGCGCTCTCGTCACGTGCAACTCGTACCGGAACCCCGAGCTGCTCGCCGACATGGCGCGGACCGTCGACCACATCAGCGGTGGACGGCTGATCCTGGGGATCGGCGCGGGCTGGAAGCAGAAGGACTACGACGAGTTCGGCTACGAGTTCGGCACGCCGGGCAGCCGGATCGCGGACCTGGCGCAGGCGCTGCCGCGGATCAAGGCTCGCCTGGTGGCGGGCAACCCGGCGCCGACGCGGGAGATCCCCGTGCTGATCGGCGGGGGCGGTGAGCGCAAGACCCTGCGTGTCGTCGCCGAGCACGCCGACGTGTGGCACTCGTTCGGTGACGTGACCGAGCTGCGGCGCAAGAGCGCGATCCTCGACGAGCACGGCGCCGCCGTCGGACGCGACACCGCATCCCTCGTCGAGCGCTCGGTGGGCGTCGGTGCGCCGCCGGAGGCTGTCGCCGACGACCTGCTCGCCGCAGGCGTCACGCTGTTCACGGTGGGGACCGGCGGACCGGACTACGACCTCTCGCTCGCGCAGCAGTGGGTGCGGTGGCGGGACGAGCGGGCGCGGCGTGAGGGGGACGAGGGCAGGTAGCCGGGGCGGACAGCCCGGAGGTCGCCCCGACCGGTGGCGCGCCTAGGGTGGTGACGATGCGACGTCCACGCTTCCCCCGACGCTCCCGGCGGTGGTGGCTGCGCGCGAGCCTGCTCGTGCTGCTCGACCTGCTCGTCGCGGTGGTCGTCGGGGTGACGACCGCCTCGGTGCACGGGTCGTTCGGCCCGCACGAGGCACGGTACGAGGTCACCACCGACTCGACCGTCACCATCGACGTCGGTCCGCTCGGCAGGCTGCTGGTGCGCTCACCGTTGCCCCTGACGCTCGGCGTGCGGGCCACGGTCGAGGAGATCCCCGACACGCTGACGTCGGTGGACCCGGCGACCACGCTGGCCGCGCTGAGCGGGGACCTGCAGTCCTACGTCCAGTTCTTCAGCGCACCGCAGTCCACGGTCCACGACGTCACCCTGGCGCTGATCGCCGACGCGGCGGTGCGTGCGGCGGTGACGGCGCTGCTCCTCGCCGGCCTCTGGTACGTCGGTCGGTGGCTGCTGGGCCCGGCTCGACGCGCCGAGCTGGCGACCGCGCTGCGGGTCCACCGGCGCCTCGTCGTGGCCGGGGTCGCCGGGGTCGCCGTGTGCGGCACGGTGCTCACCTCGAGCACCGGGCCGACCCCGACCCGTTCGACCGCGGCGATCTCGCCCGTGTTCAACGGCACCCCGCTGCAGGGCGCCCGCGTCACCGGTCGGCTCGGTGGCGTGATCGACACCTACGGCGGCTACGTCCTCTCGGCGGTGCGCGAGAACGACGCGTTCTACCAGGCGGCCGACCAGGCGCTCGTCACCGCGTGGGGCTCCAGACCCGCCGATCCCGTCGTCTGGTCCCGGCCGTCCCCGACCGCGACCCCGACCGCCACCCCGTCCGTGTCCGCGGCCGGCTCGACCGCCAGCGCCACCGACTCGCCGACGGGGCTCGCGCCGCAGGCGACCGGTCTCGCGCCGCAGGCGGCCGGCCTGGGCGGCGCCGTCTCCGCGTCGCCCACGTCCTCGTCGAGCGCCTCGCCCAGTCCGTCACCGACGCGCGCCCAGGCGAAGCTGGTCACCGTCGTGGTGGTCTCCGACCTGCACTGCAACGTCGGGATGGCGTCCCTGATGCACTCCGTGATCACGCTGTCCCGGGCCTCGCTCGTCCTCGACGCGGGCGACACGACCCTCGACGGCACACCGGTGGAGCAGTACTGCGACACCACCTTCGCGCGCGCCGTCCCGGCCGGCGTCGCGCTGGTGACGTCTCCGGGGAACCACGACTCGGACACCACGAGCAAGCGGTACGCCCGTTCGGGCGCCACGGTGCTCGCGGGTTCGGTCGTGACGGTCGACGGCATCCGGATCCTCGGCGACCACGACCCGAGCCAGACCCGGGTCGGTGGCGGTACGACCTCGGTGGCCGGTGAGACCGTCACGGACGCCGGTGCACGACTCGCGGACGTCGCCTGCGCCGACAAGACCGGCGTGGACCTGCTGCTGATCCACAACCCGCCGGTCGGCCAGGAGGCGCTGGATCGCGGCTGCGTGCCGGCGCAGATCTCCGGGCACTACCACGTGCGCACCGACCCCGAGGTGGTCGGTGAGGGGGTGCGGTACATCAGCAGCACGACGGCGGGCGCCCAGGTGAACCAGCCGACGATCGGGCCGCTGCACGGGGTGGCGGAGCTGACGGTGCTGCGCTGGGACACCGAGACCCGCAGGTTCGTGGACTACCGCGTGATCGCCGTGCACCCCGACCGGACGGTCACCGTCGGTGCCGCGCAGCCGTGGCCGGCGCTGCCGCCCGCACCGTCGTCCGCCGCCGGGTCGTCGTCCGCTCCCGGAACGGGCGCGACGGTCGGCACGGTGCCGGCGACCGCGGCACCCTGAGGTCGCCGATCCCGCCCGGCACCGACCGGCCCGGCCCCTACGCTGGACGTCGTGAGCCAGTCCCCCCAGTCGCTGACGGCCGTCAGCCAGGACTACCTCAAGGTGATCTGGTCCGCCCAGGAGTGGTCGGATGCGCCCGTGACCACCAAGGCCCTGGCCGCGCGCCTGGGCGTCGGCGCGTCGACGGTCTCGGAGACCGTCCGGCGGCTGGCCGACGCCGGTCTGGTGACGCACGAGCCCTACGGCGCGGTGGGGCTGACGCCCGAGGGGCGGGCGCACGCGCTGGCGATGGTGCGGCGGCACCGCCTGCTGGAGACCCTCCTGGTCGCCCATCTCGGCTACGCGTGGGACGAGGTGCACGACGAGGCCGAGGTGCTCGAGCACGCCGTCTCGGACACGTTCGTCGAACGCATCGCCGCCCACCTGGGGCACCCGACCCGGGACCCGCACGGCGACCCGATCCCCGGTCCCGACGGGTCGATGGACGTGCCGGCCGCGAGGACGCTCTGGGACGTGGAGCCGGGGGAGTGGCGGGTGGTCCGCATCTCCGACGCCGACCCCGAGCTGCTCCGCTACCTCGCGGCCCGGGGGCTGGGTCTCGACGCTCGCGTGAGCGTGACCCGGCACTCCGTCGCCGGCGTCGTGTCCGCGCGCGTCGGTGACCAGGAGCAGGTCGACCTCGGTGAGGTCGCCGCTTCGGCGATCTGGGTCGGGAGCCCGTGACGGCTGACGGGTCGTGCTGACGCGTCAGCGTCGGCGCAGAGTGCCCAGCAGCGTCCGGGTCAGCTCGCGTCCCAGCTGCGTGCCGGCCGACCGCAGGAACGAGTCCAGCGGGTCCGCCGTCCGGGACCTCGCCCTGGGGCGGTACGACGAGCGGGCGTCGCGCTCCGCCTCGCGCCGCGCAGCCTCGGCGTCCTTCTCCTGCTGCGCAGCCTCCTGCTGGGCCGCGACCCGTGCCGCCGCCTCCTGCGCCCGTGCGGTGAGCAGCTCGTACGCCGACTGCCGGTCGACCGGCGTGCCGTAGCGCGCTGCGAGGGGGGACGCCGCGACCGCACCGAGCACGGCGGCGTCCGGTGCGGCACCCATCGACGCCTGCGGCGCCCGCAGCCGCGCCCACGCCACGGGGGTCGGGGCACCGGTCTCCCCGAGCACGGTGACGATCGCCTCGCCGGTGCCCAGCTGGGTGAGCACCTGCTCGAGGTCGTACGACGACGTGGGGTAGGTGCGGGCCGCCGCGCGGAGGGCTGCCGCGTCCTCGGGCGTGAAGGCACGCAGCGCGTGCTGCACACGGCTCCCGAGCTGACCGAGCACGTCGGCCGGCACGTCCTTGGGGCTCTGCGTGACGAAGACGATGCCCACGCCCTTGGACCGGATCAGCCGCACGGTCCGGACCACCTGGTCGAGGAGCTGCGGCGAGGCGTCGTCGAACAGCAGGTGCGCCTCGTCGAAGAAGAAGACCAGCCGCGGCTTCTCCGGGTCGCCGACCTCCGGGAGCACCTCGAACAGCTCGGCGAGCAGCCACATCAGGAACGTGGAGAACAGGGCCGGCCGGTCCTGCACGGCGGGCAGCTCGAGGGCCGACACGACGCCGCGTCCGTCGGGAGCCGTGCGCAGCAGGTCCGTGACGGTGAACGCCGGCTCGCCGAAGAAGGCCGCGGCCCCCTGCGACTCGAGCGTCACGAGCTCGCGCAAGATCACCCCGGCGGTCGCCGCCGACAGCCCGCCGATCGCCTTGAGCTCGGCCTTCCCCTCGTCGGAGGTGAGGAACTGGACCGTCGCCCGCAGGTCGGCCAGGTCGAGCAGCGCCAGGCCCTGGGTGTCGGCCCAGTGGAAGATCAGGCCGAGGCTCGACTCCTGCGTCTGGTTCAGCCCGAGCACCTTCGACAGCAGCAGCGGGCCGAACTCGCTGACGGTGGTGCGGATCGGCACGCCCGGGCCCATCCCGCCGAGCGTGAACAGCTCCACCGGGAAGGACGACGGCGTCCAGTCCTGCCCGATCGCGCGCGTGCGCTCCAGCAGCTTGTCGTTCGGGGTGCCGGGCACCGTCAGACCGGTGAGGTCGCCCTTGATGTCCGCGACCAGGACGGGGACACCGGCGGCGGAGAGGGACTCGGCCATCAGCTGCAGCGTGCGCGTCTTGCCGGTGCCCGTCGCCCCGGCGACCAGTGCGTGCCTGTTCAGCATGCCGAGCGGGATGCGGACCTGGGCCGCCGGGTCCGGGGAGCCGTCCTGCACCAGCGCACCCAGGGCGAGTGCCGGACCCGTGAACGTGTAGCCGGCAGCGACCTGGTCGGCCAGGGCGGACGACGCGGGAACGGTCGTGGCCGCCGGCGCGCCGGACACCTGCGCCGCGGCGAGTGCGGTGGCTGCCGCGACGGCCTCCGCCTCGGCTGCCTCCGCCCTGGCCTTCGCGGCATCGGCAGCGGCGCGCGCTGCCTCCGCCTGCAGCTGCGCGAGCCGTGCGGGGTCGACCTGGTCACCCGTCTGCGACGACATCTTCGGAGTCTAGGAAGGACGGTAGGGCGCCGACCAGGGGAGCCGTCGCCGTCCGAGGTCCCGGCCCCCCGCCGGTAAACTCGCCCAGGTGACGTCGCAGGAGATCAGCGCCCCCCGACCGGCCGCGACCCCCGACGAGGTGCCCTACCGCTACACCCCGTCGCTCGCCGCGAAGATCGAGGCGCGCTGGCAGGACGAGTGGGACCGCCGGGGGACCTTCTTCACGCCGAACCCCACCGGTCACCTCACCGACGGCGCAGGCCGCCACGCCGAGCCCGGTCGGCGCCCGTTCTTCGTGATGGACATGTTCCCGTACCCGTCCGGGGCCGGTCTGCACGTCGGCCACCCGCTCGGGTACATCGCCACGGACGTCGTCGGCCGCTTCCGGCGGATGCAGGGCGACAACGTGCTGCACGCCCTGGGCTTCGACGCCTTCGGCCTGCCTGCGGAGCAGTACGCGGTGCAGACGGGCCAGCACCCCCGCGTCACCACCGAGGCGAACATCGCGATCATGCAGCGCCAGCTGCGGAGGCTGGGCCTGGCGCACGACCCGCGGCGGTCGTTCGCGACGATCGACCCCGAGTACATGCGCTGGACCCAGTGGATCTTCCTGGCGATCTACAACTCCTGGTACGACGAGTCGGCGCCCAACGCCGACGGCGGACTGGGTCGCGCCCGGCCCATCGCGGAGCTGGAGGCCGAGCTGGCGTCCGGCGCGCGGCCCGTGCCCGACGGCGTGCCCGGCGTCCCGGCCGGCGCCGCCTGGGCCGACCTCGACGAGCCGGCCCAGCGGCGGGTCGTGGACGCCCACCGTCTGGCCTACCTCTCGGAGACGCCCGTGAACTGGGCGCCGGGTCTGGGCACCGTGCTGGCCAACGAGGAGGTCACGGCCGACGGCCGCTCCGAGCGGGGCAACATGCCTGTGTTCCAGCGCAGCCTGCGGCAGTGGAACATGCGTATCACCGCCTACGCCGACCGACTGGCGGACGACCTGGACGCCATCGACTGGCCCGAGAAGGTCAAGTCGATGCAGCGGCACTGGATCGGACGGTCCACCGGCGCCCGCGTCCGGTTCGCCGTCGAGGGCGGTGCCGAGCTCGAGGTGTTCACCACCCGCCCGGACACCTTGTTCGGCGCCACGTTCATGGTGGTCGCGCCCGAGCACCCGCTGCTGGACGAGGTGCCGGTGCAGTGGCCGGACGGCACCCGGTCGGCCTGGACCGGGGGCTTCGACTCGCCCGCGGCTGCCGTGGCCGCGTACCGCGCCGAGACGGCGGGCCGCTCCGCGGTCGAGCGGCAGGCCGACGCCGGCCGCAAGACCGGGGTGTTCACCGGCCACCTCGCGATCAACCCCGTCGACGGCGCGCCGCTGCCCGTGTTCACCGCCGACTACGTGCTGATGGGCTACGGAACGGGCGCGATCATGGCCGTGCCCGGCGGCGACGAGCGCGACTACGCCTTCGCGCAGGCGTTCGAGCTGCCGGTCGTCTACACGGTGGCCGCGCCGGAGGGCACCCCGGACGGTGCGCGGACCGGTGATGGCGCGGTGATCAACTCGGCCAACGACTCGCTCGACCTGAACGGCATGGACGTCGTCACGGCCAAGGACCGCACGATCGCGTGGCTTCAGGAGCGTGGCCTCGGAGAGGGCACCACCACCTACCGCCTGCGCGACTGGCTGTTCAGCCGCCAGCGGTACTGGGGCGAGCCGTTCCCGATCGTGTACGACGAGCACGACCAGCCGGTCGCCCTGCCGACGTCGGCGCTGCCCGTCACCCTGCCGGAGGTGCCGGACTACGCCCCGCGCACCTTCGACCCGCACGATGCGGAGTCCTCCCCGGAGGCGCCGCTCGGCCGCAACGAGGACTGGGTCAACGTCACGCTCGACCTGGGCGACGGTCCCAAGCAGTACCGCCGCGACACCAACACCATGCCCAACTGGGCCGGTTCGTGCTGGTACTACCTGCGCTACCTCGACCCGGACTCGGACCAGGTGCTGGTGGACCCCGAGCTGGAGCGCTACTGGATGGGCCCCGGCCACGGGTCCCAGCCGGAGGGTTCCATCGGCGGCGTCGACCTGTACGTCGGCGGTGTGGAGCACGCCGTGCTCCACCTGCTGTACGCCCGGTTCTGGCACAAGGTGCTGCACGACCTGGGTCACGTCAGTGCCGGGGAGCCCTTCTACACGCTGTTCAACCAGGGCTACATCCAGGCGTACGCCTACACCGACGAGCGCGGCGTGCACGTGCCGGCGGCCGAGGTGGTCGAGGACCCCGCGGCCGGTACCGGCTACAGCTGGCAGGGCGAGGCCGTCAACCGCGAGTACGGGAAGATGGGCAAGTCCCTGAAGAACGTGGTGACGCCCGACGAGATGTACGCCGAGTACGGCGCGGACACGCTGCGCGTGTACGAGATGTCGATGGGTCCGCTGGACCTGTCGCGCCCGTGGGAGACCCGGGCGGTGGTGGGTGCGCAGCGCTTCCTGCAGCGGCTGTGGCGCAACGTGGTCGACGAGGGCACCGGCGCGACGGTGGTCAGCGACGACGAGCCGTCGGTGGAGACGCTGCGCGTGCTGCACCGCACCATCGCCGAGGTCGGCGACGACATGGCGGCGATGCGGGTCAACACCGCCATCGCCAAGCTGATCGTCCTGAACAACCACCTCACTACGCTGGACCGCGTCCCTCGGGCCGCCGTCGAGCCGCTCGTCCTGATGACGGCACCGGTGGCGCCACACATCGCCGAGGAGCTCTGGGACCGGCTCGGCCACGAGGAGTCGCTGACCTACGCACCGTTCCCCGTCGCCGACCCGGCCCACCTGGTCGAGGAGTCGGTGACCTGCGTCCTGCAGGTGGCGGGCAAGGTGCGCGGGCGCGTCGAGGTGGCGCCGTCGGTGTCCGACGACGAGCTGCGCGAGCTGGCGCTGGCCGATGCCGGTGTGCAGCGGGCGCTCGACGGCAGGGCCGTGCGCACCGTGGTGGTACGCGCGCCCAAGCTCGTCAACGTGGTGCCGGCCTGACGCTGCTCGGCCCCACCCCGATGTCACGCCTCGGCTCAGCACGGCTGCCGGCACACGTCGCCGTCGTGACGGACTCGACCGCGGCACTGCCCGCCGGCGCCGCCGAACGCTGGGGCGTGCGGGTGGTACCGCTTCAGGTCCTCGTCGACGGTGCGCCGCTCGTCGGTACGGACCTGGCCGCGGCGACGATCTCGGCCCTCCAGCGCGGGGCGCGCGTCACCACGTCCCAGCCGTCGGCGGCGACGTTCGCGGACGCGTACGCCGCGGCGGCGTCCGACGGGGCGACGGCGGTGGTGTCCGTCCACCTGTCCGGTGAGCTGTCCGGGACGGTGCAGGCGGCCCGGTCCGCCGCCGAGCGGGCACCGTTGCCGGTCCACGTCGTCGACTCCCGGACCGCCGCGATGGGGCTGGGGTTCGCGGCACTGGCGGCGGCGTGGGTGGCCGGTGGGACGCCGGTGGAGGGCGCCCGGGTCGACGGTCCGGCGGTCGAGGGCGCGCGTCGACCAGCCTCCCGGTGGCGCCTCCGGCGCAGCGGCGCCGCCGACACCCGTCCCGCCACCGACGTCGAGGCGGTCGCCCGGGCAGCGCGGACCGCCGCGGAGTCGTCCAGGGTGTGGTTCCTGGTCGACTCCCTGGAGCACCTGCGGCGTGGTGGTCGGCTCGGCGCGGCTGCGGCCGCCCTCGGGACCGTGCTCGGGCTGCGGCCGCTGCTCACCGTCGCGGACGGTCGGCTCGTCGTCGCGGAGAAGATCCGCACCCGTCGGGCAGCGGTCGAGCGGCTGGTCGCCGTGGCCACGGCGGCTGCGCTCGCTCGCCCCGGCGCGCGGGTCGCCGTGCACCACGCCGATCGCGCCGACGCCGCCCAGGACCTCGCACATCGGCTGACCGAGGCGACCCGCGGCTCCCTGCGGGAGATCGTCGTGAGCCCGGCCGGTGCCGTGCTGACGGCGCACGTGGGCCCGGGGCTGCTCGCGGTCGTCGTCTCGGACGGCGTTTCCGGTGAGGCGCCGGCCCGGCTCTGACCGAGCCATCCCCAGCCCGCGACGTCGTGCGGGCCATCGGACTCCGCTGCGACGCTCGTCGGGGCGCCCGGCTCTCGCGCCTAGCGTCCCCGGCGTGTTCCGTGCCGACGTCAGCGCCGCCCGCCGTCGGCTGGACCGACTGACCCGCCGGGCGGAGCCACACCCGCAGGCCGCGGATGCACCGCCCGTCGGACCACCCGTCGCGGACCGACCGCTGCTCGATCGACCACTGCTCGATCGACCGGTGGCCGAACGACCAGGGGCTGACGAGCCACCCGCCGCGTCCGTGTCGCGGCCGACTGTCCGCGGTGAGGGCCTCGTCGGTCCTCCGCCACCGGAGCCGGCAGCGCCGCTGGCTCGCACATCGTGCGTGCCCTCGGTGCTCGGACCCGATGCCGCCCCGTCGGGCGGTCCAGGTCGGGCAGGGCCGACCGCCGGGCTCGGAGGGTGGGTCCCGACCGCCGTGCGCGCAGCGGCGGTCGAGTACCGGGACTCGTACGGGGTCGCGACGGACCTCAGCGTCGCCGACGAGCCCCCGCAACGGGTGCGCTGGAGCGTGCCCTGGCGGCTGGCCGCCTCGGCGGCGACCGCGGTCGCGCTCGTGGTCGGCGCCACCCTGATCCGGGCGTCCGCCCTCGCACCGGGGGACCCGGTCGAGCTGCCCACGCCGGTGCCCGCCACCGCCGGCAGCTCGGCCACGGGATTCGCGACACCGGCGTCCCCGCTGTCGACGGACGCCGCTCAGCTCGTCATCCACGTCGTCGGAGCCGTGGCCCGGCCCGGCGTGGTACGGCTGCGGCCCGGAGCGCGGGTGCAGGACGCCATCGAGGCGGCCGGTGGTGCGGCCGACGACGCGAACCTCGCGGCGGTGAACCTGGCGCGGCCGGTGACCGATGGCGAGCAGCTCGTCGTACCGGGTCCCGGCCAGGCCGCCCCGCCGTCCGTCCCGCCGAGCCCGAGCAGCGCGGGAGGTCGCCTGGACCTCAACACGGCCACGCTCGCCGACCTCGACGCCCTCCCGGGTATCGGCCCGGTGCTCGCGCAGCGCATCCTCGACCGGCGTCTGCAGCATCGCTTCACCTCGGTCGACGAGCTCGGCGAGGTCAGCGGCATCGGCCCCACCCTGCTGGAGCGGCTCCGCCCGACGGTGCGCGTGTGAGTGCCCGTGAGACGCGTTCCGGCACCGCTCCACGGCACCGCCCCGGAGCAGCCCCGCGTGCCGGTGCGCGTGTCGACGCCCGTCAGGACGGTGCGCCCGCCGCCGGGACGCCCGAGGCACTGGAGGTGCTCGACCTGCGCCTGCTGCCGGTGGCCGTCGGGTGCTGGTCGGGTGCCGCGCTGGGAGTCGCCGGTGGTCCGACGGTCGCGCGGTGGATCGGGACCGCGGCCGTCGTGGTCGTGCTGGTCCTCGTCGTCGCGCCGCGGTGCCGGCGCCCTCGGCGGCCGGGGCACCGCGTCTCCGCCACCGTGGCACTCGCGGTCGTCGTGCTCGCGCTGGCGCTGCTCGACGCGTCCGCGCAGCGCGCACTCCGGACCGGCGGTCTGCTCGGCACCGCCCTCCGAGAGGGTGCGACCGCGACGGTCACCGGACGTGTCGTGGACCCCCCTGTGCCGATGGACGCCCGGTGGAGCGACGGCGAACCGGATCGTCGGTACACGGTCTCGGTGCGCTGGGTGGAGAGCCGTGGGCGACGGTCCGGCGCTGCTGCTTCCGTGGTGGTCGTCGCGCCGGGTGACGCGCCGCCCGGCAGCATCGTCCGCGTCACCGGACGGCTGACGCCGTCGGATGTCACGGACAGCACCGTGGCGACGCTCACCGCGAGGTCGGCGGCCCAGCTCGTGGCCCCGCCCGCCTGGCCGGACCGCGCCGCGGAGCGCGTGCGCGCGGCAACGCGTGGGATCGCCCAGCGGCTGCCGGCCGACGCGGGCGCCCTGCTCGTGGGCATGGCGCTAGGCGACGGCTCGCGTGTCCCGGACGACCTGTCGGAGGCGATGCGAACAGCCGGGCTGACCCATCTCATCGCCGTCTCGGGATCCCACTTCGCGCTCATCGGTGCGATCGCGGCGGCCGCGGCGGCGGCGTGCCGACTGCCCGTGACGCTCCGTGCAGGTGTCGTCCTGCTGACGGGGGCGGGCCTGCTCGTGCTCGTCGGGCCGCAGCCCAGCGTGCTTCGCGCCGCCGTCACCGGGGTGGTCGGCCTGCTCGGCCTCCTGTCCGGCCGACCTGCCCGAGCACCTGCAGCCCTCGCCACCACGGTCACGGCGCTGCTGCTGACCGACCCGTGGCTCGCGTTCCAGATCGGCTTCGCCCTCTCCGTGGTGGCGACGGCGGCGATCGTCGTCCTCGGCGGCGCATGGGTACGCATGTGGTCGCCTCGGCTCGGTCGTCCTCTCGCGGCTGCCGTGGCCGCTCCGCTCGCCGCGCAGCTGGCCTGCGCACCGGTCCTGCTCGTGCTGCGGCCCTCGGTCGGCACGTACGCGCTGCTCGCCAACCTCGCCGCAGCGCCGGCGGTCCCGCCTGCCACCGTGCTGGGCCTCCTGACCGCCGTGGTCGCCCCGTGGTCGCCGCACGGGGCCTTGGTGCTGGCACAGCTCGCCGGCGCCGCGTGCTGGTGGGTCGCAGCCGTCGCACGGGTCGCGGCGGCGGCGCCGGGTGCCCAGCTCGCGTGGGCCCCTGGCGCCGGTGGCATCGTCGCGATGGCCGGCGTGTCGGCTGCGGTCGGTGCCCTCGTCCTGTCGGCACGGCGGCGCCGGCACCGCAGAGCACCCCCGCGCGTCCGGGCCTGACCACCGTGACGGTGGCTGACTCCTGTCCGTGCTGTCTGGCAGGCTGGTGCTGTGCCCAGCGCCCGACGTCCGACGTCCCGAGCCGCGCAGAGCGGGATCGGCTGGCAGGACGCACCGGTCGCACCCGTGGTGCTCGTCTCCGGTGCCGAGGCGCTCCTCGCCGAACGTGCCGTGGACCGGATCGTCGAGCAGGTGCGGGCACGGATCCCCGACGTGGCGGTCGAGCGCCTCGATGCCGCGGAGTACACGCCCGGTGCCCTCGCCGTGCTCACCAGCCCCAGCCTGTTCTCCGACGACAAGGTGGTCGTCCTCGAGGGCCTCGAGCGAGCGTCGGACGAGCTGCTGTCGGACGCGGTCGCGTACGTCGGTGCTCCGCTCGACTCCGTCGTCGTGGTGCTCCGCCACGGGGGCGGTGCCCGGGGCAAGCGTCTCCTCGACACGTGCAGGGCTGCCGGCGTCCCCACCGTGGCCGCCGATCCCGTCAAGTCGGATGCCGACAAGGTGGCCTTCGCCGCCGCCGAGCTCCGGCGTGCCGGCCGCCGCGCCGACCCCGCGGCGCTCCGTGCGCTCGTGGACGCCGTCGGCGCGGACCTGCGCGAGCTGTCCGCCGCCTGCTCGCAGCTCGCCGCCGACACCACCGGGCTCATCGCTGCCGAGACCGTCGAGCGGTACCACGGGGGGCGTGTCGAGGCGACCGGCTTCCAGGTCGCCGACGCCGCGGTGGTCGGCGACGCCGGCCGCGCGGTGGCCCTGCTCCGGCACGCCCTGTCCACCGGCCTCGACCCCGTGCCTATCGTCGCCGCGCTCGCGGCCCGGCTCCGCATGCTGGCCAAGGTCGGTGCGGTGCGGAGCCGGGGCGCTGCCGCCGCGCGGGAGCTCGGCCTGGCTCCGTGGCAGGTCGACCGGGCCGCCGGTGAGCTGCGCCGCTGGACACCCGAGGGTCTGGCTGCCGCGATCAGCGCCGTCGCGCAGGCCGACGCCGAGGTGAAGGGCGAGAGCAGGGACGCCGAGTTCGCCGTCGAGCGTGCCGTCCTGCGGGTCGCGGGTGCCGTCCGCCGCTGACGGCGCGCGGCTCCCGTTCCTCAGCAGGCCTGCGTCGTCGCGGCGCCCAGGGCGTCACCCTGGAGGAACTCGAAACCGAGGTCGAGGGCGCGCACCAGCATCTCGACGTCGCACACGTGCTCGGCGACCAGCTGCGCACCGTAACGCCGTGCCTCTTCCAGAGCGTCGCCCGGCAGCCGCACGAGGTCGCGGCAGTCCACCTTGACGAAGTCGGCGTACGGCAGCATCGCCCGCTGGTCCGGCGACGCGGTGTAGTCGTCGACGGCGATGCGGTAGCCGCGGGCTCGCAGCCGCCGAAGCCCGAGCAGCACCCCGGCATGGGCCGGAACGGTCTCGACGACCTCGAGGACGAGCCGGCCTCGCGGTGCGGGCAGCGGTCGGTCGCGGACCAGGAACGAGCGCGTGACGTTGACGAAGGCCAGAGCCGACCCCGCGGCCACGCCGCCGTCGCCGAACATCGTGCGCAGCACCGAGGCGGACGCCTCGTCCTGCCGCGCCGCCGCCCAGCTGTCGACCCCGGCCGGCCGGCCGGAGATCGACCGGTACAGGTACTCGTGCCCGAGGAGTACTCCGTTCGTGGCCCAGATCGGCTGGAGAGCGACGGGAAGCCGCTGCGTGGGGACGCCCATCGGCGTGCTCCCGCCTCCACGCGTCCGGTGCACCTGTGCGGTCACATCGGATGAGAGCGGTGGTCGTCGGGATCGTGACGGCGCATCGCCCGTTCGGTCCAGTCGACCATGACGCGACACGGCTCCGCTGCGGGTCACCTGGAGACGCCGCAGGCACCCCAGGACGGTGCGGGGGACCGACGGCTCAGGGGACGACGGGCCGCGCGTCGGCCCGGTCGAGCACGCCCGCGCGCTCGAGCAGATTGCCCTGGAAGAGGTTCACGCCGAGCTCGCGCGCGTGCTGCAGCTGGTCCGGTCGTTCCACGTACTCGCCCACGACGAGCGCGCCGTACGACCGGGCGGCGCGGACGACGGGCCGGCCCTCCACGTCGAGGTCACGCACGTCGATCTTGACGAAGTCGACGAGCGGCAGCAGCTGACGTTCGCTCGGAACGTTGGTGAAGTTCGGGAGCGCGATCCGGAAACCCTGGGCGCGCAGCCGCCGGATCCCGCCGATGACGGCCGGGTCCACCGAGTCGCTCACCTCGATGACCAGCCGGTCCGGGCGGTGCGGCACCCGCAGCTCGCCGACCAGGTAGGCGCGTGGGCACCGGACGAACAGCAGCCGTCCCTGAGCGACGTCCTCCAGGTCGGCACGGCCGAACGTCGCGTCCAGGACGTGCGCGGTCGCCTCTTCGTGCTGCCGAGCGCTCCACGCGGAGGGGTTCTCCAGACGGTGCCCCGGTGACCGGAACGAGAGCTGGTAGGCGAAGGCCCGGCCGTGCTCGGTGAAGATGCCCTGCCGTGCGACGAGCACCGGCGCGCGTGCGACGTGCCGGTCCCACTCCAGTCGCAGCTGAGGCGGGATCGCCTCGTCCACCGCGGCGCCCAGCCAGGTCAGGCTGTCGTCGCTCTCGGGCGTCATGCGGTTCATGACACCACATGTGTGCCCCAGGCACGCAGTTCGGCGGGGGTGGATTTTGGGGCGAGGCGATGCGGCCTTTGTGACGGTCCGTCGTTCCCGTGCCGACACGCCCCGAAACGTACCGAGAAGTAGGGACATCGTGCGGTCCAGGTGTGATGATGGGAATGACCGCACGCACAACCCTCATGA
Source organism: Cellulomonas sp. T2.31MG-18 (assembly GCF_964266755.1). NCBI lineage: Bacteria > Bacillati > Actinomycetota > Actinomycetes > Micrococcales > Cellulomonadaceae > Cellulomonas > Cellulomonas sp. T2.31MG-18. The sequence goes on from NZ_CAXWGW010000004.1 coordinate 43,664, forward strand.
CAGGAGCCCGTCATGTCCCGCGCCGCCAAAACCCTCACCGCCGCCCTCGCCCTCGTCGCCCTGCTCGGCCTGAGCGCGCCCCAGGTCGCGCCCGGTTCGTCGACCGCCGGCGGCGCGATCGGCTGCTGCAAGACCTACTGAGCGTTCGTGCCGGCCGGGGCGGTTGTGACCCCATGCCGCCCCGGCCGGAATTGACCCGCTGTTGAAGGCGTCACCTACCGAGGTCACAGGTAGAGTGACTTGGTATGACGACCATCGCTGACCGTGTGCGGGAGGCGCGACTGGCTGCGGGCCTGTCCCAGACCGCCCTCGCCGGCAACGCGTTCTCGCCCAGCTACATCTCGCTCATCGAGTCCGGGCACCGGGAGCCGACAGATGCTGCGCTCACGGTCCTCGCCGAGCGCCTGGGCAGCACGCTCGAGTACCTCAAGCACGGAGAAGAGGGCCCCAACGAGGCCCGGATCCGCTTGGAGCTCAGCTACGCCAGGCTCGACGTCACCACGGGGGACACCGAGGCAGCGCGCCGTCGCCTCGAGGCGCTCGACCTCGCGGTCGTCACGCCCGCGCTGCGCGTCGAGGTGCTGTCGGAGCTCGCTCGCACCCACGAGCTGCTCGGTGACCTCGAGGCGGCCGTCGAGATCCTCGAGCCGCTCCACGCCGACGAGCGCGTCCGGGGGCACCACCTCGAGGCGGCCAAGCTCGCCAACGCCCTTGTCGTCTCCTACCTCGAGGGTGGCGACCTGCACCGAAGCGTGGAGGTCGGAGAGGCCGCGCTGGAGGACCTGGTCCAGCAGGACCTGGTCGGCACCGACGAGCACCTGCGGCTCGGGTCGACCGTCCTGTGGTCCTACGTCGAACGTGGTGACCTGCTCTTCGCCACCCATCGAGCCGCCGAGCTGATCCAGCTCGCTGAGTCGCTCGGCTCACCGCGCGGCCGCGGGTCGGTGTACTGGAACGCGGCGCTGGTCGCCGAGGAGCGGCGGGACTACGCGCTGGCCCAGCAGTACACGGAGCGGGCGCTCGCCCTGCTGTCCGAGGGCGAGCCGGACCGCGACCTCCCCAGGCTCCGGCTGAACTACGCCTGGCTGCTGCTGCGCTCGGACCCCCCGGAGCCGGCGGCGGCCCTGCAGCACATCCGTGGTGCGGCGCGCGACCTCGAGGTGCTCGGGTCCACCGTCGAGCTCGCGGCGATGGACGTCGAGACGGCGCGGGCGCACCTGCTGCTCGGAGATCCCGAGCTGGCGGAAGAGCAGGCCCGGCACGCGATCGAGCGCCTCGGCGCCGCACCTCGCCTCGAGTCCGCGGTGGCGCACCTCGCGCTGGGCGACGCGCTCCACGCCCTTGGTCGTACCGACGAAGCGGCCGGGGCCTACCAGTGGGCTGCCGACGTCCTCGGCATGATGTCCGCCTCCCGACAGTCTGCGGCTGCATGGCGGGACCTGGGGGACCGCTACCGGGCGCACGGCGATTCGGCTGCCGCCGCCCAGGCGTACGACCGCGCACTCGCGGAAGCGGGCTTCCGCAGCACCGTGCCGGTCGGCGGTTGGCAGGTCTGGGCGCGCTGAGGAGAGGTGCCGGCGGCCGGTCGCCAGGAGGGCGGTGACCGACCGGCGGCTTCACCCGCGGCTGCGGGCACCGGCTCGCAGCCGATGGCCGCCGGGCTCGGGCACGACGGCTCGGGCACGACTGAGGGCGTCACCCCGCGGGGTGACGCCCTCAGTCGTCGTGCGAAGCGGTGCCCTGCCGGGCTACCTCACGGAGCTGCGGCCGAACGGCTTGGCGGCGCGGTGCGCGCCGCCGCTGTCAGAGGCCGTTGACCGACTTCGCGAGGGCCGACTTCTTGTTGGCGGCCTGGTTGGCGTGGATGACGCCCTTGGAGACGGCCTTGTCGAGCTTGCGGGACGCGGTGACCAGCGCCTCGCCGGCCTTCGCCTTGTCGCCGCCGGCAACAGCCTCGCGGACGCGCCGGACGTAGGTCTTCAGCTCGGACTTCACGGCCTTGTTCCGCATCCGCGCCTTCTCGTTGGTGCGGATGCGCTTGATCTGAGACTTGATGTTTGCCACGTGTGGACTCTCTGGTGTTCGCCGAAGCGGTCTGACAGGTCGTGAGGGCGGTCCGGCTCCGGGACCGAGGCGGTGGGGACGCCCGTGCGGAGGAGCTGGACCAAGCAGCGCAGACGTGCCGTGCAGGTGGTCGGTGAGGTGGATCCCGCCGACGCAGGGCCGCCGGGCACGCGAGCGACCATGCTATCAGGCCGGGCGGTCGGCCATCGCGCGCGTGACCAGGTCGAACGTCGCACGCGGAAGCACGGCGCCCTCGCGACGCACCGCTGCCGGGTCGATCCGCAGCACGCGGTCGAGGCGTACCTCGCTCGGCCGGCGGCGTGGGTCCCAGGGCCCGGTGCCGAGGTCCAGCCACACCTGGCCGTGGCGGTCGGCACGCACGCCGCCGGCCTCGCCGGCAGGGACGTGGTCCTTGCTCGTCAGCATCAGTCCCAGCAGCCACGGTCCGTCTCGGCTCACGAGCAGGGTGGGCCGGTCCTTGCCCTGGCTCGGGTCCTCCTCGAAGGGCACCCAGGTCCAGACGATCTCGCCGGGGTCCGGTGCACCGTCGAGGTCAGGCGAGTAGACCGGGCGCACGGTCCCCTGGAAGTCGCGGAGCGCCCGGTGACGAGCGACCGACGCGGCCGACGCAGCGCCCGCGGCGGTGCGTGGGGCTGACGTCGGCACGGGACTCCCCGACGGTCGCCACCGGTCGAGGAGGGTGCGCCACCAGCTGCCGGCCATGGTGGGGAACGGTAGCGGTCGGTCGTCGCACGTAACACGGCGTAACGCGGCCGAGACATCGCACTCCTAGCCTCCCGGCATGGCGGACCTGTTCGACGGCTATCCCACCGGGAGGGCGTGGGACGAGATGCTCGGTCCCGACGGGACCGTGCTGACCGCGTACCAGCAGGTGCACGCGGCGGTCGCGCGGCTCACCGCCGACGAGCTGCGTGCCCGAGCCGACGGCCTCGCGCGGTCGTACCTCAAGCAGGGCGTCACCTTCGACTACGCCGGTGAGGAGCGGCCCTTCCCGGTGGACGTGGTGCCGCGCGTGCTGGCAGAGGACGAGTGGGACCACGTCGCCCCCGGGGTCGCCCAGCGCGTGCGCGCCCTCGAGGCGTTCCTGGCGGACGTGTACGGACCGCAGCGGGCCGTGGCGGACGGCGTCGTGCCGCGTTCGGTCATCGTGTCGTCGCACCACTTCTGCCGGGCGGCCCGAGGCATCGAACCGCCGAACGGGGTCCGGGTGCACGTGTCCGGCATCGACCTCGTTCGGGACGGGCACGGCGGATGGCGGGTGCTGGAGGACAACGTCCGCGTGCCCAGCGGCGTGAGCTACGTGCTGGCCAACCGACGGTCCATGGTGCAGACCTTCCCGGAGCTGTTCGCGACGCTGCGGATCCGCCCCGTCGCCGACTACCCGCGTCGGCTGCACGCCGCGCTGACCGCTGCTGCGCCTGCGGGCGTCGACGAGCCGACGGTCGTCGTCCTCACCCCGGGGGTGCACAACAGCGCGTACTTCGAGCACACGTTGCTCGCCCGGATGATGGGCGTCGAGCTCGTCGAGGGCAGGGACCTGTTCTGCGCGGGCGGTCGCGTCTGGATGCGCACCACGCAGGGCCGTCGTCGGGTGGACGTGATCTACCGGCGGGTGGACGACGACTTCCTCGACCCGGTGGTGTTCCGTTCGGACTCCGTGCTGGGCTGCCCCGGGCTGCTGGCGTGCGCGCGCAACGGGACGGTGACCCTGGCCAACGCCGTCGGCAACGGCGTGGCCGACGACAAGCTCGTCTACACGTTCGTCCCCGACCTGATCCGGTACTTCCTGAGTGAGGAGCCGATCCTGGCGAACGTCGACACGTGGCGGCTCGAGGAGCCGGGTGCGCTCGAGGAGGTGCTCGACCGGCTGGACGAGCTGGTGATCAAGCCGGTCGACGGGTCGGGCGGGAAGGGCATCGTCGTCGGACCCGCCGCGAGCGGCGCCGAGCTGGCCGCGTTGCGCGACCGGCTCCTGGCCGACCCTCGCGGGTGGATCGCCCAGCCGGTCGTCCAGCTGTCCACCGTCCCCACCCTCGTGGAGGAGGGGCTCCGGCCGCGGCACGTGGACCTGCGGCCGTTCGCCGTCAACGACGGCGAGCACGTCTCGGTGCTGCCAGGTGGGCTCACCCGCGTGGCGCTGCCCGAGGGCCAGCTGGTCGTCAACTCGTCCCAGGGCGGCGGCTCGAAGGACACGTGGGTGCTCGGTCGGATGGCACGCCGAGGTCCCGCCGCACCGCACACCCCGCCGCAGCCCGTCGCGAAGGATGCGTCGGTGCCGATCGACGCGGGTCCGGAGGACCTGCGCGGTCAGCAGATGCAGCAGCAGCAGGCCCGGACGACCGGCGGTGCACCGTGCTGAGCCGCATAGCCGAGGCGCTGTTCTGGATCGGCCGCTACGTCGAGCGTGCCGACGACACCGCCCGCCTGCTCGACGTGCACGTGCAGCTGCTCGCGGAGGACCCGTGGGCCGAGGAGGACCTGGCGTGCCGGTCGCTGCTCTCGGTGATGGACCGGCCGGTGCCGGCGCCCGACGTGGAGGTCGGCCGGGAGCAGGTGCTGGCCGTGCTGGCCTACGAGCGGTGGTCCGCCTCGTCCGTCACGGGCGCGGTCCTCGCCGCCCGGGAGAACGCACGGCGCGTGCGGGAGATCATCTCCACCGAGCTGTGGGAGTGCCTGAACGCGACGTGGAGCGTCCTGCCCGCCATGACGACGAGCACCGGTCCCCACGAGTTCTTCACCTGGGTGCGGGAGCGGTCCGCGATGGTGGCAGGCATCGTCGACTCGGCCCTGTCCCGCGACGAGACGTGGCAGTTCCTGGTGCTGGGGCGGTCGATCGAACGGGCGGACATGACGGCTCGGCTGCTGACCACCCGGGCGCTCGCCGGCTCGACGGGGCCGAGCTGGACCGCTCTGCTGCGGTCCTGCGGGGCGTACGAGGCGTTCCTCCGTACCTATCGCGGGGCGGCGTCCGACGAGCGGATGGCCGGGTTCCTGCTGCGGGACCGGCTGTTCCCGCGCTCCGTGGTGCACGCGCTCGAGCAGGCGGACGTCTGCCTCTCGGGTCTCGAGCCCGTCGTGGACCGGTCGACGGTCGAGGACGCCCGGCGGCACGTGGGCCAGGTGCGCGCAGCGCTGGAGTTCAGCAGCCTCGGCGACCTGGTGGACGACCTGCCCGGCCAGATGGCCCTCGTACAACGCGGCTGCTCGGCCGCGTCCGACGCCGTGCGGGCACGCTACTTCCCGACGCCGCTGGTCACCACGTGGGTGGGGGAGGCGCTGTGAGCCGCCTGCGCATCGTGCACACGACGACGTTCCGCTACCCCCAGCCGGTGGCCGTGTCGCACAACGAGGCCCGGATGACACCCGTGGACGAGCCGGGTCAGCGGGTGCTCTCGACGCGTCTGGACGTGCAGCCGAGCACCTGGTCGACGACCTTCCGGGACTACTGGGGGACGGCCGTGACCGCCTTCGAGGTGGTGACGCCGCACACCACCCTGAGCATCACCGCCGAGCACGTCGTCGAGGTGGGTGGGCGACCGGACGTCGTCCCGGTCGACTGGGACGTCGTCCGCTCCGGGCAGGTCCGCGACCGGTACGCCGAGCACCTCGCCGACCCGCCCAGCACGCAGGTCCCCGACGAGGTCGTCGCACTCGCCGTGTCCGCGGCCGCCGGTCTCGCGCCCGATGCCGCGGCCCGGGCCGTCTGCGCGGCCGTGCACGATGCGATGGAGTACGTCCCGGGCGTCACCACCGTGCACACGCCCGCGGCCGAGGCATGGGCCGCACGCACGGGCGTCTGCCAGGACCTGACCCACCTGGCGCTGGGCGCGCTGCACGCGATCGGGCTGCCGGCGCGGTACGTGTCCGGATATCTGCACCCCAAGGCCGACGGCCCGACGGGACAGCCGGTGACCGGGGAGTCGCACGCGTGGCTCGAGTGCTGGGTGGGGGACTGGCTCGCCCTGGACCCGACGAACCTGGGCGTCGTGGCGGACCAGCACGTGGTCCTGGCACGTGGTCGGTCGTACGAGGACGTGCCGCCCCTGCGCGGCATCTACGCCGGGCCGGCGGCGCAGGAGCTGAGCGTGCAGGTGCAGGTGACCCGCCAGGCCTGAGGTCGTCGTGTGAGGGCCTCGCACGGCATGGGACGATGAGGGGCCCCCCGCCCTCCCGTCGTCCGGAGCCCGACCGCCCGTGTCACCGATCCCGAGCACCGCCGCCGCGGCCCGCATCCGCCCCGCGGCGACCCCGCCGGAGCTGCTGCGCAACTTCTGCATCATCGCGCACATCGACCACGGCAAGTCCACGCTGGCCGACCGGATGCTGCAGCTGACCGGCGTGGTGGACGCGCGGGCGATGCGCGCGCAGTACCTCGACCGGATGGACATCGAGCGTGAGCGCGGCATCACCATCAAGTCGCAGGCCGTCCGGATGCCGTGGGAGAAGGACGGCACCCCGTACGCCCTGAACATGATCGACACGCCGGGGCACGTGGACTTCACGTACGAGGTGTCGCGGTCGCTGGCCGCCTGCGAGGGAGCGGTGCTGCTGGTCGACGCCGCCCAGGGCATCGAGGCGCAGACGCTCGCGAACCTGTACCTGGCGCTCGAGAACGACCTGGCGATCATCCCGGTGCTCAACAAGATCGACCTGCCGGCCGCGCAGCCCGAGAAGTACGCCGAGGAGCTCGCCCATCTGATCGGTGGCCAGCCCGAGGACTGCCTGCGCGTCTCCGGAAAGACCGGTGAGGGCGTGCGCGAGCTGCTCGACCGGATCGTCGAGCAGGTGCCGCACCCCGAGGGTGACGCCGCCGCTCCGGCGCGGGCGATGATCTTCGACTCCGTGTACGACACCTACCGCGGGGTCGTGACGTACGTCCGCGTCGTCGACGGGCACCTGGACCCGCGCGAGCGCATCGCGATGATGTCGACCCGAGCGACGCACGAGCTGCTGGAGATCGGCGTGATCTCCCCGGAGCCCGTTCCGACCAAGGGCCTCGGCGTCGGCGAGGTCGGCTACCTGATCACCGGCGTGAAGGACGTCCGCCAGTCCAAGGTGGGCGACACGGTGACCAACGCCGCGCGGCCGGCGAGCGAGTCGCTCGGCGAGTACCGCGACCCCAAGCCGATGGTGTTCTCCGGGCTGTACCCGCTCGACGGGACGGACTACCCGAACCTGCGCGACGCCCTCGACAAGCTGAAGCTGAACGACGCGGCCCTGCACTACGAGCCCGAGACCTCCGTCGCGCTCGGGTTCGGCTTCCGGGTCGGGTTCCTCGGGCTGCTGCACCTGGAGATCGTCCGGGAGCGGCTGGAGCGCGAGTTCGACCTCGAGCTGATCTCCACGGCACCGAACGTCGAGTACGACGTGACGATGGAGGACCGGACCGAGATCCGGGTGACCAACCCGAGCGAGTTCCCCGGCGGCAAGATCCGCGAGGTGCGCGAGCCGGTGGTGACGTCGACCGTGCTGGCCCCCAGCGAGTTCGTCGGCACGATCATGGAGCTGTGCCAGTCGCGACGTGGCGAGCTGCTCGGCATGGACTACCTCTCCGAGGACCGGGTCGAGCTGCGGTACCGCCTTCCCCTGGCGGAGATCGTCTTCGACTTCTTCGACGCGCTGAAGTCCCGGACTCGCGGGTACGCGAGCCTGGACTACGAGCCCGCCGGTGAGCAGGCGGCCGACCTGGTGAAGGTGGACATCCTGCTGCAGGGCGAGCAGGTGGACGCGTTCAGCGCGATCGTGCACAAGGACAAGGCGTACGCGTACGGCGTCGCGATGGCGTCCAAGCTGCGGGAGCTGATCCCTCGCCAGCAGTTCGAGGTGCCCATCCAGGCGGCGATCGGCTCCCGGGTGATCGCCCGCGAGACCATCCGCGCGATGCGCAAGGACGTGCTGGCCAAGTGCTACGGCGGTGACATCACCCGCAAGCGCAAGCTGCTGGAGAAGCAGAAGGAGGGCAAGAAGCGGATGAAGACGATCGGTCGGGTCGACGTGCCGCAGGAGGCCTTCATCGCGGCGTTGTCCTCCGAGGCGGCGCCGTCGACCGCCAAGGACAAGGACGCGAAGCGCAAGTGAGCCCGGCGCTGCCGGACGGCGACCCGGCACCCGAGGACGGCGCGCTACCGGCATCGGCCGCCGTCGGTGCGGAGAACCGCCGGTTCGGGGTGTACCTGCACGTGCCGTTCTGCACGGTGCGGTGCGGGTACTGCGACTTCAACACGTACACCTCCGCCGAGCTCGGCGGGGGTGCCAGCCAGGTGGCCTACGCCCGGACGGCGGTCGACGAGATCCGTCTGGCGGCACAGGTGCTCCACGACGCCGGCCTCCCGTCGCGGACCGCGTCGACCGTCTTCGTGGGCGGTGGCACGCCGACCGTCCTGCCCGTGGCCGACCTCGGGACGATGCTCGGCGCCGTCCGGGACGGCTGGGGCCTCGCCGAGGGCGCCGAGGTGACCACCGAGGCGAACCCTGACTCGGTGGACGCCCGGTCGCTCCTGGCGTTGGCGGAGGCCGGGTACACGCGGGTGTCCTTCGGGATGCAGTCCGCGGTGCCGCACGTGCTGGCCACCCTCGACCGGACGCACGACCCGAGGCGGATCCCGGAGGTGGTGCGCTGGGCGCGCGACGCCGGGTTCCGCGTGTCGCTCGACCTCATCTACGGCACGCCCGGGGAGTCGGTCGACGACTGGCGTCGGTCGCTCGACGCGGCACTCGCCACCGGTGTCGACCACGTGTCGGCGTACGCCCTGGTGGTGGAACCCGGCACCCGCATGGGGGCGCAGGTGCGTCGCGGTGAGCTGCCGATGCCCGACGAGGACGACCAGGCGACGAAGTACGAGCTGGCCGACTCCGCCTTCGAGGCCGCCGGGCTGCACTGGTACGAGGTGAGCAACTGGGCCCGCGGCCCGCAGGACGTCAGTCGGCACAACCTCGCCTACTGGCGCGGCGACGACTGGTGGGGCGTCGGGCCCGGCGCCCACTCCCACGTGGGCGGGGTCCGGTGGTGGAACGTCAAGCACCCGCGGGCGTACGCGGACCGGCTCGCTGCCGGACGCTCACCCGCGGCCGGCCGCGAGGTGCTGGACGAGGACACCCGCGCGATGGAGCGGGTCCTGCTGCGCGTGCGGCTCGCCGAGGGGCTGGCCGTGGACGAGCTCTCGACGACGGCACGCAAGCGCGTCGCCGAGCTGGTGGCCGACGGTCTGATCGACCCGGTGGCGGCGCTGGGAGGCGCGGGCGCGCGGCGCCTGGTGCTCACCCTGCGCGGGCGGCTCCTGGCCGATGCGGTGGTGCGCACGCTCGTCGCCTGACGGCCTGGCGCCGCTCGCGGCGGCCCGTCGACCGGGCACGAGGCGCTCCGGACGCGACGGAGGCCGGCACCCGCGGGCACCGGCCTCCGTGTGGTCCCGGCCGACCGCGACGGTCAGCCTGCACGGCTCACTTGATGATGCGCCAGTTGAACGGGTAGCGGTACAGCTCACCCTTGTTCGCGGCGACCGCGCCCATGATCCCGAAGATGATGGTCGCCAGCCACGCGAGGGCCAGGATCAGGCCGCCGATGAGGACCACCGTCAGGATGCCACCGACGATGTAGGCGATCAGGATCAGGATCTGGAAGTTGAGGGCCTCCTTCGCCTGGTCGTTCACGAATCCGCTGCGCTCGCGGAACACCAGCCAGACGACCAGCGGCGCGATGAAGCCGAGGACGATGCCGCCCACGTGCGCCAGGGTCGCCCAGAGCCGCTCGTCGCTCGGGCTGAGCGGCGCCGCGTAGACCGGCTGCCCGTAGACGGGCGGCGTCTGGCCGTAGCCAGGGGGCGGAGCCTGGTAGGCGGGGGGCGTCTGGGGCGGGGTGGGGGAGTCCGGCGGCGGGTAGGCCCCGGGATCCGGGGTGCCCTCGGGAGGGTTCGTGGTCATGGTTCCAGCTCTCTCATCGGGGGTCGCCAGCCGCGTCGGGCGCGGCCTTGCGCCGACAGTAGCGCCGCGCACTGCCGCGGTGGAGGTGCTGGCAGGGCGGTTTTCGACCAGTTCGTGGCCGTTGCGCGGACCGGTCAGGAGGTGACGAAGTCGATGAGCTCCTCGACGCGTCCCAGCAGGCTCGGCTCCAGGTCCGCGTACGACCGCACCGTCCGCAGGATGCGTTGCCAGGCGCGTGCGACGTCGGCCTGGTCGTCGGCCGGCCAGCCGAGCTCGCGCAGGATGCCGAGCTTCCACTCGGTCCCCCGCTCGATCGTCGGCCACCGGTCGAGACCCACGCGTTCCGGTCGGACCGCCTGCCACACGTCCACATAGGGGTGGCCGAGCACCAGCACGCTCCCGGGTGGACCGCACCGCCTCGCCTCGACGGCGATCCGCTCCTCCTTCGAACCGGCGACGAGGTGATCGACCAGCACCCCGACCCGACGGTCCGGACCTGGGGCGAAGCTCCGCAGGTGTTCCACCAGGTTGTCGACCCCGTCGAGCAGCTCGACCACCACGCCCTCGATGCGCAGGTCGTCGCCCCACACCTTCTCGACCAGCTCGGCGTCGTGCCGGCCCTCGACCCAGATCCGGCTGGCGCGGGCGACACGCGCGGGGGCGCCTGCGACGGCACGCGAGCCGGATGCCGTGCGCGCCGGTGCCGCCGGCGCTCGTCGGCCCACCGGTGCGGTGAGGACCACCGGTTCGCCGTCGACCCAGAAGCCGGGCCCCAGCCCGAAGGTGCGGGTGCGGCCGCGGCGGTTCTCCAGCACGACGACGTGCTGACCACCCGACTTCTCCACCCGGACCACCGCGCCGACCCAGCCCGTCTCGACGTCCTCGACCACGAGCCCCGGCTCCGCCGGGCACGGCCGGGCGCGGGGCGCGGCTCGGTGGGGGACGGCCTGGGTCCCGGCCAGCACGTCGCGGCCGTAGCGGTCCTCGGTCACCCGGGCACTGTAGGGGCACGAGGACGGCGCCTCCGTCACCCTCCCGCGACGTTGCGTAGAATTGGCACTCGACTGCGTGGAGTGCTATCCGCAGCGATCCGGCTGTGACGGGCGGGAGGGACGCATGAGCAGCGAAGACCGACGCCTCGACGTCCTGCGCGCGATCATCGAGGACTACGTGGCGACCCGTGAGCCGGTCGGTTCGCGGGCCCTGTCGGAGCGGCACCAGCTCGGGGTGTCGCCCGCGACGATCCGCAACGACATGGCCGCCCTCGAGGAGGCCGGCCTGATCGTCCAGCCGCACACCTCGGCCGGTCGGGTCCCCACCGACATGGGCTACCGGCAGTTCGTCGACCGGCTGGCCGAGGTCAAGCCGCTCTCCCTGCCCGAACGGCGGGCGATCAGCGCTCTGCTGGAGCAGGCGGTCGACCTCGACGACGTCATCGACCGAGCCGTGCGGCTGCTCGCCCAGCTGACCCAGCAGGTCGCGGTGGTGCAGTACCCGTCGCTGCGGCGCTCGTCGCTGCGGCACGTGGAGCTGGTCCCCGTCGGCGCCCGTCACCTGCTCGTCGTCATCATCACGACCACCGGCCGGGTGGAGCAGCGGACGCTGGAGCTCGCGGAGGACCTCGACGAGGCGCTGGTGGCTCGCCTGCGGGTGCGGCTCAACGTCGCCCTGTCCGGGCTGCGGCTCGCCGAGCTCTCCAAGGCGCTGGAGAACCTCGTCACCGAGCTGAGCCCCGCCGGCGCAGCACTGGTGCGCGTCGTCGTCGCAGCCGTGTCCGAGACGCTCGCGCAGGAGAGCGAGGAGCGGGTGGTCGTCGCCGGTACCGCCAACCTCGCCAGGACGGCCGGAGCCGACTTCAGCCGCACCATCGGTCCGGTGCTCGAGGCGCTGGAGGAGCAGGTGGTGCTGCTGCGCCTGCTCGCCGAGATGGCGGAGGACCACACGGCCGTCGCCGTCCGGATCGGGCGCGAGACGCAGCACGCAGGCCTCGCCGAGACGAGCTTCGTCACCAGCGGCTACGGCGGAGAGGGGTCCGGCGTGGCCCGCGTGGGCGCCGTCGGACCCCTCCGCATGGACTACCCGGGCACGATGGCCGCCGTGCGTGCGGTCGCCCGGTACCTCACCAGGATCCTGGCCGGCTGACCGGCCGACCTCGAAGGAAGCGAGCACACCTGCTTGTGACGGACTACTACGAGATCCTCGGCGTGCCGCGGGACGCGACCCCCGAGCAGATCAAGAAGGCCTACCGGCGCCTGGCCCGCGAGCTGCACCCCGACGTCGCGGGCAACGACCCGGCGTCCGAGGAGCGCTTCAAGGACGTCTCGCGCGCCTACGACGTGCTCGGCAACCCGGACAAGCGCCGCGCGTACGACCTGGGCGGCGACCCGAGCGCTGCGGGCGGCATGGGTGGCGGCTTCGGCTTCCAGGACATCTTCGAGACGTTCTTCGGCGCGGCGACCGGGGCGACGGCGCAGCGAGGGCCGATCCCGCGCGCACGACGCGGTCAGGACGCGCTGGTCCGGCTGGACATCGACCTCTCGGAGGCGACCTTCGGGTCGCACCGCGAGGTGCAGGTGGACACCGCCGTCGTCTGCCCGACGTGTCAGGGCAGCTGCTGCCGGCCGGGCACCTCGCCGCGCACGTGCGAGGTGTGCGGCGGCCGGGGTTCCGTCCAGCGCGTCGCCCGGTCGTTCCTCGGCCAGGTGATGACGACGCAGCCCTGCGCCGCCTGCCAGGGCTTCGGCACCGTGATCCCCGAGCCGTGCACCGAGTGCGCCGGTGAGGGTCGCGTGCGTTCCCGTCGCACCATCTCCGTGGACGTGCCCGCCGGCGTGGACACCGGGACGCGGATCAAGCTCACGGCGCAGGGCGAGGTCGGTCCGGCCGGGGGTCCCGCCGGCGACCTGTACCTCGAGGTGCGTGAACGCCGGCACGACGTGTTCGTCCGCCGCGGCGACGACCTCCACGCGACGCTCCCCGTACCGATGACGGCCGCGGCGCTCGGCACGGTGCTGACGCTGGACACGCTCGACGGGCCGCAGGAGGTCGATCTGCGACCGGGCACCCAGCCCGACCAGGAGGTCGTGCTCAAGGGCCTGGGCGTCGGGCACCTGCACACCGGTGGCCGGGGTGACCTCCACGTGCACGTGGACGTCCAGGTGCCGGTGGCGCTGGACGACGAGCAGGCGGAGCTGCTGCGACGGCTTGCGGCGCTGCGCGGCGAGGAGCGCCCCGACGCCCGGCTCGCGACCGCCAGCACGGGGATGTTCGCGCGGCTGCGCGACAAGCTCGCCGGACGATGAGCCGCGACCGGCGATGAGTGCGCCCGTCTTCCTGACCGAACCGGGGGACCTCCGCGGCGTGGTGGCCGGCGGGACGTACCTGCTGGACGGCGCCGAGGGGCGGCATGCCGGCGTGGTGCAGCGGCGCGGCCCCGGTGAACGGGTCGACGTGGTGGACGGCAGCGGTGTCCGGCTCGTCGGCGTCGTCGACTCGACCGGCCCGGACGGCGTGCGGCTGCGGGTCCTGGCCCGCAACGAGGAGCCGCCCGACCGGCCGGCCCTGGTCCTGGCCCAGGCGTTGGCCAAGGGCGACCGCGACGAGCTGGCGATCGAGGCGGCCACCGAGGTCGGGGTCGACGCGGTGCTGCCGTGGCAGGCGGCGCGGTCGATCGTGGTCTGGCGTGGGGACCGGGCGGCGAAGAGCCGGGCGCGCTGGCTCGCCACGGTGCGGGCGGCCACGAAGCAGGCGCGCCGTTCCCGCGTGCCGGCGGTGGAGCTCGCCGTGGACACGGCCGGGCTCGCCCGACGGGTCGCCGACGTGGTGGCCGCGGGGGGAACGGCACTCGTGCTTCACGAGGAGGCCACCGTGCCGCTGCGGACCGCCGCCCTGCCGGTCGACGGCTCGGACGTCGAGGTCCTGGTGGTCGTCGGCCCCGAGGGCGGGATCTCCCCGGACGAGCTGGACCGTCTGGTGGAGGCGGGAGCGGTGCCCGTGCGTCTGGGACCGTGGGTGCTGCGCACGTCGACGGCGGGCCCCGTGGCGGTCGCGCTGCTGGCCGAACGTCTCGGGCGCTGGAGCTGATCAGGGCTGACGGCGGCGGCGCCTGGAGCGTGGGCCTGCTGCCGCGCGGGTGCGAGTGCGCTCGTCGTCGGATCCTCCGACGAGCCCGCGGGGGGCCGGGCCCAGCCCTGGCCCGACCCCCCGCGGGGACTCAGCGGGCGTCGCTCGTGCTGCTGTCGATCGCCGCGCGACCGGCCTCGAGCCGGGCCACCGGCACCCGGAACGGGGAGCAGGACACGTAGTCGAGCCCGACGGAGTCGAAGAACCGGATCGACTCCGGGTCGCCGCCGTGCTCGCCGCACACGCCGAGGTGCAGGTCCGGCCGCGTCGCGCGGCCCTCCTCCACTGCGATCTTCACGAGGCGGCCGACGCCCTGGGCGTCGATCGTCTCGAACGGGGACACCGACAGCACGCCGTTCGCGGTGTACTGCGCGAAGAAGGCGCCCTCGACGTCGTCGCGGGAGAAGCCCCAGGTCGTCTGCGTCAGGTCGTTCGTGCCGAAGGAGAAGAACGCTGCCTCCTCCGCGATGCGTCCGGCCGTCAGCGCCGCGCGGGGCAGCTCGATCATGCAGCCGATCGGCAGGTCGAGCGTGATGCCGTGCTTGGCGCCGACCTCGGCCATGATCTCGATCGCCGAGTCGCGGACCAGGTGCAGCTCCTGCACCGAGCCGATGAGCGGCACCATGATCTCGGCCTTGGGGTGACCGCCGGCGGCGATGCGTGCGGCCTGAGCCTCGCAGATCGCACGGATCTGCAGCTCGAACAGGCCGGGGATCACCAGACCGAGCCGGACGCCGCGCAGGCCGAGCATCGGGTTCGCCTCGTGCATCCGCTCGACCGCCGCGAGCAGCTCGACGTCGTGCTGGTCGACCTCGCCGCGCTCCTTGGCGAGCGCCACCTTGACGGACAGGGCCGTCAGGTCGGGGAGGAACTCGTGCAGCGGCGGGTCGATGAGCCGGATCGTCGTCGGCAGGCCGTCCATCGCCTCGAAGATCTCGATGAAGTCCTGCGTCTGCACGGGGAGCAGCGCGTCGAGAGCCGCCTGGCGCTCGTCGTCCGTCCGGGCCAGCACCACGTGCTCGACGAGCACCCGGCGCTCGCCGAGGAACATGTGCTCGGTACGGCACAGCCCGATGCCCTGCGCACCGAGGCTGCGGGCACGGCGGGCGTCCTCCGGGGTGTCGGCGTTGGCACGCACCCCGAGCCGGCGGGCGGCGTCGGCGTGCGTGATGATCCGGTCGACGGCGCGTACCAGCTCGGAGGTGTCCTCGTCGGCCGCCTGCTCGAGCGCGGCGTCGAGGCCCTCCTCGAGGTACGTGCTGACGGGGGACGGTACGACCGGCACGTCGCCGAGGAACACCTCGCCGGTGGTGCCGTCGATGGCGATGACGTCGCCCTCCTTCACGACCGTCGCGCCGCAGGTGAACTGGCGAGCGACCGGGTCGACGACCAGCGCCTCGGCACCGACGACCGCCGTGCGACCCATGCCGCGCGCCACGACCGCCGCGTGCGACGTCTTGCCGCCGCGCGCCGTCAGGATGCCGACCGAGGCGATCATGCCGCCGAGGTCGTCGGGGTTGGTCTCGCGGCGGACCAGGACGACGTCCTTGCCCTTCGCAGCCCACTCGACGGCCGTCGCGGAGTCGAAGACGGCCTCACCGACGGCCGCGCCAGGGGAGGCCGCCATCGCCTTGGTCAGCAGGGTGGTGGACGAGCCCGGCGCGAACTGCGGGAACAGGAGCTGGGTCAGCTGGGCGCCGGTCACGCGGGCCAGGGCCTCGTCCATCGTGATCAGGTGCTCGTCCACCAGCTGCGAGGCGATCCGGAACGCGGCGGGTGCGGTCCGCTTGCCGACGCGCGTCTGCAGCATCCACAGCTTGCCGTGCTCGATGGTGAACTCGATGTCGCACAGGTCGCGGTAGTGCGTCTCGAGCTGGCGCATCACGCGCTTGAGCTCGTTGTGCGCCTCCGGGTCGATCCGCTCGAGGTCCGCCAGGGACATCGTGTTGCGGATGCCCGCCACCACGTCCTCGCCCTGGGCGTTGGCCAGGTAGTCGCCGTAGTCACCGGTCTCGCCCGTGGACGGGTTGCGGGTGAACGCCACGCCGGTGCCCGAGTCCGGGCCGAGGTTGCCGAACACCATCGCGACGACGTTGACGGCGGTGCCGAGGTCGTCGGAGATGCGCTCCTTGCGCCGGTACAGCCGGGCGCGCTCGGTGCCCCACGAGCCGAACACCGCGACGATGGCCAGGTCGAGCTGCTCGCGGGGGTGCTGCGGGAACTCCCGGCCGGTCTCGTCGATCACGATCTGCTTGAACGTGCCGACCAGCTCGCGCAGGTCGTCGGCCGTCAGGTCGACGTCGTTGGAGACGCCGCGGGTCGCCTTGGCCTTGTCGAGCGCGTCGGCGAACTTGTCGCCCTCGATGCCGAGCACCGTGCGGCCGAACATCTGGATCAGCCGGCGGTAGGAGTCCCAGGCGAACCGCTCGTTGTGGGCGAACTCGGCGAGTCCGCGCACGGAGGCGTCGTTCAGGCCGACGTTGAGGACCGTCTCCATCATGCCGGGCATCGAGAACTTGGCGCCGGAGCGGACGGAGACCAGGAGCGGCTCGTGCACGTCGCCGAGGGTGCGGCCCATCGTGTCCTCGAGGTGCCGGAGCGCCTGCGTCACCTCGACCCGCAGCTCGGGAGGGACGTCCCCGGACTTCATGTAGGCCCGGCAGGCCTCGGTGGTGATGGTGAAGCCGGGCGGTACCGGGAGGCCGAGCCGGGTCATCTCGGCAAGGTTCGCGCCCTTGCCCCCCAGCAGGTCCTTCTGGTCCTTGTCGCCTTCGGTGAAGTCCTTGACGTACCTGGCCACGGTGGCACCTCCGCGTGCGCCGCCGGGCTCCGTTGCCCGGCGTCCTCGCCCGTCAGTGTCGTCCTCGCTGTTGGCGAACGACAGGACCATCGGCCCACCGCTGAGCAGGGCTGCACGGGGGTTGCCAGGTAGGATCGCCTTGCCTGCCGGACCGACCGAAGGAGCGCACGGCGCACGCCGAGCACATGGCTCAACCCACACCCGCCCAGCCCTCGTCGGGCACCCCCGGCGCGACGCCTCCGGCTGCGGGCGCCCCGGTCCTCTCGACCCCCCTCCAGCGTGGCCGGCCCGACGCCGTCCCGGCCCGCGTCGAGCACCGCATCACGGTGCCGTCGCAGGTGCCGATGGTCGAGCTGCTCGGGCTCCGCGACGAGGTGCTGCGCGAGATCGAGGCCGGCTTCACCACCGTCGACGTGCACGTCCGCGGCAACGAGGTCACGCTGACCGGTCCGGTGGGCGACGTCGCGCTGGTCGCACGCCTGGTGGAGGAGCTCGTGGAGACGGTCTCCGCCGGGACGCCGCTCAGCCCCGAGGTGGTCAACCGTTCCGTCGCCATGCTGACCGCGGCGTCCTCGGCCCGGCCGGCCGACGTGCTCACCTTCAACATCCTGTCGACGCGAGGGCGCGCCATCCGGCCGAAGACCGCCGGGCAGAAGGAGTACGTCGACGCGATCGACCGGCACACGCTGACGTTCGGCATCGGGCCCGCCGGCACGGGCAAGACGTACCTGGCCATGGCCAAGGCGGTGCAGGCGCTGCAGGCGCGGCAGGTGAACCGGATCGTGCTCACCAGGCCGGCGGTGGAGGCGGGGGAGCGGCTGGGCTTCCTTCCCGGGACGCTGGCCGAGAAGATCGACCCGTACCTGCGCCCGCTGTACGACGCGCTGCACGACATGGTCGACCCGGAGTCGATCCCCCGGCTGCTCGACGCCGGCACCATCGAGGTGGCACCCCTCGCGTACATGCGGGGCCGCACCCTCAACGACGCCTTCGTCATCCTCGACGAGGCGCAGAACACCTCCTCGGAGCAGATGAAGATGTTCCTCACCCGGCTGGGCTTCGGCTCGAAGGTCGTGGTGACCGGCGACGTCACGCAGGTCGACCTGCCGTCCGCCGCCACCTCCGGCCTCCGCCAGGCCGAGCAGGTGCTGCAGGGCGTGCCGGACGTCGAGTTCTGCCGCCTCACGTCCTCCGACGTGGTCCGTCACCGCCTGGTGGGGGACATCATCGACGCCTACGCCCGTTGGGACTCCGCATGAGCATCGAGGTCAACAACGAGTCGGGCGTCGAGGTCGACGAGGCCGAGTTCGCCGCGCTGGCACGCCACGTGCTCGACGAGATGCACGTCCACCCGCAGACCGACCTGTCGGTGCTGCTGGTCGACACCGACGTGATGGCGGACCTGCACGTGCGCTGGATGGACGAGCCGGGCCCGACCGACGTGCTGTCGTTCCCGATGGACGAGCTGCGGCCCGGAACCGACTCCGAGCCGACGCCCGCGGGGCTGCTCGGCGACGTGGTGCTGTGCCCGCAGGTCGCCGCGGACCAGGCGCGGGCCGCAGGCCACTCGACCATCGAGGAGCTGCTGCTCCTGGAGACGCACGGGATCCTGCACCTGCTGGGCTACGACCACGCGGAGCCGGAGGAGGAGAAGGAGATGTTCGCGCTGCAGCGACGTCTGCTGCTCACGTTCCTGGCCGGCCGATGACTGGAGCACCGCTGGTGCTGCTGGGCGCGCTGGTGGTGCTCGGCATCGCTCTCGCCGCGCTCCTGTCCGCCGGCGAGGTCGCGGTGATGCGCGTGACGCGCGCGCAGGTCACCGAGCTGCTCGCAGCGCACCACCCGGCGGCACCGCAGGTGCAGCGGCTGGTGGCGCACCCGTCCCGGGTCGCGTCCGCGGCGGCGTTCGTCCGGCTGCTCGGCGAGATGACGGCGACCGTCAGCGTGACGCTGGCCGCCTCCGAGCTGGTGCGGCCGTGGTGGGCGGTGCTGCTGACGTCGTTCGGCGTCTGCGTGGTGATGGCGCTCGTGCTGGTGCGCGTCAGCCCGCGCACCGTCGGCCGGCGCCGGCCCGTCGCGACCCTGACGGCGCTCGCCGGTCTGCTGTCCGCGGTCACGGCGGCGTTCGGCGGTCTGGGCCGGGCGGCGGCGGCAGGCCGGACCACGGCCGAGGAGGACGAGAACGAGCTGCGGGACATGGTGCAGCGCGTGGCGGAGTCCGAGGTGATCGAGGACACGGAGCGGGCGATGTTCCGGTCCGTCCTGCAGCTGGGGGACACGCTGACGCGCGAGGTGATGGTGCCGCGCACGGACATGGTGGTGACCCACGAGGACACACCGGTGCGCAAGGCCCTCGCGCTCCTCATGCGGTCAGGGTTCTCGCGGGTGCCGGTGATCGGCGAGTCGGTGGACGACGTCCGGGGGGTGCTGTACCTCAAGGACGTGGTGAGTCGCCTGGCGCCGGACCGCCCGCGGGACGCCGCGGAGCTGGACGTCCCCGTCAGCGCGCTGGTGCGACCGGCGGTGTTCGTTCCCGAGTCCAAGCCGGTGGACGACCTGCTGCGGGAGCTGCGCGACGGCGCCAGCCACATGGCGATGGTGGTCGACGAGTACGGCGGCATCGCCGGGCTCGTCACCATCGAGGACGCGCTGGAGGAGATCGTCGGTGAGCTGACCGACGAGCACGACCGCACCGCGCCGACGGTCCAGGACCTCGGCGACGGGGTGTTCCGGGTGCCGGCGCGGATGGGCCGTGACGAGCTGGGCGAGCTGTTCGGGCTCGAGGTGGAGGACGAGGACGTGGACACCGCTGGGGGCCTGCTGGCCAAGGCGCTGGGGATGGTGCCCCTGCCGGGCTCGGCGGGGGACATCCACGGGCTGCACCTGGTCGCCGACCGGGCGGAAGGACGGCGCCGACGCCTCGCGACCGTGCTCGTGAGCCGGTCCGTCGAGGGCCAGGTCGGCGAGGGAGCCGAACATCCCGGCGGAGCAGAGGTCGAGCGATGAGCCACCGCTCCGGCTTCGCCTGCCTGATCGGCCGTCCCAACGCGGGCAAGTCGACGCTGACCAACGCGCTCGTCGGCCAGAAGGTGGCGATCACCTCGGGCCGTCCGCAGACCACGCGGCACACCGTCCGCGGCATCGTCACGCGGCCGGACGCCCAGCTGGTGCTCGTGGACACCCCGGGGCTGCACCGCCCTCGCACGCTCCTCGGTGAACGGCTGAACGACCTCGTCAAGGACACGCTCGGCGAGGTCGACGTCATCGGGTTCTGCATGCCGGCCGACCAGCAGGTCGGGCCCGGTGACCGGTACATCGCGGCCGAGCTCGCGTCGCTGGGTCAGGGCAGGCGCCGGACCCCGGTGGTCGCCATCGCGACGAAGGCGGACCTGGTCGGCAAGGGCCGGCTGGCCGAGCACCTGATGGCGATGAGCCGGCTGGGTGAGTGGGACGACGTGGTGCCGGTGTCGGCGCGTTCGGGCTACCAGGTGGACGTGCTGGCCGACGTGCTGACCGGTCATCTGCCGGAGGGACCGGCGCTGTACCCGGACGGCGAGCTGACCGACGAGCCCGAGGCGGTGATGGTCGCCGAGCTGGTCCGCGAGGCGGCGCTCGAGGGTGTGCACGACGAGCTGCCGCACTCGTTGGCCGTGGTGGTGAACGAGATCGTGCCGCGCGGGACCGCAGGCCGGGACGACGTTCCGCTGCTCGACGTGCGCGTCGACCTGTTCGTCGAGCGGGACTCGCAGAAGGCGATCGTCATCGGCAAGGGCGGCGGTCGGCTGCGGGACGTGGGCACGCAGGCTCGGCGCGAGATCGAGGCGCTGCTCGGCGCGCGCGTGTTCTTGGACCTGCACGTGCGGGTGGCCAAGGACTGGCAGCGCGATCCCAAGCAGCTCGGCCGGCTCGGGTTCTGAGCGTGAGCCTCCACACGGTGACGTCTCTCCCGCACCTGCTCAACCAGGACGGTCACCGGCGTGCGCCGCACGCCGTCTCGCGCGCCGGCAACGTGTACCGGGTTCTCGCGTCCTCGGTCCTGGGCGTGCTGGTCCTCGCCGTCGTCGGCGCCGTGCTCGGGCCGCAGTGGGACCCGGCGCCGCTGACGCAGCCGCTCCAGGTGCAGAGCTCCTCGACCGCGATCACCGGGGCACCGTCGCTGCACACCTACCCGGTGCGGACCGAGGTGGTCACGGTGCAGCTGGACGGCACCACCGTGCAGGCTCAGATCAGCGAGCCGGTCGGAGCGCCGGGACCGCGCCCCGGCGTGGTGTTCATCCACGGCGCCGGCACGGGCAAGTTCGCGGTGGCGTTCCGCTCACAGGCGGCCGTGCTGGCCAGCGCCGGAGTCGTGGCGATGGTCCCGGACAAGCGGCTCGACACCTACACCACGGCGCACCGCGACTACGTCGCGATGGCCGCCGACTACGAACGGTCCGTCCAGCTGCTGCGCGCGCACCCGGGCGTGGACCCGTCCCGGGTCGGGGTGTACGCCGAGAGCGAGGGCGGCTGGATCGCCCCCGTCATGGCGGCCACCGACCACCAGCTTGCCTTCGTCATCCTCGTCTCCTCGCCGGTGGTGCCGCCGCGGCAGCAGGCCGCCTTCGCCTCCGACCACTACCTGCGCAACACCGGCGTGCCGCACGGGGTGTTCCGCGCGATCCCCCGGGCGGTGGGGATGACCCTGCCGGGTGGTTTCGAGTACGTGGACTTCGACGTGCAGCCGTACCAGCAGCGGATGACGCAGCCGGTCCTGGTCGTCTACGGCACGGGCGACGCCTCGATGCCCGTCGTCCAGGGCGCTCAGCAGATCCTCGCCGACACGGCACGGGCCGGCAACGACGCGGTGACCGTCCGTTACTACGCCGGGGCGGACCACGGCCTCAAGGTCGACGGGATCGTGTCCGCCACGTTCCTGCAGGACATGACCGGTTGGGTGCTCGGTCTGCCGGCCACCGCGTCGGGCGTGCCGCAGGTCGCCGGCGCCCAACCCGTCCAGCTGTACCTCGCGGGGCCGGTCCCGCAGCCGCAGCAGCTGCGGGACGGGAACGTCGTGCTCCTCGTGGTCCTGGGGGCGGGCGGCCTGGTGGTGCTCGGCTGCCTGCTCGTGGTCGGCCACCGGGTCGGCGAGGCGTGGACGAGCCGCCGCTCGAACCGCGACCGTCGCGCCGGAGCGCGCTGGCCCTCGGGCTACGCGCGGTACCTCGTGGCGTTCGGCGGTGGCGCGATCCTGACGGTGGCGGGGCTGGTGTGGTACCTGCTGTCGGTCGCGCGGCTGGCGATGGACTACCAGCACAACTCCGTGCTGGTGCAGGGCGGATGGCTGGCCGTCCGGTTCGCCGGGATGCTGGTCGTGGTCGCCGGGGTGCTCGCCGTGCGGCGCGCGAGGGCCGGCCGGGTGCCCGGCTCCGGGCCCGGCGTCGTGCGGACCGCCGCGTCGTGGACGGTCGCCACCGGAGGCCTGGTCCTGCTCGTCGTGCTCGCGTACTGGGGTGTCTACCAGCTGGGCGTCTGAGGTCCCGCCAAGATGGGCACGGGCGCCGGTACCGTCGACGCTCAGGTTGGCGTCCCTCGACGCCGATGTCATCGTGAAGAGTGCGGACGGGAGGTGCAGGGTGCGGACGTCGTGGGGCTCGGCCAGCGACCGCGGTCGCGTGCGCGACGTCAACGAGGACGCCCTGCTCGCGTGCCCGCCTGTGTTTCTCGTCGCGGACGGGATGGGCGGGCTCGACGCCGGCGCCATCGCCAGCCGGGTGGCGGTCGAGGAGTTCGCCCGCCTCGCCGGGCGGCCCTCCGTCGGCACCGCGGACGTGCTGGCCTGCCTCGACAGCGCATGGGCACGCCTGCGTGAGGAGCTGACGGGTGACCGCCAGGGCGGTACGACGGTCGCCGGCGTCGCCACGGTGGAGGACGAGGGACGTCCTTCCTGGCTGGTGTTCAACGTGGGCGACTCGCGGGTGTACCGCTGGGCCGACGGTGTGCTGCACCAGGTGACGGCCGATCACTCGGTGGTGCAGGAGCTGCTGGTCGAGGGCC
This sequence comes from Cellulomonas sp. T2.31MG-18, assembly GCF_964266755.1. NCBI lineage: Bacteria > Bacillati > Actinomycetota > Actinomycetes > Micrococcales > Cellulomonadaceae > Cellulomonas > Cellulomonas sp. T2.31MG-18. The sequence goes on from NZ_CAXWGW010000004.1 coordinate 66,624, forward strand.
GCGTCACCCCGGAGGAGGTGGCCCGACACCCGGAGCGGAACGTGCTGACGCGCGCGCTCGGCACCGGCCGCCGCCCCGACCCCGACCTCTGGATCCTTCCGGCGGGCCCCTCCGACCGGTTCGTCATCTGCACCGACGGCCTGACCCGGGACGTCCCGGCCAACCGCATCGCCGAGCTGCTCAGCCAGGAGCCGGACGCGCGCCGGGCGGCGAGCGCGCTCGTCGCCGAGGCGCTGCTGAACGGCGGCCACGACAACGTCAGCGTCGTCGTGGTCGACAGCGGCACGCGGGCGGACGGTGCGGACGGAACGCAGCCAGCCGCTGCCGAGCCGCGGGACACGCTTCCCCGTCAGCGCCGCGACGCTCCGCCGCACGAGGGGCCGACGGCAGCGCCCGCCACCCCTCCCGCGCGTTCAGGACGGCACTCCTAGACTCGGAGCATGACCGGGATCCACCCGGCCGCGAGGATGCGGCCGGTGGAGCTCGACGAGGACGTCACCGCTCGGCGGTGGCACCGCTCGTCGGTGAGTGGTGCGCCCACTGCACCTGCCGTGCCCGCCCGTTCGACGTCCGGCGACGTCTCCGACTCAGGTGCTCGCACGCGCCGCTGGCCGTGGTTGAGCGTGGCCGTGCTGGTGACGCTCGGTGCCCTGCTGGTCGCCGGGAACGCCGTCGACAGCCGCCGGCGGGCCCTGGCGGACCGGATCGCCGCAGTGCCCGGCCTGGTCCGGCCGATGCAGGACGCGCCCGTCGAGCTGTGGCGTGCGGCCGCCGCCGAGGGTCCCGGCACGGTGCTGCAGGCGTCCGGGTCGGTCGTGCTGGTGTCGCTGCGCGCCGCCGTGTGGTGGGTGACGGCGTACGAGCCGCGCTCGGGTGTCCAGCGCTGGACGGTTCCGGTGACGCCCACGACGGCGGACGGCGGCCCCGTCACGGTGCGGTGCCCGTGGGACGCCGGCACCGATGACGGGGTCGTGCTGTGCCTGGCCGGTGGACCTCGCGACTCGGCGGCACCGGCCAGCGTGGTCGCCCTCGACGCGGTCGGTGGACGCCTGCTGGGCCGGTGGGCGGTGGACGGCCCGGTCATCGGCCTCGCACGGATCGGCGACGACCTGGTGCTCGGATCGGTCCGGCCCGACGGACGCGTGCGCGTGCAGCGCTCCGACGGGCTGACCGGCACGGTGCGCTGGGAGCACGTCACGGCGGGTGTCGTCGACGACGCGGCGTCGGGGCGTATCGCCGAGGTCGCCGTGGGCCCGCGCAGGACCGTCGTCCGCGGTGCGGGCTCCGAGGTGCTGGACGACGCGACCGGATCTGTCCTGGTCACCGCGCCGGTGGGCGTGGAGCTCCAGGTGGTGGACGTGCCCGGCGGCTTCGCGACGTTCGGAGGGATCCAGGGCGGCCGGATCTACCGGGACGGCTCGGACTCGTGGGTGACTCTGCGTGGGAGGACGGTCCAGCTCGAGGCGGACGACGGTTCCGCTCCTGGTCTGCTGGTGGTCGACACCGGCCCGCAGCTGCGCGGCGTCGACCGGGTGACCGGGACCGTGCGATGGCAGCTGCCGACCGACCTCGACGCGGTGGCCGTCGCCTCGGGCGTCCTGGTCACGGCGGCGGACGGCGTGTACGGAGCGGTCGACGTGCGCACCGGGGCCGCCCTGTGGCAGGTGCGGGCCGGCCTGGAGGGCGGCGCGCGCACGTGGGTCCCGCGCACGGACGGTACGCAGGTCATCGGGCTCGAGGTCGCGTCGGGCGGGGCGTTGGCCATCGTGGGCCGGGGCCTGCGCGACGGGGTCCGGACCTGGAGCGTGCCCGTCCCGGTGGGGACCGACCGGCTCGACACGGCCGGCGGTCGGCTCCTCGCGCGCGGGCCGGCGGACGTCGTCGTGCTCGGCTGAGCGTGGACGCGTTGCCGGGTCTCGCGAACGGGGGAGTAGGGTGCCAACCGTGCTCCGGAGCGTTCTCCTTCTTCGTCGCCGCGGCGAGGCCCTCTAGGCCGGATCCTCGTCGCGGTGTCCGCTGCGCCGGCTGAGCACCCGCCGCGACGACTGACGAGGAACCCCGATGACCGACGTTGCAGAGCGCAACCCCCAGCAGCCCTCCGGGATGCCGGTGCACAAGTACCGGCCCTTCCACGAGCAGATCCGCGTGGACCTGCCGGACCGGACCTGGCCCGACCGCCACGTGACCCACGCCCCGCGCTGGTGCGCCGTGGACCTGCGGGACGGCAACCAGGCGCTGATCGAGCCGATGAACCCCGCCCGCAAGCTCGCGATGTTCGAGCTGCTGGTGCAGATGGGCTACAAGGAGATCGAGGTCGGCTTCCCGTCCGCCTCGCAGACCGACTACGACTTCGTCCGGATGCTGATCGAGGAGAACCGCATCCCCGACGACGTCGCCATCCAGGTGCTGACGCAGTGCCGCGAGCACCTGATCGAGCGCACGTACGAGGCGATCGCCGGCGCGAAGCAGGCGATCGTGCACTTCTACAACTCGACCTCGGTGCTGCAGCGGCGCGTCGTCTTCAACGCCGACGAGGACGGCATCCTCGACATCGCGGTGTCCGGCGCGCGGTTCTGCAAGAAGTACGAGGAGCTGGTCCCGGACACCGAGGTGTTCTACGAGTACAGCCCCGAGTCGTACACCGGGACCGAGCTCGAGTACGCCGTGCGGGTGTGCAACGCGGTGCTCGACGAGCTGGAGCCCACCCCCGACCGGAAGGTCATCATCAACCTGCCGGCGACGGTGGAGATGGCCACGCCGAACGTCTACGCCGACTCGATCGAGTGGATGGGTCGGCACCTGCACCACCGCGAGAACGTGGTGCTGTCGCTGCACCCGCACAACGACCGTGGCACCGCCGTGGCGGCCGCCGAGCTGGGCTACCTGGCCGGGGCCGACCGCATCGAGGGCTGCCTGTTCGGCAATGGCGAGCGGACCGGCAACGTCGACCTGGTCACGCTCGGCATGAACCTGTTCAGCCAGGGCATCGACCCGCAGATCGACTTCTCGGACCTGCCGCACGTGCGGTCCGTGGTGGAGCACTGCAACCAGCTGCAGGTCGCCGAGCGCCACCCGTACGGCGGTGACCTGGTGTTCACGGCGTTCTCCGGCTCGCACCAGGACGCGATCAAGAAGGGCCTGACGGCGATGGAGGTGGACGCCGCCGCGGCCGGCACCACCACGGACCAGCTCGAGTGGGCGGTGCCCTACCTGCCGGTCGACCCGAAGGACGTCGGCCGCAGCTACGACGCGATCATCCGGGTGAACAGCCAGTCCGGGAAGGGCGGCATCAGCTACCTGATGAAGTCCGAGCGCGACCTCGACCTGCCGCGCCGGCTGCAGATCGAGTTCTCGCAGGTGGTGCAGCGGCACACCGACACCCACGGCACCGAGGTGACGGCGGACGACCTGTGGCGGATCTTCGTCGACGAGTACCTGCCGGTGGAGATGGCGGCCGCGGCGCGTCCGCGACAGACGGACGGCGCCGAGGGCGAGGCGGGTCAGCCGCTGGACCCGTGGGGGCGGTTCTCGCTGCGGGGGACCCGGGCGACGAGCACCGAGGGCGGTGAGGACCATCTCGAGGTGGACCTGGTCGACCGCGGGGTCGAGCGGACCATCGTCGGCAACGGGAACGGCCCGGTCGCCGCGTTCGTCGCGGCGCTGCGGTCCATCGGCGTCGACGTCGCCGTGATGGACTACGCCGAGCACGCCCTGTCGTCCGGTGGTGACGCGACGGCGGCCGCCTACGTCGAGTGCGCGGTGGGGAGCGACATCCTGTGGGGTGTCGGCATCGACCCGTCGATCACCACGGCGTCCCTCAAGGCGATCATCTCCGCGGTGAACCGGCAGCAGCGCTGACGCTCCACCGTCCGGCCACCGACGCGCCGCGTCCTGCGCATCCCGGCGCGTCGGTGGTCCGGGGGAGAATGGGCCGGTGAGCCTCTACCGCGACGAGGCGATCGTGCTGCGCACCCATCCGCTGGGTGAGGCGGACCGCATCGTCACCCTCCTGACCCGCACCAACGGCAAGGTGCGTGCGGTCGCCAAGGGGGTGCGGCGCACCACGTCCCGGTTCGGCTCACGGCTCGAGCCGTTCATGCACGTGGACGTGCAGCTCAGCACCGGGCGGTCGCTGCACGTCGTCACCCAGGTGGAGACCCTCGGTGCGTACGGGCGGCCGGTGTGCGAGGACTACGCGCTGTACACGGCGGGCACCGTGATGCTCGAGACGGCCGACCGGCTGGTCGAGGCGGAGCACGAGCCGGCGGTGCAGCAGTACTGGCTGCTGGTGGGCGCCGTACGGGCGCTCGCCAGGCGGGAGCACGCACCTGGTCTGGTGCTGGACAGCTACCTGCTGCGGGCCCTCTCCGTCGCCGGGTGGGCGCCCAGCTTCGCCGACTGCGCCCGGTGCGGGGCAGCGGGCCCGCACCACTCGTTCGCCGTGGCGATGGGCGGTGCGGTGTGCAACGCGTGCCGGCCGGCGGGTGCAGCGGCACCTGCGCCGGAGACGTTCGCCCTGCTCGCCGCCCTGCTGGTCGGTGACTGGTCCACGGCGGACGGCAGCGCCGAGCGGCACCGCGCCGAGGGCAACGGGCTGGTGGCGGCGTTCAGCCAGTTCCACCTCGAGCGACGGCTGCGGTCGCTGCCCATGGTGGAGCGCGTCTAGTGGCCGCCGCACGCACCCCCGTCCCACCGCCTCCGCACCCGTCCGGCGCCAGGCCGCCCGCGATCCCGCGCGAGCTGGTGCCGCGCCACGTCGCGGTCGTGATGGACGGGAACGGCCGGTGGGCCAACGCCCGCGGCCTGCCGCGGACGGCCGGGCACGCGGCCGGCGAGGCGTCGCTGCTCGACGTGGTCGCCGGCGCCATCGAGGTAGGCGTGGAGTACGTGTCGGCATACGCCTTCTCGACCGAGAACTGGTCGCGGTCACCCGACGAGGTGCGGTTCCTCATGGGGTTCAACCGCGACGTGCTGCACCGGCGGCGCGACCTGATGGACTCGTGGGGCGTGCGCGTGCGGTGGGCCGGCCGCCGGCCGCGGTTGTGGCGGTCGGTGATCTCGGAGCTCGAGCGGGCCGAGGAGCAGACCAGGGACAACACCGTCTGCACGCTGACGATGTGCGTCAACTACGGCGGGCGGGCGGAGATCGCCGACGCGGCCCGCGCCATCGCCCTCGAGGTCGCCGCCGGTCGGCTCGACCCGAAGAAGGTCAGCGAGAAGACGATCCAGCGGCACCTGGACGAGCCGGACCTGCCGGACGTCGACCTGTTCGTGCGGTCGTCCGGCGAGCAGCGCACGTCGAACTTCATGCTCTGGCAGGCGGCCTACGCCGAGCTGGTGTTCCTGGAGGAACCGTGGCCGGACGTGGACCGGCGGCACCTGTGGCGGGCCGTGGAGACCTACGCGCGCCGTGACCGCAGGTACGGCGGGGCGGTGGACAGCCCCGCCGCGACCTAGCGGCGAGGGCCTACTGGCGGCCCACCCGATCGGCCTGCACCGAGGCGTTCGGGTGCCGACGCGGTGCGGGCACGGGGACCTGGCACTCGTCGTCCGAGTCGGCGAGCAGCACGTCGTCGGCCATCTCGGGGTGCGGGTCGGAGGCCGCGGCCCGTCGACGCACCATCGGCCGCAGCGCCGCCGAGACCGCGTAGACGGCGATCGCGAGCACCACGATGGTGGCCCCCGGCGGGATGTCGTTCCAGTAGGTGAGCACCAGCCCGACCACGCTGACCGTCACACCGACACCGCTGGCCGTCGCCATGGTCCGGCCGAACGACCGGGCGTACAGCTGGGCGACGGCGACCGGCACGATCATCAGCGCGCTGACCAGGAGCAGGCCGACCACCCGCATCGCCACCGTCACCGTCACGGCGGCCATCACGGCGACCACCATCGCCAGGGCGCGCGTCGGCAGGCCACTGGCGCGGGCGAACTCCTCGTCGTGGCTCACCGCGTACAGCGCGGTCCGCAGCCCGACGCCGACGGCGAGCACCACGGCGGCCAGCGCGACGGTCCACACCAGGTCGGTCGGGGAGACCGTGGAGATGGAGCCGAACAGGTAGGCCATCAGGTTCGCGTTGGTGCCGCCGGCCACCTTGATCAGCAGCACCCCGCCGGCGATGCCGCCGTAGAACATCAGCGCCAGCGCGAGGTCGCCGGTGGTCCGGCCACGTTCGCGGACCAGCTCGATGACGACGGAGCCGACGACGGCTGCCACCACGGCGCCCGGGACGGCGAGGGCGCCGTTGGGCACCAGCCCGGCCCAGCTGCCGACCAGCCAGCCGAGCGCCACGCCGGTGAGCGCCACGTGCCCGATGCCGTCGCCCATCAGCGCCATGCGCCGCTGCACCAGGAAGGTGCCGACGACCGGTGCCGCGGCGCCGACGAGCACCGCGGCCAGCATGGCGCGCTGCATCAGCGGCGAGGTGGCCATGGCCACCACCTGGTCCCAGAACGTCACGGGGTCACCTCCACCGACAGGCCGGATGCGGCGCTCGGCGGGTCGCCGTGCGCGTGCGCGTGGTCGTGCGCCGGTCCGGCGTGCTCGATGCGGGCGACCGGTGGGGCGCCGTCGTGCACCACGCGCCCGTGCCGAAGCACCACGGAACGCTGGATCAACGGTCCGAACTCGCCGAGCTCGTGGAGCACCACGACGACGGTGCCGCCGCTCTCGTGCATCCGCCGCACGGTGCTGACGAACGCCTCCTGCGTCGGCAGGTCGATGCCCGAGGTCGGCTCGTCGAGCACCAGCAGGTCCGGCCGTCGCACCAGCGCCCGGGCGATCTGGACGCGCTGCTGCTGCCCCCCCGACATCTCCTGGACGCGCTGACCGGCACGGCCCGCCATGCCGACCTCGTCGAGCGCGGCCAGCGCGCGGGTCCGCGCGTCCCGCGGCGGCCGCAGCGACCGGCCCGACAGCAGACCGGAGCGCACCACCTCGAGGGCCGTCGACGGCATGCCGGACGCGACGGGCACGCGCTGCGGGACGTACCCGACGCGCAGCCACGGGACACCGGGCCCGAGGGGCTCGCCGAACAGGCGGACGCTGCCGCCGCTGAGCGGGACGGCACCCAGCAAGGCGCGGATCAGGGTGGACTTGCCGGAGCCGTTGGCGCCGAGCACCGCCAGCACCTCGCCCCGCGGCACCTCGAGGTCCACCCCGCGGACGATCGGCAGCCCACCGAGCGTCACCTGCAGGTTCACCGCCTCGATCACCGGTGCGGTGTCGGGGCCCGCTGTCGTGGTCGCGGCGCTCATGCGCAGCCCAGCGCCGTGCGGAGCGTCGCCAGGTTGTCCTGCGCGACGGAGAAGTAGTCGGCGCCCGGTGCGGTGATGGACTCCATCGGGTCCAGCACGGTCGCCTGGACGCCCAGGTCGGAGGCCAGCGTGCGGGCCACCTTCGGGCTCGCCAGCGTCTCGAAGAAGATCGTCGTCACACCCTCTCGTCTCACCACGTCTCCGATCTGTGCCAGCCGGGCCGGCGACGGTTCGGTCTCCGGGTCCAGCCCGGAGATGCCGACCTGCTGCAGGTGGTACCGGAGCGCGAGGTACCCGAAGGCCTCGTGCGAGGTGACCAGCACCTGACGCCGGCAGTCCGCCAGGCCGGTGCGGTAGGCCGTGTCCAGGGAGGTGAACCGGGCGGAGAGCCGGTCGGCCGCCGCGCGGTAGTCCGCAGCGCCCGCCGGGTCGACCTGGCTCAGTGCCGTGGCGACGTCGTCCGCCAGCGCGGGCAGGCGGGACGGGTCCAGCCAGAAGTGCGGGTCGAGCGTGCGGGTGGCGGCGGTGCCGGCGCCGGCACCGGCGAGCGGGTCGGCTCCCTCCGAGGCCTGCTCGGTGCCCAGGTCCATCAGGCCGGCGTGCACCGCCGCGTCGAGCACGTGGCGCGGGCGCACCTGACGGACCGCGTCGTCCACCGCTGCCTGGAACCCGGAGAGGTAGACCACCAGGTTCGCGGTCTCGACGGCGGAGACCTGGGCGGGGGACAGCTCGACGTCGTGCGGCTCCGCGCCGGGAGGTGTCAGGGAGTCGACGTGCACCCGGTCGCCACCGACCTGCTGCGCCACGAACTGCAGCGGGTAGAACGACGCGAGCACCTGCACCTTCCCGGCAGGTGCGCCGGCGAGGCTGCCGCCGGCGCCGGCCGTGCCGCACGCGGTCAGGGCGGAGAGCGCCACGACGACCGCCGCCGCCAGCCCGCCGATCCGTCCTCTGCTCACGACGAGGATCTTGCCGAAGACGAGAATCATTGTCAAAAGGGCGCACGGGGCGGTGTTGCCGCAGGCCGGTAGCCTGGGGCGGCTGTTCCCGCGGCACCCAGCCGCGGGCCCTCGACCCAGGAGTGCTCACCGTGGCCGCACCGTCCCGCCTCGACAACGCCATCGCCCTCGCCAAGCGGCGCGGCTTCGTGTTCCCGAGCGGCGAGATCTACGGCGGTACCAGGTCGGCGTGGGACTACGGGCCGCTCGGCGTGGAGCTGAAGGAGAACATCAAGCGGCAGTGGTGGCGGTTCATGGTCACCAGCCGCGAGGACATCGTCGGCCTCGACTCGTCCGTGATCCTGCCCCGGCAGGTGTGGGTCGCCTCCGGTCACGTCGGCGTGTTCACCGACCCGCTCACCGAGTGCCTGCACTGCCACAAGCGGTTCCGTGAGGACCAGCTGATCGAGGAGTTCACCGAGCGCAAGGGCCACGAGCCCGTGGGCGGCCTCGCGTCGGTGCCGTGCCCCAACTGCGGCACCAAGGGTCAGTGGACCGAGCCGCGCGACTTCAACATGATGCTCAAGACGTACCTCGGCCCGGTCGAGGACGAGTCCGGGCTGCACTACCTGCGGCCCGAGACCGCCCAGGGCATCTTCGTCAACTTCGCCAACGTGCTGACCGCCGCGCGCAAGAAGCCGCCGTTCGGCATCGGCCAGATCGGCAAGTCGTTCCGCAACGAGATCACCCCGGGCAACTTCATCTTCCGCACGCGCGAGTTCGAGCAGATGGAGATGGAGTACTTCGTCGAGCCGGGCACGGACGAGACGTGGCACCAGTACTGGATCGACACGCGCACCGACTGGTACGTCGGCCTGGGCATCGCCCGCGACAACCTGCGGCACTACGAGCACCCCAAGGAGAAGCTGTCCCACTACTCGAAGCGGACCGTGGACATCGAGTACCGATTCGGGTTCCAGGGGAGCGAGTGGGGCGAGCTGGAGGGCATCGCCAACCGCACCGACTTCGACCTCTCGACGCACTCGCAGCACTCCGGCGCGGACCTGTCGTACTTCGACCAGGGCCGCGGTGAGCGGTACGTGCCGTACGTCATCGAGCCCGCGGCGGGTCTGACGCGCTCGCTGATGGCGTTCCTGGTCGACGCCTACACCGAGGACGAGGCGCCCAACACCAAGGGCGGCGTGGACACCCGCGTCGTGCTGAAGCTCGACCCGCGCCTCGCACCGGTGAAGGCCGCGGTGCTGCCCCTGTCGCGCAACGAGCAGCTGTCGCCGAAAGCCCGCGACCTGGCCGCCGAGCTGCGCCGGGCGTGGAACGTCGACTTCGACGACGCCGGCGCCATCGGCCGTCGGTACCGCCGCCAGGACGAGATCGGCACGCCGTTCTGCATCACGGTCGACTTCGACACCCTCGAGGACGACGCCGTGACCATCCGCCACCGCGACGACATGTCGCAGCAGCGCGTGGGGCTCGGTCACGTGTCGGAGTACCTCGCGCAGCGGCTGATCGGCGCCTGAACCGGATCGCTCGAGCCACCGGCTGGGCATGACATCCGTCATGCCCAGCCGGTGACGCGCGGCGTGGGCCGCTGACCTGGTACGTCGCCAGGATCGGTGCATGACCTTCACCGAGACCTCCCTCCGGCCACGTGCGGCCGGGGATGCCCCGCCGGCCATCCACCTGCGCGGGCTGCACAAGTCGTTCGGCTCCGTGCGCGCCGTCGACGGCATCGACCTGGCCGTCGAGCCGGGCGAGGTCGTCGCGTTCCTCGGACCGAACGGCGCGGGGAAGACGACGACGATCGACCTGCTGCTCGGGCTGTCCGTGCCGGACGCCGGGACGGTGCAGGTGCTGGGCCTCGACCCGACCCGGGCGATCGCCGAGGGCCGTGTGTCGGCCGTCATGCAGACCGGCGGGCTGCTCAAGGACCTCACCGTCGGCGAGACGGTCGAGGTGACCGCCTCGTTCTTCCGGTCGGCCCGGTCCGCGGCCGAGGTGCTCGGCCGTGCCGGGATCGCCGACATCGCGGGACGCAAGGTCGGATCCTGCTCCGGCGGTCAGCAGCAGCGGCTGCGGTTCGCGCTGGCGCTGCTGCCGGACCCCGACCTCATCGTGCTCGACGAGCCGACCACCGGGATGGACGTCGAGGGCCGCCGGGAGTTCTGGACAGCCCTGCGGGCGGATGCGGCGCGGGGCCGCACCATCCTGTTCGCCACGCACTACCTCGACGAGGCGGACGCGTACGCCGACCGCATCGTGCTGGTGAGCCACGGCCGGATCGTCGCCGACGGCTCGGCCGCACAGGTGAAGAACCTCGCGTCCGGCCGGCTGGTGTCGGCCACCCTGACCGACCTGACGCCGACGGACGAGGCCGCGCTCCGCGGACTGCCCGGGGTGCAGTCCGTCGAGCTGCGCGGAGACCGGCTGCTGGTGCGCACCTCGGACTCCGACGGGGTCGCGCGGCTGCTGCTCACCTCCACCACGGCCACCGACATCGAGATCACCGCACGCGGGCTCGAGGACGCATTCCTCGCGCTGACGAGCGCGACCGCAGGGAGCCCCTCATGACCACGACCGAGACCACCAGCACGGCCGCGGCGACCCGTGGCACCGCCCAGCGCCCGACGACGGCACCGGACCGGACGCCGCGCACGGGCCTGCTGAACGGCCGCTTCCTCGCCGTCGAGCTGCGCCGGCTGCTGCGCAACCGCCGCACGGTGATCTTCACCCTGGTGATGCCGCCGATGTTCTTCCTCATCTTCGGGGCCAACGCCGGCTACCGGCACCAGTCCGTCGGCCACGGCAACGTGACGGCCTTCATCATGGTGTCCATGGCGCTGTACGGCGCCATGCTCGCCACCACCGGCGGTGGCGCCAGCGTCTCGGTGGAGCGTGCCCAGGGGTGGACCCGTCAGCTGCGGCTCACGCCGCTGCGTCCCGCCACCTACGTGACCACCAAGGTGCTGGTCGCCATGGTGCTCGGCCTCGCAGCCGTGGTCGTGGTCGGTGCGGTCGGTCTCGCCGAGGGCGCGACGGGCCAGGGCGGCGCGCTCGTCTGGTCGCTCCTGCTCGCCTGGGTCGGTTCGGTGGTGTTCGCGGCGTTCGGCCTGTTCATGGGCTACCTGCTGCCGGCCGAGAACGTCATGCAGATCCTCGGACCGGTGCTCGCGCTGCTCGCGTTCGCCGGTGGGCTGTTCGTACCGCTCGGTGACGGGGTGTTCGCGCAGATCGCCAAGGCGGTCCCGACGTACGGGGTGGCCCAGATCGTCCGGGCGCCGTTGACGGGTGAGGCCGTGACGGGGTGGGCGGTGCTCAACGTGGTCGGCTGGGCGGTGGTCTTCGGGCTCGGGGCCGCGTGGCGGTTCCGGCGGGACACCGCACGGGTGTGACCCGCGGGCGGCCGGTGCCGGTGCGGCCGCCCGCTACCGTGGGCGCCGTGAGGCGCGGGCGGCCCGGTTGGGGCGAGCAGCCGGTCGCGGCGTCGGGGTCCGACGGCGTGGCACGGCCGCAGCACCGACCGGTGATGCGGGTGGTCGGGCCCGCCATGGGCGTCGTCTGGGTCGTCTTCCTGGTGCAGCCCTGGTTGGCGGCCTGGCGCAGCCACGTGGGTCTCGCCCGGGACGTGTCGCTCGCGGCCGTCGCGGGGCTCGCGGTCAGCTTCGCCTGGACCGTCGTGACCCGCGGCGGCGGCCGTGGTGAGCGGATGGGGAGCCGCGGTGTCGTGCTGGTGCTCGGCGGGCAGGCCGTGCTGGTCGGGCTGTCGACCCTGGCCGCTGCCGAGCAGGGGCTGGTCGGGCTCGTCTTCCTCTCCGTCTCGGCCGTCTTCCTGATCGGCCAGGCGCGCGCGCTGCTGGTGCCCCTCGGGGCGAGTGCCGTGGTGGTGGGCCTGCCGCGGGTCGTCCCGGGCTGGTTCACCATCGACGGGCTCGTGCTGTCCGTGCTGCTGGCGTCGTTCGCGGTGTTCGGGTTCACGCAGCTGGTGCAGCGCAACCGCCAGCTGCAGCTGGCCCAGGCCGAGGTCGCGGTGCTCGCCGTGGAGCGGGAGCGGGAACGGATCGCCCGCGACATGCACGACATCCTGGGGCACTCGTTGACGGTGATCGCGGTCAAGGCGGAGCTGGCCGGCAAGCTGTTCGAGCTGGACCCGGAGCGGTCCCGTGCCGAGATGGCCCAGGTGCAGGCGCTCGCCCGCGGCGCTCTCGCCGACGTCCGCGGGATGGTGTCGGCGACGCGTGCCGTCACGCTGGCGGGCGAGCTCGCCGGCGCCCGGCAGGCGTTCGACGCTGCGGGCGTCCAGGCGCAGGTGCCCGGCAGCGTCGACGACGTCCCGGAGCACCTGCGTGAGCTGTTCGCCTGGGCGTTGCGAGAGGGGACGACGAACGTGCTGCGACATGCGGCGGCGACCCGTGTGGAGGTGACCATGACGGCGGACTCCCTCGTCGTCGACGACGACGGGCACGGACCCTCGGGCGGTTCCGGTGGGGAGCCGACCGCGCCGGGGAACGGCCTGCACGGGCTGACGGAGCGGGCGCGGGCCGCCCGGGCTCGCCTCGAGGTGTCGAGGAGCCCGTTGGGCGGCTACCGGCTCGCGGTGATCGCGCGGAACGAGGGCCGATGAGCGAGCGACCGATCCGGCTGCTCCTCGCCGACGACCAGGCGCTGGTCCGCGGCGCCCTCGCCGCCCTGCTGGATCTCGAGGCGGACCTGACCGTCGTGGCGCAGGTCGGACGCGGCGACCTGGTGGTGGACGCCGCGCGCGCCAACGGGGCCCAGGTGGCGCTCCTCGACGTCGAGATGCCGGGCATGGACGGGATCGCCGCCGCCGCGGCCCTGCGTGCCGCCTACCCGTCCTGCCGGTCGTTGGTGGTCACCACCTTCGGCCGGCCCGGGTACCTGCGGCACGCGCTCGACGCGGGCGCGAGCGGGTTCGTGGTCAAGGACACCCCCGCCGAGCAGCTCGCGGACGCGGTCCGCCGCGTGCACGCGGGGTTGCGCGTGGTGGACCCCGACCTCGCGGTCGAGTCGCTGGCGGTGGGCGCGAGCCCGCTGACCGACCGCGAGCGGGACGTCCTGCTGGTCGCCGGGCGCGGCGGGACGGTGGCGGACATCGCGCGGGAGACGTTCCTGTCCGAGGGCACCGTGCGCAACTACCTGTCCGCCGCGATGGGCAAGACGGGTGGCCGGACGCGGGCGGAGGCAGTCCGCCTCGCCCAGGAGAACGGGTGGCTGCTGGGCTGAGTCGCGGGTCCGCGACGCGGCCGCCGGAGGCGTCGTGGCTCACCGAGCGGGCGACGTGGGCCGCTGCCAGAGTGGGGCCGTAGATCCGCATCGTGCGCAGGAGGTCCATCGTGTCCCGTGTCGTGCACTTCGAGATCCACGCGGACGACGTCGCCCGGGCCCGGGAGTTCTACGGGTCCGTGTTCGGCTGGCAGTTCCAGGACTGGTCGGGCGTGGCGGACGACGAGTACTGGGGCGTGACCACCGGCGGGGGTGACCAGGTCGGCATCGACGGGGGCCTGCTGAAGCGGCGAGCCGCTGCGCCGGCCGCGGAGCAGGGCCCCAACGCGTTCGTCTGCACCGTCCAGGTGGACGACTTCGACGCCACCGCCACGGCGATCGAGGCCGCCGGTGGCCGTGTCGCGCTGCCCAAGTACGCCCTGACCGGCATGGCGTGGCAGGGCTACTTCCTCGACCCCGAGGGCAACACGTTCGGCATCCACCAGGCCGACCCCGAGGCACGCTGACCGGTCGGTCGTCGTCCGCGCGCCGACGGCCCGCTCCCGGTGACGTGCCGGCCACCGGGGGTCGTCGACGGCCGGATGCGACACTGGACGGCATGCCCCCGGTCCTCGACGACGCCGACGCACGCCCGGCCGCCCCGACGGTCGGTGCCGTGCTGCCCCCGCTGCGCATCGGTCCGATCGTCGTGGACACCCCCGTGGTGCTCGCGCCGATGGCCGGCGTGACCAACGCGGCGTTCCGCCGGCTCTGCCGCGAGTCCGGTGCCGGCCTGTACGTCGCCGAGATGGTCACCAGCCGGGCCCTCGTGGAGCGCAGCCCGGAGTCGTTCCGGATCATCGACTTCGCACCGGACGAGCGCCCCCGCTCGGTGCAGGTGTACGGCGTGGACCCGGCGACCGTCGGTGCGGCCGTCCGGATGCTGGTCGAGGAGGACCGCGCCGACCACGTCGACCTGAACTTCGGCTGCCCGGTGCCGAAGGTCACCCGCCGCGGCGGGGGAGCGGTGCTGCCCTGGAAGCGGGACCTGTTCTCGTCGATCGTGGAGGCGGCCGTGGCGGCCGCGGCCCCGGCCGGGGTGCCGGTGACGGTGAAGATGCGCAAGGGCGTGGACGACGACCACCTGACGTACCTCGAGGCGGGGCTGCGTGCTCAGGACGCCGGCGTGGCGGCGGTCGCGCTGCACGGGCGCACGGCGGCGGACTACTACTCCGGCACGGCGGACTGGGACGCCATCGCGGCGCTCAAGGCCGCCGTGACCGACATCCCGGTGCTGGGCAACGGAGACATCTGGTCGGCGGAGGACGCGCTCGAGATGGTGGCGCGCACCGGTGTGGACGGCGTGGTCGTCGGCCGTGGGTGCCAGGGACGGCCGTGGCTGTTCGCCGACCTCGCGGCGGCGTTCTCCGGTTCTGACGCGCGGGTGCGCCCGGGACTCGGCGAGGTCGCGGCCGTGGTGCGCCGGCACGCCGAGCTGATGGTCGACACCTTCGGCGAGGAGTCGAAGGCGCTGCGCGAGATGCGCAAGCACATGGCCTGGTACTTCAAGGGCTACGTGGTGGGCGGTGAGCTGCGGGCCCGGCTCGCGATGGTGTCGACGACGGCGGAGCTGGACGACCTGCTGGCGCTGCTGGACCACGACCAGCCCTATCCCGGTGCCGCCGCCGAGGGGCAGCGGGGCCGTGCCGGGTCCCCGAAGCGGCCGCACGTGCCGGACGGGTGGCTCGACTCGCGGGAGCTGTCGGAGGACTTCCGGCGCACGCTGCGCGAGGCCGAGCTCTCGGTGTCGGGCGGCTGACGCCGCCGCGCATCTGCCCGGCATCGGCCGCCTGGCCACCGCGCGCGAGAGGCCGGCTGCGCAGGGCAGCGGCGTGGGGCTCAGTGCCGACGGACCCGCACCGAGGTGGCCAGCGTCGTCGCCTCCGCGCGCGTGACCGAACCGCCACCGAGGCCGGGCTGCGCGACGGCGAGCGCCGCGACGGCAGAGGCGAGAGCCAGGCCGTCCGGCGTCGGCAGCCCGTCGAGGTGCGCCGCCAGGAGCCCCGCGAGGAAGGCGTCACCGGCCCCCTCGGCGTCGACCACCTCGACCCGGACGGCAGGGATCTCCCACCAGCCCTCCGCGTCGCGGGCCAGCGCGCCGGCGGACCCTGCGGTGCAGACGGCCAGCCGCGTCCCGGCAGCGACCCGGGCGTCGAGGTACGCCCTCGGGTCGTCGAGCCGTGCCGCACTGACGAGCAGCACGTCCGCCGCCTCCGCGAACGCACGTGGGTACGGCGCCGCACCGTCGTCGTCGTGCACGTCGCACCACACGGGCACCCCGCTGCTCCGCGCGGTCTCGAGCAGCGGACGGGAGTGCTCCGCCAGGTCGAGGACCGCGACCGGTGCCTCGCGCAGCTCCGTGAGCAGATCGGGCGGCGTGGGTCCCTGTGCCTCAGGCAGCTCGAGGTAGATCGACACCCGGTCGCCGTCGTCGGCGACGAGGTTGAGGTGCTGCTCGGTGCGACCGCGGGCCGCGGGACGGGCCAGCACGCGGAGCCGGGGCCGCTCCAGCACCGCGCGCACAAGGGCGCCCGGATCGTCGTCACCCAGCACGGTCGAGAGCAGCACGTCGACGCCGAGCGCGGCCAGCGTCACCGCCTTGCCGGCGGAGGTACCGCCCAGACCGTGCTCGACGGAGCGCGCTGCGAGCGTCTGGGGTCGCGGCTCCGGCAGTGCGTCGAGCCGCACCAGGGTGTTCCACGACGCGGGCCCGTTGATGACGACGGCTGGCACGGCGGGAGCCTACGGCCCCCGTTGGCGGGCTACACTCGGCGCGCCGAAACTTGCTGCAAGTCCTTGCGGCCCGACCTGGTGGTGACGATGACGCACCGCACGACGCCCTTCGCCCGCCCTCGGCGGTTGCTCCGGACCGCGACGCTGGCCACCCTCCTCGCGCTGCTGGCCGCCTGCTCGACACCCGGCCGGTCCGCCTCCACGACGGCCGCCCCTGCCGTCCGCGACGTCGGCGTCCAGCTGTTCCAGTGGACCTGGCCGGCGATCGGCCGTGAGTGCACGGACCGGCTGGGCCCCGCCGGGTACGGCTGGGTACTGACCTCGCCTCCGCAGGAGCACGTGCTGGGCAGCCAGTGGTGGACCTCCTACCAGCCGGTCAGCTACCGGCTGGAGAGCAGGCTCGGCAACCGCGAGCAGCTCGCCGCCATGGTCACGGCCTGCCACGCCGCCGGCGTGAAGGTCTACACGGACGCCGTGGTCAACCACATGACCGGCCAGGACGCCCCGGGCGTCGGCTGGGCCGGCTCGTCGTACTCGCACTACGACTACCCGGGCCTGTACTCGGACGCCGCAGGCGACTTCCACCACTGCGGGCTCACGCCGGGCGACGACATCGTCAGCTACCAGGACGCGACCCAGGTGCGCACGTGCCAGCTGTCCAACCTCGCCGACCTCGCGACCGAGAAGCCGCAGGTGCGCCAGAAGATCGCGGCCTACCTCGCCGACCTCGTCTCGCTCGGCGTCGACGGCTTCCGCATCGACGCGGCCAAGCACATGGCACCGGAGGACATCGCGGCGTTCACCGCCTCGCTCCCGGCCGGCACGGGCGTGGTCCAGGAGGTGATCCGCGGCAGCGGCGAACCCATCACCCCTGAGCAGTACCTCGCCAACGGGAAGGTGCTCGAGTTCTCCTGGGGCCGGGACGTCAAGGGCATGCTGGCCGGCTCGATCGGTCCGGTCCTGGCACTCGGGACCGGCAGCCGGTACGCGCCGACCGACAAGGCGGTCGTCTTCGTCGACAACCACGACACCGAGCGGAACCGCTCCACCCTCAGCTACCGCGACGGCACCACCTACCAGCTGGCCGACGTGCTGATGCTCGCAGGCGCCTACGGCACGCCGCTGGTGTACTCCGGGTACGCGTTCGACGACCGCGACGCCGGTCCGCGCCAGGACGCCCGCGGTGCCGTGCTGGATGCCGCGTGCGGCGCCGCACCCGGCCCGGGTGCCGCGCTGCAGCCCGGCGACTGGGTGTGCCAGCACGCGTGGCCGGCCGTGGCCGGCATGGTCGGGTGGCGTGCCGTCGCCGGCTCGGCAGCCCTGGTCGACACGTGGTCGGAGGGCGACGCGGTCGCCCTCGGGCGCGGCGGTCTCGGCTTCGTCGTCGTGAACAACGGGGACAGCCCGCTGGCGACGAGCATCCCGACGCACCTGCCGGCCGGCACCTACTGCGACGTGCTGGCGGGTGGTGCGCCGGTGAGCGGAGGCCGGTGCACCGGGTCGTCGGCGACCGTCAAGGGCGGTGAGATCGCCATCCAGGTGGCGCCCCACTCGGCGCAGGCGTGGGACGTGTCCGCACGGCGAGGTTGATGCGGTCGCGCCCGCAGCGAGACGGTCGCCGCGCCGCGCGCGGCCGTCAGCGCAGCTCGACCCAGACCGTGGTGGCGGCCGGCACGGTGCCCTCGGGCCCCACAGCCAGCGGCGCGGAGGACAGCAGCACGTGTCCGTCGTCCGGCAGCTGCACCGAGCCCTCCCCGAGGTTGGCCACCACCAGGACGTCTCGGTCGACGAATGCGAGCACCGTCGGGTCGGTCGACACCTCCGGCGCCCAGCTGAGGTCGCCCGAGCCCAACCTGTGGTCCCGCCGCAGCCGCAGGGCCGCCCGGTAGAGCTCGAGGGTGGAGCCGGCCTGGTCACGCTGGACGTCCACGGCGAGGCGCGCCCATTCCTCCGGCTGCGGCAGCCACGTCGCGCCGGTCGGTGAGAAGCCGTACGCGGGTGCGTCCGCGCGCCACGGGAGCGGGACCCGGCAGCCGTCGCGACCCAGCTCGGTGCCACCGGTCCGGAAGAAGGCCGGGTCCGTCCGGACGGACGGGTCGAGGGTGGTGTGGTCCGGCAGCCCCAGCTCCTCGCCCTGGTACAGGTACGCGGAGCCGGGCAGCGCCAGCACCAGGAGCGTCGCGGCGCGCGCACGCCGCAGCCCGAGCTCGGCGTCCGGCTGGACGTCGTCCGGCCCGATGCCGTTGGGCCGGCTGGTCGGGTCGGGCAGGCCGAGCCGGGACGCGTGCCGGACGACGTCGTGGTTGGACAGCACCCAGGTGGTGGGAGCGCCCACGGCGTCGTTGGCGGCGAAGGACGAGTCGATCACCCGCCGCAGCCGCGCCGCGTCCCAGCCCGTGACCAGCACGTCGAAGTTGAAGGCCTGGTGCAGCTCGTCGGGCCGCACGTACCGGGCCAGCCGGGGGAGCGGGTCCACCCACGCCTCGGCGACCATCACGCGCTCGCCGGGGTACTCGTCCAGCACCCGGCGCCACGCACGGAAGATCTCGTGCACACCCTCCTGGTCGAACATCGGGTTGGTGCCGCCGGGGACGGTGCCCTGCTCGTCGCCCTCGATCATCGCGACGTGCCCCGACCAGTCCGGCAGCCCCTCCGCCTTGACCATGCCGTGCGCGACGTCGACGCGGAAACCGTCGACGCCGCGGTCCAGCCAGAACCGCAGCACGTCCTCGAACTCGGCGCGGACCTCCGGGTTGTCCCAGTTCAGGTCCGGCTGGCCGGCGTCGAACAGGTGCAGGTACCACTGGCCGGGGGTGCCGTCCGCCTCGGTCACCCGCGTCCACGCACGTCCGCCGAAGACCGACTCCCAGTTGTTCGGCGGCAGCTCACCGTGCTGTCCCCGGCCGTCCCGGAACAGGTACCGGGCCCGCTCCGGCGAGCCAGGTGCCTCCGCGCGGGCGGCCCTGAACCACGCGTGCTCGTCCGAGGTGTGGTTGGGCACCAGGTCGACGATCACCCGCAGCCCGAGCCGGTGCGCCCGTTCGAGCAGTGCGTCGGCGTCGGCCAGCGTGCCGAACAGCGGGTCGACGTCCCGGTAGTCGGCGACGTCGTAGCCCGCGTCCACCTGGGGCGACCGGTAGAACGGTGACAGCCACAGGGCGTCGACGCCCAGCTCGGCCAGGTGGTCCAGGTGGGCCGTGATGCCGGGCAGGTCGCCGATGCCGTCACCGTCCGAGTCGGCGAACGAGCGCGGGTACACCTGGTAGATCACGGCGGAACGCCACCACTGCGCGTCCGCCGGGGCGGTGTGCACGCGGACGCGGTCGGGAGCGGTGCTGGTCATGGAGGCCTCTCGGACGGTGCGGCGGGGCGCCGCGCGGGCGCGTCGGGACGTGACGGTGCAGGACGTGACGGCTCGGGCGGTGAGGTGGGTGCGGTGCCGGCGGCACCGGACGGCCGGAGCCGTCGTCAGACCGCGGCGGCCCCGGGTCCGGGGAGCACCAGGGCACCGGCGGGCGCAGCGCCGGTGGAACCGCGCACGACCAGCTCCGGCTGGAACAGCAGCTCCGCCCGGGAGACCGGGGTGGAGCGGATCTCCGCGACCAGCGCCGCGACGGCGGCGTGCCCCATCGCCGCCACCGGCTGCCGGATCGTGGTCAAGGGCGGGTCGGTGAAGGCGATCAGCGGCGAGTCGTCGAAGCCCACCACGGAGAGGTCGTCCGGCACCCGGAACCCGCGCGAGCGGGCGGCACGGACGGCGCCGAGGGCCATCAGGTCCGACCCGCAGATCACCGCGGTGTGCCCGGACTCGATCAGCTCGAGGGCGGCGGACTGACCACCCTCGACCGTGAAGAGGGTCGAGACGATGTGCTGCTCGGGCTCGGCGACGCCCTGCCGCCGCAGCAGCTCGGAGAACGCGTCGATCTTGCGGCGCACCGGCACGAACCGCGTCGGCCCCACGGCCAGCCCGATCGACCGGTGGCCGAGCGAGGTCAGGTGCCGGACGGCCTGCTCCATCGCGGCCGCGTCGTCCGTCGACACCGTCGGCGCGTCGACCCCCGCGGCGAACCCGTTGACCAGCACGAGCGGGATGCCGCGGCTGCGCAGCCGCTGGTAGCGCTCGGTGCTGGCGGACGTGTCGGCGTGCAGGCCGGACACGAAGACGATGCCGTCCACGCCGTGCTCGAGCAGCATCTCGACGTACTGGTCCTCGGTGGTGCCGCCCGGCGACTGCGTGCACAGCAATGGCGTGTACCCGCGGTCGGACAGCATCGTCTCGATCACCTGCGCGAACGCCGGGAACACGGGGTTGCTCAGCTCCGGCACCACCAGCCCGACGAGGCCGGCAGGCCGCGAGTGCAGCCGGTCGGGCCGTTCGTAGCCGAGCACGTCGAGGGCGGCGAGCACCGCCTGGCGGGTGTGGGAGGACACCCCGTGCTTGCCGTTGAGCACGCGCGACACCGTGGCGGTGCTGACACCTGCCTGTTCGGCGATGTCGGTCAGCCGGGTGCGTGCCGGCGGCAGCAGAGACACGGGACCTCCTCGTCCATCACGGGTGCGACGGTCAATCATGCCCGGCGCGTCGTCGGCGTGTCTCCGTCCGACGTCCCAGCCCTGCAAACCGTTGCCTGAAAGTTACCGTAACGAGTTGCTGATGCGATCACAAGCGCGTTACCGTCCCAGCCATCAGGCCATCGTCGGCGGGCGTCCCGTCGGCCGACGGCACGACTTCCACCGAGGAGCACACAACGATGCGACGGAGCATCCCCCTCGCGGCGATCGCCGGAGTGACCCTGGCGCTGGCCGCATGTTCGGGCTCGGGGTCGGGTTCCGGCTCCACCGCGAGCGCCACCGCGAGCGCGAAGCCGACGCTCAGCGGCACCCTGACCATGTGGGTCGACGAGACCCGCATCGACTCCATGAAGCCGATCGTCGACGAGTTCCAGCAGCAGACCGGCGTGAAGGTCGACCTGGTGCAGAAGGTGTCGGGCGACATCCGCACCGACTTCGTCTCCCAGGTCCCCACCGGGCAGGGCCCCGACGTGATCATCGGCGCGCACGACTGGACCGGTGAGTTCGTCAACAACGGCGTCGTCGCCACCGTCCAGCTCGGCGACAAGGCGAAGGACTTCAGCAAGTCCGCCGTCTCCGCCTTCGCGTACAACGGCCAGCAGTACGGCGTGCCCTACGCGATCGAGAACATCGCGCTGGTCCGCAACAACAAGCTCCTCAAGGACACGACCGCGAAGACGTTCGACGACCTGGTGACGCAGGCCAAGACGGCCAACACCCCGTTCTCCGTGCTGATCCAGCAGGGTGACAAGGGCGACGCGTACCACCTGTACCCGCTGCAGACGTCCTTCGGCGCCCCGGTGTTCAAGCAGAAGGACGACGGCTCGTACACCAACGAGATCGGCATGAGCGGCGACGCGGGCACCAAGTTCGCGGCCTACCTGCAGAAGCTGGGCCAGGAGAAGGTGCTCGACGCCTCCATCGACGGCGACAAGGCCAAGCAGGCGTTCCTCGACGGCAAGGCGCCGTACATCATCACCGGCCCGTGGAACACGACGGCCTTCACCAAGGCGGGCATGGACATCTCCGTGCTGCCGATCCCGAGCGCCGGTGGCCAGGAGGCCAAGCCGTTCGTCGGCGTCCAGGGCGCGTTCATCTCGGCGAAGAGCAAGAACCCGCTGCTCGCGCAGGAGTTCGTGGTCAACTTCCTCACCACCGAGAAGGTGCAGACCGAGCTGTACAAGAGCGGTGGCCGCCTGCCGGCCCTCACCGCCGCGGCCAGCAAGGTGGACGACAAGGTGCTCGCCGGCTTCAACGCCGCCGGTTCCACCGGTGCGCCGATGCCGTCCATCCCCGAGATGGGCTCCGTGTGGTCCTTCTGGGGCACCACCGAGGTGCAGCTGATCAACGGCCAGGCGGCCGACCCGGCCGGCGCCTGGACCACCATGATCACCAACATCCAGAACGCCATCGCCACCAAGAAGTGACGCCCGTGACCGGTCGCTGATCGGTCAGGGAGAGGCGGCCGCCAGGCGCCGCCGTCCGGACAGGACCACCATGAGCCGCAGACGACGACGTCACCCGGCCGTCCCGGCCGCCTCGAGGAGCACCATGTCCCACCAGGGAACCCAGGTAGAGATCCCGGACGAGGCGCCCCCGCGCACGCCGTCCGGCCGGCGCACCGGCGTGGGGGACACGTCCCACGCCCGCAGCTGGTCCCGCGGCTTCTTCGTCAAGCTGGTCGTCGTCGCCATCGCCGACGCCGTCAGCGTGTACGGCATCCTCACCGCGGCCGCCGTGCAGTCCTGGGGTGTCGCGGCGTTCCTGCTCGTGGCGCTCGTCGCCATCACGTGGGTGTACTTCTCCCGGCGCGGCCTGCCGGCCAAGTACCTGCTGCCGGGGCTGCTCTTCCTGCTCGTGTACCAGCTGTTCGTGATGGGGTACACCGCCTACGTCGCCTTCACCAACTACGGCGACGGGCACAACTCCACGAAGAGCGATGCGGTCGCCCAGATCCTGGTGCAGAACGAGAAGCGGGTGGAAGGCTCGGCCACCTACCCGCTCACCGTGGTCGACAAGGCCGGCACGGTCGGCTTCGCCGTCGTCGTCGACGGCAAGGCGGAGGTCGGCTCGGCGTCGCAGCCGCTGACCGCGGTGGACGGTGCGACCGTCGACGGCGGCAAGGTGACCGCGGTGCCGGGCTGGCAGGTGCTGGACTTCGCCTCGATCGCCGGCCGGCAGGACGAGATCGTCAACCTGCGCGTGCCGTTCTCCTCGAACCCGGACGACGGGTCGCTGCGCACCCAGGACGCGCAGAACGGCTACCTGTACAGGTCGGCGCTGACGTACGACGCGGCGGCCGACACGATGACGGACACGAGCACGGGCACGGTGTACCAGCCCGACTCGCGCGGCAGCTTCGTCTCGCCCGACGGGACCGCGCTGACCCCCGGCTGGCGCGTCGCCGTCGGCTTCTCGAACTTCACGCAGATGTTCACCGACAGCCGGTTGTCCGGGCCGTTCACCCAGATCCTGGTGTGGACCTTCGTGTTCGCGGGGCTCTCGGTGCTGACGACGTTCGCGCTGGGGCTGTTCCTGGCGATCACGTTCAACGACCCGCGGGTCCGTGGCCGGCGCATCTACCGGTCCCTGCTGATCCTGCCGTACGCCTTCCCGGCCTTCCTGTCCGCGCTGGTCTGGCGCGGCATGCTCAACCAGCGGTTCGGGTACGTCAACGAGGTGCTGCTGGGCGGGGCGAACGTGCCGTGGCTGACCGACGGCACGCTGGCCAAGGTCTCCGTGCTGATGGTGAACCTGTGGCTCGGCTTCCCCTACATGTTCCTGGTGTGCACGGGGGCGCTGCAGTCGATCCCGACGGACATCATCGAGTCGGCGCGGATGGACGGCGCGAGCCCGTTCCGCATCTTCCGGTCGATGACGCTGCCGCTGCTGATGATCTCCGTCGCGCCGCTGCTGATCTCGAGCTTCGCGTTCAACTTCAACAACTTCTCGCTGATCTACATGCTGACCGGCGGCGGACCGAGCTTCACCGGCACCCCGGTGCTGATCGGGCACACCGACATCCTGATCTCGATGGTCTACGCGGTGGCGTTCGGCAGCGGCCTGAAGCAGTACGGCCTGGCGAGCGCCGTCTCGATCCTCATCTTCATCGTCGTCGGCGCCATCTCCTGGTGGGGCTTCCGGCGCACGCGCACCCTCGAGGAGCTCTGACATGGCCGCGACCTCGACCCGGACCGGTACCGTCCTGCGGACGTCGACCAAGCCGACCCGCTCGCTCGAGCACCACGCCCCCGTGCACGGGGTGCGGTGGTGGCGGGAGCTCGGCTGGCGGCACGTGGTGGCCGTCGTCATGGTGGTGGTCTGCGTGCTGCCGCTGCTGTACGTGCTGTCCGCCTCGTTCAACCCGGGAGGGACGCTGACCGGGTCCAACCAGCTGTTCCGGCACGTCTCGGCGCAGAACTACCAGAACCTGTGGGGCCGGTACTTCGGCTCGTGGCTGCTGAACTCGTTGCTGGTGTGCACCGTGACCGCCGTCGGCACGGTGCTGATGGGGGCGGCCGCCGCCTACGCGTTCAGCCGGTTCCGCTTCCGCGGGCGCCGGGGCAGCCTGACGTTCCTGCTGCTGGTGCAGATGTTCCCGCAGATGCTCGCGTTCGTCGCGATCTTCCTGCTGCTGCTCAGCCTGTCCAAGGTGTTCCCAGCGATCGGCGTGAACAGCCAGCTCGGGCTGATCGCGGTGTACCTCGGCGGTGCGCTGGGCGTGAACACGTTCCTGATGTACGGGTTCTTCAACACGGTCCCGCGCGAGCTGGACGAGGCGGCCAAGATCGACGGTGCCACGCACGCGCAGATCTTCTGGACGATCATCCTGCGGCTGGTCGCCCCCATCCTCGCGGTGGTGGGGCTGCTGTCGTTCGTCTCGTCGTACGGCGAGTTCATCATCGCCAAGATCGTGCTGCAGCGGCCGGAGAAGTGGACGCTCGCGGTCGGCCTGTACAGCTGGGCGGCCGACGAGAAGACCGCCCCCTGGGGGCTTTTCGCGGCCGGCGCGGTGCTGGCCGCCATCCCCGTGGTGCTGCTGTTCCAGTTCTTGCAGAAGTACATCGTGTCCGGGCTGACGGCCGGTTCGGTCAAGGGGTGAGCCGGGAACGCACTCGGCAGGTCCCGCGGCACCGGCTCGACCGGCCGCACCACGACGGCTCGGCGCTCCACGTGGCGCCGGGCACCCCGGCGCTCGGCGACGCGGTGCCGGTGCGGGTCCGCGTGCCTGCCCACCGGCCGGTCGACTCGGTGTGGGTGCGCGTGCTGCGGGACGGCGAACCGGTGATGGTGCCGGCCCGCGCGGACGGCGGCGACGGCGACGAACGGTGGTTCACGGCGGATGTCACCGTGCACAACCCCGTGACCGGGTACCGCTGGTTGCTGGACGAGCCCGGCGGCGCGCGGTGGCTGAACGGCACCGGCCTGCACGCCCGGGACGTCACCGACGCCGCCGACTTCCGGCTCTCGGTGCACCCACCGGCGCCGTCGTGGACGAGCAGCGCCGTGGTGTACCAGGTGTTCCCGGACCGGTTCGCCCGCGCCGACGGGTACGACGGGCCACCGGTCGGAGGGCCGTCATGGGCCGAGCCCATGGCGTGGGACGTGCCGCCCGCGGCGACCGGACGCTCCACGGGTCGCCAGCTGTACGGGGGAGACCTCCGCGGGATCGCCCAGCGGCTGGACCACCTCGAGCGGCTCGGGGTCGACACCGTCTACCTCACGCCGGTGTTCCCGGCGCGGTCGGTGCACCGGTACGACGCGACCAGCTTCGACCACGTCGACCCCCTGCTCGGCGGGGACCAGGCGCTCGCGGGCCTGTCCCGCGCGGTGCACGAGCGCGGGATGCGGCTGGTCGGCGACCTGACGACGAACCACACCGGGGCGGGCCACGACTGGTTCGAGGCCGCGCGGGCGGACCGCTCGGCGCCCGAGGCGTCCCTGTACTACTGGACGGACACCGAGCCCGGCTACGTCGGGTGGCTGGGACACCCGTCGCTGCCCAAGCTGAACTACGGCGCGGACAGCACGTTCGAGCGCATGGTGTCGAGCCCGGGCTCCGTGACGGCACGCTGGCTGCGCGAGCCCTACGCGCTCGACGGCTGGCGGGTCGACGTGGCGAACATGACCGGTCGGCACGGGTCGGACGACCTGACGCACCGGGTGGCACGCGAGATGCGGGCGACGATGTCGGCCGTCTCGCCGGAGACGGTGCTGGTCGCGGAGCACTTCCACGATGCGGGGGAGGACCTGCGGGCCGGCGGCTGGCAGGCGGCGATGAACTACGCCGGGTTCGCGACGCCGGTGGGCGGCTGGCTGGTGGACCCGTCGTCCGGCCTGACCATGCCCGGCATGCCCGTACCCCGGCCGCGGCGGCGCGGGAAGGCGATGGTGGCGACGATGCGCGAGGTGCTCGCGGGCGTGCCGTGGTCGGTGGCGGCGCACCAGTGGAACCTCCTCGGCTCGCACGACACGCCCCGCATCCGGACGCTGGCGGGCAGCGCGGCCGCGGTGGAGGTGGCCGCCGGGCTGCTCTTCACGTACCCCGGCACCCCGATGGTCTTCGCGGGGGACGAGGGGGGGCTGACCGGGTCCACGGGCGAGGCGGCGCGGGTGCCGATGCCCTGGGCCGACATCGACGGCGGCGGGTCGCGGTGGGACCGGGGCACGTTCGACGTCTACCGCCGGCTGATCGAGGTCAGGCGGGGCAGCCGGGCGCTGCGCGAGGGCGGTCTGCGCTGGGCGGTGGTGCACGACGACGCGGTGGCGTTCCTGCGCGAGACCGCCGACGAGCGCGTGCTGGTGCTGGTCGCCAGGGGTCGCTGGCCCGGGGCGGCGTTGCCCCCCACCCTCCTGGCCGCGGGCGCGGCGCCCCAGCGGCTGTACGGCGGCGGCGAGCTGGAGGTCCGGCGGGACGGGCTCGTCCTTCCCGGCGACGGACCGGCGGTCCACGTCTGGCGACTGTCCTGACCGGCGCGGTGCCCGGTCGCCTAGGGTTTCCCGCGTGACCGTCGTGCACCCCGCCGTGCCCGGCAACCCGGCCGCCCTCGTTCCCGGCTACGCCGAGCGGGACCTGCAGCGCTGGGTGTCCGAGGGGTCGAAGAACCAGGAGCGCACACCGTTCGAGCGCGACCGCGCCCGCCTGGTGCACTCCTCGGCGCTCCGGCGGCTCGGCGCCAAGACCCAGGTGCTCGGCCCCGCGTCGGACGACTTCGTGCGCACGCGCCTCACGCACACCCTCGAGGTCGCGCAGGTCGGCCGCGAGCTCGGCAAGGCGCTCGGGTGCGACCCGGACGTCGTCGACACCGCCTGCCTCGCCCACGACCTCGGCCACCCGCCGTTCGGGCACAACGGCGAGCGGGCGCTCGCCGACCTGTCCCGGCACATCGGCGGCTTCGAGGGCAACGCCCAGACGCTCCGGCTGCTCACCCGCCTCGAGCCCAAGGTCGTCGGCCCCGACGGCCCGGTCGGCCTGAACCTGACGCGCGCCAGCCTCGACGCCTCGGTGAAGTACCCGTGGCGGTATGGGGAGGGGCCGGTCAGCGCGGCGAGCGGCCGACCGACGCACAAGTTCGGCGTGTACGAGGACGACCTGCCGGTGTTCACGTGGCTGCGCCAGGGGGCGCCGGCCGGCCGCAAGTGCCTGGAGGCGCAGGTGATGGACCTCGCCGACGACATCTCCTACTCGGTGCACGACGTCGAGGACGCGGTGGTCGGCGGCCGGTTCGACCTGGTGGTGCTGAC
Organism: Cellulomonas sp. T2.31MG-18; assembly: GCF_964266755.1. NCBI lineage: Bacteria > Bacillati > Actinomycetota > Actinomycetes > Micrococcales > Cellulomonadaceae > Cellulomonas > Cellulomonas sp. T2.31MG-18. Next base: position 94,166 of record NZ_CAXWGW010000004.1, read on the forward strand.
CGACGACGACGAGCGGGCCCGCGTCGTCGAGGCGGTGGAGACCTGGTACGGCGACCAGGTGGACGCCGACGGTCTGCAGGCCGCCATGGACCGGCTGGTCGACGCCGAGCTGTGGACCACCGGCTTCGACGGGTCGCGCGGCGCGCTGGCCATGCTCAAGGACGCCACGAGCCAGCTGATCGGCCGCTTCGCCGCCGCGGCCCAGCGGGCCACCCGCGAGCAGTACGGTCCGGGACCGCTCACCCGGTACGCCGCGGACCTGATCGTGCCGATCGAGACGGTGGCCGAGATCCTCGTCCTCAAGGGCCTCGCAGTCGCCTACGTGATGGCGCCGCGCGAGCTCGAGCCGCTCTACCAGCGGCAGCGCGAGATGCTGGTCGACCTGGTCCGGGTGCTGTCCGAGCGGGCGCCCATCGCGCTCGAGCCGCCGTTCGCCGCCGACTGGGCGGAGGCGTCGGACGACGCCGCCCGGCTGCGGGTGGTGATCGACCAGGTCGCCTCCCTCACGGACGTCTCGGCGGCCTCCTGGCACGCCGACCTGGTCGCACCGCCCTACCGCTGACGACCTACACTTCGCGCGTGGCGGGGCGCATCCGGCGGGAGGACGTGGAGGCGGTCCGCGAACGCGTCCGCATCGAGGACGTCGTCGGTCAGCACGTCGCTCTGCGGCCCGCGGGCGTCGGATCCCTCAAGGGTCTGTGCCCGTTCCACGACGAGAAGTCGCCGTCGTTCCACGTCCGCCCGCAGGTGGGCCGGTACCACTGCTTCGGCTGCGGCGAGGGCGGCGACGTCATCGCCTTCGTGCAGAAGGTCGACGGCCTGGGCTTCACCGAGGCGGTGGAGTACCTCGCCGCCCGGGTGGGTCTGCAGGTGCGGTACGAGGAGGGCGGCGCCCCGCGTCCCGGCGACGAGCCCGGGCGACGACGCCGGCTGCTGGACGCGCACCGCGTGGCAGAGGAGTTCTACCGGGAGCAGCTCGCGGGTCCCTCGGCCGCGGCGGGGCGCCGGTTCCTCGGCGAGCGCGGTTTCGACCGTGCCGCTGCCGACGGCTTCGGCGTCGGGTACGCGCCGCAGGGCTGGGACGGGCTGCTGCGCCACCTGCGCGGGCGCGGGTTCACCGAGCCGGAGCTGATCGCGTCGGGCCTGGTCAGCCAGGGGCAGCGCGGGGTGTACGACCGGTTCCGCGGGCGGCTGGTGTGGCCGATCCGCGAGGTCACCGGCGAGACCGTCGGTTTCGGTGCACGGCGGCTGTTCGACGAGGACAACGGGCCCAAGTACCTCAACACCCCCGAGACGGTGCTGTACCGCAAGTCGCACGTGCTCTACGGCATCGACCTGGCCAAGCGGGAGATCGCCCGCGAGCGGCAGGTGGTCGTGGTCGAGGGGTACACCGACGTGATGGCGATGCACCTGTCCGGCGTCGGGACCGCGGTGGCGACCTGCGGCACGGCGTTCGGCAGCGAGCACGCGCGGATCGTGCGGCGGCTGATGGGCGACTCCGGCGGGGCCGGTGGGGTGCAGCTCGCCGGGGGCGGGTCCGTCGGAGGTGCCGTCGTCTTCACGTTCGACGGCGACGCCGCCGGCCAGAAGGCGGCGCTGCGTGCGTTCGGCGAGGACCAGTCCTTCTCCGCGCAGACGTTCGTCGCCGTCGAGCCCTCCGGGATGGACCCGTGCGAGCTGCGGCAGGCGAAGGGGCCCGACGCGGTGCGGGCCCTCGTCGCGGGGCGGCAGCCGCTGTTCGAGTTCGTCATCCGCTCCACCCTCGCCAGCTTCGACCTCGGTACGGCCGAGGGCCGCGTCGGGGCGTTGCGCGCGGCGGCGCCGGTGGTCGCGGGCATCCGGGACGCCGCACTGCGGCCGGAGTACACCCGCCTGCTCACGGGCTGGCTCGGGCTGGGTGACGAGGCGCAGGTGCGCCGGGCGGTCGCCGCGGCCGGGCGGTCCGCGCCTGCCGGCGACCGCGCCCGGGGCGACGAGCGCTCTCGGGGCGACGGCGACGGACGCGGGGCCCATCCGGGTCGAGAGGTGCAGCCCCCGCCGGCCCCGCGGCTGCCCGTCCCGGACCGGCGCGACCCGGTCGCCTCCCTCGAGCGCACCGCCCTCGAGGTGCTCCTGCAGCTGCCGGCGCTGGTCCCGTCCGACGCCGACGACCTCGGCTCCGACACCTTCACCGTGCCGGCCTACCGGGCGGTGCACGAGGCGCTCCGGGCCGCGGGGGGACCGCAGGCCGGCCGCGTCGTCGCGGCCGGCGGGGACGCGACCGGGTGGGTGGGCCAGGTGATCGAGGAGGCGTCCGAGCCCGTCCGCCCGCTGGTCACCGAGCTGGCGGTGGCGCCGGTCCCGGAGGACCGTGCCGACGCGCTCGCGGACTACGTCCGCGGCGTGGTGCTGCGGCTGGTGGAGATCGGCTGCACGCGGCAGATCGCCGAGCTGCGCGGGCGGCTGCAGCGGATGGACGCACAGGCCGACGCGGCGGCGTACTCCGCCGCCTTCGCCGAGCTCGTGGCGCTGGAGGGTCGGCGCCGCACGCTGCGGGAGAGCGCCTGACGGCTGCGGGGCGTCGGGCTGCGGGCCGACGGGAGCGGTATGGCGGCCGCGAGCCCGACGGGCTGGTGGCCGCGGGGCGGCCGGTGGTGAGGTGGGCCCATGGGCGTCCGCATCGACGTGTCGCACCTGACCATGACCTACGGGGCACTGGTCGCCGTGGACGACGTCTCGTTCGTCGTCGAGCCGGGGGAGTTCTTCGGCCTGCTCGGGCCCAACGGCGCCGGCAAGACCACGGCTCTGGAGGCGATCGAGGGGCTCCGGCGACCCGCCGGCGGGACCGTCCGGCTGGACGGCCACGACCCCTGGCGGCGCGACCCCGCCTTGCAGCGCCGGATGGGCGTGCAGCTGCAGGCGTCGTCCTTCTTCGAGCGGCTGACCGCTCGTGAGCAGCTGCGCACGTTCGGCGCGCTGTACGGCGTCCCAGCCGCTCGTGCCGATCGGCTGCTCGGCACGGTCGGTCTGGAGGACAAGGCGGACGACCGCACCGAGAAGCTGTCCGGCGGCCAGCGTCAGCGGTTGTCGATCGCCTGCGCCCTGGTGCACGACCCGGAGGTGGTGTTCCTCGACGAGCCCACCGCCGCGCTCGACCCGCAGGCGCGTCGCAACCTGTGGGACCTGCTGCGCGGCCTGACCGCCGACGGACGGACCGTGGTGCTCACCACCCACTACATGGACGAGGCCGAGGCGCTGTGCGACCGCGTCGCGATAGTCGACGAGGGCCGGCTGCTGACCGTGGACACCCCGGCCGGACTGGTGAGGGGCCTCGACGCACCGGTGCGGATCACCCTCGCCCCGGGCGCGCTGGCGATGGACCAGGTGCCCGGGATCGGCGGCATCGCGAGCGCCGAGGAGGACGACGGCGGCCTCGTGCTCACCACCCGTGAACCCGCCGCGGTGCTCGGCCGGCTGGCGGCGCGCGGTGCGTTGACGGGGCTGAGCGTCCGCGGCGCGACCCTCGAGGACGTGTTCCTGCAGCTGACCGGACGGGAGTACCGCTCGTGACCGCGCTGCGCTCGCTCACCGCGGCGATGGCGAAGGGCTTCGTCCGCGACCGCATGACGATCTTCTGGTCCGTGGTGTTCCCCCTGATGTTCCTGGTGCTGTTCGGCGGCATCTTCTCCGACCGCTCGAGCCCGCGGCTGGACGTGGTCGCTGTGGGTCCGGTCGCGGTGCTCGACCGGCTGCCCGCTGACGCCCGTGCCCAGCTGGACCAGTCGATCTCCGTCACGACGAGCGACGACCTCGACGGTTCCCTGGCCCGGGTGCGGTCCGGTGCCGCCGCCGCCGTGGTGACGCAGGACGGTCCCACCGTGGACGTGCACTACTCGCGTGCCGACCAGGTGCGCGCCGCCCAGGTGCTCGGCACGTTCCGGGGGCTGGTGGACGCGACGAACCTCGCGGCGTCGGGCGCTCCGCCGGCACTCTCGCTGCGCACCGCCCAGGTCGAGGACACGTCGTTGCGGACCATCCAGTTCGTCACGCCCGGCCTGCTCGGCTGGGCGGTGGCGATGAGCGCGACGTTCGGTGCCGCGGTCAACCTCGTGGCGTGGCGCACCAACGGGCTGCTGCGCCGGATGCGGCTCGCTCCCGTGTCGACCGCGTCGGTGGTGCTCGCGCGCGTCGGGGTCAGCCTCGCCGTCGCGTTCGGTCAGGTGGTGATCTTCCTCGCCGTGGCGGTCGCCTTCTTCGGCCTGAGGCTGACCGGGTGGTGGCCGATGGTGTTCCCGCTGACCCTCGTCGGGACGCTCGCCTTCCTGTCGATCGGCCTGCTCGCCGGTTCGGTGGCCAAGACGGAGGAGGCCGCCGTGGGGCTCGCCAACGTCATCGTGCTGCCGATGGCGTTCCTGTCGGGGTCGTTCTTCTCGCTGGCAGGTGCGCCGGGCTGGTTGCAGGGCGTCTCCCGCGTGCTGCCCCTGCGGTACCTGAACGAGGCGATGCTCGACACGATGGTGCGCGGGAGGGGTCCGTCGTCCGTGGTGCTGCCCGTGCTGGTGCTGCTGGCGTTCACCCTGGTGCTGACCGCCGTGTCGGCGCGGCTGTTCCGCTGGGAGCCGTGAGCGGAGCTGATGCCCCGTCAGCCGCCCGCTGCCGTCGCCACCGCCAGCGCGCCGACCGCCACAGCCCCCGCCGCCGCCGTCCAGCGCCGCGCCCGCGGGCCCGTGAGCACGCCTCCGACGGCCGAACCCGTACCGGCGAGCAGCAGCTGCCAGCAGGCGGAGCCGAGGAGTGCGCCGACGACGAACGCCGCCCGCTGGGGCGGGTTCGTGACTGTCCGGGCGGCCGGACCCGCCACCAGCGCCGCGAAGTACACCACCGTGGCCGGGTTGACGGCCGTCAGGCCGACGACGGTCAGGTACGCCCGCCCGGGTCTCAGAGCTGACCGCTTCTCGGCCGCCGTGGTCGGCGCGGCAGCGGCGGGCCGCCAGGCCGGCCGGGCCAGCACCACCGCCACCGCCGCCAGCACGACGGCGGACGACCACCTCAGCGTCGTGCGGTGGGCCTCGATCAGCGGGGCCAGGGCCGCGCCCGCCACCAGAGCGACCGTCGCGTACGCGCCGTCGACGGTCGCCGCACCGAGCCCTGCCGCGGCGCCCACCCGCCACCCGCGCTGGGCGGCGACCATGACGATCAACGTCGAGACGGCACCGACCGGCACCGCGATCGCCAGCCCGGCCACGACGCCGGATGCGAACGCCGTCGCGAGCCCGCCGGGGGTTCCGGCGAGCGCCGCGACGGTGCTCAGCAAGCCGCTCATCGTCCGCCGACCGCGACGGCCAGGTACAGGGCGTACTCCAGGTCCCGTCCGTCGCGCCGCACGGCCGAGGTCACCTCCCGGCAGTCGGCGCCGGCGGTGCGCAGCGCGTCGGCGAGGGCCGGCGCCCGGTCGGCCGACCACACGGCCAGGACACCGCCCGGCGCCAGCAGGTCCAGCGCGGTGCGCAGGAACCGCGGCTGGTAGACGGCCGCGTTCGACGGATGGATCAGGAAGCCCGGGCCGTTGTCGACGTCCAGCAGCAGGGCGTCGAACGAGCCGGACCGCATCCTCGGCAGCAGGTCGACCACGTCGCCCACCGTGACCGTCAGGCGGGGATCGCTCAGCGCAGCGGCGGGCAGCGGCAGCATCCCGGCGCGCGCCCACTCGACGATCGCCTCGTGGAGCTCCACGACGTGCACGGTCGCCACCCGTGGGTCGGCCAGCAGCGCCGCCGTCGTGAACCCCAGGCCGAGCCCGCCCACCAGCACCCGGGCCTCAGGACGCCCGCCCGGGTCGCCCTCCTCGAGGCCCTGGCCGTCGTCCCCCTGCCAGCGGTCGAGCGCCAGCCGCGCGAGGGCACGTTCCGTCCCGGTGTCGACCGTGTCCATCGCGAACACCCCGTCGACGATCAGCTCGGTCACCGCTCCCCGCCGCGCGAGCGCCACCTCCGCGCGCTCGTCCTGCGCCCGTGCGACGACGACGCGGTGCACCTCCCGCGCGTCCGGCGTCCTCACGACCCGGTCCCGGGCCGGGGAGGGGCGGTGCTCGCACGGACGGCCAGCGGGGCAGGCACCACGACGCGCTCGGCGCCCAGCTCGGACCCGTCCCGGATCTGCCGCACCAGCAGCTCGACCAGCGCGGCGCCGACCTGCTCGAAGTCGTGCACCACCGTGGTCAGCGGTGGCCACAGGTAGCCGGCGAGCGGGATGTCGTCGAAGCCGACCACCGACACGTCGTCGGGCACCCGTCGTCCCGCCTCGAACAGGGCGCGCACCACACCGACCGCCATCTCGTCGTTGGCGGCGAAGACGGCGGTCACGGACGGGTCGAGCGCCAGCCTGCGGCCGGCCTCGTACCCGGACTCGGCGCTCCAGTCACCCACCTCGGGCGGGGGTGTGCCGACGCCGGCCGTCGCGCACGCCGCGCGCCACGCGTCGCGGCGCAGGCGGGCCGGCACCGAGTCCTCGGGACCGGCGACGTGGTGGACCTGAGGGTGCCCGAGCGCCAGCAGGTGCTCGACGGCCGACCGCGCACCGGCCGTCTCGTCGGCGCCCACGGTGGCGTGCCGACCGACCTGACGCGGATCGGCGACCACGACCGGGAGGTGGGACGGTAGCGCCAGCGTCTCGGGGGTCGCCGTCTCCGCGCGGATCACCACCAGCCCGTCGACGGCCTGGTTGTCCAGCCGCTGCACCGCGTCGCTCACGTCGTCCGGCGACGGCGTCAGCACGTCGACCAGGGAGACCGTGAAGCCCTCGCGCCGGGCCGCCTCGACGACCGCCTCGAAGATCCGCGTCTCGCCGGTGCGTGGCAGGCGGTGCGCCACCACCCCGATCGCCTGGAAGCTGCCGTACCGCAGCGCCCGCGCCGCGTGGTTGGGGGCGTAGCCGAGGCTGGACATCGCCTCGAGCACCCGCGCCCGCGTCCCGGGCCGGACGGAGGCCGAGCCGTTCGACACCCGGGACACCGTCTGCAGCGAGACGCCGGCGAGGCGCGCGACGTCACCGATGGACGCGCGGCCGCCTCGGCCGGAACCGGTCGGGCTGGGCATGTGCCGAGCATAGGGAGGCTGCGGGGCACCCTCCGCCGTGCTGCTCAGACGACCCGGGACCCCGGTGCGGCGGTGTCCGCCACGAGGAAGCCCGGCTCACCCCACCCGCGTGCGGCGTAGGCCGCCGAGACGGCATCGGCCACCGCGGCGACGTCGACGGTCCGGACCAGGGCGATCGCCGACCCGCCGAAGCCCCCGCCGGTCATCCGTGCGCCGAGGGCCCCGGCCGCCCGAGCGGTCTCCACCGCTACGTCAAGCTCCTCGCACGAGACCTCGTAGTCGTCGCGCAGCGAGGCGTGCGACGCGTCCAGCAGCGGACCGGTGCCGGCCAGGGCCCCCGAGCGCAGCAGCGCGACGAACTCGCGGACGCGGGCGATCTCCGTGACGACGTGCCGTGTGCGGGCCCGCTCGACGGGGTCGGTCAGGACGAGCAGTGCCGCGTCGAGGTCGGTGACCTCCCCCAGCGAGCCGAGCCCCAGCTTCTCCGCGGCGGACTGGCACTGCTGCCGACGCAGCCCGTACTGCCCGTCGTTCAGGCTGTGCGGCGCCCGGGTGTCGATCACCAGGATCGCCAGGCCGTCGGCCGCGGGAGCGAACGGGATGTGGTCCACCGAGAAGTCCTGGCAGTCCAGCAGCAGCGCGTGGTCGGCGCGGGACCGCAGGCTGGCCGCCTGGTCCATGCCGCCGGTCGGTGCGCCGGCGATCTCGTTCTCCGCCCGGACGCACGCGGCCGCCAGGTCGGCACGCGCCGCATCGTCCAGCGGACCGACACCGGCCAGCTCGCGGACCGCCAGCACCACGGCGCCCTCGATCGCGGCCGACGACGACAGCCCGGCACCGAACGGCACGCAGGACGTGACGGCCGCGTCGAAGCCGCGCACCGGCACGCCCTCGTCGCGCAGCACCCACGCCGGACCACCCGCGTAGGCGGTCCACCCGGTCGCCCGGCCGGGCCCGAGGTCGTCGAGCGACCCCTCGAAGACGGCCCCGGGCGCCTGTGCCGAGACCAGCCGCACCCGGTCGTCGTCCCGCGCCCGGACCGCCGCGAACGTGCGGTGCGGCAGCGCGACCGGCAGGCAGAGCCCGGCGTTGTAGTCGACGTGCTCACCGATCAGGTTGATGCGTCCGGGGGAGGCCCACACACCGTCCGGCGGGGTGGCGAACGTCTGCGTGAAGAGCTCGGAGGCGCGTGCGGCGCCGGTGGGGTCGTCCCAGGAGGGCTGGATGGCGCTCGACATCGGTGGCGGCGTCCTCTCGTGTCAGTCGGTGGTGGGGTGGGTCTGACGCGCGTGCCACGCGCTCGCCACCATGTCGGTGAGCGTGCGGTGCGGGTCCCACCCGAGGTCGCGCGTGGCGAGCGCCCCGGAGGCGACGATGCGTGCCGGGTCACCCGCACGGCGCGGGCCGACGACGGGCTCGAACGGAGTCCCGGTCACCTGCGCGATGGCCGTCATGATCTGCCGCACCGAGACGCCGTCGCCGGCGCCGAGGTTGTAGACGGGCTGCAGCGGGGTGCCGGCGGACAGCGCCTGCGCGGCCGCGACGTGGGTCTCGGCCAGGTCCTGCACGTGCACGTAGTCGCGCACGCACGTGCCGTCGGGCGTCGGGTAGTCGTCGCCGTTGACCACAGGGATACGGCCGGCCAGGAGCGCGTCGAACACCAGGGGGAACAGGTTGTGCGGCGACGTGTCCACCAGGTCGCCGTGGCCCGATCCGACCACGTTGAAGTACCGCAGGGACGTGTGCCGCAGTCCGGTCGCGGTCGCCTGGTCGGCCAGCAGCCACTCGCCGATCAGCTTGCTCTCGCCGTAGGGCGACTCCGGCCGCGTCGGGGTGGTCTCGGTGACGACGTCGACGTCGGGCGTGCCGTAGACCGCCGCCGACGAGGAGAAGACGATCGCCGTCACGTCGGCCGCCGCCATCGCCTCCAGCAGGTGCGCGGTGCCGGTGACGTTCTGCTCGTACGTGTGCAGCGGGCGCTGCACGGAGACGCCGGCGTACTTGAACCCGGCGAGGTGCACGACTCCCTCGACGCCGTGCTCGCGCAGCGTGCGCGTCACCAGCTCGGTGTCCAGCACGGAGCCGACCACCAGGGGAGTCCCCGCGCTGACGAACCGTCGGTGCCCGGAGGAGAGGTCGTCCAGCACCACGGCCTCGACACCGGCCGCCTGGAACGCCCGAACCACGTGCGAGCCGATGTACCCGGCACCGCCGGTGACCAACCACGTCATGCGCGTTGCGCTCCGTCTCGAGGTCGACGCCGTCGTCGAGGCAGCCGCGCCCCGCCGGCACCGGGCCGGGACGACGATGTGCACGCCCCGTCTGCGGTGCGTGGCAACGTTAACACGGCCCCGGTCGCGGCCGGATGAGACCTGTCCGGGACAGCGAAGAACCCCCACCAGGCAGCTGCCCGATGGGGGTTCGTGAGCGTTGCTCCCCCGACTGGACTCGAACCAGTAACCCTCCGATTAACAGTCGGATGCTCTGCCAATTGAGCTACGGGGGATCGCGGGCAGAACTGTATCAGCCGGCCGGCGGCGTCCCGACACGCAGGAGGCCCTCCCGGTGCCGGTCAGCGGAGCCCGGCGGCCTCGCGCACCCGCGCCTCGGCCTCGTCCAGCAGACGTCGCACCTGCGGGTCGGACAGGTCGACGCGCGGGCCGCCCAGCACCTGCGTGAACAGCTCGCCGTCCTCCCCACGCCGCAACGCCACCTGCACCTGCCCGCCACCGGGGACCGTCACGGTCGTCGCGTGCACCACCGACTGCTGGACCCGCTCGCGGAACGTGCGGGCGAACGCCTTCCCGTCGGCGTCCTCGGGCAGCTCGATGGCCGCCGTCGCCCCTGTCACCCAGTGCACCGTCAGCGTGTGGCTGGCGGTGTCGAGCGTGCCCCGCTCGATCGCCGACCACGGGACGTGCGCCACCTCGCCGACGACGGGCACCAGGTGCAGCGCCCGACGGCTCGCCACCGCCCACCGCTCGTCGGTCATCCGCACGGCGACCAGCAGGGCGTCCCCGTGCGTGAGGGCGAGCCGCTGGCGGACGTCGGCGGGCGGACGGTGGGAGAGGCGGGGCATCGATACCTCCGTGCGTGCCGGCTGCGGGGACGCGGGGCGGCGTCGCGGGCGGCGCCGTGGGTGGGTGGCGGGTGGGGCAGGTGGGGCTTGAACCCACGACCGACGGATTATGAGTCCGCTGCTCTGACCGGCTGAGCTACTGCCCCTGGTGCGAGGGCAGGCTACCGCTGTGCACATTTCACCCGGTATCGGGGGTGCGTGGAGAGGGCGGTTGTTGCGCAGATGTCCTGTTTTCGGGCATAGTCCCCCCTGTCAGCGAAAAACGGCAAACCCACCGCAAGGCGGGGACGCAAAGCCACGGGACCCACGCAGGTCAGCCGAGCTACCGAACGACAAGGAGTGCCACAGATGGCAACCACCCACACCACGCTCCCGCAGGGCGCACTCCTCACCCCTGGTGAGGTCGCGGTCATGTTCCGGGTCGACCCGAAGACCGTCACCCGCTGGGCGCAGGCGGGCAAGCTCTCCGCGGTCCGCACGCTCGGCGGGCACCGCCGCTTCCACGAGGACGAGGTCCGTCAGCTGCTCGAGGGTGTCCCGCAGCAGCGCGTGGCGGACTAGCCTCCCGGTCGCGTCGACCGAGATCCCGCACAGCAGTCGAACGCCGGTGGTGACCGCGAAGGTCACCACCGGCGTTCGTGCGTCAGCGGGTCACCGGATGGTGGCGAGCACGGCGTCCCGGACGTCCTCCAGCGAACGCTCCGGCTGGAAGACGAGCCACTCGAGGCCGGTGATCACCGTGGCACCGAACAACGCGGCCGCGGTGAGCGTCGCGTCCCGCTCGGGCCACGCCTGCGCCACCACGGTCCGGAACGCGCCGATCGAGTCCTCGCGGATGTTGCGGATGGACTCCTGCCACTGACGTCCCGTCCGGAACACCTCCGCGACCGCCAGCTTGGCGAAGTCGGGGTGGTCGCGGATGTGCACCAGCAGCTGCGTCACCATCGCCTCGACGGCCGCCCGACCCGTCAGCCCGTCGCTCGCCGCCTGCAGCGCGGCCGTCAGCCGGGCGACGCCCTCGGCGATGATCGTCTCGAAGAGAGCCGACTTGCTGCCGAAGTTGTAGAACACGCTGCCCTTGGCCACGCCCGCGGCCGCCGCGATGTCGTCGATCGAGGTCGCGGCGATGCCGCGGTCCGCCACGAGCGCGAGTGCTGCCGAGACGATGTGGTCCCTCGTGGCCGCCATGTGCGGAAGCCTGTCAGATCGACAGCACGGGGTGCAGGCGTGACAGCGTCCACGTGCGCATCCGACCGGCGCGCCACGCCGTGATCGCGAGCGACCCCACCAGCACCCCGACCAGCACCAGCACCGCGACCAGCAGCCGCCCGTCCGCACCGCCCGTGATCACCTCACGCAGGCCGCTCACCGCATAGCTCATGGGCAGCCACGGGTGCACCGCCTGGAAGAAGGCGGGGGTGGTCTGCACCGGGTAGGTGCCGCCGGAGGAGGCGAGCTGCAGCATCAGCAGCGCCAGGACCGCCACCTTGCCTCCGGCCGGACCGAGCACGGCCACCAGCATCTGCTGCAGGGCGAGGAACGCCGCGACGACGAGCAGGGTGAACGCGACGATGCCCACCGCGGATGCCGGCTGCAGCCCGACCCCCCAGTGGATGACGGCGAGCATCACCGCGACCTGCGCGACGCCGATCACCATCGCCGGCAGGAACCCGGCGAACGTCGCGCGCCAGCCCGACGCCGGTGTGGCCAGCGCTCGTGAGGGCAGCGGGCGCAGCAGCAGCCAGGTGATCAGGGAGCCGACGAACAGCGCCAGCGGGATGAAGAACGGCGCGAACCCCTCGCCGAAGCCGGCGGCGGCGTGCACGTCGGTGCTCGTCAGCCGGACCGGCGTGCTGAGCGTCGCGGCCCGCCTCGCCTGCGTCCCCGGGTCGTCCGCCGGGATGGACGAAGCGCCGCTGTGCAGCGCGTCCGCCAGCGTGGCGGAGCCGGCTCCGAGCTGGTCCGAGCCTGCGGCGACGCGCGAGGCTCCGGACGCCAGGGTGCTCGTACCGCCGGCGAGCGTGGTCGCGCCCGTCGCGAGCGTCGCGGTGCCGGCGGCGAGCTGGTCGGCACCGGCCGCGAGGTCGTGCGCCCCGGCGGCGGCCGACACCGCTCCGCCGGACACCTGCGCCGTCCCGCCGGCCAGGGCGGCGGCACCGGAGCTGAGCTGCGACGCAGACGTGCTCAGCGTGCCCAGTCCGGAGCTGAGCTGACCCGCACCGCCTGCGACCTTGGTCGCACCCGCCTGCAGCTGGGACAGCTGCTCCGTGGTCTGCGCGATCTGGGAGGCCGAGGGCAGTGCGGCGGCGTCCTTCTGCATCCCGCTCAGGAGCGCGGCCGCGGTCGGGTCCACCGGTGCCCGGGCGGCGAGGTACGTCATGACGGAGGACAGGCCCCCCGACAGGTCTCCGAGCTGCGTCGTGAGCGCGGACACCTGTCCCGCGGTGCTCGTGACGCCGGCGGACACCTGCGCCGCGCCGGTGGCGAGCGCGGTCGCCGACGTCGCCGCCGTCGTGCTGCCGTCGGCGAGCCGGGCAGCACCGGCGGCGAGCGTCCGTGCCCCCGAGGCGGTGGCCTGCGCGCCGGTGGCGAGCGTCGAGGTGCCGTCGGCCAGGGCGTGCGCCCCCTTGTCGAGCGTGGCAGACCCGCTCGCTGCTGCCGCGCTGCCGGAGGCCAGGCTCGCGGCGCCCCCGGCCGCGGCATCGGCACCGGAGGCCACCTGGTGCGCGCCCGACGACAGCGTCCCGGCCGCCGCCTGCAGCGTCAGCGCACCGTCCGACGCACGGGCGAAGCCGTCACGCGCCGACCCGAGCCCGACCAGCACCTGGTCGGCCGCCTGCTGACCGATCGTCGCCCGGACGGCGTCGGACACCTGCGCCATCGCGCTGCGGCCGAGCGTGGTGGCGAGGAACGAGTTGGTGTCGTCGTACGTCACCTGCAGCTGGGCGGGGTGCGGCTCGCTCCCGCCGGCGGACACGACGGAGGCGGAGAAGTCGGCCGGGACGGTGAGCGCGAAGTAGTAGCGGCCGTCCCGCACACCCGTCGCGGCGTCCCCGGCGTCGGTGCGCACCCACTTGAGCGCCTTGGAGTCGACCAGCGCCGTGGTGACCTCGTCTCCCGCGTGCACCGGTGCGCCGTCGCGCACGGCGCCGGCGTCGGAGTTGACCAGGGCGACGGGCAGGCGGTCGAGGTGCCCGGTCGGGTCCCAGAACGCCCACAGGTAGAGGGCGCCGTACAGCAGCGGCACCAGCACCATCGCGGCGATCGCGAGCTTGGGCAGCAGCCCGTGGCGAAACCGGCGCAGCTCGGTGCCGGTGGAGGTGAGGGAGGTCATCGCAGTCCTCGGGAGGGTGGTCGGGGGTGTGGCGCGGCAGATGGGGGTCAGGCGGCGGCGGGCACGGCGTGCGGACCCGAGGAGAGCGCCACCCGCGTCGGTGGCGACGTCCACTGCATCCGCGCGAGCTCGTCGAACGAGGCGACGGCGGCGACGACGGTGGTGCCGGACGCCGTCAGCGCCTCGAGGCAGCCCCACACCGTCTGGCGCCGGGTGCTGTCGTGGACCTGGTCGACGTCGTCGACCAGCAGGAGGTCGGGTGCCTGCGCCATCGCCAGCGTGACGCGCAGCAGCATGGCGTCGACCTCGTCGAGGTCCCAGACCAGGGTGTCGACCTGGGGGAGCGGCCGCGGTCCGAACACCGGTGCCGCCAGCCGGCCGAAGGCGGCCTGGTCGACCCGCGGCGAGCGCGCCCACCACGGTCGCAGCCACGCCAGCCGTTCGCGCACGGTCGCACCGACCGTCACCGAACCGTCGAGGTCGTCGATACCGGCGAAGCCCGCGACGGCGGCCCGTCGCTGCACCGCCCGCCGCCGACGGGGGAGCGGCTCGCCCAGGACCTCCAGCTGCGACCCGGCGTCGGGCACCATGCGGCCCGCCAGCGTGAGCAGCAGGCTGGACCGCCCGCCGCCCTGCGGCCCTTGCACCACGACGAGGCCGCCGCTCGGCAGCTCGAGGTCCAGGGGTCCGTAGACGGTGCCCCTGCTGCCGTGCAGCGCGAGTCCCGTGGCCCGTACGGCAGGCGGTACCTCCCTGGGCGCGGACGCGACGGCGGTGGGCAGATGGCGTGCGTCGGTGTTCACGGAGCCTCTCTCACACTGACCAGTCAGTACAAAGACACGGTACCCCGCGCAAGCGGCAGGACTCGCGCCTCGCGTCGTCTGGTGCGTCACATCCGGGCGGCGACGCAGTCGGGCGGCTCACCGGCGCCGGGTCGCTTCATGGGAGGATCGAGCCATGGCCCTGCGTGAGATCCGGATCGTCGGCGACCCCGTGCTGCGCACCCCGTGCGACCCCGTGACGACCATCGACGCCCGTGTCCGCGGGCTGGTGGAGGACCTGCTGGAGACCGTCGACCAGGAGGGACGTGCCGGCCTGGCTGCCAACCAGATCGGCGTCAGCCTGCGCGCCTTCTCGTGGAACATCGACGACGAGATCGGCTACGTGCTGAACCCCGTGATCGTCGAGCTGTCGGAGGACGAGTACCAGGACGGCGACGAGGGCTGCCTCTCGGTGCCCGGCCTCTGGTACCCCACGCGGCGCGCCTGGTACGCGCGGGTGGTCGGTACCGACCTCGACGGCCACGAGGTGGTGGTCGAGGGCACCGAGCTCATGGCCCGCGCCCTGCAGCACGAGGTGGACCACCTCGACGGGATGCTGTACCTCGACCGCCTCGAGCGGTCCGTCCGCAAGAAGGCGATGCGCGCGATCCGCGAGCAGCTGTAGCCGCTCGGAGCGGGGCGCGCCGCGCTCGCGCTGGCGCTGGCGGCGTGTCGTCAGGCATGCTGGCCCCGTACGCCGCGAGCGCCACGAAGTCTCCTGGGTGCTGAGCGAGGTCGTTGGGGAAGGCGAACCTCGATCCGCCCAGGAGGATGACATGGCCGGTGCTCTGACCCGCGGTGTTCTTTTCGTGCACTCAGCACCCCGCGCGCTGTGCCCCCACGTCGAGTGGGCGGCCGGCAACACGCTCGGGGTGCGCGTCAGCATGGACTGGACCGTGCAGCCGGCGGGGCCGGGCTTCTACCGGGCGGAGCTGTCCTGGCAGGGCCCGCAGGGCACGGGCGCGCGGCTCGCGTCGGCACTGCGCGGCTGGGCGCACCTGCGGTACGAGGTGACCGAGGAGGCGAGCCACGGCGCCGACGGCGCGCGGTGGAGCCACACGCCCGAGCTGGGCATCTTCCACGCCGCGACGGACGTGCACGGCAACATCGTCGTGCCGGAGGACCGCATCCGCGCCGCGCTGGAGCACGCCGGCGACGCCGCCCGGCTCCGTGCCGAGCTCGACCTGGCGCTCGGGCAGGCGTGGGACGACGAGCTCGAGCCGTTCCGGTACGCCGGTGCCGGGGCGCCTGTCCGCTGGCTGCACCGCGTCGGCTGACGCGAGCAGGCGAGGCGACTCCCGACGCGAGGACGACGACGGGCGCCGGACGACCTGGGTCGTCGGGCGCCCGTCGTGCGTCGCCGTCAGGCGGGGCCGCCGTCAGGCGGAGGTGACCACCAGGGCCACGTTGTGCCCGCCGAAGCCGAACGAGTTGTTCACCGCGGCGATCTGACCGTCCGGCAGCGGCCGCGGCTCGGACCGGACCAGGTCCAGCACCAGCTCGGGGTCGGGCTTGTCGACGTTGATCGTCGGCGGTGCCTGGCGGTCGTGCAGCGCCAGCACCGTGAAGATCGTCTCCAGCGCTCCCGCGCCGCCCAGCAGGTGCCCGGTCATCGACTTGGTGGCCGACAGGGCCACGTGGTCCGCCTCGTCGCCGAGGAGGCCCCGGATGGACCGCGCCTCGATCAGGTCGCCGACCACGGTCGAGGTGGCGTGCGCGTTGACGTGCACCACGTCCCGCGCCGCCACGCCGGAGTCCTTCAGCGCGGCGCTCATCGCGCGGATCTGGCCGTCGCCGCTCGGCTCGGGCGACGTGATGTGGTAGCCGTCCGAGGACAGCCCGACACCGGCGATCCGGGCGTAGACCCGGGCGCCGCGGGCGGCGGCGTGCTCGGCGCTCTCCAGCACCACGATGCCCGCGCCCTCGCCGAGCACGAACCCGTCGCGGTCGACGTCGTACGGCCGGGACGCGGCCTGCGGGTCGTCGTTGCGGAGCGAGAGGGTGCGAGACGCCGCGAACGCCGCGACGGGCATGGGGTGGATCGAGGCCTCGGTACCGCCTGCCACCACGACGTCGGCCCGGCCGCTGCGGATCATCTCCACGGCGTAGCCGATCGCCTCCGCGCCGCTCGCGCACGCGGACACCAAGGCGTGCGCCCCGGCCCGTGCGCCGAGCTCGAGCGAGACGAAGGCCGTCGGGGAGTTCGGCATGAGCATCGGCACCGTCATCGGGAGGACGCGACGGGCGCCCTTCTCGCGCAGCGTGTCCCAGGCGTCCAGCGTGGTCCAGATGCCACCGATGCCCGAGGACACCACGACACCGAGACGTTCGCGGTCGACCTCGGGGGAGCCGGCGTCCGCCCACGCCTCACGCGTCGCGATCATCGCGTACTGGGCCGACGGGTCGAGCTTCTTCAGCTCCGGCACGGGCAGGACGTCCCGCGGCGACACCTTGATGGTGGCCGCGAAGGTGACGGGGAGCCCGTACCGCTCCACCCAGTCGTTGTCGAAGGGTCGTGCCCCCGACTCACCGGCGAGCGCCGCGTTCCACGTGCTGGTGAGGTCACCGCCGAGGGGCGTGGTGGCCCCCATCCCGGTGACGACGACGTCGGGTACGGGTGTCATCGGATGCTCCTGGTCGTGAGGGGGACGGGGGTGTCACCGGCCGGTGCGGGCACCGAGGGCGCCGGCACCGGCCGGTGACAGCGGCCGGAGCCGATCAGGCCTGTGCGCCGGCGATGAACGACACGGCGTCGCCGACGGTGGCGAGGTTCTTGACCTCGTCGTCGGGGATGGTGACCGAGAACTTCTCCTCGGCCAGCGTCACGATCGTCATCATCGAGAGCGAGTCGATGTCGAGGTCGTCGGTGAAGGACTTCTCGGGCAGGACGGAGTCGGTCGGCAGGCCGGTCTCCTCGCTGACGATCTCGGCCAGGCCGGCCAGGATCTCCTGCTCGGTGTACGCCATGGGGGTTCTCCTCGTGTCGGTGGTGCGGGTCGGACGAAACCTACAGCGGGTCGCGACGGCGTCAGGGCAGCACGACGACCTGGGCGGCGTACACCAGCCCCGCGCCGAAGCCGATCTGCAGGCACAGGTCGCCGGACTTCGCCTTGCCCTCGCGGCGCAGACGCTCCGTCGCCAGGGGGATCGAGGCGGCCGACGTGTTGCCGGTGTCGGCGATGTCACGTCCGACCACGACGGTCTCGGGCAGCTTCAGCTGCTTGATCAGCAGGTCGATGATCCGCATGTTCGCCTGGTGCGGCACGAAGACGTCGATCTGGTCGGCCGTCACGCCGGCGGCGTCCAGCGCCTTCTGCGCGATCGGGGCCATCTGCCAGACGGCCCACTTGAACACCGACTGACCCTCCTGCCGCAGCGTCGGCCAGCCGAGCGAGGAGTCCTCGCGCCACTGCAGCCACGAGTGCGTCTGGCGGATCAGCTGGGACTGCCCGCCGTCGGACCCCCACACCGTCGGGCCGATGCCCGGGAAGTCCGACGGACCGACGACGACGGCACCGGCGCCGTCGCCCAGCAGGAACGAGATCGACCGGTCGGTCGGGTCGACGAACTCGCTCATCTTCTCGGCGCCGATCACCAGCACGTTGCGCGCGGCTCCCGCCCGGACCAGGGCGTCGGCCTGGCCGATGCCGTAGCAGTAGCCCGCGCACGCCGCCGAGATGTCGTAGGCGGCAGCCGGCGTCGCACCGATCCGGTCGGCGACGATCGCGGCGCCGGCCGGCGTCTGGTGGAAGTAGGTGACGGTCGACAGGATCACCGCGTCGATGTCCGCACCGGTCAGCCCTGCGTCGGCGATCGCGGCGCGGGCCGCCTCCTCGGCGAGGTCCAGCACCGAGACGTCGGCGCCGGCCCGGCGCCGGGTGACGATGCCGGTGCGCTGCTGGATCCACTCGTCGGACGAGTCGATCGGGCCGACCAGCTCGTCGTTCGGCACGACGCGCTCGCCGCGTGCGCCTCCGAGACCGAGGATCCGGCTGTGCGCGGCACCGCTGGACTGCGTCAGGGTGGGACGGGTCACTGCTGCTCCTTCGCGGTGGGCGCGGCGTGCCGGAGCACGAGGTCCCGCGCGGCGTCCAGGTCGGCCGGCGACTTCAGCGCGACGGTCTCGACCCCGGGCAGCGTACGCCGGGCCAGTCCGGTCAGGACGCCGCCGGGGGCCACCTCGAGCAGCCCCGTCACGCCCTGCTCCGCCATCGTCTGCTGGCACAGGTCCCACCGGACCGGACGTGCGACCTGCGCGACGACGCGTGCGAGGGCGTCGGCGCCGGACGAGACGAGCTCGCCGTCGGCGTTGCTGAGCAGCGGGGTGGTCGGATCCGCCGGCAGCACCTGGTCGGCTGCCGCCTGCAGGTCGGCCACCGCGGGTGCCATCACGTCCGTGTGGAACGCTCCGGCGACCTGCAGGGCGATGATCCGGGCCTTGGCCGGCGGTTCTGCGGCCAGCGCCGCGAGGCGGTCCAGCGGTCCGGCGGCGACCACCTGACCGCCACCGTTGACGTTGGCGGCCACGAGCCCGTGCCGGGCGATCGCGGTCAGCACCTCCTGCGGGTCGCCGCCGAGCACGGCGCTCATCCCGGTGGTCGGTCCGGCAGCGGCTGCCCGTGCCATCGCGGCGCCCCGCACGGCGACCAGGCGCAGCGCCTCGTCGTCGGACACCACGCCCGAGATCGCCAGCGCCGCCAGCTCTCCCACCGAGTGCCCGCCGACGCCGCCCAGTCGTCCCGCGGCCACCTCGGTCCAGCCGGCGGTGGGCTCGGAGGCGCCCAGGACCGCTCGCAACGACGCGAGCGCCGAGGCGACCAGCAGGGGCTGGGCGACGGCCGTGTCGCGGATGGTGTCGGCGTCCGACGTGGTGCCGTGACGGACCAGGTCGACGCCCGTCACCTCCGCGGCGTGGTGGAGCGCGGGGGCCACGCCGGGCACCTCGAGCCAGGGGGTGAGCATGCCGGGGGACTGGGCACCCTGGCCGGGGCAGACGACGACGAGCACCCGACCACTGTGCCGGGTGACGTCAACCCGTCCCGGTCACGGCGGGCACCAACCTCGTCGGACGCCCTTGTGAGAGTCCTACAAGCCGATCAGCTCGCGGGCGCCACGCCGTCGAGGCGCCCGAGCGCGACCGACGTCTGGAGCACGTACGAGTCGCGTGCGTCCAGCGGGTCCCAGCCCGTGATCTCGGCGACGCGACGCAGGCGGTACCGGACCGTGTTCGGGTGCACGTAGAGCGACCGCGCCGCCGCCTCGAGCGAACGTCCGGTGCCGAGGTACGCGGTCAAGGTGTCGAGCAGGGCGCCCTGGCCCGCGGCGAGCGGCGCGTAGGCCCGCGCGACCAGCTGGCGGCGGGCGGTGGTGTCACCGACCAGGACGCGTTCCGGGAGCAGCTCGTCCGCCTGGACCGGTCGTGGGGCGTTCGCCCAGGCCGCGGCCGCCTGGAGGCCGGCCAGCGCCGCCCGGGCCGAGCGTGCGCAGTCGGTGAGGTCCTGGGCCGGCGGACCCACCACGACGGGCCCCGGACCGAACCGCGGCAGCAGGCTGGTCACCACGGCACCGAGGTCCCCGTCGCCGGAGAGGAACACGACGAGGCGGTCGCCCTGGATGCCGACGAGGACGTCGGCCTCGCGACGCGTCGCGCGGCGCAGGTCCGTGGCGCGAACCTCCTCCAGCGAGGACGTCGTCGTGCCGACCACCACGAGCATCGCGCCGTGGCCGCGCCAGCCGAGCGCGGCGACCCTGGACCGGAGCGAGTCGTCGACGTCGCCGCGGACCAGCGAGTCGACGACCAGCGCCTCGAGGCGGGCGTCCCACGCGCCCCGCACCTCCGCCGCCCGGGCGTAGACGTCCGCCGCCGAGAAGGCGACCTCGCGGGAGTAGCGCAGCACCGCCTCGCGCAGCTCCCGCTCCTCGCCCGGGGCGGCGAGGCGGTCGCTGTGCGCCTCGACGACGTCCACGCCGATGCGCACCAGCTGCAGCGTGTGCTGCAACGAGATCGACCGGGTGAGCTCGGGCGGTGCGCCGGAGAAGATCTCCCCGGCTCCGGCCGGTGCGCGGGTCGGGTCCGAGAACCACTGGACGAAGGCGGTGATGCCCGCCTGGGCGACCAGCCCCACCCACGACCGGTCCTCGGCGGGCAGCGCCCGGTACCACTCGAGGTCGGCGTCGAGGCGGCGCATCGTCGCCGCGGCGAGGTCGCCCGCGGCCTCCCGCACGCGGCGCTGCGTCTCCGGGCTGGTGGAGGGGGACGGTGCCACCCGTGGTCCCCGCGGCGGGCGGTGCGTGCCGTCGGGGCCCCGTCCCGCTGTCGTCGACGCACGACCGTCAGCGGGTCCGCCACGGGGGCTCGCAGGGTTCATGCCCGGAGCATACGGGCGCACTTGTGGGGAGTCGACAAACTGCCCCGAACGCGTCGTCGGGCGGCGGAAGTCACGGCGGGCACCAGGCGGCCCTGCACGGGCTCCGCGTGGCCGGGTGCGGCGAGACGCCCTCGGCTATGGTCGCTGCATGGCACTCCTGCCTCGTCTCCGTCAGCTGATCCGACGCCCGTCGTCGGCATCACGCGTCGGAGCGCGTCGTCCGACCTCGAGCCAGCGTCGCGGCGACACCCTCCACGAGGACGCGCTGCGGTCCATGCTGGCGGACGACCCGAACAACGAGCGGGCCTTCCAGGCGCTCGCCGAGATCGTCCGACGCCGGGCGGCGGAGTCGGTCGCCGACCAGGACCCGCTGACGGCGCCGGCCGACGAGCAGGAGCGGCGGCACGCCGCCGACCTCGCCGTCTGGGCGCTCGCCGAGGAGTTCGCCGGCAACCCGCGCGGGTGGTACCCGCTCATCGAGCTGGCCCGGCTGTCGGTGCACGACGACCACGACGGGACCATGCGGCGCGTCGTGACGGCCGCCGAGCGCGACCCCTCCGGACGCGCCCTGGCCCAAGGCCTGGCGCTGCTGCGCGAGGCCGGTCAGCCGGTCGAGGCTCTCGGGCTCGGCGTGGGTCACTGGCGGCCGCGCGAGCACGATCCGGAGGTGGCGCGCGAGCTGGTGCTCGCGTCCATCGAGGCCGGGCGGCCGCTGGACGCCAAGCAGCACCTCGACGCGTTGTCGCTCTACCCCGACCAGGCAGCCGTGCAGGCGATGCGGGCGGAGCTCACGCAGGCGGTCGCCGAGGCGGAGCAGGCCCTCCCGGGCACCTGATCCCCGTGTCACGCCGCCCTGGCGCCCGTGCGGCTTGCCGGAGGCGCGGTCCGTGGTGCGCTGCCGCCGACAGCACCGCGGCCCGCCCGGATGCACCGGACGGGCCGCGGCGTAGGACGGGTACGGATCAGCTGTCGCCGCCAGTGGTGCCCGAGGTGCCGGCCGTCACGTCGTAGAGCCGGTACCGCTCGATGGCCTGGGCCGGCAGGGACGGGTCCACCGCACCCTCGGCGACCAGCTGCTGCAGCACCCGCACGGCGACCGACGGACCGTCGATCTTGAAGTGGCGGCGTGCGGCGGCGCGCGTGTCCGAGAACCCGAACCCGTCGGCACCGAGGGTGGCGTACCGGCCGGGGATCCACGCGCGCACCTGGTCGGGGACCAGGTGGTCGAAGTCCGACGTCGCGACGAACGGGCCCTCCGCACCGGCGAGCTTGGCGGTCAGGTACGGCACACGTGCCGGCTCGCCGGGGTGCAGGAAGGCGTGCTCGTCCGCGGCGAGGCCGTCGCGGCGCAGCTCGTTCCAGCTGGTCACCGACCAGACCGCGGCGCGCACGCCCCAGTCCTGGGCGAGCAGCTGCTGCGCCTCGAGCGCCCACGGGACGCCCACGCCGGAGGCGAGGATCTGGGCGCGCGGTCCGTCGCCCTCGGCCGGGCTGACCAGGTAGATGCCCCGCAGGATGCCCTCGACGTCCACGTTCTCCGGCTCCGCTGGCTGCGGCATCGGCTCGTTGTAGACGGTCAGGTAGTAGACGACGTTCGGGTCGCGCCCGTCGCTCCCGTCGCCGTACATCCGCTCGATGCCGTCCCGCACGATGTGCCGGATCTCGTACCCGTACGCCGGGTCGTAGTGGACGACGTGCGGCATGGTCGCCGCGATCACCGGCGAGTGGCCGTCGGCGTGCTGCAGCCCCTCACCGGTCAGGGTGGTCCGGCCCGCGGTGGCGCCGATCAGGAACCCGCGGGCCATCTGGTCGCCTGCGGCCCAGAACTGGTCGCCGGTGCGCTGGAACCCGAACATCGAGTAGTAGAAGTAGAACGGGATCAGCGGCTCGCCGTGCGTGGCGTAGCTGGTGCCGGTCGCCTGGAAGGCGGAGGCGGACCCGGCCTCGTTGATGCCGGTGTGCATGATCTGGCCGGACGGCGACTCCTTGTAGGAGAGCATCAGCTCGCGGTCGACCGCCATGTAGTGCTGCCCGAGCGTGTTGAAGATCTTGGCGCTCGGGAACAGGGCGTCGAGGCCGAACGTGCGGGCCTCGTCCGGGACGATCGGCACCAGGCGGGAGCCGATGGCCTTGTCCTTGACCAGGTCCTTGAACAGCTGGACCAGGGCCATCGTCGTGGCGACCTGCTGCGTGCCCGAGCCCTTGGCCAGCCGCTCGTACACCTTGGGCTCCGGCAGGACCAGCGGCTTGTACGTCGCGCGGCGCTCCGGGACGAAGCCGCCCAGCTGACGACGCCGCTCCAGCATGTACTGGATCGCCTCGTCGTCCGGACCCGGGTTGTAGTACGGCGGCAGGTACGGGTTCTCCTCGAGCTGCGCGTCGGTGATCGGCAGGTGCAGCGTGTCGCGGAGGGTCTTCAGCTCGTCGACCTTGAGCTTCTTCATCTGGTGCGTCGCGTTGCGGCCGGCGAACCCGGAGCCCAGGCCGTAGCCCTTGATGGTGTGGGCGAGGATGACCGTCGGCTGACCGGTGTGCTCGCGGGCCGCCTTGTAGGCCGCGTACACCTTGCGGTAGTCGTGGCCGCCACGCTTGAGCGCCCAGATGTCGTCGTCCGTCATGTTCTCGACGAGCTTCTTGGTCCGCGGGTCACGGCCGAAGAAGTGCTCGCGGATGAACGCGCCGTCCTCCGCCCGGTACGTCTGGAAGTCGCCGTCCGGGGTGACGTTCATCAGGTTGACCAGCGCGCGGTCCTTGTCGGCGTTGAGCAGGACGTCCCACTCGCGGCCCCAGATCACCTTGATGACGTTCCAGCCGGCGCCGCGGAACTGCGCCTCGAGCTCCTGGATGATCTTGCCGTTGCCGCGCACCGGACCGTCCAGCCGCTGCAGGTTGCAGTTGACGACGAACGTCAGGTTGTCCAGGCCCTGCGACGAGGCGAGCTGCAGCATGCCGCGCGACTCCGGCTCGTCCATCTCGCCGTCGCCGAGGAACGCCCACACGTCCTGCTGGCTGGTGTCCTTGATGCCGCGCTCGTGCAGGTAGCGGTTGGTCCACGCCTGGTAGATCGCCGACGACGGGCCGAGGCCCATGGACACGGTCGGGAACTCCCACAGGTCGGGCAGCAGGCGGGGGTGCGGGTAGGACGGCAGACCGCCGCCCGGGTGGGACAGCTCCTGGCGGAACCCGTCGAGCTGCTCGGCGCTCAGACGGCCCTCGAGGAAGGCGCGGGCGTACACGCCGGGGGAGGCGTGGCCCTGGAAGTAGACCTGGTCACCGCCGCCCGGGTGGTCCTTGCCCCGGAAGAAGTGGTTGAGGCCGACCTCGTAGAGCGTCGCGACGGACGCGTACGACGAGATGTGCCCGCCGACGGCGACGCCGGGCCGCTGCGCACGGGTCACCATCACGGCGGCGTTCCAGCGGATCAGGCGCCGGTACTGGCGCTCCATCACCTCGTCGCCGGGGAAGTACGGCTCGTTGTGCACCGCGATCGTGTTCACGTACGGCGTATTGAGCGAGGCCGGGATCGCGACGTTCCGCTGCCGGGCGTGCCGCAGCATGCTCATCAGCACGTAGCGGGCGCGGGGACCGCCCTCGGAGTCGATCAGCCCGTCCAGCGACTCGAGCCACTCCCCGGTCTCCTCGGGGTCGATGTCCGGAACCTGGCTGAGAAGTCCGCCGATGAGGGGACCCGTCTCGTCGATCGACGCCACCTTCGCTCCTTGCGCTCTCGTGCGCGCCGGGACGTTGGTCGCCCCGGTGCGCATCCGGTCCCTCCGCGGGTGGCGGCTGTGGCCGCGGCGCATCGGGCAGTGCCCCACATTCTCCGCCGTCCGTGGGCCGAAAGTCACACGAGGACCCGTGCAGCAGCGTGACGTCGGCGACACCGGGCGGCGCGCGGCGCCTGAGACCTCTTGTCGGGGCCAACCGGAGGTGCGTGGGCTAGCGTGTGCGGTCATCAGCAGGTCGGCCCGAAGGGAGCAGTCAGGTCGTGTCATCCACCGCGGACGACGCAGCCGCGCAGGCGGCGCATCTGGGTTTCATCTCCGGGCAGGTGATCCAGGAGTTCGGTTACGACGACGACGTCGACGAGGACCTGCGCCGGGGGCTCGAGGCCCTGACGGGTTCGGAGCTGGTCGACGAGGACTACGACGACGTCACCGACGGCGCCCTGATCTGGTTCCGGGAGGACGACGGCGACCTGACCGACGCCCTGGTGGACGCCATGACGGTGCTGGACGGTGCCGGACCGATCTGGGTGCTGACGCCCAAGGCCGGCCGCGCGGGTCACGTGTCGCACAGCGACATCGAGGAGGCCGCCACGACGTCGGGCCTGCACGCGATGTCGACCTTCTCGATCGCCCCGGACTGGTCCGCCACTCGGCTGGCGACCCGCGGCCGGGGTCGCTGACCGTTCCGCAGGGAAGCGGAGCGGCGACCACGGAGCGACGAGGGTGGGCCCGGCCGGTCTCGAACCGACGACCTCCGCGGTGTAAGCGCGGCGCTCTGACCAACTGAGCTACAGGCCCCGAGGACGCCACAGCCTAGCGGTGCCCCGGCTGGGCGATAGGTTGGCGGCGATGAGCGTCTCGAGCCCGCCGCCCCCAGGTACGCCGACGCTGGCGCAGGTGGTCCGCGCGCTCGACCGGCGGTACCCGCCTGGGACGGCACAGTCGTGGGACTCGGTGGGCCTCGTCGTCGGGGACCCGGAACAGGCCGTGCGGCGGGTGCTGTTCGCCGTCGACCCCGTCGCCGCCGTCGTGGACGAGGCGCTGGAGTGGGGCGCCGATCTGGTCGTCACCCACCACCCCCTCTTCCTGCGGCCCGTGCACTCCGTCGCAGCGACGACCTTCAAGGGGTCGGTCGTGCACCGGCTGCTGCGCAGCGGCGCGGCGCTGTACAACGCCCACACGAACGCCGACGCGGCCGCCGACGGCGTCGCGGACGCCCTGGCGGCGGCGGTCGGCCTCGTGGAGACCCGGCCTCTGGTCGCGGACCCGGGACCCGCGCTCGACAAGCACGTGGTGTTCGTGCCCGTGGGCGATGCGGAGCACGTGGTCGACGCGATGGCAGCCGCGGGCGCGGGAGCGTTGGGCGAGTACAGCCGGTGCGCGTGGTCGAGCACGGGCGAGGGCACGTTCGTGCCGTCCGGGGAGGCGCACCCGGCTGTCGGGGCACCGGGGGAACGGGCGCACGTCGTGGAGGCGCGGGTCGAGATGGTCGCGAGCCGCGACCGGCGCGCGGCCGTGGTGGCCGCGATGCGCTCCGCGCACCCGTACGAGGAGCCGGCGTTCGACGTGCTGGAGCTCGCGGCACTGCCGGGCGGCACGGGTCTCGGTCGGGTCGGGCGACTGCCCATCCCGATGAGCCTCGACGCCTTCGCACGAGCGGTCGCGGCGGCCCTGCCGGCCACACCCCAGGGTGTGCGGTACGCCGGTGCGCCCGACCTTCGCGTCGAGAGTGTCGCGGTGCTCGGCGGCTCGGGCGACAGCGAGCTCGATGCCGTCCGCGCGGCCGGGGTCGACGTGTACGTGACGTCCGACCTGCGCCACCACCCCGCCTCCGAGCAGCGCGAGCGCGCGCTGTTCGAGTCGCCGACGGGCGTCCCCGCGCTGGTCGACACCGCGCACTTCGCCTCGGAGTGGCCGTGGTTGCGCCGCGCCGCAGCGGCGCTCGAGCGAGACCTCGGCGCGGTGGGCGCTACCGTGAGCACCCGCGTCAGCACCCTGCGTACCGATCCGTGGACCGCCCGTGTGGACGGTCCGGCGCCGCTGGCCGGCGCACCCGAAGGAGACTCGTGACCACAGCCCCCGCCGCCGACCAGCACCGCCTCCTCGAGGTGCAGGAGCTCGACACGCGTCTGGACCAGAACGCGCACCGCCGCCGGACCCTGCCGGTGCTCGAGCGGATCAGCGAGCTGGCGGCACAGCTCGCGGACCTGGACACGGCGCTCGTCACGTCACGCACGGCGGCCGGAGACCTGCGCCGGGAGCTGTCGAAGGCGGAGACCGACGTCGAGCAGGTGCGCAGCCGGGCCGTGCGGGACCAGGCGCGCCTGCAGGCGGGCGCCGGTGCCAAGGACGCGCAGGCGCTGACCAGCGAGATCGAGAGCCTGGCCCGGCGGCAGGCCGACCTGGAGGAGGTCGAGCTCGCGGTGATGGAGCGCCTGGAGGCGCACACGGCCGCGCTGGCCGAGCTCGAGAAGGCGCACGCGGCGCTGGTCGAGCAGCAGTCCGCGTCGGCGGCCGAGCGGGAACAGGCGGAGCGCGAGCTGGACGACGAGGCAGGCCGGCTGCGGGCGGAGCGCCAGAACGCGGCGGCCGGCCTGGATGCCGGTCTGCTCGCGTTGTACGAGCGGCTCCGCGGGCAGCTCGGAGGTCGCGGGGCGGCGGCGCTGCGCGGCCGGCAGTGCGACGGGTGCCGGATGGAGCTCAACCCGCTCGACCTGGAGCGGATCCGGTCGGCGGCGGAGGACCAGGTGGTCCGGTGCGAGGAGTGCGGGCGGATCCTCGTCCGCTGACGGGTGCCGGCGCACGGCCCGGGCGCGGGGTGGCGTCGCCGCCCGACCGACGTCAGAGTTCCTCCGTGAGCTCCCTGCTCCCCGCGTCTGGGGACCCCTCGTCGTCCTCCGCGGCGGCCGGCACTCCGGCAGCCGACAGCTCCTCGGCTCGGCGCGCACCTCGCCCGTCCGGGGCGGGCGTGCGGTTCGACGAGGAGGAACCGGTCACCGTCGTGCTCGTGCGGCACGGGCAGACGGCGATGACCGTCTCACGCGGGTACTCCGGCTCGAGCGAGCCGGGACCGCCGCTGGACGAGACGGGCCGGCGCCAGGCGGCCGACGTGGCGGCGCTCGTCGACCGGGTCGGGCGGGACCTGTGGGGTGACATCGCCTACCCGAGCCGGGTGATCGCGTCGCCGATGGTGCGCACGCAGCAGACCGCGGCTGTGGTGGCGGAACGGCTCGGGCTGCACGTCGAGACCGACGCCACCTTCCGGGAGGCCGACTTCGGAGCGTGGCAGGGGCTGACCGCGGAACAGGTCGAGGAGCGGTGGCCGGGCCGGCTCGAGCCGTGGCACACCCTCGGCACGGTCCGACCGCCCGACGGCGAGTCGATCGCGGACGTCGGTGAGCGGGTGCGCGCCGGGCTGGACCGGCTCCAGGCGGCCGGCGAGGGTCGCACCGTGGTGGTGGTCAGCCACGCGGTGGCCATCCGGGCGATGCTCGGCGTGACGATGGGGGCCGCACCGGGGTCGTGGTCGCAGCTGCGCGTGGCACCGGCCTCCGTCAGCATCGTCCGGCTGTTCAGCGACAAGCGCGACGAGATCGCGGTGGCCGGGGTGCCGAGCGAGGGCTGGGCGCGCTGAGCGCGACCACTCCTTCTCGTGGAGCCTCGCGCGCCGCGACCGCGCCCGCCGCCCGCGCCCGTCGCCCGCCGTCGTGGGTACGCGTCCCGCACCGTGCCGGGCACCGGCCCGCCAGGTTGCCCCGGGACGGCCGGTGGACGCGCCCCCTGTCGCGCCACCGGCCGCCGTTCCGGCTACTCCTGCGCGACGGCGTCCAGCACCGGGAGCCGCGCCGCGCGCACGGCGGGCCAGACCGCGGCGACCACGCCGACGAGCACGGCCAGCACCAGCATCCCGGCCAGGCTCGACCCCGGCACCGAGAGCTGCGACAGCCCCTGGTCGGCGTAGAGCCGGGGCAGCGAGGCGGCCAGGCCGATGCCGACCGCGAGACCGATCACCGTGCCGCAGACCGCGGTCAGGACGGACTCCACGGTGATCACCCCCGACAGCTGCAGCCGTCCCAGACCCACCGCCCGCAGCAGCCCGATCTCACGGGTCCGCTCGATCACCGACAGCGCCAGGGTGTTGACGATCCCGAGGACGGCGATCGCCACCGACAGGCCGAGCAGCGCGTACAGGATGGCCAGCATCTGGTTGACCTGCGCCGCGAGGCCGTCGACGAACTGCTTCGAGTCCGTGACGGACACCACGTAGTAGGGGCGCGAGAGGTCGGTCAGCTGCGTCCGCAAGGCGTTCAGGTCCGCGCCGGCGGCCGCCTTGACCAGGACGGTCGTGTCCGGCTGCTGCGCGGCGGGCACCAGCGTGTCGACCACCGAGGGGGAGGCCCAGAGCGCCTGCCCGACGGCCCCCGACCGTGCGATCGCCCCGATCCGCAGGGACTTCTCGCCCAGCGGCCCCGTGACGGACACCGTGTCGCCGATCTTCCAGCCCTTGTCCTTGGCGAGCAGCTTGTCGGCGACGAGCTCGCCGCCGGTGAGGGCCTGTGTCACCGAACCCTCGGTCGACGACGGTCGCAGCAGCGACCCGACCATCGTCGGCGCGACGGCGACGAGCGCCTGCCCGTCCGTGCCCGTCGGCGCGCGACCCACGGCGGCCAGCACGTGCGTCCACGGGAAGCCCTCCGCCTGCTGCACGGACGGCAGCGCCCGCACCTTCTGCAGCAGCGCGGGTGCGACCGTGTCGCTCATGCCGGTCCGCAGCACGTAGTCCGCGCTGACCTCCGAGCTGACCAGCGATCCGACCGACGCCTGGGTGCTCGCCGCGATGACGGCGGCCGCACCGACCAGCGCCATGCCGATGGTCAGCGCTCCCGCGGTGTTGGCGGCGCGGCGCGGGTTCCGCACCACGTTCCCGCGGGCGAGCCGGCCGACCGGACGCAGCCACGCCACCGCGGGCGCGGCGAGCAGCCGCACCACGGCCGGCACGACGACCGGTCCGACCACGAGCGTCCCGATCAGGACGAACCCTGCCCCGACGCCCAGCAGGGTGCCGGCGGAACCGAGGTGCGGGCGGACGGCCGCCACCACCACGGCGGCCGCACCGGCGGCGACGAGAACCAGGCCGGCCCAGGCGCGCAGCCGCAGGGACCGCTCGTTCACGGTCACCTCGTCCCGCATCGCCTCGACGGGCGGGACGACGGCGGCGCGCCGGGCGGGCAGCGAGGCCGCGGCGACGGAGACGCCAGTACCGACCACCAGACCGATCAGCACGGTCGACGTGGACATCGGCACGCGGGTGGACAGCGTCATGTCCATCCGCTGCAGCACCACGCCGATCAGCTCGACCAGCCCGAGGCCGCCGAGGACGCCGATGGCCGAGCCGACCACCCCGACGAGGGCGGACTGTGTGAGGATCGACCCGAACACCTGCTGCGGCGACGCGCCGACGGCCCGGAGCAGGGCGAACTCCCGCATCCGCTGCCGCACGGACATGGTGAAGGTGTTCGCGATGATGAAGGCCCCGACGAACAGCGCGAGCAGCGCGAAGACGAGCAGGAACGTCGACACGAAGCCGAGCTGCTTGGAGATCTGCGAGCTGGTCTCCGTGCGCATCGCCGCACCGGTCAGCGCCTGGGCGTGGGCATCGCTCGCGACGGGCGCCAGGCGGTCCACCAGCTGCTGCTCGGTCAGCCCGGCCGACCTGTCGGCGTACACCTGGAACGACGACGTCGTCCCCGCCGGCGCGAACGCGGCCTCCTCCACGCTGGGGTCGAGCAGCACGATCGTCGCCCCGGCCATCGGCGCACCGAAGTCGACGGCTCCGACCACCGTCACGTCGTGGACGTCCCCGAGGAGCACGACCTTGGTGCGGTCACCGACGTGCAGGCCGGAGGAGTCCAGCGTGTGCCGCTCGACCGCGATCTCGTCGCGTCCGACGGGCGCCCGGCCGGTCAGCCCGGCGACCGAGGGGTCCCGGCGGTCGTAGGCCAGCGCGAAGCTGGGCGCCTGCGTGCTCCGGACGGCGGTGCCGCTCGCGCCGACCAGCGTGATCGGCCCGGACAGCGACGGGATCACCGCCTGCACACCGGGGACCCACTCCAGCGTGTCGGCGAGGGAGAGCGGGAGGCCGGGGGCGGCCGACCGCTCGCCGGACACGACGTTCGAGCCGTCGTCGGGCACCCGGACGTAGGCGTCGGCGGTGGTGGAGGCGCCGACGATCTCGTCGAACGTCGACGAGAGCATCTCGCGCAGCGAGAAGGTGCCGGTGACGAACGCGACGCCGAGGGCCACCGCGACGATCGACATGGCGAACTGCCCGAGGTGCGCACGCACGGCGCGCCAGGCGATGCGCCTCATGACCGCGACCGCGCGGCGAGGCCCTCGAGGCCGGCCAGCGTGTCCAGCACGCTGGCGGCGGTCGGGTCGGTCAGCTCGGCGACGAACAGCCCGTCCGCGAGGAACAGGACGCGGTGGGCGTACGAGGCCGCGCGCGGGTCGTGCGTCACCATGACGACCGACTGGCCGAGGGTGTCCACGCTGCGCCGCAGGAAGCCGAGCACCTCGGCCGACGCGTGCGAGTCGAGGTTGCCGGTCGGCTCGTCGGCGAAGACGACCGCCGGACGGGACACCAGCGCGCGTGCGCACGCGACGCGCTGCTGCTGCCCGCCGGACAGCTCGGCCGGCTTGTGGGTCAGCCTGTCCCGCAGGCTGACGGCGTCCACGACCTCGTCGAACAGGCCGCGGTCGACCGGCCGCCGCGCGATGTCCAGCGGGAGCGTGATGTTCTCGGCCGCCGTCAGGGTCGGCACCAGGTTGAACGCCTGGAAGATGAAGCCCACCCGGTCCCGCCGCAGCTTGGTGAGCCGGCGCTCGGACATCGCCGAGACCTCCTGCCCGTCCACGACCACCGTGCCGGAGGTCGGCCGGTCGAGGCCGGCGAGGCAGTGCATCAGCGTCGACTTGCCCGATCCCGACGGCCCCATGATCGCGGTGAGCTCGCCACGGCCCAGGTCGACGTCGATGCCGCGCAGGGCGTGCACCTCGGTGGACCCCGATCCGTAGACCTTGGTCAGCGCGCGGGCGGAGGCGATGGCGTCGGTGGCCGGTGCGGCCGCAGGCGCAGGGGAGAGCTCGGAGCTCGTCATGGGGGTCACGGGGCCATCCTTCCGGTGGCGGCGCCCGCGATGGATCCGGGAAGTCCCTGGACGAACCCTGAGATCGCCGTCGGCTACCCTGGTCAGCGCGGATGAGTCAGTCAGGCGGCCGCGTCGGGACTCCGCAGGGAGGCCCGCCGAGGAACGTCCGGGCTCCGTAGGGCAGGGTGGTGGGTAACACCCACCCGGGGTGACCCGCGGGACAGTGCCACAGAGAACAGACCGCCGGCCCCTCCGGGGACCGGCAAGGGTGAAACGGCGGTGCAAGAGACCACCAGCGCACCGGGCGACCGGTGCGGCTCGGCAAACCCCACCCGGAGCAAGGCCAGACAGGGAGCGTTCGAGGGCTGCCCGCCCGAGCTCCCGGGTAGGCCGCTGGAGGCGTGCGGCAACGTACGTCGTAGATGGATGGCCGCCACCCGGTCGCGGGAGACCGTGACCGGGCACAGAACCCGGCGTATCGACTGACTCATCCGCAGCACCCCCGGCCGCGACCGGCGGCGCACGCCGCCGCGCGGTGGACGCTGTCGTTCGCCGGCCATTCGGCGCGCGAGGATATGCGGGTGCACGAGCTTGCCGGCTGCCGGGTCGCGACGCCGAGCGGCGACGTCGGCGGCTACGTCACCGAGTACGCCGACGGCGTGCTGCGGATGCGTGCCGACGGCGCCCTGCCCGGCCTGCAGCCCGGCGACTCCATCGGGGTGACGGTGCTGGACCCGGTCCGGGGCGTGTGCTCGTACGCCGGCCTGGTGGCGGCCGTCGAGGCACGTGACGACGGTGCCGCGGTCGACGTCGTCGTCGTGGAGGACCTCGCCCGTCACCAGCGCCGGGCGGCGGCTCGGGCCGCCTACCGGTTCAGCTGCGTGGCGACCCTCGAGGGCGGGGCGAGCCCGGCGAGCCTGCGGGTCACCGTGCTCGACGTCTCGGCGACGGGCGCGCGCTTCATGGCGCCCGAGGAGCTGCACGAGGGTGCGACGCTCCGGCTGGGACTGCCTGTGGGCGAGGAGCTGGTCGACCTCCGGCTGCGCGTGGTGCGGCACGAGGTGTCCAGCAGCGGGACGCGCTACGGCGCGACGCTCGTCGACCCCTCGGAGCGCACCCGGGACGCGCTGTACCGGCTCGTGCTGCGGCTGCAGCGGGAGCAGGCCCGGCACGCGGCCGAGCACCGGTAGGTCCCGGGCCCGGCCGGCCGGGGTCCGCTCAGTGCGCCCGGGCAGCCAGCCGGGCGGCGCCGACGATGCCCGCCGCGTTGCGCAGGGCAGCCGGCACGATCGGCGCCCGCAGCGTCAGGCGGGGGAGGAACTCCTGGTACTTCTTGCTCACGCCGCCGCCGACCACGAAGAGGTCGGGCCAGAAGAGCTTCTCGACCACCGAGAAGTACCTCTGCAGGCGTTCGGACCACTGCTCCCAGCTCAGGTCCTCGCGGTCGCGCGCCGCGTCGGACGCGCGGACCTCCGCGTCGAACCCGTCGATCTCCAGGTGGCCGAGCTCCGTGTTCGGCACCAGCACGCCGTCGTTGATCAGCGCGGTGCCGATCCCTGTTCCGAGCGTGACGACGATGACGAGACCCGGCACCCCGCGTGCGGCGCCGTACTCGACCTCCGCGAAGCCTGCGGCGTCCGCGTCGTTGACGGCCAGCACGCGCCGACCGGTGGCCGCCCGGAGCGTCTTCTCGATGTCGGTGCCGATCCACGACGGGTCGACGTTGGCTGCGGACTGCGCGACGCCGTGCAGCACCACCGCCGGGAAGGTGACGCCGATCGGCACCGTCCGGCGCAGCTTGAAGGAGTCCACCACCTCGGCCACCGTGGCCGCGACCGCATCCGGGGTGGCGGGCTGCGGCGTCGGGATCCGCACCCGGTCTGCGGCGAACTCGCCCGTCCGCAGGTCAACCGGGGCGCCCTTGATGCCGGACCCGCCGATGTCGATGCCGAAGGCTGTGTGGATCTTGCTCTTGCCGAGGATCGAGGTGTCGCTCATGGCAGCGTCAGGATCTCCGCTCCGGTGTCGGTGACCAGCAGGGTGTGCTCGAACTGCGCGCTGCGCCGGCCGTCGGCCGTGACGACCGTCCAGTCGTCGTCCCACATCAGCCAGTCCGGGGTGCCGAGGTTGAGCATCGGTTCGATGGTGAACACCATGCCGGGCTCGATCACGGTGTCGTACGCCGGCGCCGCGTCGTAGTGCGGCACCACCAGACCGGTGTGGAAGGCCGGCCCGACACCGTGGCCGGTGTAGTCGCGCACCACGCCGTACCCGAACCGGGCTGCGTACCGCTCGATCACCCGGCCGATCACGTTGAGCTCGCGCCCCGGTGCGACGGCCTTGATGCCACGGGCGAGCGCCTCACGCGTCCGCTCGATGAGCAGCCGTGACTCCTCGTCCACGTCCCCCGCCCGGAACGTCGCGTTGGTGTCGCCGTGCACGCCGCCGACGTAGGCGGTGATGTCGATGTTGACGATGTCGCCGTCCTCGACGACCGTCGAGTCCGGGATGCCGTGGCAGATCACCTCGTTGAGCGACGTGCACAGCGACTTGGGGAAGCCGCGGTAGCCGAGCGTCGACGGGTACGCCCCGTGGTCGAGGAGGAACTCGTGCCCGACGGCGTCGAGCTCGTCCGTCGTCACACCGGGCACCACGTGGCGGCCGACCTCCTGGAGCGCCTGCGCCGCGATGCGCGAGGCGGTGCGGACGCGGTCGACCGTCTCCGGCTCCAGCACGTTGCTGCCCGTCCAGGGTCGAGGTCCCGGCCGACCGACGTACTCCGGCCGCTCGATGGATCCGGGGACGGTCCGGCGTGGGCCCAGCCGCCCCGGGGTCAGGGGGGCTCGTGACGCGTGCACCGGCGGCATACCTGGCAGTCTACGAAAGACGACCCCACCGCCGATCCCTCGGAGGGAGCCCGCCATGGCCACCGAGTTCTACTTCAACACCCAGACGCACGAGGTGGAGGAGGGACGGCACAGCGACTGGAGCGTGCTGATGGGTCCCTACCCGACGCGCGAGGCAGCGGCCCGGGCCCTGCAGACCGCCCACGAGCGCACCGAGGCGTGGGACCGGCAGGACGAGGCCGATCGCAGCTGACGGGTACGACCGCGGCTGACGCGTCCGGCGCTCAGGCGCCGAACTCGTGGTCCGCGTCCGGGAAGGCGCCGCCCCGGACGTCCTCGGCGAACGCGCGTGCAGCAGCACCCAGGGCGGCGCCGAGCTCGCCGTAGCGCTTGGCGAACCGGGGCGTCCACTCGGTCATGCCGGCCATGTCGACCCACACCAGCACCTGGCCGTCGCAGCCAGCCCCGGCGCCGATGCCGATGGTGGGCACGCGCAGCATCGAGGTGACCGACGCGGCCACCGGGGCGGGCACCATCTCGAGCACCACGGCGACGGCCCCCGCGTCGACCACCGCGACGGCGTCGTCTCGCAGCCGGTCGGCCCCGTCGTCACCGCGGCCCTGCACCCGCGGACCGCCGAGCAGGTTCTCGGACTGCGGCGTGTAGCCCAGGTGCGCCACCACCGGGATGCCGGCGTCCGTCAGCGCCCGGATCTGCGGTGCGACGCGGCGACCGCCCTCGAGCTTGACCGCGGCGGCACCGGTCTCCTTGAGGACGCGGACGCCGGTGGCGAGGGCCTGCGCAGGGCCCGCCTCGTAGGTGCCGAACGGCAGGTCCACGACGACGAAGGCGCGGCGGACCGCGCCGGCGACCGCTCGGCCGGCGACCACCATCTCGTCGAGCGTGACCGGCAGCGTGCTGGCGTACCCGTGCATGGTGTTGCCGATCGAGTCGCCGACCAGCAGCAGGTCGACGCCCGCCTCGTCGAAGATGCGCGCCGTGACGGCGTCGTAGGCGGTGAGCATCACCAGGCGCTCGCCGCGGTCCTTGGCAGCCTGCAGGTGCTGGACCCGCACGCGCTGCGGGGCGTTCACAGCTCGCGCCAACGGGTGGTGACGGGCAGGCGCCGGTCGCGCCCGAACGCCAGCGCGGTCACCTTGGGACCGAGCGGGTACTGCCGGCGCTTCCACTCGGCTCTGTCGGTCAGCTGCAGCACCTTGTCCACCACCTCCGGCGCGAAACCACGAGCGAGGAGCTCGGCCCGTCCCTCGGCGTTCTCGACGTAGGCGTCGAGCACCGTGTCCAGCAGGTCGTACGGGGGCAGCGAGTCCTGGTCGACCTGTCCCGGGCGCAGCTCCGCCGACGGCGGCTTGGTGATCGACGACTCGGGGATCGGCGGCACCTCGTCGGGCCGGAACACGCCGTCGAGCGCGGCGTGGTTGCGCCAACGGGCGAGGGCCCAGACGCGCGACTTGTCCACGTCCTTCAGGGGGGCGAAGCCGCCGACCGCGTCGCCGTAGATCGTCGAGTAGCCGACGGCCAGCTCGGTCTTGTTGCCCGTGGCGAGCACCAGGTGGCCCTCGGCGTTGGAGAGGGCCATCAGCGTGACGCCGCGGACCCGGGCCTGCAGGTTCTCCTCGGCGAGCCCCTCGAGGTGCAGCTGCCCCTGGAAGGCGTCCACCATCGGCGCGATCGGCTGCACGCGGTAGTCGGCGCCGATCCGTTGCGCGAGGTCCGCGGCATCGTCCTTGGAGTGCCCGCTGGAGTACACCGAGGGCATCGAGACGCCGACGACGTGCTCCCCGCCGATCGCGTCGGCGGCGATGGCGGCGCACAGCGCCGAGTCGATGCCACCGGACATCCCGAGCACCACGGAGCGGAAGCCGTTCTTGCGGACGTAGTCCGCCAGGCCCAGGACGAGCGCCCGGTACACCTCCTCGTCGGCGGTGAGCCGTGCCGCGCGCGGGCCCGGCACCTCGGGCTCGTCGTCCTCCGCCAGGTCCCAGAGGAGCAGGTGCTCCACGAACTGCGGCGCGTAGGCCAGCACCTGCCCGTCGCGCCCGACCACGAACGAGCCGCCGTCGAACACCAGGTCGTCCTGGCCGGCGACGAGGTTGACGTAGGCGACCGGCGCGCCGACCTCGTGCGCCCGACGGGCCGCCAGCGCCGTGCGGACGTGCCCCTTGCCCTCCTCGTACGGGGACGCGTTCAGCACGAGGAGCAGCGAGAGGTCCTCGTCCGCGAGGGCCGTCACGGGTCCGCCGTCCTGCCAGATGTCCTCGCAGATCACCACGGCGACACGTCGGTCCAGGACGTCCAGCACGCACACCTCGTGCCCCGGGGTGAAGATCCGGCTCTCGTCGAACACGCCGTACTCGGGCAGGTGGTGCTTGTCGTACCGGGCCAGCACCTCCCCGTCCCGCAGCACCACCGCCCGGTTGGTGGCCCGGACCGCGGCCCGAGCGGCGGCATCCGCCTGGGCGTCGTTGCGTGGGCCGAGCCGCCGTTCGCCGATGGTGCCGACCACCACGGTCAGCTCGCCCAGCCCCTCCTCGACGAGCCGGGAGGCGAGACGTTCGAGCCCCGCCTGGGCCCCGCGTCGGAAGGACGCCCGCAGCGCGAGGTCCTCGATCGGGTAGCCGGTGAGGGTCATCTCGGGGAAGACGACCACGTGGGCGCCGGCCTCGGCAGCGCGGCGGGACCAGGCGAGCACCGCCTCGACGTTCCCGTCGACGTCCCCGACGCACGTGTCGATCTGGGCCAGGGCGATGCGAGGTCGGGCCATGGCTGGGAGCCTATCGAGGGGTCCGGACGGTGACCGCCGCGCCGATGTGCCGGGGGCGGCTGCACGCCTGGTCATAGGGAAGGATGTGCCCCATGGACAGGCAGCAGGAATTCGTGCTCCGGACGGTCGAGGAGCGGGACATCCGGTTCGTCCGGCTGTGGTTCACGGACGTGCTCGGCATCCTCAAGTCGGTCGCCGTCGCGCCGGCCGAGCTGGAGCAGGCGTTCTCCGAGGGCATCGGGTTCGACGGCTCGGCGATCGAGGGCCTGACCCGGGTGTACGAGGCGGACATGATCGCCCGCCCGGACCCGTCCACGTTCCAGGTGCTGCCGTGGCGCGGTGAGCGGCACGGCACCGCCCGCATGTTCTGCGACCTGCTCACCCCGGACGGCGCACCGTCGCTCGCGGACAGCCGCCAGGTGCTCAAGCGCGCGCTGGACCGCGCCAGCGACAAGGGGTTCACCTTCTACACGCACCCCGAGGTCGAGTTCTACCTGTTCGAGGCGCCGGCCGACCCGGCGCAGACGCTCGTGCCGGTCGACCAGGGCGGCTACTTCGAC
This sequence comes from Cellulomonas sp. T2.31MG-18, assembly GCF_964266755.1. Lineage (NCBI taxonomy): Bacteria > Bacillati > Actinomycetota > Actinomycetes > Micrococcales > Cellulomonadaceae > Cellulomonas > Cellulomonas sp. T2.31MG-18. Next base: position 131,908 of record NZ_CAXWGW010000004.1, read on the forward strand.
CACGTCCCACGGGGCACCGCCCACGACTTCCGCCGGGCCGCGATCACGATGCTGGAGTCCATGGGCATCTCGGTGGAGTTCTCCCACCACGAGGCCGGCCCGGGCCAGAACGAGATCGACCTGCGCTACGCGGACGCGCTGACCACCGCGGACAACATCATGACCTTCCGCACGGTGGTCAAGGAGGTGGCCCTCGAGCAGGGGGTGTTCGCGTCCTTCATGCCGAAGCCGCTGTTCGCGGCGCCTGGGTCGGGGATGCACACGCACCTGTCCCTGTTCCAGGGCGACAAGAACGCGTTCCACGAGGCCGGCGCCGACCTCGAGCTCTCCAAGATCGGCCGGTCCTTCATCGCCGGACTGCTGCGGCACGCCGCCGAGATCACCGCGGTGACCAACCAGTTCGTCAACTCCTACAAGCGGCTGTGGGGCGGCGCCGAGGCGCCGAGCTACATCTGCTGGGGCCACAACAACCGGTCCGCGCTCGTGCGGGTGCCGCTGTACAAGCCGGGCAAAGGCAACTCGAGCCGGGTGGAGTACCGGGCGGTCGACTCGGCGGCGAACCCCTACCTGGCGTTCGCGGTGCTGCTCGCCGCCGGGCTCAAGGGCATCGAGGAGGGCTACGAGCTGCCGGAGGGTGCCGAGGACGACGTCTGGGAGCTGACCGACGCGGAGCGGCGTGCGCTCGGCATCGAACCGCTGCCGACGTCGCTCGAGGCCGCCATCGAGGTGATGGAGCGGTCCGAGCTGGTCGCCGAGGCGCTGGGGGAGCACGTCTTCGACTACTTCCTGCGCAACAAGCGCGAGGAGTGGCGCGAGTACCGCGCGCAGGTCACGCCGTTCGAGCTGCAGCGGTTCCTGCCCCTGGTCTGACCGATGACCGTCGGCAGCACGCACGGCCGGGGCGCGTCCCTCGCCGCCCGGCTGTCCCGGGCAGGCGTTGCCGACGTGCCACGAGGCGAGCGGCTGCTGACGGACCGGGCGCTGCTCGCCGTGTGGCCGCAGGCGCCCGACGACCTGCCGGAGCTGCTGGGTGCGGTCGCGGACCCGGACCAGGCGCTCCTCACCCTCGCGAAGGTGGCAGGTGCGGTCGGTCCGCACCCGGACCTGACGGAGGCCCTGGTCGCCGCCGTGACGGGGGCCGGCCCTGCGCGTGAGCGTCTGCTCTCCCTGGCCGGCGCGTCGGCGGCGCTGGGCGACGTCGTGGTCGCGCGGCCGGAGAGCCTGCGCGTCGTGCTCGACGACGCGCCGGGCGTCGACGTCGATGCCAGCTCCGTCCGCGCCGACCTGCTGCGCGCGGTGGAGGCGGACCCGTCCGCCGCGGTCCCGGTCGCCGGTCTGGCCGGTGCGCCGGGGGTCGACGCGATGCGTCGGGCCTACCGCCGGCACCTGCTCGGCATCGCCGCGGCGGACGTCACCAGCGCTGACCCGCAGAGCCGGTTGCCTGCGGTGGCGGCCGCGCTCGCCGACCTCGCCGGCGCCGCCCTCGAGGCCGGTCTCGCGCTGGCACGGGCGGAGTACCCGGACGGAGCGCCCGGCGTGCGGCTGGCCGTCATCGGCATGGGCAAGGGCGGCGGCCGGGAGCTCAACTACATCTCCGACGTCGACGTGGTGTACGTCGTCGAGCCGGCGGAGGGTACCGCCGAGGACGAGGCGATCGCGGTCGGTGCCCGGCTTGCCGCGGGGCTCGCACGGGCGTGCTCGACGCCCTCCGGAGAACCCGCGCTGTGGGCGGTCGACGCCGCGCTCCGCCCGGAGGGCAAGGACGGGCCGCTGGTCAGGACCCTGGCCAGCCACCGCGCCTACTACGAGCGGTGGGCCCGCACCTGGGAGTTCCAGGCGCTGCTGAAGGCACGGCCGGTCGCGGGGGACGTCGAGCTGGGGCGCGCGTACGTCGAGATGACGCAGCCGATGGTCTGGGCCGCCGTGCGGCGCGAGAACTTCGTCGAGGACGCGCAGGCGATGCGGCGCCGGGTGGAGCGCCACGTGCCCGCCGCGGAGGCGGACCGCCAGATCAAGCTGGGTGTCGGGGGTCTGCGCGACGTCGAGTTCACCGTCCAGCTGCTGCAGCTGGTGCACGGTCGGGCCGACGAGTCGATCCGCAGCGGCAGCACGCTGACCGCGCTCGCCGCGCTGGCCGCGGGCGGCTACGTCGGCCGCGAGCACGCCGCGCAGCTCGCTGCCTGCTACCGGTTCCTGCGGGTCCTCGAGCACCGCGTGCAGATGTGGCGGATGCAGCGGACCCACCTGCTCCCGCAGGCCGAGCCGGACCTGCGCCGGTTGGCTCGCTCGGTCGGGATGCGTACCGAGGGCGCCGAGGGTCTCCTCGAGCGGTGGCGGTCCGTGCGTCGCGACGTGCGGCGCCTTCACGAGGAGCTGTTCTACCGGCCGTTGCTCCCCGCCACCGCGCGGCTGTCCGAGGCGGACGTCACCTTGGCGCCGGAAGCGGCGCGGCACCGGCTGGAGGCGATCGGCTACCGGGACCCCGGCGGTGCCCTGCGGCACATCGCCGCCCTCAGCGAGGGGCTGTCCCGACGGGCCGCCATCCAGCGCCAGCTGCTGCCCGTGATGCTCGGGTGGTTCGCCGCGGGGCCGGACCCGGACGGGGGCCTGCTCGCGTTCCGCCGGCTGTCGGACGAGCTCGGCAGCACCCACTGGTTCCTCAAGCTGCTGCGCGACTCCGGCACGGCGGCCGAGCGGCTGGCCCGCGTGCTGTCGACGTCCCGCTACGTCGCCGACGCGTTGACGCGATCGCCCGAGTCGGTCGTCTGGCTGGACGACGACGCCGAGCTGGAGCCGCGCGACGCCCAGCGTCTCGCGGGGGAGGCCGACGCGATCCTGACCAGGTCGTACGAGCGCGTCGCGGCAGCCACGGCGCTCCGCGCGCTGCGCCGACGGGAGCTGGCCCGCACGGCGACGGCCGACGTGCTCGGCGTGACCACGGGGACCAGGGCGTCGCACAGCCTCACGGTGGCGGCCGACGCGGTGCTGGCGGGTGCCCTGCGGGTCAGCCGGTGGGAGGCACGTGCCGAGCGTGGCCTGGACGCGGACCCGACGCGGATGCTCGTGGTCGCCATGGGTCGCCTCGGCGGGCGCGAGATGGGCTACTCGTCGGACGCCGACGTCCTCTTCGTCCACGACCCGCTCCCGGGGGTCGACCCCACCCTTGCTCAGGACTTCGCCACCGGCGTGGCCAGCCAGCTGCGCGCCCTGCTCGGTGACGTCGGCCCGGAGCCGTCGCTCGCCGTGGACGCGGACCTGCGGCCCGAAGGTCGCAACGGGCCGCTGGTCCGCACGCTCGACTCCTATGCGGAGTACTACGGCCGCTGGTCCGCGACGTGGGAGGCGCAGGCACTGCTCCGAGCGCGACCGGTCGCGGGCGACGTCGAGCTCGCCGGGCGGTTCTGCGCCCTGATCGACCGCGTGCGGTACCCCGCCGGGGGTCTGGACCCGGCGGCGGTGCGCGAGGTCCGGCGCATCAAGGCGCGGGTGGAGGCGGAGCGGCTGCCGCGCGGCGTCAGCCCGGCACGGCATCTCAAGCTCGGGCGGGGCGGGATCAGCGACGTCGAGTGGAGCGCGCAGCTGCTCCAGCTGCAGCACGCGCACCAGGTCGAGGGCTTGCGGACCACGTCGACGCTCGAGGCGCTCACGGCCGCGACCGCTGCCGGTCTGCTGGCCGAGGAGGACCGTGCGGTGCTCGCGGCAGCGTGGGAGCTCGCCTCCCGGCTGCGCGACGCGAACGTGCTGTGGTCCGGACGCACCGACGGCCCGCACACGGACGTGCTGCCGCACGACCACACCGCGCTGTCCGGCGTCGCCCGCGTGATGGGGTACCCCGCCGGCTCCGGGGCGACGCTCGAGGAGGAGTACCTGCGCACCGCCCGGCGGGCCCGCGCGGTCGTCGAGCGGGTCTTCTACGGCTGACCGCCAGAGGTCCCGTTGATGCGCCGAGGTTTGGTGGTGTCGTCGCCGATCCTACGACTCGTTGGCGTGGTGACGTCAGACGCCGTATTGGTCACCGAAGTGCGATCCGAATGGGACGTCGACGGGGCAGGGTCGCCCTACAGTGAGGCGCGACAGCGGGACACGCGGGCTGGTTTGTGTCCGGTTCACCTGCGCCACAGAAGAGGGGGCCATCGTGCCTGCGTCGCGGTGCGACAACGGATTGAGGCGCGCACTTCTCGCCGCCATGTCATTCGCACTTGTCGTGGCCGCTGCCGTGGCTGGCGCGAGACCCGCGGAGGCGGGGTCCGGCATCGACGGTGTCTCAGTGCCGGTCGCAACGCCCGAGGCGGCGGACCTCTGGTACTCATGGGGTGGGGCAATGTCCTATATCCCCACCGTTCCCGTCGGCGCATCCTCCGTCAGGATCTCCTTTCCGCAGGACGTGCGCGCGACGGATGTCGATCCTGCTGCACTGGCACTGCTCGCGGGCGGGGCGGGGTCGTTCATGATGTGCCGGAACACGAAGGCCGGGCTGCACATGGAGGGATGGGACCTGGTGGTGGACCTGCCGACCATCTCGACGGCCCTGGCAGGGTGCGTCAGCGACGGGTGGTATGGCTTCGAGCTTGACGGCAAGGGCGCCGTCGACACGATTCATCTCTTTGCGGCGTTCCAGACGGAGCCGGTCAATTCCGCGAACCAGGTGAGCGTTGCTCTTGGGACCGTGAGCCCTTACCAGCGCACACGCTCGTACACCACATCGCCTGTGCATGCGGCTCCCGGCGTGACGATCGACATTCTCGCGGAGCCTCTGTTCTTCGACGCCTACCCGAATCGACCGCATGTTGACATCGTGGAAGGTAGCCAGCTCGTGGACGTGGCGGGGGCGGCGGTGCTGTCGGCCGATAGCAGCAGAATCGCACTCACGCTTCCCACTGACATGTCGCCGACCGCGACCGCCGTCCGGGTGCGGAACTACTCCTGGACCGGCCAAGCCGAGGACGTCGTGGTGCCGTTCGGCTCTCCGGTCCCTGATCTTGTCGATGGCTACGTCACCAGCGTCTACGAGGACTTGTTCGGCCGAGAACCAGAAGCAGCGGGACTTGCCGGCTGGGCCGCCACGCTTCGCGCCGGAACCCCCTACTCCGCCGTGGCCGATGCCATCACCTCGTCCGCGGAGTTCCGCAGCACCCTGATCGGGACGGTCTACCGAGACGTCCTGCACCGCTCACCGGAGCCCGGCGGTCTCGCCTCCTGGTTGGGGGCGATGAACGTCGGGATGCGTATCCAGGACATGGAGGCCGGGATCCTTGCGTCCCCCGAGTGCTACGCCACGTCGGGCGGCTCGGCCGAGTCCTGGATCAGATGGCTGTACTGGATCGTGCTAGGCCGCACCCCGACCGACTCGGAGATCGGCGGTTGGAGCGCCGCGCTCGGACGGGGTGTCTCTCGCTTCGACGTCGCCAAGGGATTCGTCTACTCGACCGAAGGTCTTTCGCGGGTGGTCGACGGGTACTACGTGGACTATCTCCACCGGCACGCCGACCCCGGTGGCGTGGCTGGTTGGGTGCGCGCGATCCAGAGCGGCATGCGCAGCGAGCAAATCGTCGTGGGAATCGTCGGAAGCGCCGAGTACCGGCAGAACGTGCCGCGCGCCTGAGGCCCACGCGCGGCGACGATGCGACGTTGCGATGGTGTTGCCGAGCAGGGAGAGGTACGTCCGCACGACCCGCCGTTCTGACGGCAGTGCCAGCGGGCTGGGCAACGGTCGGTCCCGGGCGTGCCGCACGAGTCGGGACGCACGCCGGCCCGGGCACCACGAGGGTGACCGGGCCGGCGGTACCGCTGGTCAGGGGCTCACGGGAGCAGCCGTGGCCCCTGACGATCAGACGTCGTAGTAGAGCTCGAACTCGTGCGGGTGCGGCCGCAGCCGGATCGGGTCGACCTCGGCGGACCGCTTGTAGTCGATCCAGGTCTCGATCAGGTCCGGCGTGAACACGTTGCCGGCGGTCAGCCAGTCGTGGTCCGCCTCGAGGTTGTCGAGCACCTCGGGGAGCGAGCCCGGCACCTGCTGGATGAGGGCGTGCTCCTCCGGGGGCAGCTCGTACAGGTCCTTGTCGACCGGCTCCGGCGGCTCGATCCGGTTCTGGATGCCGTCGAGACCGGCCATCAGCATCGCCGAGAAGGCGAGGTACGGGTTGCTCGACGGGTCTGGGACGCGGAACTCGATGCGCTTGGCCTTGGGGCTCGAGCCGGTGACCGGGATACGGATGCACGCGGAGCGGTTGCGCGCCGAGTAGACCAGGTTGACGGGAGCCTCGAAGCCCGGCACCAGGCGGTGGTAGCTGTTCACCGTCGGGTTGGTGAAGGCCAGCAGCGACGGCGCGTGCTTCAGCAGGCCGCCGATGTACCAGCGGGCGAGGTCGGACAGGCCGCCGTAGCCCTTCTCGTCGAAGAACAGCGGCTCGCCGTCCTTCCACAGCGACTGGTGCACGTGCATGCCCGAGCCGTTGTCGCCGAACAGCGGCTTCGGCATGAAGGTCGCCGTGCGGCCGTTCTGGTGGGCGACGTTCTTCACCACGTACTTGAACAGCTGCACCTTGTCGGCTGACTTGGCGAGGGTGTCGAAGCGGTAGTTGATCTCCGCCTGACCCGCGGTGCCGACCTCGTGGTGCGCGCGCTCGACCTGCAGGCCGAGCTCGTCGAGCAGCAGCGAGATCTCGTCGCGGATGTCGCCGAACTGGTCCACGGGCGCGACGGGGAAGTAGCCACCCTTGTAGGGCGTCTTGTGCCCGAGGTTGCCACCCTCCTCCTCGCGGCCGCTGTTCCACGCGGCCTCGATGGAGTCGATGAAGTAGAACCCGGCGTCCTGGCGCGTCTGGAAGCGCACGGAGTCGAAGATGTAGAACTCCGCCTCCGGCGCGAAGAAGGCGGTGTCCGCGATGCCGGTCGAGCGCAGGTACGCCTCCGCCTTGGCGGCGATCTGGCGCGGGTCGCGGCTGTAGGGCTCGTCGGTGTAGGGGTCGACAATCGACATGTTGATGTTCAGCGTCTTCTCCACGCGGAACGGGTCGACGTAGGCCGTCGTCACGTCCGGGATCAGCTTCATGTCCGACTCGTGGATCGCCTGGAAGCCGCGGATCGACGAACCGTCGAACATCTGACCGTTGACGAAGAAGTCGTCGTCGACGGACGCCGCGGGGACGTTGAAGTGCTGCATGACGCCGGGCAGGTCACAGAACCGGACGTCGACGAACTTGACGTCCTCGCTCTTGATGAACGCCAGGACTTCCTCTGGCTTGCTGAACATCCGCTGCTCCTCGGTTGAGTCCAGCCCGTGTGCTCGGGCCTGCGCAGAGGCTAGGCGCACGTGATGACGCGCCGGTGCCACGTCTGTTTCGGCGGTGTTACGTGACGGCGCCCGGTGTGACCGCCGTGCGACGACCCGGACGGTCGTCCGGGACCTTTCTCCTAGGCTGGCGGCGTGGCGCGACGTGAGGACATGGGCCCGTGGCTCGAGGGCGACGCGGTTGCGGGGGCCGGTGCCGGCACCAGGCTCGGGCTGCCCGTGTCCGGTCCGGGATCGCCGGCACGGACCGGGCGCCGGGCGCTCGCGCTGGCTGTGGACTGGCTCGCCTGCCTGCTGATCTCGGGGGCGTTGTTCCCCGGCCCGCAGGCCGCGGCCTTCTCCCTGGTGCGCGGCGACCCCGTGGCCACGCTCGGCATCTTCGCGCTGGAGAACCTGCTCCTGGTCGGCACGGTCGGCCACACCCTGGGGCACCGGCTGTGCAACCTGCGCGTCAGGACGGCGCCGGTCGTCAGGCCGGGACCGGACGCCGACGGCCCGACCCGGTCAGGCAGCGGCCTCGACGTCGGTCGCGCACCAGGGCTCCTGCGGGCCGCCGTGCGGACCGTCCTGCTGCTCCTCGTGATCCCCGCCGTCGTGCAGGACGGCGACGGCCGGGGCCTGCACGACCGCGCGGCCGGAACGGTGATCGTCCGGCGCTGAGCCGGTCGGTCAGCGCCCGCGCAGACCGCGCCGGTCGGGGCGCATCCGGGTCGGGTCGATGCCCTTCGGCATCGGCAGGCGCATCCCGCCCAGTGCGGTGAGCCGCTTGCTGACCTCGGCGACCTCCGCCTTGGTGAGCTGGGGACGCAGCTTCTGCACCGCGCGGGGGAGCTTGCGCAGCGGCACCTGGCCGGGCTCGTCGCCCATCTGCATGAGGGTGATCGGGGCACCCGAGATAACCCGCGCGGTCCGCTTGCGCTCCTGCTCGAGCAGCTTGCCGGCCCGGCTCGCCGGCCCCTCGCTGACCAGCACGACACCGGCTCGGCCGAGCCCGCGGAACACGAGGTCCTGCGTGCGGGGGTCCACCGCCACGGGCTCCTCGGTGAAGGTCCAGCCCTTGCGGATCGTGCCGAGCGCGGCGCGCGACGCACCGGGCTGGCCTTCGATCTGGGTGTAGGCAGCCGTCTCCGCGCGCCTCGCCAGCACGAACATGGCGCCCAGCGCCGCGAACGGGATGCTGAGCACGAGCATGTAGACCAGCGAGTGCACGAGCAGGCCCACCACGAGGCCGATCGCGACGATCCCGAAGAACACCGCGAGGATCAACCAGGTGATCGCCGGGTCGTGCTTGCGCGTCATCTGGTAGGCGGTCCAGACCTGGGTGTACCAGCGGACCTTCTTGGGGGCGGTGTCGGTGGTGCCGGCGGCGCCCTTGGCAGGGCGTGACGGCGGTGTGCTCGCGCGGGCCATGGGACGCGAGTCTACCGACGGCCGAAGGGCCTCCTGCGCAGCGGAGCGGGTCAGCGACCGGCGGTGCGGGCGAGCACCGAGGCCGCCTCCTGGCGCGCCGTCGTGGGCTCCGCCAGGTGCTCGAGACCGGCCGGGACGGTCGCGCCGCGCCGCGCCAGGGCCTGGGCCCACAGTCGCCCGGCCCGGTACGACGAGCGCACCAGAGGGCCGGCCATCACGCCGGCGAAGCCGATCCGGCGCGCCTCGTCGGACAGCTCGACGAACTCCTCGGGCCGCACCCACCGGTCCACCGGGTGGTGCCGCACCGACGGCCGCAGGTACTGGGTGATGGTGATCAGGTCGCACCCGGCCTCGTGCAGAGCGACCAGTGCCTCCCGCACCTCGTCCGTCGTCTCGCCCATGCCGAGGATCAGGTTGGACTTGGTGACCAGCCCGGCCTCGCGGGCCGCGGTGAGCACGGACAGCGACCGCTCGTAGCGGAAGCCGGGCCGGATGGTCTTGAAGATCCGCGGCACCGTCTCCAGGTTGTGCGCGAGCACCTGCGGGGCGGAGCCGAACACCTCGGCGAGCCGCTCCGGCCGCGCGTCGAAGTCCGGGATCAGCAGCTCGACGCCCGTGCCGGGGTTCACAGCACGGATGCGGCGCACCGTCTCGGCGTAGAGCCACGCACCGCCGTCCGGCAGGTCGTCACGGGCGACGCCCGTGACCGTGGCGTACTTCAGGCCCATCGCCTGCACGGACTCGGCCACCCGGCGCGGCTCGTCGGCGTCGAAGGGCTCCGGCCTGCCCGAGTCGATCTGGCAGAAGTCGCATCGCCGGGTGCACGTGCCGCCTCCGATGAGGAACGTCGCCTCGCGGTCCTCCCAGCACTCGAAGATGTTGGGGCAGCCGGCCTCCTCGCACACCGTGTGGAGTCCCTCACGGCGGACGAGGTGCTTCAGCTCGTCGTACTGCGGACCCATCGTGGCGCGGGTGCGGATCCACTCCGGTTTGCGCTCGATCGGCGTCTCCGCGTTCCGGGCCTCGACCCGCAGCATCCGGCGTCCCTCGGGTGCGATCGTCACGAAGGTCAGACTAACGCCGGCCTCGGCCGTGCCTTCCCGCGGTCCGCGGCCCGGACCCGTCGCAGGGACCTGGGTCCCGCGCACCCCGCCCCACCTCACGACACGCTGGGGAGGTTGGGCGCGGCGTCAGGGGAGGCCGAGCGGGGGGATCGCCCGGAAGGAGGCACGCATGCGCGTCTTGGTGTCGGTGTCGTCGCGCCACGGCGGTACGCGGGAGATGGGCCAGGTGGTCGCCGCGGTGCTGCGCGACGCGGGTCACGACGTCGCGGAGATCGGTCCGGACGAGGTCGAGGACGTGGCCGGCTACGACGCCGCGGTGCTCGGCTCCGCCGTCTACGTCGGCCGTCTCGCGCTCGGTGTGCGTGACCTCGTCGACCGGCGCGCCGGGCAGCTGCGGGAGCGACCCGTGTGGCTGTTCTGGTCCGGCCCTGTCGGAGAGCCGGCGACGGCCCCGGTGGTCCCGGACGACGTGACGGAGGTGGCCAAGGCCGTCGGCGCCCGTGGTGTGCGGATGTTCGCGGGCCGCCTCGAACGCGCCGAGCTGAACATCTCCGAGCGCGCGCTCGTGGCGCTGGTGCACGCCCAGCCGGGCGACTACCGCGACCTGGAGGAGGTCCGCGACTGGGCGCTCGGCATCGACGAGGAGCTTCGGGCGCTCGCGCGGGACGCCGACAGCGACGCCTTCTGAGGCGGCGCCGACCGGTGGTCCGGAGCGGACCGCCGGGCCGAGGCGGTCGCACCAGGCGACGATCTACCCCCGTGCGAGAGCAGGCGCCGCGAGGAGCGGCTCGAGCACGGTGACCAGGTGACGGCCTACCAGGAGGGTCACCTCGTCGATCGTCACGGTGCGACCGGCCTCGGCCGAAAGGCTGGTCACGTCGGCGTCCGCGATGCCGCACGGCACGATCCGGTCGAACTGGTGCAGGTCGCAGCAGCAGTTCAGCGCGAAGCCGTGCATCGTCACTCCGCGGGCCACCCGGACCCCGATCGCCGCGACCTTCCGCTCGCGCCGGGCCGACGGCGTACCGGCTGGATCGGCCGGGAACCACACGCCGCTGCGCCCCTCTACGCGGACCGCGGTGAGACCGAGGTCCGCACAGGTGCGGATGAGCGCCTCCTCCAGCGCACGGACGTACGCGACGACGTCGACCGGCTCCGCCAGCCGGACGATCGGGTAGCCGGTGAGCTGACCAGGTCCGTGCCAGGTGATGCGGCCGCCGCGGTCGACGTCGACCACCGGGGTGCCGTCGACAGGGCGGTCCGCCGTGGCGGTGCGCTTGCCGGCGGTGTACACCGGCTCGTGCTCGACCAGGAGGACCGTGTCCTCCTGGTCCCCGTCGGCCACGCGGGCGTGCACCTGGCGCTGCAGGTCCCACGTCGGGACGTAGGGAGAGAGGGTGCCACCGAGGTCCAGGGGTTCGAACCGCATGCGGGCAGGCTAACCCGCGCCACGCGCCGGACCGTGCGCGGGTCCCCGTAGGGTGGGCGGATGGAGTCCTTGCGGGTCGGTCTGGTCGGTTACGGCGGCTCGGGTCGGGGCATCCACGGGCGTCTGCTGCGGGAGCTCGGGCAGCGGGTGACGTGCGTGGTGACCCGCGGACGGGCGGAGCAGGTGCACGCGGACTGGCCCGGTGCCCGCGTGGTTCCGGACGTCGCCTCCCTGGTGCAGCACGCCGCCGAGCTCGACCTGGTCGTCGTCGCGAGCCCGACGGGCGACCACGTCAGCAACGTCGCGCCGCTGCTGCAGGCACGGCTGCCCGTCGTGGTGGACAAGCCGCTCGCACCGAGGGAGCACGAGGCGGCGGAGCTGGTGCGGCTGGCCAACGAGCTGGGTGGACGGCTGACCGTGTTCCAGAACCGACGGTGGGACGCCGAGCAGCTCACGCTGCGCGCAGTGCTGGCCGCCGGGGAGCTGGGCCGCGTGCACAGGTTCGAGCGCCGGTGGGAACGGTTCCGACCGCAGCCCCAGCACCGCTGGAAGGAGCAGGACGTCCAGGCGGGCGGTCTGCTGCTGGACCTCGGTGCGCATCTTGTCGACTCCGCGATCCAGCTGTTCGGCCCCGCGGTCTCCGTGACGGCGGAGCTCCGCACGCTGACCACGCCCGCGTTCGACGACGTCTTCCTGGCGCTGACGCACGCCCCGGACGCCGATGGGCACTCGGTCATCAGCCACCTGCAGGCCGGCAGCCTCGTCGGTGCACCTGGCCCGCGTACCCGGGTGCTCGGTGACGAGGCTGCGTACCTCGTGACGCACTACGAGGGCGAGCCGACCCCGTTCGAGCTCCTCGACCTGTCCGTGGGCCGCCCGGGCTTCGAGGGCTGGCTGGTGCGCGGCAACGAGCGGACGCCGGTCCCGCGGGCGCCCGGTGGTCATGGGGACCTGTACCGGGACGTGGTCCGTTGGGTGACCGACGGAGGCCCGCCGCCGGTCGACCCGTGGGACGCCGTCCGCACCGCACGGGTGCTGGACGCCGCGCTCGTGTCGGCGCGCGAGCACCGGGCCGTGCCGCTCGCCTGAGCTCGAACCCTGTGGACGAATGGCTCCGTCCCGGTCGGCGCTTCGCTTTCATGTCGGCGTGCCGGACATGCCCCCGATCGACGTCGACCGTGCCCTGACGACGCTCGGACTGCTCGCGACGGGCGGGACGGGCACGGCCGGCGGGTGGCTCGCGCGGCGACCCGAGGACGAGTCGCCGGCGTTCGAGCTGCTGGTCCTGATGGCGGCCGTCGACGAGCGGCTGGTCGACCGCGTCGAGCGGTTCGTGGGTCTCGAGCACCCGCACCTGGGTCAGGTGCGGGCCGTGACACCGATCGATCCCGGCCGTACGGGCGTGCTCGTCGACCACGTCGTCGGGGTCAGCCTCGGTGCGATCCGGCGTGCGCGCGCCCCGATGACGGACGGGGAGTGCGTGACGCTGCTCGTCCCCTTGTGCCAGGCGCTGTCGGCGCTCGACGCCGCCGGTCTGGCGCACGGTGCCGTGGAGGCGGACAACGTCGTGGTCCAGCCGGACGGTCGGCCCGTGCTCGTCGCACCACGACCGGGCCTGGTGGGCACCGCGCTGCCCGGAGACGACCTGCCACGGCTGCTCTCGACGGTGGTCGGCGTGATGCCCGAGGAGGACGGTGCCCTGCTCGCGGGGCCCGCGTCCGTCCCGCGGCTTCGACCGGTGCTCGACCAGCTGCTGGCCGGCGGGTGCTCGGCGAACGAGGTCGTGGCACGGTGCTTCGCCACCGCGGAGCCCGAGGCCGTGCGGCTGCCGGACGCCGCGGCGCTGGCGGGTGCCTCTCTCGCAGGGATGCGGCGTCCGTTCCCGGTGTCGGCAGGGACGGAGCGCCGACCGTTGCCGCGCGAGTCGGGCGCCACGCGGACCGCCCGACGTCGACGGACTGCCCCGCGGTCCGCGCGGCGCCGAGTCACCGTCGCAGTCGCCGCCGGCGTGCTGCTGGTCGTCGCCGTCGGGATCGGCCGGCACGTCCTCGCGCACCCCCCGACGGCAGATGCCTCGACGACTCGGGAGCCCTTGCTGGACCGTAGCGACCCTGCCGGGGCGGCAGCAGAGCTCACCCGGCGCAGGGCCGACGTGCTGCGATCGGGTTCGGCCGAGCGGGTGGCGGACGTCGCGGTGACGGGCGGGCCGGCGGCTCGTGCCGACTCCGAGGTGATCGCATCGCTCGGCGTGGGCGGTGCCGAGGGGCTCAGCGCGCGCGTCGACTCCGCCTCGGTGACCGGGACGCCGACGCAGGACGAGGCCGACGTGTCGGTCAGCTCGGCGACGTCCGGCTACGTGGTCCTCGGGGCGGACGGACGACGGAGCACCGCCGCTGCGGCGGCACCCCGAACCGTGCTGCTCCACCTGCGGTGGACGAACGCCGGGTGGCGGGTGTGGTCCGTCAGCCAGCCGGGAGCTGCGCCCTGAGCCACGAGGCGGCCGTGGCGATGTCGGGGTGCTCCGGCAGGAAGCCCGACGCCGCGAGAGTCGTCGGAACAGCTCGCACCGAACCGAGGACCTCGGGGGCGAAGTCGCCGAGGATCAGCCGCAGGGCCCACGCCGGTGCGGGCAGGACCGCGGGCCGGTGCCACTCCGCCGCGAGGGCGGCGACCACCTCGCGGTTGCGCGCCGGCTCCGCGACCAGGTTCGCCGGCCCCGCGACGTCGCTGCTCAGCAGGTGGGTGATCGCCCGGACCTCGTCGAGCAGGGTGATCCAGGCCCAGAACTGCCGTCCGGAGCCGAGCGGACCGCCCAGCCCCCACCGGATGAGGGGGAGCAGCCGCCCGAGCGCCCCGCCGTTCGGGCTGAGGACGATGCCGGTCCGCAGGTGGACGACCCGCACGCCCGCGTCCGTCGCCGGCTGCGTCGCCGCCTCCCAACGGCGCACCACCTCGGCGAAGAAGGTGCCGCCGAACGGCTCGGCCTCGCTGAGCACGTCGTCACCGCGGTCGCCGTAGGCGCCGATCCCGGAGGCCTGCAGCAGGATCCGCGGCGTGTCCGGGTTCGCGGCCAGCGTCGCGGAGATCAGGCCGGTGGTGCGCAGCCGCGAGCCGATCACCTGACGCTTACGAGCCGCGGTCAGCGGTCGGCTGCCGACGTTGACGCCGGCCAGGTTCACCACCGCGTCGACGCCGCGCAGCAGCGCCGGGTCGAGACGGCCGCCGTCCGGGTCCCACGGCAGCTCGTCGGGGCCGGCGGGGCGTCCGCGGACCAGGCGGAGCACCTCGTGGCCCGAGTCCACGAGGTGGGGGAGCAGGGCGGTGCCGATCAGCCCGTGCGAACCGGCGACGAGGACGCGCACGCCCTGCTCCTCCCTCGTCCGTCGGTTCCTACAGCCCCACCTCGGCCTCGAACGCGCCCTCCTCGATGCGGCGCTTGATCGCCATCAGGTAGCGGGACGCGTCCGCGCCGTCGACCAGCCGGTGGTCGTACGACAGGCACAGGTAGCACATCGAGCGGATGGCGATGACGTCCGCGCCGTCCTCGCCAGCGACGACGACGGGGCGCTTGACGATCGCGCCGGTGCCGAGGATCGCCGACGTGCCGCCGGGGACGATCGGCGTGTCGATGACGGCACCGCCGGAACCGGTGTTCGTCACCGTGAAGGTGGCCCCGCTCAGCTCGTCCGGGCCGACCTTGTTCGCCCGGGTGCGACCTGCGAGGTCGGCGATCTTGCGCGCCACGCCCGCGAGGTTCAGGTCACCGGCGTCACGGATCACCGGCACCACGAGCCCACGCTCGGTGTCCACGGCGATGCCGACGTTCTCGCTGCCGTGGTAGGTGATCTGGTTGCCCTCGAGGACCCCGTTGACCTTCGGGTAGGCCTTCAGCGCCTCGACGGCGGCCAGCACGAAGAACGGCAGGAACGTCAGGTTGACGCCTTCCCGTGCCTTGAACGAGTCCTTGGCTCGTGCGCGCAGCCGGGCCACCTTGGTGACGTCGACCTCCACGACCGTGGTCAGCTGCGCCTGCGTGTGCAGCGCCTCGACCATCCGCTCGGCGATGATCTGCCGCAGCCGGCTCGCCTTCTCCGTGGTGCCGCGCAGCGGCGAGACGGCCGGGACCGTCGCGGCCGCCGCGGGGGCGGGCGCTGCTGCTGCAGCGGCCGGCGCTGCAGCTGGTGCGGCGGCCTGCTCCGCGGCACGCCGCGCTGCCTCCGCACGCTCCGCCTCGGCACGGGCCGCGGCCTCCAGGACGTCCTCCTTGCGGATGCGGCCTCCGACCCCGGTGCCACGCAGTGCTGCCGTGTCGACGCCCTTCTCGGCGGCGAGCTTGCGCACCAGCGGTGTCAGGTAGGCGCCCGACGCCGTCTGCTCCACCGCGGGGGCGCTGACGGCGGGAGCCGGTGCAGCCGGGACCGGTGCCGGGGTCTGCACGGGTGCAGCACTCGGGACCGGTGCGGCACTCGGAGCGGGCGCGGCACTCGGAGCAGGTGCGGATGCCGGAGCCGAGGGCTCGGGTGTGCCGGCGACAGGTGCGGCTGCGGGCGCCTGCGCACCCTCGGGGCCCGCGGGAGCCGCTGCAGGCGCACCGGCGCCGCTGCCGATCACCGCGAGGACCGCGCCGACCTGCGCCGTCTCGTCCTCCTGGACCAGGATCTGCTGGACGGTGCCGGCGAACGGCGACGGGACCTCGGTGTCCACCTTGTCGGTGGAGATCTCCAGCAGCGGCTCGTCCACCTCGACGGAGTCGCCGACCTGCTTGAGCCACCGCGTGACGGTGCCCTCGGTGACGGACTCGCCGAGCGCCGGCAGCCGCACCTCCTGGCCCGGACCACCGGTCGACGGAGCCTCCTCGGCCGCCGGCGCCGCGGCCGGCTCGGGGGTGCCGGCAGGCGCCGACTCCTCGTGCTGCTCCGCCGGCTGCTGCGGCGGCTCCTGTGCCGTCGGCTGCTCCGCGGCGGGCTCCTCGGCCGGCGCCTGCGTGGCACCCTCACCGGCGTCGCCGCTCGGTGCGGGGGCCGACCCGGTGCCGTCGCCGATCACGGCGAGGACCGCGCCGACCTGGGCCGTCTCGTCCTCCGGGACCAGGATCTGCTCCACGACGCCGGCGAACGGCGACGGGATCTCGGTGTCCACCTTGTCGGTGGAGATCTCGAGCAGGGGCTCGTCGACCTCGACGCGGTCGCCGACGTTCTTCAGCCAGCGGGTGACGGTGCCCTCGGTGACCGACTCACCGAGTGCGGGAAGCTGCACGTTCTGGGACATGACGACTCCGGTCTCCTTCGACTCTGCTCAGTTGTGCGCGTGCAGCGGCTTGCCGGCCAGCGCGAGGAACGCCTCGCCGATGGCCTCGTCCTGCGTCGGGTGGGCGTGCACCAGGGAGGCGACGTCCTCCGGGTAGGCCTCCCAGTTGACGATCAGCTGGGCCTCTCCGACCAGCTCACCGACGCGGGCCCCGATCATGTGGACGCCGACCACCGGGCCGTCGACCTTCCGGACCAGCTTCACGAATCCCTGGGTCCCGAGGATCTGGCTCTTGCCGTTGCCGCCCAGGTTGTACTCGAGCGTCACGACGTTGTCGGCGCCGTAGAGCTCGCGCGCCTTCGCCTCGTTGACGCCGACGGAGGCCACCTCGGGGTTGGAGTAGGTGACGCGCGGGATGCCGGACTCGACGATCGGCGCGGGGTTGAGCCCGGCGATCTCCTCGGCGACGAAGATGCCCTGGGCGAACCCGCGGTGCGCCAGCTGCAGCCCGGGAACGATGTCGCCGACGGCGTAGATGTTCGCGACACCGGTGTGCAGCCGCTCGTCGGTGAGGACGAAACCGCGGTCCACCCGCACGCCCTGCTCCTCGTAGCCGAGGCCGGAGGTGGCCGGTCCACGGCCCACGGCCACCAGCAGCACGTCGGCGTCGAACGTCTTGCCGTCCTCGAGCCACACGTGCACGCCGTCGTCGTTCTGCGTCACGCCGGCGAACCGGACGCCGACGGAGAAGTTGATCCCGCGCTTGCGGAACGCGCGCTCGAACGCCTTGCAGACGGCCTCGTCCTCGTTGGGCACCAGGTGCGGCAGTGCCTCGATGATCGTCACCTCAGCACCGAACGACTTCCACACGCTGGCGAACTCCGAGCCGATGACGCCGCCGCCCAGGATGATCGCGCTCTTCGGGATCCAGTCCAGCTGCAGCGCCTGGTCGGACGTGATCACCCGGCCGCCGATCTCCAGCCCCGGCAGCGAGCGGGCGTAGGAGCCCGAGGCGAGCACGATGTGCTCACCGGTGAGCGTGCGGTCGCCGACCTGGACGGTGTTCGGACCGGTCAGCGTGCCCCAGCCCTGCACCACCTCGATCTTGCGCGAGGACACCAGCCCCTGCAGGCCTTTGTACAGGCGGGAGATCACGCCGTCCTTGTACTGGTTGACCTCGCCCATGTCGATGCGCTCGAGCGTCGCGTGCACGCCGACGTGCGCCCCGTCACGCGCCTCGTCGGCGACCTCGGCTGCGTGCAGCAGCGCCTTGGTGGGGATGCAACCGCGGTGCAGGCACGTGCCGCCGACCTTTTCCGCCTCGACGAGCGCCACGCTCTTGCCGAGCTCCGCAGCGCGCAGGGCAGCGGCGTAGCCGCCACTCCCTGCGCCTAGGACGACGATGTCGAAAGCGTGGGTGTCGGCCACAGGCTTGCTCCTCGGTTGACAAGGGATCTAGGTCCAACGTCCATCTTGTCATCACCGACCCTGGTGATCGAACCGGCGTCGGACCCGTCCTGGTGTGATCCCTGAGACATTCGTCCCATGTGTTTCTACCACCGGGAACGCCCGAAGTGCGCGCGTTGCGCCGTTACGCTCGCCGCATGGCCTGGTTCCGTCGATCTCACCCGGCGCGCGGCACGGGACCTGCGACGGCGCCCACCGACCGCAAGGCGCGCGAGGCGACGGTGGCCTACCTGCGCGAGTTCGTCGCGACCCGGGTCGGCGTCGAGGCGTACGTCGAGCCGGCGACCCACGTGACCCCGAGCACCGTGATGCTCGTGGCGACGGACGGTGAGTGGACCCGGCGGCGCGTCCCCGACGCTCGTGCGGCGGGCGCGATCGCCCGGGAGCTCGGTATCCCGGTGTACGACGTGCAGCGAACGGGGTATCCGCAGCGCATGCGGGACTGGACCTCCCGGACCAGGGCGGCGCAGCGCCGCGGCGGCGACCAGCCGGCGGAGCGTCCGGGCAGCTGATCGGCCGCCGTCCGCGTGCCGCCCGGACCTCACCGGCCGGCGCGTGCCTCGATCAGCGCCAGGAGCGTCCGGATCCCGGCGCCCGTCCCGCCGAGCGGTGTGTAGCCGTGCGGTTCGCGGGAGTTGAAGGCGGGGCCAGCCACGTCGAGGTGCGCCCACGGGGTGCTCCCGACGAACTCCCGCAGGAAGATCCCCGCCGTCAGCATGCCGCCGAACCGCTCGCCGATGTTGGACAGGTCGGCGACCTGCGACTTCAGGCCTGCGCGGAGCTCGACGGGCAGCGGCATCGGCCAGAACGGCTCGCCGGACCGGTCCGCGGCCGCCACGACCTCGCCACGGACCTCGTCGGAGCCCATCACCGCCGACACCCGGTCGCCGAGCGCGACCACCTGGGCACCGGTGAGCGTGGCGATGTCGAGCACCACGTCCGGCTTCTCCTCGACGGCCGCCACCAACGCGTCCGCCATCACCAGCCGGCCCTCGGCGTCGGTGTTGAGCACCTCGACGGTGGTGCCGCCCCGCATCGTCAGCACGTCCGAGGGGCGCTGCGCGGTGCCGGAAGGCATGTTCTCGGCGACGGCGAGCCAACCCGTCACCGCGACCGGCAGCCCGAGGCGCGCTGCCGCCAGCACGGTGTGCAGCACGGCGGCCGCGCCGGCCATGTCGGACTTCATGCCGACCATGCCCTCCGCCGTCTTGATCGACAGCCCGCCGGAGTCGAACGTGATGCCCTTGCCGACCAGGGCCACGTGGCCGCGCGCCCGGGACGGTGCGTAGGTCACCTTCACCAGACGGGGAGGTCGCACCGATCCCTGACCGACGCCCAGGATGCCGCCGAAGCCACCGGCGGCCAGGGCCTTCTCGTCCAGGACCGTCACCTTGACGCCCTTGACCTCCCGCCCCGCGGTGCGTGCCGCATCGGCGAGCGCCGCGGGGTAGAGCTCGTTCGGCGGCATGTTGACCAGGTCGCGCGCGGCGTGGACGGCGGCCGCGAGCACCTGCGCACGGTCCAGCGCGGCTGCGGCCGCCTTGTCCTTCGCCAGCCCGGTGACCACCTGGATCTCGGCGACGGGCGACGCGGCGGACGCCGCGGTGGCCGTGCCCCGGTAGCGGGTGAAGGTGTAGGCGCCGAGCAGCGCACCCTCGGCGACCGCGGCGACCCGTGCGACGTCGTCCGCGGGCAGCGCCAGCGCGACCGAGCCGACCCCGGCGAGCTCGCGGGTCGCTGCCCCGGCCGCGCGGCGCAGGGCCTCGGCGTCCGGAGCCGCCGTCCCCGTCCCGGTCAGGACGAGCACGCGAGCCGACAGCCCCGTCGCCGGGACGCGCCGCACCTCACCCGTCGCACCCGTGATGCCGAGCGCCCGGGCGTCCGAGGACAGCGCGGCGCGCAGCTGCTCGGGCAGCCAGTCGGCGCCGAGCAGCTGGGGAGCGCCGTTACGCTCGGCGGTGGCGACCACCAGGGCGTCGACGGACAGGCGTGCGGGGTCCTTGCCGGTCAGCGAGATCACCCCCGCATGCTAGTGCGGGCGTCGCAGCGGTCCCCGTCCTGAGGACGGGTACCGTGAGCCGCCGTGAGCATCCCTCTGGTCGTCCTGCTGGGCGCGCTGTGCCTGCTCCTGGCCTTGTGGGCGGGCTGGTACACGGTCCGCGACCGGCCGGTGGTCGCCCGGCAGCTGCTCGCTGCCGCCACGGTCGAGCTGGTGCTCCTGGTCCAGGCCGCGATCGCGGGCGCGCGCTGGTCCGGGGTCGCGGCCCACGTCTCGCCGGGGTTGTTCTGGACCTACGTGGCCGTGCAGCTGTTCGTCCTGCCCCTGGCGGCGACCTGGGCGTTCGCCGAGCGGACCCGGTGGAGCTCCGTGGTGCTGCTCGCGGCAGCGGTGACCGTCGGCGTGATGGAGTGGCGGCAGTGGCAGATCTGGAGCGTCGCATGAGGCGCACCTCGACCGGACCGGGCCGCGCCCTGGTGGCCGTGTACGGCGTGCTCGCGCTGTCCGCCACGGCACGTGCCGTGTTCCAGGTGGCCACCAAGCTGTCGCAGGCGCCGGTGGCCTACCTGCTCTCGTTGTTCGCGGCGCTCGTCTACATCGTCGCGACGGTGGCGCTGGCCACGTCGCGGCGGCGGCTCGCCTGGGCCGCCGTGCTGACCGAGCTGACCGGCGTGCTGGTGGTCGGCACCGTCTCGCTCGTCGCGCGCCAGGAGTTCCCTGATGCGACCGTCTGGTCCGCGTACGGGCAGGGCTACGGCTACGTCCCTTTGCTGCTGCCCTTCCTGGGCGTGCTTTGGCTGGTGCGCACGGGTCGTGGCGACGCCCGATAGGTTGGGGCCGTGTACCGGCTGCTCTTCGACCTCGTCCTGCGGCGGCTGGATCCCGAACGGGCGCACGCCTGGAGCTTCGCGCTGATCCGTGGCGTCTCCGACCTGCCTGGCCTGCGGTGGCTGGTCGGCCGGGTGCTGGGCGGACCGTCAACGGGCGCGCTGACCCTGTGGGGTCGGCGATGGCCGTCCCGGCTGGGGCTGGCGGCGGGCTTCGACAAGGACGGGCACGGCGTCCTCGGCATGACGATGCTCGGCTTCGGGTTCGTCGAGGTCGGCACCGTGACCGCGCAGCCGCAGCCGGGCAACGAGCCGCCCCGGCTCTGGCGCGTGCTCGACCAGCAGGCGTTGCGCAACCGGATGGGGTTCAACAACGAGGGGTCGGCGGTGGTGGCCGAGCGCCTGCGCCGGCTGCGTGCGACCCGTCGCGGCCGGGCCGCGGTCATCGGCGTCAACATCGGCAAGTCACGCGTGACGCCCGTCGAGCACGCGGCGACCGACTACGCGACCAGCGCCGGCCGGCTGGCGCCGTACGCCGACTACCTGGTGGTCAACGTCTCGTCGCCGAACACGCCCGGCCTGCGGGACCTGCAGGCCGTCGACGCGCTGCGACCGGTGCTCGAGGCGACGCGGGTCGCCGCGGACGAGGCGACGGTTCGCGCGGGTCGGGCACCGTGCCCGCTCCTGGTGAAGATCGCGCCCGACCTGTCGGACGACGACGTGGACGCCGTGGCCGAGCTCGTCGCGGAGCTCGGGCTTGACGGCGTGGTGGCCGTCAACACCACCATCGCGCACGACCTCGGACCCGGTGGGCTGTCCGGACCGCCGCTGCTCAGCCGCGGCCTCGACGTCGTCGCACGGTTGCGCGACCGTCTCGGGCCGGAAGCGGTGATCATCGGGGTCGGTGGCATCAGCACCCCGGCCGATGCGCGGGAGTACCTCGCGGTCGGCGCGACGCTGGTGCAGGCCTACACCGGCCTGATCTACCGCGGTCCGTTCTTCGCGGCGCGCATCTGCCGGGCGCTCGGCGCCGACGCGAGCCGGTCGCGGACGGAGGTCTGATCCGTGCGACCACGGTGGCAGTGGCAGCTGCTCGACGACACGGGCGTGGAGCTGGACCGGCCCTCGAGCCCCGTCTTCACGGCTCGGTTCGACGCCGAGACGTGGCTCGGCGAGCACTGGCGCGGATTGTCGGCGCAGGGTGCCCGGACGGCGCGACTGCTGCACGAGGGCGAGCCGGTACCCCCCGACGTCCCGCTGCCGGCCGTCTGACGGCCGTCGTCCGACGCCGTCCGGCGTCGGGACGGAGCGCCCGCGTCAGGCGGGGTACTGCCCGTGCTTGACCAGGGCCTTCGGCAGTCGGGTGGGGCGCAGCTGGAAGGCCCGCAGGGCGGCGTACATCGCCAGCCCCTTCGGGATCGCGGCCACGCCGAACTTGGCGACCAGCTTCTTGCGCAGGCCGCGCCACAGGACGTAGCCGTCGATGAAGGCGGCGATGACGTACACGTAGAGCGCGAGCGTCACGATCGTGAAGAACGCGGCGTTGATCCGCGCACCCACGGCGGCGAGCACCAGGAACGCCGCCGCGACCGGCATGAAGAACTCGCCGAGGCTCCACCGGGCATCGACGTGGTCGCGCGTGTAGCGGCGGACCGGCCCGCGGTCCCGAGGCGGCAGGTGGCGCTCGTCGCCCGTCTGCATGGCCTTGTACTCGAGGTCCCGCTGGACGCGTGCCTTGGTCCGGGCGTCCTTGGCGGCGGCCTTGCGATCGGTCGGCACGAGCGGGCGCTTGTTGGCCGCCTCGGCCTCCTTGCGGGACGGCGTCGGCCGACCCTTGCCGCTGCCCACACCCGGGTCCGTGGCGGAGGGCGCGCGCGTTGCTGCCGGTTCGGCGTCGCGCTGGTCCTTGCTGCGTCCGATCACCCCGCAAGGGTAGTCGAGTACGGTGGCGGCTCGTGACCTCCGACGTGCCTCCCGCACCCTCCGCAGACTCCTCGACCAGGGCGGAGCACGTGCCCTCCGCGGAGCGTGTCGCCGCGCTGCGGGCGCGGGTGCACGACCTGTTCGGTGGGCTGCGGAGCGACCTGGAGGCGCTGGTCCGCATCCCCAGCGTCTCCAACCGGGAGTTCGACCAGGCCTTCGTCGAGCAGAGCGCCGAGGCCGTCGCCGCGCTGCTGCGGGGCGCCGGGCTGGAGGACGCGACGGTGCTGCGCGTGCCGGGGGGCGCTCCGGCGGTGGTGGGTCACCACGCCGCTCCGGCCGGCGCGCCCACGGTGCTGCTCTACGCGCACCACGACGTGCAGCCCGTCGGCGACGTGGGGGAGTGGCAGACGGCGCCGTTCGAGCCGACGGTGCGCGGCGACCGGCTGTTCGGTCGCGGGGCCGCGGACGACAAGGCGGGCGTGGTGGCGCACGTCGGCGCGCTGCGCGCGCTGGCCGGTGAGCTCGGCGTCGGCGTGACCGTGTTCGTCGAGGGGGAGGAGGAGGTCGGCTCCCCGACGTTCCTCGAGTTCCTGCGCACGCACCGGGAGGCGCTCGCGGCGGACGTCGTCGTCGTCGCCGACGCGACCAACTGGAAGGTGGGCGTCCCGGGGTTGACGACGTCGCTGCGTGGTCTGGTGTCGGCGGTGGTCGAGGTCGCCGTGCTCGACCACCCGATCCACTCGGGGATGTACGGCGGACCGGTGCTCGACGCCCCGACGCTGCTCGCGCGGCTGATCGCCACGCTCCACGACGTCGAGGGCGCCGTCGCGGTCGCCGGCCTGCTGCAGGGCCCGGACCCGGTGGTCGACGACGACGAGGACACGTTCCGCGCCGACGCCGGACTCCTGGACGGCGTGCGGCTGGCAGGCAGCGGGCCGATCACCGCACGCCTGTGGACCAGGCCCGCGCTGGGCGTGATCGGCCTGGACGCACCGCGGGTCGCCACCGCGTCCAACACGATCGCACCGCGTGCGTCGGCGTTGCTGTCGTTGCGCGTGGCCCCCGGTCAGGACCCGGACGCCGCACTCGCGGCGCTCGAGCGGCACGTGCGCGAGCACGCCCCGTTCGGCGCCCCCGTGACGTTCACCGCCGTCGACCGCGGCCGAGCGTTCCAGGCGCCCGCCGACTCACCGGCGATGCGGACCGTGCGTTGGGCGCTCGGCGAGGCGTGGGGCGCCGAACCGGCCGACATCGGCGTCGGCGGGTCGATCCCGTTCATCGCCGAGCTGCTCGAGGCGTTCCCCGACGCGGCGATCCTGGTCACCGGTGTCGAAGACCCGGACAGCCGTGCGCACGGCCCGAACGAGTCGGTGCACCTGGGTGAGCTGGAGCGTGCGGTGCTGGCCGAGGTGCTGCTGCTGGAGCGGCTCGCCGGACGGTGACCCGTCGCTAACTGCCCACCCGGGCTCAGACGGGCGGGTGCGGGTCGTACTGGATGCCGCGACGGACCCGTCGGGCCATCTGCGGCGACTCCAGCCGGGCGACGAGGTGGAGCGCCATGTCGATGCCCGCCGACACCCCGGCCGAGGTGACGACGTCGCCGTCGTCGACGAACCTCGCCTCGGTGTCGGCGAGCACGCTGGGGTCGAGGGCGGCCAGCTCGTCGAAGGCGTCCCAGTACGTCGTGGCGGGCCGGCCCGCCAGCAACCCGGCCGCGGCGAGCACCAGCGCGCCGGTGCACACGCTCGCCATCAGCGGCGTCGTCGCGCGCATCTGCCGCACCCAGGCGAGGTGCTCCGGGCTCGCTGCGAGGGCATGGGTGCCGCGCCCGCCGGGGTAGACGAGGACGTGCAGGGGACCGAGCTCACCGGCGGGCAGGTCGGGGACGAGCGAGAGACCGTGCGCGCAGCGCACGCCCGCCCCGTCGAGGGAGAACGTGACGACCTCGGGGTGCAGCTCCGAGTGCGCCGCCCACCATGCCAGCACCTCGAAGGGGCCGACGACGTCGAGCTCCTCCGCACCGTCGAAGACGAACAGCCCGATCCGCAGCGGGTGCCCGGTGCCCACGTCGACCTCCGTCAGTAGCCCGGCAGGGCCAGCATCTGGTCGAGGGCGACACGGGCCCAGTGCGCGTCGTCCGGGTCGACCACGATCCGGTGCGGCACCCGACCTGCCGCCAACGACTCCAGCGCCCAGGTGAGGTGCGGGAGGTCGATGCGGTTCATGGTCGAGCAGAAGCAGACGGTCGAGTCGAGGTAGTGCACGGTCTTGTCCGGGTGGGCCAGTGCGAGGCGCCGGACCAGGTTCAGCTCGGTGCCGATCGCCCACGAGGTTCCCGGGGCGGCCGCGTCGAGCGCCTTGATGATGTACTCGGTCGAGCCGACCATGTCGGCCGCCTCCACCACCTCGTGCTTGCACTCCGGGTGCACGATCACCGTCGTCGCCGGGTCTGCCGCGCGGACCGCCGCGACGTTCTGCGCAGAGAAGCGCCCGTGCACGGAGCAGTGCCCCCGCCAGAGGATCATCCGGGCGTCGCGCAGCTGCTGCGGGGTCAGGCCGCCGCCCGGCTTGCGGGGGTCGAACACGACGCAGTCGTCCAGGCTGAGACCCAGCTGCCGCACGGCGGTGTTGCGGCCCAGGTGCTGGTCCGGCATGAACAGCACCTTGCCGGTGCCGTCCACGCCACCGACCCGGTCGAAGGCCCACCACAGGGCGACGTGCGCGTTGGACGACGTGCAGACGGTGCCGCCGTGCCGGCCCGTGAAGGCCTTGATCGCCGCGGTGGAGTTCATGTAGGTCACCGGCACCGTGGACTCGGCGACACCGGCGTCGGCCAGCACGTCCCAGGCGTCCTCCACCTGGTCGATGGCGGCCATGTCGGCCATCGAGCACCCGGCGGCGAGGTCCGGCAGCACCACCTGCTGGTGGTCGGCGGTCAGGATGTCGGCCGACTCCGCCATGAAGTGCACGCCGCAGAAGACGATGAACTCCGCGTCCGGCCGGGCGGCGGCCTCACGAGCGAGCTTGAACGAGTCGCCCGTGACGTCCGCGAACGCGATGACCTCGTCGCGCTGGTAGTGGTGGCCGAGGACGAAGGCGCGGTCCCCGAGCTGCGCGCGGGCCGCGCGCGCCCGTTCGACGAGGTCGGGGTCGCTCGCGGCCGGCAGCGCGCCGACGCACTCGACCCCGCGCTCGGACTGCAGGTCCGAGCCGCGGCCGAGGAGCAGGA
Source organism: Cellulomonas sp. T2.31MG-18 (assembly GCF_964266755.1). Lineage (NCBI taxonomy): Bacteria > Bacillati > Actinomycetota > Actinomycetes > Micrococcales > Cellulomonadaceae > Cellulomonas > Cellulomonas sp. T2.31MG-18. The sequence continues at coordinate 157,794 of NZ_CAXWGW010000004.1, forward strand.
GAGCGGACGGCATGGGCTCGACGAACGCACCACGCTCGGGCGTGACCAGGCTCATCGGCCGATCTTCCCATACCGCCGGGCGGCCCCTCGAGCAGGTCCGGTTGCCGACGTGCCACCATCGCGGCGTGCGCGTGCTGCTGGCTCCTGACAGCTTCGGGTCCTCCCTGACGGCCCGGGAGGCGGCGGAGGCTCTGCGGACCGGGTGGTCGGCGGGGGCCCCGCACGACGAGGTCTCCACCTGCCCGCTGGCCGACGGCGGTCCCGGCTTCCTCGAGACGATCCACAGCTCGCTCGGGGGCCGGCTGATGCCGGTCACCGTCACCGGGCCGTTGGGAGCTCCGGTGCCCGCGGTCGTGCTGCTCGTGCCGGCGCACGACGAGGCGCGCAGCACCGCCTACGTCGAGACGGCCCAGGTGATCGGCCTGCCGCTGGTGCCGTCGGACCAGCGCGACCCCGGCCGGACGACCACCCGAGGGGTCGGGGAGCTCCTGACGCACGCCCGTGCGACCGGCGCGGCACGGGTGGTGGTGGGTCTGGGTGGGTCCTCCACCAACGACGGCGGAGCCGGGATGCTCGTCGGCCTCGGGCTGCCGGACGAGGCGGGCCGGCTCGGCTCGGGCGGTGCGGCGCTGGCCGGGCTTCTCGCCGAGGACGTCGCCGGGCTGCCCGAGCTGCGCCGCGAGTGGGCGGACGTCGAGCTGGTCGCCGCGTGCGACGTCGACGTGCCCCTCCTCGGTCTGCAGGGTGCGAGCGCGGGCTTCGCTGCGCAGAAGGGGGCGTCGGTGCAGCAGGCGCAGGAGCTCGAGGCGGCGCTGGCCCACCTGTCCCGGCTGGTCGGCGAGGCTCTGCGGCGCGACGAGCGCCCCGACCTGCTGTCCGGCGCTGCGGGGGCCGCGCGCCTCGCGGCGGTTCCGGGTGCCGGGGCGGCCGGTGGTCTGGGGTTCGGTCTCGCCGCGCTCGGAGCGCGACTGGTGCCCGGTGCGGCTCTGGTCGCCGACCAGGTCGGCCTCGCGGGCCGGATCGCGGAGGCGGACGTCGTCGTCACGGGCGAGGGCCGCTTCGACTGGCAGTCGTTGCACGGCAAGGTGGTGTCCGAGGTGGCAGCCCGGGCGGTGCCCTTCGCGGTCCCGGTGGTCGTCGTCGCCGGCGAGGTGCTGGTCGGCCGGCACGAGCTCGCCGAGGCCGGTGTGGCCGCCGCCTACGCGGTCGCCGGCGCCCCGGGGGAGGTCGAGCGGGCGCTCGCCGATCCGGCCGCCACCTTGGCGGCGCGCACGCTGAGGGTGGCGCGGACGTGGTCGCCGACGCCACGCTGAGGTGCGGCGGTGGGCCGGCGCGGCGCGCCGCGGAGGGCGTCGTACGCTGACGGGGAACATCAGCGCGCAGCCCGGTGTTGCGCGGAAGGTCGAGGCCGAGACCGGCCGCGCCGAGCACGCACCCTTTCGGGAGACAGCATGACCGAGACAACCCAGACCGCGACGCACGGCGTCCAGCTGACCGACGTGGCTGCCGCCAAGGTGCACAGCCTGCTGGAGCAGGAGGGTCGCGACGACCTGCGCCTGCGCGTGGCCGTGCAGCCCGGTGGCTGCTCCGGCCTGATCTACCAGCTCTACTTCGACGAGCGGATCCTCGACGGCGACGCCGTCAAGGACTTCGGCGGCGTCGAGGTGGTCGTCGACCGCATGAGCGTGCCGTACCTCGAGGGCGCGACGATCGACTTCGCGGACACGATCGAGAAGCAGGGCTTCACGATCGACAACCCGAACGCCGGCAGCTCCTGCGCGTGCGGCGGCTCCTTCAGCTGATCGGCGCACCAGCGGCTCGACGGGCCCGGCACCTCGCGGTGCCGGGCCCGTCTGCGTCCGCCCTCAGGCTGGTCGCTCGTCCGTCACGCCCCGCCGATCCGTACCGTCACGGCGAGCACACCGTCGTCCGTGCGCTCGGTGCGCACCACCGTGTGCCCTCGCATCCGTGCCCAGGCCGGGACGTCCACCTCGGCGGCGGGATCGGTCGCGAGCACCGTCACCAGCGTGCCGGCGGCAGCAGCGCGCGCGACGCGGGCCAGCCGCACGATCGGTGCGGGACACACCAGCCCGCGGGCGTCGACGACCTCACCGGTCTCGGCAGCCTCGGTCACAGTCCCACCACGCCGGCGCGGTCGCGCAGCTGCCCCACGACCTCGGGGACGACGTCGCAGAACCGTTGGACGTCGTCCCGTGTGGTGCCGCGAGGCAGGGCGATGCGCACGTTCCCGTGGGTGAGCACCCCCATGGCGGCGAGCACGTGGCTCGGCTCGAGGGCGCTCGAGGTGCAGGCCGATCCCGAGCCGACGGCGAAGCCGCGCGCGTCGAGCTCCCTCACCAGAGACTCTCCGTCGAGGTAGAGGAACGAGAAGGTCACCACGTGCGGCAGCCGGTCCGTCGGCTCTCCCACCACCTCGACGTCGGGCACCTGGGTCGCGACGCGGTGGCGGATCACGTCCACCAGCTCGCGTCGAGCGGCATCAGCCCGGTCCCGGTCCGCGACCGCGGCCTGGAGCGCCACGGCTGCGGCGAGGGCAGCCGGGACGCTCACGCCGCCGGGGAACCACCGGTCCTCGTCCTCCGGGCGGTCCGGCGTGCGACGGACGCCGCTGCGGGTCACGAGCACGCCGATCCCGCCTGGACCGCCGAAGTCGGCCGCCCCGGCGGCCAGCAGGTCCCAGTGCGGCCCCACGTCGACGTGCCCGAGGCTCGACCCGGCGTCGACCAGCAGGGGGACGCCGGCCGCTCGCGCCGCGGCGTGCACCGGCGCCACCGGCTGCAGGGTGCCGACCTCACCGTTCGCGTGCTGGAGCGCCGCCAGCGCGACGCCGGGCTGGGCCAGGGCGCCGATGAACGCGTCCTCGTCGACCCGTCCCGACCGGTCGACGGGCACCGTCACGCGCCGGCCTCCGGAGCGGGCCGCGACGAAGTCGGCGGCGTTGAGCACCGCGGCACGTTCCACGGCACCGGCCACGACGTGGGGTCCGGCCCGACGTCGCCCGAGTGCGACGTCCCGGACGGCGGCGTGCAGGGCCTCCGTGTGCGACGGAGCGAGGGCGACCTCGTCCGTACGGGCGCCGACCACGGCCGCGATCGCCTCGCGGGCACCGTCCAGCAGCAGGCGGGCCCGGCGACCCTCGGCGTGCAGCCTCCGCGGGTCGGCCCAGCCCTCGTCGATCGCGGCGACGAAGGCCTCGCGCGCGACCGGCAGCAGCGGCGCCTGTCCACCCGCGTCGAGCACCACCCGAGACGTCGTGTCGTCCACGACGTGCACGGTAACGGGGTTCGAAGCCGCATCGATCATGCTGACACGGCGTCGTCATATCGCGTCGCCGGGCACGACGAGGGCCCGCCCGCGCGCTACGCTGCACGCGTCGAAAGGACCAAGGTCCCAGGTGGCCGTCGTACGCGCGCCGTGCACCCACCCGGAACCGTGAGTGGAAGGTTGCCCGTGCACCCGGAAAACCACCGCCGGACGCGCCGCAGGGCCCTCGTGGGCACCGGGCTGGTGCTCACGGCAGCGGTCGCCCTGAGCGGCTGCTCGGACACCGTGTACCGAGGCTGGCTGCCCGGCAGCACCCAGCACGAGGTCACGGACCAGACCGGTCGTGTCGCCAGCCTGTGGCGCGGCTCGTGGATCGCGGCCCTGCTCGTCGGCCTGCTCGTCTGGGGTCTGATCCTGTGGTGCGTCGCGGTGTACCGGAAGCGCAAGGCGGACAGCACGCTGCCCGTGCAGCTGAGGTACCACGTGCCCCTCGAGGTGATGTACGTGATCCTGCCGATCGTCATGGTCGGCGTGCTCTTCTACTACACCAACCGCGACATGACGGCGATCAACACCAAGACGGGCGACGCCAAGGTCCACGTCCAGGTGATCGGCAAGCAGTGGAGCTGGGACGTCAACTACCAGGACGCAGGCGTGTACGACAGCGGCCAGCAGGTCCAGGACCTGCAGGCGCCGGGTGCGCTCGAGACGCCGGTGACGATCTGGCTCCCGGTGGACGAGAAGGTGCTGTTCACGCTGAACTCGCGCGACGTCATCCACTCGTTCTGGGTGCCGGCGTTCCTGTACAAGCTCGACGTGATCCCCGGACGGACCAACCAGTTCGAGGTGACGCCGAAGACGGTGGGCGAGTACCGCGGCAAGTGCGCCGAGCTCTGCGGTGAGTACCACTCGCGGATGCTGTTCAACGTGAAGGTCGTGACACGCGCCGAGTACGACGCGCACATCGCCGACCTGAAGGCGAAGGGCCAGACCGGTCAGCTCGGGCTCGACGTGAGCCGGGCGCAGGACCTCAACAGCGTGGGGAGTGCAGGCTGATGGTGGCGACGACCGAGCTGATCCCGGGCCTGGCGCCGCGTCGGCAGACCCTGGGCCGGACCGTCGTGAAGGTGATCACCTCCACCGACCACAAGACGATCGGGTACATGTACCTGATCACGTCCTTCGTGTGGTTCATCGTGGGCGGGATCCTGGCGCTGCTGATCCGCAGCGAGCTGTTCGCGCCCGGGATGCAGGTGTTCTCCACGCCGGAGCAGTACAACCAGGCGTTCACGATGCACGGCACGATCATGCTGCTGCTGTTCGCGACGCCGTTGTTCGCCGGTTTTGCGAACGTGCTGATGCCGCTGCAGATCGGCGCCCCGGACGTCGCGTTCCCGCGGCTGAACATGTTCGCGTACTGGCTGTACCTGCTCGGCGGCCTGATCGCGGCCGCGGGCTTCCTCACCCCGCAGGGCGCCGCCTCGTTCGGGTGGTTCGCCTACGCCCCGCTGTCCAACCAGGTGTACTCGCCCGGGGTCGGTGGCGACCTGTGGGTGTTCGGCCTGGCGCTGACCGGTTTCGGCACCATTCTCGGTGCCGTCAACTTCATCACCACGATCGTCACCATGCGGGCCCCCGGGATGACGATGTTCCGGATGCCGATCTTCACCTGGAACACCCTGGTGACGTCGCTGCTGGTGCTGATGGCGTTCCCGCCCCTGGCCGCGGCCCTGTTCGCGCTCGGTGCCGACCGGCGGCTGGGCGCCCAGGTGTTCAACCCGGACAACGGCGGAGCCATCCTCTGGCAGCACCTTTTCTGGTTCTTCGGGCACCCGGAGGTGTACATCATCGCGCTGCCGTTCTTCGGCATCGTGACGGAGATCCTGCCGGTGTTCAGCCGCAAGCCGGTGTTCGGCTACAAGGGCCTGGTCTACGCGACCATCTCGATCGCCGCGCTGTCCGTCACCGTGTGGGCGCACCACATGTACGTGACCGGCGCGGTGCTGCTGCCGTTCTTCTCGTTCATGACGATGCTCATCGCGGTGCCGACCGGCGTGAAGTTCTTCAACTGGATCGGCACCATGTGGCGCGGCAAGCTCACCTTCGAGACGCCGATGCTGTGGACGATCGGCTTCCTGGTGACCTTCCTGTTCGGCGGGCTGACGGGCGTGATCCTGTCCAGCCCGGCGCTGGACTTCCACCTGTCCGACACGTACTTCGTCGTGGCGCACTTCCACTACGTGGTCTTCGGCACGGTGGTGTTCGCGATGTTCGCCGGCTTCTACTTCTGGTGGCCCAAGTTCACCGGGAAGATGCTGAACGAGCGGCTGGGCAAGATCCACTTCTGGCTGCTGTTCATCGGCTTCCACACGACCTTCCTCATCCAGCACTGGCTGGGTGTGCGGGGCATGCCGCGCCGCTACGCGGACTACTCGCCGGCGGACGGGTTCACGTGGATGAACCAGGTGTCGACCATCGGCGCCGCCATCCTCGCGATCTCGACGCTGCCGTTCCTGTACAACGTCTACACGACGTGGCGGAACGCGCCGAAGGTCGCCGTCGACGACCCGTGGGGGTACGGCAACTCGCTCGAGTGGGCCACCAGCTGCCCGCCGCCGCGCCACAACTTCGTCTCCCTGCCGCGGATCCGCTCGGAGCGTCCCGCGTTCGACCTGCACCACCCCGAGGTCGCCGCGATGGACCACGTCGAGCCGGAGCCCGGTCTGCTCGACTGGGAGGCGCAACGCACGGGCAACCCGGGCGACGCCCGCCGGCGTATGGCCGAGGGCACCGCGCAGCCGGAGCAGTCCAGCACAACGGTGATCGACGACCTTCAGGACCCGGAGGCTGACCGGTGAGGTTCGAGGCTCGACTCTTCGCGCTCGGTGTGCTCTTCTTCGTGCCGGTCGGGCTGGTCTACGCCTACTTCAGCCACGGGGAAGCGGTCGGCACCGTCGGGATCCCGCTGCTGGGTGGCCTGGTCGGGATGATCGGGGCGTACTTCGCCCTGCTGTCCCGCCGCATCGACCCCCGCCCCGAGGACGACGAGCTGGGCGAGGTCTCGCAGGGCGCCGGCGACCAGGGCGTCTTCAGCCCGTGGTCCTGGTGGCCGCTGGTGATCGGCGCTGCGGCCGCGCTGGCGTTCCTCGGTCTCGCCGTGGGCTGGTGGCTGCTCGCGATCGCCGTCCCCGTCGGAGTGATCGGCCTGGTCGGCTGGGTCTTCGAGTTCTCCCGCGGTCAGCACGCCCACTGAGCGGTCCGGGTCCCGAGTCAGCCGGGCAGTCGCGTCGCCGCTGCGACGAAGATCGGCACGTGCCGCACCGTGCCGCGCACCGGCTTGGGGTCGACGTACGCGGTGACGAGCCGGTCGACGTGCAGCCCCGCGACCCCGCACCACGACGAGACCTGCTCGTGGCTGAACCCGTCGTGACCGTCGAACGACGGGTGGTCGGCGTGGTAGAGACCGCCGTCCGGCTCCAGGTCGGCCACGACGAGCCTGCCGCCCGGGCGTAGCAGACCGGCGACGGTCCGCAGCAGGTGCGGGACGTCGCGCACGTGGTGCAGCGCCATGGCGCTGTAGGCGACGTCGAGCGGCCCGAGGACGGCGGCGTGCGGCGCGGCTTCGGCGATGGACAGGTCGATCCGTGCGGTGCGGACGTGCGTGCCGCAGCCGACCGCCGTGGCGGCGGCCGAGACGTTGGCGCGGGCCAGCTCCAGGGCGTCCTCGTCGACGTCGAGGAGAACCAGCTCGTCGAAGAGGTCCACCAGGTGGGGGCTGACTCCGCCGGCCCCCGAGCCGATGTCCAACCCGCGTCGACGGTGGCCGTCGCCGAGCACCACCCGGATGTGGGCGGCCAGTGCCGCGCTGCGGCGTGCCCGGCGGTCGGCGTCGGGATCGTCCGTCGGCGGCTGAGCGGGCCGGGGCGCGGGGGGACCGCCGGGCTGGCCGCGGTGCGCCGGGAGGTCGGTCGTCATGTCCCGCGACCCTAGCGGGCCGTGGGACGGCGACAGGGATCGAGCCCGGCCGGGTATGTGCCCCGGCCGGGCTCGATCGTCGTCCTGCGCCCGCGCACGTCCTCGCGGGGAGTGCTCGTCGTCAGGCGGGCAGGATCAGGCTCGTCGCACGGGCGCGGGCCAGGCGTGCCGCGGCGTCCGTCCAGTTGACGATGTTCCACCAGGCCTTGACGTAGTCGGCCTTCACGTTGACGTAGTCGAGGTAGAAGGCGTGCTCCCACATGTCGAGCACCACGATCGGGATCACGCCGAGCGGGAAGTTCGACTGCTGGTCGTACAGCTGGAACATCACGAGCTTCGAGCCGAGCGTGTCCCAGGCGAGGATCGACCAGCCGGAGCCCTGGATCCCGACTGCGTTCGCGGCGAAGTGCGCCTGGAACTTCTCGAAGGAGCCGAAGAACTCGTCGATCGCGGCAGCCAGCTCACCGGTGGGGCGGTCGCCGCCGTCGGGAGAGAGGTTCTGCCAGAACACCGAGTGGTTGACGTGCCCGCCGAGGTTGAAGGCGAGGTTCTTCTCGTGCAGGTTCACCGCGGCGAGGTCGCCCGAGTCGCGGGCGGCAGCGAGCTTCTCGAGGGCGGTGTTGGCGCCCGTCACGTAGGCGGCGTGGTGCTTGTCGTGGTGCAGCTCCATGATCCGCCCGGAGATGTGCGGCTCGAGGGCCGCGTAGTCGTAGGGGAGGTCCGGGAGCGTGTAGTCAGCCATCGATCAGTGCCTTCCGTGCGTCGGACCGCGGTCGGTGCCGCGGGTGTGCGCGCGACGGCGGGCGTCGCCGAGGGCGGCGACCACCGTGCGCCTGTTCCACTCTCGCGCAGGAACCGTGATCCTGCCCGAGGTTCTGCTGTCGGCGTCCAGCGACGTGCCGCGGGACACCGGTCAGTGCACGCCGGCGCTGATCTGGGCGGCCTCCTCGGCCGGTTCCAGCACCGGATGGGCACCGTGCTCGTGGGCCGCGGCCAGCTCGCGGGGGGTGACGGGCTCGACGCGGTCCTCGTAGAACAGCTGCGACAGGCGCTGCCGTCGGCGGTCCGCCGCGTACCCCTTGCGGCGCACACCGCGCGAGTCCTCGGCGGGCGCGATCTGCAGCGGGCGGACGGGCTCCTGCTGCACCCGCAGCCAGCGCTCGTCCTCGTCGAGGGGCGCGTGCACCTCGATGTACTCGCCGCTGGCGAACCGGACGATGCGGCCGGTCTCGTGACCGTGCAGCACCAGCTCGCGGTCCCGGCGCTGCAGGCCGAGGCAGATGCGCTTGGTCACCAGGAACGCGATCGTGGGTGCGACGAACAGCATGACGCGGAAGGTCCACGTGATGTCGTTGATCGACAGGTGGAACTGGGTGGCGATCAGGTCGTTCGAGCCGGCCAGCACCAGGACGAAGAACGCCGTCAGCAGCGAGACGCCGAACGAGGTCCGGAACGTCGCGTTGCGGGGCCGGTCGAGCAGGTGGTGCTCGCGGTGGTCACCGCTCGCGTACGCCTCGACGAACGGGTACAGCGCCAGCGCCCCGAGCAGGATCCCCGGCAGGATCATCGCCGGGATGATGATGTTGAGCGGCACCGTGAAGGAGCCGAGCACCACCTCGGCCTGGCCGGGCATCAGTCGCAGGGCGCCCTCGAGGAAGAGCATGTACCAGTCGGGCTGGGCGCCGGCGGAGACCGGTGACGGGTCGTACGAGCCGTAGTTCCACACCGGGTTGATCTGCATCGTCGCGCCGAGCAGGGCGATCACGCCGAAGACGACGAAGAAGAAGCCGCCGGCCTTGGCGACGTACACCGGGAACAGCGGGTAGCCGACCACGTTGGTGTTGGTCCGGCCGGAGCCGGGGAACTGCGTGTGCTTGTGCAGGAACACGAACGCGAGGTGCAGCCCGACGAGGGCGAGCAGCAGGCCGGGGATCAGCAGCACGTGCACGGTGAACAGGCGGGGGATGAGCGCCGTCCCCGGGAACTCGCCGCCGAACAGGGCGTACGAGGCGTAGGTACCGATGATCGGTACCGCCAGGGTGATGCCCTGGGCGATGCGCAGGCCGTTGCCCGACAGGACGTCGTCCGGCAGGGAGTAGCCGGAGAACCCGGCAGCCATCCCGAGCACCAGCAGCGTGAAACCGATCACCCAGTTGATCTCACGTGGCTTGCGGAAGGCACCGGTGAAGAAGATGCGCATCATGTGCGTGACGATCGCGGCCATGAAGATCAGGGCGGCCCAGTGGTGGATCTGCCGCATCAGCAGGCCGCCGCGCACCTCGAACGACAGCCGCAGCGTCGAGGCGTACGCCTCCGACATCCGCGTGCCCTGCAGAGCCGTCCACGGTCCGTTGTAGGTGACCTCGTTGGTGCTCGGGACGAAGAACATCGTGAGGAACACGCCCGAGATCAGCAGCGTGATGAAGGAGTAGAGGGCGACCTCGCCGAGCATGAAGGACCAGTGGTCCGGGAAGATCTTGCGCGCCAGGCCCTTGACGGCGACCGCGATGCCGGTGCGCTGGTCCAGCCAGTCGGCGGAGGCCGCCGCCGGACCCTGCGAACCGCGGGTCGCCGTGCGGCGGGATGTGGTCGTGGAGGTCGTCGTCACCGCAGCCGCTCCCAGAAGCTCGGACCGATGGGCTCGTGGAAGTCGCTCTGCGCCACGAGGTAGCCCTCGCTGTCCACCGTGATCGGCAGCTGCGGCAGGGGCCGCTTCGCGGGGCCGAACACCACCTTCGCGCCGTTGGCCACGTCGAACGTCGACTGGTGGCACGGGCACAGGAGGTGGTGCGTCTGCTGCTCGTACAGGGCCACGGGGCAGCCGACGTGGGTGCACACCTTGGAGTAGGCGACGATGCCGTTGTACGACCAGCCCTTGCGGTCGTCGGCCTCGTGCAGGTCCCGCGGGTCCAGCCGGATCAGCAGGACGATCGCCTTGGCCTTCTCGTCCATCGGGTCCGCGGCCTTGTCCAGGCCGTCGGGGATGACGTGCACCACCGAACCGATGGTGACGTCCGCCGCGCGGATCGGCCGGCCGGAGGGGTCGGACGTCAGGCGCAGCCCCTTCTTCCACATCGTGTGCTTGAACGTCGAGACGTTCCAGTTCCCGCCGATGTTGCCGATCAGGGGAACCACGATGGTGAGCGGGAACAGCGCGAGGGAGCCGATCATCGCGCTCTTGAGCAGGCCTCGCCGGCTCAGCCCGGAGTCGGCGGCGCCCGCCTCGAGGTTCGCGATCGCGCCCTCGCGCACGGCCGGGCTCGACTCCATCCGGTGTCGTTCCTCGACCCGCTCGTGGTCGTTCATGATCGACTTCGCCCACTGGATCGCGGCGGTGCCGATGCCGAGCAGCGCGAAGGCGAGCGCGAGCCCGAGCGTCATCGTCGACCGCTGGATGCCCCCGGCGTCGGTCCCGGTCGGCAGCGCGAAGTACGCGACGAGGAACCCGATGGTGCCCAGCGTCGACAGCCCGAACAGGGCGAGCACGATGCGCTCGGACGTCTTGTTGGCCCGCGGGTCGAGGTCGCCACGGCGCGGCCGGTGCGGCGGCAGGCCGGGGTTCTGGAACCGGTCGGGCAGTTCCTCGGGTGCCGAGAGCTCGTCAGAGCTGCCGCTGTACCTGTCGATGGTGCTCACGAGGACTTCGCTCCGATCCAGACGGCTGCGCCGATCAGCAGCCCGATGCCGACGACCCACGCCCACAGGCCCTCGGTCACGGGGCCGAGGCTGCCGAGGCTCAGGCCACCCGGCTGCGTGCCGCCCTGCTGACGGATGAAGGCGATGATGTCCCGCTTCTCCTGCGACGTGATGTTCGCGTCGTTGAACACCGGCATCGACTGCGGGCCGGTCAGCATCGCCTCGTAGAGGTGGGTGTTGCTGGTGCTCCACAGGTTGGGGGCGAACTTGCCCTGGCTCAGGGCACCACCGGCGCCGACGGCGTTGTGGCACATCGCGCAGTTGGTGCGGAAGATCGCCATGCCGTTCGCGGGGTCACCCTTGCTCGCGTCGACCTGCTCGGCGGTCGGGATGGCCGGGCCGGGGCCGAGGCTCGCGACGTAGGCCGCCAGCTGCGAGATCTGCTCCGGGGTGAAGACGACCGGCTTGCGCTGGGCCTGCGGGCCGCTCATCGCCAGCGGCATGCGGCCGGTTCCCACCTGGAAGTCCACCGCTGCCGCACCGACGCCCACCAGGGACGGAGCCGCGTTCGTGCCGGTGGCGCCCATGCCGTGGCAGGTGGCGCAGTTGGCCGCGAACAGCTTCTCGCCGTTGGTGACGTCGTTCGCCGATGCTGCCTGCGGTGCTGCGCTTGCCGGAGCGGGTTGCAGGGCGGCGTAGAGCCCGCCCACGAGCAGCAGCGCCAGCAGGAGCAGCACCACCGGCGCGCGCCGGTCGTGCCTGCGGGCCGCGAGTGCCTTCACTGATGGGTCCTCGTCTCGCGTGGGGGAACGGGTGTCACAGGTGCACCAGCGGTCACTGGAGCAGGTAGATGATCGAGAACAGCGCGATCCAGACCACGTCGACGAAGTGCCAGTAGTACGACACGACGATCGCGGTGGTGGCCTCGTGGTGGCCGAAGCTCTTCGCGGCGAACGAGCGCCCGAGCAGGAACAGGAACGCGATCAGACCACCGATCACGTGCAGGCCGTGGAAGCCGGTGGTCAGGTAGAAGACGGAGCCGTAGGGCGTCGAGGAGATGGAGATGCCCTCGTGCACCAGGGAGGCGTACTCGTAGACCTGGCCGCCGATGAACACCGCGCCCATCAGGTACGTCAGCGCGATCCACTCGTTCAGGCCCCAGCGGTTCACCTGCCACAGCGCCCCGGAGCGACGGGGCTGGAAGCGCTCGGCGGCCCACACGCCCATCTGGCAGGTCACGGAGGACAGCAGCAGGACGGTGGTGTTGACCACCGCGTAGGGCACGTTCAGGTGCGCCGCACCCTCGGCGAACACCTTCGGGACGGCCGCCCGCGTGGAGAAGTACATGGCGAAGAGCCCGGCGAAGAACATCAGCTCGGACGCGAGCCACACGATCGTGCCGACCGACACCGGGTTCGGGCGGTTGACGGTCACATGAGGTGTGGTGCGCGGGGCAGCCGTGGCGGTCGACACCGCGCCATTATGGCGGATCAGCGCTTCGCATGGGTCCTAAGGCCCACGACGGATGCCCGCAAAGTGTCACCTCGTCAGAATCCGGACGATGCCCGGGACGCGGCCGGACGGCGGAGCCTGCGATCGGGCGGGCGTGCCAAGATTCGCCTATCCCGCACGACGACGAACGAGGACGGCCCATGAGCAGCGTCGAGCCTGAGAACGAGGAGACCGTGACCGGTCCCCGGATCCTGCTGTACAGCGACGACATCGACGCCCGCGGTCAGGTGCGGCTCGGCGTCGGCCGTCGTCTCGGGCGCGGCGAGCCGGACATCGAGTGGCTCGAGGTCGCCACCGCCGAGGCGGTCTACGGGGCCGTCGAGGCCGGCGGGCTCGACCTGGTGATCCTCGACGGCGAGGCGGACAAGGTCGGCGGGATGGGTGTCGCGCGCCAGCTCAAGGAGGAGGTGTACGACTGCCCGCCCGTGCTGGTGCTGACCGGCCGCCCGCAGGACGCATGGCTCGCCTCGTGGTCCAACGCCGACGCGGTGATCAGCCGCCCGCTCGACCCGGTGCTGCTGCACCGTGCCGTGCAGTCCCTGCTGACGGGCAGCGCGCTCGCCCGATGACCGAGACCGCCGCGACCTTCACGTGGCCGGACGTCCTCGCGGAGCTGATCGCGGGCCGCGACCTCGGCGCCGACCAGACGCGCTGGGCCATGGGCGAGATCATGCGCGGCGAGGCGCCGACCGCGTGCATGGCGGGGTTCCTCGTCGCGCTGCGCGCCAAGGGCGAGACCGTGGAGGAGCTGACCGGTCTCGCGGACGAGATGCTGGCGCACTCCCAGCGGTTCGTCGTACCCGGTCGCTCGCTCGACATCGTCGGGACCGGTGGCGACCGCGCGTTCACGGTCAACGTGTCCACGATGGCCGCGCTGGTGATCGCCGGGGCGGGCGTCACCGTGGTCAAGCACGGGAACCGGGCCGCGTCCTCGGCGTCCGGGTCCGCCGACGTGCTGGAGGCGCTCGGCATCCGCCTCGACCAGCCGCTGGACCGGGTCGGTCCGATCGCCACCGAGGTGGGCATCACCTTCTGCTTCGCGGGGCTGTTCCACCCCTCGATGCGGCACGCCGGACCGGTGCGCCGCGCTCTGGGCGTGGCGACGGCGTTCAACTTCCTCGGTCCGCTGACCAACCCGGCGCAGCCGCAGGCCGCCGCGATCGGCGTGGCCGATGCGCGGATGGCCCCACTGGTCGCCGGCGTGCTCGCCACCCGGGGGACCGACGCGCTGGTGTTCCGGGGGGAGCGCGACGGTCTGGACGAGCTCGCGGCTACCGGCCCGTCGCGGGTCTGGGAGGTGCGCGACGGCGTCGTGACGGAGAGCGTCGTCGACTGGGTGGCGGACCTCGGCCTCGCGCCCGTCACGCTCAGCGACCTGCGTGGTGGCGACCCGCAGCACAACGCCGGCGTCGTCCTGGAGCTGCTGGACGGCAAGCGCGGGCCCGTGCGCGAGACCGTGCTGCTCAACGCGTCGGCCGGCCTGGTCGCCGACGGCACGCTGCCCGGCACCGCCGACGGCACGCTGACCGAGCGCTTCCGAGCGGCCATGGGCCATGCGGAGCGGTCGGTGGACGACGGCTCCGCAGCCGGTGTGCTGGACCGCTGGCGCAAGGTGGGCGTCTGAGCGGACGGCTCTGCGTCCTAGGCGCTGGCTCGTGCACGTCCGGCCGGTGTCAGGTCGGCCGGCCGCGGTACGGCCCGCGGTGAGGTGCGGAGCTCAGTCCTCGAGGCCGAGGGCGAAGGCCTTGTCCAGGTCGTGCTCGGAGTAGGTCCGGAAGGCGATGTACGTCTGCGTCCGCAGGACGCCTTCGACCTTGCTCACCTTGTCCGCGATGACGTCCGCCAGCTCGTCGTGCTCCCGCACCCGCACCATGGCGATGAGGTCCACCTCGCCGGTGACGGAGTAGACCTCGGTCACCCCGTGGATCTCCGCGATCGCGGCTGCGACCTCCGGGATCCGGGCTGCGTCGGTGTCGATGAGGACGATCGCGGTGAGCATGTCGTCATCATGCCGTGCGACGGGCGCCCTCCGCCGCACGCGAGCGCGTCGGACGGCCGGGCGGTCTCGCGCCGCCCGTCGCGGCCTCGGTGAGGTCGCCGACGAGGGTCTGGTCGCCGGTCGGCGGCACGGCGAGCGCGACCGCCACTGCCGCCGCCGCGTCCCGGACGGCCTGGGCCGAGGGGAGGGGGCACGACCACTCGTCGGAGATCTCCACGAGCCGGACCCCGGGCTGCTCGAGCCAGGCGAGCAGCAGGTCCGTCTCCTCCGGGTGCGCGGCGCCCGCCGGCGCCACGGGAGCGTCGACGTGCTCGCCGGTCGCCTGCAGGGTGGCGATCGCCGGGCGCGGGTCGGCACGGCGATCGACGTGGGCCGTCCCTGCGAGCCGTCCGTGGCGGACGAGCACGATCTCCCAGCCGTGGTCGTCCGTCCGACGGGCCGCGACCAGCTCGGCGCACCGGGCCAGCGGCGTGGTGCGCTGCACGCGGGTGGCGCCGCGCAGGTAGGCCGTCAACCGGTCCCGCTCGGCGGCTGCCTCCTCGAACCGCTCCTGTGCGACCAGGTTGCCGATGCGGGTCCCGACGTGGCGGACGACGGCACCGGGGTCTCCCGTCATCGCGGTGCGCAGGGGCTCGGTCGCAGCGGCGTACTGGGCCACGTCCTGCGAGCCGATGCAGGGCGCACCGCACCGGCCGAGCTCCGCCAGCACGCACGCGGACGCGTCGGGCGCTGCGACCGCGGGCAGCCGGCGGGTGCACCGGCGGACCGGGAAGGCCTCGTGCAGCGCCTCGACGGCGAGCTGCGCGGCGGCACCGGAGGCGAAGGGGCCGAGGTAGGCGGCTCCCGGCTCGTCCCGCACCTGGCGCACCACCGAGAGCCGCGGGAACGGCTCCGACGTCAGCCGGACCCATGGCATGCGCTCGGGGGAGCGCGACCGCCGGTTGTACCGGGGGGCGTGCTCGGCGATCAGCCGGAGCTCGCGCACCCGGGCCTCGAGCGGCGTGGCGCAGACGACGGGGTCGACGCGTACCGCCAGCCGCACCATCTCGGACATGCGCGCACGCCGTTCGGCGGAGGTGAAGTACGTGCGGACCCGGCGGCGCAGGGAGGTGGTCGAGGTCCCGACGTAGAGCACCTCGTCACGCGGACCGCGGAACAGGTACACGCCCGGCTCGTCCGGCAGACCGTCCGCCAGCGTCCGCTTGCGACGGACGTCGGCCGGCACCGGGTCGGCGGCGTCGGCCAGGTCCTCCAGATGGGTGACACCGAGCGGCCCCAACCGGCCGAGCAGCGCATGCAGCACGTCCACGGTCGCCCGTGCGTCGTCGAGCGCGCGGTGGTTCGGCGTGGTCGTGGCCCGGAACAGCGCCGCGAGGGAGGAGAGCTTGTGGTTCGGGGCCTCGTCCCGGGTCACCACGCGACGGGCGAGCCGGACGGTGTCGACCACGCGGAACCCGGGCCACGCATGTCCCGTCGCCGAGGCGGCGGCCCGCAGGAACCCCACGTCGAACGGGGCGTTGTGCGCCACCAGCACGGTGCCCCGGGCGAACTCGAGGAACGACGGCAGCACCTCCTCGATGCGCGGTGCGCCGATCAGCATCGACGTCGTGATGCCCGTCAGCACCTGGATGTAGGGCGGCACCGGACCGCCGGGGTCGACGAGCGTCTGGAGCTCGCCGAGCACCTCGCCGCCCCGAACCTTGACGGCGCCGATCTCGGTGATCGCGCTGTCGCCCGGGCGGCCGCCGGTGGTCTCCAGGTCCACCACGACGAACGTGACCTCGGCCAGCGGGGTGCCGACGTCGTCGAGCGTCGGCTGCGTCGCCGTGGTCCCGGCCGGACGCGGGCCGACGGCCGCGGGACCGGCCCACAACGGTCGCGGGCGGTGGTCCGTGTGCATGGCCGGCACGCTAGCCAGGGGCACCGACAGCCCGCCGAGGCGCGCCGGAAGGACGTGTCGGTGGCTCTCGCTAGCGTCGCGCCATGATCATCGACTGCGACGCGTGCACGGCGGGCCCCGCCGCGTGCGCCGACTGCGTGGTGACGTTCCTGATGGTCCCGGCCGGAACGCCGGCGGGCGTCGGGGGCCCGGTCGAGCTCGACGCCGGCGAGCGTGCCGCTCTCGACGTGCTGGCCGCCTCGGGGTTGGTGCCGCCGCTCCGCATCGACCTGACCGGCTGAGCGCACGGCACGTTCAGCCGTGCACCGGACCCTCGTACAGG
This sequence comes from Cellulomonas sp. T2.31MG-18, assembly GCF_964266755.1. NCBI lineage: Bacteria > Bacillati > Actinomycetota > Actinomycetes > Micrococcales > Cellulomonadaceae > Cellulomonas > Cellulomonas sp. T2.31MG-18. The sequence goes on from NZ_CAXWGW010000004.1 coordinate 174,423, forward strand.
GCGTCGACCTCGTGCGCGAAGTCCTTGAGGACCTCGGCGCGTCGCACGCTGAGCTTCGGGGTCAGGTAGCCGTTCGCGATGGTGAGGTCGCCCTCGAGGATGCGGTACTTGCGGATCGACTCCGCGCGCGACACCGCCTGGTTGGTCCGCGCGACGGCCTTGTCCAGCGAGGCCAGCACGTCGGGATCCTTGGCCGCGTCCTGCAGGGACATCGCCGGCTTCCCGTGCGCGGCGAGCCACCCCGGGACCCCTTCGGCGTCGAGCGTGATGAGGGCTCCGATGAACGGTCGCTGGTCGCCGACCACCACGACCTGGCTGACCAACGGGTGCCCGCGCAGCCTGTCCTCCAGCACCGCAGGCGCGACGTTCTTGCCGCCGGCGGTGACGATGATCTCCTTCTTCCGGCCCGTGATCCGCAGGTAGCCCTCGTCGTCGAGGGCGCCGAGGTCACCGGTGCGGAACCAGCCGTCGACCAGCGCCGCGGCCGTCGCCTCGGGGTTGTTGTGGTACCCGCGGAAGACGCCGATGCCGCGGACCTCCACCTCGCCGTCGGCCGCGATCCGCACCGACGTGCCGGGAAGGGCGGGCCCCACGGTGCCGATCTTCGACCGGTCCGGCAGGTTCACGGTCGCCGGCGCGGTGGTCTCGGTCAGCCCGTACCCCTCGAGCACGTGCAGCCCGGTACCGCGGAAGAAGTGCCCCAGCCGCTCACCGAGCGGTGCGCCGCCGGAGATCGCCCAGCGCGCCTGGCCGCCGAGCGCCGCCCGGATCCGCCGCAGCACGAGGAGGTCGGCCACGAGGTGCTGGAGCTGCAACCACCGGCTCGGTCCGCCCGGGGTGTCGAGCGCCCGGGAGTAGACGATCGCCGTCTTCGCGGCGCGCTGGAAGATCTCGCCCTTGCCGCCGGTCGCCGCCTTCTGCTCCGCCGAGTTGTAGACCTTCTCGAACACTCGCGGCACCGACAGCACGAAGGTGGGCCGGAACGCCTCGAGGTCGGGCAGCAGCGTCTTGGTGTCGGCCGTGTGCCCGAGCGTCGCTCCCGCCGCGACGGTGAGCACGTGCACGAACCGCGCGAACACGTGCGCGAGCGGCATGAAGAGCAGGGTCCGTGAACCGTCGCCCTGCACCACCACGTTCAGCTTCTCGACGGCGTTGACCGTGAGCTCGTAGAAGTTGCCGTGCGTCAGCTCCGCACCCTTGGGGCGGCCGGTGGTTCCCGACGTGTAGATGATCGTGGCCAGGTCGTCCAGGTGAGCGAGGTGGCGGCGCTGCTCGACCTCCTCGACCGGCACCTGGGCGCCCTCACGCACCAGCGCGGCCATCGCGTCGTGGTCGATCACCAGCACGTCGCGCAGCTGCGGCACCTCGGCGCGGACCTGGTCGACCAGCTCGGCGTGGGCGGCGGTCTCCACCACGAGGAACGAGACGGTGGAGTCGGAGAGGATCCAGTGCACCTGCTCGGCCGAGGACGTCTCGTAGACCGGCACGGTGACGGCGCCCGCCCGCCAGATGGCCCAGTCGAGGAGCGACCACTCGTAGCGGGTGCGGGACATGATGCCGACCCGGTCGCCCGGTTCGACGCCGCGGGCGATGAGGCCCCGGGCGACGGCGGTGATCTCGGCGTCGAGCTGGAGGGCCGTCCTCGTGGCCCACGGACCGCCGTCCGGTGACCGCCGCTCCATGAGGACCCGGTCCGGCGTCGCCGCGACGCGCTCCGCGAAGAGGTCGTTCAGGTTCCGCGACCGATCGACCTCGACCACGAGCGGGGTGGAGGACTCGTCCATGCTGACTCCAGTGGCAGACGACGACGTGTATCGCGAGGATACGGGACGTTCGACCCCCTCTCTCGGGCAGACCTGGCACTTGCCGCGGGGGGCCGCACGTCGTCGACGGCAGGCTGCGGCTCGCCCCACCTCGCGGGCGCTAGCGTGGGCCCGCGCATCGGGACGTCGGTGCGGACGGACGAGGGAACGGGCACCACATGCACGCCATCGGTGTGGACATCGGCGGGACCAAGATCGCTGCGGGCGTCGTCGACGACGACGGTCGGATCCTGGCGCAGACCCGGCGGGACACGGACCCGACCGATGCGGCCACCGTGGACCGGGGTGTCGTGGACGTCTGCCGGGAGCTGATGGCCGACTACGAGGTGGGTGCGATCGGGCTCGCCGCCCCCGGGTTCATCGGCGCCGACCGTGCGACGGTGGGCTTCACGCCCAACCTCCCCTGGCGTGACCACCCGCTGCGCGACTCGGTCGCGACCGCCCTGCGGACCGACGTACCGATCGTCGTCGAGAACGACGCCAACGCTGCCGGCTGGGCCGAGTACCGGTTCGGGGTTGCCGACGGGGTCACCGACATGGTGACGCTCACGCTGGGCACGGGGCTCGGCGGAGCCATCGTGTCGGGCGGCCGCCTGGTGCGCGGTCGGTGGGGTGTCGCCGCGGAGATCGGCCACCTCCGTGTGGTGCCCGACGGGCACGTGTGCGGCTGCGGGCAGCGCGGCTGCTGGGAGCAGTACGTGTCCGGCAGTGCGCTGGTGCGGGACGCCCAGGCGATCGCGCAGCAGCGCCCGGACCGAGCGGCCCGGCTGCTCGAGCTCGCGGGTGGGAAGTGGCGCAAGATCGCGGGCGTGCACGTCACGCAGGCCGCCGAGGAGGGCGACGAGCTGGCCATCGAGCTGCTCACCGACATCGGCCGGTGGGTCGGGCAGGGCGCCGCCTCCGTCGCGGCGCTCCTCGACCCCGAGCTCTTCGTGGTCGGCGGTGGGCTGTCCGCGGCTGGGGATCTGGTGATGGCGCCGGCGCGCACCGCCTTCGTCGAGCACCTGTCAGCGCGCGGGTATCACCCGGAGGCCAGCTTCGCCATCGCCTCGATGGGCAACGAGGCCGGAATGGTGGGCGCGGCGGACCTGGCGCGCCTCGAGTCCTAGCGGTTCGAGTCCCTCAGACGACGGCCCCGGAGTCGTCGTCCTCGTCGCGCCGGTGCGGCATCCGCCAGACGAGCACGGCGAGGCCGGCGGCGAAGACCGCGGCCGCAACCGCGAGCAACCAGCCGGGCGCGTCGGGCCAGGCCAGCACCAGGACGACGAAGAGCACCGGTACGCCGATCGTGGCCGTCCACGCCAGGGTGAGCAGCGGGTCACCACCGAGCACGGGTCCGGGGTCCGGCGGGACGAAGTGGTCGGCGGCGTCGACCGCGGCCTCGGCCGCGTCCTGCTGGGCGGTACCGTCCCAGTCCCGCCCCGTCATATCCGCGGGTCCGAGCGGTTCGTGACCGTCGGTCGTGCGGTGCTCCCGGGCCGCACCGGTCCCGCGGGTGTCCGCTCCCAGCGGGTCCCCGGGCGGGTCGGTGGGTGCGGCCGGCGCGTCGAGGTCGGCGAGCTCCGCGACGATCTGCGCCCAGCGTGCGTCGACGGCGGCCTGGTCCGGCTCGCCGGCGTCGGCGTCGTCGTCGGGACGCTGCGGCATGGATGCACTCTAGAGTCGGACCCAGCAGTCGGCGTGGTGCCCCAGGGCATCGCGACAGGGACGTCGAGCTGCGCCGCTGCCCGGTCGAGGAGTTGAGCGTTGTTCTACTGGTTGATGAAGCGCATCTTCGTCGGACCTCTGCTGCGCCTGGTGTACCGGCCGTGGGTCCGTGGCGTGGAGAACGTGCCGACGGATGGTCCGGCCATCCTGGCGAGCAACCACCTGGCCGTGATCGACTCGTTCTTCCTGCCGCTCGTCCTGTCGCGCGAGATCGTCTTCATCGGCAAGCAGGAGTACTTCACGGGTCGCGGCGTGAAGGGACGGCTGACCGCAGGCTTCATGCGCGGGGTGGGGACCATCCCGGTGGACCGGGGGGGCGGCAAGGCGGGGGAGGCGGCGCTGCGCACGGGACTGCGCCGGCTGGGTGAAGGCGGCCTCTTCGGGATCTACCCCGAGGGCACGCGGAGCCCCGACGGCCGCCTCTACCGGGGGAAGACGGGTGTGGCCCGGCTGGCGCTGGAGTCCGGCGCTCCGGTGATCCCCGTCGCGATGGTCGGCACCAACATCGCCCAGCCGATCGGTCGCACCATCCCCAAGGTGATGCGGATCGGCATCGTGATCGGCGAGCCGCTCGACTTCAGTCGCTACCAGGGCATGGAGAACGACCGCTTCATCCTGCGCTCGGTCACCGACGAGATCATGTACGCCCTGATGAGCATCTCTGGCCAGGAGTACGTGGACGTCTACGCGGCGACCCAGAAGGCGCGGATCGCCACCGGCCACCCGGCGGTGACGGGGGACGCGACGGACCACCTGCCGGCCGCTCCCGGCGGGCGTCCGGTGCCCGACGTCCAGGTACCGGTCGAGCCGCCGACCGCGGAGCCCGGTCAGTAGGATGGCCGGCGCGCCTGGCGCGTCCCCGTGCAGCCTGCTGCTGCAGACCCGTGCTCGATCGAGAGGTGTTCCCCCATGTCGGTCCGTCGCGTCGCCCTCCTCACCGCAGGCGGCTTCGCCCCGTGCCTGTCCTCGGCCGTCGGCGGGCTGATCGAGCGCTACACGGAGATCGCCCCCGAGATCGAGATCATCGCCTACCAGCACGGCTACTACGGCCTGCTGCGCGGGGAGAAGATCGTGGTGGACGAGGAGGGCCGCAAGAAGGCCGGCATGCTGCACCGCTTCGGCGGCTCGCCCATCGGCAACTCCCGGGTGAAGCTGACCAACGCGAAGGACTGCGTCAAGCGCGGCCTGGTCAAGGAGGGTGAGAACCCGCTGCACGTCGCGGCCGAGCAGCTCAAGGCCGACGGGGTCGACGTGCTGCACACCATCGGTGGCGACGACACGAACACGACGGCCGCGGACCTGGCCGCCTACCTCGCCGAGAACGACTACCCGCTCACGGTCGTGGGGCTGCCCAAGACGATCGACAACGACGTCGTACCGATCCGCCAGTCCCTGGGCGCCTGGACCGCCGCCGAGGAGGCGGCCGGCTTCGCGGCGAACATCATCGGCGAGCACCGCTCCGGCCCCCGGATGCTGATCGTGCACGAGGTGATGGGCCGTCACTGCGGGTGGCTGACCGCCGCTGCCGCGTCCGAGTACCGCAAGTGGCTGGACCTGCAGGAGTGGGTGCCGAGCCTGGGCCTGACGCGCGAGCGCTGGGACATCCACGCCGTCTTCCTGCCCGAGCTGGCCCTCGACATCGACGCCGAGGCCGCGCGCCTCAAGGCGATCATGGACACCCAGGGGAACGTGAACATCTTCCTGTCCGAGGGCGCGGGGATGAACGAGATCGTCGCCCAGAAGGAGGCCGCGGGCGAGGAGGTCGCGCGGGACGCCTTCGGTCACGTCAAGCTCGACACGATCAACCCGGGCCAGTGGTTCGCCAAGCAGTTCGCCGCGAAGCTCGGCGCCGAGAAGGTCATGGTCCAGAAGTCGGGCTACTACTCGCGCGCCGCGGCTGCGAACGCCGAGGACCTGCGCCTCATCAAGTCGATGACGGACCTCGCGGTCGAGTGCGCCCTGCGCGGCGAGGCCGGCGTGATCGGTCACGACGAGGAGAACGGCGACCGTCTGCGCGCGATCGAGTTCCCGCGGATCGCCGGCGGCAAGGCGTTCGACGTCACGCAGCCCTGGTTCGGCCGGCTGCTGGCGGACATCGGCCAGCCGCTGGTCGCAGCAGGTTCGCACGCATGAGCGTGGAGCCGGACCCCGGGGTTCTGGAGGGTCTGGACGCCTGGGAGGGCCTCTCGGCCGAGCAGCAGCCCTCGTGGCCGGACGCCACGCGGCTGAGGCAGGTGCGCGAGAAGCTCGCGACCCTGCCGCCGCTCGTCTTCGCGGGCGAGGCCGATGCGCTGCGCGCCAAGCTCGCCGCGGCGGGCCGTGGCGAGGCGTTCCTGCTCCAGGGCGGGGACTGCGCCGAGATCTTCGCCGAGGCGACCGCGGACCGCATCCGCCACAAGATCATGACGGTCCTCCAGATGGCCGTCGTGCTCACGTACGGCGCCAGCCTGCCCGTCATCAAGATGGGCCGGATGGCCGGTCAGTACGCCAAGCCGCGCAGCGCCGACACCGAGACGCGCGACGGCGTCACGTTGCCGGCGTTCCGTGGGGACATCGTCAACGGCTACGCGTTCACGCCAGCCGACCGCACCCCGGACCCGGAACGTCTGCTCGAGGCGTACCACACGTCGGCGTCCACCCTGAACCTGATCAGGGCGTTCACCACCGGTGGCTTCGCCTCGCTCCTGCGTGTGCACGAGTGGAACCGCGGCTTCACCGCCAACCCGGCGTACTCGCGCTACGAGGAGATCGCGGCCGAGATCGACCGGGCGATCCGGTTCATGGCTGCCTGCGGTGCCGACTTCGACGCCCTGCGGGCCGTCGACTTCTACGCCAGCCACGAGGGTCTGCTGCTGGACTACGAGCGGCCCCTGACGCGGATCGACTCCCGCACCGGCCTGCCGTACGACTGCTCGGGCCACTTCCTGTGGATCGGGGAGCGCACCCGCAAGCTGGACGGTGCGCACATCGACTACTTCTCCCGCGTGCAGAACCCGCTCGGGGTCAAGCTCGGCCCGACGACCACGGGTGACGAGGCGCTGGCGCTGATGGACCGGCTGAACCCGAACGGCGAGCCGGGCCGCCTGACCTTCATCACACGGATGGGCGCGGGCCTGATCCGCGACCGGCTGCCCGCCCTGGTGGAGAAGGTGACGGCCGACGGTCGGCCGATCACGTGGGTCTGCGACCCGATGCACGGCAACGGCATCGTCTCGTCGTCCGGCTACAAGACGAGGCGGTTCGCCGACGTGATCGACGAGGTCGCCGGCTTCTTCGAGGTGCACCGGGCCCTCGGGACGGTCCCCGGAGGGCTGCACATCGAGCTGACCGGCGACGACGTCACCGAGGTGCTCGGCGGCACCGAGGAGATCGACGAGGAAGGGCTGTCGCGGCGCTACGAGACCCGCGTCGACCCCCGGCTGAACCATCAGCAGTCGCTCGAGCTGGCCTTCCAGGTGGTGGAGCTGCTCCGCCGCTCGTGATCGCCGCTGGTACGCCGAGGCCCCGTTTCCCTGGTGGGGAGCGGGGCCTCGTCGTAGTGGTGGACCGTCGTCGGTGAGGGTGGCCCGGTCCGGCAGCGGCTGGGTCAGACCACGGACAGCGTGATCGTGGAGCCGCGCGGGGCCGTCTTCCCGTTTCCGCCGGACGGTGTCTGGTCGTAGACGGTGTTCAACGGGTGCGCGCCCAACGGATAGGTGACCGCCACGGTGAAGCCTGCGTCCTGCAGGGTCTTTGTCGCCTTGTCGGCCTTCATCTGGATCACGTTGGGGACCGGAAGCATCTCCTGACCCTTGCTGACGGTGACCTGGACGGTGTCCCCGCGGTGTGCCGTGCTGCCCGCCTTCGGCGACTGGTCCATCACGGTGCCGGCCGGCACGGTGTCGCTGAACGCCTCGCTGGCGGCCACCTTCAGGCCGTCGGCGGCGAGCTGTGCGGTGGCCTGGTCGAGGGTCGCACCGACGACGGTGGTCACCGTCACCGGTGCCGGCCCCTTGGACAGGGACAGGGTCACCGTGGTGCCGCGCTTCACCTGGGCCTTCGGGTCCGCGGCGGCACCGTCGGGCAGCGTCGCCGACAGCACCGACCCGACCGCAGCGGTGTCGTGCCACTGCTCCGGTCCGTAGGCGACCGCGAGGCCGGCCGCCTTCAGGGCCTTCTCGGCATCCGCCTGCATGGCACCGACGACGCCGTCGGGGATCGTGACCAGGTCGACGCCGCGCGAGACGGTGTAGGTGACGGTGCCGGCCTTGCGCACCGGCTGCCCGACCGCGGGGTTCGACCTGAACACCTGGCCGGCCGGAGCGACGTCGTCGTAGGCCTCGGTCCGGACGCCGTGCAGACCGTGGCTCGCGAGGACGGCGAGCGCCTGCTGCTCCGACTGGGCGGTGATCGGCGGGACGGTCGTGTAGGCGCCGGGCCCCTGCTCGACGTACCACCAGCCGCCGTACGCGATGCCGCCGATCAGCAGCACCGCGAGCAGGAGCGCCGGCCAGCGGCGCCACCGTGACCGCCGTTGCGCGGCGACGTCCGTCGCAGCCGGCGACCCCCCGGACCCGCCGGCGGTCGGGCCGGGCGCCGCCGTCCCCAGCCCGATGGGCAGGGCGACGGTGCTGCCCGCCCCGTTGACCGTGGCCAGGGTCGTGGTGACCTGCTCGTCGCGGCCGGCCGCGACGCCGAGGCGACCGCCGCCCTCGCCCTCGCTGCCGAACCCGCCCAGTGCCGACGCCAGGTCCTCGTCGGAGCTCTCCGGCGCGTGCTGCGTCGGGAGGGCGGGGGACACGTCCGCGTGCCGGCCCAGCACCGCCGGGTCCAGCGCGGCGCGCGTGCGCCGCAGGAGCGCCAGGGCAGCACCCGCGTCGACGGGCCGGTCGGCCGGGTCACGGGCCGTGAGCGCCGCGACGAGCTCGTCGACCTCGCTCGGCAGCCACTGCACCAGGTCGGACGGCGCCGGCACGTCGCTGTTCACGTGCTGGAACGCCACCTGGATCGGGGTCGCGCCGGTGAAGGGCTGGCGCCCGGTGAGCATCTCGTAGAGCAGGATGCCCGTGGCGTACACGTCCGTCCGGGCGTCGCTGGCGCCGCGGACGACGAGCTCGGGAGCGAGGTAGGCCACGGTCCCCAGCACCGTCCCCGTGGTGGTGGACGTCACCTCCGTGACCGCGCGCGCCAGACCGAAGTCGGCGAGCTTGACGCGGTCGTCCTCGGCTGCCAGCAGCACGTTCTCCGGTTTGACGTCCCGGTGGACCAGGCCGTTCCGGTGCGCCGCGGTCAGCGCGTCGAGGACCGCCTCGCCGATCCGCAACGCCTCACCCACGGTCAGGGCACCCTGCTCGCCGATCCGGCGGCGCAGGTTCACGCCCGTGACGAGCTCCATCGTCAGGTAGCTCGTCTCGCCGTCGACGCCCTGGTCGAAGACGCTGACCAGGCCGGGATGGGCCAGCCGTGCCGCGGTGCGGGCCTCCCGCCGGAACCGGGCGATGAAGTCCGCGCCGGACGCGCCATCGGCCAGGTGCGGGTGCATCACCTTGAGCGCGACGTCGCGGTCCAGGCGGCGGTCGACCGCCACGTAGACCGTCGCCATGCCACCGCGGGCGAGGCGGGAGACCACCTCGTACCGCCCGTCGACCAGGCGGCCGACGAGCGGATCGGTGACGGTGGCTCCCACGGTGGCGAGTCTACGGGCGCGTTCCGCGGCCCCGGGGGAGGCGTGCAGCGCGGGCGCGGTCAGCGGAAGCGCGTCATCAGGGTCTGGACGTTGGCCACGTAGCGGCGCGTGTCGGGGAACATCCCGCTCTTCTGCACGGACGTGAGCCCCTGGTAGTAGCCGGCGATGGCGCTCGGCAGGTCCGGGGCGGTGCGGACGAGCGAGCGCAGGATCAGCACGCCGGCCGTGACGTTGTCCTTGGGGTCAAGCAGGTTGAGGGACCGGCCCGCCATCTGCGACGCCCACTCGCCCGACGACGGGATCACCTGCATGGTGCCGATGGCATTGGCGGGCGACACGGACGTCTGGTCGAACCCCGACTCCTGGTAGGCCACGGCGAGCGCGAGCGCCGGGTCCACACCGAGGGTGCGCGCGGTGGATGCCACCAGGGCGCGCATCTGGGCGGGCGAGGGCACGCCGGTCGCGAGCAGCGCGGCCTTGTTCACGTTCGCCGCGCCGACGACGACGGCCGGGTAGGTCCGGCCGGCGAAGGTGTCGCCGACCAGCGGCTTCGCGGTGGCGACCGTGGCGCCCGGCACGTCCAGACCCTGCCCGATGCGGATCAGCCCGCGAGAGTCCAGCCCGTTGGCCGCCGCGACGGCCGCCACCGTGGTGCCGAACCGGGAGGCGATCGCCGACAGGGTGTCGCCGGCCGCGACGGTGTACCGGCTGACCGAGGTCGGGGCGCTGACGGCCTTGACCGTCGGGACGGTCGCGACCGTCGCCGAGACCGTGGCCACCGCGGCAGCCGGACCGCCGCTCGCGGACGGGATGGTCAGGACCTGGCCGATCCGGATGAACGCCCGTCCGTCGAGGTGGTTCGCGGCGACGATGGCCGCCACCGAGCTACCGGTGCGCGCGGCGATGTGGGACACCGTGTCGCCCTTGACCACCGTGTACGTGGTGCGGACCGTGCCGGTGGTCGCCGGGGCCACGGCGCGGGGTGCCGGGCCGGGCGACGCGGCAGCCGCGGACCCGGGGATGCTGAGGACCTGCCCGGCGCGGATGCGCGAGGCGTCGGCGAGCGCGTTGGCCCGGCTGATCGCCGCCACGCTGACGCCTGCACGCTGCGCGATGTGGCTCACGGTGTCGCCGGTCCGCACCGTGTACTGCGTGTCGGCGTGGGCGGGCGCGGCCACGGCGACCGTGACGGCGGTCAGCGCGAGGGTGGCTCCCGTGCCGGTCGCGGCACGTCGGCGTGCCGTGGCACGCGCTGTTGCTGTGTCGGTCATGGCGAAGGACCCCCGGCGACAAGATGGTCGGCGCCCCGTGACGCCTGTGACAGATGTGACAGATGTGCACGCTAGTGGAGGGTGAGCCGGTGTGAAAGGTCGAGGTCCGAAGCGTCCCGGTTCGCGGCGTCAGAAGGGTCGCGAGGCAGCGTCACGCGCTGCTCGCCACCTCCGCTCTCGTAGGCTGACCTCGTGACTGACGCGCCTGCTGCGCCCGACGACCTGGTCGACGAGTGGCTGACCCTTCCCGACGTGGCCGACCGGCTGGGAGAGGACGTGGCCAAGGTGCGGCGCCTCGTCCAGGAGCGGCGGCTGATCGCGGTCCGTCGCGGGGAACCGCCCGTCCTCTGCGTCCCTGCACGCTTCCTCGTGCCGGGTCACCTCGCCAACCCGGCCAACGCCGGCGTCCCGGGCACCGGGGCGGCGTGGACCGTGCTGGCGGCGCTGCAGGGCACCTTCACCGTCCTGGCTGACGTCGGTTTCACCGACGAGCAGGCGATCGTCTGGCTGTTCACGCCGACGGACGAGCTGCCCGGCACCCCGATGGACGCCCTGCTCGCAGGACGCAAGACGTTGGTCAGGCGGCTCGCCCAGGCCGAGCTCTGAGCGCGTCCGCCGCGGGCACCCGTTCGGCGCCACGGCGCGGGGCCGGCCTCCTCAGCGCCGACGGTCGACCGCCTGCCGCGCCAGCTCCACCAGGTGGGAACGGGCCGGTTCGCGCCAGCCGCTCGACTCGATGAGTCCGAAGGCACGCCTCGACAGCTCGTCGATCAGTCCTTCCACCTGGGCGGGTGCCCCTGAGGCGGCGATGGCGTCCGCCAGCTGCGACGTCCGCGACGCGTCCATCGTCGCGTCGCCCAGATGCTCCGTGAGCATCCGGCGGGTCGTCTCGTCCCCGGAGGCGAGGGCACGGGCGACCAGGACCGTCCGCTTGCCCTCTCGCAGGTCGTCACCGGCCGGCTTGCCCGTCACCGCCGGATCGCCGAAGACACCGAGCAGGTCGTCGCGCAGCTGGAACGCCTCGCCCAGCGGGAGGCCGATCGCCGCGCAGCGGTCGAGAGCAGCGGCGTCGGCGCCCGCGACCGCCGCGCCGAGCAGCATGGGCTGCTCGACGCTGTAGCGCGCCGACTTCGCCCGCAGGACCTGCCACGCGCGGCGCTCGATCGCCGCGGGGTCGTCGCCCCAGGGCTGGACCTGTGCGGCCAGGTCCAGGTACTGGCCGACCGTCACACCCGACGTCATGCGGGAGAAGAACGAGCGGACGGTAGCCGCGTCCGCCTCGGGCAAGGGTTCGACGGCTTCGGAGAGCTCGGCGTCGCAGGCGACGAGCGCGAGGTCGCCGAGCAGGATCGCGGCGGACATCCCGTACCGGTCGCCGTCGCCGGCCAGGTGGAGCAGCGCGTGCCGCGCCGCGAACGCCCGGTGCGCGGTCGGGCATCCGCGCCGGGTGTCGGAGTCGTCCATCACGTCGTCGTGGAACAGCGCCGCCGCCTGGAAGAGCTCGAGGGCCGCGCCGACGCGCAGGGCGCAGAGCTCCTCAGGGCTGCCCGTGACGCCACCGTGCGCGCGCCAGGACCAGTACGCGAACGCTGCCCGGAGGCGCTTGCCACCGCCGAGCATCGTGCGCAGACCCTCGACGAGGGGCGCCGCCTCGTGCCCCGTCTCGGCCAGGTCGGCCTCGAGCCGGTCGAGGTGCGCCCGCAGCAGGCCGTCCACCTGGCGCCGCACGTCCTCGTCGTCGAGCAGGGGCGGTGCCGAGGCGCTCACCAGGTCAGCGTAGGGGAGCGGCGACCCGCCCCGGGCGGCTCAGACGTGCACGCGGCCGCCGAGCGTGAGCGTGCGCACGCCGTCCCGGTCGAGCACGCCGACCAGGACCAGCTCGGTGCCGTCGGAACGGGAGAACGAGCTCTGAGCCGCGAGCCCGGGGTCGGGCTGGGCCGGCGGCGCCTCGTGGAAGCCCGCGGCGAGCAGCGGCCCGCGTACTGCCGCCAGCAGTCCCGCCGCGTCCTGGGCGCTGCGCAGGTTCAGGCTGATCTGCGTCAGGCCGCCGTCGATCGGCTGCGCCGACGAGACGAGCACGGTGGCCCCGTCCGGCACGGGGACCAGCTGGGTAGGGAAGCCCTTCACGAGGGCGCCGACGCTCGTCCCGCTGCCCGCCTGCTCCGTGAGCAGCGGTTCGGTCGGCGAGGGAGACGATGCGCTGGAAGGTGACCCGAGTCGTGCCGGCGCGCTCGACGCGCACCCGGTCAGGGTCAAGGCCGTCGCGATCAGCGCACCGGCCACGACGATCCTCCGGGCCCCGGGCTGGGGTCCCGGGGCGGTCGTGTGAGGCACCGGGACAGGCTACGCGGCGGGCCCACCGGGTACCGCCGCGAGGCGTCGCAGGACGCCGGTCCGGCGGGGCCGCGACACGTCCGGGGCCGAGCGCTGCGCCGCCGTGCGAGACGACCTTGACACCTGTGCACGACGGGGTGGCCGCCGAACCCTGTGGACAGAGCGTGGTCAGCTGGCGGGCCCGGTGTGGGCTGACCGCATGAGCCTCTCCACCCTGCGCGTGTCCGAGCCCCGTGAGCTCTTGGCGCTGATCCCGCACCAGCTCGGCTTCCGCCCCGCGCACAGCGCCGTCGCCATCAGCCTCCGTCCGCCGCGCGGGCAGGTCGGCCTGGTGATCCGGGTCGACCTGGCCGACCTCGCCGAGCGAGCCGACGGCCCACGCCTCGCTCGGGCTCTCGTCTCCCACCTGGACCGGGACGGTGCGGACCGCTGCGTCCTGGTGCTCTACACCGGCACGGATCCGAGGAGCGGCAGCGAGCCCGCCGTCGCCCCGGCCGTCGAGCACTTCCGGGAGGCCGCGGCGGCGCCCTTCGGCGAGGTACCCGTGTGGGTGGTCACCGATCGCGGCTACCTCGCCCTCGACTGCGCCGACCCCTGCTGTCCCGTCGGGGGGCGTCCGCTCGCGGAGCTGGACGCCACGCAGGTGGGCGCGCAGATGGTGCTCGCCGGTTCGGCCGTCGCCGGTTCCCGGGACGACGTGGCGAGGATCAGGTCGGCCGGTGCCGAGGCACGGAAGGCCGTGGCGCGGGTGCGGCGCCGATGGGTGGCGAGACGGGCCGCCGCGACGTCGGACGCGGCGCTGGAACGATGGCGGCTGGACAGCGTCGGGGCCTGGCGACGTGCGGTGGCCGAGGCCGGCGACAGCACCGTGCGGATCGGTGGTTCCGCGCTCGGGCGCCTCGAGGCCGGTCTGGTCGACCCGCGCGTGCGGGACGCGGTGCTCGTGGCACTCGTCCCCGGGACGGGGTCGCTGCCCGAACGCTCGGTCACGGGAGCGCGGACGTCGGCGGAGGCGGATGCCGGTCTGGCGGACGCGCTCGCGCTGGTGGTCGATCCCAGCCTCGGTGTCAGACCGCCCTCCGGTGCCACGAGGATCCACGAACGCGCGCTCGAGCGCGTGGTGGCGCACGGAGAGCGTGGGCACCAGGAACCGGCGCTGACGTTGCTCGCGCTGCTCGCGTGGTGGCGCGGCGACGGTGCGCGGGCTCAGCTCCTGCTCGCGCGAGCCTTCGAGAGCGATCCGGCGTACCGCCTGGCACACCTGATCGACGATGCCGTCGCCCAGGGGGTCCCGCCCGGATGGGTCCGCGCCGAGGCCTGATCCTGCCGGGCGCGACGCCGCGGGACCGGCTCGTCGTCGGGTCGGTGAACCGGTACCGTCGCCGCAGGTGGCGCGGTGGCCGCCGGTGTTCCGAGGAGGGCGCATGGCGATCGTGGTCGGGTACCTGGCGACGACGGAGGGTCGGGCAGCGCTCGAGGCGGCGGTTCGGGAGTCCCACCTGCGCTCCGAGCGGATCGTCGTGGTGGTCAGCACGCGGCAGGACGAGCCACCGGCGCAGCGCGCCGAGGTGGAGCAGGCGCTCGCGGCAGTCGACCGCCAGCTGGACTCAGACGGCGTGGAGCACGAGATCAGGTTGTTGGACGGTGGCGACGTCGCGGACGACCTGATCGGCACGGCGGAGGAGACCGGCGCGCACCTGGTGGTGATCGGCCTGCGTCGCCGGAGCCCGGTAGGCAAGCTGATCCTCGGCGCCAACGCGCAGCGTGTGCTGTTCGACGCGCCGTGCCCCGTCCTCACCGTGAAGCCCGACCCCGCGTAGACGCCCGATCGTCGGCCGTGGCGATCGTGTGGTTCCGGTGGGAATCCTCGGGGGGCTCCGGCCGTTGGACTCGGAGGCCGCAGGTTCGCCGCCGTCGATCGCCGCCATGAGCGCGGTCACCGGGCCGTGCCCGACGACGGTGGTCGGTACAATATCCATCTGTCTCCACGGATCCGTGACTCGCGGCGCTGCCGCTGAAGTCGCCGAAAGGTCGTTCGTGTCGCCCCAGACCCCGCATCCCGCGCTCCCTCGCGAGTTCGAGCACCCTGCCCTGCAGCAGCTGGTGCGTAACGGCCGTACCCATGGAGCCGTGGACGCCGTCGAGCTGCGCACCGCCTGCGAGCAGGCGGACGTGCAGGACGCACGGCGCCTGAAGGCGGTGGTCCGCGCGCTCGGCACCGTCGGTATCGAGGTTCGCCACGAGCCTCCCGCTGCTGCTCGGCGTGCCGTGGCAGCCACGAGCGCCAAGACCCGTCCTGCCGCGACCGCGACCGTCGATGCCGACGCACCGAAGCCGGCCCGCTCCCGGGCGGCGGGGAAGAAGCCGGCGGCAGCCAAGGCCGCTCGGCCGGTCGCGCCCGTGAAGTCCGCGCCCGCCGACGAGGTGGACGAGGACGAGATCGAGGAAACGGACCTCGAGCCGGGCGCCGAGCTCGAGGTCGGCGACGTCGAGGACATCGCGGTGGAGGTGACCGAGGTCGACGCCGACGAGGTGCCGGCGGAGGTCGTCGCGGACGAGGAGGACGACTCCGAGACTGCAGCACCTGCCGCTGCCGCCGAGGAGGAGACCAGCGAGGACAGCGGCTTCGTCTACTCCGACGCGGACGACGACGACGCGCCGGCCCAGCAGGTCGTCACCGCAGGCGCGACCGCCGACCCGGTCAAGGACTACCTGAAGCAGATCGGCAAGGTCGCTCTGCTGAACGCGGAGCAGGAGGTGGAGCTCGCCAAGCGCATCGAGGCAGGTCTGTTCGCCGAGGAGCGCCTGAACTCCGGCATCGAGATGGATGCCAAGCTCAAGCGCGACCTGCAGTGGATCGCCCACGACGGCCGCCGCGCCAAGAACCACCTGCTCGAGGCGAACCTGCGTCTCGTCGTCTCGCTCGCCAAGCGCTACACGGGCCGCGGAATGCTCTTCCTCGACCTGATCCAGGAGGGCAACCTCGGCCTGATCCGCGCGGTCGAGAAGTTCGACTACACCAAGGGCTACAAGTTCTCGACGTACGCCACGTGGTGGATCCGGCAGGCGATCACCCGCGCGATGGCCGACCAGGCGCGCACCATCCGCATCCCGGTGCACATGGTCGAGGTGATCAACAAGCTGGCACGGGTGCAGCGCCAGATGCTGCAGGACCTCGGTCGCGAACCGACCCCGGAGGAGCTCGCCAAGGAGCTCGACATGACGCCCGAGAAGGTCGTCGAGGTCCAGAAGTACGGCCGGGAGCCCATCTCGCTGCACACGCCGCTCGGCGAGGACGGCGACAGCGAGTTCGGCGACCTGATCGAGGACTCGGAGGCCGTCGTCCCGGCGGACGCCGTGAGCTTCACGCTCCTGCAGGAGCAGCTGCACCAGGTGCTGGACACGCTGTCCGAGCGCGAGGCGGGCGTGGTGTCGATGCGGTTCGGCCTCACCGACGGCCAGCCCAAGACGCTCGACGAGATCGGCAAGGTCTACGGCGTGACGCGTGAGCGGATCCGCCAGATCGAGTCCAAGACGATGTCGAAGCTGCGGCACCCGTCGCGGTCGCAGGTGCTGCGGGACTACCTCGACTGACGCGTACGAGCGAGCACGACGGAGGCCCGGAACCGGATGGTCCGGGCCTCCGTCGTGCCGGCCACCTCCTGAGCCTCCTGGGCGCGGACGGCGTCTGTGCGCCGACATGGCACGAGGCCCGGACCGTGATGGTCCGGGCCTCGTCGTCTGTGGTCGAGAGGCCTGCTCAGGCCGCGGTCAGGCGGTTGCCGCTCCCGCCCCCGCGCCGTGCTCGGCGAGGAGTCGGTCGGTCTCGTCCTGGACGTGCGTCGCCACCGACGCCAGCTTGTCCGCGTGCTCGCGCGCGTGGTGCGCGCAGAACAGCAGCTCGCCGACGGGCAGCAGGACGCGGACGTAGGCCTGGGCACCACACCTGTCGCAGCGGTCGGCTGCGGTCAGCGGGGCGTGCGTCTGGGTCGCGTTCACAAACCCATAGAACCATCCCGCGACAGGATCCATACCGCCGGGACCGGGTGGTTCGCTCATCGCGTACAGAATCGACCGAGGATGTGACCGAGGCGTGACGTCACCGTGACGCCGAAGTGACGTGTGCCACATGACGGACGACGACGTACCGGACTCCGAGACGGTCGGCGCCGGGCGATCCGGGCGCTGCGCGTCACGGCGGGCCTGAACGGGGCCGTCGGAGGCCGCAAGTACCATCGCCCCCGTGACGACCGTCTCCTCGCAGTCCGGCTACACAGCCCGGCACCTGTCCGTGCTGGAGGGCCTGGAGGCCGTCCGCAAGCGTCCTGGCATGTACATCGGCACCACGGACAGCCGCGGGCTGATGCACTGCCTCTGGGAGATCATCGACAACGCCGTGGACGAGGCGCTCGGCGGCTTCTGCCGGCACATCGAGGTCGTGCTGCACGCCGACTCCTCGGTGGAGGTGCGCGACGACGGTCGCGGCATCCCGGTGGACGTCGAGCCGAAGACCGGACTGACCGGCGTCGAGGTGGTCTTCACCAAGCTGCACGCCGGCGGCAAGTTCGGTGGTGGGTCCTACGCCGCGTCGGGCGGTCTGCACGGCGTCGGTGCCTCCGTGGTGAACGCCCTGTCGGCGCGGCTCGACGTCGAGGTGGACCGCCACGGTCGGACCCATCTGATGACCTTCCACCGCGGCGAGCCGGGCCTGTTCGACGACTCGGCCGGACGCGGTCCCGAGTCGCCGTTCCAGCCCTTCGTCTCCGGCTCCGACCTGGCGGTGACCGGCAAGGTGGGCAAGGCGGTGACGGGGACGCGGGTCCGGTACTGGGCGGATCCGCAGATCTTCCCGTCCACGGCGGCGTTCTCCTACGACGAGCTCGCGACGCGGGCCCGGCAGACGAGCTTCCTGGTCCCCGGGCTGGAGATCGTGCTCCGCGACGAGCGGGGGCTTGTCGGCACGCCGGGGGAGCACGGCCCGCACACCGAGACCTTCGTGCACACCGGCGGCGTTGTCGACTTCGTCGAGCACCTCGCACCGGACCAGCCGGTGACGGACATCTGGCGCCTGGTGGGCTCGGGAGACTTCGTCGAGACGGTGCCGGTGCTGGACGAGCGTGGGCACATGGTGCCGCGCGAGGTGACCCGCACGTGCGACGTCGAGGTGGCGGTGCGGTGGGGCACCGGTTACGAGACCGACGTGCGCTCGTTCGTCAACATCATCGCCACACCCAAGGGCGGCACCCACGTCGCCGGGTTCGAGCAGGCGCTGCTGAAGACCCTTCGGGAGCAGGTGGCGGCGAACGCCCGACGGCTGAAGGTGTCCAGCAAGGACACCACCGAGCGGCTCGAGAAGGACGACATCATGGCCGGGCTGACGGCGGTGGTCACCGTCCGGCTGGCCGAGCCGCAGTTCGAGGGGCAGACCAAGGAGGTGCTGGGCACCGGTCCGGTGCGGGGGATCGTGGCGAAGGTGGTCGCCACCGAGCTGGGCGCGATGCTCACATCGACGCGCAACCCCGCCAAGACGCAGGCCGCGACCCTGCTGGACAAGCTGGTGGGCGAGATGCACGCCCGCCTCTCGGCGCGCAAGCAGAAGGAGATCAGCCGGCGGAAGACGGCGCTGGAGTCGTCGTCGCTGCCGCCGAAGCTGGCCGACTGCCGGATCGACGACGTGGCGCGGTCGGAGCTGTTCATCGTCGAGGGCGACAGCGCGCTCGGCACCGCCAAGCTGGCACGCTCCAGCGACTACCAGGCGCTGCTGCCGATCCGGGGCAAGATCCTCAACGTCCAGAAGGCCTCGGTCTCGGACATGCTGAAGAACGCCGAGTGCGCGGCGATCCTCCAGGTGGTCGGTGCCGGGTCCGGTCGGACGTTCGACCTCGAGGCCGCGCGCTACGGGAAGATCATCCTGATGACGGACGCGGACGTGGACGGCGCCCACATCCGGACGCTGCTGCTCACGCTGTTCTTCCGCTACATGCGGCCGCTGGTGGCCGACGGTCGGGTGTACGCAGCGGTGCCTCCGCTGCACCGGATCGAGCTGCTCGGCGGTCGCCGGGACGATCCCGAGCGGTACGTGTACACGTACTCCGAGGCGGAGCTGGCGACCACGCTGAAGAAGCTGGACCGCGCCGGGAAGCGGTACTCGCCGGACATCCAGCGGTACAAGGGCCTCGGTGAGATGGACGCGCAGCAGCTGGCGGAGACGACGATGGACCCGAGACGGCGGACCCTGCGCCGGGTGACGGTCGCGGCCGCCGAGCGCGCCGAGCAGGTGTTCGAGCTGCTGATGGGATCCGAGGTCGGCCCCCGCAAGGACTTCATCGTGGCCGGCGCCGACGCCCTCGACCGCAACCGGATCGACGCATGACCGCATGCGTCTGCCACGATAGGTGCCCGTGCCCATGACCCCCGTCCTCGACCTGCAGTCCGTGACCATCGTCAGAGGCGCGACCACCATCCTCGACGAGCTGTCGTGGACGGTGCAGGAGGGTGAGCGCTGGGTCGTCCTGGGCCGCAACGGAGCCGGCAAGACGACCCTGCTGCAGGTGGCGTCGGGCCGGATGCACCCGACGCAGGGCTCGGTCGACGTGCTGGGATCACGGCTGGGGCGGGTGGACGTCTTCGAGCTGCGGCCGCGGATCGGGCTGTCGAGCGCGGCGCTCGCGGAGCAGATCCCGTCGGGAGAGACCGTGCGTGACGTGGTGCTCACCGCTGCGTACGGCATGACCGGCCGGTGGAAGGAGAGCTACGAGGACGTCGACGAGGCCCGTGCTGCCGACCTGCTGACCGTGTTCGGCGTCGACCACCTGGCCAACCGGTGGTTCGGCACCCTGAGCGAAGGTGAGCGCAAGCGCGTGCAGGTCGCCCGCTCGCTGATGGCGGACCCCGAGCTCCTGCTGCTGGACGAGCCGGCCGCCGGCCTCGACCTCGGCGGCCGGGAGGAGCTGGTCGGTGCGCTTGCGGAGCTCGCGCGGGACCACCGGTCCCCGGTGCTGGTGCTGGTGACGCACCACGTCGAGGAGATCCCGCCCGGCTTCACGCATGCGCTGCTGCTGCGTGCGGGCAAGGCCCTCGCCGCGGGGCCGCTGGCCGAGGTGCTCACCGCGGCGAACCTCTCGGCGGCGTTCGACCTCGACCTCGACCTCGACCACACCGCGGGGCGCTGGAGCGCCCGTGCGCTCGTGGCGGAGGAGCACACGGGCGCCCACTGACGCGCACGTCCGAGCACCGAACCCACCGACGGGTGGGCCCCGGCCGCCTAGGATCGACTGTGCGGCACCCGGCACCGCCGGGCGCTCGTGGGCGCCGAGGGGGTTGCTGTCATGAGCTGGCTGTGGTGGATCGGCATTGCCCTCGTCCTCGGCATCCTCGAGATGGTGTCCGTGGCCCTGGTGCTGGTGATGCTGGCCGGCGGCGCGCTGGCCGGGGCGCTGGCAGCCGCGCTGGGTGCCTCGCTCGGGCTGCAGGTCGTGGTGGCCGGCGTCGTCTCGGCGCTGCTGCTCGCCACCCTGCGGCCGTGGCTGCTGCGGCACTGGCGCAACCGGGTGCCGCTCACCGAGACCAATGCGACCGCGTACGTGGGTCGCGCCGCCCAGGTGGTCTCGCCGGTGACGGACACCGAGGGCCGGATCAAGATCGGCGGGGTGGTCTGGACCGCACGATCCGCCTCCGGCGCCCGTATCGAGCCCGGCGAGGACGCCGTGGTCGTCCGCATCGACGGCGCGACAGCGCTCGTCGAACCTTCCGACCGGGCGGCAGGGTCCGGGTCGGACCGCGATCGTCAGACTCCCACCCGCCCGTGACAGCAGCCTCGCTCACCAGCCAGGTCGATCCAGGAGGATCCATGAACGGCACCAACCTCGGCCAGGCCGCACTCATCGCGGTGGCGGCCCTGGTGGCCATCTTCTTCGTCACGGCGCTGTTCCGGGCCGTGCGGATCGTGCCGCAGGCATCGGCGCTCATCATCGAACGTCTGGGTCGCTACTCGCGCACCCTCGAGCCCGGTCTGCACCTGCTGATCCCCTTCGTCGACCGGGTGCGAGCATCCGTCGACCTGCGTGAGCAGGTGGTGACGTTCCCGCCGCAACCGGTGATCACCTCCGACAACCTGGTGGTCGGCATCGATACGGTCATCTACTTCCAGGTCACGTCGCCGAAGGACGCGGTCTACGAGATCTTCGACTACATCCGCGGCATCGAGCAGCTGACCGTCACCACGCTGCGCAACGTGATCGGGTCGATGGACCTCGAGCAGACCCTGACCAGTCGTGACCAGATCAACGGACGGCTCAACGGGGTGCTCGACGAGGCCACCGGCCGGTGGGGGATCAAGGTCAACCGCGTGGAGCTGAAGGCGATCGACCCGCCGGCGTCCGTGCAGGGGTCGATGGAGCAGCAGATGCGCGCCGAGCGCGACCGCCGCGCGACCATCCTCACCGCCGAGGGTGTCAAGCAGTCGAAGATCCTCACGGCGGAGGGTGAGAAGCAGGCGGCGATCCTGCGGGCCGAGGGCGAGGCGCAGGCCACGATCCTGCGGGCCGAGGGCGACGCACGAGCGATCCTGCAGGTGTTCGACGCGGTGCACCGTGGCGACGCCGATCCCAAGCTGCTGGCCTACCAGTACCTGCAGGTGCTCCCGAAGGTGGCGGCGAGCCCCTCGAACACGATGTGGTTCCTCCCCGCCGAGCTGTCGGGCGCGCTCGGTGCGCTGTCCCGGGCGTTCGGCGGCCCGGCCGTCCCGCCCGCCGAGGGGCCCGCGGGCACCGGTCGGCCGCAGGACTACAACTTCGTGCCGCTGAGCGCCGAGCTGCCGCCCGTCTCGCTGCCCGATCCCAAGGAGGCCCTCGCAGAGGCCCGTCGCGAGTCGGCGGCAGCGACCGCGGACGCCACCGGTGCCGGCGTGATGTCCGGCGTGCCGTTCGACCCGGACGCGGAGGCCGGGCAGCGACCCGGTAGCGCTACGCCCCCACGCACGGCGCCCGGTGCTCCGCTGCCGACCTCGGAGCCCGCCGGCGGCGAACCGGCCGGTGGGGGGACAGAGCTCGGGGGCGAGCGGACCGAGGACGACCCGCGGCCGTAGCCGCCGGGGACCGCTCGCGGCCGAGGAGCAAGGTGACCTGAGAGGTTGCTGAGTGAGTGCTCACTCACTTAGTGTGACCGGCATGACCTCTGCAGAGCCGCACGCGACCGGGCCGGCCGTCGAGCGGAACCGCCCGCGCCGCGCCGCGCCGCTCCCGCCCGACGAGCGGCGGCAGGCGATCCTGCGAGCCGTGCTGCCGGTGGTCCGCGAGCGCGGGGCGGACGTGACCACACGGGAGCTCGCCGAGGCGGCCGGCGTGGCCGAGGGGACGCTGTTCCGGGTGTTCGAGGACAAGGCGAGCCTGGTGCGGGAGGCCGTCGGTGCCGCGGTGGACCCCTCCGACCTCTTCGAGCTCATGGACGGGATGGATCTCGGCACCCCGCTGGAGGACCGGCTCGACGTGCTCGTCTCGTCGTGGCTGCGCCGGATGCAGGACGTCATGCTCTGGATGACCCTGCTGCACCAGCTCCGGAAGGAGGTGGCCGGCCTGCACGGCGACGGGCCGCACGGGCACCAGGAGTGGGCGCGCCGCCAGGGCGAGTTCGCCACGGGCTTCCGCGAGCGCCTGCGCCGGCTGCTGGAGCCCGAGGCGGACCGGCTCGCTCAGCCGGTGCCGATCGCCGCCGGCCTGCTGGAGGTCGCCCTGATCGGCGCCGCGGCGCGGACCGCCGGCGCCGCCCGCACGGGTCAGCACGTGGACCCGCTGCCCACCGAGGCCCTCGTGGAGTTCGTCCTGAACGGCATCCTCACCTGCCCGGGCCGCGCGCGGCCCGCTCCTCGGCCCTGACCGAGCACCGCACCACCCCGACCCAGCCCGCACGGCACAGCCCATACCCAGGGGGAGTCCTGCATGTTGATCCGACTGCTCCGCGAGCACCTGCGTCCCTACCGGGGCGCGGCCGTCGCGGTGCTGCTGCTCCAGGTGGCCCAGGTGGTCGCCACGCTCTACCTGCCCTCGCTCAACGCCGACATCATCGACAACGGCGTCGCGAAGGGTGACACCCACGAGATCTGGCGGCTCGGCCTCATCATGGTCGCCGTCAGCCTCGCCCAGGTCGTCTGCTCGATCGGCGCCGTGTACTACGGCGCCCGGACCGCGATGGCGCTCGGCCGGGACCTGCGCGGACGGCTGTTCGCGCAGGTGCAGTCCTTCTCGCAGCAGGAGATGGGCAAGTTCGGCGCCCCGACGCTGATCACCCGCACCACCAACGACGTGCAGCAGGTGCAGATGGTGGTGCTGATGTCGTTCACGCTCATGCTGATGGCCCCGATCATGCTGGTCGGCGGCGTGATCATGGCGCTGCGGCAGGACGTGGTGCTGTCCGGGGTGCTGCTCGTGGTGGTGCCCGTGCTCGTCGTCATCGTCGCGCTGATCGTCAGCCGGATGGTGCCGTACTTCCGGCAGATGCAGGGCCGGATCGACGCGATCAACCGCGTGATGCGGGAGCAGCTGACCGGCGTCCGGGTGATCCGGGCGTTCGTCCGCGAGCGCCGCGAGGCGGAGCGGTTCGACGTGGCCAACACCAACCTGTTCGAGGCCTCGCTGCGCACCGGCCTGCTGATGGCGCTGATGTTCCCCGTGGTGATGTTCGTGATGAACGCGACCACCGTGTCGGTGCAGTGGTTCGGTGCCCGGCGGATCGATGCGGGCGACATGCAGATCGGCGCCCTGACCGCCTTCATCACCTACATCATGTTCATCCTGATGGCGGTGATGATGAGCTCGTTCATGTTCGTCATGATCCCCAGGGCGATGGTCTCGGCCGAGCGGATCGCCGAGGTGGTCGACACCCCGACCACCGTGGTGCCGCCCCTCGTGCCGGTCCCGCTCCCGGGCGGGGTCGCCGGACGGCGCCTCGAGCTGCGGGACGTGGAGTTCCGCTACCCGGGCGCGGAGGACGCGGTGCTCCAGGGCGTCGATCTGGTGGCGGAGCCCGGGCAGACGACGGCGATCATCGGGTCGACCGGCTCGGGCAAGACGACGCTGCTCAACCTGGTGCCGCGGCTGTACGACGTCACGGGTGGCCGCGTGCTGATCGGTGGGGTCGACGTGCGCGACCTCGCGGCCGACCAGCTGTGGGGGCAGATCGGCCTCGTGCCGCAGAAGCCCTACCTGTTCTCGGGCACGGTGCGCTCCAACCTGCAGTTCGGCACGCCGGACGCCGACGACGACGCCCTCTGGCACGCCCTCGAGGTGGCGCAGGCGCGCGACTTCGTCGAGGCGCTCGAGGGTGGTCTGGACGCGCCGATCGCGCAGGGCGGCACCAACGTGTCGGGCGGGCAGCGACAACGGCTCGCGATCGCCAGGGCCCTGGTGCGACGACCGGGCATCTACCTGTTCGACGACTCGTTCTCCGCGCTCGACTACGCGACGGACGCGGCGCTGCGGACGGCGCTCGTGCCGGAGACGCAGGACGCGACCGTGCTCGTCGTCGCGCAGCGGGTGGCCACCATCCGCAACGCGGACCGGATCGTCGTCATGGACGAAGGACGGGTCGTGGGCGTCGGGACGCACTCCGAGCTGCTGGAGGGCAACCCGACCTACCAGGAGATCGTGTACTCCCAGCTGAGCGTGGAGGAGGCGGCGTGAGCGGGCAGACGCAGGACCGGGCGCCCGTGGCACCGCCGCGGCGCGGGCCGATGGGCGGGCACGGCCCGATGGGGATGGGCATGCCGGGGGAGAAGTCGAAGGACTTCGGCAGCTCGGCGAAGCGGCTCGCGCGGCGGCTCGGGCCCGAGCGGGTGCGGCTGACCGGCGTGATCGTCCTCGGCGTGCTGTCCGTCGCGGCCGCCGTCGCAGGCCCCAAGCTGCTGGGCCGTGCGACCAACGTGATCTTCGAGGGGCTCGTCGGACGCCGCCTGCCCGCCGGGGTGAGCAAGGAGCAGGCCGTCGCCGCCCTGCGTGCGCAAGGGCAGGGCAAGGTCGCGGACATGCTGGCGGCGATGACGCACGTCGTGCCGGGCCAGGGCGTCGACTTCACGAGGCTGGGCAAGATCCTCGTCGTCGTCATGGCGGTCTACGTCGCCTCGTTCCTGTTCGGCTGGGTGCAGGGCCGGCTGACCGCGCGGATCGTGCAGAACACCGTGCTGAGGATGCGCGCGGACGTGGAGAGCAAGCTCTCCCGGCTGCCGCTGTCGTACTTCGACAAGCAGCCGCGCGGCGAGCTGCTGTCCCGGGTGACCAACGACATCGACAATGTCGCGCAGACGATGCAGCAGACGCTGTCGCAGCTGATCACCTCGGTGCTCACGGTGGTCGGCGTGCTGGTGATGATGCTGACCATCTCGTGGCAGCTGACGCTCATCGCGCTGGTCACCATCCCGCTGACCATCGGCATCGCCGGCGCGATCGCCGCGCGGTCCAAGCCGCAGTTCATCCAGCAGTGGCGGTGGACCGGCGAGCTGAACGCCCACATCGAGGAGATGTTCACCGGCCACGCGCTGGTCACGGTGTTCGGTCGGCAGAAGGAGGCGGCCGCGACGTTCGAGGACCGCAACGGCAAGTTGTTCGACTCCTCGTTCCGGGCACAGTTCATCTCCGGGATCATCCAGCCGGCCCTCGGGTTCGTCGCGAACCTCAACTACCTGCTGGTGGCCGTGGTCGGGGCGCTGCGCATCACGTCCGGCGCGATGACGCTGGGCGACGTCCAGGCCTTCATCCAGTACAGCCGGCAGTTCAGCCAGCCGATCACGCAGATCGCCTCGATGGCGAACCTGCTGCAGTCCGGCGTCGCGTCGGCCGAGCGGGTGTTCGAGCTGCTGGACGCGCCGGAGCAGGGGCCCGACCCGGTCCCCGCTGCGACGCTGCCGACGCCGGTGCGCGGCCGGGTGGCCTTCGAGCACGTGTCCTTCCGGTACGACCCGGAGACGCCGTTGATCGACGACCTGTCCCTGGTGGCGGAGCCGGGTCAGACGATCGCGATCGTCGGCCCGACGGGCGCCGGCAAGACGACGCTGGTCAACCTGCTGATGCGGTTCTACGAGGTGGACGGCGGGCGGATCACGCTCGACGGAGTGGACACCCGGACGCTGACGCGGGACGAGCTGCGCTCGCAGATGGGCATGGTGCTGCAGGACACCTGGCTGTACGAGGGGACGATCGAGGACAACATCGGCTACGGCGTGGACTCCGCGACGCACGAGCAGGTGGTGGAGGCGGCGGCCGCCACGCACGTCGACCGGTTCGTGCGGACCCTGCCCGACGGCTACGCGACGACGATCGACGACGAGGGCGGCACGGTCTCCGCCGGTGAGAAGCAGCTGCTGACCATCGCACGGGCGTTCCTGTCCGACCCGACGATCCTGATCCTCGACGAGGCGACCAGCTCGGTGGACACCCGCACGGAGGTGCTGGTGCAGCACGCGATGAACGCGCTGCGCGCCGGGCGGACGTCGTTCGTCATCGCGCACCGGCTGTCGACCATCCGGGACGCCGACCTGATCCTGGTGATGGAGCACGGCGCCATCGTCGAGCAGGGCAGCCACGAGGAGCTCCTCGCGGCAGGCGGCGCCTACGCCCGGCTGTACGCCAGCCAGTTCGCGGCGGCGACCAGTCCGGTCGACTGACGCCGTCACGGTGGACGCGAGAGGGGCCCGGTCGGCGGACCGGGTCCCTCTCGCGCGTCCGCCAGGGATGTGGGCGCCGGCGCGCGGGGCACTAGGCTGCCCGCGTGGCAGTCGCATCGTTTCGACCTGAGGACGGGACGGTCCCTCGCCTGCGTCGCGACCGGCTGACGGTCACGCTCTACGGCTCGTTCGTCACGTGGGGCTGGCTGCTGTACAGCTTCAACCCGAGCGTGCCGCTGCTGGCCCACGAGCGCGGGCTCAGCTCGGCGCAGGCCGGCCTGCACGGCACCGCGATGGCGCTCGGCGGGCTGGTGGCGGCCGTGCTGGCACCGCGCTCGGTCCAGTGGTGGGGGCGGCGCACCGCCGTCGTGGCGGCCGGGGTGACCGTTGCCGTCGGCGTCGTCGGGCTGGTGCTGGGGCCGGCGCTGGTGTGGACGCTGCTGGCGATGCTGGTCCTGGCGACGGGCGGCAACGTGCTGATCGCGTCGAGCCAGGTGGGTCTGGCCCTGCGGCACGGACGGGTGGCGACGGCGGCGATCACCGAGGCGAACGGCGTGGGATCCGGGGTGGGGCTGTTCGGTCCGCTCGCCGTCGGTGCCGCGGTGGCAGTCGGCTGGGGATGGCGGCCGGCCGTGCTGGTCACCGCCGGGATCGCCCTGGCGGGAGCGGTCTTCGTGCTCCGGTTGCCGAGCTCCGCCGCGCTCAGCACGCGCGGCTCGCGGTCCAGGGCGCCGTCGTCGGACGGGCCCGTGCTCCCGCTCACCGCACCGGTGCCGGTGGCGGTCGGAGCGGAGGCCGGGGCGCTGGACGAGGAGACCTTGCTGCTGACCCACGACGAGCCGGCGGTGCTGCCGAGCTCGGCCGTGCTGCCGCCGAGCGCCGTCCCGCACGTGCGCTACCGCCCGGCGGCGGCCGCGCTGCTCTTCATCGTCTCCCTGGTGGCCGCCATCGCCATCGAGAACGCGACGACCTACTGGGCCACCGCCCTGCTGATCGACCGCACCGGCGCCCGTGCCGGCATCGCGACGGCTGCCACCGCCGGGCTGGTCGCGGGCATGACGGCGACGAGGTTCGTCGTCGGGCCCCTGTCGCTGCGGATGCGGCCTGCGGTGCTGCTGACCGGTGCCTTCCTGGTGGCGATCGCCGGCTGGGCCGTGGTGTGGAGCACGACGTCGACCGCGGTCGCGATGGCGGGACTGGTGCTGGCGGGACTCGGGTACGGAGCGCAGTACCCGCTGTCGATCGCGTTGATGCTCGGTGCGTCGCCCGGCCACGGTGACCGGGTGCAGGGCTACGCCACCCTCGCGGGCGGCGCCGCGATCGGGGTGGCCCCCTTGCTGCTCGGTGCGCTGGCCGACGCCTTCGGCATGCACACGGCCTTCGTCATCGTCCCGCTGCTGGCCTGCGCCGGGGCAGTCGCCGCGGCGCTGGGCGGCCGTGCGCTGCGTAGGGCCGAGGGCTGACAGGATCACGGTGTGCTGCACCCGGAGCTGCTGACCGTCGAGGACCCCGCCGATCCACGGCTGGACGACTACGTCTCCTTGACCGACGTCGCGCTGCGGTCCCGGCACGAGCCGGCCAAGGGGCTGTACATCGCGGAGAGCTCGACGGTGCTGGCCCGGGCGCTGGCCGCCGGGCACCGGCCCCGCTCCGTGCTGGCCGCGCCGCGGTGGGTGCCGGAGGTCGAGCGGATGCTCGCGGACGCGCCCGGCGCTGCGGATGCCGCGGTGCCGGTGTACGTCGCCGCCGAGCCCGTGCTGGAGGCGATCACCGGGTTCCACGTGCACCGGGGGGCGCTCGCCGCGATGCACCGCCCGCCGTTGCCCACCGTGGACGACGTGGTGGCGGGTGCGCGCCGGGTGGCGGTGCTCGAGGACATCGTCGACCACACCAACGTCGGTGCGGCGTTCCGCTCGGCCGCCGCGCTGGGGGTCGACGCGGTGCTGGTCACCCCGCGGTGCGCCGACCCGCTGTACCGGCGGTCGGTGCGGGTGTCGATGGGGACGGTGTTCCAGGTGCCGTGGACGCGGGTCGACCCGTGGCCGGACGGTGTCGCCGCGTTGCGGGCCGCCGGCTTCGTCACGGCGGCGCTGGCGCTGGACGACTCCGCGATCAGCCTCGACGAGCTGGTGGCGGACCCACCGGACCGGCTCGCCATGGTGCTCGGTGCCGAGGGGGACGGGCTGAAGGCGCGCACCGTCGCGGCGTGCGACCTGGTGGTGCGCATCCCGATGGCGGGCGGGGTGGACTCGTTGAACGTCGCGGCCGCGGCGGCCGTGGCGTTCTGGGCGACGCGGGTCGGACGTCCGGCGTAGCGACCCCGCCGCCCGTCCGGATCCGCACGCCGGTAGGGCGAGCGGGTGCCGCGGTGCCCGTGGGGCTCAGCCGAGGGCGAGCCCGTCGACCACCTCGACGCCGGGAGCGGACGCCAGCAGCGCGCCCGGGAGCAGCAGCTTCGAGCGACGCAAGCCGCTGCCGATGATCACCGGCTCCCCGCTCTCGGGGTGCGGCTGCTGCACCGACGCGTCAACGAGCACGCGGTACTCGGGCGGCAGGCCGAGAGGCGTGATGCCGCCGTACTCCATCCCGGAGTCGGCCACCGCCCGGTCCATCGGGAGGAACGAGGCCTTGCGCACGTCGAGCAGCCGCTTCACGGCGTTGTTCACGTCGGCACGGGTGGTGGCGCGCACGGCCGCCGCCGCGATGCGCTCGTCGCCCGCGCGCCGTCCGGCCACGAGCACGCAGTTCACCGACGCGGAGAGCGGCAGGCCGTACGCCTCGGTCATGGCGGCGGTGTCCGCCAGGTCGGGGTCGATCTCGGCGACCCGGACCTCGTCCGCGACCTCGGGACGCGTCGACGCCCAGGACGTGAGGGCCGCGGCCGTCGAGGGTGCGAGCAGGTCGGGTCGGTCCAGGGCGCGCAGCCAGGTGAGCGAGACGGTGGCCATGGCGGGAGGGTAGCCGCCCGGTTCAGCGCTGGTAGGTGCCGACCAGGACGGCACGGGCGATCGTGTGGAACACGAGCGCGCAGCTGGCGGCACCGGGCGGGGTGTCGGCCGCGAGGCCGAGGTCGGCAGTGTCCAGCGCGTGCACGACGAAGTAGTAGCGGTGCACCTGGTCACCGGGCGGTGGGGCGGCACCGACGTACCCGGGGACACCGTCGTCACCACGCAGCTGGATCGCGCCGGAGGGGAGGCCGTGGCCGTCAGGACGGCCCGCGCCGCGGTCGAGAGACGTGACGTCGGCCGGCACGCCGAGCACGGTCCAGTGCCACCAGCCGGCGACGCCCGGGGCGTCGGGGTCGAAGCAGCTGACGGCGAAGGCGGCGGTCTCCGGTGGGAAGCCGGACCAGCTCAGCTGCGGCGAGACGTTGTCGCCACGAGGGGTGTTGGTCGCGGCGTCGGGCAGTCGGGCGCCGTCGGTGACGTCGTCCGAGCGCAGCGTGAACGCCGGGACCTGCGGGAGGAGGGCGTAGGGATCGGGCGCGACGGGCCGGTTCAGGGAGAGTGCCACGGTCCCATGGTGGCCGGTCGGTGGACGGTCCGCGCGGTGGCGCGGCGTCGGGGCGTCGGGGGTGTCCACAGGGGCTGAGCAGGCGGATTGACACCCAGGTCGGGACGGCGTGTACTGGTGCTGTTCGAACACACGTTCGAACGCATGACCGGCTGCAGTGCTGCACGCGGTCGGGAGGAGGAATTCTGACATGCCAGTCGCCCAGGATCGCGAGGAGCGGGCGGCTCGGGCCCGCGCCGCGCTGGCGAGGGCGGAGCTGCGCACCGGTGCGCGCAGCGTGCTCGGCATCGGTGGCGGGGTCGCGGCCGACGACGAGGGCCGTCCCGTGCAGCCGACGGCCTCGTTGCTCACCACCGAACGGCCACCGATGGACGTTCCTGCGGAGCTGGCGCCGGTGCTCCCCGGCGGCCTGCGCCGCGGCGACACCACGGTGGTGACGGGGTCGACCTCCCTGGTGCTGACGATGCTGGCGCACGCCTGCCGGCACGGGGCGTGGGCGGCTGCGGTGGGACGGCCGGACCTGGGGCTGCTCGCTGCCGCGCAGGCGGGGGTGGACCTCGCGCGTCTCGCGATGGTGCCGGACCCGGGAGCACAGGCGGCGACGGTGGTGGCGGCGCTGCTCGACGGGATCGACGTGGTGGTCGTCGGAGCGGCGGCGGTGCTCACCGACACCGAGCGGCGGCAGCTGTCGGCTCGCGCCCGGGAGCGCGGCACCGTGCTGCTGCCCACCTGTGCCTGGCCGGGCGCGAGCACCGTGCTCTCCGTGCGCGAGCTCGGCTGGACGGGTGTCGGGGCCGGCGAGGGTCGTCTGCGCTCGCACCGGCTGCGGGTGCAGCGCTCCGGACGTGGTGGGGCCGCGGTGCCGCGCTCGCTGGACGTGGTGCTGCCGCTGGGCGCGCCCGATCCGGACGGGCCGGTGCCGGTGCGCAGCCCGGCCGTGGTTCCTGCGGGTGCCGGCACCGAGGAGCGGACCGACCTGAGGCTGGTCGGATGAGCACCCGGACGACGGTCGTGTGGGTGCCGGACTGGCCGGTGGTGGCAGCCGCCGCGGTCGCGCAGGTGCCGGGGCACGTGCCCGTCGCCGTGCACGACGGGCGGGCGGTGACCGCCGTGTCCGCGCTGGCACGTGCGGAAGGTGTGCGGCGGGGCATGCGCCGCCGCCAGGCGCAGGGATGCTGCCCCGAGCTGGTGCTGCTGCCCGCGGACGACGCGCGTGACGTGCGGCTGTTCGAGCCCGTGGCCGCAGCGGCGCAGACGGTGGTCGCCGGCGTCGAGGTGGCCCGGCCGGGACTGCTGCTGCTGCCGGCCGGTGGGGCCAGCCGCTACCACGGCTCGGAGGACGTGCTGGCGGCACGGCTGGTCGACGCCGTGGCGGCCGGCACCGGGTACGAGTGCGGCGTCGGCACCGCCGACGGGCTGCTCGCCGCCGTGCTCGCCGCCCGCACCGGGGCCGTCGTGGAGCCCGGTGCCTCGCCGGTGTTCCTCGCGGCGCACGGGGTGGGTGAGCTGGTGCACGCCGCCGTCACCGACGAGCAGGCGACCGCGGTCGGCGAGCTGGTGGACCTGCTGCACCGGTTGGGGCTGCGCACGCTCGGTGAGCTGGCGGCGCTGCCCGCGGCGGCGGTGCACGCGCGGTTCGGCCGGCTCGGCAGCTGGGCGCACCTGCTGGCACGAGGCTCGGACGAGCGACCGCCGGTGCGGCACCGGCCCGAGCCGGACCTCGAGGTCAGCGCCGAGCTGGACCCCCCGCTGCACCGGGTGGACGCGGCGGCGTTCGCCGGCCGACGGCTGGCGGAGCAGCTGCACGAGGACCTGGTCAGGCGTGGCGTCAGCTGTGGACGGCTGCAGATCGCCGCACGTACCGACGAGGGTGTTGACCTGGTGCGGACCTGGCGCACCGATCTCGGCGGATGGGGCGGGCTGACGCCGGCGCGCATCACCGACCGGGTGCGCTGGCAGCTGGACGGCTGGCTGACCGCCACCGCGGTCGCCACGGCACGTGACCACGCCCGGGACCGGTACCGCGGCCGGGCGGGCACGGTGCCCGACGGCCTCGCAGAGCCCGGCAGCCAGGTGCACGGGCGATCGTGGTCGGACCGGCAGCGCGACGACGAACCGGCACCGGACCTGCCTGGGACGGACGACGACCGACCCGTGGGCCTGGTCCGACTGACCCTCACCGCGCTGGACGTCGCCGCCGCCGGCGCCGAGCAGGGGCGGCTGTGGGGTGGTCCGTCCGGCGGCGACCTGCGCGCGCACCGGGCGCTGGACCGGGCGCAGTCCCTGGTGGGCGGCAGCGGGGTGCTCACGGGGGTGCTGCAGGGCGGCCGGGACGTGCGGGAGCAGGTCCACCTGCAGCCCTGGGGCGAGCACACCGTCCCGCACCGGGCGGCGGACCTGCCGTGGCCGGGCAGGTTGCCCGAGCCGGCTCCGGCCAGCGTGCCGGCGGAGCCGGTGCCCGTGCGGCTCGCCGACCCCGCCGGTCTGGAGGTGCGGGTGGACGAGCGGGCCCGGATGAGCGGGCCACCCGCTCGGGTGCACTGGCCGACCGACGGCGCCGGGACGGTGGTGGGCTGGGCGGGGCCGTGGATGCTCACCGAGCGGTGGTGGCAGCACCCCGACCGTCCTGCGCAGGTGCGCGTCCACCTGCAGGTGACGCTCGAGGACGGCCGGGCGCTGCTCCTCGCCGGTGCGGGGGACGGCTGGGTGTGCGAGGCGACGTATGACTGAGCGGTACGCCGAGCTGCACGCCCACTCGGCGTTCAGCTTCCTGGACGGCGCCAGCCAGCCGGAGGAGCTGGCCGCCGAGGCGGCCCGGCTCGGGCTGACCGCGCTGGCGCTCACCGACCACGACGGCCTGTACGGCGTGGTGCGGTTCTCCCAGGCGGCCCGGGCCGTCGGGCTGCCGACCGTGTTCGGCGCCGAGCTGCACCTGCCGGCACCGGACGGTCGCCGCCACCCGCGCGAGCGCACCCGTGCCACCCCCGGTCGACCGGTGCTCGACCCGCCGACCGGTGTGCCGGACCCTCGGTCCACCCATCTGCTGGTGCTCGCCCGGGGACCGGACGGCTACCGGGCGCTGTCGCGGGCGATCGCCGAGGCGCACCTACGCACCGGGGTCAAGGGTGCCGCCGACCACCGGCTCGAGGAGCTGGCGGCCGTGGCGGACGGGCAGTGGCTGGTGCTCACCGGCTGCCGCAAGGGTGCGGTACGGCGGGCCCTGTCCGGAGGAGACCCGTCCGGGGTGACCGGGGTGGCGCCGGGGGGACCGGCGGCAGCCCGTGCCGAGCTCGACCGGCTGGTGGCGCTGTTCGGACGTGACAACGTCGCTGTCGAGGTCACCGCGGCCCACGACGCGTACGACGACGACCGGGCCGACGCCCTGGCCGCGCTCGCGGCCGACGTCGGCCTGCCGCTGGTCGCCACCGGCGGGGTGCACTACGCCACACCGCGCGACGGTGACCTCGCCGCCGCACTGGCCGCGGTGCGGGCACGCTCGTCGCTGGACGACCTGGACGGCTGGCTGCCCGGTGCACCCGCCGCGCACCTGCGTTCCGCGGCAGAGATGACCGTGCTGCACCGTCGGCACCCCATCGCGGTGCCGACGGCCGCGGCGCTGGCCGCCGAGTGCGCGTTCGACCTGTCCCTGGTCGCCCCGAAGCTGCCGCCGTACCCGGTGCCGCCCGGTCACACGGAGGCGAGCTGGCTGCGCGAGCTGGTGCGACGCGGGGCCGCGGAGCTGTACGGGCCGCCCGAGGCGGAGCGGGTGCCGGGCGCCTACGCCCAGCTGGAGCACGAGCTGCGCGTGATCGAGGACCTGGGGTTCCCGGGCTACTTCCTCGTCGTCTACGAGCTGGTCGACTTCTGCCACCGCAAGGGGATCCTCGCGCAGGGCCGAGGGTCGGCTGCCAACTCCGCGGTCTGCTACGCGCTGCGGATCACCGCCGTGGACGCGGTGCGGCACGGGCTGCTGTTCGAGCGGTTCCTCGCTCCCGAGCGGGACGGTCCGCCGGACATCGACGTGGACATCGAGTCGGCGCGTCGCGAGGAGGTGATCCAGCACGTCTACGCCATGCACGGGCGCACCCACGCCGCCCAGGTGGCCAACGTCATCTCCTACCGGCCGCGCTCGGCGGTGCGGGACGCGGCCCGGGCGCTGGGGTACGACGTCGGTCAGCAGGACGCCTGGAGCACGTCGATCGAACGCTGGGGGAGCCTGCGCGGACCGCAGGCTCCGAGCCCGTGGTGGACCCTGTCGCGGTCGCAGCCGGTGGCGGCCGAGGCGGTCGCCGGAACGGTGACGGCGGACGGCCACGACGTGGTCCCGGCGCAGCGGCCACCGTCGGCCGCGGAGCTGGAGGAGATCCCCGACCAGGTGATCGACCTGGCCGAGCGGTTCCTGCGGCTGCCGCGGCACCTGGGCATCCACTCGGGCGGGATGGTGATGTGCGACAGGCCGGTGATCGAGGTGTGCCCGGTGGAGTGGGCCCGGATGGAGGGCCGCACCGTGCTGCAGTGGGACAAGGAGGACTGCGCCGACGCCGGGCTGGTGAAGTTCGACCTGCTCGGCCTGGGCATGCTCACCGCCCTGCGGCTGGCGTTCACGCAGGTGCGCGAGCACGAGGGGATCGAGCTCGACCTGCACGGGCTGCCGCACGAGGACCCGGGCGTGTACCGCCTGCTGTCCGCGGCGGACACCGTCGGGGTGTTCCAGGTGGAGTCCCGCGCCCAGATGGCCACGCTGCCGCGGCTGGCGCCGAAGAGCTTCTACGACATCGTCGTCGAGGTCGCCCTGATCCGTCCCGGACCCATCCAGGGCGGATCGGTGCATCCCTACATCGAACGAGCCCGAGGACGGCAGAAGGTCGACTACCTGCACCCGCTGCTGGAACCGGCGCTGTCCAAGACGCTGGGCGTACCGCTGTTCCAGGAGCAGCTGATGCAGATGGCCATCGACGCCGCCGGGTTCAGCGCCGCGGAGGCGGACCAGCTGCGACGCGCGATGGGGTCGAAGCGGTCGATGGAGCGGATGGAGGCGTTGCACGCGCGCCTGCTGGACGGCATGGCCGAACGAGGGATCGACCGCGGGACGGGTGAGCAGATCTTCGACAAGCTCAAGGCCTTCGCCGACTTCGGGTTCCCGGAGTCGCACGCGTACTCGTTCGCCTTCCTGGTGTACGCCAGCGCGTGGCTGAAGATGTACCACCCGGCCGCGTTCTACGCGGGTCTCCTCGCGGCCCAGCCGATGGGGTTCTACTCACCGCAGAGCCTGGTGGCGGACGCGCGCCGGCACGGCCTGCAGGTGCTGCGGCCGGACGTGCAGGCATCGGACGCGCTCGCCGTGGTGGAACGGCTCGGACCCACGCCCGCGGAGGGCGAGCCGCCGCTGGTGCCGCGGCCGAGCGGCACCGACGCGATGGCCCCCGTGGGGGAGCGGATCGGTGCCGATCGCTCGTTGGCCGTCCGCCTCGGCCTGGCGTCCGTGCGGTCGGTCGGTACCGAGGTGGCCGAAGCGCTGGTCGCCGAGCGGTCGGCGAACGGCCCGTTCGCCGACCTGCGCGACCTGGTCCGTCGGGTCCGGCTCAGCACCGCCCAGCTCGAGGCGCTGGCGACCGCCGGCGCCCTCGAGTGTCTGGGGACCACCCGGCGGGAGGGACTCTGGGCGGCCGGCGCGCTGGCCCAGGAGAGCCCGGACACCCTGCCCGGGGTCAGCGTGGGCGTGACGGCCCCGACGCTGCCCGGGCTGGAGGCGGTCGAGGTGGCGACCGCCGACGTGTGGGCCACCGGTGTCTCGGTGGACTCGTACCCGACGCAGTTCGTCCGTGAGGGCCTGGACGCTGCCGGGGTGCTGCGGGTGGAGCAGGTGTACCGCGACCCGGTGCCGACCGGACGCGTGGCGGTCGCCGGCGTGGTGACCCACCGGCAGCGGCCGGGCACCGCGGGCGGGGTGACGTTCCTGTCCCTGGAGGACGAGACCGGGCTGCTCAACGTCATCTGCTCGGCGGGGCTGTGGCAACGGTTCCGCCGCGCGGCGAGGACGTCCAAGGCGCTCGTCGTGCGCGGTCGGCTGGAGCGGGCCGACGAGACGACCAACCTGGTGGCGGAGCACCTGAGCCCGTTGTCGTTGCGGGTGCGAACCGCCTCGCGGGACTTCCGGTGAGCCGCCCGCCGGCGGTCCGGCGCCCGCTGCCGGCGGTCCGGCCGCAGGACAGCGACCTGCGTCGCTACTGCTCCTTGACCGGCTCGTCGTCCTCGATGTGCTCCGCCTGCTCCACCGGACGCGCCTCGGCCTCCGCCTCCGCCTCGTCGACCATCGGCGGGTCCATCGTGCGCAGCTTGCTGAACACCGCCCAGCTCACCGCCACGAGCGGCACCGCGATCACGGCGCCGAGGATGCCGGCCGACAGCGTGCCGGTCGCAACCGCGATCGCGACGGCCACCGGGTGCAGCGACACCTGCTTGCCCATCACCAGCGGCTGGAGCACGTGGCCCTCGAACTGACCGATGCCGGCGATGCCCAGGCCGACGATGCCGGCCTGGATGGGACCGAGCGCGGCCAGCGCGACGATCATCGCCACGGCCATCGCCGTGGGCGCCCCGATCAGCGGGATGAACGCGCCCATCAGCACCAGCACGGCCAGGGGCGCCGCGAGCGGCACCTGCACCACGGTCAGCAGGATGAAGGCGAGCAGCCCGTCCACCAGGGCGATGATCACGGTGCCCCGGGTATACCCCGAGAAGGTGTACCAACCGGCCCCGCCGGCGGTCTGCCAGCTCTCGCGCACCCGGGCCGGCAGCTGGTTGAGGAACCAGGTCCACATGTCCGCGCCGCGAGCCAGGAAGAAGATCGAGCAGAAGATCGCCAGGGCCAGTGCGGTGAACACCTCCACCACCGACGTGGCGCTGGCCGCGGCCTGCCCCGCCAGCTGTCCGGCGTGGTCCTGCACCCACTTGACCCCTTGGTCGATCCACGCCGCGGTCTGTGCGTTGGTGACCTGGAACGGCAGCCGGCCGCTCTGCAGGAAGTCGATGATCTGCTGGATGCCCGTGCCGAACTGCTTCGACAGCTGCTGCCACTGGTTCGCGACGGAGTAGACGACGTACGTCAGCATCCCGACGAACACCAGGATGCCCGTCAGCAGCGAGAGCGCCGTTGCCAGACCGCGCGGCATGATGCGCGACATCGCGCTGACCAGCGGCCGCAGCACCGCGGTGAACACGAAGGCCAGGAACAGCGCGATGAACACGAGCTGCACCTTGGAGGTCGCGAAGAACACGACGGCGATGGCCGCGACCAGCACGAGCAGCCGCCACGACACCCCGGCGGCCTTCTGCAGCCAGCGCGGCGCGGTCTCGTCGTCACCGGTGACGTGCGGGTTGTGCCGGCCTCCCGCGACGCGCCGCGCAACGGGGCTGACCTGGGACGGCGGGATCCGCGGGCCCCGGTCGCCGGTGCTCGTGCTGTCCGTCATGAACCCCCCTGGAGGTGCGCCGAGGCTCTGCGCGGCCGGCTGCGATGCCGCAAGTCTGCACCGCCCTCCGGATGCGGGGGCGGCAGACGCTCCGTGCTATCTTTACCGCCGCACCCGGGCGCCGAGCGCTCGAGGTGTCCACCTGTCCGGGTGGCGGAATGGCAGACGCGCTAGCTTGAGGTGCTAGTGCCCGTATAGGGCGTGGGGGTTCAAGTCCCCCTCCGGACACTCGTTGAGACAGCGACCATCAAGGGCCTGAACCGCGCCACGTGCCGGTCCAGGCCCTTCGTGGTTCCGGCACGCCGCCCCGCCTCGCCTCGCCCGGGCCGGCCGCCGCGCCGCCCGTGCGTCCCCAGGCGTTCACCTCCCGCCTGTTCACTTCTGCCCGTTTCGGTGCGACCGTGGGCGGCGTCGTGTGCAGTAACGGCCCCTCTTGCTGGATGAGGAGACACCTGTGACTCGCGTCTCGAAGCATCGGATCGTCTCGGCCGCCATGGCGGCGGTCGCTGGGCTGGCGCTCGTCGCGCCGGTCACCTCGGCGTCGGCGGCGCCGCCCGCCCCGGCCGACGAGCGGCGCCCCGCGGTGGCGTCGGGCTGCGACCTGGGCAACGGCGTCAAGCACGTCGTCAGCCTGGTCTTCGACAACGTGCACCTCGCGCGGGACAACCCGGACGTCCCCTCGGACCTCGAGCAGATGCCGCACCTGATGGCCTTCCTGCAGGGCAACGGCACGCTCATGTCCAACGTGCACACGCCCCTGATCGCCCACACGGCCGACGACTCGTTGTCGATCTACACCGGTCTGTACGGGGACCGTCACGGGCAGCCGGTGACCAACTCGTACCGGACCTACAACCCGGACGGCAGCAGCGACCCGGCGGGTTCCTTCGCCTACTGGACCAGCCCCGTGTACGACACCGCGCCGACACCGTCGCCGGGTCACGACACCACTCCGACGATGGTGTACTCCGACACCCCGGGCTCGACCGGCACGAGCCGGCAGACACCCGCCCCGTGGGCGGCGTTCACCAAGGCCGGCTGCTCCGTCGGCGACTTCTCGACGGCGAACATGGTCCTGGAGAACACCAAGCTGGACCTGCCGACCGTCTTCGGCGCCGGTTCGCCGGAGGTCGCGCAGTACACCGCGAACCCCGACAGCTACAAGAACCAGGAGACGGCGGACTACGTCGGCGTCGCCCTGCACTGCGCATCGGGTGACCGGCTGTGCGCGGATGCGACGGCCGTGAAGTACGGCCAGACGGCACCGTCCCCGAGCGCCGTCGCCGACACGCTGCCCACCGAGCCAGGCGGGTACGCCGGCTTCAGCGCGCTGTTCGGGCACAAGTACGTGGCGCCGGTGCTCGGCGCGGGCACGGCGAACCTGACGAGCCACGGCTACCCCGTCACGGACTCGCAGGGCCGTCTGACCGACCTGGACGGCAACGCCCTGATCAACCAGTACTCCCACACGCCGGGGTTCCCCGGCTTCAACCCGACGGCTACCCAGTCGCTGGCCTACTTGGCCGACATGCTCGAGGCTGGCGTCCCGGTCACCTACGGCTACATCTCGGACCTGCACGAGCGGAAGCCGGGGACCACCGGTTGCACCACCGCGACCGCGACGGCCGCCGGCAAGCCCGTCGGACCGGGTGACGCCTGCTACGTGGCCAACGCCAAGGCCTACGACGCGGCGTTCGCGACGTTCTTCGACAGGCTGACAAAGGACGGCATCACCAAGGACAACACGCTGTTCCTGATCAGCTCGGAGGAGAACGACCAGTTCGCCGGCGCCAACGTGGGGCGCGCGACGGTCCCGACGCCCGCCGGGTGCGACGGGGTCACGGTCCCGTGCACGTACGCCGCCGGTCAGATCGGCGAGCTCCAGACCAACATCAAGGCCTTGCTCTCGACGACCGCAAGCGCCGGCACGCCGTTCCAGATCGAGC
Organism: Cellulomonas sp. T2.31MG-18; assembly: GCF_964266755.1. NCBI lineage: Bacteria > Bacillati > Actinomycetota > Actinomycetes > Micrococcales > Cellulomonadaceae > Cellulomonas > Cellulomonas sp. T2.31MG-18. The sequence goes on from NZ_CAXWGW010000004.1 coordinate 213,805, forward strand.
CGCAGGGTGCGTCGATCTACGTCGACGGCCGTCCGTCGCCGTCGGCGCCGGCCGTGCGGCAGCTCCAGCGGGACACCGCCGCGATGACGGCGGACAACCCGTACAGCGGCGCGACCGGTCAGAAGATCGTCACGTACCAGGCCGGCGCCGTGGAGCAGCGGATCCTGCACATGCAGACCGCCGACACGCTGCGCACCCCGACGTACTCCCTGTTCCCGGTGCCGGACTACTACTTCTCCACGACCGGTCCGAACGTGAGCATCAACCCGAGCTACGCCTACGACCACGGGTACTACTCACCGAACATCGACATCACGTGGGCCGGTCTGGTCGGTCCCGGCGTCGCGGCCAAGGGTCTGGACGGCCCGGCCCCGGCCGACGGCAACCAGGCGCACGACCCGAACTCCACCCGGACGGTGCCGCAGGCGAGCACGGTGGGCACGTGGGTCGAGGAGGTGGACCTGCGCCCCACCCTGATGTACCTCGCCGGCCTGCATGACGCCTACACCAGTGACGGGCGGGTGATCTCCGAGCTGCTGTCGCACCCGACCACGGCGCTCGTGGCGACGCAGGGGCTGGCGTCCGCCTACCACGCGATCAACTCGTCGGTCGGCCCGCTCGCCACGCTCACGCTGAAGGCCGACTCGGCCGCGCTGGCCAGCGGCTCGGCGACCGACGACGCCCGCTACCAGGCGACGGAGGCGGCACTCACCCGGATCCTGCGGGAGCGTGACGCACTGGCGACGCAGATGAAGGCGGTGCTGGACGCGGCGGCGCGCGGGGAGGACCGCGCCCGGGGGCCCGAGCTGGCGTTCGGCACGTCGCGGAGCCTCATGGCCCGCGCGGACAACCTCCTGCGGGAGGTGGACCGGCTCGGCTGAGACGGTCCGGGAGGCGCGGCCGGTTCAGCACGGCCGGTTCAGGCGGTCGGCTTGAACCCGTTGACCGTCGACCCGAGCCACGTCAGCGCCGTCGGCACCGCATCGGCCCACACGCTGATGCGGTGCCCGGCGCTGATGTCCACCTGGGACTGGATCGACAGCGGCGCGTGGGCGGCCTTCAGCATCTCGGCGCTGCTCGAGTAGGAGAGGGAGTCCGCCTTGCTCGTCTGCAGCCACAGCGCGACGGGTGGGGGTGCCGTGGTGGCCAGCGAGACGAGCTGGTACCGCTTCGCCGCCGGGTCGCTCGGGTGGAACGGCACGTAGCTGTTGCCGAAGATCGGTGCGAAGTACCCGCCGAGGATCACGCCGGCGCCGAAGACGTCCGGGTGCAGCATCGACGTCATCGCGGCGCACCAGCCACCCGAGGAGAACCCGAGCGCCGCCCAGCCGGTGCGGTCCCGGGACACCCGCAGCAGCGTCGCGAGGTGCTGGGGGACGTCGTCGGCGAGCCACGTCTCGACCTGCGGCTGACCTGTGCCTCCGTTGACGCACTCCGTGTCGGCTCCGGCCGGGAACTCGAGCTGCGGCGCGACGACGACGACGTCCGAGATCTTGTGCTGGCCGGCGAGCGAGTCGAGGGACGGTACGAGGTTGACGCCCTGCATCCACACGTCAGGAGCTCCCGGGTAGCCGTGGAACGCCATGATGACCGGGTACGTCTTGCGGGCGTTCGCCGGGTCCTCGTAGCCGACCGGAAGGCTGACCATCACCCGGCCGCTGAGACCGCTGCGCGATCCGGTGAACGTGAACGTCTGGACGCGCTGCCCGGGCGAGGGGAGCGGTGGCAGGCTCGCGACCGGCACCGGGCTGCCGAGACCGGGCCCCTTGGGCGTGTCCTGCAGCGCGGCCTCCGCACTCGTGCCGCCCGAGCTCTGCCGCACAGTCGACGTCCCGCCGGTCCCGAAGAGGTCGCCCCAGCTCGCGTACCACCCGTTCTGGTTGTTCATCACCACGGCGACGGACAGCAGCACGAGCGCGCTCACCCCCAGCTGCGTGAGCAGGCGGGTCACGACGGTGGCGACGGTGCGGCGGCGCGCGGGCAGGCGCACCGCTCCCCAGACGAGCGCGGCCACCGTCAGCACGAGGACGACCAGGAGGAACGGCAGACCAGTCAACGACATCAGCAAGTCCCGAGCAGGAAGGGCGTGAGGGCACGAGCGGCACGAGCGACCGTCCGGACGGGCGACCTCCGGAAGGCTACGGGTCCCGAGCCGTCCCCGACCCTCTCGCCGGCGCGTGCCGGGTGAGGACTCGGTGCACGCTCGGTGAAGTGTGGACGTCCAGCTCCGGGCCGCCTCGCGCGCCGACGACTGTCGCCGCTATACGACGAAGGTCCTCGGACCGGCCTCTGACCAGGCACTGCCCGGTGCGAAATCGGTCGGGGTCGGGGCAGCGCAGCGGCCGGACGACTCAGAGGCCAGGTTCGTCGGCCGATCGGCAGGGTGATGCCGCCGCAGGGGAGGCCTCGAGCACCTGCAAGGGAGCACCATGTCGTCCACCGCGTCCGCGTCCTCGTCCCGCCTGCACGGCGCCGTCCGGTGGTGGACCGACCGCGGTGTCAGCACCCGGATCCTGACCGCCGTGCTGGTCGCCGCGTTCGTCGCGCTCGCGGTGGGGCTCGTCGGCATCGTCTCGATGGCGCGCAGCAACGCCGCGACGGCCGAGCTGTTCCGGAACCACGTCCAGGGCGTCGAGCAGGCCTCCACCCTTCGCCGCGCCATGGTGCAGATGCGGCTGGACGTCAGCGACCAGGCTCTGGCCCTGGGGGCGACGGAGAAGAAGGAGGACGAGCGCGCGGTCGCGGACGACGAGAAGGAGGCGACCGACGCCCTCGCGGCCCTGAAGGCCCTGGATCTGTCGAGCACCCAACGTGGGTACGTCGCCGACGTCGAGCAGCAGCTCGCCGCGTACGTCGCCGTCCGGGACGGCAAGCTCCTGCCGGCGGGCCGTGCCAACGACATCGCCACGTGGACCAACACGAGCAACGACCAGGCGACGGCGATCGTGATGGCGATGAACGCCGCGGTCACCAACCTGGTGGCGGACGAGAAGGCGGCCGCGCAGGCGGCGACGGATGCCGTGGCGGCCGAGTACCGGACCAGCCGGCTGCTCATGCTCGGCGCGCTGGCGATCGGCCTGAGCGCAGCCGTCGCCCTGGGCCTGTTCGTCGCCCGCGGCATCGTGCGCGGCCTCGGCCGGGTGAAGGCGGTGTGCACCGCGCTCGAGCGCGCCGACCTCACGGTGACGACGGGCCTGACCTCGCACGACGAGGTCGGGCAGATGGGCCACGCGCTGGACGCGGCGATCGCCACGCTGCGGCTGACCGTGGGGACGATCGACGCGTCCTCCACCTCGCTGGCGAACGCGACGGAGCAGATGGCGGCGTCCGGCGAGCAGATCGGGTCCAGCGCCGAGGAGACGGCTGCGCAGGCCGGCGTGGTGTCCGCCTCGGCGGGCGAGGTGTCGCGCAACGTGCAGGCGGTGGCGGCCGGGTCGGAGCAGATGGGCGCGTCGATCCTGGAGATCGCGCAGAACGCGACGGAGGCGGCGCGGGTGGCCGGCCAGGCGGTCGCGGCGGCTGCGGCGACCACCGAGACGGTGACCCGGTTGGGCGACTCCTCGCGCGAGATCGGCAACGTGGTGAAGCTGATCACCTCGATCGCGGAGCAGACCAACCTCCTGGCCCTGAACGCCACCATCGAGGCGGCGCGCGCCGGTGAGGCGGGCAAGGGGTTCGCGGTGGTCGCCGGGGAGGTCAAGGACCTGGCGCGGGAGACGGCCAAGGCGACCGAGGACATCGCCCGGCGCGTCGAGGCGATCCAGGCGGACACCGACGGGGCGGTGACCGCGATCGAGGAGATCACCGCGGTGATCGGTGCGATCAACGACTACCAGACCACCATCGCCGCCGCCGTGGAGGAGCAGACGGCCACCACCAACGAGATGAACCGGGGCGTCACCAAGGCCGCCACCGGGGCCGAGGCGATCGCCGCCACGATCTCCGGCGTGGCCGACGCGGCCGACCTGACGACCCAGAACGTCACACAGGCTCAGCAGTCGGTCACCGACATCGCCCGCATGTCGGTGGAGCTCCGCGAGCTGGTCGGACGGTTCACCGTCTGACGTCCGCGCCTGACGCCCGACCGCGCGGCCGGGTCTCGGGTCAGGCGCCCCCGGTCGGCACGCCGCCCGACGGCAGCTCGCCGGAAGGTGCCGTGCCGGAGGGCAGCTCGTCGGAGGGCGCGTCGACCGCCTCGACCTCGCCGTCGTCGTCGGCTGCGCGGCCGTCCCCGGACCGGCGCACCAGCAGGAACGCCATCGCACCGAGGAAGACCACCAGGCTGGTCCAGTCGTTCAGGCGCAGACCCAGGAAGTGGTTCGCGTGGTCGACGCGAAGAGCCTCCACCCAGGCGCGCCCGACCGTGTAGGCCGCGACGTACAGGGCGAACAGGCGGCCGCGGCGCAGCTGGAACCGTCGGCCGGCCCACACCAGCAGCAGCGCCACGCCGACGTCCCACAGCGACTCGTACAGGAAGGTCGGCTGGTAGGTCGCGATGTCCGGGGTGTCCGCCGGCCGGTGCGCCGGGTCGATCAGCAGGCCCCACGGGAGGGTGGTCGGGCCGCCGAACAGCTCCTGGTTGAAGTAGTTGCCCCACCGTCCGATCGCCTGGGCGAGCACCAGGGCGGGCGCGACGGCGTCCGCGAAGTCCGCCAGCCGGACGCCGTGCTTGCGGCACCCGATCCACGCGCCGACCGCGCCGAGGGCCACCGCCCCCCAGATCCCCAGGCCGCCGTCCCAGATGTACAGGGCCTTGATCGGCTGCCGTCCGGGCGCGAAGTACAGCTCCGGGTCGGTGATGAGGTGGTAGAGCCGGCCGCCGACGATGCCGAACGGCACCGCCCAGAACACGATGTCGAGCACCTGCTCGGGGTCACGGCCGCGAGCCGCCCAGCGTCGCTGCGTCCACAGCGTCGCGATCACGATGCCGAGCAGGATGCACAGCGCGTAGGCCCTGATCGGCACGGGACCGAGGTACCAGACGCCCTGCGACGGGCTGGGGATGTACGTCGGTCGCATCGTTCCTCACCACGCTGGGCCTCGACCGTCGGGTCCGCCGGTCACCGGATGCTCGCACATCGACCCCTGAGCCCCGCAACGGCGCGGCTCAGGGGAGCAGCGAACGCAGCGTGATGAAGGAGTACCCCCGCTCGCGCAGCCCCTCGATCACCGAGCCGAGCGCTGCGGCGTCGAGCGTGCTGCCGTCGTCCGGGTTGGCGCCGACGTGCATCAGGACGATCTCGCCGGGCTGCGCGGCACCGAGCACCCGTGCCCGGACCGACTCCACCGACTGCCCGCCGCTCGTGCCCTTCCAGCCGAGCGTGTCCACGGTCCAGCGGAACGGGACGTAGCCCGCGTCGTTCACCACGTGGATGTCCTCCGCGGTCCGGGCGCCGTACGGGAAGCGGAACAGCGGCTTGGCGGCGTGGCCGGTCGCGGCGCTGATCGACGCCTCCGCGGCGGAGAGCTGACGCTGGATCTCCGCGGTGGTGGTCTGCGTGAAGTCCGGGTGCGAGTCGCTGTGGTTGCCCACGGGGTAACCCGCCGCGCTGATCGCCCGGACGTCCGCCGGGTAGCGCCGGGCGAACTGGCCGGTGACGAAGAACGTGGCCGGCACGTCGTAGCGGGCCAGTGTCGCCAGCACCGAGGCGACCCCGGCGTTCGACGAACCGGCGTCGAACGTCAGCGCCACCACGACTCGGCCGGTGGCGACTCGGCTGACGTCCACGCCGCGCCAGGCGGCGGGGACACCGGTCGGAGGCGCGGGCGGAGGGACGGTGGGCGGTGCCGGCGGCTGTGGCGGCGGAACGGAGGGAGCGGGGGACGGGGACGACGGCGACGGGACGGGTGTCGTCGGCGTCGTCGGTGGGCCGGTGGTCGGTGTCGGTGTCGGTGTCGGTGTTCCGGGTCCGGTGCTCGGGGTGGGGGTCGAGGAGGCGGTCGGCACCGGGGTGCTCGTCGGTGCCTGCGGCGGCGTGGTCGACGTCGTGCAGCCGGCTGCCAGCAGGACCGTCAGCAGCATCCCGACGAGCGGGAGCGCTCTGCCGCGCCAGCGGCCTGGACCGGCGCCGACGACGCCGGAAGACAGGACGACCGTGTCGACGCCCATGACGACCTCCACGTCCAGGGTGTCGCGCCCGGGATGTGCCGTCCAGGGACCTCCGGCCGATCGCACGTCGTCAGGTCGCCCACCGGGACCCGACCTGGCCGCTCAGACCAGGGCAGGCACCTCGTGGTGACGCAGCTCCGCGATCGCCTCGAACAGCGCGCGGTTGAACGCCGCCGGGGCGTGGCTGTTGACGTCGTGCCCGGCGCCGGGCACGACCGTCAGCCGCGTGCCGGGGCGGGCCCGCAGGTAGCGGCGCTCGTCCAGACGCAGGGGGTCGCGGGCGCCGTTGACCAGCCAGACGGGCAGCGTGAGCCGTCGCAGGTCCGCCAAAGGGGAGTACCCGGCGACGGCGGCGAGCATGTCCGTCACCACGTGCCAGGACTCGCCGCCGACGCTCAGCAGCCGGTTCGCGTGGTGCGCCAGCCGCCGGTAGACGCCGATGGGCTTGCCGCGCAGCTCCGTCGAGCACCCGGCCAGCACCACACCGGCGAGCCGGTGCTCGTGGCGGCCGGCGTAGGCGAGGGACGTGTAGCCACCCAGCGAGAGCCCGACCAGGAGCGGCGGGGTGAGGCACCCGGCGACGGCGTCGTCGATCGCCTGGATCGCTCCCTCGAGGGTGAACCGCTCGCCCCGGCGGGTGCCGTGGCCGGGGAGGTCGACGGCGATCGTGTGGTGCCCCCGCGCGCGGAGCGCGGCGACCTGGGGGTCCCAGATGGACGACGACGTGCGGGTGCCGTGCACGAGCACGATGGGGTGCGAGATGACGTCTCCTGCGAGGTCCGGCGCGCCGGGACGGTCCCGGCGGTCACGCTCGGCGCTGAGCGATCAACCGACGGTACGTGCCGAACCTGGGAACCGCCTTGGGACGGTGGTGGGGCTCACAGGTGCGCTTGGTCACAGTCCCGGCACGCACGGCCCCGTGCCGAGGTGCGCCAGGCCGGCCCGGTCGCCGTCGGCGAGGGAGGTGACGTTCACCGCCGCCGTCGGGTTCATCAGCTGGGTCGGGTCGTTCACGTGGCCCAGCCCCACCAGGTGGGCGAGCTCGTGCGTCACGACGCCCTGGGCGAGCGCGGTGCCGTTGGCCGAGCCGAGCAGCTGGGTGATCGCCGGCCCGTCGAGCACGACGATGCCGCTCACGTAGTGCGCCGTCCCGTGCAGCGTCACGGAGGAGGAGCCGGCGCTCCCGGCGACGTCGCCGGCGAGCTCCGGCGTCTCTGTCGGGGTGGACCACGCGATCAGGACGGGTGCCCAGCGCCGCCCGTAGCGTTCAGGCTGGTACACCGGCCGGTGCTCCATGGGCGCCTCGGTGGTGCTGCCGTCGGCGACGAACTGCAGCCCGGTCGCCTCGGAGATGCGTGCCAGTCCCGTGGCGATCAGCACGTCCCCGCCGACAGGCGCGCCGTCCGTGCGGACCACGTAGTGGAGGGGGCGGCACGGGTCGTAGGTGACGGGTGAGACGCCGTCGGACTGCGTCTGCAGGAAGCTGTACGGCCCGGTGGTCGGCGCACCGAGCGGGGGAGTGCCGAGCGGGACCGCGGACTCCTCCCGCCCCGGCGGAGGTGCGTTGCGGGCGGCGGCGGCGGCGCCGAGCCGTCCGCTGAGCCATACGGTCGTCAGGGCCAGCACCAGCACGAGGACCACGGCCAGCGACCCCCGACGCCGACGGCTGCCGAGCGGGACGGCGAGAGCCTCCGTGACCGGCGGAGCGCTCGACGCCCGGGACCAGTCCGACGGTGGGATGTCCCCGGAAGCGGTCCACGCGCGCTGCGCGTCGCGTGGTCGGCGCTCCGGCCACCACGGTGGCTCGCTCATCGCTCCCCCGCCCGGACGAGCGCGCGCAGCTGCTCCACGTAGCCGCCACCGAACAGGAGGGCGTGCACGCCGACCGGGTAGAGCTGGTGCAGCCTCATGCGGTGCTGCCAGCCGCGACGCAGCGGATGGACGTCCTGGTATGCCGCAAGAACGAGGTCGAGGTGCGGCAGGCCGAACAGCGCCAGCATCGCGAGGTCGGTCTCCCGGTGACCGCCGTGCGCGGCGGGATCGACGAGCGTCGCGCCCGCGGCGGTCCACACGACGTTGCCCGACCACAGGTCGCCGTGCAGGCGGGCCGGGGTGTCGTCGTCGTCGAGCGCACCGCTGCGCAGCCGGTCGGCGAGCCGTGCCAGGCCGTCGAGGGTCGTGGCGTCGACGCTCGACGCGCGGCGCAGCTCGGCCCCGAGCGGGAGGAGACGGCACTCCGCGAGGAAGGCGCCCCAGGACGCGTACCGGCCGGACGCCATGGGCAGCGGGTGCTCGAGCGGACCGAAGAAGCCGTCACCCGACCACCCGTCGGGCGGTGCACCGAAGGCGTCGGCGCCGGCGTCGTGCAGGGCGGCGAGGCCGCGCCCCAGGTCACGTGCCGCGCGGGGTGACGCCGGTGCGGGCTCCAGCCGCACGAGGTCGAGGTGGTCCTCCGCCACGTCGAGCACCTCCACCACCGGTACGGCGTCGGCTGCGCGCAACCACCGCAGTCCCGCCGCCTCGCAGGCGAAGAAGCCGCGAGGCGCGCCCGCACGTGCCTTGCGGTGCACGCCTGGGGTCATCGGGCGTCCGCCGGAAGGTGCAGGTGCTCGAACACCAGGCTGGTCTGGGTGTGGGCGACCTCCTGGCGCGTGGACAGGTGCTCGACGACGAAGGCGCGCAGGGCCTGCGAGTCGGCCACGGCCACGTGCACGAGCACGTCGTCCGAACCGCCCAGCAGGTACACGTCCTGCACCTCCGGACGTTCGGCCAGGGCACGCGCGAACCGGCCGAGCCGCGCTCGGGCGGCCGCCTGCAACCGGACGGCGATGATCGCCTGCAGCCCGCGTCCCAGCGCCTGGGGGTCCACCTGCGCGGTGAAGCCGCGCAGCACACCGGACTCGCGCAGGGCCCGGACACGCGCGTGGCACGTGGACGGCGCGATGCCGACGCGGGCGGCGAGGTCCTTGTTGGACTGTCGGCCGTCGCGCTCCAGCTCGTGCAGGATCGCCCTGTCGACGTCGTCGAGGACCGCCGAGGATTCGGTCGACGCAGAGCGTCGCGCGGAGCTCGACGACGACGATCCGACTGACATGGCGCGAACCTACCGAAGATCCTGCGGTGGTGACGCGCCGGAAACACGTGAAGTTCACAATCGTCTGTGACGTGAACCACACGGTGCACGTCCGGCCGGGACCGACCGGCCGCAGCCCGGGCGACCAGGAGCACGTCGATGAAGGTGGGCATCCCCCGCGAGGTCAAGAACCGTGAGTACCGCGTCGCCGCCACCCCCGCAGGGGTGCACCGGCTGACCACCGCGGGCCACCAGGTGCTGGTCGAGGCCGGCGCCGGCCTCGGGTCGGCGATCGACGACGAGCAGTACCGGGCGGCCGGCGCCGTCGTCGTGCCGGACGCCGCCGCGGTGTGGACCGAGGCGGACGTCGTCTGCAAGGTCAAGGAGCCGGTGGAGTCCGAGTACGGGTACCTGCGGGACGACCTCGTCCTGTTCACGTACCTGCACCTGGCCGCCGACCGTCCCGCCACGGACGCGCTGCTCGCCGCGGGGACCACCTCGATCGCGTACGAGACCGTGCGGCTCACCGACGGCTCCCTCCCGCTGCTCGCGCCGATGAGCGAGGTCGCCGGCCGGCTCGCCACCCAGGTGGGCGCCTACCACCTGATGCGGAACGAGGGCGGCCGCGGGGTGCTGCTCGGCGGCGTACCGGGGGTGGACGGCGCCCGTGTGGTGGTGCTGGGCGGCGGGACCGTCGGCTTCCACGCGGCGACGATCGCGGTCGGCATGCGTGCGCAGGTCACCGTGCTGGACGTGTCGGTGCCCCGGCTGCGGCGCCTCGACGTCGAGCTCGGGGGCGCCGTGCGGACCGTTGCCTCCAGCGCCTGGGCGGTGGAGGAGGCCCTGCTCGAGGCGGACCTGGTGATCGGTGCCGTGCTGGTGCCGGGCGCGCGGGCCCCCCACCTGGTCAGCAACGAGCTGGTGTCCCGGATGCAGCGCGGGTCGGTGCTCGTGGACGTCGCGGTGGACCAGGGCGGGTGCTTCGAGGACACCCGGCCGACCACGCACGACGAGCCGACGTTCCCCGTGCACGGTTCGGTGTTCTACTGCGTCGCCAACATGCCGGGCGCCGTGCCGGTCACGTCGACGCGTGCGCTGACCAACGTGACCATGCCGTACCTCGGCGCGCTGGCGGACGACGGCTGGCGCGCTGCGCTCGCGGCGGACCCGGCGCTCGCCGCGGGCCTGACCACCCACGCCGGTCGGCTGTACAGCGAGCCGGTGGGCTCGGCGCACGGCTACCCGGTGGCCTCGCCCGCTGACGTCCTGCGGAGCACGACGGTCTAGAAGCGGTCGGGGGCGTTGCGTCGACCGCCTGCGACGATGACGTCGTGACCGACGCCCCCCGCCCGACCGCCGACGACGCCGTGCTCGACCCGAGCAACCCGTTCGCGTCGCGGTCGCCGCTGCCCTACGGCCTGCCGGACTACCACGCCATCCGCGAGGAGCACTACCGACCGGCGCTCCTGGCGGGCATGGCGCAGCAACGTGCGGAGCTCGAGGCGATCGCGACGGACGCAGAGCCTCCGTCGATCGAGAACACGGTGGTGGCGCTCGAACGGTCGGGTCGGCTGCTCGACCGGGTCACGGCCGCGTTCGACAACCAGCTCGGTGCCGATTCGACCGAAGCCCTGGAGCAGCTCGAGGAGGAGGTGGCGCCGCTGCTCGCGGCGCACCACGACGCGATGCTCCTCGACCGACGGCTCTACGACCGGGTCCGGACGCTGGCGCAGGAGGTGGCCGACGGCCGCCTGGCGGTCGAGCCGGACACGCGCTGGCTGCTGCACCGGCTCGACCTCGACTTCCGTCGGTCCGGCGTCGGGCTGGGCCCTGCGGACCAGGAGCGGCTGCGGGCGCTGAACGAGCGGATCACCGCCCTGGACGCCCGTTTCGGTCGCGAGCTGCTCGCCGCCTCCAACGCCGCTGCGGTGCTCGTCACCGACGAGGCCCAGCTGGCCGGTCTCGCGTCGGACGCGGTGGCCGCCGCCGCGGCGGCAGCGGCGCACCGGGGGCACGCCGGTGCCTGGCTGCTCGAGCTGGTCCTGCCCACGACGCAGCCGGTGCTGGCGAGCCTGCACGACCGGGCGCTGCGGGAACGCGTGCATCGAGCGGCGGTGACGCGTGGGCTCGGCCCCGACCACGACACGCGGCCGATCCTGCTGGAGCTGGCCCGCCTCCGCGCCGAGCGCGCGCGGCTGCTCGGCTACGTGCACCACGCGGACTACGTGGCCCAGGACGGGACGGCGACCACGTCGGAGGCGGTGACGGACCTGCTCACGGGGCTGGCACCCGCCGCCGTGGCGAACGCGCGGCGCGAGGCGGACGACCTCGCGGCCGCCCTGGCGGTGGACGTGCCGGGCGCCACCTTCGAGGTGTGGGACTGGCCGTACTACGCGGAGGCCGTCCGGCGCCGCCGTCGGTCGCTGGACGAGTCCCTGCTCCGCCCGTACCTCGAGCTCGACCGCGTGCTGGTCGACGGGGTGTTCTGGGCGGCGAACCAGCTGTACGGGCTGACCTTCAGGGAGCGGACCGACCTCGCCGGCTACCACCCCGACGTCCGCGTGTTCGAGGTGCTCGACGCCGACGGCGTGGGCATCGGCCTGTTCCTCGCGGACCCGTGGGCACGGGAGAGCAAGCGCGGCGGCGCCTGGATGAACACCCTCGTCGACCAGTCGCGCCTGCTGGGCCAACGCTGCGTCGTCGTGAACAACGCCAACATCCCGCGTCCTGCGCCGGGCCGGCCGGCCCTGCTGACGTGGGACCACGTGATCACCCTGTTCCACGAGTTCGGCCACGCGCTGCACGCCCTGGTGTCGGACGTGCACTACCCGTCCCAGTCCGGCACGGCCGTGCCGCGCGACTTCGTCGAGTACCCGTCGCAGGTCAACGAGATGTGGGCCTGGGACCCCTCCGTGATCCAACGGTTCGCCGTGCACCACGAGACCGGCGAGCCCATGCCGGCGCAGTGGCTCGCCACGCTGGTCGAGGGCCGGCAGGACGGCGAGGGCTTCGCCACCACGGAGTACCTGGCCGCAGCGCTGCTGGACCAGGCGTGGCACCGCCTGGCGCCCGACGAGGTCCCGGCGGATCCGGCCGAGGTCGAGGCCTTCGAGGCCGCCGCGCTCGAGGCGGCGGGCGTGGCGCTGCCGACGGTGCCGCCCCGCTACCGCAGCTCCTACTTCAACCACGTGTTCGGGGGCGGCTACGCCGCCGGCTACTACTCCTACCTCTGGTCGGAGGTGCTGGACGCCGACACGGTCGACTGGTTCACCGCGAACGGCGGCCTGCGGCGCGCGAACGGTGATCGCCTCCGTGCGGCCGTGCTCTCGCGCGGCGGGTCCCTCGACCCGATGCAGGCGTTCCGGGAGCTGGTCGGCCACGAGCCGCGGCTGGAACCCCTCCTCGTGCGCCGCGGGCTGACCCTCTGACGGTCCTGCTCGGCCGTGCCGCACCGCTGACCGGAGGCGTCGGCACACTCCCGCGGCGACGTTCCGCGTCCCCGGTACCGTGACCTCATGCCCGAGCCCGTGCCCACCGCCGGCGACGCCCCCACCATCGCCTCCGGCACACCGGCGGAGGCCGAGGTCGCCCGGATCTGCGCGGAGCTGATCCGGATCGACACCTCCAACTACGGCGATTCGAGCGGCCCGGGGGAGCGGCTGGCCGCCGAGTACGTCGTCGGCCTGCTGGAGGAGGTCGGCCTCGAGCCGGAGCTCTTCGAGAGCACGCCGGGCCGAGCCAACGTGGTGGTGCGGCTCGAGGGACGCGACCAGGACCGGCCCGCGCTCGTCCTGCACGGCCACACGGACGTGGTGCCGGCGCAGGCGGCCGACTGGTCCGTCGACCCGTTCGCGGGCGTCGAGGTCGGCGGCGTCCTCTGGGGCCGTGGGGCCGTGGACATGAAGGACATGGACGCGATGGTGCTGGCGGTGGTGCGCCAGATGGTCCGCGAGGGTCGGCGGCCGGCCCGTGACGTCGTGCTCGCGATGTTCGCCGACGAGGAGGCGGGCGGCGTGCACGGCGCCCGCTGGGCGGTGGACAACCGGCCCGAGCTGTTCGCCGGTGCGACCGAGGCGATCAGCGAGGTCGGCGGCTTCTCGGTCGAGGTCGGGGGCCAGCGCGCGTACCTGCTCCAGACGGCCGAGAAGGGGCTGGCGTGGCTCCAGCTCGTCGCCGAGGGGCGTGCCGGCCACGGCAGCCAGGTCAACCCGGACAACGCGGTGACCCACCTCGCGGCGGCGGTCGCCCGCATCGGCGCCTACCGCTGGCCCTACCAGCTCACCCCGACGGTCCGTCGGCTGCTGGAGGGCGTCGCGGACCTGACCGGCCTGCCCTTCGACCCGGAGGACGAGCGGGCGGTCGACGCCCTGGTCGACGCCCTCGGCCCGGCCTCGCGGTTCGTCGGCGCGACCCTGCGCAGCACCACCAACCCGACGCAGCTCGCCTCGGGCTACAAGGCCAACGTCATCCCGGGTTCGGCACGGGCCACCGTCGACGGTCGGTTCCTGCCCGCGCACGAGGCCGAGTTCGACGCCACGCTGCAGCAGCTGCTCGGTGAGCACGTCCGCATCGAGTCGCAGCATCGTGACATCGGGCCGGAGGCGCCCTTCGACACCGACCTCGTCGGCGCGATGACGGCCGCGGTCCAGGCCGAGGACCCGGGTGCCGTAGTCCTGCCGTACATGCTCTCCGCCGGCACCGACAACAAGTCGCTCGCACGGCTGGGCATCCACGGGTACGGGTTCGCACCGCTGCGGCTGCCGGCGGACCTCGACTTCCCGGCGATGTTCCACGGGGTCGACGAGCGCGTTCCGGTTGACGCCCTGCGGTTCGGCACCCGCGTGCTGGACCGCCTGCTGCAGACCTGCTGAGCCCGCGCCCTCGACGGGCGTGGCCGCTCAGTCGAGGTCTGCGCCGAGAGTGCTCTGCACCCGGATGATCTTGCGACGCAGCAGCACGCGACGCTCGCCGCCCACGTACATCCGGGTCCGGGCGAGCTCCCAGCGGCCGTACTCCGCCTCGTACGTCAGCAACCGGCGGGCGTCGTTCCCGTCGGTGGTCCGCGGGATCGTCAGGGTGCGGTACTCGTACTGGCCGCCCCGGGACAGGAAGTCGCCCCGGCCGGCCGTCGTTCGTTCGGCCACCCGCTCACCTCGTCTCTCGTCGCGTGGGTCGTACGGCGGTCCACCACTGCCGGCGCTGCACCCGCGCAACGACCGGCGCGGTGCCATTGTGCCCTGCGCGGCGATACGGTCTACGGCATGACCGTCGACCCCCGCGCTGCGCTCGACCGGCTGATCGCCGCGCTCGAGGCCCACTACCACGCCGTGGAGAGCCGCCACGGCGAGGACGACCCGGCGGTCGACGACGCGTACGACGTCCTCGCCGACGCCTTCGAGGTCTACGACGACGCCCTCGGCACCGTCTTCGGGGAGGCGACGCCGTTCTACCTCGGTGAGGAGGAGGACGAGTCCGAGGACGACGAGGACGAGGACGACGACGCCGACGACGAGTCGGACGAGGACTGGTCAGCCGAGGACGAGGACGACGAGGCGCCCGTCTCGCGCTGACTCCGGGCCACGCGGCGGGACGTCAGCCGGCCGGTCGCTCGGGATAGCCGACCGGCGGGGCGCTGACCTCGGTCAACGCCCGCACGATCTCCTCCGGCAGCGTCAGGTCGTCCGCCGCCAGGCACGCGCGCAGCTGCGCCGGCGTCCGCGCGCCCAGCACCGCGCACGCCAGTGCGGGACGCGTGCGCAGCCACGCGAGCGCGACCTCGGCGGGGGAGCGCTGCAGCCCCGTCGCCGCGGTCGCGGTCGCCTCGACGACGGCCGACGCCGGACGCGTGAGGTAGGGCTCGACGAAGCCCGCCAGGTGCGCGGACGCAGCGCGCGAGTCGGCGGGCACCGTCCTTCGGTACTTGCCGGTGAGGACGCCGCGCCCCAACGGTGACCAGGCGAGCAGTCCGGCGCCGAGAGCGGCGGCGGCCGGCACCACCTCGCGCTCGACGCCGCGCTGCAGCAGCGAGTACTCGGCCTGCAGCACCCCGAGGCCGACGTCGGGCTCGAGCAGCGTCGCCGCGCGCCCCACCTGCCAGCCGGCGTGGTTGGACAGGCCCACGTACCGAGCCCGTCCCGAGCTCACCGCGAGGCGGAGGGCCGAGCACGTCTCCTCGAGCGGGGTCCGGGGGTCGGGGTTCTGCACCAGCCAGACGTCGACGTGGTCCGTTCCGAGCCGCCGCAGCGACGCGTCCAGGCTGTCGAGCAGCGCGCCACGAGAGGCGTCCACCACCGAACCGTCGGAGGTGTGGCGGACACCCGCCTTGGTGCACAGCTGCACCTCGTCACGGGCGACCGCACCGCGCAGCAGGTTGCCGATCAGCTCCTCGGCGCCGCCGTCGGCGTAGGACGCGGAGGTGTCCAGGAGGGTGCCACCCGCCTCGACGAACTCCCGCAGCAGCTGCGCCGCGTCGTGCTCGTCGGTGTCCCGGCTCCAGGTCATCGTGCCGAGGCCCAGCCACGACACGTGCAGGCCGGTACGTCCGACCCGGCGCTGCTCCATGACTGGTCACCCTAACCGCGGGGCGTCGGGGGCCCGGCACGCCGCGCAGGATATGGTGCGCCCCGTGGCGAGCGGCATGGGCGGCGGCGAGGCGATCCTGCTCGGACTGGTGCAGGGCCTGACGGAGTTCCTCCCGGTCTCGTCCAGCGCGCACATCCGGATCATCAGCGAGCTGATCGGCGGCCGGGACGCGGGTGCCGCGTTCACCGCGGTGATTCAGCTCGGCACGGAGTCGGCCGTGCTGCTGTACTTCCGCCGCGACATCGTGCGGATCGTCTCCGCCTGGTGGCGGGCGCTGCGCGGCGACCGCGGCACGGACTGGCGGTCGCGTGCCGGCATGCCCGAGGGCGCCAGGGCCGACCACGACGCGCTGATGGCGTGGTTCATCGTCATCGGGTCGCTGCCGATCGTCATCCTCGGCGTGCTGTTCCAGCACTCGATCGAGAACGTGCTGCGCAACCTCTGGATCACGGTGCTCACGCTGGTCGGGTTCGCGCTGCTGCTCGGCTGGGCGGACCGGGTGGGCCGCAAGGAGCGACCGCTCGACACGCTGACGCCGCGCCACGCCGTCCAGTTCGGCTTCTGGCAGGCGCTGGCCCTGATCCCCGGCGTCTCCCGCTCGGGTGGGACGATCACCGGCGGTCTGCTGATGGGCTACACCCGCGAGGCCGCCGCCCGGTACTCGTTCCTCCTGGCGATCCCGGCGGTGTTCGGCTCCGGGCTCTACGAGCTGGTGACCAACCTCGACGGGTTCGGGCACGCCGGGGTACCGGGTCTGGGACTGACGCTGGTCGCGACGATCGTGGCGTTCGTCGTCGGGTACCTCGTGATCATCGTGTTCCTGAAGATCGTCTCGACCTACAGCTACCGCCCCTTCGTGCTGTACCGGATCGGGCTGGCAGCCGTCGTCGTGCTGCTGCTCGTCACCGGAGCCCTGGACCCCAGCGTGCCGGTCACGCCCTGACCCGTCACGGCAGGAGCGTCGCGCGCCGGCAGCGGCCCGGTCGCTACAGCCAGCCGCTGCGCTTGAACGCGCGGTACAGCCACAGGCAGGCGGCTCCCATGACGACCACCGCGAGCGGGTAGCCGTACGTCCAGCTCAGCTCCGGCATGTGGTGGAAGTTCATGCCGTAGAGGCCGACGATCAGCGTCGGCACGGCGATCATCGCCGCCCACGCGGAGATCTTCCGCATGTCCTCGTTCTGCCGGACCGACACCTGCGACAGGTGCACCTCGAGCATCGCTCCGAGCAGCGAGTCGTGGGCGTCGAGGTGGCGGTCCAGACGGTCGACCGACGCCTGCAGCCGGTGCAGCCACTGGCTGGTGCGCGCCGCGTGGCGGTCCTCGTCGTCCTCCAGCTCGGGAAGCACCGCCATCAGCGGGCTGAGGCTGCGGCGCGCCTCGGCGATCTCGCGCTTCAGGTCGTAGATGCGCTCCACCGGGTCCGAGCTGCCCGAGCTGAACACCAGGCGTTCGGTGTGCCCGACGGCGTCGCCGAGCCCGAGCTCCACCTCGCTGGCGCGCGCCAGGATCGTGAACAGCAGGGCGGCCAGCGCCTCACGCACGCCGCGGTCGGGGGTGGGGGCGCCCGTGGTCAGCCGTTCGGCCGCGATGTCGTGGACGTGCGCACTGCCCTGCTCGACCGAGAGCAGCAGGTCGTCGCAGGCCACGGCGGTCAGGTCGCCGGTGTGCACGTCCCTGGTCGTGTCGTCGTACCACATCGTCGGGATCGACAGCAGGACGTCCCCCGTGCGCGCATGGTCCACGTGCGCGAACAGCGCGGTGGTCGGGCGCCCGGTCTCCAGCCGCCGGACCCGCTGCTGCGCCAGCGCCACGGTCACCTCGTCTGCGCCCCACGCCCGTGCAGCCGGGGCGAGGTCGGCCAGCCGCTCGAGCACCACCCAGGTGGGTGTGCCGCGGGTCCCGGGGCGGACGACGAGCCCGGGATCCCACGGGACCCGGGCCCATGCACCGTCCTGCTGCTGGTAGATCGCGAGCGGGACGACCTGGCGTCCCGGGTCGTCGGCGGCGGTCGTCACGTCGGCATTCTGGCTCTTCCGCCCGCGCGGCCCGTCCCGCCGAGCCGGTTAGGCTTCCGGACGTGCTCACCTGGCCTGCCCCGCACGTCCCGCGGCTCCCGGGTGAGGGCCCCGTCGTCCGGGTCCACGACAGCTCCACCGGCGAGATGGTGCCGGCGTCGTCCGGACCGACCGCGACGCTGTACGTCTGCGGAATCACGCCGTACGACGCGACGCACCTGGGGCACGCTGCGACCGCCGTCGCGTTCGACGTGCTCAACCGCGCGTGGCGCGACTCCGGTCTGAGCGTCCGGTTCGCGTCGAACGTCACGGACGTCGACGACCCTCTGCTCGAGCGAGCGACCGCGACCGGCGTCGACTGGCGCTCGCTCGCCGACGACCAGATCGCCCTCTACGCGGAGGACATGACCGCGCTGGGCGTCATCCCGCCCGACGTCTACCGGGGCGTCGTCGAGGTGCTCCCGGACGTGGTGGTGGCGGTCGAGGCGCTGCTCGAGGCAGGGGCGGCCTACCGCGTGCCCACGCCCGACGCGGTGGACGACGGGACCGGCCTGGGCGATGTGTACGCGGACCTCACGGCGGACCACGGCTTCGGGGCCGTCGCCGGCCTCGACCGGGACACGATGCTCGCCCTCTCCGCCGAGCGGGGCGGGGATCCGGAGCGGCCCGGCAAGCGGGACCCGCTGGATCCGCTGCTGTGGCGGCGCGAGCGTGCCGGCGAGCCGGCGTGGGACGGCGGGACGCTCGGCCGGGGTCGTCCCGGCTGGCACATCGAGTGCGCGGTGATCGCCCGGGACGGCCTCGGGCTGCCCTTCGACGTCCAGGGTGGTGGGTCCGACCTGCTGTTCCCCCACCACGAGATGAGCACCTCGCACGCGCGGCTGCTGGACGCGGGCCACGGCGCACGGGTCCACGTGCACGCCGGGATGGTGGGTCTGGACTGCGAGAAGATGAGCAAGTCCAGGGGCAACCTGGTGCTCGTCTCCACCCTCCGGAACCAGGGCGAGGACCCGATGGCGATCCGGCTGGCGCTGCTGGCGCACCGGTACCGGCACGACTGGGAGTGGTCGGCGGACCAGCTCGCACAGGCGCGGACGCGGTTGGCGTCCTGGCGGCGTGCGGTCTCGGGCAACGGCGGACCGGACGCGACGGCGACCCTGACCGCCGTGCGTGCGGCGGTGGCGGACGACCTCGACACGCCCACGGCCCTCCAGGCGGTCGACGACTGGGTGGCACGTGCGGCGCGCGGGGCCGAGGAGCCGGTCGAGGGCGCACCCGGGGTGGTGGCCCGCGCGGTGGACGCCCTGCTGGGCGTGCGCCTCTAGGGACTGCAGCGCGGTGCCTGCAGCCGGACCGGTCGTGCGTCAGCCGCCGTTTCCGGTGTCGCGCCGACGCAGGTAGCGCTCGAACTCCTGCGCGATCGCCTCGCCGCTCGCCTCGGGCAGCTCGGCGGTGTCCTTCGCCTGCTCCAGCTGGCGCACGTAGTCGCCGATCTCGGAGTCCTCGCCCGCCAGCTCGTCGACCCCCGCCTGCCAGGCCGCGGCGTCGTCCGGGAGCTCGCCCAGCGGGATCGACTCCCCGAGCAGCTGCTCGATCCGGTGCAGGATCGCCAGGGACGCCTTGGGCGACGGGGGGTGCGCGACGTAGTGCGGCACGGCCGCCCACAGCGAGAGGGACTGCATGCCACGCGCGGCCGCCTCGTGCTGGAGCACCCCCACGATTCCGGTGGGGCCCTCGTAGGTGCTGGCCTCCAGGCCGAGGGCGGCGCGGACGACGGCGTCCTCACTGGTGGCGTTCACCGGGATCGGGCGGGTGTGCGGCACGTCCGCTAGCAGCGCACCGACGGTGACGACGGTCCGCACGCCCAAGCCCGCGGCGATGTCGAGCAGCTCGTTGCAGTAGCGCCGCCACCGCATCGAGGGCTCGATGCCGTGCACCAGCACCACCTGCCGTCCCGTGCGCGGGCCCCGTGCAACCGCGACGGAGGTGCTGGGCCAGCTGATCCGGCGGACGCCGTCCTCGTCGACGGCGATCACCGGACGGTTCACCTGGAAGTCGTGGTATTCCTCGGGGTCCAGCTCGTCGATCTGCTCGGCGTCCCAGGCCTGGTGGAGGTGGGTCAGCGCCTCCGTCGCCGCGGAGCCAGCATCGTTCCAGCCCTCGAACGCCGCCAGCATGACGGTGTCGTCACCGGGCAGGTCCGCCGTCACGTCGCTCACCCCGACAGCCTAGGCGGGGGCGGCCCGGGCGCAGGGGCTGCGCCAGCTCCGGTGTGGGCGTCGACGGCTCCGTACGATGGTCCGGTGCTCGAGCTGCCCGCCGCCGTCCTCTGGGACATGGACGGCACCCTCATCGACACCGAGCCGTACTGGATGGCCGCGGAGACCGAGCTGGTCGAGGCGTACTCCGGGGTCTGGACGCCCGCCGACGCGGCGGAAATGATCGGGTCGTCGATGACGGTGTGCGCCGCTGCCCTCCAGGCGCGGGGCGTCACCCTGACCGCGCTCGAGATCGCCGAGGCGCTGAACTCCCGCGTCGGGGCCGCGGTGGCCGCCGGCATCCCGTGGAAGCCGGGGGCGGTCGAGCTGCTCACGGAGCTGAACGGTGCCGGTGTGCCGCAGGCCCTGGTCACGTCGTCGCAGGCCGTTCTCGCCGCTCCGTTCGCCGAGGCGGTGGGCTTGTTCGACGTCGTGGTCGCCGGTGACCACGTCGCGAACTCCAAACCGCATCCGGAGCCGTACCTGACGGCTGCGCGCCTGCTCGGCGTCGAGCCAGGCCTGTGCGTGGCCGTCGAGGACTCACCGTCCGGCGTGGCGGCGGCCCTCGCCGCGGGTGCCCGGGTGGTGGCCCTGGCCTCACCGTCGACGGTGCCGCCGGCACCGGAGCTCAGCCGGGTCTCCGGGCTGACGGATCTCGACCTGGCCGCGCTGGCCCGGGTCGGGGCCGGGCACGTGCTCGACCTGCGCGCCGCCTGACCGTCAGGCGACGGCCGCCCGGTCGGGCCGTACGCCGGTCGCCCGCTCGACCGCGTCGTCCGACACCTCGGGCGTCGTGCCGCCGAACGCCGGGCAGAGCTGGCGGAACGAGCACCAGTCGCACAGCTTGGAGGTCCGCGGGCGCCAGTCGCCGCTGCGCGCCGTCTCATGCACGCCCGCCCAGATGGACCGCACCCGCGACTCGAGGGTCAGCATCTCGGACTCGGTCGGTTCGTGTCGCAGCACGGTCCCGTCACCGAGGTACTCCAGCTGCAGCAGGCGGGGGAGCGTGCCGCGCGTGCGCCAGACGACGTAGGCGTAGAACCGCATCTGGAACAGCGCGTCGCCCTCGTAGCCGGGGCGCGGAGAGCGGCCGGTCTTGTAGTCCACGACCCGCACCCATCCGTTGGGTGCGACGTCGACCCGGTCGATCACGCCCCGCAGCTGCGGACCGCCCTCGAGCTCCGCGCTCACCTTCAGCTCACGGGCGCGTGGTTCGAGGCGGGTCGGGTCCTCGAGCGTGAAGTACGTGCCGAGGAGCTCCTCGGCGGACACGAGCCAGGTGTCGCGCGCCGCGTCGTCCGCGAACAGGCCGGCGTACGCCTCGGACCTTTCGCACAGCGCCGTCCATCGCGGCAGCAGCAGCGCCCGGGCGGCGTCCATGGTCCGTTCGGATGCCGGCAGGTCGAAGAGGTGCTCGAGGACGGAGTGCACCAGCGTGCCGCGAGCGGCCGCCTCGGTGGTGGGCTCCGGAAGGCGGTCGACGACGCGGAGGCGGAACAGCAGCGGGCACTGCAGGAAGTCGTGCGCGCGAGAGGGTGACAGCCCGGGCGGCATGCGAGACGCCGACCGGTTCGAGCTGTCCGCGGCGTCCTCGATGGTCTCCTCGACCGCGACCTCCACGGCGGCGGACGCGACCTCCAGAGCGTCGACCGCGCCGTCGAGCTCCGTGATCTGCTCGGGAGCCGTCTCGTCCTGGTCGATGCTCACTTGCCGAGGGTAGGCGGCACCACCGACATCCCGACCTCGGCACGCGGCTGCCGCACGGTGCGCGCTGCCGGGCCACCTACGCTGAGCCGGTGAGCAGCCCGTCGGACCCGCGCCCGCCCCGCCAGCCCGGCTGGGTGATCGGCCACGTGGCCGGCGCGCCCGTGGTGCTGGCGCCCTCGTCGTTGCTCGCCGTGGTGGTGCTGACGGCGGCCTACGCGCCGTCGGTGCGGAGCGCCACCCGGCTCGGCGCCGGTGCGTACCTCGTCGCGGCGGTGTTCGTCGTGCTGCTCTTCGCCTCCGTGCTGGCGCACGAGCTGGCCCACGGCATCGTGGCCAAGCGGCGTGGGCAGCAGCCGACGGCGTTCGTGCTGACGTTGTGGGGCGGGCACACGTCGTTCGTCGGCGGCAGCGCGTCACCGGCGACGTCCGCCCTGGTCGCCGTCGTCGGCCCGCTGGCGAACCTGCTCCTCGCCGGGGCGTTCGCCGGCCTGAGAGCGGTCGCGCCGGCCGGGTCGCTGGCGGAGTACCTCGCCTGGGCGGGCGCACTGAGCAACGGCTTCGTCGGCGTCTTCAACCTGCTGCCGGGTCTGCCGCTCGACGGTGGCCGCCTGCTCGAGGCGGCGGTCTGGGCCGGGACCCGTGACCGTTCGCGTGGCACGGAGGTGGCCGGCTGGGTCGGGCGAGCCGTCGCCGCCGGCCTGGTGCTGCTCGCCGTGGTGCTGCCGCTCGCGCAGGGCCTGCCGCCGTCGGTGTTCACCCTCATCTGGGCGCTGCTGATCGCGGCCTTCCTCTGGAACGGGGCGACGGCATCGATCCGCTCCGCGCGGCAGCAGCGGGTGGTGCACGGCCTGACCCTGGCGTCGGTCGCCAGGCCGGCGCTGGTCGTCGCGCCCGAGGAGACCGTCGCCGTGGCCGGTCAGCACGCCGTCGCGGCCGGGGCGAGCGAGGTGGTGCTCGTCGCGCCGGACGGTCGGCCTGCCGCCTACGTCGACGTCGACGCGGCGGGTCGCGTCCCGGCCTCCGCTGCGGCGACTACCCCGGTGAGCGCCGTGGCCGTGCCGCTGCCCGTGGGGGCGTGGATCGACGGACGGCTGGCGGGCGAGGCGCTGCTGGAGGCGCTGTCCCAGGCGTCCCGGCTGTCGCCGGTCGTCGCCGTGCTCGTGGACGGCCGCGTCGCGGGGCTCGTCCGGACGGCCGACGTCGTGGCGATGCTGCGGGTCTAGCACCGGCTCGCCGGCACCGGACGATGCGCGCGCCACCCTAGACTCGGGCGCCGTGACCGACCTGCCTGCAGCCAGCGGACCCGCGCCGACGGGCGCCACCCGCCACACCGGACCCTTCCGGTACGGCGACCGCGTGCAGCTGACGGACCCCCGCGGCCACCTGCACACGATCACGCTGACCGAGGGCGGCACCTTCCACACCCACAAGGGTTGGTTCGCGCACGCCGGCCTCGCCGGTCAGCCCGAGGGGTCGGTGGTGCGCTCCTCCGGCGGCGTTGAGTACCTGGCGCTGCGGCCGCTCCTGGCGGACTACGTCGTCTCGATGCCCCGCGGTGCCGCCGTCGTCTACCCCAAGGACGCCGGGCAGGTCGTGGCGATGGCCGACATCTTCCCGGGGGCCCGTGTCGTCGAGGCAGGTGTCGGGTCCGGTGCCCTGACGCTGTTCCTGCTGCGCGCGGTGGGTGACGGCGGGCAGCTGCACTCGATCGAGCGGCGCGAGGACTTCGCGGCCGTCGCCCGGGGCAACGTCGAGGGCTTCTTCGACGGCCCGCACCCGGCGTGGCGTCTCTCGGTCGGGGACCTCGCCGACGTGCTCCCGCGGGTGGCCGAGCGCGGCACGGTCGACCGGGTCGTGCTCGACATGCTCGCCCCCTGGGAGAACATCGAGGTCGTCGCGGACGCACTCGTGCCGGGGGGAGTGCTGGTCTGCTACGTCGCGACGACGACCCAGCTGTCCCGGCTGGCCGAGGACCTGCGCACCGACGGGCGGTTCACCGAGCCCGCCGCCTGGGAGTCGATGGTCCGCACCTGGCACCTCGAGGGCCTGGCCGTGCGTCCGGACCACCGGATGATCGGCCACACCGGCTTCCTCCTGACGGCTCGTCGCCTGGCGGACGGCGTGCAGGCGCCGCTCCGGCGCCGCCGCCCCGCCAAGGGCGCCTATCCCGTGGCGGCCGACGGTGCGCCCGTTGCCGACGCCGAGCTGTGGACCGCCGAGGAGCTCGGCGAGCAGCCGGTGTCGGACAAGAAGGTCCGGCGTGCGCGTCGGGAGGTCGGTCAGCCGCCGGAGACGCCCGCGACGCCCTGACGGTCACGTCCGGTCCGGGTGCTGAGACGGACCGGCCTCTGCGACGCGTCACAGGTGCGGTGTCCGGCCGGGTGGTTACTGTTGCCGGACCAGCAGGCACAGCGCCGTGCAGGATGGCTCCGAGCCAGACCAGCGACGTGCGAACGGAGGCCGACATGAGCGACCCGGTTGCTCCTGGACGCGACCTGCCCCGCGAGGTGGCGGTCCTCGCCGCGAAGAACGAGCGGCTGACCGAGGCTCTCGTCGCGGCACGGGAGCAGATCGTCGAGCTCAAGCGGCAGGTTGACGAGCTGGCGAAGCCGCCCGGCACCTACGCGGTGTTCCTCGGCGCCCGCGACGACGGGACCGTGGACATCATCTCCGCCGGCCGCAAGATGCACGTCGGGGCCAGCCCGTCGCTGGACATCGGTCAGCTGCAGCCCGGCCAGGAGGTCATGCTCAACGAGGCCCTGACCGTCGTCGAGGCGGGCGGGTACGAGAAGGTCGGCGAGCTCGTCACCATCAAGGAGATGCTCGGCGAGGGGCGTGCGCTCGTCGTCGGGCGCGGCGACGAGGAGCGGGTCGTCCGCTTCGCCGGCCAGGTGGCGTCGAGCGGCGTGCGGGTGGGCGACGCGCTGACGATCGACTCGCGCAGCGGGTTCGTCTTCGAGGTGATCCCGCGGGCCGAGGTCGAGGAGCTGGTCCTCGAGGAGGTCCCGGACATCGACTACTCGGACATCGGAGGCCTCGGCGTGCAGATCGAGGCGATCCGCGACGCGGTCGAGCTTCCCTTCCTGCACCCGGAGCTGTTCCGCGAGCACGGGCTCAAGCCGCCCAAGGGCGTCCTGCTCTACGGTCCTCCCGGCTGTGGCAAGACGCTGATCGCGAAGGCGGTGGCCCACTCGTTGGCGGCCACGGCGGCGTCGGCGCGCGGCGACGACCCCAACGCCGCCCGGTCGTACTTCCTCAACGTCAAGGGCCCCGAGCTGCTGAACAAGTACGTGGGGGAGACGGAGCGGCACATCCGCCTCATCTTCGCCCGCGCCCGGGAGAAGGCGTCGCAGGGGCATCCGGTCGTCGTGTTCTTCGACGAGATGGAGTCGCTGTTCCGCACCCGCGGGACCGGCGTCTCGTCGGACGTGGAGACGACGATCGTGCCGCAGCTCCTCGCCGAGATCGACGGTGTCGAGCGGCTCGAGAACGTCATCGTGATCGGGGCCTCCAACCGCGAGGACATGATCGACCCGGCGATCCTGCGACCTGGCCGCCTCGACGTGAAGATCAAGATCGAACGTCCCGACGCCGAGGGTGCCCGCGAGATCTTCGCCAAGTACCTGACCCCCGACCTGCCCATCCACGCGGACGACATCGCCGAGCACGGCGGGTCCGAGGTGGCCGCCGTGGAGGCGATGATCGCGCGGGTCGTCGAGCGGATGTACTCCGAGAGCGACGAGAACCGGTTCCTGGAGGTCACCTACGCGAGCGGCGACAAGGAGGTCCTGTACTTCAAGGACTTCAACTCCGGCGCGATGATCCAGAACATCGTCGACCGGGCGAAGAAGTCGGCGATCAAGGACTTCCTGTCGACGGGTCACCGCGGCATCCGGGTCGACCACCTGCTGGCGTCCTGCGTCGAGGAGTTCCGCGAGAACGAGGACCTGCCCAACACGACGAACCCCGACGACTGGGCGCGCATCTCCGGCAAGAAGGGGGAGCGCATCGTCTTCATCCGGACGATCGTGCAGGGCAAGAAGGGCGTCGACACCTCACGCACCATCGAGACGGTCACCAGCACGGGTCAGTACCTCTGAGGAGCCGAGCGGCACGGCACCGGTGGCATCCGGTCGCCCACGTTCGGCGCCCTAGGGTGAGGACGTGACCGTCCGGCGCATCATGGGGATCGAGACCGAGTACGGCGTCCTCCAGCCCGGGCGTCCGCTCGCCAACCCGATGCTGCTGTCGAGCCACGTCGTCGCAGTGCACGCCGCCGCCCGCGAGGGTGCCCGGGCGAAGGCGCGCTGGGACTACGACGACGAGGACCCGCTGCACGACGCTCGCGGCTTCCGGCTGCAGCGCGCCTCGGCGCACCCGTCGCTGCTGACGGACGACCCGGCCGCTCCGGCACCGTCGGGCGACGCCCCCCACCCGATGCCGCGCTCGACCGTCGAGGAGTACGAGGACCCCGGCGCCGCGAACGTGATCCTGACCAACGGGGCGCGCCTCTACGTCGACCACGCGCACCCCGAGTACTCCAGCCCCGAGGTCACCAACCCGCTCGACGCCGTGCGCTGGGACCGTGCCGGGGAGCTGGTGATGCTCGCCTCCGTCCGCGCGCTCGCCTCCATGCCCGCGCTGCCGGACGTCGTCCTGTACAAGAACAACGTCGACGGCAAGGGCGCGACGTACGGGACGCACGAGAACTACCTGGTCGAACGGTCAGTCCCGTTCGCCGATCTCGTCCACCGCCTGACGCCGTTCCTGGTGACGCGGCAGGTGTTCACCGGGGCGGGACGGGTGGGCATCGGGCAGCGCGGCGAGCTGCCGGGCTTCCAGCTCTCGCAGCGCGCCGACTACATCGAGGCCGAGGTGGGGCTCGAGACCACGCTGCGGCGTCCGATCGTCAACACGCGGGACGAGCCGCACGCCGACCCGGCGCGCTGGCGTCGCCTGCACGTGATCATCGGCGACGCCACGATGCTGGAGCCGGCCACCTACCTCCGCCTGGGCACCACCTCCCTGGTCCTGTGGCTGATCGAGCAGGCGTTGGTGGACGGCGGCCCGGCTGCGCTCGCGGCCGTCGACCAGCTCGCGCTCGCCGACCCGGTCGGTGCCGTGCACCTGGTCAGTCACGACCTCACGCTCACCGAGCGGTTGGAGCTGGCGGACGGTCGGCGGTTGACCGCCCTGGAGGTCCAGCGGGTCTACCTCGACTCGGTGCTCGGTGCGCTGGAACCGACGGGCCGGATCGACCCGCAGACCCGTGACGTGCTGGACCGGTGGACGTCGCTGCTCGACCGGCTCGGCACGGACCCGGCGTCGTGCGCCCGCGAGGTGGAGTGGCTGGCGAAGCTGCGGCTGCTCGAGGGGATGCGTCGGCGCGACCAGCTCGCGTGGGACCACCCTCGTCTGGCCGCCGTGGACCTGCAGTGGTCGGACGTGCGGCCGGAGCGCGGCCTCTACCACCGGCTCGCCGCCGCCGGCGCGGTCGAGCTCCTCGTGCCCGACGACGACGTCGCGCAGGCGGTGCGGCACGCACCCGAGGACACGCGCGCGTACTTCCGCGGCGAGGCGGTGGCGCGGTACCCGGGGCAGGTGTCGGCGGCGTCATGGGACTCCGTCGTCTTCGACGTCCCGGGATCGCACTCCCTGCAGCGGGTGCCGATGCGGGACCCGGCACGAGGGACGCGGGCCCACGTCGGCGACCTGCTGGACCGCAGTCCGGACGCCGCGACGCTGCTTGCTGCCCTAGGAGCCTGACCTCGCCCTCGGCGGCCACGGACCAGCTTGTCAGCGCATCGTCGCCACGAACCGCACCGCCTCGCGGGCCTGTGCCAGCCGGCGCTCGTAGCGCAGGCCCAGTGCGAGCAGCAGCGTGCCGCAGAGAGCCAGGAGCACCCAGCCCTGCGTCTGCACGAGCACCCGGCCCGCCCACGGGCCGACCTGCAGCGCCGTGACCAGGACCAGCGTGGCCGCGCCGACCACGAAGGGCGCCTGCCAGCGCAGGGTGGCACCCAGCACGGTCGCGGCGACCGCGAGGACGACCACGACGACTGGCCGCCAGGCCGCGCCGTCCGTCGCGCTGACGAGCGCCGGGAGGACGACGGCCAGGAGGAGACCAGGACCGAGGGTCGGCCACGTGCCGGCGGCAGGCTCCTGCGTCGTTCGGAGGAGCCCGAGCGCGGTGAGGAGCAGGCCGAACGCGATGATCGGCGCGTCCCACGACCACGGACCGGCCGCCGCCGCGACGAACGCTGCTGCGCCTGCGACCGCCGTCCCGACGCCGACCCCCCAGCGTGCGTCCTGCGCCACGGCAGAGCGCGACGCTCCAGAGCGCCGCAGCTGGGCGACGAGTGCCAGCGCACCTCCGACGGTCACGACCGCCAGGAGCCGCACGGTCCCTGCCGCCGTCGCGTCGGACACCAGCAAGGTGGGCAGCGCTGCGAGGCCGAGCGCCGGCGTGACGAGGGTCAGCCGGGACGGGATCCCGTCCCGCCGCGGCCAGCCCAGCAGGCCCGCGGCCAGCACCAGCGCAGCCGCTGGGAGGGCCCAGCGCTCGGGCGGACCGCTCGTCGGTCCGGCGGAGTCCAGCCGGGGCGCAACGACGTACCACCACGGCCCGGCCGTCGCGAGTGCCGCAGCGAGCGCCGCGACGTACCGCACCGTCGTGGCGCGCCGCTGCTGCGCGCGGACCAGCCATCCGGCGGTCAGGAGCACGGCCGCGACTCCCGCCCAGGCAGCCGGCCGCCATGCCTCCGACCTCGACAGCAGGCTCGGGACCAGCAGCAGAGCGCTGGACAGCGTCCGGGCGAGGTCGGCCGGCCTGGACCAGCTGGGTGGCCGTAGGAAGAGCGTCGTCACCAGAAGCAGGCCGAGCGCCGCCGGCACGACACCGCCGGGCGCTGCCGTGAGGTTGCGGACGGCGACCAGAGCGCCCGCGGAGGTGATGAGGATCCCGACCCCCATCAGGTGACGGCCCCACGGGTCGTTCGCCCGGGCCGGTACCGTGGAACCTGCGACCGCAAGACCCGCACCGACCACCACGAGGACGCACAGCCGCAGGCGGCCGGCCGGATCCGGCTCGGCCGCGAGCACGCTCGGCAGCACCGCGGCAGTCGTGACCAGCCAGGGCTCCGCCGCCCGCACCGGGCCTTGCACGGGACCGGGAGCGTCCGTGCCGACCGCGCGGCAGGCAGTGAGCAGCAGGACGGCGGCGAGAGTCCCGAGCAGCTCGGGCAGCGCGCCGCTGCCCCTCGTACCGGCAGCGTCGACGGCCGCGCGCGCCGGGCCCAGGACGCTCAGGCAGAGGCCGAGACCGGCGAGCACCGTCGTCACCCCGGCCGGGCGTCGAGCGGAGCGGTGTGCGGCGAGGAGGACCAGGACGACGGCGGCTGCGGTGGTGAGCACGCGACGGTCGCCGTGCAGCTGTGCGGTCAACGGAACGGCGCCGCCCAGGACCGCCGTCGGGAGCAGGCTCAGGGTCAGGCCGGCAGCCAGGAGCGTGACGCCGTCCGAGCGGCCCCGTCGTGCACGCCTGGCGCCCACCACGGCGACGACCACCGCGGTGGGCGCGGTGAACAGCTCCGGGGTGCCCTGCCCACCCGCGGCCAACAGGGTCCA
The DNA here is from genome assembly GCF_964266755.1 of Cellulomonas sp. T2.31MG-18. NCBI lineage: Bacteria > Bacillati > Actinomycetota > Actinomycetes > Micrococcales > Cellulomonadaceae > Cellulomonas > Cellulomonas sp. T2.31MG-18. The sequence goes on from NZ_CAXWGW010000004.1 coordinate 243,178, forward strand.
CGACGCTGCGGTCGCCAGTGCCAGCGCTCCCCAGCGCAGCTCGGGACGCCGGTCGCGAACACCCGTGACGAGCGCCGCGACCGCGGCGACGAGGAGCACCGTGGCGGCGACCTGCGCCGACTGCAGGACAGCCGCGAGAAGCGCCGCCGCGAGCGTCGTCCAGCCCCCTGCCGCTGCGGCGCGACCGGCGCGGGCGCCGCGGTGGTCCCGCGCGACGACCGAGAGCATGACCGCGGCCGCACCGCCGTTCGCGGCGACGAGGACGACTCCGGCCGCGGCCTGCGTCGGATGCAGCACGACCGCCGTGGACAGAGCTGCGAGAGCCAGGACCAGGGGGGCTGCACCGGCGCCGAGAACGGCACCCCACTCTCCGACGCGGTCGGCGCCCGAGACGAGTGCTAGCACGACGAGGCCGCACGCCGCCACGACGACGAGCAGGATCGAGCGGTCCCACCGCCCCGGCACGACGGCGAGCAACAACCAGCCGATCCCGGCCGAGCATGCCGCCGCCGTGAGGGCGACCTGGCGTTCGTCGCGTCGTCGGTCGGGTGCAGCCACGACGAACGAGAGGAGCGCGGCACCGCCCGTCGCGGCGATCGCGACGACATCCCGGACGCCCGCTCCCGCGGCGTTCGCCGCGACCCCGATCGCCGCGACGGTCAAGGGGGCCGCGGCAGCGGTCGACCTCGCGGCCCATGATCGGAGGACCCCCCACGTGCGTGCCCACACCGCGACGGCGGCGCACGCGGCGAGCCCCACGGCGGTCGCCCAGCTCCCGCCGTGCGCAGCCACCAGCGCGACCAACGGGCTGGAGACGACCGCGATGCGGGCGGCCACGGAGCGAGCACCGACGCCGAGGGCATCGCCCGACCGGCGGTCGACGACTGCGGCCGCGACGGTGAGCAGCAGGAGGAGGACCACCGCGAAGGGCCCACCGGGAACGAGCGCACCGGCGCCGACCGAGATCAGCAGGGCGGCGGCGGGCAGCAGCGTCACAGCTGGTCGACCGAGGATCGCGCCGGCACCGGCCGCCCGCGCAGGTCCGGTGCCGACCGCCTGGTCGATCCGACTGTCCCGGGACATGGCCCCGACCAGGCCGGAGACGAATCCGGCCGCGACGAGAGCCAGCGCCGCCCCGGTCGCGGGTCGGGCCACAGCGGCGCCCGCGACGACGTCCACAGAGGCTGCGCCGACGAACGCGCACTGCCAGACGATCGCCATCGACTCCTCGTGGGGAGCGGGAGCCGTCGCGCACAGCCAGGCCTGCGCGGCGGCGGCCACGGCCGCTGCACTGAGCAGCACGAGACCGTCCCCGGGCGTGGTGCCGAGCGACGCCAGCGCGATCAGTGCCGCGACCGCCCACGCGAGAACAGCGCCGCCGGAGAGGAGCAGGCTCGCCGTCGCCGTTGCGTGGTCGTTCCCACTCCGGGCGCGGACCTGCGGGACGTGCCGGACCCACCCCATCACGACGCTGCTCAGCAGCACCCAGACCCAGCTCCGGGCCGACGGGTCCAGCGTCGCCAACGGGAGCGGAGCGGCGAACCACAGCACCGCGGCCCCGACGGTCCCGACCCGCAGGCGCGCCGCCGTGCCCCATCCCGCGAGCAGGACGGCGCAGACGAGCGAAGCCACGCTGGCATAGACGCCCGGCGCACCCGACCCGACGATCCCCGTGGTCCGCAGCGCCCAGGCGTCGAGGAGCAGGAGGACCGCCGCCACCGCCCCCACGGCTTCGGCGCCCTGCTTCAGACCCCGCCGTGCGAGGACCTGGGCGGCGCCGAAGACCACGACGGTCCCGAGGGCCACGATCGCCGCACGCGCCTGAAGGTTGAGCACGCCCCACGAGAAGACGAGGAAGACGATCCCGGCCGCCGACAGGAGCCCCGCGCCGAGCGCCTGGAGCACCGACTGCACCCGCCATCGCGGGGTGCTGGCGGTGCGGCGCTCGCGCGGGGGAGGGCCCCAGGTGGGAGCCCCGGCTCGCTGGGCTCGTGGTGCCCGGCGTGCGGCGACGCTCGGTGCCGCGACACGTCCTGCCGAGGAGGGCGGCGGACGGAGCGGCGAACGCGGTGTCCCTGCCTCGACGGGTGGTGCGGCGCCCCTCGACTGCTGGCTGAAGCGCGCGTCTCGCTCGGCGTACAGGGCGCGGACTCCGACCTCACGGTTGGCGATGGCCTCCGCGGCCGTCACCGAGAGTCGCAGGACCGCCTGTGCGGCAGGGCCGTCCAGCGGGACGCCGCACCACAGGCAACGCGGGCCGGACAGAGGCGCGCCGCAGGCCGGGCACAGCGAACGGTCGAGCAGGCTCGCACGCAGGGCGTCGAACCGGCCGGTCGTCGGAGCGGTCATGCCGGGATACTCACAGGTCAGGCGGCCCGCCGCGGGACGTTGTGCACACACGTCAGGGGTGTGTCCGCGCCGCACCGGGGTGCGCGGCCGTCACCGGGCGGTGTCGGCGCCAGGGCCTAGGGTGGGCACGAGCAGGCCACAGCAGGAGTCCACCCCCGGGAGGTCACCATGGCGGGAACCGAGCACGTCAACCGGCACCAGGACGACGTATCGGGCGACGAGCCCGAGGCCCCCACGCCCGCGGCACCGTCGGCCCAGGCGCGGGACGCGGAGGTCGATGCGCTGCTGGAGGAGATCGACGACGTCCTGGAGTCCAACGCCGAGCAGTTCGTCCGTGGGTTCGTGCAGAAGGGTGGTCAGTGAGCACCGACGCCCATCCGGCCGGGCGGCTGCCGGCAGCCTTCACCACGCCGGGGACCTCGTCCTTCGTCGAGTTCCTCGGCGGGTACGCCCCGCAGCTGCTGCCCGCCTCCCGAGCGGTCGAGGCGGGCGCTCCCGCCGCCGTCCTGAACGCACCGCACGGCACTACCATCGTGGCCCTGGTCTTCGACGGCGGTGTCGTGCTCGCGGGTGACCGACGAGCGACCATGGGATCGATGATCGCCAGCCGGCACATCGAGAAGGTCTTCCCGGCAGACGACTACTCCGCCGTGGGCATCGCCGGCACGGCGGGCCTGGCGGTCGAGCTGGTGCGGCTGTTCCAGCTGGAGCTCGAGCACTACGAGAAGATCGAGGGTTCGCTCCTGTCGCTGGACGGCAAGGCGAACCGGCTCGCCACCATCATCAGGGGGCAGCTCCCGCTGGCGCTCCAGGGGCTCGCTGTCGTGCCGCTCTTCGCCGGTTTCGACCTGGACCGACGCGTCGGCCGGATCTTCTCCTACGACGTGACGGGCGGTCGGTACGAGGAGCAGGAGCACCACGCGGTCGGGTCCGGGTCCGTCTTCGCACGTGGCTCGCTGAAGAAGCGGTGGCGCTCCGGCATGACGGCGGACGAGGCGGTGCGCGTCGCCGTGGAGGCCCTCGTCGACGCGGCGGACGACGACTCGGCGACGGGTGGCCCCGACAGCGACCGCGGGATCTACCCCGTCGTCGCGACGGTCACCGAGGCCGGCTACCTGCGGGTGCCCGACTCGGAGCTGGCGGCGGCGACGGACGAGGTCCGCGCCGCTCGGCGCGAGGGACGAGGAGGACCGGCCCGATGAGCATGCCCTTCTACGTCTCACCCGAGCAGCTGATGAAGGACCGCGCGGACTACGCCCGCAAGGGCATCGCGCGGGGGCGCTCGGTCGTGGTGCTGCAGTACGACGACGGTGTCGCGTTCGCGACGGAGAACCCGTCCCGCGCGCTGCACAAGGTCTCGGAGATCTACGACCGGATCGCGTTCGCCGCCGTCGGCAAGTACAACGAGTTCGAGAACCTGCGGGTGGCCGGCGTGCGGTACGCGGACCTGCGCGGGTACTCCTACGACCGCGTCGACGTCACGGCGCGGGGCCTCGCGAACGCCTACGCGCAGACGCTGGGAACGGTCTTCACCACCGAGTCGAAGCCGCTCGAGGTCGAGCTCGTCGTCGTCGAGGTCGGCCGCGAGCCGGCCGGGGACCAGATCTACCGCCTCAGCTACGACGGATCGGTCGCCGACGAGCACGGCTGGGTGGCGATGGGCGGGCAGTCGGACAGGCTGGCGGCGATCATCGGTGAGCACTGGCGACCCGGCATGAGCCTCGCCGAGGTCCTCGAGCTCGGCGTCCGTGCCCTCGGCGCGCCGGCAGAGGACGGTGCAGCGCCTCGGGCTCTCGGCGCGTCGAGCCTCGAGGTCGCGGTGCTCGACCGCACGCGACCGCGGCGCGCCTTCCGTCGCCTGACGGGGGCGCTGCTGGAGGACGTCCTGGGCACCGGACCGACCGGACCGACCGAGGCGCCCCGGCCGGCGCCGGGCTCGGCCGAGGCAGGCGGGGACGAGCACCCGCCTGGTCCGGAGGACGGACCGGGCGCCGAGCAGCCGGAGGACTCCGCTCGCTGAGCGGCACGAGCAGTCCGGACCCGACGAAGGGAGGAGCCGCCGTGGACCGACGGATCTTCGGCCTGGAGACCGAGTACGGCGTCACGTGCGCCGCGGTGGACGGGCGCGGCCTCTCGGCGGACGAGGTGGCGCGCTACCTGTTCCGCAAGGTGGTGGCCTGGGGGCGTTCCTCGAACGTGTTCCTGCGCAACGGGTCGCGGCTGTACCTCGACGTCGGGTCCCACCCGGAGTACGCGACGGCGGAGTGCGACGACTGGCGGCAGCTGGTCACCCACGACCGGGCGGGGGAGCGGATCCTCGAGGGACTGGTGCAGGACGCCCAGCAGCGGCTGGAGCACGAGGGTCTGCCCGGCAGCATCCACCTGTTCAAGAACAACACCGACTCCGCGGGCAACTCCTACGGCTGCCACGAGAACTACCTGGTGCGCCGAAAGGGTGACTTCGCCCGGCTCTCCGACGTGCTGGTGCCGTTCCTGATCACCCGTCAGATCCTGACCGGCGCCGGGAAGGTGCTGGCGACCCCGCGGGGGGCGGTGTACTGCCTCTCGCAGCGCGCCGACCACATCTGGGAGGCGGTCTCCAGCGCGACGACCCGGTCCCGGCCCATCATCAACACGCGCGACGAGCCGCATGCGGACGCGGAGCACTTCCGCCGCCTGCACGTGATCGTCGGGGACTCGTCGATGGCCGAGACGACGACGATGCTCAAGGTCGGTGCCACCGACATGCTGCTGCGTCTGGTCGAGGCCGGTGTCCCCATCCGGGACATGGCGCTGGAGAACCCCATCCGGGCCATCCGCGAGATCAGCCACGACATGACGGGGCGGCACCCCATCACGCTGGCGTCCGGCCGGACCGTGACGGCGATCGACCTGCAGGAGGAGTACCTCGCGCGGGTCGCCGACTTCGTCGGTTCGGAGGTGGGTCCCTCGCCCGAGACCAAGCAGGTCCTCGACCTCTGGGAGCGGGGGCTGCGCGCGCTGCGCACCGGTGACCTCTCACTGGTGGACCGCGAGCTGGACTGGGCGATCAAGTACCGCATGATCGAGCGGTACCGCGCCAAGCACGGCCTGGAGCTGTCGGACGTGCGGGTGCAGCGCCTCGACCTCGCGTACCACGACATCTCTCGCACCGAGGGCCTGTACAACCTGCTCGCCGCCCGTGGCCTCGTCGAGCGGGTGACCACCGACGTGGAGGTGTTCGAGGCGACCGAGCAGCCGCCCCAGACGACACGGGCCAAGCTGCGCGGCGACTTCGTGCGGGCGGCCCAGGACGCTCGGCGTGACTACACGGTGGACTGGGTGCACCTGAAGCTGAACGACCAGGCGCAGCGGACGGTCCTGTGCAAGGACCCGTTCCGGAGCGTCGACGAGCGGGTGGACCGGCTCATCGAGTCGATGTGAGGACCCGTACAGTGGACGGCCGGGCCGCGAGGTGGCCGTTGTCCGCACGGTGGACGAAGGAGGGACGAGGTGCGCCTGCGCGCTGCGCTGCTCGCGCTCCTCGCGCTGCTGCTCACGGCCTGCGCCGGACCGGCGTCGTCGGCCCCTGAGGTCTCCGTCTCCGGTGAGCCGGGCAGCAAGCCGATCCTCACCTACGTCGCCCCGCTCGACCCGGGACGGACCTACCGGTCCACCATCTGGCCCGGCACGGGGCCTGAGCTGCGCGACGGTGAGCCGGTGCTGCTGAACTACTGGGTGGAGAACGCCCGGACGGCCACCGTCGTCGCGGAGAGCTACTCGGCGAGCCCCGTGACGCGCGAGCTGACCCCTGCCGCACTCGGCGCAGACCTGTACCGGACGCTGTCCGGCGCTCACATCGGCGCCCGGCTGCTGCAGGTGAGCCCGCCGGGGACCGGCGCCGGGAACGACGTGCCCACCGTCACCGTGGTCGACGTCCTGCCGCTGCGCGCCACCGGCCAGCACGTCGACCCGCCCCAGGGCCTTCCCACCGTGAAGCTCGCCGCGGACGGTGCGCCGACGCTGACGCCGACCGGGACGGACCCGCCCACCTCGCTGGTCGCCCAGCCGCTGATCCGTGGCTCCGGTCGCCAGGTGACGCGGAGCGACACGGTGACGGTCCAGTACGTCGGCTTCTCCTGGAAGACGGGCGAGGCGTTCGACTCCACCTGGAGCCGGGGCTCGCCGTCGTCGTTCTCTCTCGTGGACGTCCCCGCCTGGGCCGACGGCCTGGCCGACCAGCCGGTCGGCTCGCAGCTGCTGCTCGTGGTCCCGCCGACGTACGCGCTGGGTGCGACGCAGAGCCAGGAGCTGTCCGGACAGACCGTCGTGTTCGTCGTCGACATCCTGGCGGTCGCCGCCGGAGGGACCTCATGAGCCTCGCCCTACGTGTCATCCCGTGCCTCGACGTGGACGCCGGCCGCGTCGTCAAGGGCGTGAACTTCGAGAACCTTCGCGATGCCGGCGACCCGGTGGAGCTCGCGCGTCGTTACGACGCGGAGGGTGCCGACGAGGTCACGTTCCTCGACGTGTCGGCGTCGTCCGCCGGACGGGAGACGACGTACGACGTGGTGCGGCGCACCGCCGAGCAGGTGTTCGTGCCGCTGACCGTGGGCGGCGGCGTGCGCTCGGCGGAGGACGTGGACCGGCTGCTCCGGGCCGGTGCAGACAAGGTGGGCGTCAACACCGCGGCGATCGACCGGCCCGAGCTCATCGCGGAGATCGCGCAGCGCTTCGGCTCGCAGGTCCTCGTCCTGTCCGTCGACGCCCGGCGTTGCACCGGCGAGACCCGGACGCCGTCGGGCTACGAGGTGACCACCCACGGCGGTCGGCGCGGAACGGGGATCGACGCCGTGGAGTGGGCCGCCCGTGCCGCCGAGCTCGGCGCCGGAGAGATCCTGCTCAACTCGATGGACGCGGACGGCACGGAGGCAGGGTTCGACCTCCAGATGCTGACCGATGTGCGTGCAGCGGTCAGCGTGCCGCTGATCGCGAGCGGCGGGGCCGGTACGCCGGCTCACTTCGTGGAGGCGGCGCGGGCGGGCGCTGACGCGGTGCTCGCGGCGAGCGTGTTCCACTTCGGGCAGCTGACGGTCCGCCAGGTCAAGGACGCGCTGCGCGCTGCGGGGGTCACGGTCCGCTGACGTTGAGCAACCGCTCCCGGGTGCTCCTGATGGACCGGGACCCGGCTGCCCGGCGTCGCCGTGGCAGGATCCTGGGGTGCCCGCTGAGCCCTTCGCCGCCCCGGCCGTCCCTGGTTCCACCGGTCTCGACCCGGCCGTCTCGGCGCGCCTCGCGCACGACGCGGCAGGTCTGGTCGCCGCCGTCATCCAGCAGCACGACACGCACGAGGTGCTGATGCTGGGCTGGATGGACGACGAGGCGCTGCACCGGACGCTCACCACGGGACGCGTCACGTTCTGGAGCCGTTCCAGGCGTGAGTACTGGCGCAAGGGCGACACGTCCGGCCACGTCCAGCTGGTCCGTTCGGTCGACCTCGACTGCGACGGTGACGCCCTGCTGGTGCAGGTCGAGCAGGTCGGCGCCGCGTGCCACACCGGGGCTCGTTCGTGCTTCGACGCCGGAGGTCCGCTCCCCGCCGTGGTGGGCGAATGAGCGCGCCCGACCCGGCCGTCCCGGGGGAGACAGCGCCGGTCGACGCCGTCGAGGTCCCGTGGGGGTCCACCTGGCCGACGCTGGACGGGTTCCGGGAGCTGGCGCGGGACAACCGCGTGATCCCGGTGGTCCGGAGGCTGCTGGCCGACGCGACGACGCCCGTGGGCCTCTACCGTGCGCTGGCGGGCGGGCGTCCGGGAACGTTCGTGCTGGAGTCGGCCGAGGCGGACGGCACCTGGGGGCGGTGGTCGTTCGTCGGCGTGCGGTCGCGCGCCAGCCTCGGGGTGGTGGACGGCCAAGCCGTCTGGTCGGGTGACGTACCGGTCGGTGTGCCGCGGGACGGCGACGTCCTCGACGTGCTGGGCGCGACGCTCGAGGTGCTGCGGACACCGCCCGTACCGGGTCTTCCACCGCTGACGGGCGGCCTCGTGGGTGCGCTGGGGTGGGACGTCGTGCGCCACTGGGAGCCGACCCTGCCGGCGAGGGCGCCCGACGAGCTCGGGGTCCCGGAGGTGACGCTGCTGCTCGCCACCGACCTGGCAGCGGTCGACCACCAGGACGGTTCGGTCTGGCTGGTGGCCAACGCGATCAACTTCGACGCGACGGACGACCGCGTCGACGAGGCGTACACCGACGCGCTCGCCCGGCTCGAGGCGATGCAGGCCGGCCTCGTAGGAGCCGCGGAGCCCGCCGTCGCGGTGCTCGACCCGTCGCTGCCCGAGCCGGAGCTCCGCTTCCGCACCAGCCGCCCGGACTTCGAGGCGGCGGTCCGCACGGGGAAGGACGCGATCAGGGACGGTGAGGTGTTCCAGGTCGTGCTGTCGCAGCGCCTCGACCTCGACTGCCCGGCCGACCCGCTCGACGTCTATCGCGTGCTGAGGACCGTGAACCCGAGCCCCTACATGTACTACCTGCAGCTCCAGGATCCTCGCGGCGACGACTTCGCCGTCGTGGGCTCCAGCCCGGAGACGCTGGTCAAGGTGACCGACGGCCAGGTGGTCACCTTCCCGATCGCAGGGTCGCGTCCCCGAGGGCGGACCCCGGACGAGGACAGGGCCCTGGCGGACGAGGTCCTCGCGGACCCGAAGGAGCGGGCCGAGCACATCATGCTGGTCGACCTGGCGCGCAACGATCTCGCGAAGGTGTGCGAGCCGACGTCCGTCGACGTGGTGGAGTTCATGTCGGTCCGCCGGTACTCGCACATCATGCACATCTGCTCGACGGTGGTCGGCAGCCTCCGGGCCGGGGCGACGGCGTTGCAGACCTTCGTCGCGACCTTCCCCGCCGGCACTCTCTCCGGCGCGCCGAAGCCCCGTGCCATCGCGCTGATCGACGCCGTGGAACCCGCGCGCCGGGGGATCTACGGCGGCACGGTGGGCTACTTCGACTTCGCCGGAGACATGGACATGGCGATCGCGATCCGTACCGCTCTCCTGCGGGGCGGCACCGCGAGCGTCCAGGCCGGAGCGGGCATCGTGGCGGACTCGGTCCCGGAGGTTGAGTACGCCGAGACCCGCGCCAAGGCTGCCGCCGCCGTCCGAGCGGTGCAGATCGCGGCACGGCTACGTCCGGCGCAACGATGACCGCCCCCGCGGGACGCGGGCGGTGGGTGGTCGTCCTGCTGCTCCTCGCCGTCCTCGTCTGGACCGCCGCCGTCCCCACGTGGGTGAGCGCAGCCGGGACGTCCGTGCTGACCGGGACCGTGCGGGTGCACGTCCCCGGTACGAGGGCCGCACCGGGGATGGTGGGCGCTGCGCTAGCCCTGGCCGCCGCCGGTGCGGCGCTCGCGCTGGCCGGTCGGCTCGGTCGGTGGGTCGTGATGGCGGTCGTGCTGCTGTGCGGTGTCGTGGTCGCCTGGTCGGCCGTCGGGCTGCTGGCAGACCCCGGACCCGTCGCTCGACAGGCTGTGGCGGCTGCGACCGGCGTGGACCACCTCGTCGGGACGCCGCGGACGACGGCGGGCCCGTGGGTCGCGACGCTCGTCGCGGCCGTCGTGCTCGTGTGCGGTGCCGCCCTCGGCCGCGCTTCGGTCCGATGGTCCGTCACGAGCGGCCGCCACGAGCCGGCACCTGCCCGCGCAGCGACGGAACGCGACGTCGCAACGATGCGCCCCGAGGCTGGGGCTGTCGTCGGAGACAGCCCGGACCCGACGTCTGCGCGCACCGCCGCGGCAGCGCCGGAGCGCGCGCTGCCTCCGTCGCAACCGGCGCCCGGCGAGCGGTCCGACGAGCCCGACGAGCGAGCCGACTGGGATGCTCTGACCCGCGGGGAGGACCCGACGTGATCGCCGCCGGCTCCGCCGGTGGGCCTCTCAGCTCTCCGCTACTGTGTCCGACAGCCGAGCACGAAGGGTACGAACCGATGGCAGACCAGCCTCTCGACGACCAGCCGAGCGACCGCATGCTCGGTGCCGGCCGCACCGAGGCGGTCCACCTGCCACCGGCGGCGGCGCCCCGCAACCACGGCCGCACGGTCGCGGCGTGGACGACGACGCTGATCGTGGTGGTGGGTGCCGTGGTGGCAGGCCTTGGAGTCGCTCTCGCGGAGCCCTGGTTGGCGTGGGTCGGCGGCGGGGTGGTCCTCGCCGGGCTCATCGTCGGCAAGGTGCTCCAGGTGATGGGCCTGGGCCAGCCGGGCAGTGCCCGGGCCCGCGGCGGCGACTGAGCCACCGCATCGGCGCAGCGGCCGGGGAACGTCCGGCCGAGGACGACCAGGAGGACGAATGTCCAGCCCCGAGGGACCCGACGGCGGCGCCGGTTCCGACCAGCCGCCCGTAGTGCCGGCGCAGCCGCAGGCACCCGCCTACGGAGCCCAGCCCCCGGAGGGCCCGGCGCAGCCCCACCCCGGGTCGCCGACCGCGTACCCCGGTCAGCACGCGCCGGGGTACCCCGTCGAGGCTCCGACGGGGGCGGACGCCCCCTACGGTGGCGGCTACCCTGCCCCGGGTCAGACCTACGGGGCCGAGCCCTACGGGAGCCAGCCCTACGGGAGCCAGCCCTACGGGGCCCAGTCGCAGGCAGCCCAGCCGTACGCGGGCCAGCCCTACGGGGCCCAGCCGCAGGCAGCCCAGCCGTACGCGGGCCAGCCGTACGGTTCGGCGCCCTACGGCGCTCCCTACCCGGGATACCCGGGATACGGCCAGGTGTACCCGCGCAACGACCTGGGGATCTGGTCGCTGGTCCTCGCGCTGGCGGGGATCGTCCTCGGCTTCACGCTGCTGACCGGCATCCCCGCCGTGATCGTGGGCAGGCGAGCCCGGCAGGCGGTGGCTCGCGGTGAGGCGAACAACGACGGGATCGCCGTCGCCGGCATCGTGATCGGCTGGATCGCCACGGCACTCGGGGCGCTCCTCGCCATTCTGTTCATCGGAGCGATCGTCTTCGGCATCTTCGCCTCGACGTCCGGTCGCACGTACTGACGAGTACCCGCCGCGCGGAGACTGACCCCGCTCACCGGCCACCCGGCCGCACTGCCGTGGTCGGTGCGGGCGGCCCGGCGCCTCGAAGTAATCGGGTGGTACGCACCGTTCCATCCCATGACCCGCGGACGGTCCCCCGGCGGGCCGCCTTTACGATGGCCGCAACCGGACGGACCGGGCGGGAGGGGTGGGGGCCATGACCGTGCTGGACGACATCGTCGCCGGTGTCCGCCAGGACCTGGCCGAGCGCCAGGCGCTGACGTCGCTGGACGAGCTCAAGGAGCGGGCGCAGCGTCGGCCCTCAGCCCTCGAGTGCGTCTCTCGGCTGAAGGTCGAGGACGCCGTCACGGTCATCGCCGAGGTGAAGCGCTCGAGCCCGAGCAAGGGTGCGCTCGCCAGCATCGACGACCCGGCAGCCCTGGCCGCCGAGTACGAGAAGGGGGGAGCCGCCGCGATCTCGGTGCTGACCGAGCAGCGGCGCTTCCGGGGCTCGTTGGCGGACCTGGACTCGGTGCGGGCACGGGTGGACATCCCCGTGCTGCGCAAGGACTTCATCGTCACGCCGTACCAGGTGTGGGAGGCGCGGGCGCACGGCGCGGACCTGCTGCTGCTCATCGTGGCCGCGCTGGAGCAGACGGTGCTGGAGTCGCTGATCGACCGGGTGCACTCGTTGGGCATGACGGCGCTGGTCGAGGTGCACGACTCCGAGGAGGCGCGCCGCGCGGTCGACGCCGGCGCCCGCGTGGTCGGCGTGAACGCGCGGGACCTGCGGTCCCTCGAGGTGGACCGCGGCACGTTCGCGCGGGTGGCCCCGAGCATCCCGAACCACGTCGTCAAGGTCGCCGAGTCCGGGGTCCGCGGACCGCACGACGTCATGGACTACGCGCGAGCGGGTGCCGACGTCGTGCTGGTGGGGGAGGCCCTCGTCACGGACGACGCTCCCCGCCGGTCGGTGGCGGACCTCGTCGCGGCCGGTGCCCACCCCTCCCTGCGGGCGGTCCGGCAGTGAGCCCGTCCAGCGGCGGCCGTCCGGTTCCGTCGGACGCCCACGGCTCTGCGACCACGGGGCCGCTGTCCACGCACCAGGGACCGTACTTCGGTCAGTTCGGCGGCCGCTTCGTCCCGGAGGCGCTGATCGCGGCGCTCGACGAGCTGGACACCGCCTACCACAAGGCGCAGGCGGACCCGGCGTTCGGCGCCGCTCTGGCGCGGTTGCACCGCACCTACACCGGGCGGCCGAGCCCCCTCACGGAGGTCGAGCGGTTCGCCCGGCACGTGGGCGGCGGGGCGCGGGTGTTCCTGAAGCGCGAGGACCTCAACCACACGGGGTCCCACAAGATCAACAACGTGCTCGGGCAGGCCCTGCTGGTGAAGCGGATGGGCAAGACCCGGGTGATCGCGGAGACCGGCGCCGGCCAGCACGGGGTCGCCACGGCGACCGCAGCAGCGCTGATGGACCTCGAGTGCACGGTCTACATGGGCGAGGAGGACACCCGGCGGCAGGCGCTGAACGTCGCACGGATGCGCCTGCTCGGGGCGGAGGTGGTGCCGGTCCGGCAGGGCAGCCGCACCTTGAAGGACGCGATCAACGAGGCGCTGCGGGACTGGGTCACCAACGTCGAGACGACGCACTACCTGCTCGGCACGGTGACGGGCCCGCACCCGTTCCCCGAGATGGTGCGCGACTTCCACAAGATCATCGGCGAGGAGGCGCGCGCCCAGCTGTTCGACGAGATCGGGCGGCTGCCGGACGCCGTCGCCGCGTGCGTCGGTGGGGGGTCCAACGCGATGGGCATCTTCAACGCGTTCCTCGACGAGCCCTCCGTCCGGCTGTTCGGTTTCGAGGCCGGCGGTCACGGGATCTCCTCCGGCCAGCACGCCGCCCGGTTCTCCGGTGGTGAGCCCGGCGTGCTGCAGGGCGCGAGGTCGTACCTGCTGCAGGACGACGACGGCCAGACGCGCCCCAGCCACTCCGTCTCGGCAGGGCTGGACTACCCGAGCGTCGGCCCGGAGCACGCGTGGTTGCACGACATCGGGCGGGCCGAGTACCGGCCGGTGGACGACGACCAGGCGATGGAGGCGTTCCGCCTGCTGTGCCGCACCGAGGGCATCATCCCGGCGATCGAGTCGGCGCACGCGCTGGCGGGTGCCCTGCAGCTGGGGCCGGAGCTCGGGCAGTGGGGCGTCGAGGAGCCGGTGCTGCTGGTGAACCTCTCGGGCCGTGGGGACAAGGACGTGGCGACGGCGGGTGCATGGTTCGGGCTGCTGGCCGAGGAGCCCACGGTGCTGGCGGACCAGGGAGAGCAGCTGTGACCGGCACGGACGTCGTCTCGTCGACCGGATCCCTGCTCGACGCGTTGGCGGAGCGCGAGAACCGCGCGGCGCTGGTCGGCTACCTGCCGGTCGGCTACCCGAGCGTGCCGGCGTCGGTCGACGCGGTGCGGACGATGGTCGACGCAGGCGTGGACGTCGTCGAGCTGGGCATGCCCTACTCCGACCCCGTGATGGACGGACCGGTGATCCAGCGCGCGGTCGAGGCCGCCCTCGCCCGCGGCACGCGCGTGCGCGACACGCTGCTGGCGGTGGAGCAGGTGGCCGGTCGGGGCGCCCCGATCCTCGTCATGACGTACTGGAACCTCGTGCTGCGGTACGGCGTGGAGGCCTACGCGCGTGATCTGGCCGCGGCCGGCGGTGCCGGCCTGATCACCCCCGACCTCGTCCCGGACGAGGCCGCTGAGTGGATCGCGGCGTCTGACCGCCACGGGCTCGACAGGGTGTTCCTCGTCGCACCCAGCTCGACCCCGGAGCGCCTCGCGCTGACCGCCGCGTCGTCTCGCGGGTTCGTCTACGCGGCCTCGACGATGGGTGTGACGGGGGAGCGGTCGACGGTCGGCTCGCGGGCGCAGCAGCTGGTCTCGGACACCCGCGCGGCCGGCGCTCGCCACGTGTGCGTGGGCCTCGGTGTCTCCCGTCCGGAGCAGGCGGCCGAGGTCGGCGCCTACGCGGACGGCGTCATCGTCGGCTCGGCGCTCGTCCGCGCCCTGGTCGACGCACCCGACGAGCGGGCCGGGCTCGCGGCGCTGACCGCGGTCACGCAGAGCCTGGCGGCAGGTGTGCGGAGCGCGAGATGACGTTCGCCGCCGTGACGGCGGCGATCCCCAGCCCGTCGCGCGGCGTGTGGCACCTCGGACCGCTGCCTCTGCGCGCGTACGCGTTCGCGATCCTGCTCGGGATCGTCGTCGGCGTGGTGATCGCGCGACGTCGCTGGGTGGAGCGCGGTGGTGACGGCGACACCGCCCTCGAGATCGTCTACTGGGCGGTGCCGTTCGGGATCGTCGGAGGCCGGCTGTACCACGTGATCAGCTCGCCGGACGCCTACTTCGGACGTGGGGGAGACCCGGTCCGTGCCCTCTTCGTCTGGGAAGGCGGGCTGGGCATCTGGGGGGCCGTCGCGCTGGGTGGCCTCGGTGCGTGGATCGGCGCCCGCCGGCAGGGGGTCCGGCTCGCGCCGTTCGCCGACGCGCTGGCGCCCGGGCTGCTCGTCGCTCAGGCGATCGGCCGGCTCGGCAACTGGTTCAACCAGGAGCTCTTCGGCGGCCCGACGACACTGCCCTGGGGCCTGCGCATCGACGACGCGCACCTGCCGGCCGGCTACCCGTCCGGGACGCTCTTCCACCCCACCTTCCTGTACGAGCTGATCTGGAACCTGCTGGCGGCGGCCCTCCTCGTCTGGCTGGACCGGCGCTACCGGTTCGGTCACGGGCGTGCGTTCTGGCTCTACGTCGCGCTGTACTGCGCGGGCCGGCTGTGGATCGAGATGCTGCGGATCGACCCGGCGCACCAGGTCCTGGGCCTGCGGCTCAACGTCTGGACGGCCATCGTGGTCGGTCTCGGTGCGCTGGTAGCGTTCACCGTGGTCGGCCGCCGGCACCCCGGGCGCGACACGACCCTCCTGCTGGCCTCACCGGTGCGGCAGGACGACGAGAGGAACGCGTCGGACCCGACGCGGTGACCGCACCGCACCGTGGGACCACGCCTTGGTGTGCGATGCGGCCCCGGTACGACCGGTTGGTAGTGTCACCCCACGCATGCGGGCCAACGACGTCCCACACGCACCAGCTGTACGTGCGACCTTGTGAGGACGGTTTGATGTCGACATCGCACGTGACCCCAGGGAGCCTGCGGGCGCCCCTGGCCCACGGGCTGTACGACCCCGACGCCGAGCGCGACGCCTGCGGGTTCGCGTTCGTCGCCACGCTGCGCGGCACGCCGGGGCGCGACATCGTCGACGCCGGGCTCACCGCGCTGCTCAACCTCGACCACCGCGGTGCGGTAGGCGCCGAGGAGGACAGCGGCGACGGCGCGGGCATCCTCACGCAGATCCCCGACGCGTTCCTGCGGGACGTGGTGGACGCCGAGCTGCCGCCGGCCGGTCACTACGCGATCGGTCTCGCCTTCCTGCCCGTCGACGCCGACGAGCGCGAGCGTGTCGTCGCAGCGGTGGAGTCGATCGCGGCGGAGGAGAAGCTCGACGTGCTCGCGTGGCGCGACGTCGTGGTCACCGCCGACCTCGTCGGCCCCACGGCGCGTGCCTCGATGCCCGTGTTCCGCCAGCTCGTCGTCGCGGACCCTGTGCGTGAGCTCTCCGGGATCGACCTGGACCGCCGCACGTTCCGCCTGCGCCGGCGTGCCGAGCGCCAGGCCGGTCTCTACTTCGCCTCGCTGTCCGCCCGCACGCTGACGTACAAGGGCATGCTGACCACCGGGCAGCTGGAGCCGTTCTTCGCGGACCTGTCGGACCCGCGGTACGCCTCGGAGATCGTGCTGGTCCACTCGCGCTTCTCCACCAACACGTTCCCGTCCTGGGAGCTCGCGCAGCCGTTCCGGATCATCGCCCACAACGGTGAGATCAACACGGTGCGCGGCAACCGGAACTGGGTCGCCGCCCGCGAGGGCATGATGCACAGCGACCTGCTGGGCGACCTCGCGCCGCTGCTGCCGGTGTGCACGCCCGGTGGTTCGGACTCCGGCAGCTTCGACGAGGTCCTGGAGCTGCTGCACCTCGCCGGACGGTCCCTGCCGCACGCGATGATGATGATGATCCCGGAGGCATGGGAGAACCACGCCCAGATGGATCCCGAGCGGCGGGCGTTCTACGCCTACCACTCCACGCTGATCGAGCCGTGGGACGGCCCGGCGGCGATGACGTTCACCGACGGGACGCTGATCGGCTCGATGCAGGACCGCAACGGTCTGCGTCCCGGCCGGTACTGGGTCACCGAGGACGGGCTCGTGGTCTGCGCGAGCGAGGCCGGCGTGCTCGACCTCGACCCGGCGACGGTGGTGGCCAAGGGTCGCCTCGAGCCCGGGAAGATGTTCCTGGTCGACACCCGCCGCGGCCGGATCGTGGCGGACGAGGTGATCAAGGGCGAGCTGGCGGCCCAGCGGCCCTACGCCGAGTGGATGCGGGACAACGCGGTCCACCTCGAGCAGCTGCCGGAGCGCGAGCACGTGGCCCACTCGACCGCCTCCGTGCGGCGTCGGCAGCGGACCTTCGGGTACACCGAGGAAGAGCTGAAGATCATCCTGGCGCCGATGGGCACCAACGCCGCCGAGCCGCTCGGGGCGATGGGGTCCGACACGCCGGTCGCGGTGCTGTCGTCCCGTCCGCGGCTGCTGTTCGACTACTTCACGCAGATGTTCGCCCAGGTGACCAACCCGCCGCTGGACGCGATCCGTGAGGAGCTGGTCACGGCCATCGGTGGGGCCATCGGTCCGGAGCCGAACCTGCTGACCGACGGACCGGAGCACGCGCGCAAGCTGGTGCTGCCGTTCCCCGTGATCGACAACGACCAGCTCGCCAAGATCGTGCACGTCGCACGGCAGCCGGACCTCGGGTTCCGGGCCACGACGATCCGCGGCCTGTACCGGGTCGACGGTGGCGGTGCCGCGCTGCAGGCGCGGCTGGAGGAGATCTTCGCCGAGGTCGACGCGGCGATCGCCGACGGCGTGAGCTTCCTCGTGCTGTCCGACCGCAACTCGGACGCGGACCACGCGCCGATCCCGTCGCTCCTGCTCCTCTCGGCCGTGCACCACCACACGCTGCGCCGGCACACCCGCACGCAGATCTCGCTGGTCGTCGAGGCCGGTGACGTCCGCGAGGTGCACCACGTGGCGCTGCTGATCGGCTACGGCGCCGCTGCGGTGAACCCGTACCTGGCGATGGAGACGGTCGAGGACATGGCGCGCCGCGGCTACCTGCCGGGCGTCGCCCCCGAGAAGGCCGTCGCCAACCTGATCAAGGCGCTGGGCAAGGGCGTGCTGAAGGTGATGTCCAAGATGGGCATCTCCACGATGGCCTCCTACCGCGGCGCGCAGGTGTTCGAGGCGATCGGCCTGTCCCACGCGCTCGTCGAGCGGTACTTCACCGGCACGACCAGCCGGCTGGACGGCGTCGGGCTCGACGTGATCGCGGCGGAGGTCGCCGCACGGCACGCCGACGCCTACCCGGCGTCGGGCAACCGGCAGCCGCACCAGTCCCTCGCGGTGGGTGGCGAGTACCAGTGGCGCCGCGGTGGTGAGGAGCACCTGTTCGACCCGGAGACGGTGTTCCGTCTGCAGCACTCGACCCGGACGCGGCAGTACGACGTGTTCCGGCAGTACACCCAGCGGGTGGACGACCAGTCCTCGCGGCTGATGACGCTGCGAGGCCTCCTGCGCTTCAAGGACGGCGTGCGCCAGCCGGTGCCGATCGACGAGGTCGAGTCCGTCGAGTCGATCATCAAGCGGTTCTCGACCGGAGCGATGTCCTACGGCTCCATCTCGGCGGAGGCGCACGAGACCCTCGCCGTGGCGATGAACCACCTCGGCGCCCGCTCCAACACGGGCGAGGGTGGCGAGGACCCGGAGCGTCTGCACGACCCGGAGCGTCGCTCCCGCATCAAGCAGGTCGCGTCCGGCCGGTTCGGCGTGACGAGCGAGTACCTGACCTTCGCCGACGACCTGCAGATCAAGCTCGCGCAGGGCGCCAAGCCCGGCGAGGGCGGTCAGCTGCCGGGTCACAAGGTGTACCCGTGGGTCGCCCAGACGCGGCACTCGACACCCGGCGTCGGCTTGATCTCCCCGCCCCCGCACCACGACATCTACTCGATCGAGGATCTCAAGCAGCTGATCCACGACCTCAAGAACGCCAACCCGAAGGCCCGCGTCCACACCAAGCTCGTCAGCGAGTTCGGCGTCGGCACGGTCGCCGCCGGCTGCGCGAAGGCGCACGCGGACGTCGTGCTCATCTCCGGTCATGACGGCGGCACGGGTGCGAGCCCGCTGACCTCGCTCAAGCACGCGGGTACCCCGTGGGAGATCGGCCTGGCGGAGACCCAGCAGACGCTGGTGCTGAACGACCTGCGCGACCGCGTCGTCGTCCAGGTGGACGGTCAGCTGAAGACGGGTCGTGACGTGGTGATCGGCGCCCTGCTCGGTGCTGAGGAGTTCGGCTTCGCCACCGCGCCGCTGGTCGTCTCGGGCTGCGTCATGATGCGCGTCTGCCACCTCGACACCTGTCCGGTCGGCGTCGCCACGCAGAACCCCGAGCTGCGCGCCCGGTTCACGGGCAAGCCCGAGTTCGTCGAGACCTTCTTCGAGTACATCGCCCAGGAGGTGCGGGAGCACCTCGCGTCGATCGGCTTCCGGTCGATCGAGGAGGCGGTGGGCCACGTCGAGCTGCTCGACACCACGGCGGCGGTCGACCACTGGAAGGCTGCCGGGCTGGACCTCGGCCCGGTGCTGGCGGTGCCGGAGCCGAGGCCGGGTTCGTCGCTGCACCACGTCAAGGACCAGGACCACGGTCTGGAGCGGGCGCTGGACAACCAGCTGATCGCGATGGCAGCCGAGGCCCTCGAGCACGGTGAGCCCGTCCGCATCGCCCTGCCGGTCCGCAACGTCAACCGCACCGTCGGCACGCTGCTCGGCCACGAGGTGACCCGGCGGTACAGCGGTGCCGGCCTGCCGGACGACACGATCGACGTGACGCTGACCGGGTCGGCCGGTCAGTCCTTCGGCGCCTTCCTGCCCAAGGGCGTGACCCTGCGCCTGTTCGGCGACGCGAACGACTACGTCGGGAAGGGCCTGTCGGGCGGTCGCCTCGTCGTCCGGCCGCACCGCAGCTCCGTGCTGTCGGGCCGGAACAACGTCGTCGCCGGCAACGTCATCGGGTACGGCGCGACCTCGGGTGAGGCCTTCCTGCGCGGGTTGGTCGGGGAGCGCTTCGGTGTGCGCAACTCCGGCGCGACGCTCGTCGTGGAAGGGGTGGGTGACCACGCCTGCGAGTACATGACGGGCGGAACCGTCGTCGTGCTCGGCCCGACCGGGCGCAACCTCGCGGCCGGCATGTCGGGCGGCACGGCGTACGTCCTGGACCTGCAGCCGGCGCTGGTCAACACGCAGGCGGTCGCCAGCGGTGAGCTCGCGCTCCAGCCGCTGGACGACGCCGACGTCGTGCTGGTCACGGGCCTGCTGCGCCGGCACCTCGACGAGACCGGTTCGCCGGTGGCGGCGCAGCTGCTCGAGGACCCCGAGGCGGTGCGCACGCGGTTCACCCGGCTGCTGCCGACCGAGTACGCACGCGTCCGCGAAGCCCTGTCCAAGGCGGCCGCCGAGGGGCTCGACCCCACGGCCCCGGGTGTGTGGGAGCGGATCCTGGAGGTGGCGCATGGCTGACCCGCGCGGGTTCCTCAAGGTGCGCGACCGCCAGCTGCCGCCGAACCGGCCGGTCGAGGTGCGCATCCAGGACTGGAAGGACGTGCACGAGCAGCTCCCCGAAGGTCAGCCGTTCTTGCGCGCCCAGGCGGGTCGCTGCATGGACTGCGGCATCCCGTTCTGCCACAACGGCTGCCCGCTGGGGAACCTGATCCCCGAGTGGAACGACCTGGTCTGGCGCGGGCAGTGGGCGGACGCGATCGAGCGCCTGCACGCGACCAACAACTTCCCGGAGTTCACCGGCCGCATCTGCCCGGCGCCCTGCGAGTCGTCCTGCGTGCTCGGCATCAGCCAGCCGCCGGTCACCATCAAGAACGTCGAGGTGTCGATCATCGACGAGGCGTTCGAGCGCGGGTACGTGACCCCGCAGGTGCCGCAGCGCCTCACCGGTCACACGGTCGCGGTGGTCGGGTCCGGGCCGGCCGGCCTCGCCGCGGCCCAGCAGCTGACGCGTGCCGGCCACACGGTGGCGGTGTACGAGCGTGACGACGCGATCGG
This sequence comes from Cellulomonas sp. T2.31MG-18, assembly GCF_964266755.1. Lineage (NCBI taxonomy): Bacteria > Bacillati > Actinomycetota > Actinomycetes > Micrococcales > Cellulomonadaceae > Cellulomonas > Cellulomonas sp. T2.31MG-18. The sequence continues at coordinate 263,792 of NZ_CAXWGW010000004.1, forward strand.
CGGCCTGCTCCGCTACGGGGTGCCGGACTTCAAGCTCGAGAAGCGGCACATCGACCGCCGGCTCACGCAGATGACGGCGGAGGGCACCCGCTTCCGGCCCAACGTCGAGATCGGTCGTGACATCACCTGGGACGACCTCCGGGCCCGGTACGACGCGGTGGTCGTGGCCACGGGTGCGACGGTGCCCCGCGACCTGCCGCTGCCGGGCCGTGAGCTCGACGGCATCCACGTCGCGATGGACTACCTGCACCAGGCCAACGTCGTGGCCGCGGGTGGGACCGTGCCGGACCAGATCACCGCCGAGGGCAAGCACGTGGTGATCATCGGCGGCGGCGACACCGGCTCCGACTGCCTGGGTACGGCGCTGCGGCAGGGTGCCGCCTCCGTGACGACGCTCGCGATCGGCAAGCGTCCGCCGTCGCACCGGACCGCGGAGCAGCCGTGGCCGACCGACCCCGTGCTGTTCGAGGTGTCGTCCTCGCACGAGGAAGGCGGCGAGCGCGCGTACCTCGCCTCGACCGTCGCCTTCATCGGCGGCGAGGGCGACGACGCCGGCGCCGTCCGTCACCTGCGCCTGGCGCGCACCGAGTACCTGCCGGACGGGACCCGGGCACCGACCCCGGGCACGGAGCAGGACGTGCCGGCGGACCTGGTGCTGATCTGCCTGGGCTTCTCCGGTCCCGAGACGAGTGCGCTGGTCGACCAGATCGGCGTCCGGGTGACGCGGCGGTCCACCATCCAGCGCTCGGCCGACTTCGCCGTCGGGCTGCCGGGCGTGTTCGTCGCGGGCGACGCCGGCCGTGGTCAGTCGCTCGTGGTGTGGGCGATCGCCGAGGGTCGAGCCGCTGCGGCCTCGGTCGACGCCTACCTCAACGGCCTGTCGGAGCTGCCAGCACCGATCGAGGCCAGCACCCAGGCGCTGCGTCCCTGACCAGCAGACGAACGCCGCACGACCAGCACGTGACACATCACACCCGTGACCGCGGATAACCCCTGCCCACGAGGCGGGGCCAGGACGTTCGGCTGCGGCCCGAAAACCGAGAGGGAATAGGCTCGAAACATGCGTAGAGCGAAGATCGTCTGCACCATCGGCCCCGCGACGGAGTCGCCCGAGCAGATCCAGGCACTGGTCGACGCGGGTATGGACGTGGCGCGACTGAACCGCAGCCACGGTGAGACCGAGGTGCACCAGCGCGTCTACAACAACGTGCGGGCCGCGGCGAAGGCGTCGGGCCGCTCGGTCGCCGTCCTGGTCGACCTGCAGGGCCCCAAGATCCGCCTCGGCCGGTTCGTCGAGGGCAAGCACTTCCTCGAGGTCGGTGACGTGTTCACCATCACCACCGAGGACGTCGAGGGCACCAAGGAGCTCGTCTCCACCACCTTCAAGGGCCTGCCGGGCGACGTGAAGCCGGGCGACCCGATCCTCATCGACGACGGCAAGGTGCTGGTCCGCGTCACCGAGGTGGACGGCCCCCGTGTGGTCACCCGCGTCGAGGTGCCGGGCCCGGTCTCCAACAACAAGGGCCTCAACCTGCCGGGCGTCGCGGTGTCGGTCCCCGCGCTGAGCGACAAGGACGAGGAGGACCTGCGCTGGGCCGTCCGCGTCGGTGCCGACCTCATCGCGCTGTCCTTCGTCCGGAACGCCCGCGACTACGACGACGTGCGCCGGATCATGGAGGAGGAGGGCCGGGTCGTCCCGGTCATCGCCAAGATCGAGAAGCCGCAGGCCGTCGAGAACCTCAACGAGATCGTGCAGACGTTCGACGGCATCATGGTCGCCCGCGGCGACCTGGGCGTCGAGCTGCCGCTCGAGCAGGTGCCGCTGGTCCAGAAGCGCGCCGTCGAGCTGGCGCGCCGCAACGCGAAGCCGGTGATCGTCGCGACGCAGGTGCTCGAGTCGATGATCACCAGCCCGCGACCGACCCGAGCCGAGGCCTCCGACTGCGCCAACGCGGTCCTCGACGGTGCCGACGCGGTGATGCTGTCCGGCGAGACGAGCGTCGGCGACTACCCGATCGAGGCGGTCCGCACCATGGCCCGCATCATCGAGGTGACCGAGGAGCTGGGACGCGAGCGCATCGCGCCGCTCGGCTCGACCCCGCAGACCCGTGGTGGTGCCATCACGCGTGCGGCCGCCGAGGTGGGCGACGCGCTCGGGGTGAAGTACCTGGTCACGTTCACGCAGTCGGGTGACTCCGCCCGGCGGATGTCGCGCCTGCGGTCGGCGATCCCGCTGCTCGCCTTCACCCCGCTGGAGGCGGTCCGGAACGTGCTGTCGCTCAGCTGGGGCGTGCAGACGTATCTCGTGCCGAAGGTCGAGAGCACGGACGTGATGGTCTACCAGGTGGACCAGACGCTGCGCGCGCAGGGCCTGGCCGAGATCGGCGACGTGGTCGTTGTCGTGGCGGGTACGCCGGTCGGCGTGACCGGGTCCACCAACTCCGTGGTGGTGCACCGCATCGGCGGCGAGGAGCCGGAGCGCCTGCGCGTCCTGTGACGTCGGCGTCCTTCGACGCACCACAGCAACGAGAAGAGCTCGCCGCGCGGCCCCAGACGGGGCTCGTGCGGCGAGCTCTCCTCGTTCAGCGCCCGCTGAGGGCGACCGGGCGGTGGGCGTCGATCGACACGCAGTACTCGCAGCGCGGACGTTCGTCCGTGCCCAGCTGCTTGTTCCACCAGGGGATCTCGCGACCCGCAGGGCACTCGTCGTCGTCGTGGAAGACCTGGGGGTCGGACGGGTGTGCCGAGTGGTACGCCTTGACCTTCATCGCGCCGGCCTCCTTGCCGTCGAGACGTCTGACCTGCACGGCCAGTGGATGGGACGACGTTAGGGCCCTCTGCCGAGCGGGGCTGAGACTTAGGGCCCTGGTCCCGTGGACGGCCCGCACGGCGGTGGTCGGGTCGCCGCACAGCCTGCGTGCCGACAGGATCTCGGCATGAGCGGCGACGGTCGGACGGGAGCGCGGGTGGACGACATCGAGGTGCGGGACACGGCGGCGGAGCGGCGTTACGAGGCGCGGCAGGGAGAGACGGTCGTCGGGGTGCTGCTCTACGAGCTGGACGGTGGCCTGGTGACCTTCACGCACACGGAGGTGGACCCGCAGGCCGAGGGCACCGGCGTGGGGTCGGCGCTGGCCCGTCGTGCCCTGGACGATGCCCGGGCGTCGGGACGACGGGTGGTTCCGGCGTGCCCTTTCGTCAAGGCGTGGATCGACCGGCATCGCGAGTACGCGGACCTGGTGCAGCCCTCGGGCCCGGTGCGATGACCTTGGGGCGCGGCGTCGGCCGTCAGTCCCGGACGGCGAACGTGGCGTGCAGCAGGTCGCGGTCCCGTGAGGACGGGCCGACGAGCAGCTCGAACTCGCCGGGCTCGACGACCCGCGTCGCGTCCGCGTCGACCAGCGTGCAGTCCCGTACCGGCAGCTCGAGCTCGACGACCCGTCGCTCACCGGGTGCCAGCGCCACCTGCCGGTAGGCCTTGAGCTCCTTCTGTGCCCAGGTCACCGACGTGACGACGTCGTGCAGGTAGACCTGGACGGTCTCGAGGACGGGTCGGCCCCCGGTGTTCGTGACGGTGACGCGCGCTCGCACGGCGTCGTCCCGGCCGACCACCGGCGTGGAGACGACGAGGTCGTCGTACACCACGCTCGTGTAGCTGAGGCCCTCGCCGAACGCGAAGGCGGGGTCCTGGGTCAGGTCGGCGTACCGCGTGCCGTGCTGGCCGGGCAGCTGGTTGTAGTACGTGGGTTGCTGGCCGACGTGCCGGGCGAACGAGATCGGCAGCCGGCCGCTCGGCTCCACCAGGCCGAGCAGCAGCTCCGCGATCGCCTGGCCGCCGCGCATGCCCGGGTTGGCCGCCCACACGAGTGCGGCGGCCTCCAGGGCGGGCGGCGGCAGGACGAGCGGCTTCGAGGCGACGAGGACGACGACCATCGGTGTGCCCGTCGCCGCGAGGGCGTCGAGCAGGGCGATCTGCCCGCCGACCAGCTCGAGGGTGGCCGTGGAGCGGCCCTCGCCGACCAGCTCGATGCGGTCGCCGACCACGGCGACGACCACGTCGGCGTCTCGGGCCGCCTGGACCGCCTCGGCGATCAGCGTGTCGTCGGGCGGGCAGGGCACCGCGACCGCCGGACGCGGCTGACCGTCAGGGAAGAAGGCACCTTCCGGGTCCGGTCCGACGGTGACGACGTCCGCACCGCGGGCGTGCGTCACGGTCCAGCTGCTCGGCGCGTGCGCGCGCAGGCCGTCGAGCACCGTGGTGGTCAGGTGCCGCGGGTGGCCGTCGGGCAGCCAGTCCGCCTGGCCGGACGCCCCGGCCCAGTCGCCGAGCTGCGCGTGCTGGTCGTCGGCGTTGGGGCCGACGACCGCGACGCGGTACGGGCGGTCGGTGGGGTCCGCGGCGCGTCCGGTCGCGTCGGCGGTGAACCCACCGGCCAGGGGCAGCGTGCCGTCGTTGCGGAGCAGCACCAGCGACCGGCGGGCCGTCTCGAGGTTGACGGCGGTGTGCTCGGGGGCGCCCACGACGGCGCGCTGGCGTGCGGGCTCGGGGCGGCGTGGGTCCTCGAAGAGACCGAGCTCGAACTTCAGCGTGAGGATGCGACCGACCGCTGCGTCGATCTCGCTCTCGGCGAGCAGGCCTCGGGCCACCGCGTCCTGGGCGCCGGCGAAGAACTGCGGCGTCGTCATCACCATGTCGTTGCCCGCCCGGACCGCGCGGGCCGCGGCGTGGGTGTGGTCCGGCTCGATCCGCTGCTCCCACACCATGCGGCCGACGTTGTCCCAGTCGGTGACCAGCGTGCCGGTGTACCCCCACTCGCCGCGGAGGACCTCGTTCAGCAGCCAGTGGTTGACGGTGATCGGGACACCGTCGGTGGACTGGTAGCCGAGCATGAACGTGCGGCAGCCCTCACGTGCCACGCGTTCGAACGGCGGCAGGAACCAGGACCGCAGCTTGCGGCGGGAGATGTCGGCCTCGCTGGCGTCCCGCCCGCCCTGCGTCTCCGAGTAGCCGGCGAAGTGCTTGGCGGTGGCGAGGATCGCGGTCGGGTCGGTGAGGCCGTCGCCCTGGTAGCCGCGGACCATGGCCGAGGCGAGCTCGCCGATCAGGAACGGGTCCTCGCCGAACGTCTCGTCGACGCGGCCCCAGCGCAGGTCCCGCGCGATGCACAGCACGGGGGAGAACGTCCAGTGGATGCCGGTGGCGGCGACCTCCACGGCCGTCGCTCGCGCCGCTCGCTCGAGGAGGTCGGGGTCCCAGGTGGCCGCCATGCCGAGCTGGGTGGGGAAGATCGTCGCGCCCTCGAAGAACGAGTGCCCGTGGATGCAGTCCTCGGCGACGAGGAGCGGGATGCGCAGCCGCGTCCCGTCGGTGAGGTCGTGGGCCTGCAGCACGTTGTCGGGGGAGGCGTGCAGGATCGAGCCGACGTGGAAGTCCCTGACGAGCGGCTCGACGCCGTCCTTGGCGTTGAGCTGCAGCATCTGCCCGACCTTCTCGGGCAGCGTCATCCGGGCGAGCAGGTCGGCCACCCGGGCAGGGACTTCGAGGCTGGGGTCCTGGTAGGGCAGGAGCGCGGTCACAGTGACGGGTCCTCTCTCAGCCTCGGGGTCAGTCTCGAATCGATTCGACGGCGATTCGGCCGCCACTGTATCCGTTTCCGAGGGTTGCGTGGGAGCGTTCCCGCACGGCGTGCCGTCGCCGTTCGCGACGGCTGTCGGAGGCGCAGGCATGATGCGCGTGTGCGCGGGTTCACGTGGGTCGTCGTGGTGCTGCTGACCGGCAGCCTCGGCGCCTGCACCGCGGGCACGCAGCCCGTCCCCGACAGCACCTCGGCTTCGCTCGGCACCGGCGCGGGGTCCGCGTCCTCGGGGAGCGGGACCTCGAGCGCGACCGGGGCGCCGACGGCCGGCCCGCCGCCGACGTCGTCCCCCTCCGCGCCGGCCGGTGGCGCGAACGGCGTCGACCCCCTGGCCGGGTGGAGTCTGGAGGAGAAGGTCGGTCAGATCGTCATGGTCGGCGTGAGCACGTCCGCTCCGCAGCGGTCGAGCCACGACCTCGTCGCGTCGGCGCACGTCGGGAACGTGTTCCTGCAGGGACGCACGTCGGCGGGCCGGCAACGCGTCGCCGCGCTGGTGCACTGGTTCACCGACCAGGTGCCGTCGGGCGCCACGCACGGCGCCCCCATGATCGTCGCGACGGACCAGGAGGGCGGTCTGGTGCAGACCCTCTCGGGTGACGGGTTCAGCACCATCCCGTCCGCGCTGGAGCAGGGCGGGCTGCCGCCCTCCGAGCTGCGCTCCGCTGCCGCGACCTGGGGTTCGGAGCTCGCGGCGGCGGGGGTGACGCTGGACCTCGCGCCCGTCGTCGACGTGCCGACCGAGGGCGGGGCGGCGGGCAACGCACCGGTCGGGGCGCTGCGCCGCGCGTACGGGTTCACCGCCGCAGACGTGGAGGCCCACGCCGATGCGTTCACGGACGGGCTCGCGGGCGCAGGGGTCGCGGTGGCGCCCAAGCACTTCCCCGGACTGGGGCGGGTCACCGGCAGCACCGACTCCGCGGCCGGCGTGGTCGACGACCTGACGGACGCGTACTCGGAGCAGGTGCAGGTGTTCCGCCACGAGGTCGCCCGCGGCGCACGGTTCGTCATGGTCGGGACCGCGAGCTACGCGCGTCTGGACCCCGGGACGCCGGCCGCCTTCTCGCCCGCGGTCGTCCAGGGGCTGCTGCGGGGGCAGCTGGGGTTCGGTGGCGTCGTGATCACCGACGACCTCTCGGGTGCGGCCCAGGTGGCGGCGTGGAGCCCGGGCGACCGCGCCGTCAAGGCGATCGAGGCGGGGTGCGACATCGTGCTCGCCTCCAAGGACCCCGGCGTGGTCCCCGCGATGGTGAGCGCCCTGGTGGAGCGCGCACGCACCGACCCAGCGTTCGCTGCCACGGTGGACCGGGCAGCCCGCCGGGTGCTCGCCGCCAAGGGCATCGCGTGACGGGCACCGGCGCACGGTCCGCTGCGCGCAGCCGTTCCACGGCCCTGGCGCGCGAGGTCGATGTCTCGGCAGCGGTAGCGAGGCCTGCGGCAACGGGTGAAGCATCACCCCCGAGGCTGACCGGTAGAGGCGGCCCGGGGGACGACGCCACACCAGACAAGGGAGCAGCAGCCATGAAGGGCTTCAAGGACTTCGTCATGAGGGGCAACCTCGTCGAGCTCGCCGTCGCCTTCATCATGGGCGCCGCGTTCGGCGCCGTGGTGACCGCCTTCACCAAGGTGATCATCGAGCTGCTGGCGAAGGCCGGCGGTGCTCCGAACTTCGACCAGTGGAAGCCGGGCGGACTGGTGTCGGTGGGGCCCTTCCTCACCGCGCTGGTCGCGTTCCTGATCCTGGCGTTCGTCGTCTACTTCTTCATCGTCAAGCCGTACGAGGCGGCCAAGCGGCGGTTCGTCCGCAAGGAGGAGGTCGACGCGACGCCCGACGAGGACACGTTGCTGCTGCGGGAGATCCGCGACGCGCTCGTGCGCGGCGGTGAGGGTCCGGCGCGCGTGTAGCGGGTCGCTGAGCGGCGCGGTGCGCCGACCGGGCTGCGGTTGGCGAACCGCGTCCCGGTCGGCCGCCCGAGGGTCCGGCCGTCGAGGCATCGGCCGGCCCGGCACGGTCCCGCCGGACGCCATCGGGACTAGTTTCGAGGTGTGGCCCGCGCAGCGGCGGGACCGTCTCGGCGGACCGACGCTCGCACGGGTGTCCGTGAGCGTCAGTCCCGCCTCGAAGGGGTCGTCATGGCCGACATCGTCGTACTCGGCGCCGGGGTCTCCGGCCACACCGCCGCGCTGCACCTCGCTCGACAGCTGGGGCGGACCGGTCCCGGCAGCGCCCACACCATCACCGTCGTCTCCCCGAACTCCCGCTGGAACTGGATCCCGTCCAACATCTGGGTCGGGGTGGGGAAGATGCGCAAGGAGCAGGTGGTGTTCCCGCTCGAACCCGTCTACCGCCGCAAGGGGATCGAGTTCCGGCAGGCGCGCGCGGTGGCGATCCGGCCGATGGGCGACGAGGACGACCCGCGCGGTGCGGTCGACGTCGTCTACACGGGCCAGGGCCGGGTGGGCGAGGAGCAGCGGCTGCGCTACGACTACCTGATCAACGCCACCGGGCCCCGGCTGCGGTTCGAGGCGACCGAGGGGCTGGGACCGGAGGGTCACAGCGTCTCCGTCTGCACCGCCGACCACGCCGCCGAGGCTGCGCGGCTCCTCGACGCGGTGGTGCAGCGGCTGCGCGCCGGCGAGCGGCAGACGTTGGTCGTCGGGATGGGGCACGGCACCTGCACCTGTGAGGGTGCCGCCTTCGAGTACGTGTTCAACGTGGACCACGTGCTCCGGGACGCCGGTGTCCGGGACCGCGCGACGCTGTACTACCTGACCAACGAGGCGCACCTCGGCGACTTCGGCGTCGACGGCATGACGTTCGAGGACAAGGGCTTCCAGACCTCCAGCGAGCTGTGGACGTCGTCGCTGTTCCGGGAGCGTGACGTCAGGCCGATCCTCGGGGCGCACGTGGAGCGGGTGGAGGAGGGCCTGGTGCACTACGAGACCCTCGACGGGAGCCACCACTCACTGGGCTTCGACTTCGCGATGCTGCTGCCGCCGTTCGGTGGGGTGGGCCTGGCGGCCTACGACCGGGAGGGGCAGGACATCACCGCGGAGCTCTTCGCGCCGAGCGGATTCATGAAGGTCGACGCCGACTACACCGCCCGGCCCTACGAGGAGTGGAGGGCGGCTGACTGGCCCTCGACGTACGAGGTGCCGGGGTACCGGAACGTCTTCGCCGTCGGTATCGCGTTCGCGCCGCCGCACCCGATCTCACGACCCCGCAAGAGCGTGAACGGAACCGTGATCGCCCCGTCGCCCCCGCGGACCGGCATGCCGTCAGGCGTGATGGGCCGCAACGTCGCGATGACAATCGTCGACCGCATCCACCAGGGCCCGGCCGCCCTGCCGCACCGGGCGTCGATGGCGAGCATGGGCGCAGCGTGCGTGGCGTCCGCGGGCTCCGACCTGCGCACCGGTTCCGCCGCGGCGATGACGATGATGCCGATCGTGCCCGACTACGACCGCTACCCGACGGGCCGGGTGCTCACCGACACCCGCGGCGAGATCGGGCTCAGCGGGCACTGGGTGAAGCTGATGCTGCACTTCCTGTTCATCTACAAGGCCAAGGGTCGTCCTGGCTGGTTCCTGATCCCGGAGTGAGAGATGACGAGCCTCAACCCCCTGCCCGACGACCAGCCGGTCGTGGACCTGACCACAGCACCGTTGCCCACCGCGGGCACCCTCCGGCGTCGACGCAACGTGCCCTATCAGCTCACGCGGTTCGTGGTGTTCAACGCGCGCATCATGCGGATGGTGCTGCGGGGGAGCCACTGACCTGACGGCCGTTCAGGCGGGTGCGCCGTCCGGCGGGGTCGCCGCGCGCTCGGTCGTGCGCGACCGCGGTGCCAGCATGCCCGGGCTCGGCGACCGCCGCTCGGCGTTCCTCCAGGCAGGGGAGAGCCGGACGACGTCGCCGACGACCGTGACGGCGGGCGATCGCACGCCGACCCGTGCGGCCAGCTCGGCGATCGTCGCGAGGGTCCCGACCGTCGTGCGCTCACCCGGACCGAAGCCGTCCTCGACGATCCCGACGGGTGTGTCGTCGGCGCGGCCCGCGGCCCGCAGCGCCTCGCACGCCCTGCCGAGGCCGGCCACCGCCATGAGGAGGACGACCGTGTGGTCGCGTGCCGCGGGGACGGCGGCGATGTCGTCGTGCCCCGTCACCACCGTGAAGCCGGTCGCCACACCGCGGTGGGTGACCGGGATGCCCGCGACGGCCGGGACCGCCACGGCGCTGGTCACGCCGGGCACCACCTCCACCGGCACGCCGGCGTGCCGGCAGACCTCGGCCTCCTCGGAGCCACGACCGAAGACGTAGGGGTCGCCGCCCTTGAGGCGGACGACCCGGCGACCGGCCAGCGCGTGCTCGACGAGAAGGGCGTTGATCTGGTCCTGCGGCACGGCGTGGTGGCCTGGGGTCTTGCCGACGTCGACCACCAGCACGTCCGGGTCGAGCTCGGCCAGGACGGCGTGCGGGGCGAGCCGGTCGACGACCACGACGTCCGCCTCGGCGAGCAGCCGTCGCCCGCGGACCGTGAGAAGACCGGGGTCGCCCGGGCCGCCCCCGACGAGGGCGACCGTGCCCACGGCGTTCGGGGCCTGGCTCGCGCCGGGTGTGGTGCGGCGTCGCCTGCGCAGCGGCAGAGCGCCCGCCCTCAGGCGCGCGCCGATGGCGTCCCGCAGCACGCTCGCGCGCCGAGGGTCGCCGCCCGCGTTCACCGCGACCACGACGTCGTCCACCGTCGCGACCGCCGGCACCCAGGCCGTCGCCTGCGCGGCATCGCCGGCGTGCACGCACCAGACCCGGGCGGCGTCCGCATCGGCGAGCACCTGCCGGTCGACGTCCGGATCTCCCGTCGCGGTGTGGACCAGCCACGCACCGTCCAGGTCACGGGCCTGGTAGCGGCGGCCCGACCAGGTGATGGCGCCCTCGGCGGCGAGCGTCTCCAACGAGGGGTCCGCCTGCGGCGCGACGACGTGGACGGCGGCACCGGCGTCGACCAGGGTGCGCGCGCGCCGCGCGGCGACCGGTCCACCGCCGACCACCACCACGCGGCGTCCCGCGACGGACAGGGTGAGCGGGTACTGCGGCAGCTCCGTCACCGTGCGGTCTCCGCCGACAGCCCGCGCCGACGCAGCAGGCCGCGCTCGACCGGGGCGAAGAATGCGAGCTCGACGGTGACGCCCACCACGAGGATCAGCACGATCGCGGCGATCACGGTCGTCATGTCGCTCAGCTCGCGCCCCTGCTCCAGGAGGGAGCCGAGCCCGAAGCCGATCTTGCCGCCGACCGCGATGATCTCGGCCGCCATGAGGGAGCGCCACGAGAACGCCCAGCCCTGCCGCAGGCCCGCGACGTACCCCGGGAGCGCCGCCGGCAGCAGGATGTAGCGGACCTGCTGCCACGGGCCGGCGCCGAGCACACGCCCCACCCGTCGGAACAGCGGCGGGACCTGGTCGACCCCCGAGACGAGGCCGTTGACGACCGAGGGCACGGCACCCATCAGCACGACGAAGTACACCGTGGCGTCGGACAGCCCGAACCAGATGATCGCGGCAGGTACCCAGGCGACGGACGGCAGCACCTGAAGGCCCGAGATCAGCGGGCCCAGAGACACCCGCAACCAGCGCACCCGTGCGACCAGCAGCCCGACGGGGGTGGCGATCGTCACCGCGACGACGAAACCGGCGAGGCCACGTCCCAGGCTGGTCAGCAGGGCGGTCTGCGCATCACCCGCGTGCCACAGGCCCAGCAGCGTGCCCGCGACGTCGGTAGGTCCCGGCACCACGTACCGAGGCTTGAGCCCGAGCGCGACGAAACCCTGCCAGCCGGCGAGGAGCAGCAGCAGCGCGAGGGCCGGCGGCCACGCCCCGGTCAGCCGACGGCGGACGCGACCGGCGCGGTCCTGGTCCACCGTCTGCAGCGCGTCGAGCCCGGCCTCGAGCCGGCGGTCCACGTCGGAGGGCTCGGTGGCCGGTGCGGGGAGCGCCGTCCGGACGGTGCTGTCAGACGGCATGGCGGCGGATCTCCTTACGCAGGTGGTCGGTGATCTCGACAGCGAGAGCGGCGACCTGGGGCGCCTCGATGCGCCGATGACCCTCGATGTCGACGGTCCACTCGCGCACGATGCGCCCGGGGCGGCTCGACATCAGGAGCACCCGCTGCCCGAGGCGAACCGCCTCGCGGACGTTGTGGGTGACGAAGACGACCGTCCGGCCCGTCCGCTGCCAGATCCGCTCGAGCTCGTCGTGCAGCAGGTCGCGGGTGATCGCGTCGAGTGCGGCGAACGGCTCGTCCATCAGCAGCACCGGGCGGTCCTGGGCCAGCGCCCGCGCCAGTGCGACCCGCTGGCGCATGCCCCCCGACAGCTCGTGCACCCGCTTGGTGCCGGCACCGGCGAGGTGCACCAGCTCGAGCAGCTCCGCCGCGCGGGTCGACCGCTGGGCGGCGGGCACGCCGTTCAGCCGCAGGGCGAGCTCGATGTTGCGCGTGGCGGTGAGCCACGGGAGCAGCGCGGGTTCCTGGAACATCAGGGCGGCGCTGCCACCGGGCACGTGCACCGTGCCGGTCGTCGGCCGCTCCAGGCCGGCCAGGATCGACAGGAGCGTCGACTTGCCGCAGCCCGAGGCCCCGAGCAGGCACACGAACTCGCCCGGACGCAGGGTGAGGTCGATGCCGTCCAGCACGGGTGCGCCGGACCCGGCGAACTGCTTGCTGACGCCCTCGACGCGAAGGGCGTCCGCACGGACGGGACGCGCGTCCTGGGAGGTGGCGGTCGAGGTCATGGGTCACTCCTTCCCGAGGCCGGCGGCAGACACCGGTGCGGTGCCGGACTGCCTGCGCAGCTCGTTGAGCAGGCGCAGGTCGTAGATGCCGTCGATCGAGGCCTGGTGCGCGGTGCCGGCGGCGACGGCGTGCGCGAGCGACGCATTCAGGGTCGCGGCGAGCGGATCGGTGGAGAAGGCGGTCTCGGCGAACGCGCGTGCCAGCACCTGGTCGGACAGGGGCTTGCCGCCGGTGGCGACGAGCTGGGCGTTGACGGCGCTGGCTGCGGAACCAGGGTTGGCGTGCAACCAGTCCACCGAGTCCTGCAGGCCCTGCCGCAGCGCGCGGACCGTGTCGGGGTGGGCGGCCAGGTAGCGGCGCGACACGATCAGGTGCGTGGTGACGAAGCTGCCGCCCGGCCACAGGTCCTTCTCGTCGACCAGCACGTGGGCGCCGCCCTCGAGCACCAGCCGGGACGCCCACGGCTCGGGCAGCCACGCCCCGTCGATCCGGTGGTCGGCGAACAGCTGGAACGTCTGCGCGTTGTCCGTGGGTGTGATCGTCACGTCTCCGCCGCCGCTGAGGGGGCTGCGGAGCCCCTGGTCGTGCAGCCAGGACCGCAGCGCGACGTCCTGCGTGCCGCCGAGCTGCGGCGTGGCGAGGTCGGTGCCCACCAGGTCGTGCACCGAGGTGATCCCGGTGCGGACGACCAGCTGGGCGCCTCCCGACGTGCTGCCGGCGACGATCCGCAGCGCGTCGCCGCCGGACTGGATGAAACCGTTGATCGCCGAGTTCGGTCCGACGAAGGCGGCGTCCACCGCGCCGGCGTTGAGCGCCTCGATCGCGGCGGGACCGGCGTTGAACACCTGGGTGGTCAGGGTCGGGGTGCCGGCTGCCTTCAGCCGGGCGGCGAACAGGCCGCGCCCGACGCCGACGAGCGCGGGGGCGTGGGTGACGTTGGCGAAGTAGCCGAGGCGCAGCTCGCCGGCCGGGCCGGTCTGCGCCGGCGTCGCGGCGCCGACGGCGGGGCTGCAGGCCGCGAGCGTGGCGGCCACGACGGTGACGGCAGCACCGGTCAGGAGGCGGCGCAGCCGAGGCCGTGACGATCTGCGCTGCATCGCGCGCCCGGTGGGGACGTTGGTGCGGGACATGGAGGTGCCTCTCGGTGGGTGTGCTCGGGCAGCAGGGACCCGCCTCAGATCGCGTCCGGATCAGATCGCGTACTGGACGGGCCGTGCGCCCGGACACCGCGCCGCGCTCAGCGGGTCACCGACCATCCCGGCGGCGAGCGTCATGCCGTCGTGGGCGTCGACCAGCAGGAACGCCCCCGTGCGGCGCGCCACGACGTACTCCTCGGCGGCGACCGGCGAGGCGAGGCGCAGCCGGACCTGGCCGATGTCGTTCAGCTCCAGCGAATCGGCCGGGTCGACCTGCGCGGTGTCGAGGTCGAGACGTCCGTCGACCTCGCGGACCACGGCCTGCACGGTCCTGGTGGTGTGCTTGACCAGCACACGAGCGCCCGGCCGGAGCGGCCGGTCCGACAGCCAGGAGACGGTCGCCTGCAGGTCCTGCGTCGTGGTCGGTGCGTCCACCGCGGCGGCGAGCAGGTCACCGCGGGCGATGTCGAGGTCGTCCGCCAGGCGCAGCGTGACCGACTGAGGCGCGAAGGCGACCTCGAGGGGACCGTCCGCGGTGTCGATGGCCTGCACGGTGCTGGTGCGACCGGACGGCAGCGCGACGACGGGGTCGCCGACCGCCACCACGCCGGCGGCGATCTGACCGGCGTACCCGCGGTAGTCCCGCAGCAGGGGGTCGCGCGCCGCGTCCTGCGGGCGCAGCACCACCTGGACGGGGAACCGGAAGGCCTCCGTCACCGGATCGACGCCGGCAGGCAGCTCCTCGAGCAGCTCGAGCAGGCTCGGTCCGGTGTACCAGGGGGTGCGCGCCGACCGGTCGACGACGTTGTCGCCGTCCAGGGCGGACACCGGCAGGGTGCGGACGTCGTCCAGGCCGAGATCGGCCGCGGCGGCCTGCACCTGCGCCGAGACGTCGGCGAACACCGCCTCGTCGAAGCCGACCAGGTCGATCTTGTTCACCGCGACGACGACGTGCGGCACCCGCAGCAGGGACGCGACGGCGAGGTGCCGGCGGGTCTGCTCCAGCAGGCCCTTGCGCGCGTCGACGAGCAGGACGACGACGTCTGCGGTGCTCGCACCCGTCACCGTGTTGCGGGTGTACTGCACGTGACCCGGGCAGTCGGCCAGGATGAACGACCGGCGCGCGGTGGCGAAGTACCGGTACGCCACGTCGATGGTGATGCCCTGCTCGCGCTCGGCACGCAGGCCGTCGGTCAGCAGCGCCAGGTCGGTCGCCTCGAGCCCGCGGTCACGGCTGACCCGCGCCACGGCGTCGAGCTGGTCGGTCAGCACGGACTTGGAGTCGTAGAGCAGCCGGCCGACCAGGGTCGACTTGCCGTCGTCCACGGATCCGGCGGTGGCCAGGCGCAGCAGCGTCGCCATCAGAAGTACCCCTCCTTCTTGCGGTCCTCCATGGCGGCCTCCGACAGGCGGTCGTCGGCGCGGGTCGCGCCTCGTTCGGTCAGCCGCGTGGCGGCGACCTCGTCGACCACGTCCTGCACGTCGGCCGCGTCGCTCTCCACCGCGCCGGTGCAGGACATGTCGCCGACGGTCCGGTAGCGGACCCTCCGGACGGTGACGGGCTCGTCCTCCCGGGGCTGGGTGTGCGGACCGACGGCGATCCACATGCCGTCGCGCCGGAACACCTCGCGGTCGTGCGCGTAGTACAGAGCGGGCAGCTCGATGCGCTCGGCCGCGATGTAGCGCCAGATGTCCAGCTCGGTCCAGTTGCTGAGCGGGAACACCCGGACGTGCTCACCGGGTGCGTGGCGGCCGTTGTACAGGTTCCACAGCTCGGGTCGCTGGT
The DNA here is from genome assembly GCF_964266755.1 of Cellulomonas sp. T2.31MG-18. NCBI lineage: Bacteria > Bacillati > Actinomycetota > Actinomycetes > Micrococcales > Cellulomonadaceae > Cellulomonas > Cellulomonas sp. T2.31MG-18. The sequence continues at coordinate 279,137 of NZ_CAXWGW010000004.1, forward strand.
TGCGCGGGTCCCACTGGCCGAACTCGTCCCGGAGGCTGTAGATCCGCTCCTTGGCCCGTGCCTTCTCCTCGTCCCGCCGGCCGCCGCCGAAGACGGCGTCGAAACGATGGTCGCGGATCGCGTCGAGCAAGGGGAGCGTCTGCAGTGGGTTGCGGGTGCCGTCGGTGCGCTCCCGCAGCCGGCCGTCGTCCAGGTAGTCCTGCACCCGGGCCACCTCCAGACGCAGGCCGAGGCGGTCGACCGTCGCATCCCGGTACGCCAGCACCTCGGGGAAGTTGTGCCCGGTGTCCACGTGCAGCACGGGGAAGGGCACGGGTGCCGGCCAGAACGCCTTCAGCGCCAGGTGCAGCATCACCACGGAGTCCTTGCCGCCGCTGAAGAGCAGCACCGGGCGCTCGAACTCGGCGGCGACCTCGCGGAAGATGTGGACGGACTCGCTCTCGAGGGTCTGCAGCTGCGTCAGCCTGCGCGGCGGCAGCGCCTGCTCGCCGATCCGGGCGGCAGCAGGGGCGGCCGTGGCCGTGGTCGTGGTCGTGGTGCTCATCGGTGGATCCCGCATTCGGTCTTGGCGAGGCCGGCCCAGCGGCCGGACCGGGGGTCGTCGCCCGGGGCGACCCGGGCCGTGCACGGCTGGCAGCCGATCGAGGGGTAGCCGTCGCTGAGCAGCGGGTTGAGGGGCACCTCGTTGGCCCACGCGTAGGTCAGGAGCTCGTCGAACGTCCACGCCGCGAGCGGGTTGATCTTCACCAGCCCGTGCGCCGCGTCCCAGGTGACGATCTGTGTGCTCGTCCTGGTGGGGGCCTCCTCGCGGCGCACGCCGGTCACCCAGGCCTCGTAACCGGCGAGCTGCTCGGCGAGCGGCTCCATCTTGCGCAGCCGGCAGCACGCTGCCGGGTCCCGGGCGAACAGGTCCTTGCCGTGCGCGGCGTCCTGCTCCGCGACGGTCTGCCTGGGCAGCACGTCGATGACGCGCACCGGCAGCCGTTCGGCCACCACCTGCCGCGTCTGCAGGGTCTCGGGGAAGTGGTAGCCGGTCTCGAGGAACAGCACGTCCACGCCCGGCGCGGCCTGCGCGACCAGGTGGGGGAGGACGGCGTCGGCCATCGAGCACGCCACCGCGAGCAGCGGGCCGAACTCCTGCGCGGCCCAGGCGGCGACCTCCGTGGCGGGCGCCTCGGCCAGCCGGGGCGCGGCCTCCTCGACCACCGCGCGGAGCTCGTCGTCGGTGCGGCGGGTGCGGGTCGGTGCGGTCACTGCAGTGCCTCTTCGTCGGCGCGGTGGGCCCACTCCGCGAAGGTCTCGGGCCGGTCGGGACCATCGGCGCGGTCGGCGACGTAACGCCGGACCACGCGCTCGACGTACTCGGCGACACCGTCGACGGTCACCTTGAGGCCCCGGACGGTGCGGCCGAGCCCCGGCTCCTCGCGGTCCGCGGACGCCAGGCCGCCCCCGAGGTGAACCTGGTAGCCGGGCACCTGCCGGCCCTCCTCGTCCTGCACCAGCTGACCCTTCAGGCCGATGTCGGCGGTCTGGATCCGGGCGCAGGAGTTGGGGCAACCGTTGATGTGCAGGGCGATCGGGGTCAGGGCGTCGAGGTCCCCGAGCCGTTCCTCGAGCGAGTCGACGACGCGCACGGCCGCCGCCTTGGTCTCGACGATCGCGAGCTTGCAGAACTCGATGCCCGTGCACGCGATGGTCGACCGGCGGAAGGGGCTCGGCTCCGCCTCGAGGCCGTTGGCGCGCAGCCCGTCGACGACGGTGCCGACGTGCTCGGCCGGGACGTCCAGCACCAGGAGCTTCTGGTAGGGCGTCAGGCGCAAGCGGGTCGAGCCGACGCTCTCCGCCAGGTCGGCGATGGCCAGCAGGGACGGCCCGGAGACGCGGCCGACGTACGGTGCCGCACCGACGTAGAACCGGCCGTCCTTCTGCTCGTGGACGCCCACGTGGTCCCCGGACCGGGTCGGCGGAGGGGCGGGCGGACCGTCGGGCAGGGCGTACCCGAGGAACTCGTCCTGCAGCACCTGACGGAAGCGCTCGGCCCCCCAGTCCGCGAGCAGGAACTTCAGCCGCGCCCGGTTACGCAGGCGTCGGTAGCCGTAGTCCCGGAACAGGCGGGTGACGGCGAGCCACACCTCGGGCACGCGCTCCTCGCTGACGAACGCCCCGAGCCGCTCCCCGAGCCGCGGCGCGACGCTCAGGCCGCCGCCGACCCACAGGTCGAAACCGGGGCCGAGCTCCGGGTGCACCACGCCGACGAACGCGACGTCGTTGATCTCGTGCACCACGTCCTGGCTCGGGTGGCCGGTGAGGGCCGTCTTGTACTTGCGCGGCAGGTTCGACAGCCCGGGGTCGCCGATGTAGCGGCGGGCGATCTCGTTGATGGCCCAGGTCGGGTCGATGATCTCGTCGGCCGCGATGCCGGCGACGGGGCTGCCCAGGATGACGCGCGGCACGTCGCCGCAGGCCTCCGTGGTGCTCAGACCGACCGCCTCGAGGCGGCGCCAGATCTCCGGCACGTCCTCGATCTGCACCCAGTGCAGCTGGATGTTGTGCCGGTCGGTGATGTCGGCCGTGCCCCGCGCGAACTCGGTGGAGATGCGGCCGACCGTCCGCAGCTGCTCGGTGGTCAGCGCCCCGCCGTCCACGCGTACCCGCAGCATGAAGTAGCGGTCCTCGAGCTCCTGCGGCTCCAACGTGGCGGTGCGGCCGCCGTCGATCCCGGGCTTTCGCTGGGTGTACAGGCCCCACCAGCGGAACCGCCCGTGCAGGTCGTCGTCGGCGATCGAGTCGAAGCCCTGCTGGGCGTAGACCTGCTCGATCCGCTCCCGGACGTTGAGGCCGTTGTCCTGCGCCTTCATCGCCTCGTTGCCGTTGAGCGGCTCGCGGCCGTCGACCGCCCACTGCCCGTTGGGCTTGGACGACTGGTGGGCCGGACGAGCGGTGCGGGGTGCTCGGACGGTGCTGGTGGGGGACGAGGTGGACATGGATCTCCTCGGGTGACGAGCGGTTCAGCGCACACGTGGCCCGTCCACCGGATCGGGGGCGGAGCGTGCGGGTGCAGCCGGCGAGGGGCTGCTGCGGCACAGCGGCAGGCGCACGACGGCGCTGCGGTCCTGGCCGAGGACGCGGACGAGAGCCGCGTCAGGGGGTGGTCAGCGACAGAGCTGACACGAGCGCCGAGGCGCGCAGACGGCGCGGCCCGGCGCCGGTCGACAGCACGCCGTGGGCACGAAGGTGCTCACGGCGGCGGCGCGGGACGCGCTGGGTCGACCGGTCATGCTGAGAGGCTAGGAGCGGTGTCCACGATGTGTCCATGAGTGCCCACGGAGTGGGACGTCCGGCTCTTGTGGCCGAACTCGAGCGCGCGGGCCCCGGGACACAGGGAGCGGACCGCGTCCGCACAGGCGGGCTCCAGGACCCGGTGCGAGGGTGCCTCGATGCGTCCCTCGATCACACCCGGTGCCGGTTGGTCGCTCGCAGCCCTCCTGACCGTGGCGCTGACCGGTTGGGCGCCGGCGGTCCAGCACCCGACGGCGGTCACCCCGACGCCTACCTCGTCCGCCGTGACCAAGGCACCGGCTCGGCACTACGTGTCCCGCCCGGACCTCACGCCGCCCGTCATCACGGCCACCACCACCGACGCGGGCCTGGCGCTGGCGCCTGCCGCCGAGAGCGCGGACGTGTTCCTCGGCCCGAAGGACCTGGACACGGGCGTCGCCATGCAGGGCGAGCTGATCGTCGACGCGCACGGCCAGCCGGTGTGGGTCGACGGCTCGAGCACTGGCACGTTCGACTTCCGCGAGCAGACGTACCAGGGCAGGCCCGTGCTGACCTACTGGGCGGGGGCGTCCTCCTCGTACGGCCACGGGGACGTCGTCGTCCTGGACCAGACGTACACGCGGGTCGCCACGGTCACCACGGGTGGCGACCTCGGCGCCCACCAGGCCGACATGCACGAGAGCACCATCACGCCGCAGGGCACGATGCTGCTGACGTCCTACCCGGAGGTCCGTGCCGACCTGAGCAGCATCGGCGGTCCGAAGGACGGCTCGGTGCTCGAGGGCGTCGCCCAGGAGGTCGACATCGCCACCGGACGGGTCCTGTTCGAGTGGCGCTCGCTGGACCACGTACCGATCTCCGACACCTTCCAGCCGCTGTCGCCCGGTCAGGGCACGCAGGCGAACCCCTTCGACTACCTGCACATGAACTCGGTGTCGCAGGACGGGCCCGACCACCTGCTGATCTCGGCGCGCAACACGCACACGGTGTACGAGGTCGCCCGCGCGACAGGTGCCGTCACGTGGCAGCTCGGCGGCCGGCACAGCAGCTTCACCTTCGGGCCGGGGGCCGCGTTCGCGTGGCAGCACGATGCGCGGCGGCAGGCCGACGGCACCGTCACGCTCTTCGACAACGAGGCCCCGCCGACGTCTTCCCGGGGCCTGCGACTGTCGCTCGACACGTCGACCATGACGGCGACGCTCGTCGTGCAGTACCTCCCACCCGCTGCCAGGGCGGCGGCCACGCAGGGTGACGTACAGGTGCTGCCGGACGGCAACGTGATGGTCGGCTGGGGTCAGGAGCCGTACTACTCCGAGTACACCGGCGCCGGTCAGCTGCTCTCGGACGCCACCTTCACCGCCGGCTCGAGCTACCGGGCGTTCGTCGCGCCGTGGACGGGCACACCGACGGCGCCGCCGGATGCCGTGCTGCGGCGCAGCGGGTCGGCGGGGACGGTCTACGTGAGCTGGAACGGGGCGACGCAGGTGGCGTCGTGGCGCGTGCTCACCGGGAGCGACGCCTCCGATGCCGCGCCGGCCGCCACCGTGCCACGAGCGGGGTTCGAGACCGCGATCCCGGTGAAGCACCCGGGCGGCTACGTCGAGGTCCAGGCCCTCGACGCCGCGGGGACGGTGCTCCGCAGCGTCGTCGTCGGGTAGGGCGCCAGGCCGCCTCGACGGGGCGGCTCAGTCCCGGGCCCGGCTGCTCAGCCGGACGCAGCAGAAGCCGCGGACCACGGGGCCGACTTCGGGGGCTGATCGACGAGGCGTTGGCGGCCACGGACGCCCCACCCACTGCGACGGGCCCACGGGATCAGCGGCATGCCGATGACATGATGAGCCGTGCCGAGCGTGAGTGTCGTCGTCACTGCCCATGACCAGGGGACTCTCGTCGCCGAAGCCGTCGCCTCGGCGTGGGCGCAGAGCCGGCCGCCGCACGAGGTGATCGTCGTCGACGACGGTTCGACCGACCCTGAGTCACGACGAGTCCTGGGCGAGCTGTCCGCATCAGGCCGGGCAACGGTCGTGCATCAGACGAATGCCGGAGTGAGCGCTGCCCGCAACGCGGGCATCGCGGCGGCCGGAACGGAGCTCGTCGTCGTGCTGGACGGCGACGACCGGATCAGCCCCGCATTCGTGGAGCGCACGGTTTCCCTGCTGGAGAGCGATTCGGCGATCGTCGCCGCCTCGGCATTCCTGAAGCTGCACGGGGCCGTCGAAGCGGTCGTGCGCCCACGTGGAGGCACGGTGGCGGACTTCCTGCACCGCAACGCATGCCCCGCAACCGCCCTGGTGCGGCGCTTGTCAACGACGGGTTGGAATTGACCCTGTGGCGACGGGGTGGGATTGACCCTCTGCTGGAAGCGCCTCGCGGCAGGTCAACGATGGTGGCTTTGGCCGCGGCCCGGAGGTGAGGGCAGCACTCGACTGTCAGCGGTTGTCTTCGAACGCCCGAGGTTTGCTCTTGGCGCCGGGTCAGTTTCCGTCACGCAGTTGGCGGTGGTGGTCGATGGCTTGTTCGACGAGGGTGGCGATGTGGGGGTCGTCCAGGCTGTAGACCTGGCGCTTGCCGTCGCGGTTGGCGGTGACTAGGTCGGCGAGGCGGAGCTTGGCCAGGTGCTGGCTGATGGCGGGGACGCTGGCGTCGACCAGGTCGGCCAGGGTGCTCACGTCGTGGGGTTGGCGGGCCAGGTGCCACAGGAGCTGGAGCCGCACTGGCGAGGCCAGGATCGCGAATGTCTCGGCGGCCTCGTCGAGCAGCTCGTCGTCCGGGCCGGTGGTATCGGGAGGCTCTGCCTGGTCGGAGTCGGCGGCGCTTGACGCGTTGGCGTCTGCGGGCGCCGGTTTGCGGTTGGGCATGGTTCAGTATGCCTTACCTCATCGCTTGCGTAACTGTTTGACTGTCGGCGTCGGTGGTGCCATCCTTGAGAGGGCCCGCGCGGAAGCGCCGGGCGCTGTCGGCCGCCCGAGGTGGCCTGGACGGAGGGAGGTGGGCCGCGATGGATACGCCTGGCGATAGTCCGGTGCTCCGGCTCTCCTCATCCGTTCGTGACGCGCGACCCTGATGTTCTGACCTGATCCGGTCGGGCTTGGTCTTGTGCGCGTCACCCGATCCCTGCCTGTCGGCGGGACGGGAGGTTCGTCATGTCGACCGAGACCAACACGGTGCAGCAGAACACGGCGGTGCTGGACAGCGCCCACGTCGGTGACATCGAGGGCGCGCTGGGCACGATCCGGCTGGGCGAGGCGCCGTCCGGCGCCCGGGGTCGACTGTCGCGGCGGCTGAAGATCCTGGCGGCGATCGTCGGGCCTGGGCTGATCGTGATGGTCGGGGACAACGATGCCGGCGCATTCGGCACCTACACGCAGGCCGGTCAGAACTACGGCACCCGGCTGCTGTGGACGCTGCTGCTGCTCATCCCGGTGATCTATGTCAACCAGGAGATGGTGCTGCGCCTGGGCGCGGTCACCGGGGTCGGCCACGCCCGCCTGATCACCGAGCGGTTCGGCAAGTTCTGGGGCGCGTTCTCCGTCATCGACCTGTTCGTCCTGAACGCGCTGACCATCGTGACGGAGTTCATTGGCATCGCGCTCGGCTTGGCATACCTCGGGCTGCCGAAGGTGCCCGGGGTGATCACCGCCCTGGTGCTGGTTGTGGCGGCGACCTCGACGGGTTCGTTCCGCCGCTTCGAGCGGGTCTGCCTGGCCCTGGTGGCCGGCTCGTTCGCCCTGGTCCCGATCGTGTTCATGGTGCACCCGGCGATCGGGCAGGTCGCACACGACTTCGTCGTGCCGGGCCTGCCGGGTGGGGCCTCGCAGCTGTCGACGGTGATGCTGCTGGTCATCGCCATCGTCGGCACGACGGTGGCGCCGTGGCAGCTGTTCTTCCAGCAGTCGTACGTCATCGACAAGCGCATCACCCCGGCGTACATGCGCTACGAGAAGGTCGACCTGTGGCTCGGGATCGTCATCGTCGTGGTCGGGGCAGCGGCGATGATGGCCTTCAGCGCGGCCGCGTTCGCCGGCACCAGCGGCGCCGGACAGTTCACCGACGCCGCGGGCATCGCCTCCGGGTTGGCCGCCGCCGGCGGCAAGGTCGCCGGCATCCTGTTCGCGGTGGCCCTGATCGACGCCTCGATCATCGGCGCGGCAGCGGTGGGCCTGTCGACCTCCTACGCCGTGGGCGACGTGCTGGGCATGAACCACTCGCTGCACCGCAAGCCGAAGGAGGCCAAGGCGTTCTACGCCGTCTTCGGGCTGCTCATGGTTGGTGCGGCGGTGATCGTCCTGATCCCGGGCAGCCCGCTGGGGCTGCTGACCGAGGGGGTGCAGACCCTGGCCGGGGTGCTGCTGCCGTCGGCGACCGTGTTCCTGCTGCTGCTGTGCAACGACAAGGCCGTCCTCGGGCCGTGGGCCAACAAGAGGGCCACCAACGTGTTCACCACGTTCGTCATCGCCATCCTTGTGCTGCTGTCGGTGATCTTGACCGCCTCGGTGCTGTTCCCGCAGATGAGCGGCCAGGCGATGGTGGGCATCCTCGGAGTGGGCACCGCGGTCGTCGTGGTGGCGGGACTGGTTAGCGGCGTGCTGCGGCGCATGAAGCGCCGGGCCGGGGTCGTGCCAGCCGCGGACGTCGTCGACGCCGAGGCCAAGGCAACCTGGCGGATGCCGCCACTGGCGCTGCTCGCACGACCGGAGATGTCGCTGGCGCGTCGCGTGGGCCTGGGTGTCATGCGGCTGTACCTGGTGCTGATGTGCGTGCTCGTCGTCGTCAAGATCGTGCAGAGCGCGATCGGCTAGCCTGGACAGGCGGACTGACCATGGATGACCTCGGCTTGGACCTGTCGGATCTGCTGCGACGCGCTGTCGTCGAACCCACCGGCCGCACCGTCGGACGCGTCCGGGACGTCGTCATGCGCCTACGCGGCCAGGACTACCCCCCGGTCGCCGGCCTCGTCACGGACCTCGGGGGGCGGTCGGTGTTCCTCCCGATCGAGCAGGTCTCGTCCTGGGCCGACGCCCACGTCGCCGTACGCACCGCCCACCTGGACGTCCGCGGCTTCGAACGTCGAGGCGGTGAGGTGCTGCTGCGGGCCGACGTGCTCGGCCACCGCCTCGTCGACATCGCCCATGCCCGCCTGGTGCGCGCCTACGACGTGCACCTGGCCCCCCGCGGCGGCGAGCTCGTCGTCGCCGGACTGCGCACCACCCGATCTGCGCACCGACGCAGCGGGGACGCCTCGTTCCACGACTGGCGCTCCTTCGAGGCCCTCATCGGACACGAACCCACCGTCCTGGTGCGGTCCACCTTCGGTCGGCTGCGGTCGCTGCGAGCTGCCGAGCTGGCCGACATCCTGCAGGACGCCTCCGACCGGGAGCAGGCCGAGATCCTGGCCGTCGTGCACCAGGACCCCGAGCTGGAAGCCGACGTCTACGAGGAGCTCGACGAACAGCGCGGCACGCTGCTGGCGGCCCGACCCGACAGCGACATCGCCGACGTCCTGTCCCGGATGCGGACCGACGACGCCGCCGACGCCCTGATGGACCTGCCCCAACCACGCCGCGCCAGGGTCATCGCCCAGCTGCCACCCCACCTACGCGCCGCCCTGACCGACCTGCTCAGCTACAACGAGGCCACCGCCGGCGGGCTCATGGGCCTGGAGTACCTGGCCGTCCCCGAACAGGTCACCGCCGGGCAGGCGCTGGCGATCACGCGCGCTGCGCGCAACGCCACCCTCGAGACCTCCGTCACCTTGCACCTGCTCGATGCGGCCGGCCGACTGACCGGCACCGTGCCGCTGCTGCGGATCGTGCAGGCCGATCCCGCCACGCCCCTGCTCGACCTGGCCGACCACGACCCCATCCGCGTCACCCCCGACACCGACCTGGCCGACCTGGCCGTCCTCATGGCCGACCACAACCTGCCCACCCTGCCCGTCGTCGGCCCCGACGGGCACCTGCTCGGCGTCGTCACCATCGACGACGTGCTGCCCGCCACCATCCCCGCCGCCTGGCGGCTGCGCGACCCCGACACCCGCCCCGAATCGGAGCCCGGGGCCGTGACGTCGAGGCCGTCATGACCCGCACCGCCCAGCACCCCGAGCCCCGCCAGCCGAGCCAGGAACGGCCAGACGCTCTCTGGGTCCCCGATGCCCTGCGCGGCTTCCCGGCTGACGAGCTCGCCGCCCTCGGCCACACCCCGACAGAGGCCACCTACGCCGCGTGGAGCCTCGCCCGACGAGGCCACGGCACCGACTGGCTCGCACGACACTTCGACCTTTCTCGCGACGTGGCCGGCGCCCTCGTACGCGCCAGCCAGCAGAGGCAAGCCGTCAAGGCCACCGACACCCCAGCACCAGCGGCGCCGGACGTGATCGCGCCCTAGCGGCGCTGCTCCTAGGTGTCGCGGTCTTTGGCGAGCAGATCGCGGCGGGCTCGGGTGCGGTAGGACTCCCCGGCCAGGGTCAGGACTTCGGCGTGGTGGACGAGGCGGTCGATCATGGCGGCGGCGACGACTTCGTCGCCGAAGACTTCGCCCCAGCGTCCGAACGGCAGGTTGGACGTGACGAGGATGGAGCCGGTCTCGTAGCGGGAGGCGACGAGCTGGAAGAACAGGTTGGCGGCGTCGGTGTCGAAGGGGATGTAGCCGACCTCGTCGATGATGATCAGCTTGTAGCGGCGGATCTTCTTCAGCTCGGCCTCCAGCGCGCCGGCGTGGTGGGCGCGGGCCAGGCGGTCGATCCAGTTCGTCGCGGTGTCGAACAGCACCGAGTAGCCGGACTGCGCGGCCCGGATGCCCAGGCCGATGGCCAGGTGCGTCTTTCCCAGGCCGGGTGGGCCGAGCAGGATCACGTTCTCGGCCTTGGGCACGAACGTGGCTGTGGCCAGGTGCGCGAGCACGTCCTTGCGCAGCGAGGGCAGGTGCTCGAGGTTGAAGTCCTCCAGGGTCTTGATCGCCGGGAAGTGCGCGGTGCGGATCCGCATCGTGGTGCCAGCTGACTCCCGGTCGGCGACCTGGCGTTCCAGGACCGCGGCCAGGTACTCCTCGTGCGACCAGTTCTGCTCCCGGGCCGCTTCGGCGAGGGTGTCCCAGGTCCTCCCGATCGTGGGGGTCTTGAGCACGCGGGTCAGGTAGGCCAGCTTGGAGCCCAGGCCCTCGGGGGCCGGTCTGGTCTTCGTCGTGGTGGTCATCTACTTCCCTTCAGCGGTCACCGCTCCCAGGTCGGGGCGGGGGTCGAAGTCGACGCCGAACAAGGCGTCGTAGTCCGGCAGCGCCCGGATCGCCACGACGTGCCCGTCCGCGTGCGTGCGGGTCGAGCGCTGCTGGGCCTGGCGACGGGCGGCCAGGTCCGCGCGCAGCGAGCGGGCCGTCTCCTGGTGGGCCGGGTCGGTGATCGTGCGGGCGTGGCCCCAGTCGCGGGCGTGGTCGGCCACGACCTGCCCCGCGCATGAGGCCACCACCCGAGCCGGGGTGGCGATCACGTCAACGAACCGGCCGATGACGCGCGGGTCGACGGAATAGTCGTTGGCGTCGATCCGCACGTAGTAGTCCCGACCCAGCCGGACCCGGTGCGTCAGGCCGATCGCCGGCGCCAGCGGCGGCAGGGCGACCATCGCCGCCCGGTCGGCCGTCCACCGCTGGGCTGGGCTGACCGAACCGATCGCTCGCAGCACCCGCGTGTTCGCTCGATCGGCCAGCCAGTGGCCGATCTGGTCGGTGAAGTCGAACGGGCCGGTGAACGTTCGACCGGGCAGGAACGACGTCTCGAAGAACCCGTTGCGCCGCTCGACCAGGCCCTTGAACTCCGGATCCCGCGGCGGAGCGAGCTTGATGCGCACCCCGATCGTCCCGGCGAAGCTGGCCGCCTCGACCGTCGGCTTGCCGGGCCCGCCGATCGCCGACTCCCGGTCCCAGACCAGGGTGCGCGGGCAGGCACCCCAGCTGGCGAGGATCTGCCACATCCCGGCCAAGATGTCCCCGGCCTTGCGCGAGGGGATCATCACCGCGCCGGTGACCCGTGAGTACCCGCAGGTCATCGTCAGCACCGGCAAGACCCGCTCGACCCCGCCACCGACGGGGATCGGGGCCGGTGGGAACCACAGGTCGCACTGGGCGACCTCGCCGGGCGAGTACTCGACCCGGTCGGTCGGGTCCGGTGGGGTGAACAACGGCCGCAGCTCACGGACCCGGTCCTTCAGGATCGTCAACGACCGCCTCCACCCGATCCGCTCGGCGATCACCGTCGCCGGCATCCGCGGGAACTCGGCCAGCAGCGCCCGGATCGCCGGCTCGACCTCGTCAACCGCCGATCCCCGCGGCCCGCGCTCCCGCGACGGCGGCGCCTCAGCCCGCAACGCCGCCCGGACGGTGTTGCGCGCCAACCCGAGCCGACGCGCGATCTCCTTGATCGGCATCCCCTCGGCCCGATGCAGCCGACGGATCTCCGCCCAATCCTCCAGTGCGATCACCCCTCCAGAGTCCCGGAGGGGTCAGCCCCAATCCGTCGTCAGAGGGTCAGTCTCAACGCGTCGTCGACA
>NZ_CAXWGW010000005.1:0-286914 GCF_964266755.1 Cellulomonas sp. T2.31MG-18
GCATCCCCTCGGCCCGATGCAGCCGACGGATCTCCGCCCAATCCTCCAGTGCGATCACCCCTCCAGAGTCCCGGAGGGGTCAGCCCCAATCCGTCGTCAGAGGGTCAGTCTCAACGCGTCGTCGACACCGATCGCAGCGACCCGGAGGCCGCCTACGCGTCCGACGCGACGAGCCACTCCGCTCGAGCGAGCAGTTCGTCGAACGTAACGACTTCCGGTTCCTGCATGTGGCGGCGAAAGAGCTCGAAGGACGTGAACTTGCCACGGTCCTGCCCGCCAGCGGTCCCGAGGAACTGACCGAGGTGACCCACGATCAGATAGCTCCGCGGCCTGAGCAGGTAGCTGTAGGAGCCCGGGATCTCACTGCCGTCGTTGGCGAGCTGAGGCAGCCGTTCGCCGATCGCCGACGCAGCCCGCTGAACAGTGCCCTGGACCTGGCTCACCGCCCCTGCAACCGCTGCGGAGACACCCCAACACCCGGGCCGGTACGGCTGGGCCGCCAGCAACTGCGTCCGGTGGGTCTTGATCTCGGCAAAGACCATCGACCGGATCGTCCCCGCCGTGCTCAGCAGCGCATCCACCCTCTTGCCCGGACCAGCGACCGTTGCCCCGACAACGACTTGCTCGAGTCGTTCCGGGTTGTTGCCCAGCAGGAGCTGCGCCCCGACGGACAGGCCGAGAATCCACGGATTCTCCTCGAAGAGCGCCTGCCACACCGACTCTGGTCCGTTGAGTTGCGCTGCCTCGGAATCGAAGTACGCGTCGTCTTCAAGCAGACGACGAAATCTGGCGACCTGCGCACGACGATGCGCCACAGCGATGACGTCGCGTGCTGTGGCATCGTCCTCGATGAGCGAACGGAACGCGGCCGGCTTGTGCTGGTACACACGCTGAGCCGCATCCGGGTCGCTGAAGAGTTCCTTGATCACATCATCGTCGACTCTGACGCCCGCAACGCCGGAGTCGACGGGCATCGCGTCGATGGCACGAAAGAACTCGGCTAGGCGCATCGCATCGTCGCGCTTGAGGTTGAGAACCGTACGCGCGCGACCACTAGCGCCCGGGGCAGGAATCTTCTGAATCCAAATGTCCTTAATCTGACCCGCATCGCGGGCGATCAGGAGCTTGAACTGGTAGCGCCCGCCGGGAGCCTCAGCCACGACCCACTCATGGCCATCGAGACTCACCATGCTTTGCTCGTCCACATCGAGGACGCGGTACGCAAACCGGGCCGGCTTGCCGAAGTCACGAGACTCGGGAACGTTGATCGAGAAGCCACGTGAGGCGTACGTCCGTCCTGGGACCCGGCCCTGCGCGTAGTACGTCTCGTCGTCGGCTGGCCCGTCGATCGGCATGGTCATTAGCCCACCACGTGCCCACCTACCTGCGATGTCGGCGCGCCGAGCCGGCCCCTGCACCGACCTCGGCGGCCGCCAACGACGCGTTTCATGCCGTTTGGGCAGCCGCTACACGACGCGAAGGTTCGCCGTACTCCGGGCGCGGTTGATGGCGTCGCCCCCCATGGCAAACGTGACCAGGCCGAGCATGAGATCGCGGATGTCCTGGGCGCGCACGTCGAGCGCTCTGGCGATCTCGACGAAGCCTTGTCCATGTGCGCGCAGGTCAGTCATGACCTGCGTCAGCAGGCTTGAACTCTCGATGAGGAGATCCGAGCCGGGCTCCCCGCGCCGAAATCCCGCCATGGAAAGCTGCTTGGCAAGGGTGCTGTAGGTCCATTCAGAGATGACCCCGAGGCGATGGGCGCGCAGGTTGAGTGCCATGGCGCTGACCCGCCAGCGCCGCTTCAACACCAACACGTCCTCGAGCATGAGGTTTCCGCGTATGGCTCCGAGCACGTCCGCGCGCGGCATCAAGAACGCGCTCGCGAAGTCGTTGGCTGCCTGCTCCTTCTCCTTGCCGGGGGCAACGTGTAGTGACCCTCCATGCATGACCAGGTGACCGAGTTCGTGCGCAAGATCGAACCGGAGTCGCTCGGCGGACTTATGGACATTCAGGAAGATGACTGGCGTCGCGCCGTGGCGGAACGAGAAGGCATCGATCGCCTGAAGAGGTCCACCCGCCGAGAACACCTTCGTACCCTTGGACTCCAGGAGTTGCAGCAGGTTCTTGATCGGAGCGACGCCCAGCCCCCATGCGCCCCGCAGCGCTTCCGCTGCCTGCTCGGGTGGCAGCCAGTCGTCAGAATCGAGCAGATCTTGCAGCTCTGGCACGGCCGGGGCCGGCGCACGGTAGGTCGCCTCGATCCAGTCGGACAGTTCGATGGCGAGTGTCGACAGACTCCGAGCTGTCGCCTCGTCCTTCTTCGCGAGCCGCGACGTCGCTCTGAAGTGGAATGCGTCCGAGGGTGGCAGGCTCATCACGGGTCGGTAGAAGAACTCGACGGGGAAGTGCAGCACCCTCGCGAACTCGCGAATCAGTTCCGGACTGGGAGTCTTCTTCGTATTCTCCGCTTGGGATACCCAGGGCGCGGTCGTTCCTGATGCGGCAGCCAGGTCGGTCGCAGTCATCTGCCGAATGGAGCGCGCCATTTCCAGGCGCGCAGGAATGAAAGTGGTGCTCATTGCGGTGTCCCTCAGCGCCGTGCGACGGTGAACCCGAAGCCCTCGTCCTCTGCGCCACCCTCGTCGAACGTGAAGCCACCGAGCGCGAGATCGAACGGCGGGAAGATGATCCGCTCCGACCAGCTGTCGATGCGCTTGTGCGCCATCGTGCTCGGTCGCGACAGCTCCAGATGCACCATGCCGTCACGCTCGTTGTAGAGCAGGATCCACAGGAACTTGACGTCGATCTCGCCGTCATCGGTCGGCTGGCCGAATAACGTCCCTTGGCCGTTCTCCTCAACGCGGCGGGCGAACGCGGAACCCTTCGGGTTCTTCGTGCTGGGGGTACCCCAAGCCACTCCGGTGAACTCGTCGCCGCTACTCGTGATGAGTCCAAGCTTCAGGTCGGCTTGCGAGAAGTAGGGCAGGTTCTGCGGGTCCGATCGCTTCCAGTCCAGCTGGAGCGACATGAGTTGCTCGTGCATGACCTCGACGGTGCGGAACCAGCGCGTCATGTTTGGAGCAGACCTTGGGGCGCCCATCGAGAAGGTGCGACTCTCTGCCGCTCCGACTGAGACCGCACGCTCGAAGGCGGTCGCATGCAGACGCATCGGAGCCAGGAGTTGCGCGAGGTCCTCGCGGGTCTTCGGGGTGTGGATCGTCATGCGCGGTTTCCTCCCAGGGCTGGCCGACGGGAGACAGGCTACCAGCACCCAGTGAAAGAACGGGTACATCGAGTTAGGCGGCGCGTCGTGGCGAGCGGAGTGTCCTAGCGGCGACGATGGGGTCATCTCGCGGCTCGCGACGCCGACCGCCGCACCAGCTCCTTCTGAAGGGCCAGGTCCGCGGCGGTCGGATGCCTCTCGGAGGTAGCGGTGGTGCCACCAGCCCCCGGTGATCCGCGCTTCCAACTCGTCGCTGGAGGTGATCTACACCTAGTTCAGCACCGCGCCATCACACCGTTCGGTTCCAGTTCGGTTCCACCTGGCTATCAAATGAGGGTACCCGCGCAGGTCAGGGTGCTATGGGCGTGAGTCTTCCAAACTGGCTACGCGGGTTCGATTCCCGTCGTCCGCTCCAGGGGTGGTTTCGGTTTGTCGGCTCGAACAGTTTCGGAAAGTCGTCCGGGACCTCGGGCGAAATCGGAGCGGCCCGTCTACCTGCGCCATCAGTAGCTCCCGGGCCCTGCGCAGCGCCGCGAAGCCGACCAGGCCGTGACGGGCGGGGGGATGCGGCCGTAAGCCGAATGGCCCCGTCACCGAGTTCGGTGCGGGGCTGAGGAGCCGGTTTTAGTCTCTTTAGCCTTCGGGGCCGTGCTGGCTGTCGGCTACTGCCGGGAGGCGGCCAGTCGAGGTGCCGTTCGGGTACGGCCGCGTGACGCTGGCGAGGTTGCGTCCGCCTTCGCGCGGCGTGCGGCGCGTGACCGGCGCTGACGAAGCGCCGCGGCTGATGGTGCAGCCGGGGACGGCTCGCCGCGCAGCTGTGCCTGGTACGCCGCGACGCGGTTCTCGTGCCCTCCCCGGGCAGCTTCCCTGGCCTCCCAGGACTCGGCGATCTTGCGGTTCACGCCGGCGAGCAGGAAGGCCAGCACGAACTTGCGCTTCGCGAGGCCCATCAGCTTGGTGTAGCCGCGGTCGAGGTGGACGTACTTGTCGTGCACCAGGTTGTTCGCGTTCTCCACGAGGGAGCGCTGGCCGTACACGGCGGTGTGGGCACTGGTGCCCCACAGCAGCCCGGATGCCTGTTCCAGGTGCACCGCATCGTCCGGCAGGGTCACGGTGCCCGCGCAGCACGCGACGCCGTCGGGCAGCTCGACCACGGGCGCGCTGACGTTGGCCCTACGGGTCGGGCGGTCGGCGATGCGCAACCGTCCCGCACAGAAGGGGCACTGCCATCGTCGCCGGAGGCCGTCGCTGGTTGACCCGAACGGGGTCCAGCGCCAGATCGCGCGACGATCGAACGCTGCGATCTTCGCCTCCCGCTCCTGGGGTGTGTCGTGGCTCTCCAAGCGCGGAAGCGAACGCAATTCGGGAGGCATGTGCTTGGAGAAGGGCGTGCCGTCGATGAAGTCGATGTCGCGGTAGATCGCCTTCAGCGTGCGCTGGCGGGTGCTGAGGTCGAACACCGCGGTGATGCCAGCCGCGCGCAGCGCACCTGCACCTCGCGAGTAGTCCAGGATCGAGTAGCCGCGGTCCCAGATGACAGAGGCCAACGCGTCCCCTTGGCCATCTGGAGCCCACCGCCCGCCAGCCGCCGGGACGACCTCCTTGGCCAGGGCCGGGACGACCGCGTCCACGCGGTCGGCCCCCGCGGGAGTCAGGCGCGCCATCGTGATGAAGTTCGGTACGTCCGTGCCGAGCACCACCTCGTTGGGCTTGCCCTGGTACCCGAAGTCTCTGACCTGGACGCCCAGGTGTAGCTCGTACCCGATGTAGAGGCTCGCGCTGTGCCGGTTGTTCGCGCTGCGGTGCCCCGCACGGGCGTCGCAGTCCTTGGTGTAGATGGGCCGCCCGTCGAGCCCGAGCGGGACGCGGTCCTTGAGCGAGCGACGCAGCGCGACAACCTTCTTGTGGTGCTCCTCCACATCACCGTCGGTGTCCGCTGGGGTCTCACCGTCGTACTCGCGGGTCGCCGCCACGAACTGACCGCACGTCTCCCAGTCGGTTCCATCGACGGCGCGAGTCCGACTCGTCGGCAGGTGCTCGGGGATCGCGCTGGTCATCAACGCATCGACGAACCAGTCCAGGTCGACCCTGACCACTCCGGAGCCGACAGGTATCTCGAAGCCCGCGTCGAGCGCCTTGATGACCGCGTCTGTCTTGTCCCAGACACGCGCGTAGGCCCGGTTGGCCGGGAGCTCAGGCAGCCTGATCTGCTCTCGCTGGGCCGGTGTCAGGGACAACAGGTTCTGAACCACCCGCACATGCGCGGCGGTCGCGGTCGGCTCATAGGCGGTCAACAACCAGGCGATCAGGACGTGCCGCGCGAGAACCGAGCCCGGGCGCCCGAGGTTCTCGCCCACCGCATCGGTGAGGCCGTTGAGGAAGCCGCTGCCCAGGTTGTCGACGATCTGGATGGCCCACTCCAGCTCCGAGGTCGTCGGCGGGCGTCCGCCCGTCAGATCGCGAGCCCCCCGCAGGCGCGGCGGGTGCATGAGCCGCTTGGCGTTCACCGGCGCTGACCGGACTGGCGCAGCATCGCTGTCGCACGATCGTCGTCCAGTGCCGGCACGAAGCGCGCCAGGTCGCTGATCGACGTCATGGAGACCAGGCCGGCCGCCCGCATGAGCTCCGGCACCCGCACCCCGGACGCCAGGTGGCTCACGATCCAGGTGGCGCGCAGGCGACCGGGCTCAAGTGCGGGAGCACCCTGCGGAATCTGGACCCGGGCCACGGCCTCGTTGACGGCGTTCTTGTGCGTGGCCTCCGAACCGATCAGGAGGTTCCCGGGAGCGGTCGAGGCCAGCAGGGCACGCAACCGGGACTCGTACCGTTCGAGGACTGGCACCCGCCGGCCCGCGACCTCGATCACGATGCCCTTGTCGCCGAGGTCTTCGCACTGTGTGGTGCGCACCAGAAGATCCGTCCCCGAGAGGCCGGCGCCGAGCCCGAGCACGAGGACGGCCTCGCCGTTGACGGCCGGCAGCCCGGAGTTGCGGGCGACGGCCTCTTCCAGTCGGCGCAGCTCATCCGGGGAGTAGGGCGGAGTCACCCGACGTGGGCGCGACGGCGGCTTCGGGTCCCATCCACCCGCCGGGTTCAGCGCGCGCCCGATGCGCACGATTCGACTCAGCTGGCTCGCGAGGGTCACCTCACCGTCGCTGACGATGCTGTCCCGCGCGGCCTTCGCCGCCCCATTCGCACTCGCTCGCAAGGCACCAGCGCGGCTCGCGTCCAGTTGCGCCACGGTGACGCGCGTGAACACCGTCTTCGTCGAGACCCGTCCGGTCCGGGCAAACTGGAAGTCGGCCAAGCGGGCGATCTCCCGCATCGCTGCCTGAGCCTCACCCCGGGTCGAAGGTGGAGTGATCTGGAAGAACTCCGAAGCGGCGCTGCGCACGAACTCCGTGACGTCGGGCCAATGCGCAATGCCTATCGGCACGTAGGACCCCACGTACGCGT
This sequence comes from Cellulomonas sp. T2.31MG-18, assembly GCF_964266755.1. Classification (NCBI taxonomy): domain Bacteria; kingdom Bacillati; phylum Actinomycetota; class Actinomycetes; order Micrococcales; family Cellulomonadaceae; genus Cellulomonas; species Cellulomonas sp. T2.31MG-18. The sequence continues at coordinate 6,683 of NZ_CAXWGW010000005.1, forward strand.
CCACGTCGAGCGCCACCGGCGCGTGGCCGGTCACCGGCGTTCGCCCCGGGAGTTGAGTGCTGATGAGTCGGGCGGCGGTGCGACGGCGAGGCTTGTGATCAGGCTGGTTGACGGGCATGTGGGCGCACCGTCAGGCGCGGATCGGTGCACGCACTCTCGGCACGGACGCACTTCGGTCCGACGCAAGAACCACGCTGGCACGCGGATGGCGAGTCACCTCCGGCGCCGGGAGCACACCTCCCGGGCGCCAGCACCGTGCCGGTGCTGCCGTAGGTGGCAGTGCGACAGCGAGGGGGCGGGGTCCGTAGACCCCACCCCCTCTTTCCACCGTCAGGCGGCCATCGGCCGCTCATCCAGAGCCTTGCAGACGCTGCAGTCGTCGCGCGGCTGTGCCGGGTCGTGCAGCTTCACCGCGTCGGCCACGACCCATTCGGGGAGCCACAGCTCCACCGCCTGGGGCCACTGCTCGGTGATGGCGAGCTCGACCAGGAGAAGGTCCGCGGTCAGGTTCCCTACTCCGGGAAGACCGTGTGAGATCCGTTCGGCCCACGTCGAGCCGATCGCGCGGCGCCGTTCGAGGAGCTGCTGCAGCCGGAGCTGCTTGCCCGCACTCGTGCTGATTACCCCATTGGTTGTGGACATGCGCCCTCCCAGGCGCTGGGCACCCCGGCGGCGTTCGTGCCGCCGGTGGTGCGAAGCGCGTGACCGCGCTCACCCGGACCCCTTGTGGCAGGACACCGAGACGCAAGGGGACACCGGCCTCAGGCCAATGCCACACGGCGGCGCGCCGTCACGGTCGCCGCATGGACAACGACAGACGCCATCAACCACCCCTGCCCGGCTGGGTCTCCCACGTTCAGCCCGGTTGCTTCGACATGCGCGTCCTGCATCACGAGTTCTGGATCGATGCACAAGCGAACGTGCGCTTCCCCGACGAGCTGAGCACCCCGCATCTGCAGGCCATCCTCGGCATGCTCAGCGCCCGCAGCACCGAGCTGTACCGGGCCGAACTGCTCGACACGTTCATCCGAACGATCACAGCCTGGGAGGAAGGCTCCGTCGACGGCGAAGAACTGGCGCACGAACTGGGCATGACAACGATCGTCGACGTGACCCCAGCGGAGTGGCTGGAGACGACGGCCCTTGTGCGTGCGATCCGCCGCACGCTGCGAGTCAGGGCTGAGGCATGACCGAGGCCACGACGAAGCTTGAGCTGAACGTCAGTGACGGCGGCAGGTGGCAGGTCCGCAGTGAGAGCGCGACCGTCTGCCACCTCGACCTCGACAGGATGCTGCTCAAGCGAGCGCGCGGCGCCGGTAGTCCCGTCCTGCCTCATGACGGCGAATGGGTGCAGCTGGTTCGCATCACGTCGATCAGCCACGGCGACGCGGGCATCGTCCGTGTCGGCGATCGGCACGAATTCCTCACCGACCCGGACCCGGACTCAAACGATCACCGTTGGTGGATCCCACGCACCTGCACGGCGATCGAGCCCGAGCTCACGGATGACCGGGTGGGCTAAGGAAGATCGGCGCCAAGGACGAACAGTGGCTCGACACGCCCCTGCCCGCGCTCATCGCCAGCGAGGAATCCAGCGCCGCAGGCGAGCAACTCGCGCATGAGCTTGGCCAACCGCGCGCTCACCGGCCTCAAGCCGTTCGAGGGACTGGAACCGACGGCCCTCCTGACCATGTTCCGCCGTGCAGCGCGTCCACGGCGGAGCCACTCGCGATCCTGCCGCTTCGGTCGCCGTGGTCGTCGGCGTGTCCCGCTCGCGCCACGGCTCATCGAACACAGACTTGTGGCGGCGCGTGGAGCGGGCTGCCAACTGAGTCGACGTTGCCGGCTCGCCCGCTTGTAACCGCCGTTCTGCCATCCCCTCGGGCCGCCCAACCCACTTGGCTCATTGCTGCGTGAGGGTGCCGTCCAGGGTCGTCCCCCGGACGGATGAAGAAGCCCGATTCGCATCCGGCGCTGGCTCCGCTCTGATTCAGTGCAAGGGCGAGTTCCTGGCCGAGTGAGTGCACGGCCACGCCGCGGCCACATGAGTCGGATGCGGGATGGGCTGAGATGACGATCGAGAACGACATCCGCAACTGGGCGCTGCTGCGGCCGGCCTGGCAGCAGGATGTGCTGGTTGCCCTGTCCCGCGGCGAGACCTACGACGATGCTGGGCGGATCGCGGCACTGGCCGATCGCCTCCTGACGCCGGGGAGCGACACGCAGAGTGCGTCCGCGACCGGTATATCCCTCGGCACCGCCGAGCACGAGCAGGTCCGACTCAAGGGGATCTGCAATGTCACCGGCGTCAACGCTCTCGCCTGTGATCAGACTCTGACGTTCGCGTCCCACGGGCTCACCGTGGTCTACGGCAACAACGGCAGCGGGAAGTCGGGCTACGCCCGGATCATCAAGGCGATGGTCAGCGCGCGCCACTCCTCGCCTGTCCTCCCGGACGTCTACGCGGACAGGGCACCCGACCCAAGCGCCGAACTTGAATACAAGGTAGGTGACGAGGACCGTTCGGAGAAGTACCCCGTCGACCCACCCGTTCCGGACCTTCAGAAGGTGCGCTTCTACGACGAACACTGCGGCGACGAGTACCTCACCAGGGAGTCGAGCGTTACCTACCGACCGTCCGCGCTTGTACTCCTCGATGGTCTCGTCGCGGTGTGCGACAAGGTCCGCAACGAGTTGCAGCGTCGTGTCAGCGAGAGCGATCAGGGCCGGCTGACCGTGACACTCCCGGAGGGGACGCCTGCGAGCACCTTCTTCGCGGCGCTCTCAGCGCAGACGACGAGTGATGAGATCGACGAGGCGAGCAAGTTCAGCGCCGAGGACAGAAAGAGCCTCGGGGCGGCAACTCTGGAGGTCGCACGCCTCGAAACAAGCGATGCCACCAAGGAGAAGGCGCGCCTCAACGCTGACGCCAGTCAGTTGAGACAACTCGTAGCGACCCTGGCGCAGTTGGAGGTCGCCGTAGACGACGACCGCTTCCGCGCCACCGAGCAGATCCGGGACGAAGCCGCTACGAAGCGCGGCGCGGCCACGCTCGCAGCGTCGGCCGCGTTCGACGACGCGCCGCTGCCGGGCGTTGGATCCGAGACTTGGCGAACGCTGTGGGTCGCCGCCCGCGCCTATGCGGCCACCATCCCGACTCACGAACACGAGCTGCCGTTGGGTGGCGATGGCGTCGTATGCGTCCTCTGCCAGCAACCGCTTGATCAACGTGCCAGAGACCGGTTCGAGCAGTTCGCCGCGTACATGAAGGACACCACCGAGCACGACGCTCAGACGGCCGAGCGGGCGTATGCCGACGCCCTGGCCGCTCTCCGGGAACTCGAGTTCACGACCCCGGGAACGTCTGCCGCACTCGCGACGTTGCGGAACTACGACGAAGGGACGGCCGACGCTGTCCTGGCTCGACTTGGAACCCTCGAGGGCCGCCGCGATCGCGCCCTCGCCGCGTTCACCACGTACGACGGAACCTACGTCGGGCCTCTCGCGCCCAGCACACTGGGCACAACCCTTGCCGCGCTCGCAACGTCCGTTGCGACTCAGGCCGCCGAGACCGACGTCGATGGCTTCCGAAGCGCCCTACTCGCGGCACGAAAGACACGTGACCAGCTCGACGGGGCGCAACGCCTCAACGCGGCGGCCGAGGAGCTCAGGCGGGAGGTCTCGCGTCGCCAACACATCGACGAGCTGAACGCTGCACGTCAGCGCACCGACACGGCGACCATCACGCGCAAGTCAAGCGAACTCACGAGTAGGTACGCCACCGATCAGATTCGTGACAATTTCACGCGCGAGACCGAGCGGATGAGGCTCCAGCGCGTCACCCTGCGGAGCCTTGGCGGCCAGAAGGGGCAGGTGCGGCAAATCCCCGCTCTCCTGGGAGCGCGCACAAGCGCCAAAGCGCGCGATGTGCTGAGCGAGGGCGAACAGACCGCGCTCGGACTCGCCGGATTCTTCACCGAAGCCGAGTTCGACCAGTCCAGGTCGGCAATTGTGTTCGACGACCCGGTCACTTCGCTGGACCACGTCCGGCGTGACCAAGTAGCGCTCCGCCTGGCTCAGCTCGCGAAAGCACGCCAGGTGATTGTATTCACTCACGACATCGCGTTCGTGTCCGGTCTCTTCGTTGCGGCAAGTCGGGTCGACGTGACCCTTTCCGCACGGACGATCCACCACCGTGGCGAGACGCCCGGCTACTGCGATGATGGCTTCCCGTGGAAAGCGCAGGACACCCCGACGCGACTCGACACCATCGAGATGGCAATCCAGAATCTCAAGACGGACCGGACAACCCTCGACGACGACCAGTACGAGGCCCGTGTCAGCGACATCGGAGGGAAGCTCTCCGAGACCTGGGAGCGCGCAGTCACATCCGAAATCGTGAACCGCGTATACGATCGAGGCACTAACCAAGTCCGCCCGCAGATGGTTCGGATGCTTGCCAAAATCACACCGGAAGACAACAAGGAATACCAGAATGGCTACGGCCGCACCTCGAAGTGGGCACTCCGGCACGATAAGTCCGAGGAAGTAAACTACGTCGCGCCTGAGCCGGATGAGCTTCAAGCGGAGTGCGCGCTACTCAAGGCTTGGTACAAGCGGATCAAGAGCTACCAGCAGTAGGCGGCTGCCTCGACGGCCACGATGGCAATGCATGCGAGGCGGCAAAGCACGTGCATCGCGTCCACGACTTCGCCGTCGCGACCCCAGTCCGTTCCACGGCGGCGACCACGATCACGCGAGCGTGGGCGTTCACCGGTGCGTTCAACCACCTTGGAGGCTCTTGGCCGCACCGCTACGCTGCTCAGGTTGGTGTTGCGGAGTACAGGTTGTCCCTTGGCGCGGCGTGGGCCCAGGCGGTCCAGCTCCCCGAGCGCGATGCACGGGCGTTCCAGGTGCGTACCCAGGGCTTCGTCGCACGGACCGAGAGACGCGGCGTGCCGCCCGGGTGACTGGGCGGAGTTCCCGGTAGCGCCGGGTTGGAGCGTCGGCCCTCCCGCTTGAGGCCCGCACGGGTCTGCGGGAGGGCCACACCGCTTCTACCCTTCCGGAGCTGGTTCGCGCCGCACACTCGCGTTGACACGGAGGCCAGAGGCCCGCAGTTCAGTCACGAACAGCCGCAACCGTAGCCGCGTCTCGCGGGGGCGGCCCTCGTCGACCTGGAAGGTGTGGCGTCTTCCACGCGCGGACTCCAGGCGCAGCGTGGTTTCGCTGTTGGTCTTCACGCGCCACCCCTGGTCGCGTGCGTTGCCTGCCACGACGTCGAGCTCACGACGCAGAATGTGCCTTTCCACGGCGTGCCCGTTGCTGCCAGGCCCTTGCGTCTGCGGCCGGATCTTCAGCTCGAGCGTCCGGGCTTTGACCGCAGCGACCGCAGGCCCGACAGCTGCAGCCAGGTTCGCGTCCCGCACGCGTGCGGTGTACGGCAGGCGCGTGAGTCCAAGGAGGTCAGTCGGGAGCTTCATCTGCGGTTCAGTCGCCAGGAGGTAGACCCGTTCGATGCCGAGCACCCCGGCGAACAGACCGAACTCCAGAACTACGTTGTCGCGCGTCGTGGCCTGCGTCACGCCACGACTCTCGACAACGTCATCTGGCGTGGCGACGAGGACGGCGAAGTCGCTCCTGCGTGCCTGGTCGAGAAGGGCCTGAAGCGTGTAGGACGACGCTCGGAACACGTTCTGGTCCCAGACCGTCGGTTCGCAGCCCGCCTGCGCCAGGCCGGAAGCGATCGCCTGCGCGATGTCCTTGCCTTCGCTGGCCGATCCGATGAACACGCTGGGTGGGATCGCTTGCGGCACGGCCCGACGATACCGGCGACGGCCGAGGCGCTGGCGGCCGTCGCCGGCACGGCACCACTTCGAGACCTACCTCGGCCGCGATGACGGGCGATGGCGAGCCATGACCCTAAACACAGAGAAGGTTGAGCTCCCTGTCACGGCGGGTGGCACTCGGCTGGTTCGCAGCGAGAGCGCGGCCGTTCGCGACCGGGGCCTGGCTACCGCACGAGTTCCCTGACACATCAGCTCGCCCGGGGGGATCTGCGCGCCCTCCCTTTACCGCGTGACTCGGCGCCCCGGGCGACACGCCCGGGTTACGACTCCAAACGAATCTCGCCGTGGCGGTATGCGTCGCGAAATCCGTCGACATCCGGGAACAAGACGCGTCGGCGACGGTTGTAGGTTCCTTTTAGCGGATCGCGGAGCGCTCGCTTGACCCGCGGAGGAATCACGAGCGCGAGGAACGGCAGCACCGGCGGGCGACCCGGTCCCCTGTCAGGGCCTTCCGCCAATCGGCCCAAGGACTCCACGCCAGGCGCCTTGACGTCACCGAAGTCGAGGTCAGGCACCCGCACGATCGCGGGCTGAGGGGCAACCGCACTCCCCACGAAGAACCCTTCCTGCGCCTTCATGCGTTCGTCGGGCAGAGCAGGGAAGAGCCTAAATGGTCGTCGATGTTGAGTCGAATCGGCGAGTAGAGAATCGTACAGGTAGCCGAGCGGGCGCTCGATGCCACCCCATGTGACACCCGCGTCATGCCGGATCGTCTCGGACCACGGCATATCGGTAACGTCGATCGCGAAGAGTACGCCAGGCTTCTCACCGTCACCGCCGGACGGTTCTGTCGCAAACCAAAGCGCTGTCATGGGATTTGACGTGACGTCGATCAGGCGTGTCGGTAAGCCATGATGCTGCAGAGTGGCCAGAAGGTTGGCGTCAGTATTTGACGCTCCCAGCTCCCGACCGAGCCCGTACTTCCGGGCAGCCTTGATCATCTTCGCTTCCGCGACGGCCATTCTCGACTCGTCGACAGGGCCGGTTCTCTCCAGACTCCGGTACAAGGATGAGGAAAGGTTCCATTCGCCGCTGCCTTGGCCGCGCCAGGCATAGATCCGACCAGTTTTGAGGATGGAAATGCGGGAGATCGTTCGGAGCAACTGGTCTCGATTGGCTACTCGATATCCCCAGCCGCTGGACACCCATTCCTTAGCTGGCGTCGGCCCCATGGTGAAACCATACTGGCGGGCACGCCCGTCTCGTGCGACCAACGTCGGTCAAGTGGAGAAGCCGAGGCGAGCCCGTGTGGTGCGCTGTGCCAACCTGTCGCACCTGGTTGGCATCGGGCGACGCCCGACGGGCGCGCCGCTAACGGGCTCGACGGGCCAGTTCGGACCGCAACTCTCGGAGCGTCTTGCCGGAGCGCTGATGCATCCAGTTCGCCCAACCGTCGATCTGCGAACCCACCAGGTGCGACAGCGCAGGCGAAGGCGTCCGGTAGAGAGTGCCGTTTGAGAGGATCCAGCCAGACTCGACAACTGTTGCCTCAAACCGATCGCCCTTGCGGGGTCGCTCGTGAGTGATCACATCCCCCTCGCGGACAAGGCCCGCCTCCAGAAGCGGCAGCAGCTTTCCAGCAGCGACCGGCGTCGGTCGCGGCGCGGGTATCACCGTCCGTCCGCCCAGCAGCAGTCGCCGCAGTACGTCGTTCGGCTGCTCGAAGCCCTTCACGTGCCGTTCGAGCTCCGCGTACACCTCGGCATCAACCTCGATGCGTCGCATTCTGCCACTCGCTCTCTACCCGCTCGACCTCTTGCTGCTCTGTCAGATTTGAGAGTAGAGGGCCCAAGCGCCCCTCGCAAGGGGTCCATGAGCGGACTCCATGCGGCATGGCGGAGCCTCGACGGCTGTCTGCCGAGGATCGACTGCGTGTGCCAGGGACCAACTCCGGCACTGGGCCGGATTCGGGACCGGCCGGCCACTCGCCTCTGCGAGTAGCCGGCACACGTCTCGGTCCACGGTCCTGCCGAGATGGCTCCGATGATCAGGTCACTTCGAGGGGAGAGCGTGGAAGGCGTGACCCCATGGGACGGTCTCGGACTGTCACCGGACCCGCAGGTTCACGGGCTCTTGGGAAGCCACACTCCAGGGCGGAGTGTGGAGGGCGTGACAGGCTGAGCGTGGAGGACCGTGCTTCAAGTCACCGCCATGCCAGGCCACGAGACTTACCGGAACCACCCTCCAGCCCTCCAGCCAGCCGCTCTTCGAGCGCGCAGCGCCAAGGAGTCGCTGCCGGATCGGTAGGCGGCGGGTGCGGCCGACGCGGTCGAGCCGGTCGGTCTCGCACCCGCCGCGCTCGACCTCAGGAGGTGGCGAGTCGCATCACCGCGCCGCTGCCCGGTGCGGGGTTCGCGGAGCCGACCGTCACGTACATCGCACCATCGGGACCCTGGGCGATGCCGCCGGGGAGCGGGAGGGACCCGGTACCGAATCGGGTCTGCTGCGTCGGCTGATCGAACGGGATACGGACCACGTCGCCCGGTGCCCCGGCCGCGTTCGGGGCGAACATCTCTGCTGCCCAGAAGTTGCCCCAGCGGTCGAAGGTGCACGCAGTCACCGTGGTGAGGCCCGAGGCCCACACGGTCGGAGCCGTCGGATAGCTGGAGTCGGGGTCGACCCGCCACACGTGCGAGCGCGCCGGGCCGCCGGGGACGAAGAGGTTGAACACCAGGTCGAGGGTGCCGACGTACAGCATCCCGTCGGGGCCCATCGCCACACAGGTCGGGGTGGCGTCGGCCACCGGGTCGTTGGGGATGTAGGCGATCTGACGGACGGTGCCGTCGCGCCTGACCTCCCCGACCGTGTTCGCGCCGGCGTCGACGACGAAGGTCCGGATCGTGTCGCTGCCGGGCGTGCGGGTGACCAGGACGCCGTAGGGGTTGGAGTCCGGGAAGTCGGCCGGTGCCAGGTCGTGGTGGGCGCTGGTCCAGGCGTACTGCTGGTCGCCGACATCCGCGAGCACGGTGGTGGCGCCGGTCGCGCCGTCGAGCCGGTAGAGACGTCCGGCGGTGCTCATTCCGGGCAGGCCGAGGGCCGCCAGGCCGTCCGTCGACTCGTTGGTGATCGCCTGCACCTGGCAGCCGTTGCGCTGGCCGTTGCTGTTCTTCATGCAGCCGGCCCCCAGCGCGCTGATCCCTCCGACACCCAGCACCTCCGGACCGTGCTCCGCCTGGCTCAGGGTCGCGAAGCCCGTCGTCCAGGCCGTGGTGAACGTCCCGAAGTCGTACTTGGTGACGGCACCCGTGTGAGTGAGCGGGGTGGGCGACCAGGCACCGGCCTGGGCGACGTACAGCGACCCGAGACCGTCGAACGTCAGTCCGCGCGGCGAGGACAGACCGGTGATCACGGGGCTGATGGTGACCGGGTCCGCCGTCGCCGAGGGCGCGGCCAGACCGATCACCGCGAGGACCGCGGCGCCCGCGGCCGTGGCGGACCTGAACAGCAGACGACGCCTCATTGCGCCTCCCAGGGACGGCGGCTCGCCACGCGGGCGAACCGCGGGATGGAGCCGGACACCGGCACCGCGGGAACCCTCGGGTGGCGCGCTGTCGTGAGCCGGTGCCCGGGACCTTAGTCCCACACGTACGGTCCGACAAGGAATCGCATCAAACCGGGACGATGTACGCACTCGGGCGTGCCGTCCGAGTGCGTCAGCAGATCAGACGGCCGCGGCGACGGCCCGTGAGCCGGGCGCCGGTTGCCGGGTGAGCCTGCGGCGCAGCGCGTCCTGGGCGGGCACCGGCAGCAGCCGGGCGATCGCCGCCATCCGCCGCGCGTTCTTGCCGGACAGGTAGGAGGACCGGGGACGGGAGGCGCGCAGCACCCGCTCGACGGTCGTCGCCACGACCTCGGGTGGGCTGCCCTTCTCGTGGAGGTCGGCGAAGAAGTCCACCAGGTGGCCGAACGCGTCGCGGTACAGCGCCCGGCCCTGCACGGTCGCCTCGTCGAGCACCCGCTGGGCGTCGCTCTCGAGCTTGTCCACCGCCTCGCTGCGGATGCTGCCCGGCTCCACCACCGTCACGTGGATGCCCCACGGTGCCAGCTCCTGCCGCAGCGCGGCGCTCATCGTGGCCAGCGCGCTCTTGCTGGCGGCCAGCGGGCCGACGAACGGCGGCGTGAACCGCGCGCCGATCGAGCCGATCATCACGATCCGGCCGCGGGCGCGCCGCAGCAGCGGGAGGGCGGCCTGGGTGATGGCGAGCTGGCCGGTGACGTTGACCTCGAGCTGGCGGCGGAACTGCTCGACCGGGATCAGCTCCAGCGGCCCGAACACCCCGATCCCGGCGTTGTTCACCAGGCCGGCGAGCCCTGCGTCGCCGACGTGGCCGGAGACGAGCTCGACGGCCGACGCGATCTGCTGCGGGTCGGTGACGTCCAGGAGCACCGGAGTCACGTCGCCGCCGGCCGCCTCGGCCAGAGCCGCTCCGTCCGCACGCTTCCTGACGCCGGCGAACACGTGGTAGCCGGTCTTTGCCAGGCGCAGCGCCGTGGCGCGCCCGATGCCGGACGAGGCTCCGGTGACCAGCACGTGGGAGTGCGCACAGGTGGTCATGTCTCCCCCTTCAGGAGATGCGGGTGCCGGTGAGGTAGGACTGGACGACCGGGGCGACCCACGGGATCAGGTCCTCGGTGCCCGCTGCCGTCAGTGCGTCGAGGCGGACCGCGTAGCGGGCCACGGCCAGGCCGACGAGCTGGCTGGCGGCGAGCGCCGCACCGAGCTCGGCGTTCTCGGAGCGGAACGACGTCGCGAGCTCGCCGAGCACGCGGTCGGCCAGCAGTCGGCGCAGCAGCGCCGCGGCGTGCTCGCTGTCGACGGCGGACCGGATGAGCCCGAAGAAGGGCCCCGGCTGCGACACGTCCCCCAACAAGGACAGGAAGTACCTGACCAGCCGCGCCCCGGCGGCATCCGGTGCGCCGGCCGCGACCGCCGCGAGGGCCCGCTCGGGAACGATCAGAGCGGTCGCCACCTCGGTGAACAGCTGCTCCTTGCTGCCGAAGAAGCGGCGGACCAGGGCTGAGTCGACGCCGGCGGCGGCAGCGACGCCTCGCATGCTCGTCGCGTCGAACCCCTGGGCCGCGAAGCACTCGGCCGCCGCGGCGACGATCGACTCCCGCGTGCTCGTCGGTCCGGGACGCCTACCGGTCCGTGCCATCGACCTCTCCTAAGTCCTCGTGTGGAGACTTGTTAAGTCTGCACCCGGGGACTTGCTGACGGCAAGCACCTGGAGCGGTCTCGTCCGGTCGACGACTCGGTGGCCGGCGGGCACCGCCGGATGCACCATGAGCGGGGTGCTGTCGGGCGCGGAGGTGCGAGATGGCGGCGGTGGACGAGGTGCTGGTCGCCCTGAAGGACCAGCTCGGCGGCCTGCGGGAGCTGTACCGCGACCTGCACCGGCATCCCGAGCTGAGCATGCGTGAGCACCGCACGGCCGAGCTGCTCGAGCAGCGGCTGAGCGGCCTCGGCTACGCGGTGCAGCGGATCGGCGGGACGGGAGTGGTCGGGGTGCTGGCCAACGGGCCGGGACCCGTGGTGCTGGCCCGGGCGGACATCGACGCGTTGCCCGTGCGCGAGGCCACGGGGCTGGACTACGCGTCGACCGAGACGGTCCAGGACGAGTCGGGACCCGTGCCGGTGATGCACGCCTGCGGGCACGACATGCACGCCGCGGCGCTGCTAGGGGCCGCCACGCTCATGGCCGGTCGACGCGCGGCGTGGTCAGGGACGTACGTGGTGCTGCTCCAGCCCGGTGAGGAGATCGGCGCGGGTGCGCAGGCGATGCTGGACGACGGTCTGACGACGAAGATCCCGCGGCCCGACGTCGCCGTGGGCCAGCACGTGCTGCCGTTCGAGGCCGGCACGATCGGCACCACCCCTGGTCCGGTGCTGTCCGCCGGGGACTCGGTCAAGGTCACCGTCTACGGCAAGGGCGCGCACGGCTCGATGCCGCACAACTCGGTCGACCCGGTGGTTCTCGCGGCCAGCATCGTGCTGCGGCTGCAGACCATCGTCTCCCGCGAGACGCCGCCGGGGGCCTTCGCGGTGGTGACGGTCGGCGCCCTGAACGCCGGCACGAAGTCGAACATCATCCCGGACCGGGCGACGCTGCTGCTGAACCTGCGGACGTACGACGCCGCCCTGCGCGCGCGGGTGGTCGCCTCGATCGAGCGGATGGTCCGCGCGGAGTGCGAGGCGTCCGGCAGTCCCCGCGAGCCGGACATCGAGTACTACGACCAGTTCCCGCTGACGTCCAACGACCCGGACGTGAACGAGCAGGTCACCCGCGCTTTCGTCGCCCACTTCGGCGCCGACCGGGTGCACCACCAGGAGCCCGTCACCGCCTCGGAGGACTTCTCCCGGATCCCCGACGCGTTCGGCGTCCCGTACGCGTACTGGACGGTCGGCGGGCACGACGCAGCCGAGTACCGCGCCGCCGTCGCGGCCGGCCGTGTCGCGCAGGACATCCCGGCCAACCACTCCCCCCTCTTCGCACCCGTCGTCGACCCCACCCTGGCCACCATGGTGCAGACGCAGGTAGTCGCCGCCCTCGCCTACCTCGCGCCGACGTCCTGACGGCACCGGAGCGCGAGGCGGCACGGGCCGGGCGGCCTGATGATGGAGACCGTCTGCCTTCTGCTGCCGTCCGCCCCGTGAAGGAGCCCCGTGACCGCCTCGCCGCGCCCTGTCGTCGACCTCTGGTTCGACCCCGCCTGCCCGTGGGCCTGGATGACCTCCCGGTGGGTGACCGAGGTGAGCCGGCACCGCGACATCGACCTGCGCTGGCACGTGATGAGCCTGTCGGTGCTGAACGAGGGCCGGGACCTGCCGGAGGACTACCGGCGGCTGATGGACGACTCGTGGGCGGCCGTGCGCGTGGCGATCGCCGCCGCGCGGGACCACGGGGACGAGGTGCTGGCACCGCTGTACACGGCCATGGGCACCCGGCGGCACCCGCAGGGCCGGACCGACACCGACGCGATCATCGCCGAGTCGCTCGCGGAGGTCGGCCTGCCGGCCACGCTCGCGGAGGTCGGCGGCACCACCGAGGTGGACGACCTGCTGCGCGCCTCCCACCAGCGTGCGATCGACCTGGTCGGGGACGACGTCGGCACGCCCGTGATGGCCATCGACCGCGTCGGGTACTTCGGACCGGTGGTGACGCCCGCGCCGACCGGGCAGGCGGCGCTCGACCTGTTCGACGGCCTGGTGCTGATGACCCGCGTCCCGGGCTTCTACGAGCTCAAGCGGACGCGGACGGCCGGGCCCCAGTTCTGAGACACGGCGCGGCCGGTCGTCGTGCCCGTCCCGCGCGGGGTCACCACGGCACCGTGCCGGAGTCGTCGAAGAACGTGCCCGTCGGTCCGTCCGGGCCGAGCAGGGCAGCACGCACGATCGCCCGGGCGCCCTCCTCCACCGTCTGCACCCCGCGGTGGCCGTTGAAGTCGGTGGCGGTGAACCCCGGGTCGACGCAGTTGACGCGCAGCTGCGGGAACGCCTTGGCGTACTGCACCGTCACCATGTTGAGGGCCGCCTTCGCCGAGCTGTAGGCGAGGAGCTGGTACCGGCTCGCGATCGACCCGGGGTCGGTGGCCAGCGTCAACGAGCCCAACCCGCTGCTCACGTTGACCACCGTCCCGGCGGTGGACCGCAGCAGCGCCGGCAGGAAGGCCCGAGTCACGCGCACGACGCCGAAGACGTTGGTGTCGAACACCGTGCGCATCAGGTCCGCCGTCACGTCGGCCGGTGCCGCGAGCCCGCCGGACACCCCGGCGTTGTTCACCAGCACGTCGAGGTCGCCCACCGTGGCCGCCGCCGCGGCGACGGAGGCGTCGTCGGTCACGTCCAGCTGCACGAGCCGGGCGCCCAGCTCGTCGGCGGCTTGCCGGCCGCGCTCGGCGTCCCGGGCGCCGATCCACACGTCGTGCCCGTGGGCGAGGAGCTGGCGGGCGGTCTCGCGGCCGAGGCCCTTGTTGCCACCCGTGATCAAGGTCGTGGTCATGCGAGCAGCCTGTGCCGGTACCACCGGGCGCCGGCAGGTACCCGCAGTACCAGGGTGCGACGCGGAGCCGCCCGTCGGCGGCGCGAGACTGGGACCATGCCGTCCGACCTGGGAACCGTCCTGCGCACGTGGCGGGAGCGCGTGGCACCCGCGGACGTCGGTCTGCCGCCCGGGTTCCGCCGGCGGACCCCCGGGCTGCGCCGCGACGAGCTCGCGCTGCTCGCCGGCATCTCGGTCGACTACGTCACCCGGCTGGAGCAGGGGCGCGCCACCGCGCCGTCCGCGCGGGTGGTCGAGGCACTGGCGGGGGCCCTGGGGCTCGGCACGGCCGAGCGCGACCACCTCTTCCTCTCCGCCGGGCTGCGCCCACCGGGCGCCGGCATCGTGTCCCGGCACGTCACGCCCGGGGTCCGTCGCCTGGTCGACCGGCTCTCGGGCACGCCGGTGAGCGTGTGGGACGCGACGTGGACGATGCTACTGGCGAACGACGAGTGGATGGCGCTGCTCGGCCCGCTCCGCGACGAGACGGAGCGCAACCTGCTCTGGCGGCACTTCGTGCTGGGGGTCAGCGCGGTGCGCCACGGGTCGGCCGGCGACCTCGACCGCTTCGAGACGGCGCTGGTCGCCGACCTGCGGGCGGCTGCGGCCGACCATCCCGCCGACCGGTCGGTGGACGCCCTGGTCAGCGGGCTGCGGGAGCGCAGCGAGCGGTTCGCGCAGCTGTGGGACGCCGGGGTGGTGGGACGGCACGCCTCGGAGCGCAAGACGGTGGTGCACCCGTCGGTCGGCGAGGTCGTGGTGGACTGCGACGTGCTGACCGTCCCCGGAGCCGGTGACCTGCGCGTCGTGCTGTACACCGCGGACCCGGGCAGCGAGGCGGCGGGTGCGCTGGCGCTCCTCTCGACGATCGGCCCGCAGCCCCTCTGACGACAGCCCCGACAGGACGGACGACGATGGACCACGACCCGGCCGGCACGACGGACGCCGGACCCGTCGCCCTGGTGGAGTGCACGCGGGGCGAGCTCGTCGAGAGCGGGCACCGCGGCTCGTTCTGCGTCGCGGACGCCCGGGGCGCCGTCCTGCTCGGCGCCGGTGCCGTCGACGTGCCCGTCTTCCCGAGGTCGACGCTGAAGCCGCTGCAGCTCGCCGCCATGCTCCGCAACGGCCTCGAGCTCCCCGAGGACCTGCTCGCGCTCGGCGCATCGAGCCACTCGGGGGGCGCGGTCCACCGGGACGGGGTGCGTCGGATCCTCGCGCTGCACGGGCACGACGAGACGGCGCTGCGCAACGTCGCGGCACTGCCGTTCGGCGAGCCCGAGCGGGAGGAGTGGCTGCGCACCGGCCGCGGACCGGTGCCGGTGTGCCAGGACTGCTCCGGCAAGCACGCGGCGATGGTGGCGACGTGCGTGGTCAACGGCTGGTCGGTCGACGACTACCTGTCGCTCGACCACCCGCTGCAGCAGGCGATCGAGCGGACCATGACCGAGCTGACCGGCGAGCGGCCCGCCACCGTCTCCGTGGACGGCTGCGGCGCCCCGCTGTTCGCGGTCAGCCTGCGTGGCGTCGCCACGGCGTACGCGCGGCTCGCCACGGCAGCCGAGGGCACGGCTGAGGGCCGGGTGGCGGCGGCGATGCGTCGGTTCCCCGAGCTGGTGGGCGGCGAGAGTCGGGACGTCACCCAGCTGATGCGTGCCGTGCCCGGCCTGGTCGCCAAGGACGGCGCGGAGGGGGTGCAGGCGCTGGCACTGCCGAACGGGACCGGCGTGGCGATCAAGATCGCCGACGGGGCCGACCGGGCTCGGCTGCCGGTCACGCTCGCGGTGCTGGAGAGCCTCGGTGTCGACCAGGGCGCGCTCCGCACCGTGCCGGTGCCGCCGGTGCTCGGCGGTGGGGTGCCGGTCGGGCGCCTGCAGGTGCCGAGCTCGGTGCGGCGGCTGCTGGCCGCCGGCTGAGGGCGCCGACGCTCAGAGCCGGCCCGAGGCCGCGGCCGCGCGCGCCCACGTCTCCCAGTCGACGCCCCTGACCAGGGCGTCCGGTCCGGGCAGCACGGAGCCGGCCATCATGCTGGGCGATGCCGGCACCGGCTCGATCCGCACCCGCTCGCCGCGCAGCTCGACCAGCTGACGGACCAGGTCCACGAGCTCCTCCCGCCGGGGACCGGCCACCTCGACGTCGCCGTCCGTCCCGTCGGTCGCGAGCTCGACGAGGAGCCGCGCGACCTCCCGCGACGCCACCGGCTGGGTCGGCATCTGCATCACCTGTGCCGTGTCGCCGTGCCGGCCCCGGTCGAGCACCTGCCCGGGGAACTCGTGGAACTGCGTGGCGCGCAGCACCCGGGGTCCCGGCGCGTGCTCACGGGTCGCGCGCTCGTGGGCGAGCGTGGCGACGTACCAGGGGTAGTCCTGGCTCCGGTCGACGCCCACGATCGACAGCACGACCGTGCGACGCACACCGGCGGCGTGCGCCGCGGCGCCCAGGTCGGCCGCCACCCGGGTGAAGAAGTCGACGGCCGCGGCCTGGTCCATCAGGGGCGAGCGCGTCGTGTCGATCACCGCGTCCACGCCCTCGAGGCGGTCACCGACCGATCCGGGGACGGTGAGGTCCACGCCGGTCGCGCGGCTCAGCGGCACCACCTCGTGGCCGGCGGCCCGCGCCAGCTCCACCACCTGCGAGCCGATCAGGCCGGTGGCACCGGCGACGGCGATCCTCTGCGCACCCGTCATCACGCCGATGCTAGGCGGTCCGGCGGCAGCGAACCGCGCCGGGTGAATTGGGGCCGCTGACGTCACGGCACCCGGCGGACTCCTTGGCGCGGGTGCGTGCCTGCCGATGGACGGGGTGCCACCCGCGCGCGATGCGGCGCTCGCCGGGCGACGGAGTGGGCAGAGAGCGCGAGGCCTGGATGACGGCGATGCATCGAACCCCGTCGCCGTTCGTGGTGGCCGCCGGTGTGTCGGTGGTCGGGGTCGTCGCCTTCGCCCTGGCCGGTGCCCACGTGCGGCTGTGGCTGCTGGTGGTCGCTCCGCTGGCCGCAGCGGTGACCGTCATCCTGTCCGTCGGGTTGCGCGGTCCGGCACGGCCACGGGCGTGGCTGCTGCTGGCGTTCGCGCTCGTCTCGGCCGCGATCGGCTCCGCGGTGCAGGTGCACGCGCAGGCCATCACGACGGCCGTGTCGCTCGGCTTCGACATCGGCTCGCTCGCTGTCGGCGTGGCGATCCTCGGCTTCACGCCCCCCGTGCCGGCTGAGCGCGACCGGTTCGCCTGGTTGGAGAGCGCGATCGGTCTCGTCTCGCTCGCCACCGTCGGCTACCAGTTCCTGGTCCAGCCGTACGTCGACGCCGGCGCACCGACGGCGGCGGTGACGTCCGCGGCGGCGCTGCCGACCCTCGACCTCGGGCTGTTCGCCCTCCTGCTGCGCCTGCGCGACCACCGTCCACGCCGCAGCACCTCGCTCACGGTGCTGGTGGGTGCCCTGTTCTGCGCGGTCGCGTCCGACACCGTCGTCGGGCTGGCGACCATCGGCGGTCAGTACCACCCCGGCTCGCGGTGGGACGGCTTCGCCTACGCCTCCTACCTGGCGCTGGGTCTCGCGGCGGTGCACCCCTCGATGACCAAGGTCGGCCTGCCGTCCGCGGGGGTCGCGCCCTCGCGTGTCCCCGGCCTCCTGCTGCTGCTGCCCGCCGGGGCCGTCGTGCCGGCGCTGTGCCTCGGCGCGGTGCTGGGCACGCTGCACCTGAACCTCTGGCTCGCCGCGGCCGCAGGCCTCGTGCTCTTCCTGCTGGCGATGTCCCGCGCGATCGACCTGCTCGCCCGCAGCGAGCGGGCCAGCCTGCACGACGCCCTGACCGGCCTGGCCAACCTCCGGCGGTTCCGCAACGAGCTGGCACGCTCGGCGCACCTGCCGCACGGCGTGACGGCGCTGCTCGCGCTGCTCGACCTGGACGACTTCAAGGCGATCAACGACACCTACGGGCACACGGTGGGCGACGCCCTGCTGGTCCAGGTGGCGGACCGGCTGACCACGGCGCTCCCGGCCGGACTCCTCGTCGCCCGGTTCGGCGGCGACGAGTTCGGCGTCCTGGCCGTCGGGACCGACGCCGACGCGACGGCGCACGCCGACCGGATCGGCGGCCAGATCCTCTCGGTGTTCGCCGAGCCCTTCGTCCTGGAGGGCCTCCCGCTGCGGGTCTCTGCGAGCGTCGGTGTGGTGATCTCCCCCGACGTCCAGACCCTCGAACGGCTGCAGGTCGACGCGGACATCGCGATGTACGCCGCCAAGGACGCGGGCCGCGCGACCTACCGCGTCTACAGCCGCGAGCTGCGCGACCAGATGCTCGGGCAGCGCGAGCTCGCCGGTCAGCTGGACCACGCGCTGCGCCACCCGGAGTCCGGGGGGCTGTGGGTCGCCTACCAGCCGGTCGTGGCGGTCGACGGCGCCGGCCTACGGTCCGTCGAGGCGCTGGTGCGGTGGCGGCACCCGAGCCGCGGTCCGCTGCTGCCGGGCCAGTTCCTCCCCGCCGCTGAGCACGCCGGTCTGTCCGCGGACCTCGACGAGCTGGTCCTCGCCACGGCGCTGCGTCAGCTGGCCACCTGGTGCGACGCCGACCCCGCGTTCCGGTCCATCCGGGTCGCGGTCAACATGACGGCCGCCTCGCTCAGCCGCTCCGACCTGGTCACGCACGTGCTCGACCACGTCGCGAACGCCGGCGTGCTGCCCAGCCAGCTGACCATCGAGATCACCGAGCAGACCGCGGTGCCCGGCGGTGCCGAGCTGACCGCTGCGCTGAAGGAGCTGACGGCAGCGGGCGTGGAGCTGGCGATCGACGACTTCGGCACCGGCTACTCGGCCCTGAACTACCTCGAGCGGTTCCCGGTCTCGGTGCTCAAGCTGGACAGCAGCCTGATCAACTCCGTCGACACGCAGCCGTCGCCCCTGCTGGCGGCGGTCACGGCGCTCGCGCGCTCCCTGGGGCTCGTGCTCGTCGCCGAGGGTGTCGAGCGGGCCGGGCAGCTCGTGGCGCTCCAGCAGCTCGACATCCCCTACGTGCAGGGTTTCCTGTTCGCCCGGGCGCAGCCGGCCCGCGACGTGGAGGACTACCTGCGCAGCCACGGTGCGCACACCGGCGGGCGTGCGACCGCGTCGTCCGGACCGCCGGCCGGGCGCAGCCTCCGCGTACCCTCGCCGGGCCGCCCGACGCCGTAGCAGCGGGCCACCGCGAACCGCCCCGCCGGGCGGTGCGCGCGCCCGTGAGCGAGGATCGCCGAGGGCTGCCGCGCGGCGGTCCGGGACAGGAGGCGGACGATGAGCAGCTCGACCAGCCAGCCGCAGGACGACGACCGGCCGCCGCCGCCCGTCGTCGAGGGGACCGGGCCCGACGAGAACGAGCTCGACCCCGGCAAGACGTCCGCGGAGGACTCGGAGGACGGCGGGCGGTCCGACGCGGGCTGACCCGTCGTCCCCCCGCTCGGCTCAGCGCCAGGACGGGTCGACCCGCTGGAGCTCCACGTCGTGCAGCGCACCGTCACGCGCCCGGGCCGTCATGAACGTCGCGAACGGCTGCCGCCGCCGGTCCGTCGGTGAGCCGGGGTTGAGCAGCCGCATCCCGGCGGGTGTGCGCGAGTCCCAGGGGATGTGGCTGTGGCCGAAGACGAGCACGTCCAGGCCGGGGTGGTCCCGGTCGCAGCGCGCCTCGCGGCCGGTCGCCGGGCCGGTCTGGTGCACCACACCGAGACGGACGCCGTCCAGCTCGACCGTCGCGACCGCGGGCAGCAGCCTGGTCAGCGCCGCCGAGTCGTTGTTGCCCGCGCAGCCGACCAGCTGCGCGGCCCGCGAGGCGAGCGCGGCGTAGAGCTCCTCGGAGATCCAGTCGCCGGCGTGCACCACCACGTCCGCCGCGTCGACCGCTGCCCACACGACGGGCGGCAGGTCGCGCGCCCGGGCCGGGACGTGGGTGTCCGCGAGCAGCACCAGTCGCATCGCCCGATCCTGCCGCCGTCCGCGACGAGCCGCACTCAGCGGCGGGCGCCGCTCGCCGGTCGTTCCACCCGCTCCCACCCGCGCCGCGGCGGCTCCGCCCCGAGCCGTGGGCTGCGCGAGCGGTAGACGACGTACGGCCGCCACAGGTACCAGACCGGCGCGCTGAACACGTGCACCAGCCGGGTGAACGGCCACAGCGCGAACAGGCCGAACGCGAGCAGCCCGTGCAGCTGGAAGCCGATCGGCGCGTGCGCCATCAGCTCGGGGTGCAGGTGCCCGTAGAAGATGCCGCGGAACCACACCGACACGCCCAGGCGGTAGTCGTAGTCACCGCCGAGCTTGAGCGCCGACCCGGCGGCCGTGTTCCACAGCCCCAGCAGGACTACCGCGGCGAGCCAGGCGTACATCAGCTTGTCCATCTTGGTGGTCGCGCTGAACACCGGCCCGACGGTGCGTCGGCGGTAGATCAGCAGCACCATCCCGACCAGCGTGCAGACGCCGGCGATGCCGCCGATCCCGACGGCCATCACGTGGTACGCCGTCTCGCTGATGCCCACCGCCGACGTCCACGACTCCGGGACGCCCAAGCCCATCACGTGGCCCAGGAAGACGAACAGGATGCCGAAGTGGAACAGCGGGCTGGCCCAGCGCAGCAGCCGGGACTCGTACAGCTGGGACGAGCGGGTGGTCCAGCCGAACTTGTCGTACCGGTACCGCCAGACGTGGCCCAGCACGAACACCGCCAGGCACACGTACGGGACGACCACCCACAGCAGCAGGTCCTTGGTGGTCATCGGCGGGCTCCCATCGGCGTCGGCGGCGGCATGAACGGCTCGAGACCGACCTCCTCCCCCGGCGGCCCCTCGGCGGCGAGGCGCGCGACCGCGTCCCGCTCGTCCCCCGCGAGCGGAGGCAGCGTGGCGCACACGGCCCCCACCACGCCGGCGTAGGGCGACCGCGAGTCCTCGAGCGCCAGCCGCAGCAGCTCGAGACCCGCCCGGTGCGCCAGCAGCAGACCGATGCCCGCCTCCGCGTCGGTGGTCGCGGCGAACTCCAGCAGGATGCACAGGTGGTCCGGCAGCTCCTCACCGTCCACCTCGGCCCCGGCCGCCCGGTACGCCTGCTTGAGCTCGACCAGCGCGACGCCCCGCTTCCGGGTGTCTCCGTAGGCGTAGTAGGTGAGGTACAGGCTGCAGCGCCGGCGCAGGTCGAAGGTCTCGACGTAGTCCGCCTGCAGCTGCGACAGCGGCGTGACCAGGAGATGGTCGGCCAGCCGGCGCAGCGGGGCCGCCACCGCGTCGGGCAGCTCCTGCGCGGCGGCCTCGACCTGGGGCAGCAGTGCGAGCAGCTCCGGCGTGGGGTACTCCAGCAGGAGGGCCGCCAGCCGGTGCACCACCGCCGTCTGCCGGGTGGCGAGCCGGTGGGCGGCGGCGGCGCGGGCGACGCGGTTCATCGGGGCTCCGTCCCCGACCCCGTCGGACCGGGCTCGCTGCCACCCGCGGGCAGCGGCTGCGTCTCGCCGGACGGTCCCTCGGGCTCGTGCGGCCGCGCCTCGTCCGGACGTGGGGGGAACATCCCCTCGGGTGCCCCCTTGCCGTCCCAGTTGAGCAGGTTGACGCGCGCCTTGCGGGTGGCCGGGTCGGCGACCGTGTCGGTCAGCTGCCGCTGCTGCAGCATGTGGAAGTTCTCCACCGCGATCGGCGTGGTGCCGCCCGAGCCCTCCCCGAACGGTCCCCACTCGTTCATCCCCGGGCCGCCCTCGTAGTCGAGGCTGCACTCGGTGGCCAGCTCCTCCAGGCCGTGCGCCTGCTCCTCGTGGGCGGTGGGGATCACGTACCGCTCGTCGTACTTGGCGATCGCCAGCAGCCGGTACATGTCGCGCATCGTGCCTTCGTCCATGCCGACGGACGCCGGGATCGACGCGTCTGCCTCGCGGCCCATCGACAGGTCGCGCATGTACGACCGCATCGCGGCGAGCTTGCGCAGCACCGCGGTGACCGGTGCGGTGTCGCCCGCGGTGAACAGGCCGGCCAGGTACTCCACCGGGATGCGCAGCGCCTCGATCGCCGCGAACAGGTTGCCCCGCTCCTCGGCGTCCTCCCCCGTGTCCCGCACCACGTCCACCACCGGCGACAGCGGCGGGATGTACCAGACCATCGGCATGGTCCGGTACTCCGGGTGCAGCGGCAGCGCCACCTCGTAGGTGCTGATCAGCTTCCAGATCGGCGACCGCTGCGCGGCGTCGATCCAGTCGCGCGGGATGCCCGACCGCTCCGCCTCCCGGATCACCTCGGCGTCGAACGGGTCGAGGAACACGCTGCGCTGCGCCGCCAGCAGCTTGGTCTCGTCCGGCTCGCTGGCCGCCGCGAGCACGCGGTCGGCGTCGTACAGCACCAGGCCGATGTAGCGCAGCCGGCCGACGCAGGTCTCCGAGCACACCGTCGGGATGCCCACCTCGATGCGCGGGAAGCAGAACGTGCACTTCTCGGCCTTGCCGGTGCGGTGGTTGAAGTAGACCTTCTTGTACGGGCAGCCGGTGACGCACTTGCGCCAGCCGCGGCAGCGGTCCTGGTCCACCAGCACGATGCCGTCCTCGGACCGCTTGTAGATCGCGCCCGACGGGCAGGACGCGGCGCACGACGGGTTCAGGCAGTGCTCGCAGATGCGCGGCAGGTAGAACATGAACGTCTTCTCGAACTCGAGCTTGACGTCCGCCGAGACCTTGGCGAGCACCGGGTCGTCCTTGGTCAGCTCCGGGGCGCCGCCCAGGTCGTCGTCCCAGTTCGCGCTCCAGCGCACCTTGGTCGGCTCGCCCGTGATCAGCGAGATCGGCCGGGCCACCGGTGTGTGCTCCTGCAGCGGGGCGCTGGTCAGGTTCTCGTAGTCGTAGGTCCAGGGCTCGTAGTACTGGTCCATCGACGGCATCTTGGGGCTGGCGAAGATGGTGAGCAGGTTCTTCGCCCGGCTGCCCGCCTTCAGCTGGAGCCGGCCGCGACGGTTCAGCGTCCAGCCGCCCTGCCAGCGTTCCTGGTCCTCGTACGTGCGCGGGTAGCCCTGGCCCGGGCGCGTCTCGACGTTGTTGAACCAGACGTACTCCATGCCCGTGCGGTTGGTCCACGCCTGCTTGCAGGTGACCGAGCACGTGTGGCAGCCGATGCACTTGTCGAGGTTCATCACCATCGACATCTGAGCCATGACTCTCATCGCGCTTCCCCTTCGCTCGTTCCTCGCTCCGGAGTGCGCCGCTCAGCACCTGTCATCGCGCTTCCCCTTCGCTCGTTCCTCGCTCCGGAGTGCGCCGCTCAGCGACCTTCATCAGTACTGCACCTCCTGCGAGCGCCGGCGGATGACCGTGACCTCGTCGCGCTGGTTGCCGGTGGGGCCGAGGTAGTTGAACGCGTAGGACAGCTGCGCGTACCCGCCGATCAGGTGGCTCGGCTTGATGAGAAGCCTGGTCAGCGAGTTGTGGATGCCGCCACGGCGCCCGGTGGTCTCCGTCAGCGGGACGTCGATCAGGCGGTCCTGGGCGTGGTACATGTACACGGTCCCCTTGGGCATCCGGTGCGAGACCACCGCCCGCGCGACGACGACGCCGTTGCGGTTGACCGCCTCGACCCAGTCGTTGTCCCGCACGCCGACCGTGGCGGCGTCCAGGTCGCTCATCCAGATGGTCGGGCCGCCGCGGGACAGCGTCAGCATGAACAGGTTGTCCTGGTACTCGGAGTGGATCGACCACTTGTTGTGCGGGGTCAGGTACCGCAGCGTGACGCCGAGCTCGCCGGTGGAACCGAGCTCCGGCTCGCCGAACAGCTGCGCCATGTCCAGCGGCGGCCGGAACACCGGCAGCTGCTCGCCGAGCTCGGCCATCCAGTCGTGGTCCAGGTAGAAGTGCTGCCGACCGGTCAGTGTGTGCCACGGCTTGAGCCGCTCGACGTTGACGGTGAACGGTGAGTACCGCCGCCCGTGCGCCTCGGTGCCGGACCACTCGGGCGAGGTGATCACCGTCGCCGGCCTGCTCTGGGTGTCGGCGAACGTGACCCGCTTGCCCTCGTGCTCGGCCGCCAGGTCGGCGATCGTCGTCCCGGTGCGCTTCTCGAGGGTGTGGAAACCCTGGACCGCGAGGCGCCCGTTGGTGGTCCCGGACAGCGCGAGGATCGCCTCGCAGGCGTGCACGTCCCGGGTCAGCAGCGGTCGCCCCTCGAGCACGTCGCTGCCCGTGTTCCGGGCCACGCCGTTCTTCTGGCCGAGGTAGGCGACCTCCTCGCGCACGTCGAAGGTGACGCCCTTGGTGGTCGCGCCCAGGGTGTCGACGAGGGGCCCGAGGGTCGCCATCTTCGCGGCGACCGCCCCGTAGTCCCGTTCGACGACGACGAGCTTCGGCATGGTGACCCCGGGCACCGGGTCGCACTCGCCCTGCGCCCAGTCCAGCGCGACACCGCCCGGGTTGAGCATCTCGTCGGGCGTGTCGTGCGTGAAGGGCACGGCCACGACGTCCCGGCGCACCCCGAGGTGCGTGCGGGCCAGCGTGCTGAACGTGCGCGCCAGCGTCTGGAAGATGTCGAAGTCGGTCCGGGACTGCCACGGCGGCGCGATCGCGGGGCTGAACGAGTTGACGAACGGGTGCATGTCCGTCGTGTTGAGGTCGTGCTTCTCGTACCAGGTCGCCGCGGGCAGCACCACGTCGGAGAACACCGTGGTGCTGGTCATCCGGAAGTCGAGCGACAGCAGCAGGTCGAGCTTGCCGGTGGGGGCCTCGTCGCGCCAGACGACGTCGCGCGGCCGCCGGTCCGGCGTCGCCTCCTCCGCCCGGAGGTTGGACTCGGTGCCGAGCAGGTGCTTGAGGAAGTACTCGTTGCCCTTGCCCGAGCTGCCGAGCAGGTTGGCCCGCCACACCGTCAGCACCCGCGGGAAGTTCTCGGGGGCGTCGGGGTCCTCGCCCGCGAAGCGCAACCGGCCGGCGGTGAGCTCCTGCGGCACGTACTCGTCGACCGGCAGGCCGGCCGCCTCCGCGTCGTCGGCCAGGGTCAGCGGGCTCCGGTCGAACGTCGGGTAGGACGGCATCCAGCCCATCCGGGCCGTCTTGGCGATCACGTCCGCCGTGGTCAGCCCGGCCAGCAGGCCGGTGCCCGTGGCCGCCGAGAGCGCGTCGGCCGAGAAGGGGTCGTACCGGAACTGGTCGGTGTGCAGGTACCAGTAGGCGGTCTGGATCATGGTGCGCGGGGGTCGCGCCCAGTCCAGCGCCATCGCGTAGGTGGTGTAGCCGGTGAGCGGCCGCACCTTCTCCTGGCCGACGTAGTGCGCCCAGCCACCGCCGTTCACGCCCTGGCAGCCGGTCAGCATGGTCAGGGTGAGGAACGTGCGGTAGATCGTGTCGGAGTGGAACCAGTGGTTGGTGCCCGCGCCCATGATGATCATCGAGCGGCCGCGCGACTCCTCGGCGTTCGCCGCGAACTCGCGCCCGATCCGCGCGGCGGCCGCCGCGGGGACGCCCGTGAACTCCTCCTGCCAGGCAGGTGTGCCGGGCTGCGTCGCGTCGTCGTACCCGGTCGGCCACTCGCCGGGCAGCCCAGGGCGTCCGACGCCGTACCGCGCGAGCAGCAGGTCGAACACCGTGGTGACCAGGTGACCCGCCACCCGTCGGACCGGCACGCCGCGCCGGATGGTCCCGGCGGACCCGTCCAGGGCGTCGAACCGCGGCAGGTCCACCTCGACGCCCTGCACACCGTCCGCCCCGGCCCCCCGACCAGGTGCCGCTCCCAGCGGCGCCTCCCCGGACAGGCTCAGCAGCGGGTCGACGTCCCCGAGGTCGAGGTTCCACCGCCCTTCACCGGACTTCCCGTACCGGAAGCCGAGCGACCCGCCCGGCACCACGGGCAGGCCGGTCGCCCGGTCGAGCAGCACCGTCTTGAACGCCGCGTTCTCGCTGGTCGCCTCGGCACCGGGCAGGTCCGCGGCGGTGAGGAATTTGCCCGGCACGTAGGCGCCGTCCCGCTCGTCGAGCCGCACCAGGAACGGCAGGTCCGTGTACCGCTTGACGTAGGAGTCGAAGTACGGCGTCTGCCGGTCGACGAAGAACTCCTTGAGGATGACGTGGCCCATCGCCATGGCCAGCGCCCCGTCGGTGCCGGGCTGGGCCGCGAGCCAGTCGTCGGCGAACTTCACGTTGTCCGCGTAGTCCGGTGAGACGACCACCACCTTCTGCCCGCGGTAGCGCGCCTCCGTCATCCAGTGCGCGTCCGGCGTGCGCGTCACGGGGACGTTCGAGCCCCACATGATCAGGTAGCCGGCGTCCCACCAGTCCCCCGACTCCGGCACGTCCGTCTGGTCGCCGAACACCTGGGGCGACGCGACCGGCAGGTCCGCGTACCAGTCGTAGAAGGAGAGCATCGGCGCGCCGATCAGCTCGTGGAACCGGGCACCGACACCGTGCGACACCTGCGACATCGCGGGGATGGGCGAGAACCCGGCGACGCGGTCCGGCCCGTACGTCTTGATCGTGTAGACCTGCGCGGCGGCGACGATCTCCACCGCCTCGTCCCAGCTCGCCCGCACCAGGCCGCCCCGGCCGCGCGCGCTCTTGTACCGGCGGGCCTTGTCCGGGTCCTCGACGATCGCCGCCCACGCCGCCACCGGGTCACCGGTGCGGCGCCGCTCCTCGCGGTACAGGTCGAGCAGGACCCCGCGCACGTACGGGTAGCGGATCCGGGTCGGCGAGTACGTGTACCAGCTGAACGCCGCGCCCCGCGGGCAGCCACGCGGCTCGTACTCCGGCCGGTCCGGACCGACGCTCGGGTAGTCGGTCTGCTGCGACTCCCACGTGATGATCCCGTCCTTGACGTAGACCTTCCACGAGCACGACCCCGTGCAGTTCACGCCGTGGGTGGAGCGGACCACCTTGTCGTGGCTCCAGCGGTCCCGGTAGAACTCGTCGGCGTCCCGCCCGCCCACCTTGCTGAGGGTCCGCAGGTCCGCCGAGACCTCCCCGCGCCGCAGGTGGCGCCCGAGCCGGAGCAGCGCCTCCGACACCGGGCCGTCGAGGCCCGGTTCGGAAGGGGTGCGCGGTGTGGTGCTCGGGTTCATCTGGGCTCCTTCGATCGACACACGCTCGTGCGGAGGTAGCGGGAACGGGCTCAGCTGGGCCGGGGTGCCCCCGGCGCGGGTCGGCGGGAGGTGGCGCGGCGCGGGTGCGCGGCGGCCGGACGTGCGCCTGCCGGGGGTGCGGCGGACGCGGGTGCGGAGGCTGCGGGTGCGAAGGCTGCCGGCGCGAAGGGTGCGGGTGCCGCGGCGGCGCGGCGAGCGAGGTCGTTCTCCCTCGGCTGGACCACCCTCGGTTCCTCCCGGACTCGGCTGCCGTCAGTGTTGCTCAGGGAAGGCGCGGTTAAAAGCGGAGACACCCGTGGAAATTCAACTTTCCTCTCGCCGTGCCGCTCCAGCGGTCCGTGGTTAGCGTGCGGGAGGGCTCCATCGGGCCCTCGGCCGCCCGCCGGCCCTCACGCGGACCCGGCCCCCGGAGAAGGAGCGACCATGCGTGCGCTGACCACCATCCCGCTGCACGGCGGCACCCTGCAGGTCGGCGACGTCCCGGACGCCACGGCGGCGGACGGTCACCTGCTGGTCGACGCCCTCGCCGTCGGCGTGTGCGGGACCGACCGGGAGATCGCCGACGGGGACTACGGGTGGGCTCCTCCGGGCAGGGAGCGGCTGGTGATCGGCCACGAGTCCCTGGGGCGCGTCCGCACCGCGCCCGACGGCAGCGGCTTCTCGGCCGGAGACCTGGTGGTCGGAGTCGTGCGTCGGCCGGACCCGGTGCCGTGCGGCGCCTGCGCGCACGGGCAGTTCGACATGTGCCGCAACGGGCAGTACACCGAGCGCGGCATCAAGCAGCTGGACGGCTACGCGAGCGAGCAGTGGTCGGTGGAACCGGACTTCGCCGTGAAGCTCGACCCGCGGCTGCACCAGGTCGGCGTGCTCATGGAGCCGACGACGGTGGTCGCCAAGGCGTGGGACCAGGTGGAGCACGTCGGGCGGCGCGCCTGGTTCGAGCCGCGCACGGTGCTGGTCACCGGCGCCGGACCCATCGGGCTGCTCGCGGCGATGCTCGGCGTCCAGCGCGGGCTCGAGGTGCACGTGCTCGACCGGGTGACCGACGGACCCAAGCCCGCGCTGGTCTCGGACCTCGGCGCGACGTACCACCACGGCGACATCGACGAGGTCGCGACGGCGATCAAGCCGGACGTCGTCATCGAGGCGACCGGCGTCGGCCCGCTGATCTTCGGCGCGATCGCCGCCACCTCGTCGTACGGCATCGTCTGCCTGACCGGTGTGTCACCGACCAGGCGCCGGCTGACCATCGACGCCGGCGGGCTCAACCGCGAGATCGTCCTGGAGAACGAGGCGGTCGTCGGCTCGGTCAACGCGAACCTGCACCACTACCGGCTCGCGGCCGAGGCCCTCGCCAAGGCAGACGTGGACTGGCTCGCGCGGCTGATCACGCGCCGGATCCCGGTCGAGCGGTTCGCCGACGCGTTCGTGGACCAGGACGACGACGTGAAGGTGGTGCTGACGTTCGACCGGTCGGGCAGCTGACCGTCAGCGGTCCACCCGCGCGCTCCCGCCGCCGGCCAGCTTGAGCACCTCGGCCTTGGAGGCCATCGTCGTGTCGCCCGGTGTGGTCATCGCCAGCGCGCCGTGCGCGGCGCCGTACTCGACGGCCGTCGCCAGCGGCTGACCGTCGAGCAGCCCGAACACCAGGCCGGACGCGAACGAGTCGCCGCCGCCCACGCGGTCGAGGATCTCCAGCCCGGGCCGGTGCGTGGCGCGCACCAGCCCCTCCTCGCGGGACCACGCGATCGCGCCCCAGTCGTTCACCGTGGCGGACCGCACGGTGCGCAGCGTCGTGGCGATAACAGCGAAGTTCGGGTACTCGGCACCGACCCGGTCGATCATCGCACCGAACGCGTCGACGTCCAGCGCGGACAGGTTCTCGTCCACCCCCTCCACCTCGAACCCGAGGGCCGCGGTGAAGTCCTCCTCGTTCCCGATCATCACGTCGACGTGCCGGGCGATCTCGCGGTTGACCTGCTGCGCGCGCTCCTTGCCACCGATCGCCTTCCACAGGCTGGGCCGGTAGTTCAGGTCGTAGGAGACGACGGTGCCGTGCCGGTGCGCCGCCTCGACGGCCGCCAGCGTGGTCGCCGCGCTGGTCTCGGACAGCGCCGCGTAGATGCCGCCGGTGTGGAACCACCGCACGCCCAGCTCGCCGAACAGGTGGTCCCAGTCGACGTCCTCGGCGCGCAGCTGGCTGGCCGCGGTCAGGCCCCGGTCGGAGACGCCGACGGCGCCCCGCACCCCGAACCCCCGCTCGGTGAAGTTCAGCCCGTTGCGGACCGTGCGCCCGACGCCGTCGTAGGGCATCCAGCGGATGAACGAGGTGTCCACGCCGCCCTGCAGGACCAGGTCCTCGACCAGTCGCCCGACCTCGTTGTCCGCGAGCGCCGTCACGACCGCGGCGCGCAGCCCGAAGGCTCGCCGCAGGCCGCGGGCGACGTTGTACTCGCCGCCGCCCTCCCACACCCGGAACTCACGGGCCGTGCGAATGCGCCCCTCACCCGGGTCGAGCCGCAGCATCACCTCGCCCAGGCTGACGGCGTCGTACCGGGTCTGATCGGCGGGGCGGATGGTCAGGGCGGGCACGGGCACTCCTGCGGCTGGGTCGGGACGGTGCGCTGGTTCGGGCTGCGGGGCAGGCGGTCCGGTGCGGTCAGGGGCGCAGGCTCGACGCGAGCCGGACCGCTTCGGCGACGAGGTCGCGCACCCCCGCGAGGTCGCCCGCGGCGACCCGGTCGCGCGGCACCATCCACGAGCCGCCGACGGCCTTGACCGACGGCAGCGCCAGGTACTCGCCGAGGTTCTTCGGCCCGACGCCACCGGTCGGCACGAAGCCGACGCCGCCGAACGGCGCCGCCAGCGCGGCGATCGCCGCGGCACCGCCGGACGTGCCGGCCGGGAAGAACTTCACGGTGGTGAGCCCGAGCGCGAGCGCAGCCTGCACCTCCGTCGCCGTGACGGCTCCCGGCAGGGCCAGCACACCGTGCTCCTGCGCGCGCTCGACGACGGCGCGGTCCGTGCCGGGCGAGACGACGTAGTGCGCGCCGGCGGCGACCGCGGCGTCCACCTGTGCCGGTGTCAGCACCGTCCCGGCGCCGACCAGCACGTCCCCGCGGTCGCTCATCGCGCGGATCGCATCGGCGGCGGCCGCGGTGCGGAACGTCACCTCGGCGACGGGCAGACCGCCGTCGACCAGGGCCTGCGCGAGCGGGCCGGCCTGGGCGGCGTCGTCGATGACGACGACCGGCACCAGACGGTGGGCGGAGAGCTGGTCGAGGATGGTCGGCACCGGGAGTCCGTTTCGCTAGTCGCAATGCTCATCGCGTGCAGCGAAACGAGTATGTCATGACGATGCTCGGGGGCGCACCGCCGTCCCTCGGCTCAGCCGAGGGGCAGTGCCAGGCCGGCCGGCAGGAGCGGCGGGAGCACCTCGCGGATCGTCGCGTACAGCTGCTCCACCCGCCGCTGGTCCATCCGCTCGCTGGGCACGGTGAGGCTGACGGCGCCGACGACCGCGCCCCGCGGACCGGCGCCGACGGACGAGCTCGCGGCACCACGGACCAGCGGCACGGCCACGCACGAGATGCCGGCCTCGTTCTCCTCCGACTCGACGGCGTAACCGCGCGCGCGGGCACGCTCGAGCTCGTCCCACACGTGGTCCGCCTCGACCGCCCGCTCGGCGGACCTGCCGTCGCCGCCGGTCGGCCGCACGTACCCGTCCAGCGCCTCCCGGGACGTCCCGGAGTACGCCAGCATCGCCCTGCCCAGGGCCGTGGTGACCGCCCACCGCCGGCGACCGACCGCGGACCACACCCGCACCGGCCGGTCCGGCTCGACCTTGTCCAGGTACAGCACCTGCGCGCCGGACAGCACGCCGAGGTGCACCAGCTCGTCGGTGGCCGTGCACAACGCCACCAGCGCGCCGTGCAGCAAGGACGGCAGGTTCCCCTCGTCGAGGAACCGGTCGGCGAGGGCGACCGCCCCCCGCCCGAGCCGGTACCGCCCCGTCTCGCCGTCCTGGTCGACGAACTGCCGGTGCCGGAGCGCGCCGAGGGTGCGGTGCGCAGTGGTCTTGTGCATGCCGGTCGACGTGGCGAGCTCCGCGAGCGTGGCACCGTCGGCACCGTGCGAGGCGAGCGCCTCCAGCAGCCGCAACGCGCGATCGACGCTCTCGAGGGGAGATGCCGCTCCGGCGTCCACGGCGGTGACCACGCGGTCAGCGTACGGGCGCGCCGGCACCCGGCGTCCTCACCGCACGGGCATCGGGTGCCCACCGCTGGACAGGAACAGCGCCAGGACCACGGTGACCAGCGTCAGCCAGCGCGTCATCCGGTTGCGCGGCACCTGGCTCAGCGCCGCCCACGCCACCGCGGTGTACCAGGCGAACACCCACGGGGCCACGAGGATCCAGGCGAACACCAGCACGAAGGGCCCGACGACCTCGCGCGGCTGGTCCGTCGCGATCCGCTGGTTGAGCAGCCACGCGACCACCAGGAGCGCCAGCGGCCACAGCAGGCTGATGCCGTGCATCATCGCCGCCTCGCTCACGCCGAGCGCCCGCCCGGTGATCTCGACCAGCCGCCACGGGGACGGCCAGGTCACCAGCTGCAGCCCGTGCAGCAACGGGCCGAGCGCACTGGCGCCGTAGAACGTGTACGGCACCACCAGCACGGCGGCAGCGGCTGCGGACATCCGCAGCAGGCGGCCCCACTGCCGCCGCGCCACC
This sequence comes from Cellulomonas sp. T2.31MG-18, assembly GCF_964266755.1. Lineage (NCBI taxonomy): Bacteria > Bacillati > Actinomycetota > Actinomycetes > Micrococcales > Cellulomonadaceae > Cellulomonas > Cellulomonas sp. T2.31MG-18. Next base: position 38,342 of record NZ_CAXWGW010000005.1, read on the forward strand.
AGGGGCCACGCGAGGCCCAGACCGATCAGCACCGCGGAGATCTTCACGCCGCTCCCGAGGCCCACCAGGACGCCGGCGAGCACGTCGCCCCAGCCGGACCGCAGCTTGCGCGCGACCTGGATCGCGCCGACGGCCGCGGCGGCGACCAGGGTGTCCAGGTGGCCGCCGCCGACCAGCGCGAGGATCAGCACCGGGTTCGCGGTCCAGAACAGCGTGGCGCGCACGGGGTCGTCGGACGTCCGCAGCAGGAGCACCCCGACGCCGAGGAAGACCAGCCCGTTCAGCACCATCCACACCAGGACGGTCGTCGCGACGTGGCTGCCGCCGACCCAGGCGGCGAACGACTGCAGAAGGGTGGCGACCGGGCCGTACACCGACGGCTGGTCCTTCCACATCATGCCGACCGGGTCCAGGTACGCCGCCTCACCCCACGCGAGCGGGCTGGTGACGTACGGGTTGCCGCCCTGTGCGGCGATGCGTCCGTACACCGCGTAGCTCGCCACGTCGGACGATCCGACCGGCGTCAGGCTCACCATGACGGCCACCACGACCGCCGAGGCGACGAGCAGGTGCCGCGGGTCGGGCCGCCAGCCCTTGCTGTTCGCCCAGATCATCCCGGCGAGCCCGAGCCCGGCGAGGATCTCCGCGGCGTAGAGCATCAGGCTGGCCAGGACGGTGTGCCCCGACAGCGACGGCAGCAGGGAGAGCGGCAGGTGCACGCCGATCGCCTCGGCGTTGGGGGCGGTCGCGCCGAGCAGCATCCCGAGCAGAAGGCCCGCGCCGGCGAGCGACACCGCCACGCGCGGGTCGGACACCCAGCTGCCGGCCAGCGCCCGGACCAGCGTGTTCATCCGGCGTGCGACCGGACCCGGCGGGCGGTCCAGCGGACCGGGTGCGCCGGACCGCCCGCCGTCGGCCGCGAGACCGACGCGGCGCGGGCGGCGGGTGGACGTGCTGGTCACCACGCGGAACCTCCACGAGCGAGCGCCCGGACCCGGCTCGACGCCCGCCGCAGACCCGGCACCTGCGAGGTGCCAGCCGGGTGAGCTGGCCACGAGCGACGGTGCGCGCTGGTGCGCCACGTCGATGCCGCAGACCCTACGCGGTGGACCCGTGAGCCTGGGCCGAATCGGCGCTCGCCGCCGGCACCGGTTCAGCCCCCGCTGACCGTGTACCAGATGCCGTAGGCACCGGCCGCGCACATCAGCACCGTCGTCGTCCAGCCGAGCACCGCCGCCAGCCGACCGTTGGCGTACTCGCGCATGATCCGGCGGTCCCGGGAGATCAGCATCATCACCACCAGGAACGGACCGGCCGCGATCCCGTTGAGGATGGCGCTGAGCACCAGCAGGCCGATCGGGTCGGAGCTGAGCACGCTCATGACGATGCCGGCGACCATGCCGACGCCGAGCACGACGTAGAACAGGGGCGCCTTGCGCGGGCTCCGCTCGAGGCCCCAGTCCTTGTTGGCCAGGCCGGCGATGCCGGCGGCACCCGAGGCGGCGAGCACCGGGACCGCCAGCACGGCGGAGCCGATGAACCCGACGGCGAACAGCACGGTGGAGCCGGCGCCCGCGATGGGCGCCAGCGCCTTGGCCGCGTCGGCCGCGGTGCTGACCTGCGTGCCGGCCTTGCCGAGGGTGGCCGCGGTGGCAGTGATGATCGCGAACATGATCAGCTGCGAGAACGCCATCCCGGCGATGACGTCGACGCGACCGTTGCGCAGCTTGCGGCGGGCGGCGCTCGGCGTGCGGTCGGCCAGGCGCGGCGCCTTGTCGCCGCCGAGGTCCTCGGCCCGCAGCTGCTCGACGCGCTGGGCGGTCTGCCAGAAGAACATGTAGGGCGAGATGGTGGTGCCGAGCACCGCCACCGTCAGCCCGAGGTAGTCCGGGGTCAGCTGGATGGACAGGCCGGCGAAGCCCCGCAGCACCTGCCCCCAGTCCACGTCGGCCACGAAGAGCACGCCGATGTAGACCAGCAGCACCAGGCACAACCACTTGAACACCCGGCCGATCAGCTCGAACGAGCCGGCCACCACGGCGCCCAGGATCGCGACGCCGGCGACCCCGCTCCAGACCGGCGCGGGCCCCGCGTGCAGCAGCTGCATCCCCTGGCCGATCGCCATCAGGTCCGCCGCTACGTTGACGACGTTCGCGACGGTCAGCGCCACCAGCAGCACGCCGATCACGAGCCGGAGGGAGCGCGGGAACTTGCGCCGGATCAGCTTGCCGAAGCTGTCCCCCGTGGCCTGCGCCATCCGGTCGCAGATCTCCTGCGTGGCCGTCATCAGGGGGAACGTGAGGATCGACGTCCACAGCATGCTGTAGCGGAACGTCGCACCGGCCTGGGCGTAGGTGGCGATCCCGGACGGGTCGTCGTCCGCCGCACCCGTGACCAGCCCCGGACCGAGCACCCCAAAGAACCGGGCGAGGGGGGACCGACGCTTGCCGTGGCCGCCCGGCTCCTCGGGCGTGCCCACGTCGAGCTGCGGCGGCACGTCCTGCGAGTGTGGACGGGTCTGGCTCACTGTTGCCTCCGCGGTCGGCCGGTCACCCCCTTGGGGCTCGATGCTAAGGCGGCCTCACCGAGGGCGCTCGTCGAAGAGATGCGCAGGTCAGAGCACGTATGCGTGCCCAGTCCAGGCTCCCGGCGCCCCGCCGCGGCGGGGCGGACGTGCGCCAGCAGGTACGCTGGGGCCACCCGGCGCACTCCTGCGCCTCGCGTCGACGAACGCTCCCTGCGGCACCCGGTGCCCAGTCGCGGATCGACGGCGAACCGCCTCCGGCTCCTGCCGGGGTGCGCGTGTCCCGCACGGTCCCCTTCAGCGCGTCGCAGCGCCCCTCTCGCGAAAGCAGTCCATGTCCTCCTCCTTCGACGCTCTCGGCGTCCCCGCCCGCCTCGTCTCCGTCCTGCACGCCCAGGGCATCGACGAGCCGTTCCCCATCCAGCGCGACACCCTCCCCGACACGCTCGCCGGCCGGGACGTGCTCGGCCGCGGCCGCACCGGCAGCGGCAAGACGCTCGCCTTCGCCCTCCCCGTGGCCGCGCGGCTGGCGTCCGCAGGGACGAGGGCGAGAGCGGGCCACCCGACCGCGCTCGTGCTCGCGCCCACCCGTGAGCTGGCCACCCAGATCGCCGCGACGTTCGAGCCGCTGCTCGCCGCGACCGGCCACACCGTGACCACCGTCTTCGGCGGTGTCTCCCAGAACCGGCAGGTCCAGGCCCTGCAGGCCGGCGTCGACGTGGTGGTCGCGTGCCCCGGGCGCCTCGAGGACCTGATGAAGCAGGGCCACGTCCGGCTCAGCGCGGTCCGCGTCACCGTGCTCGACGAGGCCGACCACATGGCCGACCTCGGCTTCCTGCCGGCGGTCACCCGCATCCTCGCGGCCACACCGGCCGGCGGTCAGCGGCTGCTGTTCTCCGCGACGCTGGACAACGGCGTGGACAAGCTCGTCCGTCGCTTCCTGTCCTCCCCCGCCACCCACTCGGTCGACGACGCGACCAACGCGGTCGAGCTGCTGGAGCACGCGGTGTTCGGCGTGGCCGACGCCGATGCGAAGAAGCGGCTGGTCGAGGCGCTGGCCTCCGGCGAGGAGCGCACGATCCTGTTCGTGCGGACCAAGCACGTCGCCAAGCGCCTGGCCAAGCAGCTGACCGCGGACGGCATCCCGGCCGTGGACCTGCAGGGCAACCTCTCCCAGGCGGCCCGCGACCGGAACCTCGCGGCCTTCCGCAGCGGCGAGGTGCGCGTGCTGGTGGCCACCGACGTGGCCGCCCGCGGGGTGCACGTCGACGACGTGCCGCTGGTGGTGCACGTCGACCCGCCGACGGAGCACAAGGCCTACCTGCACCGGTCCGGACGTACGGCGCGCGCCGGTGCGGCCGGCACGGTGGTGACCGTGACGCTGCCCGAGCAGCGGCACGACGTCGCCACGCTGCTGCGTCGGGCCGCCGTGCACGCCCCGCTGCAGGCCGTGACCGCCGAGTCGCCGCAGGTGCGCGCGCTGGTCGGACAGCCGGCCGCCCGGGTGCACCGTCCGGCCCCGGCCGTCCAGCCGGCCGCACCGCGTTCCGGCGCAGCGCCGGCGGATCGGGGCTCCCGACGACGCCGCGGCTCCGCCGCACCGGGTGCGGCCCCCCGCGGCGGCCGGACGACCGCTTCGGGTGCCGGCGCGCAGGACCGACCGGTCGGTGGCGCGACCGCCACGGGCCGTCCGGCGCCGCGCGCGGCCGGCACCGGCGGAGCGGCAGCGTTCTCGGCCGGCGGAGCGGCAGCGTTCTCGGCCGGCGGAGCGCGGCGCGGGCGTCGCAGCGGCAGCCGCTGAGCACCAGCAGACGCCTGCATCGTTCAGGTACCTGAGCGCCGTGCCGATGAGAAGGGTGTCGCCAGCCCCGACCCCCAGGAGCACACCGTGCGCCGTACCCGCGTGACAGCCGTCCTCACCGCCGCCCTGGGCCTGCTGACCGCCGCCGGCCTCACGTTGTCGGCCGGCGCAGCGGCCGCGGCGCCCTCACCGACCGGTGCCGCGCACTCGCAGAAGCGGGTCTGCGCGGTGGCGCCGGCAGGAGCCGCGGCGTGCGAGGCCCACGTGGTGACCGATGCGCGGACCGGCCGACCTGCCGCGACCACCAGCTACTCGGCCGGCTACAGCCCCGCGCAGCTGACCGGCGTCTACGGACCCTTCGGCTCCGGTGCGCCGACCGTCGCCGTCGTCGACGCCTACGCCAACCCGAACGCCGCCGGCGACCTGGCCGCCTACCGCACCCAGTTCGGGCTCGGCACCGCCCGGCTCGCGCAGGTGAACCAGACCGGCGGCTCGATCTCCACGGTGGCCGGCGACACCGGCTGGGGTCAGGAGGAGGACCTGGACCTCCAGATGGTGTCCGCCATCTGCCCCGCCTGCGGGATCCTCTACGTCGGTGCGAGCTCGGCATCCTTCTCGGACCTGGCAGCGGCCGTCACGACGGCGAAGAACCTCGGCGCGGCCGTGATCTCCAACTCCTACGGCGGGGCGGAGTTCAGGGGTGAGACGAGCTGGTCGAACTGGAACATCCCCGGGGTGGCCGTGACGGTGGCCGCCGGCGACAACGGGTACGGCGTCCAGTTCCCCGCGGCATCGGCCGGTGCCATCGCCGTCGGCGGCACCACGCTGACGCTGACGTCCACCGGCGCCCGGGCGTCCGAGACCGTGTGGTCCGGCACCGGTTCCGGCTGCTCGGCGTACGTCGGCAAGCCGTCGTGGCAGCACGACACCGCGTGCACCCGCCGCACGGTGACCGACGTCGCCGCGGTCGCGGACCCGTCCACCGGTGTCGCGGTCTACGACTCGTACGGCTCCACCGGCGGCGCGAACTGGCTCGTCTTCGGCGGCACCTCGGTCGCCGCGCCGATCGTGGGGGCCGTGTTCGCCCGCGACGGCGTCCCCAGCACCGGCTACGCGGCGGCCAACCTGTACGCCAACGCCACGAGCCTGTACGACGTCACCAGCGGCTCCAACGGGACCTGCACCTCGAAGCGGTCGACCGCCACCGCGTACCTGTGCACCGCCCGCACCGGCTACGACGGCCCGACGGGCAACGGCACGCCGAAGGGCCTGGCCCTGCCGTTCTGACGCCGGACGGCATGCCCGGCGGGGTCAGCTCAGAGCTCTCCGCCGGGCCGGCGCTCCACCAGCGCCTCGAGGATCTGCACCGCGACGTCGCTCAGGTCGGACCGACCGTCCCGAGCCGCCGCGATCAGCATGGCGAAGGCCGCCGACGCGTCGCAGTGCTTCGTCGCCATGATCGCGCCGACCGCCTGGTCGATGGACGCCTGCGCGGCGAGGGCGTCCTCCAGGGCGTGCCGCTGACCGTTCGCCTCGCGCAGGTCCAGGCAGAGGTCGACGACCCGGCCGAGCTGCTGCGCGTAGACGTCGGCGCGGACCAGGCTGTCCCGGTCCCACGGCCCGGGCCCCGGTCGGTACACGTTCACCGCGACGGCCGCCTCGCTGCGCAGGTGCACCGGGAAGCCCCCGGAGGACCGGAACCCCGCGGCGCGAGCGGTGCGTGTCCACGCCGGCCACCGGTCCTCGGTGTCGAGGTCGTCGACCAGCATGACGAGCCCGGTCTCGAGGGCGTCGAGGCACGGCCCCTCGTCGACGGCGAGCTCGACCTCGTCGCACGCGGCCGCGAGCGGGTCGCTGCTCGCCGAGCGGCGCACGCCGCCGTCGAGCCGCAGCATCACGCTGCAGGACGCCCGGTCCCCCAGCACGACGGCGGCGCCGGAGGTGAACTCCGTCAGCTGCTCGTCGAGCAGGTCGAGCAGCTGCTGGTCAGCCGGTCCGCGCTGGTTCTCCACGCGCCTACCTCCGTCCTGGGGGGAAGTCAGACGCCGAGACGTCGCATCGTCGGGGTGGTCGGATTCGAACCGGCGACCTTCCGCTCCCAAAGCGGACGCGCTACCAACCTGCGCCACACCCCGTGGGCTCACGCCCGCGGGCCCAAGCCTACGGTCCCCCGCCGGCCGGCATGACGCGGGGCCGTGGCCGACCCGGTCGCCCACGGCCCCGCGCAGAGGCGTCAGAAGACCCGGATGGCGATCTCCGCCGGTGCCGTCAGCAGCTGCTTGATCTCGTCGTCCACCTTGACCAGCGTCAGGGACGCGCCGGCCATCTCCAGCGACGTGCAGTACTCGCCGACGTAGCTGCGCCACACCGTGATCCCCCTGGCGGCCAGCTTCTCGTGGGCGATGCCGTACAGCAGGTAGAGCTCGCTGATCGGGGTGCCGCCCAACCCGTTGATCATCAGGGCGACCTCGTCGCCGGACTCGTACGGGAGGTCGGGTACCACCGCGTCGAGCAGGGTGTCGACGATCGCGTTCGCGTCCCGGATCTTCTCGCGGCGCCGGCCGGGCTCGCCGTGGATGCCGATGCCGATCTCGATCTCGTCGTCGCCGAGCTGGAACAGCGGCTCGCCCTTCGCCGGCGGCGTGCACGCCGAGAGCGCGATGCCCATCGTCCGGGTGACGGAGTTGACCTTCTCGCCGACCCGCGCGACCTCGTCGAGGTCGGCCCCCGCCTCGGATGCCGCGCCCACGGCCTTCATGACGAAGAAGTTCCCCGCCACGCCGCGACGGCCGATCGTGTACAGCGAGTCCTGGACGGCGACGTCGTCATTGATGAACAGCGTGCGGACCTTCAGGCCCTCCGCCTCCGCCAGCTCGGAGGCCATCTCGAACGCCATCTTGTCGCCGGTGTAGTTGTTCACCAGCAGCAGGACGCCCTTGTCCGAGCGCAGCAGCTTGGTGGTCTCCAGCACGTACTCCATCGGCGGCGCCGAGAAGACGTCGCCCGGGCACGCCGCGTCGAGCATCCCCTTGCCGACGGTCATGACGTGCGCCGGCTCGTGACCGGAGCCCGACCCCTGCACGATCGACACCTTGTCGTCCCGCGGGGCGTCGGCCCGCATGATCAGGTTGTACTCGGGCACGTACCGGAGGGTCTGCGGGTTCGCCAGGGCGATGCCCTTGAGCATCTCGGGGACGAAGTTCTTGGGGTCGTTCACGAACTTCTTCATTGCCGTCTCCACATCGTCGTGTTGTCCAGCCCGTGCCGCGGGGCGCACGGTCCCCACCCCGCCGTTCCCGGACCGCTGGTGGCGGCCGGACGATCAGCGCCTCACCAGGTCTGCGCGACCCTCTCGGCGAGCACCGCCACCGCGATCGCGCCCGGGTCGACCGACCCGATCGACCGCTCACCCGTGTAGGACGCCCGCCCTCGCTTCGCCTCGAGGTCCTTGGTCGCCTCGGCCGCGGTGCGGGCCGTCACGGCGGCGGCCTTGACCACCTCGGCGGGCGGGTCACCTGCCGCCAGCCGCTCCTCGATCGTGTCGGTCATCGGCACCAGGGCGTCCAGCAGCGTCTTCTCCCCGAGCGACGCACCACCGCGGGCCTTGATCCCCTCGATCGCCGCGCGCAGCATCGCGACGACGTCCTCGCCCGTCAGGTCGACCTTGCCCTTGGCCGCGCTGCCTGCGCGCAGGAACGCCGTGCCCCAGATCGGTCCCGACGTGCCGCCCACCCGCCCGGTGATGACGACGGCGAGCTTCTGCAGGAAGGTGCCGATGTCCGTGCGGTCGAGGGTGTCCCACTGCGCCTTGACGTTCTCGAAGCCCCGGGCCAGCGAGAAGCCGAAGTCGCCGTCGCCCACCACCGAGTCGAGGTCGCCGAAGTACTTCTCGTTCTGCAGGCAGGTGTCCGCCACGACACCGATCACGGACTCCACGCGGGCCAGGTCGTTCGTCACGATGCAGCTCCCTTGCTCGTCGTCCCCGAGGCATCCCCTGCGGCCGTCCGCAGGCGCTCGATGTCGTCCAGCCGGACCTCGCCGCGGACGCCCAGCCCGTACGGGTCCGCGAGCACGGTGGCCGGCTCGTCGGGCAGGTCGCCCAGGGACGTCACCACCAGCGCGGCGCCGGTGAAGTCTTCGTCCGCGGTGTAGCTGCTCACCGTGACGAGCGTCGCCAGCCCGGCCGCCCGCGACGCCCGAAGGCCGTTGCCGCTGTCCTCGACGACGACCACGTCCGCCGGTGCGACGTCGAGCTCGTGCAGCGCCAGCAGGTAGATGTCCGGGGCCGGCTTCTTGTGCGGCACCACGTCGCCGGCGAACACCGCGAAGCTCGTGGCGAGCTCCGCGCCGACGGCGTGATCGAGCACGGCCCGCACGGACGCCTCCGCGGACGTCGACGCGACGGCCAGCAGCCACCCTGCCGCCCGCGCCTCGGCGGCGATCCGGGCGATGCCGGGCCGGGGCGGCAGGACTCCGGACCCGATGAGCGCCGTGTACCGCTCCGTCTTGTCCTTGTGCCAGCGCGCGATCAGCGCCTTCTGCTCGTCGGGGTCTGCGGGCAGCCCGTAGGCCGCGACGTTCTCGGGCGTGAACAGCGTCGCCAGCCGTTCCTTGCCCCCGCCGATCGCCAGCAGCCGCCCGTACTCCTCGACGCTCCACCGCACCGGCAGCCCGAACTGCGCGAACGTGGCGTTGAACGCCGGCAGGTGACCGTCGCGCTCGGTGTCCGCCAGCACGCCGTCGCAGTCGAACACCAGCGCGGGCGTCACCGCTCCACCCCGGTCGCACGGCCAGCGAGCCCGACGCCGGAGGCGATGGCGTCGGCGGCGTGGCCGGCAGCGCCGAACCAGTCGATGTGCGTCGCGATGGCCGCGGTCACAGCCCTCTGGATCTCGCGGAACATGGTGGGTGGGTCCCACTTGTCCTTGGCGCGCGCCGTGTCCAGGTGGGCCGCGGCGGCCTTCATGTACGCCATCTTCACGGCCGTGGAGATGTTGATCTTGGACACCCCCGCGTCGATGAACGCCCGGAAGTCCTCGGGTGCCAGGCCGGTCCCCCCGTGCAGCACGATGGGTCGGTCGGTGAGCGCCGCGAGCGCGCGCACCCGGTCCGGGCGCAGCACGGGGCGGGCGGTGTACTGGCCGTGGGCGGTGCCGAGCTGCGGTGCGAGCAGGTCGACGCCCGTGCGGTCGGCCACGGCCGCGAGCTCCTCCACGGAGTAGGCGTGCAGCGCGACGTCGGAGCCGACGCCGTCCTCGACGCCCACGATGTTCTCGATCTCGGACTCCACGTCCACCCCACGGGCGTGCGCCTCGGCGACGACCTCACCGGTCTCGCGCTCGGCCTGCGCCAGGTCGCGGTCCGAGGCGTCGAACAGCACCGACGACCAGCCGGCGGCGACGACGTCGGAGATCACCGACCTGTCGGGGCAGTGGTCGAGGTGCAGCGCGACGGGCACCGGCACGTCCTGCGCGGCGAGGCGGAACGTGGTGGTCATCAGCTCGGTGCCGAGCTGCTTCACGGTCTTCACCGAGACCTGGACGATCAGCGGAGCCGACGCCTGCACGGCCGCGGCGACCACGGCCCGCAGGCTGATGTCGTCGAGCACGTTCACCGCCGGGACCGCGTAGCCGTGCTCCCGGCCGTGCCGCGCGAGTGCCACCGTCGACGCGATCATCCTCGACCTCCCCCGTTGCCCGCATGCTGCGCTCCCGCCGGGATGGCCGGCAGTCTAGACAGGTCTACTCATGGCTGACCAGAGTCGGCGCGACGCGCATCGGCCCGTGCCGCGCGGGTGTGCTCGGCGGCCCGCAGGAAGCGGCGCTGGTACGAGACGACCTGGTTGGTCGAGGTGAACCGGGCGAGGTACCCCGGTTCCGCGGTGACGACCACGCGGTGCACCATGTCGGCCAGCTCGGGCTCGGCGAGCATGCGGTCGATGTCGGGGTAGTTCCGGTCCCCCTCCATCGAGCAGATGATCAGCCGCGTGTCCGGGAGGTTGGCGTCGCGCAGCACCCGCAGGGCGTGGCGCGCGTGGTCGAGGCCGTCGGCACCCTCCGGCTCGCGGATCCGGCGGTAGGCCACCACCCGCTCCGCGATCCGCCGGCACTCGCCGAGGTCGAGGTCCGCGTCCGCCGTGGACAGGTAGTCGTTGTCCAGCAGGTACCCCCGCAGCGCCAGCAGGGGCTCGTCGTCCCGCGTCTGCGCGTGCTGGTCGAGCAGCTCGGCCATCCGTTGCGACTGGAACATCCGGTGACGGACGAAGGCATTGACGAAGTACGGCCGGGCTTGCAGGGCCAGGCGCACCTGGTGGGGCTCGAACATCAGCGTGAAGTTGACCCGGAAGCCCCGGTCCCGCAGCGTCAGCGCGAGGTTGTGACCCCGGAACGCATCCGCCGTCGTCGGGGCGTCGTAGCGCCGGTCCAGGTGACCGGCGCCCTCCAGCAGCTGCCGGTAGTTGTCCGCGTCGACCGGTCCGGTGTGCGGCACCTTGATCACCACGCGGTACTCCGAGACGAGGTCCCGCAGGTGCTCCGCCTCCTCGACGGCCTTGCCCACGTCCTCGAACGGGTTCTCCAGCTCGACGCTCATGTCCGCACCGGGCCCGAGGATCCGCGCGATCTCCACCAGCACCTCGTCGCGGTCCCGGAACGCGCCGCCGACGTTCTTCGTCGGGTCGGACAGGAACAGGTCCCAGATGATCGACGGGTTGCAGGTCAGGTTCGCCACCAGCGGGGCGACCGGCGCGATCTCGTACGGGTTCGCGCTGTCCACCGAGAACAGCTGGCCGGTCGGCCGCAGCGCACCGTCGACGTCGTAGGAGATGTCCCGGCGCAGGTCGAACCGCAGCGTGCCGTCCCCGTCGAGCTGGCACTCCACGCGGAACCCCGGCGGCGTGTGACCCGCCGGGGTGCCGAACACGCGGACGACGCGTTCCAGCTCGTCGCTCACCCCGATCGCCCGGGCGGCGCGCAGCTGCTCGACGCTGCCGGGCGCCAGGCACCGGTCCAGCACGCGCTCGACGCCGTCCTCCTGACCCCGGACCACCGGCAGGCCGAGGCTGCGGACCTTGTGCAGAGGCTGGAGCGGAGGGACGAGCGTCGCGGTCTGCATGAGCGGACTCCTTCGCCTCGGCGGTGCGGCGAACGAACGGTGTGGCGAATGCACCCAGAAGCGGTAGACCGGACTATACAGGTATAGGTGAGACATGGCGAGGAGCCGACCGATCGGCATCCCACCCGTCGCTACGATGCCGGGGCAGGAGAGGAGGTCCCATGACCGAGGTGCTCGAGCGCGACTCGGCGGTGCCGCTCTACGTCCAGCTCGAGCAGATCCTGTCCGGCAAGATCACCGGCGGAGAGTGGCTGCCCAACCAGCGCATCCCGTCGGAGAACGAGCTGAACCGGATGTACGGGCTCAGCCGCATGACGGTCCGCGGCGTGCTGACCAAGCTCGTCAACGACGGTCTGCTGCTCCGCGTCCCGGGGAAGGGCACCTACGTCGCCCCGACCAAGATCAGCGCCGTCTCCCCCGCCTACCGCGGCATCCGCGAACAGCTGGAAGCCCTGGGCTACTCGACCACCACGCGACTCGTCTCGTTCGACCGGGAGGCCGCCACCTCGGTGGTGCGGGACCGGTTGCGGCTCGCCCGCGGCGACGAGGTCTACGTGATCGTCCGCGTGCGGTCCGTGCAGGGCGAGCCGATCAGCCTGCACCGGTCCCACATCCCGGCCGCGCTCGCGCCGGACCTCGACCAGCACGACGTCGTCTCCGAACAGCTGTGCGTCGTGCTCGAGAAGAGCTACGGGCTGCCCATGCGGCACGTGCACGAACAGCTGGAGGCCGTCGCGGTGAGCGCGAACGAGGCCAAGCAGCTGGACATGCACCGCGGCGACCCCGCGCTGCTGCTGCACGACGTCAACGCCGACGCGGACGAGCGCCCGTTCGAGTACTCCTCGATCGTCTTCCGCGGCGACCGGCTCCGGCTGACGTTCGACTACGACCTCTGACCCACGACACCCTCGTCGCCGACGGCGGCCGACCGCCTCACCGGTCGGGAATCTTTGCGCCGGTCTCGCGGTTGCGGCTACCGTCATGGCGTCGCGGACCAGGAGTACCACCCCTCGGTGGTCAGCCGTCCGCCGAGCGAGGGAGGCCGATCAGCGTGCAGCACGCGCCGACCACCCTCGCCGTGCGCCCGTCAGGGCGCTCTTGCGCGGCCTCGTCGGCCCGCACCTGTCGCTGTCGGTAGAGCGCTGGCTGCCTCCTGCCCGACGGCGGGAACCCGGACCACCCGGTCGGCCAGCGCTCGCCTCGTCGGACGACCCCGCCCCCCGCTGCCGTGGCCGACGCCGCGTGCACCGGGCTGGCTCGAGGTGAACGTCCTGCCCGGCCCGTGCTTCCACCAGACCGACGAAGAGGAACCATGTCCCGCATCTACGACGACGCCACGCAGCTCATCGGCAACACCCCGCTGGTCCGCATCACCAAGATCACGGACGGCGCGCCCGCACAGATCGTCGGCAAGCTCGAGTTCTACAACCCCGCGAGCTCGGTGAAGGACCGCATCGGCGTGGCCATCGTCGACGCCGCCGAGGAGTCCGGGGAGCTGCAGCCCGGCGGCACGATCGTCGAGGCGACCAGCGGCAACACCGGCATCGCGCTCGCGTTCGTCGGCGCCGCACGTGGTTACCACGTGGTGCTGACCATGCCCGAGACGATGTCGAAGGAGCGGCGCGCCCTGCTGCGCGCCTACGGTGCCGAGCTGATCCTGACGCCCGGCTCCGAGGGCATGAAGGGCGCGGTGAACAAGGCGAACGAGATCGCCGCCGAGCGCCCCGGCGCGGTGCTGGCGCGCCAGTTCGCCAACGTGGCCAACCCGGCCATCCACCGCCGCACCACCGCCGAGGAGATCTGGGCGGACACGGACGGCGAGGTCGACATCCTGGTCGCGGGCATCGGGACGGGCGGCACCATCACCGGCGTCGGCCAGGTGCTCAAGGAGCGCAAGCCCGGCGTGCAGATCATCGGCGTCGAGCCCAAGGAGTCCCCGATCCTCAACGGTGGCGAGCCCGGTCCGCACAAGATCCAGGGCCTGGGCGCCAACTTCGTGCCCGAGGTGCTCGACACCTCGGTGTACGACGAGGTGATCGACATCGACGGCGACACGGCGATCGCCTACGCCCGCCGTGCGGCGAAGGAGGAGGGCCTGCTGGTCGGCATCTCCTCCGGCGCCGCGATCGCCGCGGCGATCCAGGTGGCCAACCGTCCGGAGAACAAGGGGAAGCTGATCGTCACGATCATCCCCAGCTTCGGCGAGCGGTACCTGTCCACCGTGCTGTACGCCGACCTGCTCGACTGAGCCGGGTCGCCGGCTCGCTGCTCGTCCCCATCCGTCCGACCGATCCACCGGGAGCCTGTCCATGACCGCACTGCTCGGCAGCCACGGCGCACCGGCGCGCGGACGGGTCGTCGGTGGTGCGCGGCCGTCCACCGCCGCGCACCACCGACCGCTGCTCGAGGTCCTCCGGGAGGACCTCGAGGCCGCCCACCACCACGACCCCGCGGCGCGCAGCCGACTCGAGGTGGCGCTCGGCTACCCGGGCGTGCACGCAGTCTGGGTCTACCGCCTCGCGCACCGGATGTGGCAGGAGCCCGGGCTCCGGCTCGCGGCTCGTCTCCTCTCTCAGGCGGCCCGCGCAGCCACCGGCGTGGAGATCCACCCCGGCGCCCGGATCGGACGCCGGCTGTTCATCGACCACGGCATGGGCGTGGTGGTCGGCGAGACGGCCGAGGTGGGCGACGACGTCGTGCTGTTCCACGGCTCCACGCTGGGCGGCAAGACGATGCGGCACGGCAAGCGGCACCCCACGCTGGGTGACGGCGTGGTGGTCGGGGCGGGCGCCAAGGTGCTCGGACCGGTGTGGATCGGCGACGGCGCCCAGATCGGCGCCAACGCCGTGGTGGTGCACGACGTGCCGGCCGGTGCGATCGCGGTGGGCGTGCCGGCGCAGGTCCGGCTGCCCAAGGTGGCGCACAGCTTCGACCCCGAGGTCGACGACCCGGCGATCTACATCTGACGGACCACCGCGCCGAAGGCCGGGCGGGCCGGTGCGGGCCGTAGCCTGACCGGCACGGAAGCCGCGACGGCGCGGCGACGTCGAATCGGAGGTTCCCGTGCGGCTGGGCTACCACACCGGCTACTGGTCCGCGGGACCTCCGCAGGGCGCGCAGCAGGCGGTGCTGACCGCCGAGCGGCTGGGCTTCGACTCGGTGTGGACGGCAGAGGCCTACGGGTCGGACGCGTTCACGCCGCTCGCCTGGTGGGGTGCCGCGACCACCCGGGTGCGGCTCGGCACGGCAGTCGCGCAGATCTCCGCCCGCACCCCGACCGCCACGGCGATGGCTGCCCTCACGCTCGACCACCTGTCCGGCGGCCGGTTCGTGCTGGGGCTCGGCGTGTCCGGGCCCCAGGTGGTGGAGGGCTGGTACGGGCAGCCCTATCCCAAGCCGCTGGCCCGGACCCGCGAGTTCGTCGCCGTGGTGCGCCAGGTGCTCGCCCGTGAGGCGCCGGTCACGTTCGACGGCGAGTTCTACCGCCTGCCCCTGCCGGCGGACCAGGGCATGGGCCTCGGCAAGCCGCTGCGCTCGACGGTGCACCCGCTGCGCGCCGACCTGCCCATCCACCTCGCGGCGGAGGGCCCCCGCAACATCGCGCTCACCGCGGAGATCGCCGACGGCTGGCTGCCGCTCTTCTACGCCCCGCGCCTGGACGACGAGTTCCGCCAGCTGCTCGACGACGGCTTCGCGCGCCGCACCGTCGGCCCCGGCCCCCGCGAGCGCTTCGAGGTGACGGCGACCGTGCCGGCGGTGCTGGGGCCGGACGTCGAGCAGGCGGCCGACGCCGTGCGGCCCTTCATCGCGCTGTACGCGGGTGGCATGGGCGCCCGCGGCGCCAACTACCACCGGGACGCGCTGGCACGGCTCGGGTACGCCGAGGCGCTCGACGAGATCGCGGCGCACTTCCTCGCCGGAGACCGCGCCCGTGCCGCCGCTGCGGTGCCGACCGAGCTGGTGCGGGACGTCGCGCTGGTGGGCACCGCGGACGACCTGCGCGACCAGCTCGGGGCCTGGCAGCAGACCGCGGTGACGACGATGCTGCTGCAGACCGATCCACGAGACCTCCCGCGGGTCGCCGAGGCTCTCGGGGCGACGGTGAGCGCCGCCGTCGACGACTCCCGGGACGCATAGCGCGCCTCGGGGCGATCCGGCTGCCCTCAGCGCGGCTCTGCCGCGTCGTCGAACGCCTCGTCCTCGGGCCACCACAGCGCGCGGCGCAGCGCGACCCGCGTACCGTCCGCGACCAGCGGGGTGCCCTCGGCGCGCAGCCGGTCGAGCGCCTCGGTGGCGTGCCGGGCGGGCGGCGACCCGGCGGCGTTGACGACTCGCCACCACGGCACTCCCCCGCCGGCGTGCGCGAGCAACTGACCAACCTGCCGGGGGCCGCCGCGGCCCAACCGGTCCCGCAGCACCTCGGCCACGCTGCCGTAGGTGACCGCACGGCCCGCCGGCACGGCGGCGACCAGGTCGAGCACCTGCTCCAGGTAGTCGTCGTCCATCGCTCAGGCCCGCTGCACCAGCACCAGCGCCCGGTCGTCGTCCTCCTGGCGGCGCGCCGCCGCGAGCACCGCGTCGGCCCCGCCACGCCCCGTGGACACCAGCTGCTCCAGGACGCCGAGCAGCCGGTCGATGCCCTGGTCCAGGTCACCGCCGCGGGTCTCGACCAGGCCGTCGGTGTACAGCAGCAGCGCGTCACCGGGCTGCAGGGTGCCGGTGCGGGCCTGGCACCGGAAGTCCGGCGTCACACCGAGGACCGGTGCACCGACGGTGTCCACCACGCTGACCCGCCCGGACCCGGCGTGCAGCTGCACCGGGGGCAGGTGGCCGGCGGTGGCCACCTGGTAGGCCCCGGTGCGCAGGTCCAGCGCCAGGTGGGCAGCGGTGGCGAACCCGTCGTCCCAGCCCTGCCCGAGGAGGTAGGAGTTCGCCGCCGGCAGGAAGTCGGCCGGTGCCATCGCGCCGAGCAGCCCGGCCAGTGCGCCCGACAGCTGCAGCGACCGCACCCCGACGGCCTGACCCTTGCCCGAGACGTCGACCAGCACCACCTCGAGGACGTCGTCGGCGGGCGCCCGCGCGACGACGAAGTCCCCCGAGAACGCGTCCTGGTGGGCCGACCGCACCACGGCGTCGACCCGCCAGCCGGCCGGCAGCGGCGGGATGTGGCCGTTCGCCTCGAGCCGGTCCCGCAGGTCGACCAGCATCAGGCCGCTCGGCGCCCCCTGCAGACCGAGCCGCTCGCGGCTGCGGCCGAAGATCAGCACCGCACCCACTGCCGCGGCGAGCACCACGATCGTCCCCGGCGTCATCGTCTGCGAGCCCATCGCCCACAGCGTCAGCGCCAGCACGCTGACCAGAGCGGCGATCACCACGAGGGCGAGCCAGCGCAGCACGAACACGGCGACCAGCAGCAGGAGCAGGAATGCCGAGGGCGCCACCCACTCCGGTCGGTCCCACATGCCGAGGGCCAGCAGCACCGCGAGCGCCGCCAGGACCACCCCGGGGACGGCCTGCGGCCGTCGGGCCCACCGACCGAGGCTGTGCTCCAGCCCGCCGGAGCCACCGGATGCGGCCCGGCCGCGCGCGGGTCGGCCGGAGACGGGAGCGCCCGGCCCGCCCGGCACGTCGTCGCCGGCGCGTCGGTCGGGGCTGCTCGTCATGCGCGAAGGCTAACCGGGCGTACCGACGGTGGCCCGACGATCCGCCGGTCGACCGGCAAAGACCGTGCCGCGGCACGGGGGCGCCCGGCAGCATGGGCACCATGACGAGGCTGCCCGACGGCTACAGGACGATCGAGATCGGCGAGGACCGCCAGGAGGAGTTCCGGGCGGTGGACCGGTTGGCCTTCGCCTGGCCCCCGGACCCCGAGGTCGACGCCCAGGTGCCGTTCACCGTTCCCTTCGACCGCGCGATGGCGGTGGAGGGGCCGGGCAGCCGGCTCGCGGCCGTGCACGGCTCGTACCCGTTCACCCTGCCGGTGCCGGGCGGCGTGGTGCCCTGCGCGGGCCTGACGTGGGTCGGGGTGCGTCCCGACGAGCGCAGGCGGGGACTGCTCACGTCGATGATCGCCACCCACGTCGAGAGGTCCCTGGCCCGGCGCGAGCCCGTGTCGGCGCTGTTCGCGGCCGAGCAGGGCATCTACGGCCGGTTCGGCTACGGCTGCGCGGCGGATGCGGTCCGGCTGACCCTCCCCCGCAGGGCCGCGTTGCGTCCCGTCCCAGGATCGGAGGCCCTGACGGTCGAGCTCGCGACGGCGGACGCCGACCTGCACGAGGACCTCGTCGACCGGCTGCACGTCGCGGCAGGTGCCGAGAGGCCCGGCTGGGTGGTGCGCAGCACACCCGCCCTGCGCCGGCGCATCCTGGTCGACCCGCCGCAGTGGCGCGCCGGGGGCGAGCCGATGCAGCTGGCGACCGTGCGGGCCCCCGGTGGGGAACCGCGCGGCTTCGCGCTGCTGCGCCGGACGTCCCGGTGGACCGAGGCGGGGCCCGAGTTCCCGGTGGACGTGCTCGCCGCCGTCGCGCTGGACGCACCGGCGACGCACCGGCTGTGGTCGTTCCTCCTCGACCTGGACCTCACCTCGAGCGTCAGCACGCCGAAGCTGGCCCTCGACGACCCTCTGCTCTCGCTGCTCGTCGACCAGCGCCCCGGTCGCCCCCGGCTGGAGGACAACCTGTGGGTGCGGCTCCTCGACCTGCCGACGGCGCTGGCCGGACGCCGCTACCTGGCGCCGCTCGACACCGTCCTGGAGGTGACCGACGCCCTGGTCCCAGCGAACGCGGGCCGGTGGCGGCTGCGGTCGCACAGCGTCGACGAGCAGGGCACGTGGGCGCTCGCCGTCGAGCGCACCGACCAGGACGCGCAGCTGCGGGTCGACGTCCGTGAGCTCGGCGCCGCCTACCTCGGCGGCAGGTCGCTGGCCGGCCTGGTCGCCGCCGGGCTGGTCGAGGAGCGCACGCCCGGTGCCGGCGTGCCCGCCGCCGCGGCGTTCGGGTGGCCGGTCGCGCCGTTGTGCAGCTGGACCTTCTGAGCTGCGGTCAGCCGCGGTCGCGCTCGTACTGGGCGAGCTGGTCGATGCGGCGCTGGTGGCGCGGGTCGTGCGAGAACGGCTCGTCGACGAACAGCGTGACCAGCGCGAGGGCATCGTCCACGGAGTGCTGACGGGCACCGATCGCGACCACGTTGGCGTCGTTGTGCTGCCGCGCCAGGCGGGCGGTGTCGTCGTTCCAGGTCAGGGCCGCGCGGACGCCCGTCACCTTGTTGGCGGCGATCTGCTCACCGTTGCCCGAGCCGCCGATCACCACCCCGAGCGAACCGGGGTCGGCGACGACGGCCTCACCGGCCTCGAAGCAGAACGACGGGTAGTCGTCCTGCGGGTCGTACGTGTGCGCGCCGTGGTCCACGACCTCGTGGCCGGCCGCGCTCAGGTGCTCGACGACCGCGTTCTTCAGCTCGAAGCCGGCGTGGTCGGAGGCGACGTGGATGCGCATGGCGTCATCCTGCCAGCCCCGTGCGCCGCCCGACGGGCCGCGTCCGCCGTCCCGTCGGTGCCGGTCCGTAGGCTGGCGCCCATGACCCGTAGCGGCATCGACGTCACCGCCCTCGACCCGGCCACCCGTCCCGCGGACGACCTGTTCGCCCACGTGAACGGACGCTGGATCGCCTCCCACACCATCCCAGCCGACCGCGCGTCCGACGGCGTGCTGCGCGCGCTGCGTGACCGCTCCGAGGAGCAGGTCCGCGACATCATCACCGAGCTCGGCGAGCAGGTCGCCGCCGGGCAGCAGCAGGACGACGATGCCGCGAAGGTCGGCGCCGCCTTCGCCAGCTTCATGGACACGGAGGCGATCGAGGCCGCCGGGCTGGCCCCGCTGCGCACCGACCTCGCGCTGATCGAGCAGGCGAGCACGCAGGCGGAGCTGACCGGCGCGCTCGGCGCCCTGCAGCGCACCGGCGCGGGCGGCGCGGTGGCGTTCTTCGTCGACAACGACGCCAGGAACCCCGACCGCTACGTCGTGCACCTGACGCAGTCCGGGCTCGGCCTGCCGGACGAGGCGTACTACCGCGACCCCCAGTACGCCACCTTCCTCGAGGCGTACCGCCCGCACGTCGCCCGCATGCTGCTGCTCGGCGGCGTGGCGTCCGACCAGGCGGACTCGGACGAGCGCGCCGGCCGGGTGGTCGCTCTCGAGACGGCGCTCGCGGCGCACCACTGGGACGTCGTCAAGGACCGTGACGCGGAGCTGACCTACAACGCGACGACGCTCGCCGACCTCGCCGACGAGGCTCCCGAGTTCGACTGGCACGCCTGGGCGCGTGCGCTCGGCGCGCCGGAGGGCTCGATGGACGACCTGGTGATCCGGGAACCGGACTTCGCCCGCGGATTCGCCGGGCTGTGGGAGACGGAGCCGCTGGCGGACTGGAAGGACTGGATGGCGTTCCACGCAGTCAGCGCCCGCGCCGCCTTCCTCACCGACGAGCTTAGCCAGGCGAACTTCGACTTCTACGGCCGCACGCTGACCGGCGCCCAGGAGCAGCGCGAGCGCTGGAAGCGCGGCGTCTCCTTCGTCGAAGGTGTGCTGGGCGAGGCCGTCGGCAAGCAGTACGTCGCCCGGCACTTCCCCCCGGAGCACAAGGCGCGGATGGACGCCCTGGTGGGCCACCTGGTCGATGCGTACCGGGAGTCCATCTCGGGCCTGGAGTGGATGGGGGCGGAGACCCGCGCGAAGGCGCTGGCCAAGCTCGACGCGTTCACCCCGAAGATCGGCTACCCGGTGCGGTGGCGGGACTACTCGGACCTGGTGGTGCGCGCGGACGACCTGGTCGGCAACGTCCGCCGGGCGTCCGCCTTCGAGCAGGACTGGGAGCTGGCCAAGATCGGCAAGCCGATCGACCGCGACGAGTGGTTCATGACGCCGCAGACGGTCAACGCCTACTACAACCCCGGGATGAACGAGATCGTCTTCCCCGCCGCCATCCTGCAGCCGCCGTTCTTCGACGCGGACGCGGACGACGCGGTGAACTACGGCGGCATCGGCGCGGTGATCGGCCACGAGATCGGCCACGGGTTCGACGACCAGGGCAGCAAGTACGACGGCACCGGCCGGCTCGCCGACTGGTGGACCGCCGAGGACCGCGCCGAGTTCGAGGCCCGCACCAAGGCCCTGGTCGACCAGTACGACGGGTACTCCCCCGCCCAGCTGGACGGCAGCCACCACGTCAACGGCGCCCTGACGATCGGCGAGAACATCGGCGACCTCGGCGGCATGGCGATCGCGCTGAAGGCGTACCGGATCGCGCTCGGTCGACCGCTGGAGGAGGCGCCGGTCATCGACGGGCTCACCGGCGTGCAGCGGGTGCTGATCGGCTGGGCGCAGGCGTGGCGGTCCAAGGGCCGCGACGCCGAGGTGATCCGGCGCCTGGCCGT
Organism: Cellulomonas sp. T2.31MG-18; assembly: GCF_964266755.1. Lineage (NCBI taxonomy): Bacteria > Bacillati > Actinomycetota > Actinomycetes > Micrococcales > Cellulomonadaceae > Cellulomonas > Cellulomonas sp. T2.31MG-18. The sequence continues at coordinate 59,210 of NZ_CAXWGW010000005.1, forward strand.
CGACCCGCACAGCCCCGAGCAGTTCCGCTGCAACGGCGTCCTCCGCAACCTCGACGCGTTCTACGAGGCGTTCGACGTCCAGCCGGGCGACGGCCTGTACCTGCCGCCGGAGGAGCGCGTCAGCATCTGGTGACGGGAGCTGGGGACGGGATCTGGTGACGGGCGGGGCCGGTCCGCGGATCAGCCCTTGCCCTTGCCCTTCCCCTTGCCGCCCACCGGACCGGCCGCCGGGCCGCCGCTGGTGACGTTGGACGCGGTGGTCGCGGACGGTGCGGCGGTCGCGGACGGTGCCGTGCCCTGCGGGAGGAGCGTGAGGGACTCGCGTGCCAGCCGGAAGCCGACGCCCCGCGCGTCGGTGCACGTGACCCCGTCCGTCGCGCTGGTGCACGTCCGTCCCCCGAGCGTGCTCGAGCTCCCGTAGGGCAGCGTCGGGACGTCCTCGCCCGCGGGTCCCGGAGCGGGCCCGGTCTCGCAGGGGGTGGCGACACCGTGGGCGTCGAGCACCACCGTGTGCCCGACGGTGCCGGTGCACCCGGCGACCGGCGGCACGGTGAAGGTCGCGTTGGCGATGGTGCACGTCACCGAGTCGGCGGTCAGCGTGCAGGCGATGTTGCCGCTCGGCAGCCGGAAGTGCGCCGGGCCCGAGGACGCCGAACCGCTGGGGGCAGCCGAGGCCGAACCGCCCACCGAGCTGCCGGTGGTGGCAGCGGTGCCGGTCCGGTCCCCCCGGTTGAGCCCCGTGACCACCAGTGCGATGACCAAGGCACCGACCAGCACCGCGTCCACGGCCACGAGGATGCGGATCAGCCGATTCTGGTCCGGACGCCCGGCGCTCACGGCACGCACCTGGTCCGGGTACGGACGGTCCTGGTCCGGGCACCGACGGGCGTCGTCTCGGCACGAGCGGGCACACGGGCTCCGATCTGTCGCAATTGGCCTGACTCGGCTCGAGTCTGCCTGCCCGCAGGGGCCCGGCGCACCTCGGCACCGCCCGCAGGCCGTGTGCACGGGTCGCGTGCCATGATCGTCCGCGGCCGCCACCCGCGGCCTCCGCGCCGGCCCGATCGGTCGGCACATCCCGCAGGAGTCGCACGTGCCCGGACAGAACCTGACCCGTGACGAGGCGCGCCAGCGCGCCTCCCTCGTCCAGACCGCCAGCTACGAGGTGGCTCTCGACCTGACCACGGGCCCGAGCACGTTCCTGTCCCGCAGCACGGTGCGGTTCACGGCCACCGAGGGTGCGTCGACCTTCATCGACCTGATCGCGCCGACGGTGCGCGAGGTGGTGCTCAACGGCCGGGGCCTCGATCCCGCCGACGTGGTGGCGGACTCGCGGATCCGGCTGGACGGGCTGGCGGCCGAGAACGAGCTGGTGGTCGTGGCGGACTGCGCGTACATGAACACCGGTGAGGGCCTGCACCGGTTCGTCGACCCGGTGGACGACGAGGTCTACCTGTACAGCCAGTTCGAGGTGGCCGACAGCCGGCGGGTGTTCGCGGTGTTCGAGCAGCCGGACCTCAAGGCGACGTTCACGTTCACCGTCACGGCGCCGGCGCACTGGACTGTCGTCTCCAACGGGCCCGCGGTCGGCCAGCCGGTCCGCATCGAGGGCGGCGTGAACCGCAACGGCGGCACCGACCACGGCATCGCGGTGTGGCAGTTCGAGACGACACCGCGCATCTCGTCGTACATCACGGCGATCGTGGCCGGCCCGTACCACGGTGAGCACCGGGAGCTGACCAGCATCGACGGGCGCACCATCCCGCTCGGGGTCTACTGCCGCGCCTCGCTGGCCGAGCACCTGGACATCGACAACATCGTCGACATCACGCGCGCCGGCTTCGCGTTCTACGAGAAGACGTTCGGCACGCCGTACCCGTTCGCCAAGTACGACCAGCTGTTCGTCCCGGAGTTCAACGCCGGCGCGATGGAGAACGCCGGCTGCGTCACCTTCGTCGAGACCTACGTGTTCCGCTCCAAGGTGCCGGACGCGACCGTCGAGCGCCGCGCCGTGACGATCCTGCACGAGCTGGCCCACATGTGGTTCGGCGACCTGGTCACGATGCAGTGGTGGGACGACCTGTGGCTGAACGAGTCGTTCGCCGAGTTCCAGTCGACCCGCGCGACCGCCACCGTCACGCCGTGGACCAGCGCCTGGACCACCTTCTCCTCGTTGGAGAAGAGCTGGGCGTACCGGCAGGACCAGCTGCCGTCCACGCACCCGATCGCCGCGGACATCCGTGACCTCGAGGACGTCGAGGTGAACTTCGACGGCATCACGTACGCCAAGGGCGCGAGCGTGCTGCGCCAGCTGGTGGCCTGGGTGGGCGAGGAGGAGTTCGACGCCGGTGTGCGGGCCTACTTCGCGAAGCACGCCTACGGCAACACCCGGCTGCGCGACCTGCTGAGCGAGCTGGAGGTCACGAGCGGCCGGGACCTGAGCGCCTGGTCGCGGCTGTGGCTGGAGCAGGCCGGGGTCACGCTGGTTCGGCCGGCGATCGAGGTGGACGACGACGGTGTGATCACGGCCGCGGCCGTGCTGCAGGAGGTTCCGGGCACGCACCCCGTGCAGCGTCCGCACCGCCTGGCCGTCGGCGGCTACGACCTCGACGCGTCGGGCCGGCTGGTGCGCACCACGCGCATCGAGCTCGACGTCGACGGGCCGAGCACCCCGGTCCCGGAGCTGGTCGGGAAGCACCGTCCTGACCTGCTGCTGGTCAACGACGACGACCTCGCCTACGCCAAGACGCGCCTCGACCCGGTGTCGCTCGCCTTCGCCACGGAGCACCTGGCCGCGTTCGACGCGTCGCTGCCCCGCACGCTGGTCTGGGCGGCCGCGTGGGACGCCACCCGGGACGGCGAGACCCCGGCCCGCGGCTACATCGACCTGGTGCTGGGCAACCTCGCGCACGAGACGGACTCGTCGGTGGTGCTCGTCCTGCTGCGCCAGCTGACCACGGCCCTCGACCTCTACGTCGCCCCGGAGCACCGTGGTGCGACGGCCGCCGCCGCGGCCGACCGGCTGCTCGAGCTGGCCCGGGCCGCCGCCGCCGGCTCGGACCTGCAGCTCCAGCTGGTCAAGGCGTTCGCGGCCCGCGCCGTCACCGAGGCCCAGCTGAGCCTGGTGACGGATCTGCTCGACGGCCGGCTGCACCTGCCGGGCCTGTCGGTGGACACCGACCTGCGCTGGGAGCTGCTCAGCTCGCTCGTCACCGGTGGCCGCGCCGGGGAGCCTGACATCGCGGCCCAGCTCGCCGCCGACCCGACGGCCACCGGTCAGCGTGCCGCCGCCGCGGCCCGTGCAGCCGTGCCGACCGCCGAGGCGAAGGAGTCCGCCTGGACCTCGGTGGTGGACCGGGACGACCTGCCGAACGCGGTGCAGGCCGCCACCATCGCCGGCTTCGGCCGGGTGCACGACGTGGACCTGCTGGTGCCCTTCGTCGACCGCTACTTCGAGGCGATCGAGGAGGTGTGGCGCACGCGGACCAACGAGATCGCGCAGACGATCGTGTTCGGCCTCTACCCGGTGGAGCTCGTCGGCCACGCGGACGTCGACCTGCTGGCCCGCACCGACGCGTGGCTCGGCGCCCACCCGGACGCCGCCCCGGCGCTCCGCCGGATCGTGTCGGAGAACCGCGACGGCGTGCGCCGCGCCCTGGCGGCGCAGGAGGCGGACCGCCGCAGCTGACGCCCAGCGCCCGTGGCCGTCCCGCCGTCGCGGTGGGCCGGCCACGGGCCGAGCTCGTCCGTGGCCGGCCCAGCGACCGGCCCAGCGGCCGATCAGTGGCCGATCAGCGGCCGTTCATCACGGCCGCGAGCGAGAGCAGCCGCTGGTTGTCGAACAGGTCGTCGACCAGCACGACGGCCCCGGAGCTGTCCGTCAGCGGGATCTTCCAGTTCGGGTACTCCGTGTCGGTGCCCGGCTGGTTCTGCGCCCGCCGCTCCCCGACCGCGTCCGCCAGGGACACCCCGATCAGCGCCGCCGGAGTGGCCAGCACCCAGCGGTGCAGGGCCTCGACGATCTCCCGCTCGGACGGGTCGTCGCCGAGCATGCCGCGCTGCCGGAGGGCGGTCAGCATCCGGTTGCGCTCCGCCTCGGCCTCGGCGCGGACCTGCTCCACCGGCGCCGTCAGCAGGCCCAGCCGGTTGCGCAGCGTCACGTGCTCGCCCGCGAGGTAGCCGGCGGTGGGCGGCAGGTCGTGGGTGGTCACCGTGGCCAGCGCCAGCCGACGGTAGTGCTCCGGGGGCACCGGGTTGCCGTGCATGTCCTGCTCGAACCACAGGACCGAGGTGCCGAGGATCCCGCGCTCGGACAGGTAGTCGCGGACCCACGGCTCCACCGTGCCGAGGTCCTCACCGATCACGAGCGCGCCGGCGCGGTGCGCCTCGAGCGCCAGGATGCCGACCAGCGCCTCGTGGTCGTAGCGGACGTACGCGCCCTCGGCGGCCGACATGCCGGTGGGCACCCACCACAGCCGGAACAGGCCGATCACGTGGTCGATCCGCAGCGCCCCGGCGTGCCGGAGGATGGTGCGCAGCATGTCGCGGTAGGGCCGGTAGGCCGCACGAGCCAGGGCGTCCGGCCGCCACGGCGGCTGCGACCAGTCCTGCCCCTGCTGGTTGTACATGTCCGGGGGTGCCCCGACGGTCGCGCCGGACGACAGCACGTCGCCCAGCGCCCAGACGTCGGCACCCTCCGGGTGCACGCCGACCGCGAGGTCGTGCATGACGCCGATCGCCATGCCACCGGACCGGGCGGCGCGGTGCGCCTCCGCGAGCTGGGTGTCAGCCACCCACTGCAGCCACTCGTGGAAGACGATCCGCTCGGCGAGCTCGGTCCTCGCGGCCTTCACCAGCTCGGACGACGGGTCGAGCGCCTCGGCCGGCCACCGCGGCTGGTCGGCGTACCGCTCGCACAGCGCGCACCACAGCGCGAACGTCTCGAGGCCTGCGCCCTGCTCCGCGACGAAGTCGTCGAACGCCTGCTGCCGGGCGGCGGACCGCGGCGCGGCGAACACCACCTCGAGCGCCGCCTTCTTCGCGGTCCAGGCCGCGTCCCGGTCGATCGGACCCGGATCGGCGTCGAGCGCCAGCACCGGCTCGGCGGCCCACTCGACCAGCGCGCGGTCGGCGGCCGACAGGTAGGCCGTCTCCCGCACGTCCTCGACGCGGATGTACACCGGGTTGATGAAGCGCCGGGAGGTCGGCAGGTACGGGCTCGGCGTCATGTGCCCGGCCGGCTCGGCGGCGTGCAGCGGGTTGACCAGGACGAAGTCGGCACCGCACCGCTTCGCTCCGAGCCAGCCGATCTCCGCCAGGTCGCCGAGGTCGCCGATGCCCCACGACGCCCGCGAGCGCACGGAGTACAGCTGCGCCATGTAGCCCCAGGTGTGCCGACCGGCCAGTGCGGCGGGCAGCTCCAGGCGGTCCGGGGTGACCACCACGGCGCAGTGCGCACCCGCGCTCGGTCCCTCGGCGTGCAGCTCGTGCCAGCCCAGCGGGAGGTCGGCGGGCAGGGTGAACGTCGCCCGTCCGACGCGCCGACCGTCCACCACCCGCGGCTCGACGTAGACGTCGATCTGCGTCAGCTCGAGCCGGCCCCCGCCGGTCTCCTCGTCCAGCGCGAGCCAGACGCGGACCGGGTCGCCGTCCGTCACGTGCACGGGCACGTGCGCCTGGCGCCCGCTGCGGGTGACCACGACGGGCGGCACCACGCGGCGCCACGGCATGTCCTCGACGTGCGCGACGGCGAGCGCCACCCGCTCCGGCGAGGACGCGTCGACACCCAGGGCCGCGAGCACACCGCGGAGGGTCGCCTCGGAGGCCCAGTGGTGCAGCCCGTCGTGCCCGCGGTAGTCGGGGACCACCCCGTAGGCCGCCGCGAGGCGCAGCAGCGGCTCGGCTGGGCGGTCGGTCTCGTCTGGCACGGCACCGATCCTGCCAGAGCCGGTGCGGCGCGACCCGGCCACACGCGGCGGCCGCCGTGGCCTGCGTAGCCTGTCGGGTCATGGCCTCCTCGCTCCGCCTGCGCTACCCGCCCGCCCGCGTGGACGACGTCGTCGACGTGCTGCACGGGCGGCCCGTGGCGGACCCGTACCGCTGGCTGGAGGACCCGAACGACGCGTCGACCCGGGAGTGGTCGGCCGCGCAGGACGCGGTGTACGCCGCCTACCGCGCCGAGCTGGTGGAGCGGGCGGCCGGCACGGCCTTCGCCGCCGGCACGCTGGACCAGCGGATGCGGTCCCTGCTGGGGGCTGGCCACGTCGGCACCCCGGTCTGGAGGGGCGACCTGCGGTTCCAGACCCGCCGGGAGCCGGGGGCGGAGCACGCCGTGGTGGTCGTGGCGGAGCCGGCGCCGGACGGCGGCGCCCGCGAGCGCGTCCTGGTGGACCCGATGGCGCTGGACCCCGAGGGCACGACGACGCTGGACGCCTGGCAGCCGTCGACGGACGGACGGCTCCTCGCGTACCAGATCTCGTCCGGCGGCACGGAGGAGAGCGTCCTGTTCGTCCTGGACGTGCAGAGCGGCGAGCTGGTGGACGGCCCGGTCGACCGGGCGCGGTACTCGCCGGTCGCCTGGGTCCCCGACCCGGACGGCGACTCGGCGTTCTACTACGTCCGCCGGCTGGCGCCCGAGCTGGTGCCGGCGGACGAGCGGGCGTTCCACCGGAGGGTGTGGCTGCACCGCGTCGGCACGGACGCCGACCAGGACGTCGAGGTGTTCGGGGCCGGCCTGGAGCCGACCAACTACTACGGCGTGTCGGTGTCCCGCGACGGACGGTGGCTGCTGGTCTCCGCGTCGGCGGGCACGGCTCCGCGCACCGACGTCTGGATCGGCGACCTCTCGGCCGGCCCGGTGCCGGAGCTGCGGGAGGTGGCCGTCGGGCACGACGCACAGGTCGGCGCCCGGGTGGGCCGGGACGGTCTGCTCTACGTGCTGACGGACCTGGACGCCCCTCGCGGCCGCCTCGCCGTGACACGACCGGAGGACCCCGGCGTCGGCACGTGGCGGACGCTCCTCGCGCAGGACGACGAGGCGGTGCTCGAGGACGTCGCGCTGCTCGACGGAGGCGGTGACCAGACCGTGCCGACCGCCCTGCTCGCGTCCTGGCGGCGCCACGCCGTCTCCGAGGTCAGCCGGCACGACCCGGTGACGGGCGCCCGGCTCGGCGAGGTCCCGCTGCCGGGGCTCGGGTCGGTGTCCGGGCTCGTCGCCCGGCGCGACGGCGGCCCCGAGGTCTGGTTCTCCTACACGGACCACACCACGGTGCCGAGCGTGCAGGTGTACGACGGCCGCACCGGTGCCACGAGCCTGTGGGCCGCCCCGCCGGGCACTCCCCCGGACCTGCCGGCGGTGCACGTCGGACGCCTCGAGGTGCCCAGCCGGGACGGCACGGTGGTGCGCGCCTTCGTCGTGACCCGCGCCGACGCGGTCGACGAGGCGGGCCGGCCCCGCACACCCGCGCCGACCGTCCTGTACGGGTACGGCGGCTTCCAGGTCAGCCTCGACCCGGCGTACTCGGCCACCACCCTGGCGTGGGTCGAGGCCGGCGGCACCTACGTCGTGGCCAACCTGCGCGGCGGCGGTGAGGAGGGCGAGGACTGGCACCGCGCCGGCATGCGGCAGCACAAGCAGAACGTGTTCGACGACTTCCACGCCGTGGCGGAGCACCTGGTCGCGACGGGGTGGACGACGGCCGCACAGCTGGCGTGCTGGGGCGGCTCCAACGGCGGCCTGCTCGTCGGCGCCGCGGTCACCCAACGGCCCGACCTGTTCGCCGCGGCCGTCTGCTCGGCGCCGCTGCTCGACATGGTGCGGTACCAGCTGTTCGGGCTCGGCCGCACATGGACCGAGGAGTACGGGGACGCGGAGGTGCCGGAGGAGCTCGACTGGCTGCTCGGGTACTCCCCCTACCACCGCGTGGTCCCCGGTACCCGTTACCCGGCCACCCTCTTCACCGTCTTCGAAGGAGACAGCCGCGTGGACCCGTTGCACGCCCGCAAGCTCGCCGCCGCCCTGCAGGCTGCGACCAGCGCCGCGCCCGACGAGGCGCCGGTGCTGGTCCGCCGCGAGACGGGCGTGGGGCACGGCGGCAGGTCGCTGTCGCGCAGCATCGGACTGACCACCGAAGAGCTGCAGTTCGTCGCGGACCGGACGGGGCTGCTCGCATGAGGCCGCTCGTCGAGCGCTTGGCGACCGTCCCCTGGCTCGCGGCCGCCACGCCGGCACCGCACCCGAGCCAGAGCACCGAGCCCGCGCTGCTGCCGACCAACCCGACCTCGGCACGCAGCTGGTGGCACTGGTTCACCGGCGTCCCGCTGCGGATCCTGCTGATCCTGGTGATCTCCGGCGTGGTGCTCGTGGTGCTGCGCGTGCTGATCAACACGCTGACCGACCACATCGCCAAGGGCATCCCCACGCTGCGGTCGCTCGGCGAGTCGGAACGGGCGGCCGCGCTGCTCGGCACCAACCCGGTCGCGGGAGCCCGGCGCGCGCAGCGCGCGCGCACGATCGGCTCGGTGCTGCGCTCCACGGCCGGGCTCGTCGTCGGCGCCATGGCGGTGTTCCTGGTGCTGGACGCGCTCGGCGTGAACCTGGCACCCTTCATCGCCTCGGCGGGGATCGTCGGCGTGGCGGTCGGCTTCGGTGCGCAGAGCCTGGTGAAGGACACGCTGACGGGGCTGTTCATGCTGGTCGAGGACCAGTACGGCGTGGGCGACGTGGTCGACGTCGGCCCGGCGACCGGGACCGTCGAGGCGGTCGGGCTGCGCGTGACGCGGCTGCGCGATGCCGAGGGCACGCTCTGGTACGTCCCGAACGGCTCGATGGTCCGCGTGGGCAACAAGACGCAGGGCTGGGCCACCGCCACGGTGGAGATCGACGTCGACTACTTCCAGGACCTGGACCAGGTCCGGTCGCTGCTGCAGCAGGCCGCCGCACAGGTGGTCGCCGATCCCCACGTTCGGGACTGGGTGGAGGGCGAGCCCTCCGTGCGCGGGATCGAGCGGCTCAGCGCCGACGCGGTCACCCTGCAGCTGACGGTGCGCACCGCGCCCGCCCGCCAGTGGGAGGTCGCCCGGCGGCTGCGACGCGCGGCACGCGACGTGCTGCAGCGCAACGACGTGCCGCTCGGTGGTCAGCGCGACGCGATGGCCGCACGGCTCGCGGCGCGGAGCGCGGCCACCGGGCCCGGAGCCACGGACCCGGCAGGCGACGCGGGCAGCCCCTCCGCCGCGGCCGACCAGCAGCCGTCACCCGCCGGGGCGGACGCCGACGCCACGGCCCGGGACCCGCACCGCACCCCGGTGGACGAGGTCGTCGAACCGCAGCCGACCGGGTCGACGTCAGACGCCGCCCAGCAGCCGCCGGAGGGCCCGACGCGCTGAGCGGGCGGGCCCCGTCAGCGCAGGCTGTCCAGCTCCGCGGCGAGCGAGTCCGCCTCGGGGCCGACGATCACCTGGACCACCTTGCCGGACCGCACGACGCCGAACGCCCCGCTGGCCCGCAGACCGGCCTCGTCCACCTGCTGGGTGTCCGTGACCTCGACGCGCAGCCGGGTGATGCACGGCTCCAGGTCCACCACGTTGGCGCTGCCACCGAGTGCCGCCAGGATCTGCTCCGCCTTGCTCATCGGTCTCCCTCAGTCGCTCCGCCGCATCCGTCACGGCGAGGGCCGGCGTCGGACCAGCGTATCGCCGCACGTGCGAGCGGTCCCTGTCGTCATGGGTCGTGACGGGTCGTGTGAGGATGGCGCGGTGCGGTCCGACTCCTTCTACACCGCCGTCGGCGGCCACCAGACGTTCGTGCGGCTGGTCGACGCCTTCTACGCCGGGGTGGCCGCCGACCCGGTGCTCCGGCCGATGTACCCCGAGGACGACCTGGGGCCCGCCGCGCAGCGCCTGACGATGTTCCTGGAGCAGTACTGGGGCGGTCCGACGACGTACTCCGAGACGCGGGGCCACCCGCGGCTGCGGCTGCGGCACGCCGAGTTCCGGGTGGACCCGGAGGCTCGCGACCGCTGGCTGGGGCACATGCGGGCGGCGCTCGACACCCTGGACCTGGCACCGCTGCACAAGGGCGAGCTGTGGGACTACCTGGAGCGGGCCGCCCACTCGCTGCTCAACACCTTCGAGGAGGCACGATGACGGACCGGTCGCGCACGGTGGATCCCGAGCCGGTCGGACCGACCGCGCCGTCGCCCACGGGATCGCCGGTCGACACCGCCCAGGTGGAGGCGAGCGACGAGGCCGGTGCCGCAGCCCTCGGCACGGTGCTCCGCACGCTCGACCTCGACGCCGGCGACGCACCGGACACGTTCGTCGGGACGAGCCTGGCGCACCCCAACGGACGCGTCTTCGGCGGCCAGGTGCTGGCCCAGGCCCTCCTCGCCGCCGGCCGGACCCTCGTCGACGACCCCGACGCGGGCCCGCGGCTGCCGCACTCGCTCCACGGGTACTTCCTGCGGGCAGGCGAGATCGACGTCCCCATCGAGTTCGGGGTCGAGCGCCTGCGTGACGGCCGGTCCTTCAGCGCCCGCCGCACGCATGCGGCCCAGCACGGTGCGCCGATCCTGTCCATGACGGCGTCCTTCCAGCAGGAGCAGCCCGGCATCGACTACGCCGAGCGGATGCCGCACGGGGTGCCCGGTCCGGAGGAGGTGCCGACGGCACTGGACCACCTGGCGCGGATCGACCACCCGTTCGCGCGGTTCTGGGCCGACGGTGCGTTCGACGTGCGGCACGTCAACGGCTCGATCTACCTGCGCCCGGACCGGGAGCGCACCGGTCGGCAGCTGGCGTGGGTCAAGGCCCGGGCGGCGGTGCCGGACGACCAGCTGCTGCACCGGGCGCTGCTGGCGTACGCGTGCGACCAGGTGATGCTCGAGCCGGTGCTCCGCCACGCGGGGCTGTCCTGGGCCACGCCGCAGCTGTCCATCGCCTCGCTGGACCACGCGATGTGGTGGCACCGCGACGTGCACGTCGATGAGTGGCTGCTGTACGTGCAGTCCTCCCCCAGCGGTCAGGGCGGGCGGGGGCTCGGTGCAGCGCGGGTGTTCGACCAGGACGGGGCGCTGGTGGCGTCCATCGCCCAGGAGGGCATGGTGCGGGTGCCGCTGGGCTGAGCCCCGTTCGACGAGCCGGGCGGCCACGACGAACGGGGCTGCCTCGGTGGGCGGGGCGGCCTCGGCGGGCGAGGTGGCAGCCGCCAGGTGACACTGCCTGCCATGGTTCGTCTGCGCCGCTCCCGCCTGGACGCCCCGGGCTGGACACGGCGCCGGGCCGGCCGCGGTTTCGTCTACCTCGACGAGGCCGGGCGCCGCATCGACGACCCCGAGGTACGGGCCGCGATCGCCGCCCTCGCCATCCCGCCCGCGTGGCACGACGTGTGGATCTGCCCGTGGCCCAACGGTCACGTGCAGGCGACGGGGGTGGACGCCGCGGGGCGTCGCCAGTACCTGTACCACCCGCAGTGGCGCCGCCGGCGCGACCGGCTCAAGCACGACCACGTGCTCGAGGTGGCCCGCCGCCTGCCTGCCGCGCGCCGGGCCGTCCGTGCCGACGTGCGGCTCGACGGGATGCCGAGGCAGAAGGCCCTCGCGCTGGCGTTCCTGCTGCTCGACCTGGCGTACCTGCGCGTCGGCGGGGAGGGCTACGCGGTCACCAACGGCTCGTTCGGGCTCGCGACGCTGCGACGCGAGCACGTGCGGGTGCATGCGGACGACACGGTGCACCTCACCTTCCCCGCCAAGTCCGGCCAGGTGCGGGACACGCTGGTGGACGACGCCGAGGTGGCGGCGGGCGTGCGCACGCTGGTGCGGCGGCACGACGACAACCCGGAGCTGCTCGCCTGGCGGGACGAGGCCGGCTGGCACGACGTGACGAGCTCCGACGTGGCGGCCTACGTGCGGGAGCGGCTCGGCGGCGAGGCGACGCCGAAGGACTTCCGGACCTGGCACGCGACGGTGCTCGCGGCGCGCGCCCTCGCGGAAGCAGGCCCGGCCCCCGCGTCGGACCGGGCCCGTCGACGTGCCGTCACCCAGGCCGTGCGCGACGTCGCCGCGGAGCTGGGCAACACCCCCGCCGTCTGCCGGGCGTCCTACGTCGACCCGCGGGTGATCGACCTGTGGGAGCGCGGCGAGCACATCGGGCCCGTCCGGACGCAGGCGGCTGCCGAGAGGGCCACCCTGGCGCTGCTCGAGACGTCGCCGTGACTCTGCGCGGCGCGGACCGGGGACGCCGGCCGAGACCCGCGAGCGCCGGGCTGCCTGGCCTCAGCGCAGGGGTCAGCGCAGAGGTCGGCGCAGGGGTCAGCGGCGCCGGCGGAAGCTGATCGGGCCCTCCACGTAGGGCTGCCACGCGATCCGCTCGGCCTCGCTGATGCGCCGCGGGCTGCCCGTCGAGGTGTCCACCAGCACGAGCGTCGCCACCGCACGCGCGTACACCGTCGGCTCCGCGGCGTCGTCGCGCACCTCGTAGCAGACGTCGATGCTGGCCCCGCCCAGGTAGCCGAGCCACATCTCGACGATCACCGGACGACGGCGGTACGGCAGCGGGTGCAGGTACTCGATCTCCTGCCTCGCCACGAGCGTCGACACGTCGGCGCCAGGCCCTGCGTCGAGCACCGCCGTCGGCCACTGCACGGCCGGCGCGGCGTCGGCCGCCTGGTCGGACACGGGATGCCGCCAGAACGCCTGGATGCGTGCCTCCTCGAGGAGCCGCAGCATCGCCACGTTGTTGACGTGCGCGTACGCGTCCATGTCGGCCCAGCGCAGCTGCACGGGCACCTCGAGCCTGGCCATGCGGCATCTCCTTCGTCGGACGCATCCTGCCCTGCCGCCCGTCGCGGCGCCGCCACGTTCGCGGGCGCGCCGGCCCTACCGCGGTCGATCGGAACCGCTCCCGGGGTCGCTGAGCGGTGTCAGCCCGCCGCCCGGGCCGCCAGCTGACGGCACGTGCGCAGGTCGTCGAGGGCAGCCGCGAGGGGTGCCATCACCAACCGTGCCGCGACGCCCCCGACGGCCTCCCGCAGCCGACGCCCCGCCGCGCGGGCCCGCCGACGGGCGGAGATCCGCGCGAGCACCGAACCGAGGCCGGCGACCAGCAGCCCGCAGAGGACGCCGCCTAGCAGCAGCGCGGTGGGCACCGGGAACGGTCCCCACTGCGGCGTGCGCGGCTCCGGGAGCCGGAGGTACCCCATGCCGGCGAGCACGCCGAGCCAGAGCAGACCGGCCAGCGCCGCAGCGAGCAGCAGCCACTGGACCGCACCGAGGGCACGGGTCCAGACCGGTACGCGCTCGGGCAGCAGCGGCGTGGCCGCGACCGCGCGGTCCAGCTCGTCGGGGAGGTCGGCGGTGCGCAGCTGGTCCCGGCCGGCGAGCACCCAGGCGTCCGGGAGGCCCGCGAGCGCGGCGTCGGTGTAGTCACGGACGGCGGTGGCAGCAGCCGAGCGGGCCGCGGGGCTCGCCGGGGGCAGGGACGTCGTGGTCAGGTCGTCCGCCGTGGAGGCCGTGGCCAGGCGCAGCCGGCGCAGCGGGTCGGGCCGCAGGCGTGCGACCCAGCGCACGGGCGGCCAGCCGGTGCGGGCGCCCGTGCGGCGGACGGCCGACCGACGCACCGCCTCGGTCACCACGGGCACGCCGGCCGCGGTCGCCAGCGCGTCGACCAGCCGGTCGGTCGCCGCCGGACGCGACGGCCCGGCCGGCGGTCCGCACGCGGCCAGGACGTGGGCGGCGGCCGAGCGCAGGTCCGCGGTCGAGCGGTCGTTCGCCGCACGGCGACGTGCCGCCGCCTCGTCCAGCAGCCGCCGCAGCTGCTCGATGCCGGCGCCCGTCCGCGCCGAGACGGCCACGATCCGGGCCTTGTCCAGCCCGTCCTCCACGGCGAGCCGGTGCAGGTCCGCCTGCACGGCGTGCACCTGGTCGGCGGGCAACCGGTCGGCCTGGTTCAGCACCAGCACCACGACGGCGGCATGCCCGGCGAGCGGTCGCAGGTAGCCCTCGTGCAGCGCGGCGTCGGCGTACTTCTGCGGGTCGACCACCCACACCAGCAGGTCGGCGCGCTGCACCAACCGGTCGGCACGCAGCCGGTGCTCGGTGACCACCGAGTCGTGGTCGGGCAGGTCGAGCAGCACCAGCCCGCCCTGCGACCCCGGGTCCGCCGCCAGCCGGTACCGCCGCTGCACCCCGAGCCAGTCGAGCAGCGCCTGCGCGCCGTCTCCCCGCACGGCGGCCATCGCCTCCGCGGTCGTCGGTCGCTGCACCCCCACCGCGGCGAGGTCCGCGCCGGCCAGAGCGTTGAACAGGGACGACTTGCCGGAGCCCGTCGCCCCCGCCAACGCCACGACGGTGTGCTCGGCGGACAGTCCCCCGCGCTCGCGCGCCCTCGCCACGACCTCACGGCACCGGCCGACCAGCGTGTCCGGCAGCCGACCGGCACCGGCATCCAGCGCGGCGTCCAGCGACTGGAGGCGATCCTGCACGGTCAGGCTCATGCGGGCGCGTCCCGGCCGAGCAGGCGACGCCAGAAGCCTCGTCGGGGCCGCGGGGCAGCCTCCTCCACCACCGTCCCGGCACCGCGCAGCGGACGGCTGTCACCGGCGTGACCGGGCTGCACGGGCGATCTGTGCTCCCGCTCCGCGCGGGCGGCCGCGACCACGTCGTCGACCACCTCGCGCAGGGGGCCGCCGTCCGCCTGCATCGCTCCGAGGGCGTCGAGCTGTCCGGTGAACCGGGTCGCCTCCCCCTCGAGCAGCGAGGCGACCCGGACGTCCAGCCGCTCGCGAGCCTCGACCGTGAGCCGGCGCACCGCGTCGTCGCCGAACACCGCCTCGAGCAGCTTCTGCGCCAGCACCGCCGTGCCGCCGGCGATGCCGACCTCCACCCCCGTCAGACCACCGGTCGAGGCGAACGCGAGCACCATCAGGCTCACCCCGAGCGCGTTGACGCCGAAGGACAGGTACCGCGCGGTGCCGCGCCGACCGGCCCCCTGCTCGCGCACCAGTCCCAGGACGTCGGACTGCCAGCCGCGTACCTGGCGGTCCACCTCGTCGCGCAGCCCGCGGGAGGCGCGCGACAGCTCGAGCCCTCCCAGCAGCGCCGCCCCTGCGGGATCGGCACGCCAGGCGGCGTGGGCACGGCCCGCCGCCTCGTCGGCGGCATCGAGCAGCACGGCCTGCAGACCGTGCGCGAGTGCCGTCTCCACCCCGGGCGCCGCCGCCGGACGGCCGCGGAAGAACCCGGTCAGCGAGTCACGCAGCCGCCCGACGCCCTGCTCGACCGACCGGAACAGGTCACCCGTCCCGACGAAGTCCTGCCACCGCGCCAGCACCTCTCCGCGCAGCAGTGCACCGTCGGACGTCACGGCCCGCACGTGCGCCGCCGCATCGGCATAGGCGCTGCGCACCCGCTCCCGCAGCCGGGCGTCCGCCTCACGCTGGGCGTCCGCGGCCGCCGCGAGCTCCCGTGCGCGGCCCACCAGGTCGTCCACCACCCCGTCGCGCGTCGCGAGCGCGACGTCGGCCCGCGCGGCCGCGTCCGCACCGAGGTCCGTCAGCCAGCGGGAGACCGCAGCGACCGCCGGCTCGGGCAGCAGCCCGTCGACCAGCACCGTCTCCGGCACCACGAACAGCGGGGAGTCGGCCAGCCCCTCGCGCCCCATCATCCGGCGCAGGTCGTCCACCACCGCCTCGGCGCCGCGGTCCACCCGGTCGACGACCAGGGCCGCTCGGGCGCGCCGACGGGCCGCACCGCGCAGCAGCTCCCACGGCACCGCGTCGGCGTAACGGGCGGCGGTGGTGACGAACAGCCAGAGGTCCGCCGCCGCGAGCAGCTCGCCCGCGAGCGCGCGGTTCGCCACGTCGACCGAGTCGATGTCCGGGGCGTCGAGGAGGGCGAGACCCTGAGGCAGCGTGGCGCTGGGGACCAGACGGAGCTCTCGGCCGACACCGGCGGGTGCGACTGACGACGTCCGGGCCAGCGCGGGCAGCACGCGGTCCGTGCTGAACCACCGGGCGTCCAGCGGATGGTGCACCAGCACGGGCGATCGCGTGGTCGGTCGGAGCACGCCGGGAGCGGAGACGACCTCGCCGAGCAGCGAGTTGACCAGGGTGGACTTGCCTGCACCGGTCGATCCGCCGACCACCACCAGCAGCGGGGCGCTGTGCGCCCGCAGCCGCGGCAGCAGGTAGTCGTCGAGCTGCGCTATGGCGGCGTCGCGCTCGGCGCGGACCGCGTCGACCCCTGAGGTGCGCAGCGGGAGCGGGAGCGCGACCAGCCGGCTGCGCAGCCGTTCCAGCGCGTCGAGCAGCGGCACGTGCACCGCCGCCTCGAGCCGGCCGCTCGCGGCCGGGCGCGGGTCCGGCTCCGGCACACTCATCCGGTCAGTGTGCCGGAACCGCCCCGTCCGGGCCCGTCAGTCGCGATCCCGCTCGCGGCGACCGGCACGCCCTCGATCGAGGTGGCCCCGCCGCGCACGCAGGCCACGGGTCAGTCGCGGCGCAGCTTGCGGTACGTGACGCGGTGCGGACGGGCTGCGTCCGCCCCGAGGCGACCGACCTTGTTCTCCTCGTACGACGCGAAGTTGCCCTCGAACCAGTACCAGCGGGACGGGTCCTCCTCGGTCCCCTCGTACGCCAGGATGTGCGTCGCCACCCGGTCGAGGAACCACCGGTCGTGCGAGACGACGACCGCGCAGCCCGGGAACTCCAGCAGGGCGTTCTCCAGCGAACCGAGCGTCTCGACGTCCAGGTCGTTGGTCGGCTCGTCCAGCAGCAGCAGGTTGCCGCCCTGCTTGAGCGTCAGCGCCAGGTTCAGGCGGTTGCGCTCACCACCGGACAGCACGCCGGCCGGCTTCTGCTGGTCGGGGCCCTTGAACCCGAACGCGGCGACGTAGGCCCGGGACGGCATCTCGACCTGGCCGACCTTGATGAAGTCGAGCCCGTCGGAGACGACCTCCCACAGCGTCTTGGCGGGGTCGATGCCACCACGCCCCTGGTCGACGTAGCTGACGGACACCGTCTCGCCGACCTTCAGCGTCCCGGCGTCCAGCGGCTCGAGCCCGACGATCGTCTTGAAGAGCGTCGTCTTGCCCACACCGTTCGGGCCGATCACGCCGACGATGCCGTTGCGCGGCAGCGTGAAGCTCAGGTCGTCGATCAGCACCCGGTCGCCGAAGCCCTTGCGCAGGTCGGTCGCCTCGATGACCACCGAGCCCAGCCGGGGGCCCGGCGGGATCTGGATCTCCTCGAAGTCGAGCTTGCGGGTGCGGTCGGCCTCGGCCGCCATCTCCTCGTAGCGGGCCAGCCGCGCCTTGCTCTTGGCCTGCCGGCCCTTGGCGTTCTGCCGGACCCACTCGAGCTCGTCCTTCAGCCGCTTGGCGAGCTTGGCGTCCTTCTTGCCCTGGACCTGCAGGCGCTCCTGCTTCTTCTCCAGGTAGGTCGAGTAGTTGCCCTCGTACGGGTACAGACGTCCACGGTCGACCTCGCAGATCCACTCCGCGACGTGGTCGAGGAAGTACCGGTCGTGGGTGACGGCCAGGACGGCACCGTGGTAGCTGGCCAGGTGCTGCTCGAGCCACAGCACGGACTCGGCGTCCAGGTGGTTGGTCGGCTCGTCCAGCAGCAGCAGGTCGGGCTTCTCCAGCAGCAGCTTGCAGAGGGCGACGCGGCGCCGCTCACCACCGGACAGCACCTTCACGTCCGCGTCCGGCGGCGGGCAGCGCAGCGCGTCCATCGCCTGCTCGAGCTGGGCGTCCAGGTCCCACGCGTCGGCGGCGTCGATCGCCTCCTGCAGGTGGCCCATCTCGGCCAGCAGGGCGTCGAAGTCGGCGTCGGGGTCCGCCATCAGCGTCGAGATCTCGTTGTAGCGGTCGAGCTTGCCCTTGATGTCGGCGACGCCCTCCTCGACGTTGCCGAGCACCGTCTTGTCCTCGTTGAGCGGCGGCTCCTGCTGCAGGATCCCGACGGTGTACCCGGGAGACAGCCGCGCCTCGCCGTTGGACGGGTGGTCCAGGCCGGCCATGATCCGCAGGATCGTCGACTTCCCGGCGCCGTTCGGGCCGACGACGCCGATCTTGGCGCCGGGGAGGAAGTTGAGCGAGACGTCGTCGAGGATGACCTTGTCGCCGTGCGCCTTGCGCGCCTTGTACATGGTGTAGATGAACTCAGCCACTGGCCTGCTGTCCGCTCCGCTGCTCGGGTGGCCGGCGCGGGATCTCGCCGCCGGCGGTGGCTACCCGGGCCGTCGCCCGCGCAGGTGCTCCGCGCGGGTCGCAGCAGGCCGGCCACGCTGTGAGCGGGCCGGCGCCGCTGCGTCGTCGCCGGGTGCCGGTGCACCAGCCTAGGCGATCACCTGCTCCCGGCCAGCGTGAGGGCGGCCATCGACAGGTCCTCGTCGCGCTCGTCGGCCCCGTCCGCTGGTTCGAGCTCCACGGAGGACGCGCGCCCCAGCGCCCCCGCCGCGCCGTCCGGTTCCGCCGGTGCGGCGTCCGGCTGCGCCTCGTCGTCGAGCTCGGCCAACCCGCTCAGGTCGGCGGGCGCTCCCTCCGGCGTCTGGTCACGGCCCGGGCTGACGGTCCGTGCGAAGTGGGAGCTGCCGAAGGTCAGGTCCGGACCCAGCGCATCGGCCTCGATGACCAGCGTCGTCCGCGGTCCGTCCGGACCGGTCCACTCGTCCGTGGCGAACCTGCCGTGCACCAGCACCGGGTCACCCTTGCGCAGCGACTGCGCGACGTTCGCCGCGACGTGGCGCCACACCTTGACCGTGAACCACTGGGTCGCGGCGTCCCGCCACTCCCCCGAGGCCCGGTCGTAGAACCGGCGCGTCGCGCCGAGCCGGAACCAGGCGTACGGGACCGCCCCGTCGCCGCCGGGCGAGTACTTCACGTCCGATCCCAGCCAGCCGGTGATCGTCAGGGTCGACTGCGTGCTCATCGGTACCTCCATCGCCGAGGCCCCGACGGTGGCGGGGCGCGTTGGCGGCAGGCTGCCCTCGGCGCGCCGCACCCGTGGCCGGCGGGAACGGAGCCCGACGACGACGGGCGGCAGACCGGGACTGTGGGCGGTTCAGTCGTCGAGCGACCGCGCCGAGGCGACCAGCTCACGGGTGCGCCGGTGCTCGGCGATCACCTGCTGCGCCGGGACCACCAGCCGGGCGCGCGCGGTGCCCTCGATGGACGCCCGTCCGTCGGCCACGACGGCGGCCGCGCGTCGGCCGGCCGCGGCGCGGCGCACGGCCGTCGCTCCCAACCTGGCCAGCACGGCTGCCAGGGCCGTCGCAGCGGCCGAGGGAAGCGCCCAGCCGTCGACGGACCCACCGCCGAGCCATTCGCCGAGGCCCACGGCCGCCGCGATCACGGCCGCGAGGCCGAGCAGCACGGCCAGCGCGGTGAGAGCGGCCGCCCAGCGGGAGCGTCGGGCGGTCACGGTCACCCCCGCCAGGGCGTCCGTCAGCGCGAGGCCGAGCTCCGCGTCCGTCGCCACCCGCTCGTGCACGTCGCGGGCCCACCGCGCCGGCAGTCCCGCCGTGGCGTGCTCGATCCACCCGGAGCGTGCCTGTGCGACCGAGTCCAGAGGCACGGGACCGAACGTCGGTGCTGACCAGGACGCGCCGCGGACGAGGGCCGCGACGGCGTCGGCGACCGCGTCGAGCCCTACCGCGGCAGCCAGCGTCTCGACCACCGGGGCGACGGCGAGCCGAGCAGGTTCCGGCTCGGCGGGCGCGAGCTGTCCCGACAGCAGCCTGGCGGCACCGTCGAGCTCGGCGTCCGCGCGCCGCGCCGCCAAGGAGCGCTGCGCGACCATGCGGGCGAGCTCCGTGCGGACCTCCTGCACGCCCTCGCCGGTGCGGGCCGACACCTGGCGCACCGGTACGCCGCGCAGCCCGTCCTCGACCAGCAGGCGCTCCACGTCGGCGGCGAGGCCGTCGCGGAGCGCGGGCTGGACGGTGTCCACCTGGTTGAGCAGCACCGCCATCGCGGCCTCGTGACCGACGAGCCGGCGCAGGTAGCCGGCGTGCAGGGCGTCGTCCGCGTACTTCTGCGGGTCCACCACCCACACCAGCATGTCCGCCTGGGGCAGCACCCGGTCGACCACGGCGCGGTGCTCCGGGGAGACCGAGTCGTGGTCCGGCAGGTCCAGCAGCACCAGGCCGCGCAGCGCCGCCTCGTGCTCGCCGTCGAGCAGGCTCTCGCGCTCGATGCGGTCGTCCGGGTCCACCCCCAGCCACTGCAGCAGCGGACCGCTGCCCATCCCCCAGACGCAGGCGGTCACCCGGGACGTGGTGGGGCGACGTACGCCGACCTCGGCGAACTGCAGGCCGGCGACCGCGTTGAACAGGCTCGACTTGCCCGAACCGGTACCGCCTGCGAGCGCCACCACCGTGTGGTCCACGCCGAGCAGCAGCCGCTCCCGCACCCGGCCGAGCACCGCCAGCACCTGCTCCACGACCTCCGGGTCCACCCGCTCACCGGCCCGCCGGACGGCCTCCTCCAGCGCGTCCGCCCGCCGACGCAGGGCTGCGGTCTGCTCACCCTGCAGCGTCGACGCGGCGTCCGGGCTCACCGCAGGTCCGGCCGGTGCGGGAGGCGGCTGGTCGGGAAGGGCGGGGGTGCCGTTCACGTCAGCGCCTTGAGCACGGCGAGCCGCAGCCGCAACGTGCTGGCGGCGTCGGCCGCGAGGTCACGCTGCCGCAGCACCGCGTCCACCGCGGCGCGCTCGAGGTCCACCTGGTTCGCGGCGAGCACCGACAGCTGCCCGCGCAGGTTCTCCACGACGGCCGCGCCGGTTCCGCCCAGCAGAGTGCTCAGGAGCTCCTCGGCCCCGCCGACGCCGGCCGCTCCCGTCAGCGCCACGGCGGCCAGCACCGGATCTCCGACGACGCGGCGGACGCGCCGACGACGCCGCGACGCGCCGGCGCCCTGATGAGCCTCGGCAGCCAGGGCTGCGTGCAGGGCGCGCTCGCCCTGGGCCACCCAGCCGCGCGCGGCCTGCTGCGCCGCCGCGATCCGCTCGTCGACGCCGTCGTCACCGCCCAGGACCGCCGCCACGGAGGCCGAGCCGGCAGGCGCGTGCTCGTCCACCAGCGCGGCGTGGACGGCGTCCTGACCTCGTTCGCCCGCGGCGACCAGGACGGACGTGACCGTCGTGACGAGGTCACGCAGCAGCGGCGCGACGGCGGCCTCCCGAGCGCGCGCCGTCCGCGACGAGCCGCGCACCCGGCCGGAGCGCCTGACGACGCCCGCGAGGGGTGCCCCGGAGGCGGTCAGCTCCGCCCAGCGCGCCCGGACGGCTCCGTCGGCCACCGCACCGGCGGCCACGTGCTCGCGGGCTCGACGGCCGGGGGCCACGACGGCGTCGTCGAGCCGTGCACCGATGGCCGCAGCGGCGTCCGCCTGCTCCTGCACGGCGTCGGCGAGCTCGTCGACCCACGGCCGGAGGGCCTCCAGCGCCCCGCGCAGGGTTCGGGCGACCACCGTGCGGGCCCGGTCGGGGCCCGCGAGCATCGTCAGCCACCGGCGGATCGGCGCCACGACGGCCGGTGGCAGGACGCCCTCGTGCGGACCGACGTCCGGCACGACGAAGAGCGGCGCCCCCTGCAGTCCGTGGGCCCGCAGGCGCTCCAGCAGGTCCCCGCGCACCTCCGGCAAGGACTCGGGGGCGACCCGGTTGAGGACCATCGCGATGGTGGTCTGCCGTTCGACCGCGTCCTGGAGCACCCGCCAGGGCAGCGCGTCGCCGTAGCGGGCGGCTGTGGTGACGAAGAGCCACAGGTCCGCGGCCTCGAGCAGGCGGTGGGCGGACTCCCGGTTCGACTCGAGCACCGAGTCGAGGTCCGGGGCGTCCAGCACGGCGATGCCGCGGGGCACCGACTCGTGCTCGACGACCTCGACCGACTCCAGCACCGGGTGGTGGGACAGCAGGTCGGCGTCGTCCGGGTTGTGCACCAGCACGGGGCGTCTGGTGGTCGGCCGCAGCACGCCGGCCGCGCTGACCTCGGTGCCGACCAGCGAGTTGACCAGCGTCGACTTGCCGGCGCCGGTCGAGCCGGACACCACGACCACCGCGGGTGCCGAGAGCTCCGTCAGCCGAGGGACCAGGTGCTCACCCAGCTGGTCCACCAGCCTCGTGCGTGACGTCCGCGCGGGCTCCGCACCCGGCAGGTCGAGCGGGAAGGACGTCGCCTCGACGTCGCGGTGCAGGTCCCGGACGGCGTCCAGCAGCGACGTCGCCGCCAGCGGACGGGCCAGCATCGAGCGCGGATCGTCGCCGGCATGCCGGCCTCCCCCGTGCGACGAGGGGTGCGCCGGCGCGGTGCCGGGCTGCGCGCTCACGGCCCCATTCTCGTGTCCCACTGATGACCTGCACAAACGCGGCGCGCGGGTGAACGACCAGCAGCCGGGCCGGCCGCTCCGGAGCCACCTCCCGGCCTCGTACGATGGCTGCGCCGGACGACCGGCCCGCCCCCGTAGCTCAACGGACAGAGCAACGGCCTTCTAATCCGTCGGTTCCCGGTTCGAATCCGGGCGGGGGCACCGCAGGACGAGCACGCCGCCCACCCGTCGGGTGCGGCCGGCGGGTGCCGTAAATGCCGTGACCGCCCGACGGCGCTGTGGTGTCGTAGATCACGTCCACCTCACCGGTCGCCCCCTCGCACGGGGCTGCCTCGTCGCGCCCAGGAGGCGTCCATGCTGCCCGAGACCACCTACCAGCTGATCTGCTTCGACCACGCCGAGCGCATCGCGCGCGCCGGCGCGGCGCGCCGGGCCCGCACGGTGCCCAGACGTGCACAAGGCGGCGGGAGGCCCGGTCGTCGCACCGGCCACCCTCCGGCCGTGGCGTCTCGCTGACGGCACCGCACGACGAGGCAGCGCACGAGGGGCGCGGTTCTTCCCGACGAGGGCAGGGACCGCGCCCTTCGTCGTGCAGGGCCCGCGACGGCCCGGGACGTGCGACCGTCCGCGGCGTGCCACCATGGCGCCTGGCCGCGCCGTCGACTCGCCTCGCACAGGTGGCACCGCGGCCGACGAGTCCCGGGAAGGACGGCACGGATGGGTCGGCACGGTGCGCCTCCGCCCCATGGGTCCGTCCCGACCGGCCGGCACCTGCGCACCGTGCTCACCACCTGGGCCGAGCGCGCCGCGCTGGGACTCGCCGCGGGCGGCGGCACGTGGGGCGTGCTCCAGTGGGCCGGCACCACCTCCGGCGCTGCCGCCTGGGCCGCTGCCGGCGTCGCGCTCGTCGTGCCGTGCGCCGCGTGGGCGGCGTCCACGCTCCCGGGTCACGACGCGGAGAGGCACGCCGCCGAGGAGCCCCACCGGCACCGCTAGCCGGGCCGGCGCGCGTGGGCGCAGCGTCACCGCCCCGCACCGTCGCGCGACGGTGCTGGTGGGCGGCCCGATCTAGGCTGACCCCCGTGACCAGCACCCCCGCCAACGGCAGCTCCGACCGGATCGTCTGGATCGACTGCGAGATGACCGGCCTCGACCTTCGACAGGACGCCTTGGTCGAGGTGGCAGCGGTGGTGACGGACTCCGAGCTGCACGTGCTCGGCGAGGGCGTGGACGTGGTGATCGCACCGCCGCCGGAGTCTGTCGAGGCGATGGGCGACTTCGTGCGCGCCATGCACACGACGTCCGGGCTGCTCGAGGCGCTGAGCACCGGGGTGACCCTCCGGCAGGCGCAGGACATCGTCATGGACTACGTGCGCACGTGGGTGCCGGAGGCCGGCAAGGCTCCGCTGGCTGGCAACTCCGTCGGGACCGACAAGACGTTCCTCGACCGGGACATGCCGGAGCTCGTCGGGCACCTGCACTACCGGGTGATCGACGTGTCGTCGATCAAGGAGCTCGCCCGCCGCTGGTACCCGCGGGTGTACTTCGCCTCGCCCGCCAAGCAGGGCGGCCACCGTGCGCTCGCCGACATCCTCGAGAGCATCGACGAGCTCCGCTACTACCGTGCGGCGCTCATGCCCGCCGCACCGGGACCGGACTCGGCCACCGCGCGACGCATCGCCGCCGAGGTGCTGGCGAGCCCGTCCGTGGCAGGTGGGACCAGCGCCTGATCTCTCGGGCACCGCGCCCCGACCCGCGCCGCACGGGACGACGAAGGGCGCCGACCTCGCAGGCCGGCGCCCTTCGCGCTGGGGTGGCTAACGGGACTTGAACCCGCGACCCCCTGGACCACAACCAGGTGCTCTACCAACTGAGCTATAGCCACCACGGTCTCCGCGCCGCCGCAGCGGCGAGGACCGACGGAAAGTGTAGCGGGTGCCGGACGGCGGTCCGCCCCGGCGGACCACGCGACGGTCCCCCACCGGCCGACCCGGCCCACCCTCAGCAGCCGAGGGCGGACGCCCTCACAGGCGCGCCTCCACCGCCTCGGCCAACCGTTCCGCGGACCCGGGCGCGTGCTCGAGGAAGAGCGACGGCTCGATCAGCTCGACCTCGAGGATCACCGGCTTGCCCTCGTCGTCCGGGATCAGGTCCACCCGGGCGTAGAGGAGCGCACGGTCCAGGCCGGGAAAGACCTCCGGGATGGTCGCCATCACCCGGTCGGCCACGGCACGCTCCGCCTCGGAGGCGTCGCGCGGCGCCATCCGCTCGCGTCGGTACAGCACGCCCTCCGTCTCGTCACGGCGGTACGGCCCCGCGAGCAGCGCGCTCTTGCGCACGGCGTGGCTGAACTGCCCGTCGATGTACACCAGGGCGGTCTCCCCGACGGCGTCGACCTGGCGCAGGTAGCGCTGCAGCATCACGTGCCGACCGACCCCGAGCAGGTTCTTCGCATGGGTGATCGCCAGCATCCGCGACGGCGTGTCGCCGGCCTCGTAGCGACCGGTGTCGCGCGAGCCGGCGCTCACGGTCGGCTTGATGACGAAGTCACCGAACGCGGGAAACCGGGTGTGGATGGCGCGGGCGTCCATGTTGCGCTCGGGGTCGAGCCAGATGGTCGGGACGATGGGCAGGCCTCGCTGCTCGAGGTCGCGCAGGTAGGTCTTGTCGATGTTCCACGCCACCACGTCGGCGGGGTTCAGCAGGGCCGACGAGTGCTCCACCCGGCGGGTCCAGTCGGCGAACTGACGCGCACGGTCGGTGTAGTCCCACGTCGAGCGGATGAGCACGGTGGGGTACGCCGACCAGTCGACCGTCGGGTCGTCCCAGACGACGGCCGCCGTCGCCACGCCTCGCGCCTCGAGGGCGTCGCGCAGCAGGCGGTCGTCCTGGTCCAGCTCGGGGAGCTCGGCGCACGTGGCGATCGCGAGGCGAGCCGGAGCGGAGCTGGGGGGCACGGTGGTCACTCCGGCAGCGTACCGACGGGTGCGAGGGCGGTGAGCCGGTGCAGGGCGCGCTGGACCGAGGCCGGTCCGGCCCGGCCGACCACGGTGTCCCCGTCGACGACGGTGAGGGACGGCGCCTGCCCGGCGCCGCCCGGCGGGAGCGCGACCAGCGCACCGAGCACCTCGTCGAGACCCGCGCCGAGGGAGACGACACCCGCGACGGTACCGCCCCCAGCCGGCACGGCGCCGCCGACGGACCGCTCGTCACCGCCTCGCCCGGCAGCGCCGTCCGTCGCCCCGGCGGGGGCCGGCTCGTCGAGGTCCGCCCGCTCCAGGGTGCCGAGCGACAGGAGGCTCGCCGTGCGTCCGCGGCCGACCAGGTCGGCGACCGCCGCCGTGGCGGGGCGTGCCACCACCTCCAGCGGCGGGGCGAGCTGCTCCACGTGCGCACCGGTGCTGAGCACCACCATCCGGTCCGCCATCCGCACCGCCTCGTCGACGTCGTGCGTGACCATGACCACGGTGGTGCCGAGGTCGGCGTGCAGCCGCAGGAACTCGCTCTGCAGGCGCGCCCGGCCCACCGGGTCGACCGCACCGAACGGCTCGTCCATCAGCAGCACGGGCGGGTCGGCGGCGAGAGCACGGGCGACGCCGACGCGCTGCCGTTCCCCGCCGGACAGCTCGTGCGGGTAGCGGCGCGCGTACCGGGCGGGGTCCAGCCCCACCAGGGCCAGCAGCTGCACGGCCCGGTCCTGCGTGCGACGACGGTCCCAGCCCAGCAGCGCGGGCACGGTCGCGACGTTCTGCGCGACGGTCCGGTGCGGGAACAGCCCGACGCCCTGGATCACGTACCCGATGCGTCGGCGCAGCTGCACCGGGTCCACGTGCGTGACGTCCTCCCCCGCCAGCTCGATGCGGCCGGACGTGGGCTCCACCAGACGGTTCGCCATCCGCAGCGTGGTCGACTTGCCGCAGCCGGAGGGGCCGACCAGCACCAGCAGCTCGTGCTCACGCACCTCGAGCGTGAGGTCGTCGACCGCGACCTCGCCGCCGTACTCCTTGCGCACGTGCTCGAACCGGATCGCCGGTGTGCTGGTCATGGGCTCGGACGGTAGCGGAGGCGTCCGACAGCCGCAGCGGCTGCGCGTGTCGGTGGCCCTGGCTAGGTTCGGCGCATGCTCCTGCTCGTCCCCGAGCTGGTCCCCTCGCTCGTGCCCGCCCTCGCGTCGGACGCCGCGCCGAACCCGTGGCTGTCCTGGACGTACCTGCAGCGCAACAGCGGCGACGTCCTCGCGGCGACCGGGCAGCACGTCACGCTGACCCTGCAGGCGGTGGCCATCGCGCTGGTGATCGCCCTCCCGCTCGGCGCGCTCGCCCACCTGCGACCACGGCTCGCCGGTCCGGTCCTCGGCGTCACCGGGGTGCTGTACACGATCCCGTCCCTCGCGCTGTTCGCCGTGCTGGCGCCGTGGACCGGGATCGGTCGGGTCACGGTGCTGATCGGCCTGGTGTCCTACGCGCTGCTGGTGATCGTGCGAAACGTGCTGGTCGGCCTCCGCGGCGTCGACCCGGCGATCGTCGACGCGGCGCGCGGCATGGGGTACGGGCGGCTCCGGATGCTGACGCAGGTGGAGCTGCCGCAGGCGCTGCCCAGCATCGTGGCGGGGGTCCGGCTGGCGACCGTCACCACCGTCGCGCTGACCACCGTCGGCCTGGTGGTCGGCTTCGGCGGCCTCGGTCAGCTGATGTTCCGTGGCTTCCGCAGCAACTACCACGCCGAGATCATGACGGCCACGCTGCTGTGCCTGGTGCTGGCGCTCGTGGTCGACCTGCTGCTCGCCGGCATCGGGCGGCTGCTCACGCCGTGGGCGGTCCGGGGGGTGCAGCCGGCATGAACGTGCTGCTCGAGGCGCTGCGGTGGCTCAACGACCCCTTGAACTGGACCGGGCCGTCCGGCGTGCTGGCGCTGACCCGGCAGCACCTGGTGGTCACCGGCCTGGCCGTGCTGCTCGGAGCGTTCGTCGCCGTGCCGACCGGCCTCTACCTCGGCCACCGCGGGCGCGGGGCGACCGTCGGGGTGGTCGTGTCGAACACGTCCCGGGCCCTCCCGACCCTGGCGATGCTGACGCTGTTCGGCGCCACCGGTCTGTTCGGCAACACCGCGACCGCCCTGGCGTGCGCGGTGTTCGCCGTGCCGCCGCTGCTGTCCGGTGCCGTCACCGGGCTCGGCGGCGTGGACGCCGACGTCCGGGACGCCGCGCGCGGGATGGGGATGTCCGGCGCACGGCGGCTGTGGACGGTCGAGGTGCCGCTCGCCGTCCCGCAGCTCGCTGCCGGGTTGCGCACCGCGGTGGTCCAGGTGGTGGCCACCGTGCCCCTCGCAGCCCTCGTCGGCGGCCGCAGCCTGGGCACGATCGTCGTCACCGGCTTCGGCGTGCAGCGGTACGGGCAGGTCGTCGCCGGCGCCGTGCTGGTCGCGGCGCTGTCGCTGGTGGCCGAGGGGCTGCTGGCGCTGCTGCAGCGCGCGGTGACACCCGCCGGCATCCGGGCGCTGGCCCGCTCGGCGCCGGTCGAGAGCGAGTCCGGGCATACGCCGCCCAGCACGCAAGTTGCCCATGTCGTCCGGGCCGGGTCGAACGACCCCGTCCGCGATGTCTGAGTCGTCCGATCCCCGATCTACGAGGAGCACATCAATGCCCGCCAGACGCACCACCCTGCTCACGAGCCTGGCTGTCGCCGTGCTCGCCCTGAGCGCCTGCGGCGCCCCGGGCTCCGGCGGCGGCACGACGCAGGCTCCGGCCGCCGCGGCCTCCGGCACGGCAGCCGCCTGTGCGCCCGTCGCCGGCGACAAGCTCGTCCTGCTGAAGGACGACAAGGGCCTGCAGAACGCCGACAACGTGCTGCCCGCCATCAACACCAAGGCGGCGACGGACCACCCGAGCCTGGTGACCCTGCTCAACTCCGTCTCCGCGAAGCTGGACACGCCGACGCTCGTGTCGCTGAACAAGTCCGTCGACGTCGACCGGCGGACCTCGTCCGACGTGGCCAAGGAGTTCGTGCAGAAGCAGGGGCTCGCCGCGACCGACCAGTCAGGCGGGGCGCCGCCGTGGTGGTCGGAGCCGCGGGCTTCTCGGAGAGCGCCACCCTCGCTGAGATCTACGCCGAGGTGCTCCGGACGGCCGGCTACCAGGCGAGTACCCGCACCATCGGCTCCCGGGAGACCTACCTCCCGGCACTCGAGTCCGGCCAGCTCACGGCCGTCCCCGAGTACGCCGCCTCGCTGGCGACCTACCTGAAC
This sequence comes from Cellulomonas sp. T2.31MG-18, assembly GCF_964266755.1. Taxonomy (NCBI): domain Bacteria; kingdom Bacillati; phylum Actinomycetota; class Actinomycetes; order Micrococcales; family Cellulomonadaceae; genus Cellulomonas; species Cellulomonas sp. T2.31MG-18. Next base: position 87,779 of record NZ_CAXWGW010000005.1, read on the forward strand.
TCCCAGGCCAACGGCGCGAGCGCGGCGCCGGTCGCCTCCTCCGACGTGGACAAGACGGTCGCGGCTCTGACGCCCCTGGCCGCCAAGGCCGGTCTGACGATCGGCACGGCGTCCAAGGCGCAGGACCAGAACGGCTTCGCCGTCACCCAGGCCTTCGCCGACAAGCACAAGGTCAGCACGCTGAGCGATCTCGCGTCGGCGTGCGGCGGCGTGGTGCTCGCCGGCCCGGCGGAGTGCCCGCAGCGGCCGTTCTGCCAGATCGGTCTCGAGCAGACCTACGGCCTGAAGGTCTCCGAGTTCAAGTCGTACGACTTCGGCGCGATCGGCCAGGCGATCCGCAAGGGCGACGCGACGATCGGCCTGGTGCTGACGTCGGACGGCAGCCTGGGCTGATCCGGCGATGCGTGCTCGGGACGGCCGGCAGCCCTACAGGCCGGCCGTCTCGAGCAGCCGCAGCCACACCTCGCTGACCGTCGGGTAGGACGGCACCGCGTGCCACAGCCGATCCAGCGGCACCTCGCCCACGACGGCGATCGTGGCGGCATGCAGCATCTCGCCGACGTCGGGGCCGACGAAGGTCGCGCCGACGATCACGTCCCGTGAGGTGTCCACGACGATCTGCGCCCGTCCGGAGTAGTCCGGCGACGTGACCGTCGCACCGGCCAGGTTCTGCAGGTCGTACCCGTGGACCACCACGTCGAGGCTGGCACGTCTCGCCTCGGCCTCCGTCATGCCGACCCACGCGACCTGGGGTCGCGAGAAGACGACCTGCGGGACGGCAGCCACATCGGCGGACGCCCGGTAGCGGCTCCACGGCCGCGCCTCCTGCTCGCCGGACCGGCTCAGGCCCCGCGGCACCGATCCCGCGTCCTGGTCCGCCGAGACGTCCGGGTCCTGTCGAGGGTCGAACCGCGCGGCGATCACGTCCCCGCACACCCGCGCGTCGTACTTGCCCTGGTGCGTGGTGCCCGTCCGGCCCGTGACGTCGCCGACGGCGAACAGCCAGCCGCCGTCCACGCCGACGGCCTGCAGCGCGTCGTCCACCGTGACGGCACGGCCCGGCTCGAGCCCGATCGTCTCCAGGCCCAGGTCGCCCGTGCTCGGCCGGCGGCCCGTCGCCGCGAGCACCTCGTCCACCACCAGGTCCTCCGGGCGCGTGCCAGCCGAACCGTCCCGCGTTCGGGCACCCTCGTGCTGGTGGTGCTGCACCACGAGCTGCACCCCGCCGGGCTCGCGCCGGGCGGACACCACCTCGGCACCGAGCACCACGCGGACGCCGCGCTGCGTGAGCGCCCTGGCGACGGCCTTGCCGGCGAACGGCTCGGCGCGCTCGAGCAGCCGGTCGCCGCGGACCAGGACGGTGACGGCGGACCCCAGGTCGGCGTAGGCCGTCGCCATCTCGACGGCGACCACCCCGCCGCCGATGACGGCCAGCCGCTCCGGCACCTCGTGGGCGGACGTGGCCTCCCGGCTGGTCCACGGACGCACGTCCGCGAGCCCCGGCACCGGCGGCACGACGGCGGTTGAGCCGGTCGCCACCACGACGGCGCAGCGGGCTCGTAGGTCGACGTTTCCGTCGACCTGCTCCAGACGCAGGGTCCGGGGACCGGTGAACCGGGCGTGGCCCCGCAGCACGGTCAGGCCGGCACCCTCGGCCCACTCGACCTGGCCGGTGTCGTCCCAGTGATGGGTGACCTCGTCGCGCCGGGCCAGCACCTCGTGGACGTCCAGCGGGCCCGGGTCGCCGACGCCCCGGGCCTCACGGGCCTGCTGCACCACGTCGCCCGGCCGCAGCAGGGCCTTGGACGGCATGCAGGCCCAGTACGAGCACTCCCCGCCGACCAGGGCCTCCTCCACGAGAGCCACGGACAGGCCGGTGCGGGACGCCCTGTCGGCCGCGTTCTCCCCTACCGCCCCGCCACCCAGCACCACGACGTCGAACTCACGCTCGGTCATGGCGCCATGGTGTCCTGCAGCCCGCCCGTGCGCAGCGCGACGCCCCGCAGCACGCGGCTGCACCGCGATGTCCGGCTCTCCCGCCGCGAGCGACCGCCGCGGTTCGCTGCCGCGGACGCGTCAGGCCAGCGCCTGCACCGCCGCCCGCAGCCGTCGGCAGCCCGCCTCGAACGTGGCGGGCTCCGGAAGCAGGCTGAGGGCCAGCGTCCCGGGGGTCGGCAGGTCGTAGAAGTACCCCGGGTGTACCGCCAGGTGCGCCTCTGCCAGGAGGGTGAGCACCAGCTGTTCGTCGGGCAGGTACCGCGGCACGTCCACCAGCACGGTCCAGCCGCCTCCGCACCGGCGGACCCGGAAGCCGTCGTCGTCGAGCAGCGCGTGCGCCAGGGCCAGGTTCGCGGCGAGCCGCGCCCGCGTGGCCGTGACCGACGCGTCCGCCCGATCGAGGATCTCCGGCAGGGCGAGCGCGACCGGGGACGAGACCGACAGGTAGGTGTCGGCCACGGTCTCGAGGGCGCGATGCACGGCGGGCAGCTCGCCGGCCGGCCCGGCGACGCGCAGCCAGCTCAGCTTGAGCTGGGGCGCGCAGACCAGCTTGGAGAGCCCGTCCAGGGTGAAGGTCGTGCAGAGGCGTTCCGGGTCCGACGACGGCGGGACCGTGTCGCCGGGCGCGGCGTCCAGCCGGAAGGGTGCGAACACCTCGTCCAGCACCAGGGCGGCGCCGCCGGCACGGCACGCCGCTTCCGTCAGGACCCGCTCCTCGGCGCGCAGGTAGGCGCCCGTCGGGTTCCCGGGGCTCACCGCCACCACCGCCCGCACGTCGGGCCGGGCCGCCAGGTCAGCGACCTGCCCCGTGTCCACCGACCAGCCGTACGGGTGCAGGTGGTGCACGGCATACGGCACGGTCCGCACGCCCGCCAGGCGCGCGAGCGGTTCGACGAGCGGATAGCCCGGGGCCGGGACGGCCACCGCGTCGCCGGGGTCGCAGAGCAGCTGGAGCAACCAGGCGTACGCCTCCGAGGTGCTCGCCGTGAGGTAGTAGTCCTCCGGCACGCCGCCGTACCGGCCGGCGAGCGCCAGGCGAGCCGCGTGGGGACCGTGTGGATCCGGCTCGTAGGACGCCGCCGCGGGGACGGCTCGGGACACCGCCTCGAGCACGCCGGGGTCGGTCAGGCGGTGACGGGTGGGGTTCGAGTCGGACAGGTCCAGCACCGGCACCCCGTCGGCGGCCAGACGGGCCCGGAGACGGGCCATCTCGTTGGGTTGCTCGTCGGGCGCCGAACGCTCCGCCAGGTGCACGCCGGGATGGTAGTCCGGGGACGTCGGGGCGTCCGGCCCCGGCGGCCCGAGAGCTCGGTCACCGGCCGGCGACGTCGAGCCTCGACGCTCCTAGCATCGAGTCAGGTGGCAACGAAGCCACCAGGGTCGAAGGAGACAGCCATGGCTCGCACGTACGTGATCACGGGAGCGGCCTCCGGCATCGGGAAGGCGACGAAGGAGCTGCTCGAGTCCCGCGACAACAAGGTGATCGGCGTCGACCTGCACGACGCCGACGTGATGGTGGACCTCACGACGGCTGAGGGACGGGCCGCGCTGGTCGACGACGTCGCCAGGCTCAGCGGCGGCGCGGTGGATGCGGTCCTCGCCATCGCCGGGCTGGCGATCCCGGCCCCGAAGACCGTCTCGGTGAACTTCTTCGGCATGGTGGCCACGCTCGAGGGCCTGCGTCCGCTGCTGCTCGGCTCCGGGGCGCCCCGCGCCGTCGGCGTCTCGTCGATGGCCAGCCTGCACCCGCTGGACGACGAGCTGGTGACGCACATGACGGCCGGCGACGAGACCGCCGCGCTGGCGCGTGCCGAGGTCCTGGCCAAGGACCCGGAGCTGCGCAACCTCATCTACAGCTCCACGAAGAAGGCCTTCGCCCAGTGGGTGCGCCGCAGCGCGCCGACCCCGGAGTGGGCGGGTGCGTCCATCCCGCTCAACGCCGTGGCACCGGGTGTCATCGAGACGCCGATGACCAGCGGGATGCTCACGACCGAGCAAGCCCGCGCCGACCTGCTGCAGCTGGTCCCCATGCCCCTGAACGGCATCGCCCAGCCGATCGTCGTGGCGCGGCTCCTCGCATGGCTCACCAGCGAGGAGAACACGCACCTGTGCGGTCAGGTGGTGTTCGTGGACGGTGGCAGCGATGCGGTGATCCGCGGCGACACCACCTGGTGACCGGCTGCAGGGCGTCCTGACCTCGTCGACACCGGACATGCCAGAGGGCCCCTGACAGCGTCTCCGCCGTCAGGGGCCCTCGTCTGTGCGCCATCAGGGACTCGAACCCCGAACCCGCTGATTAAGAGTCAGCTGCTCTGCCAGTTGAGCTAATGGCGCGCGGGGCGAAACGTTAGCAGGGGTGGGCCGCGGATGCGAAACCGGAGGTCAGCGCGGCGCTGTCGCGCCGGGACACGGTGACCGGGTCAGGCACCGGGCGTCTCGGGCTCCGCCTCCCACCACGTCTCCTCCGGCAGACCCTCCGCCTCGAGGATCTCCTCGGACGAGACGACCGGCGCGACGAGGTCGACCAGCAGGGCGAGCGGCACGTGCTCGGCGAGCAGCTCCTGCGCGACGCGGGACTGCTTCTCACCGGTCGGCTGCACGGGGGGAACCGGGCTCGCCTGGGGCTGGTCGGCCGTGGTCTCGTCGTCCTGCGCCATGGGGCTCCGTCCGATCGTGGGTCCTCCATGGTGACCCACGGATCCGGATTCGCCCAGCCGCCATCCGTGCGAACCTGCGACGCACCGATCGGCTAGAGGTAGAGACCCGTCCCCTGACCCTCGCCGCGGGGCTCCGCGACGGCGTGCACGTCCTTCTCCCGCAGCAGCACGTAGGTGGCACCGGCGAGCTCCACCTCGGCACGGTCCTCCGGGTCGAACAGCACCCGGTCCCCGACCGCCACCTGCCGCACGTGCTGGCCGACCGCGACCACGCGTGCCCATGCCAGCCGCTTCGCCACCGTCGCCGTGGCGGGGATGACGATGCCGGCCGCCGAGCGGCGCTCGGAGCTGTCCTGGTCCAGGGCGACCAGCACCCGGTCGTTGAGCATCCGGATCGGCAGGTCGGCGGAGCTCGTCTCGTCCCGGGTGGTCACGACGGGCACGGTACCCGCCGACATAGGGTGGGCAGAAACGACCCCGGGAGGACCCCGTGCCTCGACTGTCCGCCGGCGACCCGGCTCCCGACTTCACGCTGCCCACCGCCGGCGGTGGCACCGTGACGCTCTCCGACCTGCGCGGTTCGCACGTGATCGTGTACTTCTACCCGGCGGCCATGACGCCGGGCTGCACGACCCAGGCGTGCGACTTCCGCGACTCGCTCGGCTCGCTGCAGGGCGCCGGCTACCGGGTGGTCGGCGTCTCGCCCGACACGCCCGAGCGGCTGGCGCAGTTCGCCGAGGCCGAGCACCTGACGTACCCGCTGGCGTCCGACCCGCAGCACCAGGTGCTCGAGGCGTGGGGCGCCTGGGGCGAGAAGACGCTGTACGGCAAGACGGTGGTCGGCGTCATCCGCTCGACCGTGGTGGTCGATCCCGACGGCGTCGTCGAGCTGGCGCAGTACAACGTCAAGGCGACCGGGCACGTCGCCAAGCTGCGGCGGGACCTGCAGCTCGCCTGACCGGCGCTGGCTCCGCCGGTCACCCCGATGGGGCTCCCGCGCCGGCCGCGTCGCCCGTGCCGCCCTGTGCGAGGATCGGCGACGCGCGGCGGTGCCGCTCGCGCGGGAGTGGTGAAACGGCAGCCACGCCAGGTTTAGGTCCTGGTGCCCTCACGGGCGTGCGGGTTCAAGTCCCGCCTCCCGCACGTCCGCTCGTCGGTCTCGGCAGGCCGACGACGCGCCCGACCTGACGAAGGCCCGCTCACCGTCGAGGTGAGCGGGCCTTCGGTTCGTTCGGGGCGCCGACCGGCGGCGCGGGCGACAGCGGCAGCCGTGGCCCGGCGCGGTCGGCGAGCCGTCAGGCGTTCGCGGTCTCGCGCTGGCTGATCTTCTCGCGCACCTCGTCCATGTCCAGGTCCTTCACCGCGGTGATGACCTGCTCCAGGGTCGGCGCGGGCAGCGCACCGGCCTGGTTGAACACGAGGATGCCGTCGCGGAAGGCCATCAGCGTCGGGATCGAGGTGATCTGCAGCTCGGCGGCCAGGTCCTGCTCGGCCTCCGTGTCGACCTTGCCGAACACGATGTCCGGGTGCTCCTGCGACGCGGCGTCGAAGATCGGGGCGAACATGCGGCACGGGCCGCACCAGGACGCCCAGAAGTCGACCAGCACGATGCCGTTGTCGCGGACGGTGTCGCCGATGGTGGCACCGGTGAGGGTGGTGGTGGCCATGAGTGGTGATCCTCTCGTCGTCGGTCCTGCCCCTTCAGCGTGCGGCGCCCCGCAGGTATTCCGCACCCGGGGTGCGGGCGCACGCGCAGCCGGTGTGCCGCCCGCCGGAGCGTACGGCCGCGTGAGCGCACCGCTACGGGGTAGAACAGGGCGGTGACCGACACCGCCGAGTTCCCGCCCGAGTCCGAGCGCCCCGCCGGCTGGCTGCGTGCCGACCAGATCGCGTCCGCCCGGCTGTGGCTGCCGATCCTGTATGTGGACGCCGTGCCCGTGCGGGTGGACGACTCCGGCGACGTGGTGGCCGTGGGCCTGCTGCTGCGCGTCACACCGGAGGGTGTGATGTCCCGGGCGCTCGTCTCGGGGCGCGTGATGTTCCACGAGCGGGTGCGGGACGCTCTCGTCCGGCACATCGAGAAGGACCTCGGCCCGATGGCCCTGCCGCAGATCCCGGCGAGCCCGCAACCGTTCACCGTGGCCGAGTACCTGCCGACGCCCGGTGTGACGCCGTACCACGACCCGCGCCAGCACGCGGTGTCGCTGGCCTACGTGGTCCCCGTCGCGGGCGACTGCCGTCCGCAGCAGGACGCCCTGGACCTCGCGTGGATCACCCCCGAGCAGGCCTGCGAGCAGGACGTCCAGCTGGAGATGAACGGCGGCCAGGGGCTGCTGCTGCGCCAGGCGATGGCGCACGTGGGGCGCATGCCCTGACCGGGCGGCTCCGTCAGGACAGGTCCAGACGGGGCCAGTCGGCGAGGTCGGCGAGCATCTGCCGGTCGTGGGTCGCGACGACGACGGCGGCCGACGTGGCGCGCAGGGCCGCCGTCAGCTCGTCGACCAGCCCGACGGACAGGTGGTTGGTCGGCTCGTCGAGCACCAGCACGTGCGGCGCCGCCAGCAGGGCCTTCGCCAGCTCGAACCGGCGGCGCTGACCGACGGACAGCTCCGCCAGCGGCCGGTCCAGGTCGTGCTCGGTCAGCAGGCCGAGCGCGGCGACCGGCACCAGCTGCGCGGGGTCGAGGCTGCCGGAGGCGAGCAGACCGAGCGCGTGCTCGGCGTAGGCCTCGAACGCCGTCGGGGCGCTGCCGTCCGGCCGACCCGACCGGGCAGCTGCTCGGGCGGTCCCGTCCGCGTCGGCCGTCACGTCGTCCGACTCCTGCGCCAGCACCCCGAGCCGTGTACCCGGTGCGAGCACCCGCACGCCGCGGTCGGTCCCGAGGGTGCCGGCCAGGACGGCGAGGAGCGTCGACTTGCCGGACCCGTTGGGCCCGGTGACCAGCAAGCGGCTGCACGGGGCCACCTCGATGCGCCGGCCGGGCAGGTCGAGCCGGCCCTCCACGAGCGGGGCACGTACGTCGAGCAGGGGGCCGCCGCCGTAGCCGGCGGGCGTGGACGGCAGGTCGGGGAACGCGAGCGCCGGCGGCGGTACGGGCACCTCGACGGACTGCTCGGCGAGGCGCTGCATCAACCGGTCGACGGTGGTCACCTTGCTGCGCGCGCGGGTGGCCCGACGGTGCGCCTGGCTGCCCTTCGGAGGGCGCCACTCGTCCGACAGCTGCTCGTAGGACTGGTCGAGCCGGTCGGCCAGCGCCGCGGCGCGCTTGCGCTCGGCGCGGTACCGCGCGCGCCACCGGCGCAGCATCTGGTCGCGGGCGTACCGGTAGTCGGCGTACCGCGCGGCCCCGTACAGCGCGGGCCGGCCGTCCATGGACGGGTCGAGGTCGAGGATCCCGGTCATCACGTCGTCCAGCAGCCGCCGGTCGTGGGTCACGACGACGAGCGCACCGCGCCACTGCCGCAGCTGAGCCGTCAGGTACTCCACGCCCGCGGCGTCGAGGTGGTTGGTCGGCTCGTCCAGCAGCAGCAGGTCGGACCGCTCCGCGAGCCGCGCGGCCAGCCGCACGCGGTACCGCTCCCCCACCGACAGCTCCGCCAGCGGACGCCGGGGGTCGCGCGGTGCACCGAACCGGCTCAGCGCCTCGTCAACCCGGCGGTCGGCGTCCCAGGCCGCCAGGTGCTCCATCGCCTCGACCGCCTCGGTCAGCGTGGCGAGCTCACCGCTGGTGTGGTCGAACGCCGCGATGGCGTGCTCGAGCGCCGCCGCAGCGGCCCGAGCAGCCTCCAGCGACGTCCGCACGACGTCGCCCACGGTCGCATCGGTCGGGGCCCGGAGCTCCTGCTCCACCACAGCGAGGGTTGCCGAGCGGCGCACCGAGCCGCCCAGCGGAGGGAGCTCACCGGCCAGCAACCGCAGCAGGGTCGTCTTGCCGGTGCCGTTCTCCCCCACCAGGCCGAGCCGGTCGCCTGCGGACACGACGAGCGACACCCGGTCGAGCACCGGGTGCGCGGGATAGCCGAACGTCAGCTCGTCCGCCACCAGCTGCACCCGGGCGGCGTCCGTCACGCTCAGCCGCCCAGGGCGTGGACCACGAGCGGGGCGAGCGCGCGGAACGCCTTGCCGCGGTGGCTGATGGCGTTCTTCTCCGCGGGCGTCAGCTCCGCGCACGTCCGCGTCTCGCCGAGCGGCACCAGCACGGGGTCGTAGCCGAAGCCGTGCGCGCCCCGCGGCTCGGTGGCGAGCACGCCGTCCAGCGCCCCGGTCCGCACCTCCTCGCGCCCGTCCGGTGTGACCAGCGCCGCCGCGCACATGAACCGGGCGGTGCGGTGCTCCGGGGCGATGTCCGCCAGCTGCGCGAGGAGGAGCTCGAGGTTGGCCGCATCGTCCCCGTGCCGGCCGCTCCACCGCGCCGAGAAGATGCCCGGCGCACCGCCGAGCACGTCCACCGCGAGTCCGGAGTCGTCCGCCACGGCGGGCAGCCCGGTGAAGGCCGCGATCGCGCGCGCCTTGATCAGGGCGTTCTCGGCGAACGTCAGCCCGTCCTCCACCGGCTCCGTGGCGCCCACGTCGCCCGCGCCCACGATGCTCGCCGGGTCCAGGCCAGGCAGCGCCGGCACGAGGATCTCGCGCAGCTCGCGGACCTTGTGGGCGTTGTGCGTGGCGAGGACGAGCCGGACAGGTGCGCTCGCGCCGGACGCAGCCGTCACGAGGCCACCTCGACGCCGGCCGTGACCCGCGCGCCGGGCGCGGCGGCGAGCGCCTGCTGCTGCAGCGCCGTGAGCCGACCGGTACCCACCAGCGCCAGGTCCAGCAGCGTGTCGAGCTCCGCGCGGTCGAACGTCGCGTGCTCGGCAGTGCCCTGCACCTCGACGAACTTCCCGCTGCCGGTCACGACCACGTTCATGTCCGTCTCGGCGCGCACGTCCTCGACGTACGGCAGGTCGAGCATGGGCGCACCGTCGATGATGCCGACGCTGACGGCGCTGACCGAGTCGGTGAGCACGGTGCGACCGGCGGGGACCAGTCCCTGCTCTCGGGCCCACGCCACCGCGTCCGCCAGCGCGACGTACGCGCCGGTGATCGCCGCGGTGCGGGTGCCGCCGTCCGCCTGCAGCACGTCGCAGTCCAGCACGATCGTGTTCTCGCCGAGGGCCGCGACGTCGATGATGGCCCGCAGGGAGCGACCGACGAGCCGCGAGATCTCGTGCGTGCGGCCACCGACGCGGCCCTTGACCGACTCGCGGTCCGACCGCGTGCTCGTCGCGCGCGGCAGCATCGCGTACTCCGCGGTGACCCAGCCCTGGCCCGAACCCTTGCGCCAGCGCGGCACGCCCTCGGTGAACGAGGCGACGCACAGCACCTTCGTCTGCCCGAACTCGACGAGGACGCTGCCCTCACCGGTCTGCAGGAAGCGGCGGGTCAGGGCGACGGGGCGCAGCTCGTCGAGCGCGCGCCCGTCGGCGCGGGCGGGCACGCCGGTGGACGGCGTCGAAGGGGGGACGGTCATGGGCGCGAGCCTATCCGGGCACCCCGACACGCTCCTGGGCTGACCGGGACACGTCCCGCGGGCTCGGCCGGGCGGCGCTCAGAGCGCGTGCACCGCGCCCGGTGCGGCCAGGTGCACGGGACCGTCGAACACCGCCCGGGCCTCGGCGAGGGACACCTCGGCGTCGTTCCACGCGGGCACGTGCGTCAGCACCAGCAGGCCGGCGCCACCGCGGGCAGCCGCCTCGCCGGCCCGTCGGCCCGTCAGGTGCACGCCGCGGAACCTGTCGTCGCGACCCTCGAGGTAGCTCGCCTCGGCGAGCAGCAGGTCCACCCCGGCCGCCAGCGCGTCCAGGCCGGGACCGGAGTCCGTGTCGCCCGTGTACGCGAGTGCGACGGAACGGGACGCGTCGCCCTCCGCGGGTCCGGTGACGCGCACCCCGAAGGTCGGCAGCGAGTGGTTCATCGCCACCGGCGTGAGCGTGAGCGGACCGACGGTCACGGGCGCCGCCGGGTCCCACACCCGCACGTCGAACTGGTCGCTGCAGTCGGCCGCCGGGTCCTTGCCCGCCAGCTGGGCCAGCCGCTCCGCCGTGCCCTCCGGGCCGTGCACAGGCACCGGCGGCAAGGGCGCGCCGCCCGGTCGGTAGCGCCGCAGCACGTTGAGCACCACCATGTCGGCGACGTGGTCCGCGTGCAGGTGGGAGATGCCGATCGCGTCCAGCGTCGTCGGGTCGGCGTACCGCTGCAGCGGGCCGAGAGCGCCGTTGCCGAGGTCGAGCAGCACCGTCCACGTCCGGCCGTCGGCGTCCTCCGCCTGCACCAGGTACGCCGCGCAGGCCGCGTCGGGGCCGGGGTACGAGCCGGCGCAGCCGACGACGACGAGCCTCATCGCAGCGCCAGCGCCGACTCGACGGCGGTCACCTCGGGTCCGAGGAAGCGCCGAGCGAGCCGGGCGAACTGCTCGGGGTCACCGGTCGCGACGAAGCGGTGCTCGGGCGGCGGCCCGTCCGTCGAGCGCAGCAGGTCGTGCGCGACGAGCGTCCGGTACACGTCCTTGGCGGTCTCCTCGGCGCTCGAGACGAGGGTGACGTCCTCGCCCATCACGTAGCTGATCGCGCCGGTGAGCAGCGGGTAGTGCGTGCACCCCAGCACCAGGGTGTCCACCCCGGCCTCACGGATCGGGTCGAGGTACTCGTGCGCCACCTCGAGCACCCGCGGTCCGGAGGTGACGCCGGCCTCGACCAGCGGGACGAACTCGGGGCACGCGGCAGTCGTCAGGCGGACGCCCGGGGCCACCGCCAGCGCGTCGTCGTACGCGCGCGACTCGATGGTCGCCCGCGTGCCGATCACGCCGATGTGCCCGTTCCGCGTCGCCGCCACCGCGCGCCGGGCCGCCGGCAGGATGACCTCCACCACCGGGATGCCCCGCCGCAGCGTGTACCGCTCCCGCGCATCGCGCAGCATCGCCGCCGAGGCGGTGTTGCACGCGATGACCAGCATCTTCACGCCGGCGTCGACCAGGTCGTCGAGCGCCGCGAGGGCGAAGGCACGGACCACGGCGAGCGGCTTGGGCCCGTACGGCGTGTTGAGCGTGTCGCCGATGTAGAGCGTCGACTCGTGGGGCAGCTGGTCGAGGATCGCGCGCGACACCGTCAGTCCCCCGACGCCGGAGTCGAAGATCCCGATCGGCGCGTCGTCCACGCTGCGAGCCTAGTCGCCCGGCCCGACCCGGCCCGGCGGACCCAGGTCCCCGCGGGCCAGCATCGCCTGGACCAGGGACTCCTGCAGCCAGGTCAGCGCGTCGTACACGGTGACGAGGTAGGCGCGGACGTCGTCGGCGCCGTGGCGACGTCGGCGACCCGCCGCGCGCAGCAGGCGGTCGGCGTCCTCGTCCGTCCGGATGCCGAGCCGCTCCGCGAGCACCAGGCGCAGGTCGGTCAGCGTGGCGGCGACGCCGGGCGCCTGCGCCACCGGCACCACCGGTCCGTCGTCCTGCAGCGCGGTCCACAGCCAGCGCAGCCGTGCCAGCTTGGCCGTCCGCAGGTCGTCCTCGGTCAGCCGCCGGAACTCGGCGGCGACGGCCGGGTCGTCCTGCGACGCGTCGGGCAGCAGGCGGCGCACGGCGGGGTCGTCGGGGGGCGGTACGGGCTCCGTGCGCAGCCGCCAGACGGGCGCGACGGACGGGTCGGAGCGCCCTGCCGCATCCGCAGCCCCGTCCGGTGACGCGTCGGCCACGTCCGGCAGCTCGCCGCCGAGCAGCTCGACGACGTTGGCGACGACGGACGCCACCACCTCCCGCTCACCGGCGTCGAGCTCGGCCCGGTAGCCGCCGGACTCGTACCGAAACCCGCGCATCAGGCGTCCTCGCGCTGCAGCGTGGCCCACAGGCCGAACCCGTGCATCGCCTGCACGTCGACCTCCATCGCCTCGCGGCTGCCGGTCGAGACGACCGCGCGGCCCTCCTGGTGCACCTGCAGCATCAGCCGCTCCGCCTTCTGCTCGGAGTAGCCGAAGTACGACCGGAAGACGTAGGCGACGTAGCTCATCAGGTTGACCGGGTCGTTCCACACGATGGTGACCCAGGGCCGGGCGACCACGGTCTCCTCGTCGGACCGTACGTCCTGCTCAGGCACGGTCTCGGTGGGCATCGCCCCACTGTAGAGAACTAGGTTGGCCGGATGACCGCCAGCACGGCCCTGCTGACCGACCGCTACGAGCTGACCATGCTGCAGGCCGCGCTGGCCGACGGCACGGCCGACCGCCGCTGCGTCTTCGAGGTCTTCACCCGTCGGCTTCCTCCCGGCCGCCGGTACGGCGTGGTGGCCGGTACGGGTCGGGTGCTGGACGCGGTGCGCGACTTCCGGTTCGACGAGGAGCAGCTCGAGTGGCTCGCCGCCGAGCGGGTGGTGGACGAGCGGACGCTGGAGTACCTGCGCGACTACCGGTTCACCGGTGACGTCGTCGGGTACGCCGAGGGGGAGGTCTTCTTTCCCCTGTCGCCGCTGATGGTCGTCGAGGGCACGTTCGCCGAGGCGGTGCTGCTGGAGACCGTGGTCCTGTCGATCCTCAACTACGACTCGGCGATCGCCTCGGCCGCGTCGCGGATGACCAGCGCGGCCGTGGACCGTCCGTGCCTGGAGATGGGCGCGCGGCGCGCGCAGGAGGAGGCGGCCGTCGCGGCCGCACGTGCCGCCGTGATCGCCGGTTTCGCCGGCACGTCGAACCTCGAGGCGGGGCGGCGGTACGGGCTGCCGACGATCGGCACCGCCGCTCACGCCTTCACGCTGCTGCACGACGACGAGGAGTCGGCGTTCGCGGCGCAGGTCGCGTCGCAGGGACGCGGGACGACGCTGCTGGTGGACACCTACGACGTGCGCCGCGGGGTGGAGCGGGCGCTCGCGGCGGCCGGCACGGAGCTCGGTGCGGTCCGCATCGACTCCGGTGACCTCGCGGCACTGGCGCAGGAGGTACGGGCCCAGCTGGACGCGGCCGGCGCCCGCCGGACGAAGATCGTCGTGACGTCCGACCTCGACGAGTACGCGATCGCGGCGCTGGCCGTCGCGCCGGTCGACTCCTACGGCGTCGGCACGTCGGTGGTGACCGGCTCGGGGGCGCCGACCTGTGGGATGGTCTACAAGATGGTCAGCCGCGAACGGGCCGACGGCTCGATGGAGGCCGTCGCGAAGGTGTCGCGGTCCAAGGCCAGCGTCGGTGGGCGCAAGGCGGCGGCGCGGCGACTCGGCCCGGACGGTCGAGCGGTCGAGGAGGTGCTGGTCTGCGGACCGCCGGAGCGGGTGCTCGCCTGGCAGGACGCCCAGTGGCGCAGCCCCGAGCCCACGTTGCGGCCGCTGCACGTGCCGCTGATCACGGGTGGCGTGCCGGACGAGCGCTGGACGGGTGCCGCCGGCGTACGGCTCGCGCAGGCGCGTCACACCGCCTCACGCGAGGAGCTGCCCCGGGGTGCCCGCCGGCTGTCCGCCGACGAGGCGGCGGTACCGACCGTCACCGCGCGCCTGGAGCCCTAGGCCCGCGGTCCTCGACGGCGGACCGGGCGTGGCGGGCACGAGACGCCGACGCGCACGCGCGGCGTGGGCGCTCAGCGGCCGACGAACCAGCGCCGCACCAGCTCCACCCGCGCGGTCAGCTGGTCGACGTCCGCCAGCGCCACCTCGGGACCACCCGCCCGCCGCCGCAGCTCGGCGTGCACCTGCGCATGGGTCTGCCCGCTGCGGCGGGCCCACGCGGACACGAGCCGGGACAGCTCTCGCCGCAGCTCCGACCGCTGCCGGTGGTCGCCGAGCGGCGGTGCCGCGGCGCCGGCGGCCCGACGAGCGCTGAGCTGGTCGGCCTGACGCTGGGCCAGCAGCGCGGACACCTGGTCGGGGTCCAGCAGACCGGGTAGCCCGAGGAAGTCCAGCTCCTCGTCGGACCCGACCTCGGCGCCGGTGCCGAACTCGCCGCCGTCGAACAGCACGCGGTCGAACGACGCCTGGGCCTCCAGCGCCTGGAACGTGCCGGCCAGACCGTCCGGACCGACGGCGTCCGGCGTGCTGCGCTCCGTCTCGGCCGCGAGCAGGAGTGCGGCCTCCGGGTCGTCCACCGCCGACGTCGGCCGGTCCAGGGCGTGGTCCCGCTCCACCTCCAGCTGCGCGGCGAGCGCCAGCAGCTGCGGCACGCTCGGGAGGAACACCGAGGCGGTCTCCCCGCGGCGGCGGGCCCGCACGAACCGGCCGACGGCCTGGGCGAAGAACAGCGGCGTCGCGGTGCTGGTCGCGTAGACACCGACGGCCAGCCGCGGCACGTCGACGCCCTCGGACACCATCCGCACGGCGACGAGCCACCGGGACGTGCCGGCGGAGAACTCGTCGATGCGGTCGCCCGAGCCGGCGTCGTCGGACAGCACGACGGTCGGCGACTCACCGGTCAGCCGCGCCAGGTGGCCGGCGTACGCGCGGGCGTCGTCCTGGTCGGTGGCGATCACCATCGCCCCGGCGTCCGGCACGGTCCGCCGGACCTCCGTCAGCCGCGTGTCCGCGGCGGCCAGCACGCTGCCGATCCACTCACCGTTCGGGTCGAGGGCCGTGCGCCACGCCTGCGCGGTGATGTCCTTGGTCAGCGGCTCGCCGAGCCGGGCGCTGACCTCGTCGCCCGTCCGCGTCCGCCACCGCATCGACCCGCTGTACGACAGGAAGATGACGGGCCGCACCACGTGGTCGCGCAATGCCTCGGCGTAGCCGTACGTGTAGTCGGCACGGCTACGTCGGATGCCGTCCGGATCGCGCTCGTAGGTGACGAACGGGATCGCCGCCGTGTCGGAGCGGAACGGCGTACCGGTCAGCGCCAGCCGCCGGGCCGCCGGCTCGAACGCCTCCCGGACCGCGTCGCCCCAGGACAGGGCGTCGCCGCCGTGGTGCACCTCGTCGAGGATCACCAGCGTCGGCGCCGCGTGGGTGCGAGCGGCGTGCAGCGCCGGGCGGCTGGCCACCTGGGCGTAGGTGACCGCCACCCCGTCGAAGGAGGCGCCGTGCCGGCCCTGGGCGTTGGAGAACGTCGGGTCGATCGCGATGCCGACGCGCGCCGCGGCGTCGGCCCACTGCCGCTTGAGGTGCTCCGTCGGCGTCACCACGGTGACGCGCCGCACCACCCGGGCATGGAGCAGCTCGGTGGCCACCCGGAGCGCGAACGTCGTCTTGCCGGCGCCCGGCGTCGCCACGGCGAGGAAGTCCCGCGGCGACCGCTGCCGGTACGCCTCGATCGCCTCGGCCTGCCACGCACGCAACCGTCCCGCCGTGCCCCACGGCGCGCGGCCGGGGAACGCCGGCGGCAGGTTGGACGCCGCCGACGGCGAGACGTGCGGGCTGTGCGGGGACGGCTCCGTCCCCGCCGTCACTTGCCGGAGCCCCGACCGAAGCCCCACCGGCGCCCGGAGCCGCCGGACTCGCCGCCGGAGGACCCGCCGCCGGGACCGTCCTGCGGCGCGCGCAGCCCGTCGTAGATCTCCTTGCAGACCGGGCACACCGGGAACTTGTTCGGGTCACGCCCGGGCACCCAGACCTTGCCGCAGAGCGCGATCACCGGGCTGCCGGACACCGCCGACTCGAGGATCTTCTCCTTGCGCACGTAGTGCGCGAACCGCTCGTGGTCCCCCGGCTCGAGCTCCTCGGCGTGCTCGGTGCGCTCCAGCACCGAGGTGCCGGCCGCCGGCTCTCCGACCGGCCCGGGCCCGAACGGGTCGTCGGGACCGGTGGGAGGCAGCGGCTCGCTCATGGGCTCCATCGTACGTTCCGGGTGCGACACCGCCCGGGCTCGGGCGGCCGCACCGGCGCTCCCCGAGCCGTGCCCGCGCGGTGGACCGCGCCGGTCGGCAGGCGTCAGGTCGGGGCGGCGGGTGCGGGCGTCAGATCCCTTGCCACGCGGGCTTGCCGGCATAGGTCTGGCGGTAGTAGTCGGCGAGCTGCAGCCGGCTGGCCGCCGCGTCGTCGACCAGCACGGTCACCCGGGGGTGCAGCTGCAGGACGGTTCCCGGCCACAGGGCGCTCACCGCGCCCTCGACCAGCTGGTGCACGGCCTCCGCCTTGCCCCTGCCGGTGGCCAGCAGCACCAGGTGCCGGGCGGCCATGATCGTGGCCAACCCCTGGGTCAGGCAGTGCGTCGGCACGGCGCCGACGTCGCCGCCGAAGAAGCGCGCGTTGTCGAGACGGGTCTGCCGGGCCAGCGTCTTGATCCGGGTGCGCGAGGCGAGCGACGAGCCGGGCTCGTTGAAGCCGACGTGGCCGTCCGTGCCGATGCCGAGCAGCTGCAGGTCCACGCCGCCGGCCTCGACGATCGCCCGCTCGTACGCCGCACAGGCGGCCGGTACGTCGTCCGCGGAGCCGTCCGGACCGCGCACCGCGACCGGGTCGAGGTCCACGCGGGACACGAGCTCGCGCTCGATCACCGCCCCGTAGCCCTCCGGGTGCCCCGCCGGCAGCCCGACGTACTCGTCGAGCAGGAAGCCGCGGGCGTGCGCGAACGACAGGCCCTCCTCGGCGTGCCGCCGGGCCAGCTCGTCGTACACGGCGAGCGGGCTCGAGCCGGTCGCCAGGCCGAGCACGGGACGCGGCGTGCCGTCGAGCAGGCGCTGCACCGCGTCCGCCGCCAGCCGTGCCAGCGCGTCCGGCGCGCCGATCACCACCTCCATCAGAACGCCCTCCGCCCGTCGCCGGCCGGTGCCGCGGCTGCGCCGTCGTGCGCCCGTGCCACCAGCGCCGCGCCGAGCGCCCCGGCCGGGACGTCCGCCGGCGCGAGCCGCACCCGCTGGGCGAGGCCGACCGACGCGAGGAACGGCGAGGCGGCCGCCTGTCGGTCCAGCGTCCGGGTGACCGCCTCCAGCAGCGGCGCGCCCACCCGGCTCACCCCGCCGCCCAGCACCACGACGTCGACGTCGCACGTCAGCACCAGCACCCGCACCGCCGCCGCCACCCCCGCCGCGACCTCGTCCCGCACCTCGACGGCGGCTGGGTCCCCCGCCGCGGCGGCCTCGAACAGCTCGGCAGGCGCCGGGCGCCCGTGCCGCGACGGCCACGCCGCCTCGATCGCGCTGCCGGACGCGTACTGCTCCAGGCAGCCCAGCTGACCGCACTTGCACGGCCGTCCGCCCGGCACCAGCGTCAGGTGCCCGATCTCACCGGCCACCCGGTGGGAGCCGCGGCGCAGCGTGCCGTCCAGCAGAAGGCCGGCCGCCACGCCCGTTCCCAGGGCGACGTAGGCGACGTCCTGGACGTCCGACCCGAGCGACGTGCGGCCCAGCGCGTGCGCGGCACCGACCACCGCGGCGTTCAGGTCGTTCTCCACGCGGACCGGGACGTCGCCACCGAGCGCCGTCGCGACCAGCGTCCCCAGCGGCAGCGGCGCCTCGAGGCCGAGGTTGACGGCGTGCGCCACCGTGCCGCCCTGCGGGTCCACGACACCGGGCAGCCCGATGCCGACGCCTGCCACGTCCGCGACCGTCAGGTCCCGGTCGGCCAGCAGGCCGCGCACCAGGGCGACGATCCCGGCGACCACCCCCGAGGGCCCCGGCACCGTGCGGGCGTGCCGCTCGGCCAGCACCGTGCCGGCGTCGTCCACCAGGACGCCCTGCACCTTGGTGCCGCCCACGTCGACACCGACCGTCGGCCCCCTGCGAACGGCCGGCGGTGCTGCCGCGGCCATCAGCCCTTCACCGCCCCGGACACCAGACCGGACGTCATCCGACCCTGCACGAACAGGAAGAAGATGATCACCGGAACGGCGATCAACGACGACGCCGCCATCACCTGCCCCCAGTCGGTGTCCCGGCTGGCGCTCGCCTGCACGAAGCTGCGCAGCCAGATCGGCAGCGTCTTGGCCGTGTCGGACTGCAGCACCACGAGGGCCACGGTGAACTCGTTCCACGCCTGCAGGAAGGCGTACACGCCGGACGCGACCAGCCCCGGGGCGAGCAGCGGGAACGTGATCCGCAAGAACGCCTTGGTGCGGGACAGGCCGTCCACCATCGCGGCCTCCTCCAGCTCCACGGGCACGCCGGCGACGAACCCGCGCAGCATCCAGATGGTGAAAGGCACCACGGCCGCGACGTAGACGATCGAGATGCCCAGCACCGTGTTGAGCAGGTGCAGCGAGCCGATCAGCCGGTACTGGGCGATGAACAGGCCCTCGGCCGGCAGCATCTGGATCAGCAGCACGGCGAGGATGAAGCTGCGTCGACCGCTGAAGCGGTACCGGCTGACGGCGAGCGCCGCGAGGAACGCGAACACCAGGGTGCAGACGATCGTCAGGCCGGTCACCAGCAACGACATGCGCAGCGCCGGCAGGAACGAGCCGGAGCCCCACACGGCCGCGTAGTTGTCCATCGAGGCGTTCACCGGCCAGAACGTCGGGGCGCCCGACTGGAGCCGGATGTTCGACATCAACGAGGAGATGGTCATCCAGTAGACGGGGAACGCCCAGAGCGCCGCGACCAGCAGGGCGACGAGGCCGAGCAGCAGCCGGCCGGGGCGGATGCGACGACGACGGGTGGTCACCGCTCGTCCTCCTCTCGCAGCAACGTGCGCACGTACGCCCAGCTGAGGGCGACGGTGAGCAGCAGGACGAAGATCGACACCGCCGAGGCCGCCCCGAAGTCACCGGAGCCCACACCCAGCTGGTAGATGTACGTGCCGAGCAGGTTGGTCTCGCTCGGGGTGCCGCCGGCGTCCTGCAGCAGCCGGATCTGGGCGAACACCCGCAGGTCCCAGATGATCTGCAGCAGCAGCACGATGGACAGCACCGGCCGGATCATCGGCAGCACGATCCAGCGGAACCGCCGCACCCCGTCGGCACCGTCGATCGCGGCGGCCTCCATCACCTCGTCCGGCACCTGGCTCAGGCCCGCGTAGACGGAGAACGCGACGAACGGCACGGACATCCAGACGATGATCACGGTCGCGACGAAGAAGAAGGACAGCGGGTTGGCCAGCCAGCTGTGCCCCGTGAAGTGGAAGCCCATCGCGGTCAGCACGTAGTTCACGACGCCGCGGCGGTAGTCGAACAGCCACCGCCACACGGTCATCGAGGCGACCACGGGCATGGCCCATGCGAGCAGCATCGCGATCTGCACCGCCAGGCGAGGCACGGTGCCGACGGCCTTCATCAGCAGCGCCACCAGCACGCCGACCAGCACCGTCACGCCCGCGTTGACCAGGCAGAACGCGATCGACCGCGCGACCACGGTCCACAGGTAGGAGTCGGCGGCCAGGTCGAGGTAGTTGCGCAGGCCGACGAACTGCGGCGGCTTGCCGAACTGCTGGGCCAGGCCGAACTTCTGCAGCGACGTGACCACCTGCCAACCCAGCGGGTAGCCGAGGGCGAGCACGAGGATCCCGATCGAGGGGACCAGCAGCGCGTACGGGACGCGGGGGCCGCGGCGACGGCGAGGTGCGGGACGCTGCGCGTCCGGGTCGACGGTCACGACGGCGGTCCGCCGGGTGCGCGCGGACCGGGTCGACCGCGGCGCGGTGCCGTGCGGGGGCCGGGCGGCCGGTTGCTCCGGCACCGGGACCGGACCTGCCGGCGCGGGGGACGCCGAGGCGTCGGGGCGTGACATCGGGGCTCCTGCGGTCGGACGGGAGGGACGGTGCCCCGCGGTGCCGGCCGGACGACGTGCCGGCACCGCGGGGAGCAGGACGTCAGCCCTTGCCGTTGAGGATGGGCGTTGCGGCGTCGTCGAACGCCTTGGCGGTCGACGCGATGTCCGCGCCCTGGGAGATCTTCTGGAAGAACTCCTCGAGCTTCTTGCTGTTCTCCAGCGCGGCCCAGCCCGGTGCGGCCGGGGTGAGCTTGGCGTTGAGCGCCGACTCGGTCAGCGCCTTGGCGAACTGGTCGGTGCCGAGCGAGCTGACGTAGTCGGTGTTCGCCGGGCCCAGGCCGTTCTTGCCCAACATCTGCTGGTACTCCGGCGAGAAGATGATCTTCATCAGGGACTTCGCCAGCTCGGGGTGCTGCGTCTTGGCCGAGATGCCGATGTTGGAGCCACCGGCGAACACCGGCGCGGCACCGCCGTTGACACCCGGCAGCGGGAACACGCCGAACGTCTGGTCGTTCCAGTTGCGGACGTCCTTGCCGTCCTTCTTGGCCAGGTCGCCGATGGACCAGTGGGCCCAGCCGGGCGCCATGATCGTCGCCGCGTCGAGCGAGTAGCTCGTCGTGGAGCCGTCCGCCGCCTTGACCGAGTCGGAGTCGTTCAGATGGTTGTAGGTGTTGGCGTCGGTGGCGTCACGCGGCGCCTTCGAGGCGTTCTTCCAAAGGTCCTGCAGCTGCTGCAGGCCGACGACCGTCTTCGGGTCGGACATCGTCGACTTCCACTGGCCGCCGTCCTTGACGGCCAGCTCGCCACCGTTGGCGAAGATCCAGGAGATCGCGTTGCGCCAGTCCTGGCCGCCGATCCACAGACCGGACAGGTTGGCGATGCCCTTCGGGTCGGCCGCGGCGATCTTCTTCACGTCGTCGTTGAACTCCGACAGGGTCTTCGGCGGGGCGGTCACACCGGCCGCCTGCCACAGGTCGGCCCGGTAGAACACGTACCGGGAGCCGAAGTAGTACGGCAGCGTGTAGTTCTTCCCGTCGACCTTGCCGGCCTCGACGAACCCGGGCAGCAGCTTCGAGCCGCCGAGATCGTTGTACATGCTCGAGATGTCCATGAAGGCGCCGACGTTGGTGAACGTCGAGGACTGCGTGTTGCCCAGCTCGGCGACGTCCGGGGTGTTCGCGGCGTCCGGCAGCGCGGTGGTCAGCTTGGTGACCAGGTCGCCCCAGTCCTGCTGCTCGATCACCAGCGTCGAGCCGGGGTTCTGCTTGGCGAACTCCGTCTTGAGGTAGGTGCGCAGCTCGTCCGGCGTGTCGGCGCCGGCCAGCCACAGCTTGATCGTTGCCGGCGCGGGCGTGCCGCCACCGGCCGCCGTCGTCGTGCTGCTCGAGCCGCCGCCGGAGCTGCAGGCCGCGAGCGCGAGCGTCGCCGCGAGGCCGACGGCCGCGAAACGTAGGATCTTCACGTTGGAGCTCCTCCTGTGAGCAAGGCGTTCGTCGACGACGACGCCGGGTGGTGCTGCGACCTGCTGGACGGTCGGCTCGGGGTCGTCACGTGACCCCGAGCTGACCCGACAGGACCAGGACCGCCGCGCCCGTCAGCGAGGCGTCCTCGTCCAGCGTTGCCATCCGGATGTCGAGCTCCTGCCCGATGACGGGCATGGTCCGCTCGCGCACGGTGGCGAGCGCCGCCTCCCGCAGAGGACCGTCCAGCAGCTCCGGCGGGCCGGAGAGCAGGACCTCCGCGAGGTTCAGCGCACTCGCGACGGGTGCCAGGGTCACTCCCAGCAGCCGTCCGACCGACGCCAGCGCGGCGTCGGCAGCTTCACGGTCGAGACCGGCGACGCGGCGGCGCAGGGCCGGTGCGCTCAGCACGGTCTCCAGGCACCCGCGGCGCCCGCAGGCGCACGGCAGGGGCTCCTCGGACGACGAGTCGTCCACCACGGTCACGTGGCCGATCTCGCCGGCCGCCCAGCGCCGGCCGCGCACCAGCGCGCCGTCCACCAGCAGGCCGGCGCCGACGCCCTGGCCGACGGTGAGCACCATCGCGGCGTCCTGCGCGCCGCCGTAGGTGAACTCGCCCAGCGCGCGGGTGTTGGCGTCGTTGGCGACGTGCACCGGCACGCCGAGCGTCTGTGCCAGCCGAGCCGCCAGCGGCAGCCCGTACCAGCCGCGGTTGGGGGCCTCGACGACCACCCCGTCGGCGTCGACCACGCCCGGGGAGGCGATGCCGATGCCGAGCACCGGCGCCGGTGCGGCGGCGAGCAGGTCGCGGCACAGGCCGGTGAGCAGGTCGGCCGCCTCGTCGCCCCGGCGGCCGTCGAGCGGCACCTCGCGGCGGGCGACGACGTCGCCGGTCAGGGTCATGACGGCGCCCAGCATCCGCGCGTCGTCGGTCAGGTCGACCGCGACGACGACGAAGTCCTCCGTCCGCATCCCGACGAGCGTGGCCGGCTTGCCGACCTTCCCCGCCGACCGGACGCCGAGGTCGGCCACCAGCCCCTCGTCGATCAGGTCCCCCACCAGGTCGGACACCGTCACCCGGGTCAGCCCGGTGCTGCGCGCGATGTCCGCCCGCGACGAGGGCCCGGAGTGGAACAGGTGACCGAGGACCAGCGAGCGGTTGTGCGCACGGGCGTGCTCGGGGAGCACCTTGCCCGTCGGTCGCAGCGCCCGGCTGATCCGGCGGGCGACCACCTGCGTCGTCACGTTTGTTAGTAGACCTTCCTTACTAATCGACGTCAAGCGGTTCCCGTGACCGTGATCACATCGTGACGAGTCGTTCACCTGCACGACTCATGGGGTGTCTGCGCAGGTCAGAGGGGGCGACGAGGTCCGGCCGCTCAGTGGCGAGCCGGGGACGGGACCCAGCCGAGCGCGCCGGCGTGCCGGCACGACTCGGTGGCGACCGGCACCGCCTCGCGCAGGGCCGTGAGCGGGTCACGGCCACGGGCCAGCGCGGCGCCCATCGCCCCGTGCAGCACGTCGCCGGCGCCGAGCGTGTCGACGAGCTCGCCGGGTGCGAGCGGCGGCGGTACCACCTCGTCGTACCGAGCGCCCAGACGCACCCTGACCGCTCCCCCGCCGGCCGACCGGGCGACCACGGAGGGGCCGAGGGCAGCGACGGCCTGGAGCAGCCGGTCCGGCCCGTCGTCGGCCGCGCCCGGCAGCCGGAAGTCGCCCGACAGCACCGCGACGTCCACGTGGGCGAGCAGGGACTCCAGGCCGGGCTTCCAGCTGCCGCCGTCGAGGAGCACCGGGACCCCCTGGCGGCCGGCCTCGGCGGCCAGGACCACGGCAGCAGCGAGGTGGTGGCCGTCGACCAGCAGCGCCGTAGCGCCGAAGAGCACGTCCAGCACCGCCCGCGCCGCCGGTCCCAGGTCGTCCGGGCGACCTGTCGCGTTGGTGGAGGCCACGGCACGCTGGCCGGTCGAGGCCGTCACCAGCACGGTCGACACGGGCGGGTCGGCAGCCCGGCCGGCGAGCAGGTCCACCACCTCGACGCCGGCATCGCGCAGCCCGGCCCTGACCAGGTCCGCGACCGGTCCCTCCCCCAGCGCCGTGACCAGGGTGGCCGGCACGCCGAGCGTGACCGCCGTCGCGGCGGCGTTCGCCGCCGGACCACCGAAGCTGACGTGCAGGTCCCGGGCCACCACCTTCTCGTCGGGACCGGGGACGGCGTCGACCACCTGGACCACGTCGAGCGTGCTCAGGCCGCAGCACACCAGCCGCGCAACGGGGACGTCGGGCCGGTCGGGCACGTCGGCACTCTACGGTCGGCGGCCGCCTCCCGGTCCCCCGGCGGTCCCGGTCGCCCGGTCACCAAGAGGCAATACGGTGGGACGGTCCACACCACGTCCTTGCCGGGAGCAGCCGTGTCCTCGTCGCCCATCGACCCCACCACCACCGACGCCTGGCAGGCGCTGTCGGACCACGAGAGCACGCTGCGCCCGGACCTGCGGGCGTGGTTCGCACAGGACCCGCAGCGCGCCCGTCGGCTGACGTTCGAGCTCGGTGACCTCACCGTCGACCTGTCCAAGAACCTGGTCACGGACGAGACGCTGGCGCTGCTGACGCGGCTGGCGGACGAGGTGGGCGTCGCGGACCGGTTCGGCGCGATGCTGCGCGGCGAGCACATCAACGTGACCGAGAACCGGGCGGTGCTGCACACGGCGCTGCGGCGCCCGGCGGGGTCGTCGCCGCGGCTCGTCGTCGACGGGCAGGACGTCGACGCGGACGTGCAGGAGGTGCTGACCAAGGTCTACGCGTTCGCCGACAAGGTGCGCACCGGCGCCTGGACCGGCGTGACCGGGGAGCGGGTGCGCACGGTCGTCAACATCGGCATCGGCGGCTCCGACCTGGGCCCGGCGATGGCGTACGAGGCGCTCAAGCCGTACGTGCTGGACGGGCTGAGCGTGCGGTTCGTCTCCAACATCGACCCCACGGACCTGGCCGAGAAGGTCAAGGACCTCGACCCGGCGACGACGCTGTTCATCGTCGCCTCCAAGACGTTCGGCACGCTGGAGACCCTGACCAACGCGCGGCTGGCGCGGGCCTGGCTCTGGGAGCGGCTGGTAGCCGAGGGTCGGATCGAGGACACCGACGAGGCCCGCACCGGTGCCGTGGCCCGGCACTTCGTCGCCGTGTCGACCGCGCTGGACAAGGTCGCGGCGTTCGGGATCGACCCGGCCAACGCGTTCGGGTTCTGGGACTGGGTGGGCGGCCGCTACTCGATGGACTCCGCGATCGGCCTCTCGCTGGCGATCGCGATCGGCGAGGACGGCTTCACCGACCTGCTGCACGGCTTCCACGTGGTGGACGAGCACGTGGCGCGGACGCCGTTCGCGCAGAACGTGCCGGTGCTGATGGGCCTGCTCAACGTCTGGTACGTCAACTTCCTGGGCGCGCACACCCACGCGGTGCTGCCCTACGCGCAGTACCTGTCCCGGTTCCCGGCGTACCTGCAGCAGCTGACGATGGAGTCCAACGGCAAGTCGGTGCGCTGGGACGGCTCCCCCGTCACCACGCAGACCGGCGAGGTGTTCTGGGGCGAGCCCGGCACCAACGGTCAGCACGCCTTCTACCAGCTGATCCACCAGGGCACCCGCATCGTCCCGGCGGACTTCATCGCGGTGGCGAACCCCGCGCACCCGCTGAAGGACGGCGACACCGACGTGCACGCCCTGTTCCTGGCGAACTACTTCGCGCAGACCAAGGCGCTGGCCTTCGGCAAGACGGCCGACGAGGTCCGTGCCGAGGGGACGGACGAGGCGATCGTGCCGGCCCGGGTGTTCTCGGGGAACCGGCCGACGACGTCGATCCTGGCGCCGGCGCTCACCCCGTCGGTGCTCGGCCAGCTGATCGCGCTGTACGAGCACATCACCTTCGTCGAGGGCGTCGTGTGGGGCATCGACTCGTTCGACCAGTGGGGCGTCGAGCTGGGCAAGAAGCTCGCGATGGAGATCGCCCCGGCCGTCGAGGGCGACCGGGCGGCGCTCGAGGCGCAGGACCCGTCGACCAAGGGCCTGATCGAGAAGTACCTGGAGCTGCGGCACTGACGCCTCGCGCGCAGGGTGACCGGCACGGGCCGGGCGGGGACGGACTCCCGCCCGGCCCGTGGCACGCTGGGGCGATGCCGGCTGAGCAGGTGCGCGCGCGGGTCGACGCGTGGACGTGGGCCGTGCGGCTGTTCCCGACGAGGTCGGCGGCCGGTGCTGCCTGTCGCGGCGGGCACGTACGCGTGAACGGTGAGCGCGCCAAGCCGGCGACGATCGTCGTGCCGGGCGACGAGGTGCACGTGCGGGGTGCCGAGCGGGACCGCGTGGTGATCGTCGAGCGGACCATCGTCAAGCGCGTGTCCGCGGCGGTCGCGGTGACGTGCTACCTCGACCGCTCCCCCGCACCGGTGCCGAAGGAGCACGTCGCGGCGCTGGGCGTGCGCGACCGTGGCGCCGGGCGGCCGACCAAGCGGGAGCGGCGGGAGATCGACCGGCTGCGCGGGCGCTGACCGGCCGCGCGGACCGCGGGATCAGTCGGTGGCCGGTGGGCCGACGCCCAGCAGGTCCGCGAGCGCCATCGCGTCGAACGGCGCCCGGACCTTCACGTCGTTGTCGAAGTACACGACCACGTCGTGCCCCTCGTCGGCCCACCGCCGGATGCGGTCCGCCCACAGGGTCAGCGCCGGTGGGTCGTAGCCGCTGACGTACAGCTCGGTGTCGCCGTGCAGCCGGACGTACACCAGCGGCGCGGTCGGCTCGAGGAGCAGGGGCCACTTCCCCGCGGTGTCCGCGACCACGACGGCAACGCCGTACGCCCTGGCCAGCGCGGTGAACCGCGGGTCGACGAACCCGGGGTGACGCACCTCGAGGGCGTGCCGCAGCGGCCGGTCCGCATCCGTGGTGGTCCACGCCCGGCCGTCGAGCCGCTCGTCGTGCTGCTCGGCCAGCGCCGCCGCCTCCGCGGTGCTGCGCGGCAGCTGCGCGAAGAAGGCCTCGACCACCTCCGGCTCGAAGGCGAGCCGCTCCGGCAGCTGCCACAGCACGGGCCCGAGCAGAGGGCCGAGGGCGAGCGGTCCGCTGGCGAAGAAGTTGGCGAGCGGCGCGGCGACGTCACGCAGCCGCTTCATGTGGGTGATGAACCGTCCGCCCTTGACGGCGAACAGGAAGTCGGCCGGCACGGCGGCCGCCCAGGCGAGGTAGCTCTCGGGCCGCTGCAACGAGTAGAACGAACCGTTCAGCTCGACCGTGCGCAGGCGCCGCGATGCGTACTCCAGCTCCCGGCGCTGCGGCAGCCCGGGCGGGTAGAACACGCCACGCCACGGCCGGTACCGCCAGCCCGAGATGCCGATGCGCACGTCCACGTCCGTCATGCTGGTCCCGTGCCGCAGACCTCGCCCGACGACGTCGCGGGCGCCGGGGCGCCGGTGGCCGTGGACGTCTACCGGCCGCCACGGCCGCTCGACCTGGTGCACACCCTGGTCCCGCTGCGGCACGGCGGCGGCGATCCCGTGTGGCGGTGGACGCGCGACGGCGCGGTCTGGTGGGCGACGCGGACGGCGGACGGCCCGGCGACGCTGCGCCTGGAACCACGCTCCGGTGCCGTGCACGCCGCGGCGTGGGGTCCCGGCGCGGAGCGCGTGGTGGCCGGGGTGCCGGCGCTGCTCGGCGCGGACGACGACGACTCGACCTTCCCCGCCCACCTGCACCCGCTGGTCCACCGCGCGCACCGCGCGCTGCCCGGGCTGCGCATCGGTCGCACCGGGCAGGTCTGGGAGCAGCTGGTCCCCGCCGTGCTCGAGCAGCGGGTGGTGGGCCTGGACGCGCAGGCGTCGTGGCGGGCGCTGGTCCGGCGGCACGGCACGCCCGCACCCGGCCCGGCACCGGAGGGCCTGACGGTCGCGCCGCCGGCGCCGGTGTGGCGCGACCTTCCGGTCTGGGAGTGGCGGCGCGCCGGGGTGGACGCCCAGCGCCACGGCACCGTGGCACGGGCGGCAGCCGTCGCCCACGCGCTGGGCGCGGACCTCGGCGCCGCCGAGCTGACGCGGCGGTTGCGCACGGTTCCCGGCATCGGGCCGTGGACCGCGGCAGAGGTGACGTCCCGTGCGCTCGGGGACGTGGACGCCGTCAGCGTCGGCGACCTGCACCTGCCGGACCTGGTCGGGTGGTCGCTGGCCGGCCGGCGGACGGACGACGCCGGGATGCTGGAGCTGCTCGAGCCGTTCCGGCCGCAGCGGCTGCGCGCCGTGCGGCTGCTCGAGGTGGCCGGCCGCCTGCACGCGGGGCGCGCGCTCCGCGGGCGCGCGCCCTCGTCTGACCCGGCCCTCGGCCGACCCTGCGCTCGGCTGACCCTGCCCTCGTCCGATCCTGCCCCCGGCTGACCCTGCCGCCCGCCGACCACCCGGGCGGGCTGTCCGACCGGTGCCCTCGCCGGGCAGCCGGCCCCCTTCTGTGGCGATACTGCGAGGGATCACCACTGGAGGGAGCACCCGATGAGCTACGGATACGCGGACCGGTCCGACGAGGACCCGCTCTACGTCGACGACGAGCCCCCGCGCGAGGCGCGACTTGCGGGCCGTGCCGCGAGCACCGTGCTGGCCTTCGTGATGCTGGCCCTGGCCTTCGTGCTGTTCGGGCTGTCCGGCAGCGTGTCCGGCGGCGCGCAGCCCTGGCTGTTCTGCGGCGCGATCGCCTCGTTCGCGCTCGCGTACGCGATCCCTACGGCGATCATGCCGGCCCTCGAGGACCGTTGAGCGGTACCGGTCCCACCGAGCTGGTGCTGGTGCGGCACGGCGAGTCGGTGGGCAACGTCGCCGCCGCCGAGGCGGAACGGACGGGGGCGGACACGATCGCCGTCCAGACGCGCGACGCCGACACCCCGCTCTCCGTGCGCGGCGAGGACCAGGCGCGGGCTCTCGGCGCCTGGCTCGGCGCGCTGCCGCCCGACCGGGCACCGCAGTCGGTGTGGTGCTCCCCGTACGTGCGCGCCGCGCAGACGGCGGCTTCGGCGCTCGACGCGTCCGGCCTCACGGTGCCGGTGCGGTACGACGAGCGGCTGCGCGACCGCGAGCTGGGCATCATCGACCGGCTCACCCGCGCGGGTGTGCAGCGGCGCTTCCCCGAGGAGGACGCCCGCCGGCACCTGCTCGGGAAGATGTACTACCGACCGCCGGGCGGAGAGTCCTGGGCGGACGTGGCGCAGCGGCTGCGCTCGGTGCTGGGCGACCTGATGCGGCTCGAGGACGGCCACCGCGTCCTGGTGGTCACCCACGACGCCACGGTGATGCTGCTGCGGTACGTGCTCGAGGGCATGACGGAGGCGCAGCTGATGGCCGAGGTGCGCCGGCGCGGTGTGCGGAACGCCTCGGTCACGCAGCTGACCAGGCACGACGACCTGTGGCGGCTCGACACCTTCGACGTGGTGGACCACCTCGAGGTGCTCGAGGCGCCGGTCACCAGCCATCCCGGGACGGATCCCCGTGGCGAGTGAGCCGATCACCCCGGAGCTGCTGCGCGGCTGGCCGCTGCCCGACCGCAGCGGCACCAAGGACGTTCGCGGCAGCGTGCTGGTGGTCGGCGGCGCGCGAGCCACCCCGGGCGCGGCCCTGCTGGCCGGGCTCGCGGCACTCCGGGTCGGTGCCGGGCGGCTGACGCTGGCGGTCGCGGAGTCCGTGGCCGGTCCGCTGGCCGTCGCGGTGCCCGAGTCGGGGGTCGTCGGGCTCCCCGAGGACGGCAACGGCTCGGTGAGCGGGCCCAACGACGGGCTGGACGGCCAGCTGGAGCGAGCCGACGCCGTGGTGGTGGGTCCCGGGCTCGACGAGCCGGTAGGCACCCGACGGCTGGTGGAGCACCTGGTGCGCGGGCTGCCGCGGGACGTCCCGCTGGTGCTGGACGCGTTCGCCCTCGGCGTGCTGCGGGACCTGCCCGACGACGTCCGGGAGCTCCTCGGCGGCCGCAGCGTGCTGACCCCGAACCTACGCGAGGCGCAGTTCCTGCTGCCCGACGGCGGCGCGGCGGGGACGGGCGATGAGCCGGACCCGGCGGAGGCGGCCGCCGCGGCCGCGCGCCGGTACCGGGCGGTCGTTGCGTGCGGCGGTCAGCTCGCAGCACCCGACGGCCGTGCCTGGCGGTCCGGCACCGGTGCGTCCGGGCTGGGCACCTCCGGCAGCGGCGACGTGCTGGCAGGGGCGATCGCCGGTCTGCTGGCCGGTGGCGCCGACCCGGCGCAGGCCGCGTGCTGGGGTGTCTGGCTGCACGGGTCCGCCGGTGACCGGCTGGCCGCGCGCGTCGGGCTGACCGGGTACCTGGCGCGCGAGCTGCTCGACGGCCTGCCCGCGGTGCTCGTCGAGCTGTCCACCAGCTGACGCTCGACGGCGTTCACCAACCGCCCGGCCGGGGCCGGATCCCCGGGGCCTGATCCGGGCCCGGGTCCGGCCCGGCACCGCCACCGTGAGGTGTGCGGGCCGGGCCGGGCCGGGACCGCGTGCTACCTGCCACTCAGTCGTGCCGCGGTGCGGTGACCTTGACCGACGCGACGGACCCGTCCGTGTTCAGCAGCACCTGCCGGCCGACCGGACGGTGGAAGTTGAACAGGCCGCCCAGCGACCCCGCCTTGGCGTCGGCGGAGAAGTCGCCGATGCGGCCGGTGCCCCAGTTGGTCTCGACGAACGACAGGATCGACGCCTGGTCGGTCTGCGTGTGGTCGACGTAGTTCGTCTTCGAGAAGGGCGAGATCACCAGCAGCGGCTGGCGCGTGCCGGGGCCGCAGCGGTCGGCGTAGCCGCCTGCGACGCCGACGGCGGCTGCAGCCGAGGTGCAGATCGCCGCGTCCCTGGCCGGGTCGTTCGAGCCGTTGGTGATCACCGCGGACTGGTGGTCGTACCAGCCGTCGGAGTCGTCGTACGCGACGACCACCGCGGTGCTGGACCACTCCGGCGACTTCTGCAGCGCGTTGATCTCCTTGACCAGGAAGTGCTGCTCGTCGATCGGGTCGGAGTAGCCGGCGTGGCCGTCCTGGTACTCGGGCGCCTTGACGAAGCTGACCGCCGGCAGGTTGCCCGCGGCGAGCGCGGCGTCGAAGTCGCTCACGTCGTAGTTGTGGTTCGCCTGGTCGGTGTGCCCGATCGCGGCCACCGAGCTCGGGGCCAGGTGGTGCGGGTTGGACGTCGAGGCGTAGTACTCGAACGGCGAGTGGTGCGGGCTGTAGTCGAGCGACGTGCCGCCACCGATGTTGGTGCTCTTCGCGCCGCACACGGCCTTGGTGCCGGGACCGGCGTAGGGCGTGGTCGGCTTGAAGCCGCCCTGGAACCAGCCCCACGTCACGCCCTTGGCGTTCAGCAGGTCACCGACGTTCTTGCCGCTGGCCACCGCGAGGTTGTTCGACCTGGTCGCGTTGGAGTTGGAGCAGTCGTCGTAGTACGGGTCCGGGTCGTTGATGACCGTGCCGACGCCGTTGGCGTCCGGCGAGGCGACGACGTAGGAGTCGGTGGTCGGCGTGCCGGTGGGCGTGACGGCGCGGATGCCGTGCGTCTGGCCGCTGATCAGGTTGATCGCGCCCGGCGTGGACGGCCCGAACGTCGTCGAGTACGAGTTGTCGCTCATCGCGTAGTGCTGCGCGTAGTTCCACAGCCCCGTCACGGTGTTGCCGTCGTAGTAGTCCATGACCAGCCCGGGCTCGGTGAACAGGCCGGGGGTGCAGGTCTCCACGTCGGTGTTCTGCACGTACAGGTCGTTGCGACCGCCGTCGGCCGCCTTCTGCTCCGCGCTGTACCCGTGGTTCTGGTCGCACGTCATCGCCTGCGAGGACGACAGGCGTTGCGGCAGCGCCGAGTTCGGGTTGCTGGTGAGCAGACCGGCCGCCTGCAGGGTGTTGGCGCGGGGGGTGCCGTGCGCGGCCGTGAACCGGGTGCCGTCGGTGTTGGCGGCGTTCGGGTACGTGGCGAAGTAGTGGTCGAACGAGACGTTCTCGTTGAAGATCACCACGAGGTGCTTGATGGGGGTGGCCGTCCCGCCCTGGCTGTGCTCGTCCCCGCGGTCGTGCGCGGAGGACGCGGTGGCCGATGCGACGACGAGGCCCGCGACGGCCAGGCTCGCCGCGCCGACCGCGGTGACCCGATGCATGCGATGCACGTGCTGCTCCCTTGGTGATGTGGGGCTAGGACGAACGTCCTACACCGAACCTTCACCCGCTCGGGCGAAGCCCGCTATGCGAGCGGGTGAACGACGGGTGAACAGCCCCTCCCGCGCCGGCGCACCGTCTGCGAGCGGGGCAGGCTCCGCCCGGATGACGACGGGCGACGCCACCGTCGCACCGACCTGCCTCACACTGGGGCCGTGGAGACGAGCCAGCCCCGGATGAACGTCGAGTCCTTCAACCTCGACCACCGCACCGTCAGCGCCCCCTACGTCCGCCTCGCCGACCGGAAGGTGCTCCCGCACGGCGACGTGCTGGTCAAGTACGACGTGCGGTTCACCCAGCCGAACCGCGCCCACCTGGAGATGGACACCGTCCACTCGATCGAGCACCTGTTCGCCGAGAAGTCCCGGAACCACTCCGACAAGGTGGTCGACTTCTCCCCCATGGGCTGCCAGACGGGCTTCTACCTGATCCTGGCGGGCGACTGGGAGTACGACGACGTGCTGGCCCTGGTGCAGGCCACGCTGGAGGACGTGCTCACGGCCACCGAGGTCCCCGCCGCCAACGAGGTGCAGTGCGGCTGGGGCGCCCACCACACCCTCGAGGGTGCCCAGCAGGCCGCCCGCGACTTCCTCGCACAGCGCGCGGTGTGGAGCCAGGTGACCGCGTGATCGCCGTCGACGCGGTCGTCGTGACCGCCATGGCGGAGGAGGCCGAGCCGTTCCTGGCCCGTGCCGACTTCGTCGGCGCGCCCACGCAGGTGGGCCGGGCCGTGCACCGGGTGGTGAGCCTCGGCGGGCACGGCGTGCTGCTGGTGGTGTGCGGCATCGGCCTGGTCAACGCCGCGGCCGCCGCGGCGGTCGCGGTCACCAGCACCGCGCCGCGGACCCTGATCAGCGCCGGCAGCGCCGGAGGTCTCGGCGCCGAGGTGCGCGTGCGGGACGTCGTCGTCGGCACCTCGTACGTCTACTCGGGCGCCGATGCGCGCGCCTTCGGGTACGAGCTGGGCCAGGTGCCTGGCATGCCCGCCGTGTTCGACGCGGACGCGCAGCTGGTCGAGGCGATGCTCGCCGTCCGCCCGGAGGGCCAGCGCGTGCTCGCGGGGACCATGCTGTCCGGCGACGCGTTCATCGACCCGTCCGGCGTCGACCGCGTGCGGACCGCCTTCCCCCACGCGCTGTCGACCGACATGGAGTCGGCAGCGCTCGCGCACGTCGCGCACCTGTACGACGTGCCGTTCGTCTCGGTGCGCGGCATCTCCGACCTGTGCGGACCTGCGGACGAGTTCAACCAGCACGTGGACGACGCGGCGGACCGGTCGGCCGCGGTGGTCGTCGGCGCGCTGCAGCGGATCGCCGCGCTGGTCTAGCGCCTGCGCCGCTCGCGCCAGGCGGCGACCTCCGCCTCGAGGTCGCGCAGCGGCGTGACGACCGGCGGTCCGCCGAGCAGCTGCCGCCGCGCCTCGACGATGCGGCGGTTGAGCTCCGCGAGCGCGTCGCGGACCCGGGCCTCCGACCGCATCTCGTCCAGGCGGCCACGCAGCCGCTCTGCGTCGGCGCGCAGCTGGAGGGCCTCCGGAAGCACGCCGGACACGTGCTCGCGCTCGACGTAGGCCTTGAGCCACCAGTCCGGGTCGTGCCGGGTCAGGTTCGGCAGCGGCTTGCCGGCGAGCGGCAGGTGGTCGAACTCCCCGCGGGCGATCGCCTGGTCCACCAGCACG
The DNA here is from genome assembly GCF_964266755.1 of Cellulomonas sp. T2.31MG-18. Lineage (NCBI taxonomy): Bacteria > Bacillati > Actinomycetota > Actinomycetes > Micrococcales > Cellulomonadaceae > Cellulomonas > Cellulomonas sp. T2.31MG-18. The sequence goes on from NZ_CAXWGW010000005.1 coordinate 121,355, forward strand.
TCGACCCAGCCGGCGCGCTGGTCCATCCGTCCGACGGCGCGCGGCGGACCGGCGGGGTCCGGGCGTGCGGAGCCGCCGGTCTCCTCCGCCGCGGCCGCGAGCCGGTCGGGACGTCCACCGACCTCCGCCGTCGCTGCGTCGTCGGCCTCGACGCGCTCGGTCCGGTAGCGGCTCGCGCGACGGACCGGGTCGTCGCCCGCGGCACGGCGTCGGTGCACGGCGTCCCCCCTCGTCAGCGCGTTCCGCAGCCCGGCAGCCGGGTCGACGACCACGCTACGACGGGTCGGGAAGTTGCGATCTCGATACCCCCGGGGGTATCTTCCTTCCCGTGACCCCCAGCGTGAGCCCCTCATCGTCCATGCCGTCGGCCAGCACGCGCATCGTCGTCGTCGGCGGCGTCGCAGGCGGCATGAGCGCCGCCGCCCGCGCCCGCCGTCTCGACGAGCACGCCAGCATCGTCGTCCTCGAGCGCGGCGCCTACGTCTCGTTCGCCAACTGCGGCCTGCCGTACCACCTCGCCGGTGAGATCGGCCGCGAGGAGAGCCTGCTGGTGCAGACGCCCCAGTCGCTGGCCGAGGCGCTGGCGCTCGACGTGCGCACCGGCAGCACCGTCACGGCGATCGACCGCGACGCCCGCACGGTGCACGTCCGCACCGCCGCGTCCGAGTACGACCTGCCCTACGACTCGCTGCTGCTGGCACCGGGCGCCGTGGCCGTCCGGCCGCCGATCGACGGCCTGGACGACCCGGCGGTGCACGCGCTGCGCACCATCGACGACGTGCAGCGGCTGCGCGGCACCGTGGACCACGTGCTGGCCACCCGCCCGGAGGGTGAGGCTCGGGCGGTCGTCGTCGGCGCGGGTTTCATCGGGCTGGAGGCCGTCGAGGCCCTGGTCACGCGCGGCCTGAGCGTCGACGTCGTCGAGCTGGCGGACCACGTGCTGCCCCCGCTGGACGCCGAGCTGGCCACGCTGGTGTCCGACGAGCTGGTGCACCACGGCGTGCGGCTGCACGTCGGGGTGTCGGCGACGCAGGTGTCCGACGAGCCCGACGGCTCCGTCGTCGTCACCCTCTCCGACGGGTCGCAGCTGCCGGCCGACCTGGTGCTGGTCAACGTCGGCGTGCGGCCCGAGAGCTCGCTGGCGCGCGACGCCGGCCTCGACCTGGGCCCGACCGGTGCGATCCGCGTCGACGCCGACCACCGCACGTCGGACCCGCACGTGTGGGCCGTCGGCGACGCGATCGAGGTCCGCCAGGCCGTCACCGGCGCCGTCGGACCCGTGCCGCTGGCCGGTCCGGCCAACCGGCAGGGCCGCCGCGCCGCCGACTCGATGCTCGGCCACCGCACCACGCCGCAGGCCGACGTGCTGGGCACCGCGATCGTGCGCGTGTTCCGCCTGACCGCCGCGATGACGGGTGCCAGCCAGCGCGTGCTGGACCGTGCGGGCATCGAGCACGAGGTGGTGCGGGTGCACCCCGGGCACCACGCCGGCTACTACCCCGGCGCCCAGCAGGTGCACATCGTCGCGAGCTTCGCTCCGGACGGGCGCCTGCTCGGCGCCCAGGCCGTCGGCCGCGCCGGGGTCGACAAGCGGATGGACGTGCTGGCCACGGCGCTGCGCGCCGGCATGACCGCCGACGACCTCGCGGAGCTCGAGCTGTCCTACGCGCCGCCGTTCGGCTCGGCGAAGGACCCGGTCAACATGGTCGGCTTCGTCGCGCAGAACGCGCTGGACGGCACCGCCCCGCAGTGGCACCCGGACGAGCTGGACGTGGCGCGGCGGGACACGCTGGTGCTCGACGTGCGGACCCACGGCGAGTTCAGCCGCGGCCACCTGCCGGGCGCGATGCACGTGCCGCACATCCAGGTGCGCGACCACCTCGAGAAGATCCGCGCGGCGGCAGCCGGCCGGCCGATCAGCGTGCACTGCCAGAGCGGGGTGCGCTCGTACCTGGCCACCCGCATGCTGATCGGTGCCGGGATGGACGCGCGGAACCTCTCCGGCGGCTGGCTCAGCCTGGTCGCCGCCCACCCTGAGCTGCGCACCAGCGCAGTGCCCACCCAGCCCAAGGAGCCCGCGACCGTATGAGCACCAACCCGTTCCTGCGCCTGCTCGGCCTCGGCAAGGACGACGGCAGGCTGCCGTCCAGCGTGCGCGCCGACCGCGCCGTCGAGCTGGTCCGCGGCGGCGCCGCCCTGGTGGACGTGCGCGAGAACCACGAGTGGAAGACCGGGCACGCGCCCCAAGCGCTGCACATCCCGCTCGCCCAGATCTCCGGCGCACCGCGCCGGTTGAAGGCCGACCAGCAGGTGGTGGTGATGTGCCACAGCGGGATGCGCTCGCGCACCGCCGCCGCCCAGCTGCGCAAGCTCGGCTTCGACGCCACCAGCGTGTCCGGTGGCATCGGCGCCTGGCAGGCCGCCGGCGGCGCCGTCCGGCGCTGACCCCACCCCCAACCCCCGAGGAGACACCCCTATGTGCAGCCCCATCCGTTGTCCCCGTTGCGGCAAGGTCACCTGGACCGGCTGCGGTCAGCACGTCGACGCCGTGATGGCGAACGTGCCGGCCGAGCAGCAGTGCACCTGCCGCTGATCACCTCGCGCCCACCCACCGCCACGACCGTCCGGAAGGACTGACATGAGCACCATCGCCGTCGGCGAGGAGACGTTCGCCGACACCGTCCGCGACAACGACATCGTGCTGGTCGACTTCTGGGCCGACTGGTGCGCGCCCTGCCGGATGTTCGCGCCCGTGTTCGAGCAGGCGTCGACCACCCACCCCGACGTCGTGTTCGCCAAGGTGGACACCGAGGCGGAGCAAGGCCTGGCCGCCCAGGCGGGCATCACCTCGATCCCCACCCTGATGGCGTTCCGCGAGGGGGTGCTGGTGTTCGCCCAGCCCGGTGCGCTGCGCGCCCCGGACCTCGAGCGGGTGATCGCGGGCGTCAAGGACCTCGACATGGACGACGTGCGCCGGCAGATCGCCGAGCACGAGGCGAGCCATGACCGGGCCTGACAGGCCCCGACGTCCGGCTGCGACGGCACCGTCCGACGCAGCCCCGACGGCCACCGCGGACGCCTCTGCCTCCGCGGTGGCCGTCGACCCCGCCCCCGCGGCACCGGACCCGGTGGCGGTGGCGAAGGTCTCCGCGCGCCTGCGGCGGGCGCACGGGCAGCTGGCCGGGGTGATCCGGATGCTCGACGACGGCCGCGACTGCCAGGACGTCGTCACCCAGCTCGCCGCCGTCTCCCGCGCCATCGAACGGGCGGGCTTCGCCCTGGTCGCCGCCAACCTGCGCAGCTGCCTGCGCGACCCGCAGGGTCCCGACGACGTCGCCGCGGACCGGCTCGAGCAGCTCTTCCTCTCCCTCGCCTGACCGCGCCGCTCGCGCGACCCCGGACCAGCCCGGCTGTCAGACCCGGACCCAGGTCCCAGTTCATCCCATGATCGGTCGCCTAGCGTCTCTGCATACCACCTGGGGTATGTGAGGAGACAGCTCGTGAAGATCGTCGTCGTCGGTGGAGTGGCAGCGGGAGCGTCGGTCGCGGCACGTGCGCGACGGCTCGACGAGTTCGCCGAGATCGTGGTGCTCGAGCGCGGTCACCACGTCTCCTTCGCCAACTGCGGGCTGCCGTACCACATCGGCCAGGTGATCGCCGACCGCAGCCGGCTGCTGCTGCAGACCCCCGCCAGCCTGCGCGAGTCGCTGGACATCGACGTGCGGGTCGGGTCGGAGGTCGTCTCGATCGACCGCTCCGCCCGCAGCGTCACCGTCCGCGAGCTCGACTCCGGTCGCGAGTACACCGAGAGCTACGACGCCCTCGCGCTGTGCCCCGGTGCGAACCCGGTGCGTCCGCCGCTGCCCGGCATCGACCACGAGGCCGTGCACGTCTTGCGCCGGCTCGGCGACATGGACCAGATCAAGGCGCGCCTCGACGCCCTGGTCACCGCTGCTGCGAAGGGTGAGCGCGGTCCGGCTCGCACCGTGGTGATCGGCGCCGGCTACATCGGCCTGGAGATGGCCGAGAACTTCCAGCACCGCGGCGCCCAGGTGCACGTCGTCGAGCTGGCGGACCAGATCCTGCCGCCGCTGGACCACGAGATGTCGGTGCCCGTCGAGCAGCACCTGCGCTCGCGCGGCGTCCAGCTGCACCTGTCGACCGGGGCCGCCGCGTTCACGCCCCGGCCCGACGGTGCGGTCAACGTCGAGCTGACCAGCGGTGAGCTGCTGCCGGCCGACCTGGTGATCCTGGCGGCGGGCGTACGGCCCGCCACGGGTCTGGCCGTCGAGGCGGGGCTGGCGCTCGGCCCGCACGGTGGGATCGCCGTCGACGAGCACATGCGGACGTCGGATCCGGCCATCTGGGCCGCGGGCGACGCCGTCGAGACGCCGCACACCGTGCTTCCCGGCACCGCGCTGGCCCCGCTGGCCGGTCCGGCCAACCGGCAGGCGCGGGTGGCAGCCGAGAACATCTGCGGACGGGACACCGTCTACCGGTCGACGCAGGGCACCTCGGTGGTCAAGGTGTTCGACATGGTGGCCGGCGGGACCGGCGCCACCGAGCGGCAGCTCGTCGCCGCCCAGGTGCCCTACCGGGCGGTGCACGTGCACCCGTCGGGCCACGCCGGGTACTACCCCGGCACCGCGATGATGAGCCTGAAGCTGCTGTTCTCCCCCGGCACGGGACGGATCCTCGGCGCCCAGGCCGCCGGGTTCGACGGTGTGGACAAGCGGCTGGACGTGCTGGCCGCCGCGCTGCGCGCCGAGCAGACGGTGTACGACCTCGAGGAGCTCGAGCTCGCGTACGCCCCGCCGTTCGGGTCCGCCAAGGACCCGGTCAACATGGCGGGCTTCGTCGCGTCGAACGTGCTGCGCGGCGACATCGCGCTCTGGTACGCCCAGGACTGGGAGACGGCGACGCCGGGCGCCCGGCTGGTCGACGTGCGCACCCCCGAGGAGTACGAGATCTGGCACCTGCCCGGTGCGGAGAACGTCCCGCTGGCCGTGCTGCGCGAGCGGTGCGTCGACTGGGACCGTTCGGTGCCGGTGCGGCTGTACTGCGCCGTCGGCTTCCGCAGCTACCTGGCGCACCGCGCCCTGGTGCAGCGCGGGTTCGCCGACGTGTCCGTCCTGTCCGGCGGCACCGCGACGTTCCGCGCGTGGCGCGAGCTGATGCCCGAGTCCGACGAGCCGCCGGCGCCGGTCATCGCGTACGCCGAGCCGCCGGAGCTGGCCGCGCAGGTCCGTCGGCAGGCGGCGCAGCCGGTGGTCAGCGGTGTCAGCGTCGACCTCGACTGCTCCGGCCTGGCCTGCCCCGGCCCGATCATGAAGCTCGCCGAGACGATGCGCGGGCTCGGCACCGGCGACGAGGTGGTGGTCACCGTCTCCGACCCCGGCTTCGCCAACGACGGCCCCGCCTGGGCGCGCCGCAACGGGCACGAGCTGGTCGAGCTGACCCCGTCGGGCCCGGGCTACGTCGGACGCTTCCGCAAGGGCGGCACGTCGGCCCCCGCCCCGGCGGCCGCGCTGAGCGCCCTGGCCGGCGTCGCGGCCCCGGCGGCGAAGAACTCCTTCGTCGTGTTCTCCGGCGACCTGGACAAGGTGCTCGCCGCGTTCATCATCGCCAACGGCGCGCTCGCGATGGGCGAGGAGGTGTCGATGTTCTTCACCTTCTGGGGACTGAGCTCGCTGCGCCGCACCGACGCTCCGGCCCGCGACCGCAGCGCGATGGACCGGATGTTCGGGGCGATGATGCCGCAGGGTGCGGACAAGCTCGCACTGTCCCAGATGCACCTGGCGGGCGCCGGCACGGCGATGATCAAGAAGGTGATGAAGGACAAGGCGGTGCCGTCGCTCCCGGAGCTGATCGCCTCCGCGCAGGCGGGTGGTGCGCGGCTGATCGCCTGCACGATGACCATGGACCTGCTCGGCATCGCGCACGAGGACCTGATCGACGGCGTCGAGCTCGGCGGGGTCGCCACCTTCCTCGGCGAGGCGCACGACTCCGGCACGACGCTGTTCATCTGACCGCGTCGGTCGGTCCGGCACCGGATCACCCGCACATTCATCCGGTCGCCCATCGCCACGGGTGCCCGGGCGGGCCGATGCTCGGGGCCATGGACACCCTCAGCCCCGACGGCATGGCATCGGCGATCGAACGCGCTCGCTACTCGGGTCTGCGCAAGGAGCCCTGGGAGGACCTGCGCGACACCGAGCGCGACACCCGGGTGGAGGTGATGCGCACCGCACTCGAGGAGTCCGGGGTGGTCGCGGCCGTCGCGGCCGTGGTGGCACGGGGCGCTCAGGCGGACGGGCTCGCGGAGCAGGTCGCGGCCCGCGACGCCGAGCTGCGCGCGCGCCAGGCGGAGCACGACGCGGACCTGGTGCGGCTGACCGGCCGGATCTCCGAGCTGGAGGACGAGCTGGCCGATGCGCGGGCGGCCCACGCCGCCGAGCTGGCCGACGCGACCGCCGAGTACGAGTCCGAGCTCGCCGAGGCGCGCTCGGGTGAGCAGCGGGCGGTGCACCGTGCGCAGCAGGCCGAACGCGCTCTGGACGCGGTGCGGAACGCCCTCGCCGGAGTCGCGGTCGCGGAGCCGCTGCCGGTCGCCCACGAGCCAGCGGCCGACGACGAGCGGACGGTCGCCGGTGCCGTGCCGGCCGCTGTGACGGCCGGGACAGCGGCGGAGTCGGCGGCACAGCGGGGGCTGTTCGGACGCAGGGCGCGCTGGGCGCACTGAGTGCCGGCGGGCGCCCGCGCAGCCGTCGCCGACGGGACGCCGCAAGGAATGTCAGTGACGGGTGAGAGGTTGCTCACACAGACTGGACGGCGGCCGCCGCGCGCGGTCCCGCGCGGCTAGCCGTACGTCGCCGTCCCGACCGACCTCGCCCTGCCTTGCTTCGGGGCCCGACCTCGCCTGGAGAGTCCCGTGACCGACCGGCCCAGCCCCGAGCTGCTCGAACCCGGCTCGCCCCTCACCGAGGGGCCGCTCCCGGCAGCCACCCCGGAACGGATGGCGCCGCGCGACCGTCTCGCCGTCGTGCTGCTCCTCGTCTCCACGTTCGTGGTGATCCTCAACGAGACGATCATGGGCGTCGCGCTGCCCCGCCTGATGACCGACCTGTCGGTCACGCCCGCGACCGCGCAGTGGTTGAGCACCGCGTTCATGCTCACCATGGCCGTGGTGATCCCCGTGACGGGCTTCGTCCTGCAGCGGATCACGACGCGGGCCGCCTTCCTGACTGCGATGGGCCTGTTCAGCCTGGGTACGGCGGTCTGCACGCTCGCCCCCGGCTTCCCCGTGCTGCTGGCCGGCCGGGTGGTCCAGGCGACCGGCACCGCCGTGATGCTGCCGCTGCTGATGACCACGGTGATGACCGTGACGCCGCCCGCATCGCGTGGCCGCACGATGGGCAACATCTCGGTGGTGATCTCCGTCGCCCCGGCGATCGGGCCGACCATCTCGGGTCTGATCCTGTCCGTGCTGCAGTGGCGCTGGATGTTCGGGCTGGTGCTGCCGATCGCGCTGGGTGCCCTGGCGCTCGGCGCGGCACGGGTGCCCAACATCGGCGAGACCCGCTCGGCACGGGTGGACGTCGGCTCGGTGGTGCTGTCGGCGTTCGCGTTCGGCGGGATCGTGTACGGGCTGTCGACGCTCGGCAGCGCGAGCGGCGACGTGCCGGTGACGGCCTGGGTGAGCCTGGTGGTGGGGCTGACGGCGCTGTCGCTGTTCGTCGCCCGGCAGCTGTGGCTGCAGCGGGCGGACGACGCGCTGCTGGACCTGCGGGTGTTCGGCTCCCGCACCTTCACGGTGAGCGTCGCGCTGATGGCCGTGGTGATGATGGCGATGTTCGGGACCATCATCATGGTGCCGATCTACGCGCAGCAGGTGCTGCACCTGACCACCCTGTCGACCGGTCTGCTGCTGCTTCCCGGCGGGCTGCTGATGGGCCTGCTCGCCCCCGCGGTCGGCCGCGCCTACGACCGGTTCGGGCCCAGGCCGCTGCTGGTGCCCGGCGCGGTGCTGCTGAGCGCGGCGCTGTGGGGCATGACGACGCTCGACCAGCGCAGCTCCCCCGGGCTGCTGCTCGCGGCCCACGTGACGCTGTCGGCCGGGCTGGCCGCGATGTTCACGCCGCTGTTCACGTCCGCCCTGGGCTCGCTTCCGGGACACCGGTACTCGCACGGCAGCGCGATGGTGGGCACCGTGCAGCAGGTGGCAGGTGCCGCCGGCACCGCGCTGTTCGTCACGGTGCTCACCGCACAGGCTGGTCGGCTGGCCGAGCACGGCGCCGACGGCGCGGCGGCGACCGCGGGCGCCGTGCAGGCCGCCTTCCTGGTCGGGGCCCTGGTGTCGCTCCTGGCCATCCCTGCGGCCTGGCTGGTGCGCCGACCGTCCGACGACCCCTCCCCGGCCGCGCCGGAGGGTGTCCCGAGCCCCGCGGTCGCCGCCGAGGAGAGCTGACCGGTCCGCCTCGGACGCCGGTCAGCCGGGCCCCGGCGCTGTCCCGTCCGCCCGGAGGCCGGCGGCCCGTCGTGTCCGCGCGTTGGCGTGCACCGACCACCGCGGCACGGTGACCGCCAGCACCGCGGCCGCCACTCCCCCGACGCCGGCCACGGCCAGCACGCCGGCCGCCAGGCTGCCGAGCGCGGCGCCGGCGGACACGACCAGCGGTCCGGCCGCGAGCCCGGCGTCCTGGAACAGCCGCCACACGCCGAGGAACTGCGAGCGGACGGCCGCGGGCGCCACGTCGGCGCCCAACGTCATCAGCAGCCCGGAGCCCACCCCGTTGGCCAGCCCCATCACCATCGCGACGACCGACAGGGTGCCGACGGACCGCGACAGGGGCAGCGCCGCGATCGACAGGCCCAGCAGGACCATCGACGGCACGGCGACCCACAGCCGCCCCCGACGGTCCATCACCTTCCCCGCCGGGTAGAACACCAGCATGTCGAGCGCGCCCGAGACGCCGTAGACCAGGCTGGTCGTGGCCGGTGCCAGCCCGAGGTGCTCGCCCCACAGCGGCAGCACCACCTGTCGCGCTCCTCGGGTCGCGCCGACGAGCAGCACGGCGACGCCGAGGGTGGCGAACACGCTCCCGTTCTCCCGCAGCACACGCACCAGCGGCACGCGGGGCGCCTCCCGCCGGGCGGCGGTCGCCTCGGCAGCCACGTCCGGGACGGCGGCGACGATGACGAAGGTGACCACCGTGACGCCCACCGCGAGCCAGTAGGCACCGGGCGTCCCGGCCAGGTGCACCACACCGGCACCGAGGAACGGCCCGAGGAACACCCCCATCCGGCCGACCCCACCCAGCGTGGACAGCGCCCGGGCCCGGTACAGCGGTGGCGTGATCTCGGTCAGGTACGCCTGCCTGGCCAGGAGGAACACGGCATTGGCACCGCCGGTGACCAGCACCGCCACGCCGAGCACCAGCAGGCTGTGCGCGGTCGCGCACCCCACCAGCGCCACGATGGCGAGCACGGCGGCGACCAGCATGGCCCGCCGGTCACCCCATCGGGCCGCCAGGGCACCGGCCGGCACGTCCGCGAGGATCTGTCCGATGCCCAGGAACGCCGCCAGCAGGCCGGCCACCGCGAGCGAGGCGCCCAGCTGCGAGGCCGACACCGCCACCATCGGCGTCACCGCGCCGATGCCCACCTCGAACGCGAGCGCCGGGCCGAACACCCCGGCGACGGCCGACCGAGAGAGGAAGCCACCCATCGCCTTCTGCTGAGCGCGGGCGGGGCTGGACATCGGCCTCATTCTCCTCCCGGCCCGAGGTCACGGCTCGCACGGCCGACGGCACGGCTCAGGCGCCAGCGCGGTCCGGACCGTCCGACGGGGCCGACGGCAGCAGCACCACCGCAGCCAGACCGCCCAGCGGGCTGCCGGCGAGCGTCACGTCGCCGCCCTGCTCACGAGCGAGCTCCCGCGCGATCGCCAGGCCAAGCCCCGCACCGCCCGCCTCCCGCTCGCGCGCCTCGTCGAGCCGGACGAACCGCTCGAACACCCGCTCCCGGTCCGCCACCGGCACGCCCCGGCCGTCGTCCTCCACCACCACCCGGCAGGCGTCGGCCCGCTGGTCGACCACCACCCGCACCCGGCTGGCCGCGTGACGGGTGGCGTTGTCCACCAGGTTGCGCAGCACGCGGGTGACCCGTTCCCCGTCCGCGACGGTGTGCCCGCTGCCGATCACCTCGACCGGCACCCGGGCCGGGGTCGCGGCGAGACCGTCCGCCACCGCCCGCAGGTCCACCCGGGCCGGATGAGCGGGGCGCGCGCCCACCCGCGCGAGCAGCAGCAGGTCGTCCACCAGGGACTGCATCCGCAGCGCCTCCGGCTCCAGCTCGGCGGCGAGCTCCGCCACCGTCCACGTGCCGGGGTGCGACCGCGCGACGTCGACCGTCGCCCGCAGCGCCGCGAGGGGCGACCGCAGCTCGTGCGCGGCGTCGGCGACGAACGTCCGCTGCCGCGACGCCGCCCGGTCCAACCGCTCGAGCATCTCGTTCAGGGTGCGCGCCAGCGCCGCGAGCTCGTCGTCCGCCGCGGGGACGGGCAGCCCGCCACCGCCACCCGCCGCGGCGACCTGCGCCGCTCCCCGGCGCAGCTGCTCGACCGGGTGCAACGCCCGACCGACGGCGAACCACAGCGCCAGCGCCACCAGCACGGTCAGCAACGGGACGACGATCAGCAGCGCCACGCGCAGGGCGCCGAGCAGCCCCTGCACCTCGCCGAGCGGCAGGCTGACCACCACCGTCGCCGGTGACCCCCGGTACGTGACGGCGTGCAGCGCCACGCGGCCCGGTCTGCTGTACGCGTCGTCGGCGGTGCTCAGCACCAGCACACCGGTGCCGGCACCGGAGCGGAGGGCCGACAGCGGCCCGGCGGGCAGCACCGGGAGCGTCCGGCTGGCGTTCGGGGAGGACGCGAGCACGCCGCCCTGCCCGTCCAGCAGCTGGGCGACCTCGCCCGCCTCGACGGTCGGCAGCGTGGCGGGCACCGTGTCGCTCTCCACGAGCCCGGTCACCACGCCGACCCGGTCCCGGAGCAGCCCGTCCAACGCCGCCAGCCGGCTGCGCGACAGCACCGCCGTCAGCGCGAAGGCGCCGGCGACCAGCGCCACCGCGACGGCCGCCGCCGTCAGCACGGTCAGCCGCAGCCGCAGCGACAAGCCGCGCCAGCGCGGTCCGCCGCCGCGCCGCTCGGTGGTCATCCCGCCATCCGGTACCCGGCACCGCGGACCGTGAGCACCGCGTCGCGGCCGAGCTTGCGGCGCAGGTAGCCGACGTACACCTCCACCACGTTCAGGTCCTCGCCGGGCGCGTCCCACACGTGGTCGCGCAGCTCGACCTTGCCGACCACCCGGTCGGCGTGCCGCATCAGGTACTCGAGCAGCGCGAGCTCGCGCACCGTGAGCGCCACGGTCTCACCGCCACGGGTCAGCGAGCGGGTGGCCGGGTCGAGCTCGAGGTCGCCGACACGCAGGACCGCCGGCCGCTCGGCGACGGGCCGGCGCAGCAGCGCGCGGATCCGGGCGACCAGCACGACGAACGAGAACGGCTTGGTCAGGTAGTCGTCCGCACCGACGTCGAGGCCGTCGGCCACGTCGTGCTCCCCGTCCTTGGCCGACAGCAGCAGCACCGGCGTCCACACGTCCCGCGCCCGCAGCTCGCGCACCACGTCGTAGCCGTGCCGGCGCGGCAGCATGATGTCCAGCACGATGGCGTCGTAGTCGCGGTCGGTCGCCAGCTCCAGGCCGTGCTCACCGTCGTAGGCGACGTCGACCGCGAACCCCTCCGCCGTCAGCCCCCGCTGCAGCGCACGGACCAGGCCACGCTCGTCGTCCACCACCAGCACGCGCACGCGGTCAGCATCCCATCGCCGTCCGACGGTGCGCCGCGACAGCGCGGACGCCGCGCCCGACGGCTCTCAGCAGCCCCTCAGAGGCGGGGGTGCACCCTGGTGCCATGACGAGCGATGTGACGACCGTCCCCTCGGACGCTCCGCACCCCCCACGCCGCGGCCTGTCCGCACGAGCGCGGTGGGCGGTGCCCGTCGCGGTCGGTGCTGTGGTGGTGGCAGGGTTCGCTGCGGCACCGCTGCTGGCGGACGCCGGTTCGGCGGGGCTCCCCGACATCACGGCCCAGCAGCTGGTGACCAAGGTGCTCGAGGCCAGGCCGGTGCCGATGTCCGGCACGGTGGTCTACACGGCGCGGCTCGGCCTCCCGGACATCTCCTCGCTCGGTGCCGTCAGCGGCACGGTCAGCCCGGCCGACCCGATCAACCTCCTGTCCGGCAGCTCGACGCTGCGGATGTGGACGGACGGCGCCGGCCGCTCGCGCGTGTCGCTGCTGGGTGCGACCTCGGAGTACTCGGTGGTGCACGACACGACGCAGGCGTGGACCTACTCCTCCAAGAAGGACGCCGTCACCCACTACACGCTCTCCGCCGCCGACGCCGCGAAGCTCAAGGCGGAGCAGCAGAAGCACGCGCAGACACCTGTCCCCGGCGCCTCCGAGCTGCCGACGCCGTCCCAGGCCGCCGACCAGGCACTGAGCCAGGCGCAGCAGTACTCGACGGTCACGCTGGACAGCCAGACGACCGTGGCCGGCCGCGGCGCCTACCAGCTGGTGGTGACGCCGAAGACGAGCGGCACGCTGGTCGCGCACATCGTCGTGACGGTCGACGCGGCCACCTACACGCCGCTGCGCGTGCAGGTGTGGAGCACCGACGACGCGAAGGCGCCCGCGCTCGAGGTCGGCTTCACCGACGTGTCGTTCGCGAAGCCGTCCGACGCGGTGCTGTCGTTCTCGGCCCCGCCCGGCGCCAAGGTGACCGAGAAGACCATCGCGCTGCCGCAGCACACGGACGCCACCAAGCCGACGCCGTCGCCTACCGCGGGAGCCCTGCCGCAGAACGTGACCGTCACCGGGACCGGCTGGGCCAGCGTGGTCGAGGTGCGCGGCGTGAACGTCTCGGCGCTGCTGTCCGGGAACGCCGCGGCAGCTGCGGCAGCCGCCCGCGAGCTGCCGCACCCGCCGACCGCCCAGGGTCAGGACGTGGTCAGCCAGTTCATGGGCGGCGACGGCACCGACCCGTCGACGTCCGGGTCGGGCCTGAGCGCCAGCACGCTGTACGACGGTCTGACCAAGGCGGTCCCCGGCGGCCGGCTGCTCTCCTCCGCGCTGGTGTCGGTGCTGGTCCTGGACGACGGCCGGGTGCTGGCCGGTGCCGTGCCCGGTGCCACGCTGCAGCAGCTCGCCGGATGACCGGGCTGCCGACAGGGGTCAGGGGCTCCGCTCCCGGCACCCCACCTGAGGGTTCCTCGGTACCCGGCGCTGCGGCGCCGGGTACCGGCACGTCCGCGGCGAGCACCGCCGCCACCGCGGTCCGGGCTACCGCCGGCTCGACCGCCGGCGGAGCGCCCGCGATCCGCACCAGCGGGCTGACCAAGCGCTTCCGGTCCGGCCAGGTGGCCGTCGACCACCTGGACCTGGAGGTGCCCGGCGGTGCGGTGTTCGGCTTCCTCGGCCCCAACGGCTCCGGCAAGACGACGACGATCCGCATGCTGCTGGGCCTGGTGCGCCCGACGAGCGGCCAGGCCTGGCTGCTCGGCGAGCCGATGCCGGACGCGGCTGCCGTGGTGCTGCCCCGCGTCGGCGCACTCGTCGAGGGTCCTGCCTTCCAGCCGTACCTGTCCGGGCGGGCGAACCTGCAGCGGCTCGAGGCGGTCGACGCGACGGCGGACCCCCGCACCGCCGCCGACCGGATCGACGCGGCGCTGGACCGGGTCGGCCTGACCGCGGCCGGTTCCAAGAAGTACCGCCAGTACTCCCTCGGCATGAAGCAGCGGCTCGGCCTCGCCGCGGCGATGCTGCGGCCGCGCGAGCTGCTGCTGCTCGACGAGCCGACCAACGGTCTCGACCCGCAGGGCACCCGCGAGGTGCGGCACCTGATCCGGGAGCTGTCCGCGGCCGGCACCACGGTGCTGGTCAGCTCGCACCTGCTCGCCGAGATCGAGCAGGTGTGCACCCACGTCGGCATCATGAGCCGCGGCCGGCTGGTGCTGTCCGGCGCCCGCTCGGAGCTGACGGACTCGCGGACCACCCGGGCGACCGTGACGACCACCGCCGCTGACGCACCGGCCGCCGCCCGGGTGCTCGCCGGCCTCGGCCTCTCGGACGTGTCCGTGGCCGGCGACCGCGTGGACGGTCTGCTGGGCGAGGTCCCGGCCGACCGGGTCTCCGCCGCGCTGGTCGGTGCCGACGTCCCCCTGCTGGGGCTGGACGTGCGCAGACCGAGCCTGGAGCAGGTGTTCGTCGAGCTGACCGGGGAGGGTTTCGATGTCGCACGCTGAGCCCGTGGTGGTCGCGCCCGGCCCGGCACCCGACGGTGCGCCCCTCGACCCACCGTCGCCGCAGCGAGGCGCCACCGGCCGGCTGGTCCGCAGCGAGCTGCGGCTGGTGTTCGGCCGTCGCCGCAACCAGGTGCTGCTGGCCGGACTGGCGATGGTGCCGCTGCTGATCGGCCTGATGATCTGGCTGACGCAGGACACCTCGACCAGCGGCGAGGGCCCCGGGTTCATCGGCCGGGTGGCCCAGAACGGCCTGTTCCTCGTGGTCGCCGCTCTGTTCCTCTGCCTGCCCTTCCTGCTGCCGCTGACCGTCGGCATCGCCTCGGGCGACTCGCTCGCCGGTGAGGCCAACGCCGGCACGCTGCGCTACCTGCTCGTTGTGCCGGTCGCACGAGCCCGGCTGCTGGCCGTCAAGGCGCTCGGCGCCCTGGCGTTCGTGGCCGCGGCGGTGCTGGCGATCGCCGTCGTGGGACTGATCGTCGGCGCCGCGCTGTTCGGGGTGCACGACATCGCGCTGATCTCCGGCGGTTCCGTGCCCATCGGCAACTCGGTGCTCCGGGTGGCGGGCATCGTGCTCTACGTCGGGGTGTCCATGACGGGGCTGGTCGCCGTCGGACTGTTCTTCTCCACGCTGACCGAGGTGCCGATCGGCGCGATGGCGGCCACCGTGGTGACCGCGGTGGTCAGCGCCGTGCTGGACACGCTGCCGGCCCTCGCGCGCATCCACCCGTACCTGCTGACCCACCACTGGCTCGACTTCGCCGAGTTCCTGCGGATCGCGCCGGACTCCCACGTGCTCTGGACCGGCGTCGGCGTGCAGGCCGCCTGGGTGGCGGTGTTCGGCGCGCTCGCGTGGAGCCGCTTCACCACGGCCGACGTCTCGTCCTGACCCCACTGACAGGCCGCGCCGGTCGAGGCGGCCGACCCGGCGACCGCGTCAGTCGAACAGCGTCGGACCGTCCCCGAGCGCGACGGCCAGCCGGCCGTGCATCTCCGGGTCCAGCGCCGGCAGCGCGCCGAGCTCGAACCAGGCCGCCTCGGTGTTCTCGCCGTCGGCCGGGTAGGGGTCGCCGCTGACGTGCCGGAACCGGAAGGTCAGGTCGAGGTACTGGGACCGGTCGCCGTTGGCGTAGGTCATGGGCGGCAGCGCCCGCACCCGGGCGAGCCGCTCCGGGACGGCCACCACGCCGGCCTCCTCGAGCACCTCCCGGGCGGCAGCCGCGGCCGGCTGCTCGCCGGGGTCGATGATGCCGGTCACGGGCGTCCAGCGGCCGTCGTCGGAGCGCCGCACCAGCAGCACGCGGTCCCCGGAGGCGTCGAGCACCACGGCGGTCACCCCCGAGAGCCACAGCAGGTCGTGGTCCACCTTGGCGCGCAGGGCGAGGACGAAGTCGGGGGTGGCCACGGGTCCGCATGCTACGTCGGGCGCCACGGCGCAGCGGCTGGGGCTCGACGACGAGTGGTCGCTACGGCTCGACGACGAAGCGCGTCGACCCCGTCGGTGTGGCCTCCTCGACCTCCACCCCGCTGACCGCGGCGTGCCGCGGGCCGCTGGCCAGCTCGTCGACCATCGTCTGCACCGGCTCGGGCTCCCCCTCCACCAGCGCCTCCACGGCCCCGTCGGGGCGGTTGCGCACCCAGCCCGTCACCCCGAGCCGGTCCGCCTCGCGTGCCGCCCACCAGCGGAAACCCACGCCCTGGACCTGTCCGTGCACCACGACGTGCTGTGCGATCACGTCTCCATAGTGGTCCAGACGGCGCCGCTCGGCCGCCCGGACGACGGGTCGGCGCCGTCCCGTCTTGCATGGCGGGCAGCCGCCGTGCAGGACGGGACAACCGCGACGCGGGCCGCAACGGCGCCTCCTGCGCCCGGCACCGGGGAAGATGGCCCGGTGAGCACCGACACCCTGGCCCGCACGGACGGTGGCCGCCGCGTGCGGTGCGCCCTGTTCGTGGACTTCGACAACGTCTACATCGGGCTGCGCCGCCTCGACCCCGCCGCAGCCGAGGCCTTCGCCACCGACCCTGGCCACTGGCTGGCCGAGCTGGAGACCGGCAGCGACTCGCAGGGCGAGTTCAGCCGGCGGTTCCTGATCCGCGCCTGCTACCTGAACCCGTCGGTGTTCTCCGTCTACCGGCCCAACTTCACGCGCGCCGGCTTCCAGGTGGTCGACTGCCCGTCGCTGACCCAGCAGGGCAAGTCGAGCGCAGACATCAACCTGGTGCTGGACGCGGTGGACGCCCTCGCGGCGCCGACCCGGTACGAGGAGTTCGTCATCGTCTCGGCCGATGCGGACTTCACACCGCTGGCCCTGCGGTGCCGTGCGGCCGACCGCATGGTCACCATCATCACCGCGAGCCCCGCCGCCAGCGCCTACCGAGCCGTCGCCGACAACGTGATCACGGCCGACGCCCTGGCCGAGCTGGTCACCACCACCACGTCCCTCTCGGACGAGCCCCTCACGGCCACCACGCCGGAGCCCGTCGCGCCGGAGCCCGCCGCAGCCGGGCAGCGCCCGGGTGCCGAGGAGAAGGCCACGGGGCGGGGCGCGGCATCCGGTCGCACGACGACCGGCTCCCCCAGCACCAGCACGCCGGCCGCCGCCTCTGCGTCGGCTGCCCCGGCGCCGGCCACGCAGGCGCACCCGTCGCCGGCCGCCCGCCGTGCCGTGCTGCACCGGGTCCGCAGCGCCGACCGTCCGGTGCCGCTGGGCGCCGTGGCGCAGGCGGCGCAGCAGGCCGACCCGGGGCTGCCGGGCTCCGGCTGGGGCGGCGCCGGCAGCTTCGCGGCGTGGCTGGGCCGCGTGCTGCCGGAGCTCGGCATGACCAGCCGGCCGCCGGGGTACGTCTGGGACCCGCAGCGGTTCGACGAGGCGGACCTGCCGGGCGTGGTCGCCGACACCGACCCCAGCGCCCTGACCCGCCAGGTGATCGCCGTGACGGACACACCGGGCCTGCCCGCCTCGGGCTACCGGAAGCTGCTGGAGGGCCTCGCGACGGACATCGCGGCCCACCCGTTCGAGCGCGCCGAGACATCCCGACGCGTCCGGGACGCCTGCCAGAAGGCGGGGGCCCAGGTGGGCCGCGCGACGGTGAACACCGTCATCTCGGGCATCCTCTACACCGGCCTCGAGCTGACGACCGCCCACCCGGCCGAGAAGCTGGCGCAGGCGTGGGCGGACAACGTCATCGGCCTGTGCCGGGGCGCCCGGATGGACCTGAGCAAGGGTGACGTCGCCGCGATCCGCGCCTGGGTGGGCGGGGGGCTGCTCGAGGGCTGAAGATCGAGGCGGCCGGTGCGATGAGCCCGACACCGCCGGCCGGTCTGTTGATGAGGGGACGTCCGCGCCGGTCGTGGTGCGGCACCGTCCCGCCGTCCCAGCTCCGGAGGTCACCATGCTCGGTCAGTCACCCGCGTTCAGCGGCTTCTCCGTCGACGACGTCGACAAGGCGGCGGACTTCTACCGCGACGTGCTCGGCCTGACGGTCAGTGTGGACAACGGCATGCTGACGCTCCGGCTCGGGACGGGCGCCAGCGTCCTGGTCTACCCGAAGGGCGCCGACCACACCCCGGCGTCGTTCACGGTGCTGAACTTCCCGGTGCGCGACATCGACAGCACCGTCGCGACGCTGACGGAGCGCGGCGTGGTGTTCGAGCGCTACCCGTCGATGGCGGAGGCGACCGACGAGGCCGGGGTGGTCCGGGGCGCGGGCGGGCCGGCGATCGCGTGGTTCACCGACCCCGCCGGCAACGTGCTGTCCGTCCTCGAGGACCCGTCGGTCCCTGCCTGAGCCCTGCCCGAGCCCTGCCTGAGCCCTGCCTGAGCCCCTGTCTCAGCTCCCTGGCTCTCCCCGCGTCGCCGCCGGCCCGGCCGGAGCCGGCGCGCGCCGGCACGGTCAGCCGCGGGAGCGGTCCACCAGCCCACGCAGGTAGGCGGCCTGCCCGGCGTGCTCGGTGGCGTCCACCACGATGCTGACCAGCCGCACCCCGAGCGTGACGGGCGGCTGCCAGCGCCGGTCCACCACCCGGTCCAGCTCGGCGTGGTTCAGGCCGCCGACGTAGTCGGCCGCGAACGCCGCGACGGCGTCGACGTAGCCGAGCAGGTCCTCGGCCGGGGCCACCACCTGGGCGACCTGTGCCGAGGTGTGCCCGTAGCCGGTGTCGCCCGCGTCGAGCGGCAGGCCGAACGTCTGGGCCCACCCCTCGGACGTCCACACCTGCTCGAGGCCGGCGACGTCCGCCAGCTGGGCGTCCTGCACGCGCGCCGCATGCCACACCAACCAGGCGATCGAGTTCGCCTCGGCGTCCGGACGGAACGCGAGGCCCTCGGCGTCCAGTCCTCCGGCCGCGCGGTGCAGCACCTCGGGGATCCTGCTGAACAGCTCCGTGAGCAGTGTCGACACGTCCATGACCCACCTCCTGCCGGGGACGTTACGCCGCACCTGTGACAACCGCCCCGTGGCCGGGGCCCGCGACCACCACCCCTGACCAGCACCCCCTGACGACCGCCCTGACGACCATCCCTGACCAGCAACTCGGGAGACGGCTCACACCGCGGCGAGGAACCCGTCGACCAGCTGCGCCAAGGTGGCCGGCCGCTGCTGCGGCACCGCGTGGCCCGCACCGGCCACCACGGCGAGCCGCCCGGCCGGCAGCGAACGGGCGATCAACCGGCTGTGCGCCGGCAGCACCACGTCGCGCTCCCCCACGACCACCAGCACCGGCAGCTCCACGCCGGCCAGCTGCGCGGGCGTCAGGTGCGGGTCCTCGATCATGAGGTCCAGCAGCTCGATGCGCCGCGCCGCGCCCGACCAGAGACGTCCCGACCTCACGAGAGCGCGGCGCGTGGCCACCATCGCGCGCAGCACGCCCGGACGCAGGCCCGACGGGTGGAGGTTCGCCCCGCACACCACCAGGCGGCGCAGCCGGACCGGGTGGCGCACCGCGAGCTCCAGTGCCACGTTGCCGCCGTCGGAGTACCCGAGCACGTCGGCTCCGTCGACGTCGAGCTCCTCGAGCACGGTGGCGACGTCGTCCGCCATCGAGGCGATCGTCAGCGGTCCCTCGCCGCGCGGCGACCTGCCGTGGCCGCGCGAGTCGATGCCGACCAGCCTGCGTCCGGGCGCCAGCAGCGGCACCATCCGGTCGAACACGTGGTGGTCCTCACCGTTGCCGTGCAGCAGCACCAGCGGCCGGCCGGTCCCTCTGCTGACCACCCAGAGGCCCGCCACCAGCTGGCCTGCTTCCGTCCCCGCTGTGCGCACACCCCCGTCCTACCGTGCGCGGTGCGCTCGCGTCACGGCGGGCGGCGCGCGCGGCCCCGACCGCGTGGCGACGGGTGCGCGTCGACGCGGCGAGGCGGTGCCGTGTCGGCCGGGCCGCGTACGGTGCGCCTCGTGGTCGATCACGCGGATCCCGACGTTCGTCGGGCGCGGCTGCACGCCGTCGCCATGGGGCTGGAGTGGGCCGAGCTCACGCATCCGTTCGACGCCACCACCGCGGTGTACAAGGTCGCCGGCCGGATGTTCGCCCTGGTCGGGGCGTCGGCGCCCTACCGGCTCAACGTCAAGGTGGACCCGGAGGACGGCGCCGCGCTGCGCCGCGAGTTCCCCACGCTGCTGCCCGGCTGGCACATGGACCACCGGCACTGGCTGACGGCACGGCTGGACGACGACGAGGTGCCGGACCAGCTGCTCGAGGAGCTCCTGGTGGACTCGTACCGGACGGTGCACGCCAACCTGTCCCGCCGGACCCGGGGCCTGCTCGCGGCGGGTCTCTGGCGGCCGGAGCCGGCGAGGGTCCGACGGCCGCGCGAGCCCCGGCAGCCCGGCGGCACCACGCGCCGCTGACCTAGCTCCCCGCCCCGGTGGTCCGGTCAGCCCTCGCGCCCGAGCAGCACCAGCACCTCGGCGTGCGTGGTCTGGGGGAACATGTCCAGCAGCCGCGCACGGCGGGGCCGCCACGACGGCATCGCGGCCAGGTCCCGCGCCAGGGAGTCCGGGTTGCAGCTGGAGTAGAGCACCGACCGGGCGGACGAAGACTCGAGCCAGCCGGCCAGCTCCGCACCCAGCCCCCGTCGAGGCGGGTTCACCACCACCAGGTCGGGCGCCCGTGCCGCGGTCCGGGCGAACGACGTGGCGTCGCCGGCGAGGAAGCGCACGCCGTCGAGACCCAGCTCCGCAGCACTCGCCTCGGCGCTGGCCACCGCCTCGGCGCTGACCTCCACGCCGGTCACCTCGCGTCCCGGTGCCGCGGCGTGCAGGGCGAACCCGCCGACACCGCAGTACAGGTCCCACACGGTGGCCGGGGCCACCTCGTCGATCCACCCGGCAGCCTGCCGGTAGAGCGCGGCCGCCACGACGGTGTTCGTCTGGAAGAAGCTGCGCGGCCGCAGGTGCAGGTCCACCTCGTTGACCCGCATGCGCAGCGTCTGCCGCTCGGTGAGCGGGAACTCCCGCTCACCCTCGAGCACCGCGGCGTGGGCGGGCTGCACGTTGACGGAGGCCACCCCGAGCGCGGGCAGCGTCTGCTGCAGCGCCGGCAGGTGCTTGCGGATCCGGGCCAGCGCCTCGGTGGACCGCAGCACCAGCCGCAGCATCAGCTCACCGTCGGGTGACGCCGTCAGCAGCACGTGCTTCAGCTCGCCGACGCGCGACGGCACGTCGTACGGCACCAGGCGGGCAGCCGCGATCCACCGGGCCAACGGCTCCAGCACGTCGCTGATCGCCGGCTCGTACAGCCCGCACTCACGCAGGTCGACGCCGCGACCCGCACCGTCGAGGATCCCGAGGGTCGGGGCGTCGACGGTGCCGCCCACCACGAGCTTCGCCTTGTTGCGGAACCGCTCCTGCGGCCCCGTCACCGGCGGCAGCCACACCAGCCCGTCAGGGTCGCCGAGCGCCCGGACGCACGCGTCCTGCTTGGCCCGCACCTGCTCGTCGTACGGCTGCTCCAGCAGGGTGCAGGACCTGCAGACCCCCGCCTCGAAGTAGCCGCACCGCACGAGCGGACCGGTCAGCGGGCCAGATCGGCCGCGAACGCCTCGGGGACGGCCGCGCGGACCTTGGCCGGGGTGTCCTCCCAGCCCGTCACCGCGATGCAGGGCACGCCCGTGGCGATCACCGGGTAGTCGTTGCCGCCCTCGTCGAGACGGTCACCGAAGAACACCGCCTGGTCGGGGCGCAGACCGAGGCGGTCGAGCAGCCGGTTGACGCCGTAGGCCTTGTCGATGCCCTTGCGGGTGATGTCCACCGAGGTGGACCCACCGGAGCGCACCTCGAGGTCCGGAAGCTTCTCCGCCACGTAGGCCCGCAAGGACTCCTTCTTGCGCCCGTCCGGGTCCCACGCCGCCTTGGCGTCAACCGGAGCCGCCTGGCCGAGCGCCGAGAACGTCACCTGGCTGCCGCGCAGCTCGATGCGGTCGCCCCAGGTGCTCTCCTCCCACAGGCCGAGCGCCTTGGCGCCCTCCCCGAGGGCTGCCGTCGCGCGGTCCGCCTCGTCCGCGGTCAGCGGCTCGGAGTACACCTCGGTCCAGTCGCCGCCCTGGTGCACCAGGTAGCGGGTGCCGCAGGTCGGCAGCACGTGGATCTGGCCGAGCGCCGCGTCGTCGTGGATGGACGAGAGCAGCTGGGCGTCGAACTGCTCGAACCGACCGCCGGAGATCACACCGACCTGCACCACCTTGGTGAGGGCGACGATCATGTCGATCACCTCGTCGCCGACCTTGCTCTTGGAGGGCGCGAGCGTGTCGTCCAGGTCGAACAGGGCCAGTGCTGCAGTCACGGGGACGTCCTTCGGTGCGGCGTACGGATGGCGGCCGACGAGCCGGTGGAGGCCCGCCGGGAGGGCGTCACCGGCGGGCCGCGCGAGGGGGCCGGCGCCGGGAACGACCCACCACGGTACCGTGCCGCGCCGCGCGGACGGGATCCGTGCACCTCGGCGGCACCTCGGCGGCACCTCCGCGGCAGGTGGGTCGCGGGTCGGCGGCGGGTGGGCGGCCGGTGGCGCGCACGACGGCCCGACATACGCTCGCGCGGTGACCGAGTCGCGGTGGGACGTCCTGGACTGGCGCCGTCAGGTGGCCGAGCTGTACCGCGCGGTGCGCGCGGAGCAGGACGTCGCCGAGGCGCACCGCCGCTGGGTCGCCGGCCGGGAGCGGCTGCTCCGCACGCACCCCGCGTCGCCCGTGCCGGTCGGCGAACGGGCCGGCTACGACGGTCCTGGGGTGGCCCCGTACGACGAGGCGTTCCGCTTCGTCGTCCCCGTGGACCGGTCCGTACCGCCGCAGCGTCGCGAAGTACGCACCGGGACCGACGGCGTGGTGCCGCTCGAGCGGGTGGGACGGGTGGAGCTGCCGGGTCTGGGCGGCCTGGACGTGTGGTGGGTGGCCGTGTACGGCGGCGGCGTCTTCGTCCCCTTGAAGGACGCGACCAGCGGCCGGCAGACGTACGGCGGTGGGCGCTACGTGCTCGACACCGTCAAGGGTGCCGACCTCGGCGGCACGCCGGACGCGCTGGTCGTCGACCTCAACTTCGCCTACCCGCCGTCGTGCGCGTACGACGAGGCGTGGGCCTGCCCGCTGCCGGGACCGGGCAACACGCTGACCGGAAGGGTCCCCGTGGGCGAGCTCTCCCCCGCCTGACCGCCCGGCAGGCCGCCGGCACACGACCGTCAGGTGCTGGACCGCACCACCAGCGAGGTCGGCAGCGTGATCGCCGCCGGTGTCTCACCGTCCACCACCTCGAGCAGCAGGCGCACCATCTCCTGGCTGATCCGCGCGAACGGCTGCCGCATCGTCGTCAGCGGCGGGTCGAGCGTCTCGGCCAGGCCGGAGTCGTCGAACCCGCCCACCGCCACGTCGTCCGGCACCGAGCGCCCCGCCTCGCGCAGCGCCTGCATCGCGCCGGCGGCCATCAGGTCCGAGCCGACGAACACGGCGTCGAGGTCCGGCCGCCGCTCGAGCAGCGCGCGCATCGCCGCGACGCCGCTCTCGCGCGTGTAGTCGCCGTTCTCCACCAGCGTCTCGTCGTAGTCGTCGCCCAGCTCGGCGCGGTACCCGTCGAGCCGCATCCGACCGCCGGGAGTGTCCAGCGGGCCGGTGATCATCGCGATCGTCCGGCGGCCCCGCTCGCGCAGGTGCCGCGTCATCAGCCGCCCACCGCCCAGGTCGTCGGCCGCCACGTACCCCACCGCACCCTCGTGCCCCAGCGGGACGCCGCACGCGATGGTCGGCACCCGCTGCGCCACCAGCGCGTCGACCACCGGGTTGCCGGCGTGGGTGGAGATCAGCAGCACCCCGTCGACGTGCCCGGCGCCGACGTAGCGCAGCACCTGCTGCTGCTCGTCCCGCGTGCCGGCCACCATCAGCAGCAGCGGCATGCCCTTGGCCGCGAGCGCCTGCGCGGCACCCCGCAGCAGGATCGAGAAGTTGGGGTCCTCGAACAGCAGGTGCTGCGGCTCGGTCAGCAGGAACGCGACCGAGTTGGCCCGGCCGGTCACCAGGCTGCGCGCGTACTGGTTGGCCTGGAAGCCGGTCTCCTTGATGGCCCGCTCGACGGCTGCCGCCGCCTCCGGTGACACCCAGTGGCCTCCGTTGAGCACCCGCGAGACCGTGCCGCGGGACACGCCGGCCGCGGCCGCGACGTCCACGATCGTCGGCCGCCTGCGTGCGCCCCCTGTCGACTCCATCGGTCCGAACTCTAGGGGTCGTCTGCGGCCCATCAGGCCTTCACCGCACCGGCCGCCAGGTCCACCTGCCAGTACCGCTGCAGGGTGAGGAACAGGGCGCCGAGCGGCAGGATCGACAGCAGCGCGCCGGTGATCACCGACGTGTACATCGCCGGCTGGGACGCCCCCTGGTTCAGCAGCCCGGACAGCCCCACCGTGATGGGGAACAGCCGGTCGTTGCCCAGCATGATGTAGGGCAGCATGAAGTTGTTCCAGATGGCGACGAACTGGAACAGGAACACCGTGACCAGGCCGGGCATCATCATCGGCACCGAGATCGAGCCGAACACCCGCCACTCCCGGGCGCCGTCGGTGCGCGCCGCCTCGATCACGTCGTCGGGCACCGACGCCGCCGCGTAGATGCGGGCCAGGTAGATGCCGTAGGGGCTGATCATGCTGGGCAGCAGCACCGACCAGTAGGTGTTGGTCAGCCCCACCTTGGCCAGCAGCAGGTACTGCGGGATCGCCAGCACCACGCCCGGCACCAGCACGCCGGCCAGGATGACGTTGAACACCGCCTTCTTGCCGGGGAACACGAACTTGGCCAACCCGTACCCCGCCATCGCGGAGACGAGCGTCGACGCCAGCGCGCCGACGCCGGCGTACAGGGCGGTGTTGGCCATCCACCGCCAGTACAGCCCGCCGCGGTACGCCGACAGCTCGCGGATGTTGTCCCACAGGTGCGTGGACGGCACGAAGGTCAGCGTGGAGAACAGCTCGTTGGCGCTCTTGGTGGAGGCCGTCAGCACCCACACCACCGGCATCAGGCAGTAGAGGGCGCCGATCAGCAGCACCACGGTGCCGATGCGGTTGGGTCGCTGCGCCGACGAGCTGACGCTTCGGCTCGGGGCTGCGGGGCGGGCGGAGGCGACCTGCGGGCCGCTGACGACGGTGGCCATGTCAGCTGTTCTCCTGGCTGAAGGCGCGGCGCTGCACCAGGCGCAGGAAGCCGAACGAGAGGACGAAGGTGGCCAGCGCGATCACCACGGACGTGGCGGCGGCCGAGTAGATGTCGTTGCGCGTGAAGGCGTCCCGGTACACCTTCATCAGCGGGCTCCACGTGGAGGAGATCGTGTTGGTCAGGGGCCGCAGCGTCATCGGCTCCGCGAACACCTGCAGCGTCGCGATCATCGAGAACAGGAAGGTGAGGATCAGCGACGGCGCGACGACGGGCACCTTGATCCGCCACGCGATCGCCGCCTCGGAGGCGCCGTCAAGCCGGGCCGCCTCGTACAGCTCGCTGGGGATCGCCTTGAGCGCGGTGTAGATGACGATCATGTTGAAGCCGACGCCGCCCCACAGGCCGATGTTGGCGATCGCGAACGTGACCCACTGCTGCGACAGCACGTCGGGCTGCGGCCAACCGAGCCGGCCGGCGACGTACAGGAACGGGCTGACGCGCGGCAGGTAGAGGAACCCCCACAGCAGCGAGGCGATCACGGCGGGGACGGCGTACGGCAGGAAGATCGACACCCGCGAGAAGCCGCGAGCCCGTGCGCCGCGCGCGTCCAGCAGCAGGGCGAACAGCAGCGCGAGCCCGAGCATCGTGGGCACGAGCACCAGGCCGTAGACCGCGACCCGGCCGACAGAGCCCAGGAA
Source organism: Cellulomonas sp. T2.31MG-18 (assembly GCF_964266755.1). NCBI lineage: Bacteria > Bacillati > Actinomycetota > Actinomycetes > Micrococcales > Cellulomonadaceae > Cellulomonas > Cellulomonas sp. T2.31MG-18. The sequence goes on from NZ_CAXWGW010000005.1 coordinate 147,041, forward strand.
GTCAGGGTCGCCGACCAGCGCGTGCCGGTAGTTGCTCAGCCCCGCCCAGACCTCGGTCCGCGCCCCCCTGCCCAGGCCCAGACCCTTCACCTTGACGGTGCGGAAGCTGAGGTAGAGCGCGTACACGATCGGCAGCGCCAGGAACAGGGTGAACAGCACCGCGGCCGGGGCGAGGTAGCCGTAGGCCCTCAGCCCGGTGTGGCGGCGCACCCCACGGTTGGGCGTGGCGACGGTGGCACGGTTCACGGGTCACTCCAGTGGGACGACGAGCCGGACGACGACGGGCGGACGACGACGGGTCCGCGAAGGACCGGACGCCAGTGGCCGCCCGGCGCAGGTGCCGGGCGGCCACGGGGCCGGGTCACTGCTTGACGGTGAAGCCGCCGTTCTTCAGGTCGGCGACGGTCGCGTCCTGCATCGTCTTGACCGCGGCGACGAACGCCGCGGACGACTTCGCCTGCGTCGCCTTGCCGAAGGCGTCGTTGTAGGAGGAGAACGCCACGTTGACGTTCGGCCCGTACGTGAACGGCTTCACCGACTTCGCGATGTCAGCGGCGGTGGAGTAGAAGTCCGTCTGCTGCGGGAAGAAGGCCGGCGGTGCCGACAGCGCCTCCGACTGGCCCGGCAGGTCGGCCGGGTAGAGCCCGCCGGACTTGGCGAGGATGTCGACGCCCTCCTGGCTGGAGTTCATCCACGCGATGAACTTGGCGGCCTCCGCCTTGTGCTTGGACTGCGACGTGACCGACGAGGCGGAACCGCCCCAGTTGCCCGTGGCGTTGTCACCCGCGTTCCACTGCGGCAGCGGCGCCATGGCCCACTTGCCCTTGGTGTCGGCCGCGTTGCCCTGCAGCACCCCCGGCGCCCAGATCGCCGACACCCAGCCGGCCTGCGTGCCGTCGTTCAGCGCCGCGTTCCACTCCGGCGTGTACATCGGCTTGTTGTCGATGACGCCCTGCTCCACCAGGTCGCCCCAGTACTTGGCGACCTTCTGCGTGGCCGCGGAGTCGATGTTCACCGACCAGGCGGTGCCGTCCACGCCCCACCACGAGGCGCCGGCCTGCTGCGCGAGGCCGGTGAACCAGCCGGCGTCCGTCGCGGAGAACGTGCCGAGGTACTTGGTCGGGTCGGCGGCGTGCAGCTTGGCCGCGACCTGCGCGTACTCGTCCCACGTCTTGGGGACGGTGAGGCCGTACTGCTGGAAGATGTCCGTGCGGTAGTAGAACTCCATCGGGCCGGAGTCCTGCGGCACGCCGTACACCTGGTCGCCACCGAGGGTGACCGCCTGCCACGTGCCGTCGGAGTAGTGGCTCTTGAGGTCCTTCGGCAGGTCGCCGGAGATGTCCGCGAGCGCGTCCGACGAGACCAGCGTCGGGATCTTCTGGTACTCGGTCTGCATCACGTCCGGCGCGCCCGAGCCCGCCTTGATCGCGGTGAGCAGCTTGGTGACGGCCGGGTCGCCGCCGTCCTGCTTGTTCACCGTCACCTGGATGTTCGGGTTCTCCGCGTTCCACTTGGCGACGATGGCGTCCATCCCCGGTGCCCACGTCCAGAACGTCAGGTCGACCTTGCCTCCGGCGGCCGTGGACCCGCCCGACGAGCCCGCGGTGGAGCCGCCGGCCGAGCCGCCGCCGCTGGAGCAGGCGGTGACCAGCAGGGCGGACGCGGCCAGGACCGCGCCGATCCGGATGCCTGAGTGCAGGCGCATGTGACCTCCTCGTCAAAGCCGTCGCGGCAGCGCGACGGATGCGCCGGTGCGGCGCGGGTGCCTGTGCACGCTCACAGTAATGGCAGTGCCGCGATCCTTGTCAACCGCTCACGACGTGGTGTTTCCTGGGGGACGGTGTGCCGCTGGCGGCTGTGATCGTGCACACCTATTGATCCCACGAGCTCGACGGAGAGTCATGTCTTCCCACCCCACGGGGCCACTGGTCCCGCGTCCCGGCAGCCTGCGAGCCGTCGGCCCCACCACGCCGCGCTGGCCGCTGGGACCCGACGGGATCGCCTACGGCGGGGACTACAACCCCGAGCAGTGGCCCGAGGAGGTGTGGCAGCAGGACGTCGAGCTGATGGCGCAGGCCGGGGTGAACCTGGTCAGCGTCGGCATCTTCTCCTGGGCGCTGCTCGAACCGCGCGAGGGTGAGCTGGACCTCGGCTGGCTGGACCGGCTGATCGAGCTGCTGCACGCGCACGGCATCGCCGTCGACCTCGGTACCCCGACCGCGTCTCCCCCCGCCTGGTTCTTCGCCGCCCACCCCGAGGCGCGCGTGGTCACCCGGGACGGGACCGTGCTGGGCTTCGGCTCACGGGGCATGGCCGGCCCCAGCTCACCGGCGTACCGGCAGGCCGCCGTCCGGATCACCACGGCCCTCGCCGAGCACTACGGCCGCCACCCCGCCGTGGTGCTGTGGCACGTCCACAACGAGTACGGCGCGCCGGTGTCCGAGGACTACTCGGAGTCGTCCGCGGCGGCCTTCCGGCTCTGGCTGCGCGAGCGGTACGGGAGCCTCGACGCGCTGAACGCCGCCTGGGGCACCGCCTTCTGGGGGCAGCGGTACGGCGAGTGGGAGCACGTCGGCGTGCCGTCCGTCGCGCCCAGCGTGGTCAACCCCGCCCAGCGCCTCGACTTCGCACGGTTCAGCGACCACGCGCTGCGCGAGTGCTTCCGCGCCGAGCGGGACGCGATCCGCCCGCACTCCGACCGGCCGGTGACCACCAACTTCATGGCGACGGCCTGCCCCTCCACCGACCTGTGGGAGTGGGCGCGGGAGGTCGACGTGGTCTCGGACGACCACTACCTCGACGCCGCCGACCCGCGCGGGTACGTCGGCCTGGCGATGGCGGCGGACCTGACCCGTTCGGTCGCCGGGGGCCGGCCGTGGATCCTGATGGAGCACTCCACGTCGGCGGTCAACTGGCAGCCGCGCAACGTGGCCAAGCGCCCCGGCGAGATGGCGCGCAACGCGTTGACCCATCTGGGCCGCGGCGCCGACGCCGTGCTCTTCTTCCAGTGGCGTGCCTCTCGCTCCGGCGCCGAGAAGTTCCACTCGGCGATGCTTCCGCACGCCGGCACCTCGTCGCGGGTGTGGCGCGAGGTGTGCGAGCTCGGCGCGGTGGTCGGTCGGCTGGGTGAGGTGCGCGGGTCCCGGGTCCGCGCCGACGCCGCGATCCTGTGGGACTGGGAGTCGTTCTGGGCGCAGGACCTGGAGTGGCGTCCGAGCGTGGACCTCGGCCACCGCGAGCGGACGCGGGCGGTGTACGACCGGCTGTGGCGCGACGGCCTCACGGTGGACTTCGCGCACCCCGAGGCGGACCTGTCGGCCTACCCCCTGGTGGTCGCTCCGGCGTCGTACCTGCTCAGCGACGTGGCGGCCCGCAGCCTCACGGCCTACGTCGAGGCCGGAGGCACGCTCGTGGTGATGTGCTTCTCCGGCATCGTCGACGAGCACGACGCCGTGCACCCGGGCGGTTACCTGGCACCGCTGGTCGACGCGCTGGGCGTGACCGTCGAGGAGTTCCTGCCGTTGCGCGCCGGCGAGCGCGTGCGGCTGGCATGGGCCGACGGCGCCGACGACGTCGTGTCCGACGTGTGGGCGGACCACCTGGTGCTGCGCGGCGCGCAGGTGCTGGCGCACTACGTCGACGGGCCCGCGGCGGGCGGCGCGGCGGTCACCCGCCACGTCCGGGGTGACGGCACAGGCTGGTACGTGTCCACGCACCTGACCGGTGAGGGCCTCGCCGCGGTGCTGCACCGGGCCTACGCCGACGCCGGTCTCGCGGCCTCCGAGCTGCCGGACGACGTCGAGGTGGTGGTCCGCCACGGCGACGGCGCCGACTACCAGGTCGTGGTCAATCACACCGAGGAGGCCGTGGCGGTGCCTGCCGAGGGAACGGAGCTGCTGTCCGGGGAACCGGTGTCCGGTGCGGTCAAGGTGCCCGCCGGCGGCGTGGTGGTGGTCCGCGGCCCGATGCGCTAACGTACAATCCGATGGTTGTAGAATTTCTGGACCCGGACACCGTCGACCGCATGTTCGCCGCACTGGCGGACCGGACCCGGCGGGACATCGTCACGCGCGTGCTGCACCACGAGGAGTCCGTCTCCAACCTGGCGCAGCGCTACGAGATGAGCTTCGCCGCGGTCCAGAAGCACGTCGCGGTGCTGGAACGCGCGGGCCTGGTCACCAAGCAGGTGCACGGGCGCGAGCGACTGGTGCGCGGCAACGTCGAGACGGTCCGGGCCGCAGCCCGGCTCCTCGAGGAGTACCAGGAGATCTGGCACGGGCGCCTCGACCGCATCGACACCCTGCTGGCCGAGCCGAACCCCGACCGGCCACCAGCCCAAGGAGGACCCGCATGACCGTGCTCACGTCCGTCACCGACCCGACAGCCCTCACCCTCACCGTCACCGCGCAGTACGCCGCGCCGCCGGCGCAGGTGTGGACCGTCTTCTCCGACCCGCGTCGGCTCGAGCGGTGGTGGGGACCGCCGACGTGGCCGGCCACCTTCGTCGACCACGACTTCCGCCCCGGCGGCCGGGCCACCTACTACATGACCGGACCCGACGGCGAGAAGGCGTGGGGCTGGTGGCGGTTCGTCAGCCTGGAGGAGCCGCGGGCGCTGACGTTCGACGACGGTTTCGCCGACGACTCGGGCACACCGAACCTCGAGATGCCGACCGCGCACGCGAGCGTGGCGCTCGAGCCGGTGGACGAGGGGACGCTGCTGACGATCGTGTCGCGGTTCGACTCCGCGGAGCACCTGCAGAAGGTGCTCGACATGGGCATGGAGCCGGGCATGAAGCAGGCGCTCGGGCAGATCGACGACCTGCTCGCCGCGAGCTGACGGGTCCGCTAGAGCGCGGCGACCACCGTCAGCACCGCGACGGCGTCCTCCAGCGCCGTCAGCCCGTGCCGGGACGGCGGGATGGTGACCAGCTCGCCGGCACCACCCTCCCAGGACAGGTCCCCCGCCGTGAGCCGCATCCGGCCGCGCAGCACCTGCAACGTCGCGTCACCGGGACTGTCGTGCTCGGCCAGCGCACGGCCGGCGACCAGCGCGAGGACCGTCTGCCGCAGCGGGTGACCCGTGCCGCCGTGCACGGTGCGGGACGCGCGGCCGGAGTCGGCGGCGTGCGCCGCGGCGATCAGCTCGTCCGCCAGCGTGTCGAGGTTCGTCGAGTCCATGAGATCTCCTTCGTCGTCCGGGTGCGACCCATCGTGCGCCCGTCCGGCCCGGCATCAGCCCGACCGAACCGCCGCCAGGTGCGCCACGCACAGGTCGGGCTGAGCGAACGGGTCCAGCCGGTCCACCGTCACGGGTGCGGACCACACCTCCATGGCGCCCTGCATGAGCCCGAGGTGCACCGGGCACACCACCGCCGAGCTGGCGCTCGACACCTCGAGGAAGGGGCACCGCCGCAGCCCGATGCGGACCGCGTCGCCGGCAGGCGCGTCGGCCGGCTGCCGCACGCGGTCGCCAGCAGGGTCCGGCTCGCGGAGCACCACGGGGTCGAAGTCCAGGTCGTCCAGCAGTACGACCAGCCGGTCCACCTCGGCGGCCCGCCCGGGCGCGTCCGCTCGCCCACCGGGGCTGCCGGACAGCGCCGCGGGGGTGTCGACGCCCGCAGCCACCTCCCGACCCCAGACCCGGCCCTGCTCGAGCGCCCGCGCGGGGCCGTCCGGCACGCCGTCCAAGGCGGCCGCCAGCACCCGGGCCAGCTGCCCGAACCGCCGCGGACCGGTCCCGTCCATGGCCGCGGCAGGGGCGAACAGCTGCGCCGGGCGACCCGGTGCGCGCCGCACGCTGTCCGCACGCCGCACCAGCCCGGCCGCCAGCAGCGCCTCGAGGTGGAACCGCACCGTGTTGGGGTGCACGTCCAGGGCGGTCGCCAGCTCGGCGATCCCCAGCGGTCGGGCCGCCGCGCGAAGCCGGGTCAGCACCTCCAGGCGGCGGCCGGAGACGCCCGTCCGTGCACCGGCACCCGGACCGACCGGGTCGGCACCGGTCCCGGGCTGGTCCCCCCGCACGGCCTCAGGCGGCGGGGTCGGTGGTCGGCAGGCCGGCGACCAGCGGTGTGTCCACGCCGAGGGCGCCGAGCTTTCCCGCCCCGCCCGGCGAGCCGAGCGGCACCGACCGGCCCGGCAGCGTGTCGGCGAAGAACGCCGCGTTGTCCGCCAGGTACGCCCGCTCCGCGTCCGGCAGGTCGTCCTCGTAGTAGATCGCCTCGGTGGGGCACACCGGTTCGCAGGCGCCGCAGTCCACGCACTCGTCGGGGTGGATGTACAGCGTGCGAGCGCCCTCGTAGATGCAGTCGACGGGGCACTCGTCCACGCAGGCGCGGTCCTTGACGTCCACGCACGGCGATCCGATCACGTAGGTCATGCGACGGAGTTTACACAAGTCCGACTTGTATAAACCCCTCGGACGCGCCTCCTCAGACGCGAACCAGACCGCCGTCGGCGGTCACCAGGTCGGCGTCCGCGTCGTCGAACCAGCGCCCCTGCTCGCCGAGGTAGCGGAACCGCACGTCGGTCCCGGCCGGCACGGTGACCGAGGCGCTGGCGGTGCCGTTGGAGCGCCGGCGCAGCACGTGCACACCCGGCGTCCAGTCGTTGAAGGTCCCGACGACGCTGACCGACCCGTCGAGCTGCGCGACGGGCAGCGCGAACGTGAGCGTGCAGGTGGCGGACTTGGCGGAGCGTGACTTCTTCAGCATGGGTGATCGATCCCTCGTCAGGCCGTGCGACCGCGGGGCGACGGTCGCGGGCCGAGGGTGGCGTGCCGGCGGCTCGTCGGGGAACCGGACACGCCGCCGCTGGTGAGGATGCGACACGGATCACACCCGCGCCGGTGCGCACGGGTGGAGGATCGGAGCACCGACGTCGCAAAGGAGCAACCATGGGAAGCAACCGGGAGCACGGCCGCCGCGGCCCGTCGATCGGCCGGCTCGTCGTCCTCGGCCTGGCCGTCGCAGCCGTCGTCAAGGAGCTGCGCACCCCGGAGGACCAGCGCACCTGGCACGGCGAGGTCGTCGGGTTCGTGCCCTACGACTTCCGGCCGCCGACCGTCGCGCGGTTCAAGGAGCGCGTCTGGGACCCGAAGGGCGACCACCTGCTCAGCCCGCAGGTGTTCGGTGTCGGGTGGACGGTCAACATCGGACGTGTCGTCGAGCTGGTCCGGCGGAAGATCGAGGCCTGAGACGCGTTGAGGCGGACATGAAGACCATCGGCTTCCTGTCCTTCGGGCACTGGACCCCGTCGCCCGCCTCGCAGACCCGGTCCGCCTCCGACGCGCTCCTGCAGTCGATCGACCTGGCCGTCGCCGCCGAGGAGCTGGGCGCCGACGGCGCCTACTTCCGGGTGCACCACTTCGCCCGGCAGCTCGGCTCGCCGTTCCCGCTGCTCGCCGCGGTCGGCGCCCGCACCGGCCGCATCGAGATCGGCACCGCCGTGATCGACATGCGGTACGAGAACCCGATGTACATGGCCGAGGACGCGGGGGCTGCCGACCTGATCGCCGGCGGCCGGCTGCAGCTCGGCATCAGCCGGGGGTCGCCCGAGCAGGTGCTCGACGGGTTCCGATACTTCGGCTACGAGCCCCCGGAGGGCAGCACGGACGCCGACATGGCGCGCGCCCGTTCCGAGACGTTCCTGCGCGTGGTCGAGGGTGCGGCGTTCGCGCAGCCGAATCCGAGCCCGATGTTCCCCAACCCGCCGGGCCTGCTGCGCGTCGAGCCGTACTCCCCCGGCCTTCGCGACCGGATCTGGTGGGGTGCCGGGTCCAACGCCACCGCGCAGTGGGCGGCGCAAGCCGGGATGAACCTGATGAGCTCGACGCTGAAGAACGACGAGAGCGGCCAGCCGTTCCACGTGCAGCAGGCCGACCAGATCCGGCTGTTCCGCGAGGCGTGGACGGCGGCGGGCCACGAGCGGGAACCTCGGGTGTCGGTCAGCCGCAGCATCTTCGCCCTGGTGGACGACCGGGACCGGATGTACTTCGGGCACGGGTCGGAGGACGAGGACCAGATCGGCAACATCGACGCCACCACGCGGGCGATCTTCGGCCGCAGCTACGCCGCCGAGCCGGACGCGCTGATCGAGCAGCTGCGGGGCGACGAGGCGATCGCCGACGCCGACACCCTGCTGCTGACGGTGCCCAACCAGCTCGGGGTCGACTACAACGCGCACGTGATCGAGTCGATCCTCACTCACGTCGCACCGGCGCTCGGCTGGCGCTGACAGCGCGCCGCCGGGCGCTCGTCAGGCCTGGACGACGACGCGGTCCCGTCCCCGCCACTTCGCCTGCAGCAGCATGCTGTCAGCCCGTGCCATCAGGGACAGCGGCACGTCGTCGGAGCGCACCAGCGCGCCACCGCCCGAGACCGTCACGGGCTCGTCACGGCCGAACCGCTCCATCCGGATGCTGGCCACCATGGCGCGCATCTGCTCCCCGACCGCCTCGAGGCCGGTGAGGTCGTCGCACGGCACCACGGCGACGAACTCCTCGCCGCCGAAGCGCGCCAGGTCGCAGCCGTCGGGTGCCGCCAGCCGCAGGCTGTCGGCGACGGCGCGCAGCACCTCGTCGCCGGCCAGGTGCCCGAGCGCGTCGTTCACCTGCTTGAACCGGTCGAGGTCCAGCAGCAGCACGCCGAAGGCGGCCGTCGGGTCCTGGCGCCACGCCGACAGGCGAAGCTCCAACCGACGGTCCAGGTACCGGCGGTTGCCGAGACCGGTGAGCGCGTCGTGGCTCGCCGTCTGGTCCAGCTCGTCGATGCGCTGCCGGTCGGCGCGGTGCTCGGAGTCGTCGCTGAACACCTCCACGGCGCCGATCACCTCGCCGTCGAGGTCGCGCAGCGCGGTCGCGCGCACCCGCACCGGCACCAGATGACCGTCGCGGTGGTGCAGCTGCACGCGGCACGCGCGCGGCTCACCGTCCAGCATGGTGAGCGCGAGCGGGCACCGCCCGGGCCCGCACATCGAGACACCGGCGTCGTCGACGTGGTTGAGCAGGCCGTCGCCGCACCAGCGACCGACGGCCTCGGTGGCCGTGCGGCCGGTCAGCACCTCCGCCGCGTCGTTCCAGTACTGGATGCGCCGCTCGCGGTCCACGACGTAGACCGCCTCGGAGAGCTGCTGGAGCACCTGGGTGTGCAACCCGGTGGGGAGCCCGGCGGGGACGCCGGACGCCCTCGGCGACGCACCGCCCGTGCCCTCCGGCAACCCGCACCACCTCTGACGCCCGCAGCGGACCAGGACGGAGGAACCGTGCCGGCTTTAGCGTCACTACATCGGCATCTGCGCGCCCGCTGCGCCGGACCTAGGTCCCGGTCAGGGGCTCTGACGATTTCTCACCCGCCCCGTGGGCGACGTAGGCCCACGACGCCACGACCAGCACCACGGTCGACGCGACCACGGCGGTCAGCACCGGACCGACCCACGTCACGGGGATGAGGAAGAAGACGTCGAGGTCGGTGAGCGCGGCCGGCCAGCCGTCGAGCACGCGCAGGAACAGGTAGTACGTCAGGTCCCACACCGCGAAGGCGATGAAGAACGCGGCCACCCGGCGCCGCAACGTGTCCGCCGCGAGCACCGCGACCGCGAGCAGCATCAGCAGCGTGGCCGCCTCCCGTGCGACCTCCACCTGGGTGAGCACCGGGTCGACCAGCACGGTGTGCTCCGGCCGCACGAAGGCGATCACCCGCAGGTCGAGGTAGACGTGCTGCGCGGCCACCTCGTAGCCGGCGTGGTAGCCGATCACCCGGCGGAGGTAGTGCACCACGGCCGCCTCGACGTACCCGAAGCCGGTGCCGAACAGCAGCAGCGCGGTCCACGGGACCCAGACCGATCCGTGCGAGCCTCGCCGGTGCGCAGCCACGAGACCACCTCCGATCGTCGTCCCGCCCATCGTGCCGCCCTCCGCCCCTCGGGTGCGGCACCTCCGCCGGGCGCGGCAGCCCGTCGGGCGCGGCAGCCCCATCAGACGGCCGGCGCCCAGGGCCGCCGCGCCGGCGCCGGCCGGTCGAGCGTCGCCCACGCCTCCGCGATCCGCTGGACCGCGGTGACCAGCACGGGTTCCGGCTCACCGAAGGTCAGCCGCAGCCGGTCGTCGAAGGTGCCGTCGGTCCCGAAGGCCGTGCCCGGCACGAGATGGACGCCGCACGCCGGGCCCCGCAGCGCGAGCGCCGTGGACGCCGGTGCACCGAGGTCCACCCACAGGCTCAGACCGCCCGCCGGGGGTCGGGCGCTCCAGCCCGGCAGATGGGTGCCGAGCAGCCCCAGCAGCACGTCGCGCTGGCGCCGCAGGTCCGCACGACGACGGGCGAGGATCGTGTGCCGCTCGGCGAGCAGGCGCACCAGCACCAGCTGGTCGAGCACCGACGTGCCGACGTCCATGCTCGCCCGGCGGGCGGCGAGCCGGGCGACGAGCTCGGGGTGGGCGCGCACCCAGCCGACGCGGAGGCCGCCCCAGTACGCCTTGGAGCTGGAGCCGATGCCAATCACGGCGCGGCCGTCGCCGGCCACCAGCGACGGCGCCGGCTCGCCGAACGCGAGCTCACTGAACGCCTCGTCGACCACGAGCGGCACGCCGGCCCGGGCCAGCCCGCTCCGGACGGCGGACCGGCTCTCCGGGTCCAGCACGGTGCCGGTGGGGTTCTGGAAGTCGGGGATCAGGTAGGCCAGGCGGGGGTCGGTCCGGGCGACGGTGGCCCGCAGCAGCTCGACGTCGACCCCACCTCCGCCGACGGGCACCGGCACGGGTCGGGCACCGGCGGAGCGGACCGCCTCGATGGCCAGCGGGTAGGTCGGGTGCTCGAGCACCACGCGGTCCCCACGGCCGGCGAGCAGGGCCATGAGCAGGTGGATCGCGTGCTGGGCGCCGGTGGTGACCAGGATCTGCTCGCTCGTCGTCGGCACGCCGCGCTCGTCGTACCAGTCCGCGAGCGCCGCGCGCAGGCTCGGTAGGCCGAAGGAGCTGTACCCGCGGCCAGCGACGTGGCGCAGGTCGTCGACGGCGGCCTCGCACGCGGCGGCGAGCTCGGGGGGCTGACCGGGCGCCGCCTTGGTCAGGTCCAGCAGGTCCGCACCCGGCAGGTCGGAGAACCGGGGCGAGGGTCGCACCCCGCCGGGCAGCGCCGTGACGGTGCCGGAGCCCTGCCGGCTGACCAGGTACCCCTCGCCCCGCAGCACGTCGTAGGCGGTGGACACCGTCGTCCGGGAGATGCCGAGCGCGGCCGCGAGCTCACGCTCCCCCGGCAGGCGGGTTCGCGGCGGCAACGCTCCGGCGAGCACGGCGGACCGCAGTCCGTCGGCCAGCGCCGCGTACGCCGCCCCGGAGCCGGCGCAGCCGTCCATCAGCGCCGCCACCCGGTCCGGACCGACGCGACGGTCGCTGCTCACGCGCACCAGGCCACTGTCGGGCAAGTGGCCCTGGAGCACAAGGCCACTTGTGTCGCAGGATCGCCGTCGTGACCACCGCGATCAGCCCCGCCGACGGCCGGCGCACCACCACCGGCCGGCTCCACCTGCGCCGCGGCGCCCAGCTCGCCGTCGGCCTGGCCCTCTACCCCGTGTCGATGGCCCTGCTGGTGCACGCCCGCCTCGGCGCGATGCCGTGGGACGTGCTGACGCTCGGCATCCGCCGCCACACGCCGCTCTCCTTCGGGCAGATCACCCTCGTGGTCTCGGTGCTGGTGCTCGCGGCGTGGTGGCCGCTGCGGCAGCGGCCCGGCATCGGCACGATCGCGAACGTCGTGGTGATCGGCGTGCTCGTCGACCCGGTGCTGAGGCTCCTGGACCTGCTGCCGCACCTGTCCCTGACGTGGCGCGCGGCGATGCTCCTGGCCGGGGTGGCGCTGAACGCCCTGGCGACGGCGCTGTACATCGGGGCCCGCCTGGGTCCGGGGCCGCGCGACGGCCTGATGACCGGGCTGGTGGCCCGCACGGGCTGGTCCGTGCGAGTGGTCCGGACGTCGATCGAGGTCAGCGTGGTGCTGGTCGGCTGGCTGCTGGGAGGTGCCCTGGGCGTCGGCACACTGGTGTACGCGGTCGGCGTCGGCCCCCTGGTGCATCCATTGCTGGCCCGGATGACGGTGCGCCAGCGCGGTTGACCGCCCGCCGCGGCTGACCGCCGCGCGCTACTCGATGACGGCGAACAGCAGGCCGCCCAGCATCGCCATGTTCTTCTGGAACTGGAGCTTCTGAGCGGCACGCTTGGCCGGGTCGTCGATCCGCCAATAGGGGTGGCCGGCGACCGACGTCGGCAGCAACGAGGCCGCGAGCACGGCGGCCGAGGTGCGGGGCAGGATGCCGAGGGCGAGCGTCGCACCCGCCACCAGCTGGGCCGCACCGTTGGCCTTCACCAGAGCTTCGTCGTCCGCGGGCAGCGGGACCACCTTGCGCAGGGTGCCCAGGGTGCCGGCCGCCAGGTCCACGCGGCCGCCCGGCTCCTTCACCACCGCGTACCCGGCCTCGACGAACAGCCAGCCGGTCAGCCCGCGGGCGGCGGTCCGCAGCACCGCCCGCCCTGCCGTCCCCAGCACCGACCGATCTCCGCGAGCACCCGACATCCGACAGACCTCCGCTCCGGCACGCCGCTCGGCGGCCCGCGACCATCGTCTCCCCGCGGTCGGCGTCCGCGCGCGATGGGCGGACGCTCCCGGCTCCGCCCGACGCGGAGGCGACCCGACGGGTCGACGTGGGACCTGCGGGGCACACTGGCGAGATGGACGACGCCGCGCTCGACGACGCGGCGCGCACCACCTACCGGTACCTCCGCGTCTCCGTGGTGGCGCTCACCCTGCTGCTGGCGGTCTCGCTGACCCTCGAGGTCGCCCGCGGCGGGGAGCGGTTCGGCTCGATCAGCGGGTACTACTACTCCCCCGTCCGCAGCGTGCTGGTGGGCACCCTGATGGCGATCGGCCCGGCGCTGATCGCGATCAAGGGCCGCCCCGGCTGGGAGGACACGCTGCTCGACCTCGCCGGCATGGCGGTGCCGCTGGTCGCGTTCGTCCCGACGCCGCGCGAGCTGGGCCCCGAGGTCTGCGGCCCCGGCACGGCCAGCTGCGTGCCGCCGGAGTACGTGCCGGCCGTCCGCAACAACGTGACGGCCCTGCTAGTGGTGGGCGCCCTCGCGCTCGGCGTCGCGTGGTGGGGTGCCCGACGTCGCGGCCGTCCGGCCGCCATCGGCCTCACAGCCGCCAGTGCGGCGTGGCTGACGGTCACAGTGGTGTTCGTCGTCGCACCGCACCTGTTCCTGCGGGTGGGTCACTACGCGGCCGCGGTCGTGTTCTTCCTGCTCACGGCTGCCGTCGCGTGGCTCGCCGGTCGACGAGCCGGCGAGCGGACGGACCTGCGGCTGATGTCACCGGACCGGTACGGCCGGGCATACCGCACCATCGCCACCCTGATCCTCGCGACGCTCGTCGTCGGCGCCGGCGTGGTGGGCGGCGCCCGGCTGCTCGGCCTCCGGCCCTGGTTCGGCACGGTGTTCGTGGTCGAGTCGGTCCTGCTGGTGCTCTTCGTCGTGTTCTGGGTGCTGCAGACCGCCGAGAACTGGGACGACGAGGCCGTCGAGCACCGTCCTGGCACCGAGGGCTGACCGCGCCTCAGCCGTCGGCGGCGTCCCCCGCGACAGGGTGAGCGGGGGCTCCGGCAGCAGCCCCGACCCCCGGCACCTCGTCGGGCATCAGCACCCGGGCGTCCCCCGGGTAGGGCGCGCTGAAGCCGTTCCCCGCGTACCACACGTCGCGGTTGCCCTGGTCCATGTTGACCATGTCCTCGCGCGTCCAGTCCTGCGCGGCCGCCCAGCGTGCCCACGCCTGCTGGTACACCGCCGGAGTGGCCGCGACGGACGCAGGCGGGGGCCCCGCGGATGCGGTACCTGTGGCCGTCGGGCTCCGCGGCGGCGCGGCTCCGGGGTTCGTCTCGGTCAGGGAGACGTTGCTCGGCAGCGCGGTGTACGGCGTCAGGTCCGGCTTGTCGGTGAAGGCGTCGAACATCGGCTCGGCCGTGAGGTCCTCCTGGTTCATCGGCGGCAGGCCCAGGATCTGCTCGATGGTGCGCATCACGTTCAGCTGCGTGTAGTACGTGTGCACCACGACGCCCCGTCTCGCATAGGGACTGACGACGAGCGTCGGGTTGCGGTGCCCGTCGACGTGGTCGACCCCGTTCTGGGAGTCGTCCTCGATGACGAAGATCGCGCTGCTCTTCCAGTACGGGCTGTGCGAGATCGTGTCGACCACCCGGCCGACCGCGAGGTCGTTGTCGGCGACGTGCGCCTCCGGGCTGATCCGCCCCGGCGCCGTTCCTTCGGTGTGGTCGTTCATGAGCCACAGCATGTTCAGCGCCGGCAGGTTGCCGTTCTTCACGTACCCCGCGAAGTCGTTGCCGAACATCGCGGCGCGGTACTGGTCGGGGATGTTGAGGTCCAAGTCGGGGAAGTTCGGCTTGGTGACCGCGGCCAGCGACGGGATGTCGGTCTTGGCGGTGTACGTGCCCAGCGGGTAGCTGAGCGCGCCGGACGCCGAGCCGTCGAGCACGTGGGAGTCGGCCAGCCATGTGCTCCAGGTCCCGACGGCCGGCCCCTCGCCCTTGCTGTCGGTGTAGCTGTTCATCAACTCGCCCCAGTTCGCGACGGGCTTGCCGTGCGCCAGCGCGTCGTCCCAGATCCAGCCGGTGCGGACGTCGGTCAGGGGGTCACCGGTGAGGTACGACCGGGTGTTGTTCCCGTACAGCTGCTGGAGGTAGGTGTTGACGAAGGCCTGGTCCAGCCAGTGGTGCCCCTCGTAGGAGTTGGTGCCGTCCGAGTAGAGGTTGTCGATCAGGGGGAACGTCGTCGCCAGCGCGTGGGTGTTCGGCGTGACCCGCTGCCCGAACTGCGCCAGGCTCGCGTCGCCGTTGCCCTTCGCCACGTCGCCGAGCACCTGGTCGTAGGTGCGGTTCTCCTTCACGATGAGGAACACGTGCTGGATGGTCGACGGGTCGCCGATCCGCACAGGCACCGCCACCGGTGCCGCCTTTCGACCCTGCGACGTGGGGTTCCGTTGCACGAGGTCGGTCCAGCTGTTGTTCCTGAAGACCTGCTCGCTGTACGTCGCCATCTGGGCGGCCGTCGGCGTCGCGATCGTCTGCACGGTCCCGACGAGGTTGAAGCCCAGGTGCGAGGTGGCGGCGCGGGTGCCGACGCCTTCCTTGAGGGTCGCGTCGGCGCCGAGCGAGCCCACGCCCTGCTGGCTGGCCACGACGAGCCGGTCGAGGGCCACGTCCTCGGCGATCGCGGTGGGGAACGACCCGGTGGGGATCAGCCCCTCGAAGCTCGGCTGGTCGTACGGGTCCTGGTAGCCGTACACGGCCACCGCGTTGTCCCGGCCCAGGCTGACCGCCAGGTGCGTCGGGTCGAGCATGGTCAGGCCGTTCGGTTGGGCGCCGAACGGCGCCCCGGGCGCGGGGTTGGCGCTGAACGTGCGCGCCACCTGCTGCTTCACGGTGTCGATGCTGGTGACCGAGTCGTCGTCCGTGTTGGCCACCAGAACCGCCGACCCCACAGCCAGCATCGCACTCGGTTCGAGCCCGACCGCGAACGTCGCGACCTGTGTACCGGTGGTCAGGTCGACCTCCGACACCGTCCCGGTGGTCGGTGCCGCGCTCGCGTCCGTCACGATCGGGGTGCCGTACGACGAGTCGGTGCGGTCGCCGGCCTGCGCCGGGCGGCCACCCTGGTTGCTCACGTAGGCCTTGTCGCCCACCACCGCGACGCCGTTGGGTGCGTTCCCCACCGCCGTCTGGCCGACCAGCGCGTTCGTGGCGGGGTCGACGACGCCGAGGGTGTTGTTGCCGCTGAGCGTGACGAGCAGCTTGCCGTCCGGCGCCCAGGCGAGCCCCGCGGGAACCGGCTTGCGGCCGCTGACGCCGGGCAGCGGGACGGTGACCGGCGTGCCGAGGGTCCCGTCGGCGTTGACGGGGAAGCGCTGCAGGTCACCCGGCTGAGCCGCCCACAGGAAGGCGCCGTCCGGCGAGTAGAGGATCCCGCCGTCGGAGATCTTCCCGCTGCCCGTCTGCTGCAGCATGGTGTGCTTCACCAGGTCGAACACCGTCACGATCCCTGTCGTGGCACCACCGGTGTTCAACGCGGCCGCCGTCTTGCCGTCCGGCCTCAGCGCCAACCCGAACGGACGGCCGTTCTCCTTGATCACGTCGCCCACCGGCGTGATCAGCTGCCCCGTCTGGGTCGCATACGACCCGTTCGTCTGCGGGCCCACGGTGAGTGCGTCCGCTCCGCTGGTCGGCGTGGAGGTGGAGCCGCCGCTCGAGCACGCGACCAGCGTCGCGAGCACCGCCGCCAGCACGAGGGAGCCCCACACGGCTCTGGGATGGAGCACCGGCTGCCTCCGAGGGTCGTGGTCCGGCCGTCGGCTGGATGTGACCCGGGAAACATACGCGACGCCGCTGAGAACAGAACGGCTGAAGTTCCCGCAGGCATGGCCCCTGACCACCGCGCGGCATCGCCGGTCGCAGCACGCCGGCGCCCGAGGTGCCGAACGACGACCCGGCGTTCGTGCGCCTAGTTGTCGGCTGTCCCTCCGGCGGGCGTCTGGGCCGCCCCCGCCCCCGCCGCGGCGTCCGTGTCCGGGCCGCTGTCGGCGCCGGGCACCTCGTCCGGCATCAGCACCTTGGCGTCACCCGGGTACGGCGTGGTGAAGCCGTTGCCGGAGTACCAGACGTCGCGGTTGCCCTGGGCCATGTTGACCATGTCCTCCGACTTCCAGTCCTGCCTGGCGGACCACCGGGCCCAGGCCGTCTGCAGCGCCGACGTGGTGGACCCCTTCGCCGCGACGGTGGTCGCCGTCGGCGCCGCACCGGGCTGCGGATTCGTCTCGGTCAGGGAGACGTTGCTCGGCAGCGCCGTGTACGGCGTCAGGTCCGGCTTGTCGGTGAACGCGTCGTACATCGGCTCGGCCGTCAGGTCCTCCTGGTTCATCGGCGGCAGGCCCAGGATCTGCTCGATGGTGCGCATCACGTTCAGCTGGCTGTAGTACGTGTGCACCACGGCGCCCCGCTTGGCGTACGGGCTCACCACCAGCGTCGGGTTGCGGTGGCCGTCGACGTGGTCGACCCCGTTCTGGGAGTCGTCCTCGACGACGAAGATCGCGCTGTTCTTCCAGTACGGGCTGTGCGAGATGGTGTCGACGATGCGGCCGACCGCCAGGTCGTTGTCGGCCACGTGGGCCTCGGGCGTGATGCCTCCCGGGGTGGTGCCGGCCGTGTGGTCGTTCATCACCCACAGCATGTTCAGCGCCGGCAGGTTGCCGTTCTTCACGTACGCGGCGAAGTCGTTACCGAACATCGCGGCGCGGTACTGGTCGGGGATGTTCAGGTCGAAGTTGGGGAAGTCCGGCTTGGTGACCGCGGCCAGCGACGGGATGTCGGTCTTGGCGGTGTAGGTGCCCAGCGGGTAGCTCAGCGAGCCGGTCGCCGAGCCGTCGAGCACGTGGGAGTCGGCCAGCCACGTGGTCCAGCTGTCGGAGGTGGTGCCCTTCCCGCTCGCGTCGGTGTAGCTGTCGATCTGCTCGCCCCAGTTGGTCACCGACTTCCCGTGCGAGACGGCGTCGTCCCAGATCCAGCCCGTCTTCACGTCGGAGAGCGGGTCACCGGTCTGGTAGGAGCGGGTGTAGTTGCCGTACATCTGCTGCATGTAGCTGTTGACGAACGCCTGGTCGAGCCAGTGGTGTCCCTCGGCCGAGTTGGTGCCGTCCGAGTAGAGGTTGTCGATCAGCGGGAACGTGGTCGCCAGCGAGTGGATGTTCGGGGTGATCCGCTGCCCGAACTGGGCCAGGCTCGCGTCGCCATTGCCCTTGGCCACGTCGCCCAGCACCTGGTCGTAGGTGCGGTTCTCCTTCACGATGAGGAACACGTGCTGGATGGTCGACGGATCGCCGATCCGCACGGGCACCGCGACGGGTGACGCCTTCTTCTTGTCCGCCGTCTGGTTGCGCTTGTCGAGGTCGTTCCACTGGTTGTTGCGGAACACCTGCTCGGTGTCGGTGGCCATCTGCGCGGGCGTCGGCGTCGCGATGGTCTGCACCGTGCCGACGAAGTTGTAGCCGAGGTGCGACGTTGCCGGCGTGGTGTCGACCCCCTCGGCGACCGTCCCGTCGGGCCCGACGGAGCCGACGCCCTGCTCGCTCGCCACCACCAGCTTGCCGAGCGCGGCGTCCTGCGCGATGCCGGTCGGGAACGACCCGGTGGGGATCAGGCCCTCGAAGGTGGGCTGCGAGTACGCGTCCTGGTAGCCGTACACGGCCACCGCGTTGTCCCGGCCCAGGCTGACCGCCAGGTGCGTCCGGTCGAGCATGGTCAGTCCGTTCGGCTGGGCGCCGAACGGCGCCCCGGGTGCCGGGTTGGTGCTGAACGTGCGCGCGACCTGCTGCTTCACGGTGTCGATGCTGGTCACCGAGTCGTCGTCGGTGTTCGCGACGAGCACGGTGGGGCCGACGGCGAGCAGCGCGCCCGGCTCCAGCCCCACGGCGAAGGTCTTCACCTGGGCGCCCGAGCCGAGGTCGACCTCCGAGACCGTGCCGGTGGTCGGCGCCGCGTTGTGGTCCGTGACGATCGCCGTGCCGTAGGAGGTGTCGGTCTGGTCGCCCGGCTGGGCGAGGCGGCCGCCCTGGTTGCTCACGTACGCCTTGCCGCCGACGACGACGACGCCGTTCGGCACGTTGCCGACCGGGATCTGCTTCACGAGCGTGCTGCTGGCCGGGTCGACCACGCCCAGCGTGCCGTTGGCGCTCAACGTGACGAGCAGCGTGCCGTCCGGCGCCCACGCGAGGCCGGCCGGCACCGCCTTGCGGCCGCCGGTACCGGGCAGGGCGACCGTGACGGGCGTGCCGAGCGTGCCGTCGGCGTTGACCGGGAACCGCTGCAGGTCGGCAGGGCGGGCGGCCCACAGGTAGTTGCCGTCAGGCGAGTAGAGGATCCCGCCGTCGGAGATCTTCCCGCCGCCCGCCTGCTGCAGCACCTTGCCGCTGACCAGGTCGAACACCGTGACGATGCCGGCGGTGGCACCCCCCGTGTTGAGGGCGGCGGCCGTCTTGCCGTCCGGGCGCAGCGCCAGGCCGAAGGGCCGGCCGTTCTCCTTGATCACGTCGCCGACCGGCGTGACGAACTGGTTGGTCTGGGTCAGGTACGACCCGTCGGCCTGCTTGCCGACCGTGCGGTGCGCGAGCGGCGAGTTGCCGAACGCTCCGTCCGCATAGGCGGCGCCGGTGCCGACCGCGGCGGCCAGGAGTGCCGCGGTCACCACCGTCGCCGGTCGGATGAGCTTGCGCTCGAACATGGGTGCTCCCGTCGTCAGGGCTGTGGGTGCTCGTCGCGGCATCGAGGCCGGCGACACGGCGACGGTAGGAATGGGACCAAGGTCCCCACCACTGACGGCACGTGGCCACCTGGTGAACCCAGCTGACCTGCACCGATGTGCACGGCGAGCCGTGAACTCGCTGGTCAGCCCCTGGCACAACCCTGTGAGCGGGTGAAACTACGGGTGAACTCCCGGTGACCGGGCCCCAGAGCTGCGCCCACGCCCGGGCCCCGCCCCCGGTCCCGAGCCACGCCCCCTACAGGCTCTCGGCGATCTGCTTGATCGTCGCGAGCCGGCGCTCCCACTGCGCCCCGACCTGCTCGAGCGTCCGGGCGGTCTCGCCGAGCCGGGCACCGAGCACGCGGTAGCGCACCTCCCGCCCCACCCGCACCGGCTCCACCAGCCCGACCTGCTCGAGCAGCTGGAGGTGCTTGGCGATCGCCTGGCGGCTGACCGGCAGACGCCCGGCGAGGGCGGACGCCGAGGCGTCGCCCTCGCCGAGCGCGGCCAGGATGCTCCACCGCGTGTCGTCGCCGAGCGCGGCCAGCACCGGGACCAGGGTGCTGGTGCTCACGCGATGCTCTCGACGTAGGCGACCAGCTCGTCGAGCTCGGCCGTCCACCCGCCGCGGTTGCTCTCCAGGGCCGCCTGCGGATCCGTCAGCGTGCCGAAGCCCCGCTCGACCACCGTCAGGACCGTGCCGGCACCGGCGGGCTCGAGGGTGAACCGGAACACGGTCGAGTGCTCCAGGTCCACGTCGGTGCCGTTCAGCGCCCGGGCGTTGTCGTTGCTCCACCGGTAGGCGATCACCCGCAGCGGCTCGAGCTCCTCGATCAGCACCGGGAAGTCGCCGTAGCCGTCGAAGGAGAAGACGCCGCGGGCGCCGAGCGCCAGCTCGTCGAGCACCGTGCGCTGCCCGAACCACCGGGAGATGTGCTCCGGCTCGGTGATCGCGGCCCAGACCTTCTCCACGGGGGCGTCGATGGTCACGGCGCGCGTGACGGTCAAGCCCTCCAGGTCGCTGACGGCGGGCGGGTTGGTGGTCAGGGTCATGAGTCTGTCCTCTCAGGTCGGTGTAGTGCAACCACAGAGTTGCACTCGTCCGACGGAAGTGCAATAGAACAATTGCAGTTGTAGATCAGGCCCCGGACCCGGGCGGCGACGGCCCCCATCCGGCGTACCGTCTGCCCATGACCGCCGAGTACGACGCGTTCGGGCCGTGGGTCTACCAGGTCCGCACGCCCGAGGAGGTCCCGCGGCTGTTCCGGGACGGGCCGCTCGACCTGGACAGCAGCGAGCTGGTCCTCAAGGTGCCGCGCAACATCGCCCGCCGGGACGCGACCCCGCAGATGGACCTGTACGACCACCTGCTTGCCGCCGGTCCCGACCAGCTGACCGTGCTGAGCAGGCAGCCGGGCGGGTACACCACCGCCACCGTCCCGTACGCGGGCATCGCGGCGATCGAGTCCGGCACCGACCTCCTGGACGGGGCACTCACCTTGCACCTGACCACGGGTGATCCCGCACTGACGGTCCGGTACAACGGGTCGTCGCAGGCGATGGTCGACCGCCTGGTCGGCGTCGTGCGCACGCGGTACCTCGCCGGGTCGACGGCGGACGTGCGGCTGCCCGGCGAGGCCCGGGACGGCGACGTCGAGTTCGAGCACTTCGCCGCCGACCTCGCCCTGGTCAGCGAGTACGGCGCCGTGCTGCGCAGCGAGCCGGCCGTGACGTTCCTCGCCGCCCACCAGCGACGCGTGGTCACGCCCCGAGACTCTCGCGGGCTCGTGGGAGCCGTCTCCCGGCTGGTCCACTTCGCGTGGCCGATGACGCTGCAGGCGGCGATCCTGTGCGCCGAGCCGCGCGAGCTGACGGTGATCCACCGACGCGCGTGGTGGGTGCGCGGGCACGTCCCGGTGCACTCCGTGTGCCGGACGACGATCCCCCTGGACCGCGTCGACCAGCTCACGGTGCGTCCGCACCAGACCTACGCCGGCGTCGTCGTCGCGGCGCTCCGGCTGGGCCGGACGGTGCTGGAGCTGCCGGTGCCCGAGACGTCCGACGCGGCGTCCGTGCTGCGGCGTGCGCCGCTGCCGCACGCCTGAGCGACGCGTCGCCGCCCCCGCCGGCCGGAGCTCAGAGCTCCTTGCGCCGGAACACCAGCGCGGCCGCCGCGACGAGCACCACCGACAGCACCAGCGAGGTGACCACGGGCCACAGCGCCGACGCCTCCGTCCCCGCGGCCAGGGCGGTCGCCTGGGTCGGCAGGCCGGCGGGTGAGTACCGGGCGAGCGGCTTCCAGATCGAGGCGATCGACAGCACCACGTAGACGCCGAGGCCCGCGCCCGCGGCACCCGCCGCCGAGCCGATCAGCACCGACAGCAGCGTCATCAGGGCGATGAACTGCACGGCGAGCGCCAGCCACACCAGCGCCGACCCCCACAGCCCCGACCCGGGGGCCGTGCCGAAGAACGCCGCCGTCAGGCCCCACGTCACCAGCGTCCCGCCCACCAGCAGCACGGCGACGAACCCGGCGTTCACCAGCGCCTTGCCCAGCACGAACGCGCTGCGGGACACCGGCTTGGTCAGCACCAGCACCGCCGTGCCGCTGCGGCTCTCCGCCGAGACCAGGCCGCCGTAGATGATCACCAGCGCGAACAGCGCGATCTGGGTGAGGTTCTTCGCCCACTGCGCGTACGAGTCGAGGTAGGTCGGCTCCGGGACGGTGAACCCCGCGAGCTGGTTGCCGGCGACCGCCTGGACGATCTGAGGCGTGTACCGGGCCAGCGGCGGACCGGTCAGCGCGAAGAACGCGAGGATCCCCGGCAGCACCCACAGCCGCCACGTGCGCAGGATCTCGGACGCCTCCTTGCGCGCGAACACCGAGAACCCGGTCACCGCCGCTCCCCTCCCACCAGCTCGACGAACACGTCCTCCAGCCCCAGCTCCCCCGCGTCCAGGCGGGACAGCCCGCTGCCGCGCGCCGCGACCATCGCCGGGATCTCGTGCTGCGCCGCGGCCAGGTCGACCACCGTCACCTCGATCGACCCGTTGGTGCCCCGCTCGACGGCCGACGCCCATGGGCGCCCGGCCAGCTCGGCGGCCAGCCCGTCGGCGTCGTCCGTGACGTCGAGCACCACCTTGCGTGCGCCGTACGTCGCCTTGAGCTCGGCGATGGGCGCCTGGGCGACGACGCGCCCGAGGTCGAGGATCGCCACGGCGTCGCAGACCCGTTCGACGTCACCGAGGATGTGCGTCGAGAAGAACACCGTCGTGCGCCCGCGCAACGACGCGATCATCTCCAGCAGGTCCTTGCGGCCCATCGGGTCCAGGGCGCTGGTCGGCTCGTCGAGCAGCAGCAGGCGGGGCGCGTTCACCAGCGCCTGCGCGACGCCCAGCCGCTGCTTCATGCCGCGCGAGTAGCCCCCGATCCGCGTGCCGACGCCGGTGAGGCCGGCGAGGTCCAGCAGCATGACGACGCGCTTGTCCAGCGCGTCGCCGGTCAGGCCGAACAGCCGCCCGGCGAAGCGGAGGAAGTCCTCGGCCGTCATCCAGTCGTAGAACCCCGGCACGTCCGGCAGGAAGCCGATCTGCGCGCGGACGGCGTTCCCCGCCGTCGCGACGTCGTGGCCGAGCACCTCCACACGACCGCTGGTGGGTCGCGCCAGACCGGTGATCAGGCGCAGCATCGTCGTCTTGCCCGCGCCGTTGGGGCCGAGGAAGCCGAAGATCGAGCCCTCCTCGACGGTGAGGTCCACGGCGTCGAGCGCGCGCTTGGCGCCGTAGGCCTTGGTCAGCGCGGTCGTGCGGATCGCCGCGGTGGCAGGGGTGGTCGCGGTCATCGCGGGTCGACGTCGTCTCGGCCGGGGTTCGTGGCCTGCTCGTCGACGGGAGTCGGGCCGACCGGGCCCGGAGCAGCACCGGCGCCCGGCCCGCCCGGCAGCGGCGGTCGCGGCCCGTAGAGCGAGTCCGCCACGCTGCCGGCGCGTGGGGCGAACTGCTCGGGCGAGGCCGCCTCGGGCACGGGTGCCGGCCGGCGGCCCACGAGGAGGTAGAGGATCGCCCCCAGCAGGTTGACCAGCAGGATGATCGCCACCCACACCCACTTGTTGCCCAGCGCGACCTGGTCCACCGGCCGGCGGACCAGGTCGACGAGGGCGATGACGTCCAGGGTCAGCTGGACCACCCCGAGCACGATCACCACGACCAGCAGGGGGCCGGGAAGGCTGGTCAGCTGCGTGTTCACCACGACTGTCCTTTCGAGGAGGAGAGGTCGCGCCGCTGCTCCGCGGCACGGCCGAGACGCGAGACGCCGACGAGCAGGGCCAACGGCAGCACCACGAAGCCGACGATCCCGAGCCAGGTGATCCAGGGGCGCGTGCCACCACCGGCGCTGACGAGGGTCTGGACGGCGATCGCCAGCGCCACGGTGCCGAGGCCGAGGCTCAGCGCCGAGGCGACCACCCGGTTGACCGCGCTCCGGCGGCGCAGGTGCACCCCCACCGCGAAGAGCAGCGGCACGACCGCGATCAGCCCGACCAGGACGAGCGCGGCGCCGCGGCTCGAGTAGCCGTTGGCGTGGCCCACCGCGTCCCAGTGCGTGGGGACGGTGGCCGGCAGCGTGCGCCAGCGGGTGGCGACGAGCGCGCCAAGCACGACGACCACGGCGATCGGCGCGGCGAGCGTGCCGGTCACCACGCCGGGCGGTGCGGAGGCGAACGGCGCGTCCTCGTCGTCGGGGCGCACCAGGTGCAGGGCCACCGCCATCGCGCCGAAGTTGACCGTCCAGCCGACGCCGAGCGCCTTGGGCACCAGGACGTGCGGGTCCGACGGGTCCCACATGCGCGTGGCGTACCGGTCCGAGCTCGGGTTCCGCAGGTCGTACGGCATGCCGAGCACCCGTCCGACGAGGGAACCGCCCCCGGCCGGCCCCTCGCCGCCGTCCTCACGAGCGGCGGCGAACTCGCGGGCCAGCCGCGTGGGGTCGCCGAGCTCGGCGAGCACCCGCTCGGCGTCCTGCACCGTGCCGGCGGTCGAGGCCAGCCGCTCCGCGACGTGCGCCCGCAGCTCCGCGACCTCGTCGGGGCCGATCGGCACACCGTTTCGCTCCGCTGCCGCCGCGAGCGCCGCGAAGTACCCGTCGACCACGGCCTGAGCGGCCGGCGACCGCCCGCTCATGGCGCCACGTCCGTGCCGAGCAGCTGGTCCATGTCGTTCTTCATCCCGCTCCATGCCCTCGCCAGGTCGGCGAACGACTCCTCGCCGTCGGCCGTCAGCCGGTAGTACTTGCGCGGCGGGCCCACCGGCGACTCCCGCCACATCGAGGCGATCAGCCCCGACCGCTTGAGCCGCGACAGCAGCGGGTACGCCGTGCCCGCGCTGATCGCCAGCCCCGGGAACGCCGCCAGCCGGTCGACGATCTCGCCGCCGTAGGCCTCCTCCTGGTGCAGCAGCGCCAGGATGGCCAGCTCGACCACGCCCTTGCGGAACTGCGACGGGATGCCCTCGCGTCCGTCTGCCACGCGAGACCTCCCCTACCGTGTCGCACCTAGTTCTATGCAATGCAAGGTAGACGGTAGTGCCAGCCTGCGGCTCGGGCAAGGGACCGAGGTCCACGATGAGTCCGTGCCACCACGGCGGTCTGCACGACGACGGGGCGGCAGCCGACGCTGGTCACCGCCCGACGATCACCGCCCGACGACAGGAGCGCCGCCATGCCGGACACGATCTCGACGCAGCACCTGGAGCTGCCGACCGCCACGCTCGCCTACGACGTGCA
This sequence comes from Cellulomonas sp. T2.31MG-18, assembly GCF_964266755.1. NCBI lineage: Bacteria > Bacillati > Actinomycetota > Actinomycetes > Micrococcales > Cellulomonadaceae > Cellulomonas > Cellulomonas sp. T2.31MG-18. The sequence continues at coordinate 172,167 of NZ_CAXWGW010000005.1, forward strand.
CGGTCCCCTACCGACGTCGGACGGCCGGCCACCCCTGCTGATGATCGGTCAGCCGATGGACGCCCGCGGGTTCGCGACGCTCGCCTCCCTGCTCCCCGAGCGCACCGTCGTCACGTACGACCCGCGGGGCCTCGCCCGCAGCACCCGCCGGGACGGCTCCACCCGCAACAGCCCCACCCAGCAGGCCGACGACCTCCACCACCTGGTGGCGCACCTCGGCGCCGGACCGGTCGACCTCTTCGCCAGCAGCGGCGGGGCCGTCACGGCGCTCGCCCTGGTCAGCGAGCACGCCGAGGACGTCCGCACGCTCGTCGCGCACGAGCCACCCCTGCTCTCGGTGCTGCCGGACGCCGAGCGGGCGTTCGCCGCCGAGCGCCGGGTGCAGCAGGAGTACGCCGCCCACGGCTGGGGTGCCGGCATGGCCATGTTCATCGCGTTCACCTCGGTGCGCGGCGAGATCGGCGACGACTTCGGCGTGCAGCCGCCGGACCCTGCCGTGTTCGGGCTGCCGACGCAGGACGACGGGTCGCGCGATGACCCGCTGCTGTCCGGCGTGTCCGACGACGTCACGGCCTACCGCCCGGACATCGCCGCGCTCCGGGCCGCACCGACCCGGGTGGTGGTCGCCGCCGGCATCGAGAGCCAGGACCTGGTCACCTGGCGTGCCTCCGCGGCACTCGCCGCGGCGCTCGGCACCGAGCTGACCGTGTTCCCCAGCCACCACGCCGGCTTCGTCGGTCCCGGCTTCGGCCAGCCCGGCCAGCCGGAGGCCTTCGCCGCCCGTCTCCGCGAGGTGCTCGGCGACGCGGCCGGCCGCTGAGGGGGCGACCGCGAGGGAGACGTCACCCGGGCCGACGAGCCAGACAGGGTGACCGCTCGGTAACATCGGCACGAGCGGCTGGCCCGTTCGGTGCGGGTCCCGCTGCGGGAGGCTCGCCGTGAGCAACGTCGCCGTGAACCAGGCTCCCACCCCGGGTGAGCGCAAGGCTCGTGAGGTCGCGGAGGCGGCCCGTGAGACGCAGTGGACCCGGCCGAGCTTCGCCAAGGGGCTGTACCTCGGCTCCTTCGACGTCGGCCTGATCCACCCGTACCCCACGTCCGAACCGGACGCCGAGGCACGCGGGGCCACGTTCCGCGCGGGTCTGCTCGAGGTGTGCCGCACCATCGACGGCCGGGCGATCGAGCGCGAGGACCACATCCCCGAGCACGTCGTCGAGGCCCTGCGACGGGTCGGCGCCTTCGGCATGAAGATCCCGCAGCGGTACGGCGGCCTCGGGCTGTCGCTGGTCGACTACGGCAGGGCGCTGATGCTGGTCAGCACCGTGCACCCGAGCCTGGGCGCGCTGCTGTCCGCGCACCAGTCGATCGGTGTGCCGGAGCCCGTCCACCAGTTCGGCAGCCCCGCGCAGAAGCAGGAGTACCTGCCTCGCTGCGCCGCGGGCGCCATCTCGGCCTTCCTGCTGACCGAGCCCGACGTCGGCTCGGACCCCGCGCGGCTCGGCACCACGGCCACCCCGACGGAGGACGGTGCCGCGTACCTGCTGGACGGCACCAAGCTGTGGACCACCAACGGCCCGATCGCCGAGCTGCTGGTCGTCATGGCCGTCGTGCCCCCGCACGACGGCGAGCGCGGCGGCATCAGCGCCTTCGTCGTCGAGGCGGACACCCCGGGCATCACCGTCGAGCACCGCAACCGGTTCATGGGGCTGCGCGGCATGGAGAACGGGGTCACCCGGTTCCGGCAGGTGCGCGTCCCCGCGGAGAACCGGCTGGGCCGCGAGGGACAGGGCCTGAAGATCGCGCTGACCACGCTGAACACCGGACGGCTGTCGATCCCGGCGATCTGCGCGGGCGGCAGCAAGTGGGCCCTGTCCATCGCCCGGCAGTGGTCCACGGAGCGGGTGCAGTGGGGCCGACCCGTCGGTGAGCACGAGGCGATCGCCTCGAAGCTGGCCTTCATCGCCGCGACGACGTTCGCGCTGGAGTCGGTGTTCGACCTGTCCGCCCGGCTGGCCGACGCCGGCCAGAAGGACGTCCGCATCGAGGCGGCGCTGGCCAAGCTGTGGGCCAGCGAGATGGGGTACCGGGTGGCCGACGAGCTGGTGCAGATCCGCGGGGGGCGTGGGTACGAGAGCGCTGACTCCCTCGCGGCCCGTGGTGAACGGGCCGTCGGTGCCGAGCAGCTGCTGCGGGACATGCGCATCAACCGGATCTTCGAGGGGTCGTCGGAGATCATGCGGCTGCTGATCGCCCGCGAGGCGGTGGACGCGCACCTGGCGGCGGCCGGTGAGCTGGCGTCGCGGGACGCCTCGTTGGGCGCCAAGGCGCGCTCGGCGGTCGGTGCGAGCAGGTTCTACGTGCGCTGGTTCCCTTCCTTGCTGGCCGGTGAGGGCTCGCGTCCCGGCACGTACGCGGAGTTCGGCCGGCTGGCCCGGCACGTCAGGTTCGTCGAGCGGTCGTCGCGCGCCCTGGCCCGCCGCACGTTCTACGCGATGGCCCGCTACCAGGCGCGGCTGGACCGCCGGCAGGTGCTGCTCGGCCACATCGTCGACATCGGGGCCGAGCTGTTCGCGATGTCCGCGGTCTGCACCCGCGCCGTCGCGATGCGCCGCTCGGACCCGGTGGCGGGGGCGGACGCCGTCCGCCTGGCCGACGCGTTCTGCGAGCAGTCCCGAGCTCGGGTCGACGCGCTGTTCCGAGGTCTGGGCGGCTCGACGGGCCCCACCGACAACCGGCTCGCACGCGCCGTCATGGCCGGGCGGATGACCTGGGTGGAGGACGGCATCCTCGACCCGTCCGAGGGCACCGGACCCTGGATCGCCCCGCGCGGCTGACGGGAGGCTAGCCGGCAGCCGGACGACGGCGCAGGACGCGCTGCGGGAGCACCACCAGCACCGTCGCCGCCGTGATCATGGCGACGGCCAGGTACGTCCACCCGCGAGCGCCCACGCCCCAGATCAGGTCCACGCCCACCGCCGCGACCATCTGACCGGCGAGCACGCCCAGCGTGAGGGCAAACGTGCCCAGGTGCCGGATGGACCACGCGGCCAGCACCGTGATGGCGGCGCCCAGCGGACCGCCGAGGTACAGGTACCACTGGTCCGGACGGCTCGGCAGCGCGACCCCGTGCAGCCCACCGGCTGCCGCGACCACGGCGACCAGCACGCTGACGCCCACCGTGCCGCCCGCCGACGAGGTGAGCGCCGGCAGCACCGCGTCGCGCGTCAGCAGGTTCACCCGTCCGTTGCCCGCCTGCTGACCGGCGAGCACCGCACCGGAGACGAACATCAGCGCGCCGAGCACCATCACGCGGCCGAGGTCCGACGACGGCGCCGAGCCGACGGCGACGACGAGGCCCGCCACCGCGACCACCGCGGCGACCAGCCGCCGTCCGGTGAGGCGCAGGGCTGCGGGGATGCCGACGCCGCGGGCGTCCAGCACCAGCCCGGCGACGGTCTGGCCGGCCACCGAGCACACGGACGCGATCGCCACGCCGACCACCGGGATGCCCACCGCGAACATCACGACGATCGGCACCCCGCACAACCCGACGGCGTACCACCACCATCGCGCCTGGTGACGCAGGATCCGCACCGTCGGTCCGGCCCGTCCCTGGACCACGATCACCAGGACCACGGTGACCAACGTGCCGACGTAGGACAGCCAGGCGGACAGCAGCGCCCCGGCACCGGCCGTGGCCAGGTCGCCGTTCAGCCGCCCCTGCGTGGCGACGAAGGCACCGGCCAGCGCGGCCAGCAGCACGGCGGGGACGACGAGCGCCCGGCCCGTCGTCGTCCTGGTCGCCGTCACGCTCGGGACCCTACCGGCGTGGCACCGTCGGGCACCGGACGGCCGGCCGCAGCTACCGCACCCCTACCGCGCGGCGTCGACCGCCTCGGGAGCCCGCCCCGGCTCCGCGGAGTCCAGCGCCCAGCGGATCGTCGCCGTGACGGCCCGGCCGCCCGCGCGGCGCAGCGGGTCCAGCACCGGCGCGGCGTGCACGCCGAGCTCCCGCCGCGCCCAGGGCGGCAGCAGCGCCAGCGCGCCGGACGTGATCAGCGCGTAGCCCGGACGCGCGGCGCGCGGCAGCGGCGGGGTGTGCAGCAGGAACGTGGCGACGTCGCGAGCGGCCGGGGTGGCGGCCAGCTCGCCGCGGAAGTCGGCGAGCTGCGCGCGCAGGCCGGCGTACGTCACGGGCGGGTCGACGACGCCCAGGGCCCGCGCCACCACCGCCGTCTGCGCGACGTACTCGTCGCAGCCGGCCCGGTCGAGCGGCCGCCGGCCCAGGTGCTGGTGCGCCAGCAGGAAGCTCTCCGCCTCGCCGAGGTGCACCCAGGACAGCAGGTGCGGGTCGCCGGCGGCGTAGGGCGTGCCGTCGGGCATGGTGCCGACCACGCGCTTGTGCACCGCCTTGACGATCGCGATCGCGCGCTCAGCGGCGGCGCTGGTGCCGAACGTGGTCGCCGCGATGAAGGTCGCGGTGTTCTGCAGCCGTCCCCACGGGTCCTGGCGATAGCCGGAGTGGTCGGCGACCGCCGTCATCACCAGCGGGTGCAGCGACTGCAGCAGCAGCGCCCGCACCCCGCCGACGAACATCGAGGCATCGCCGTGCACCCGGCCGATCGGGCTGTCCGGGTCGAACCACCGCGGGCCCGGCGTCAGGTGGATGCGGTCACGCGCCTCGTCCGGCTCCGGTCCGGCGACGCGCGTGAGCAGGGCGTGGGCCAGGGCGGCTCGCGGGTTCACGACGGGGCTCACCCTCTGATGGTCACACGCGCGCGCCGGCACGTCGCAGCCGTCGAGACGCTCGGGCCGGGGCCGCCGTCGGACGCCCGGCACGAGGCCTTGAAATTCGCCGCACCCGCGGTGTCGGATCGGGACGCACCCGTTCGTAGCAGGGGTGAGAGGCGGCCCACCGCCGCACCGAGCACCGAAGGAGACGACGAGATGCCCAAGTACCTGCTGTCCGTCTACGGCCCCGCCGAGCGCAACCAGTTCGGCGACTACCCCGACAAGGAGTCGATGCTCCAGGCGTTCGCGGACACCGGAGCGTTCAACGACAAGCTGGTCGCCGACGGCTACTTCGTGTTCGCCGACGGCCTGGAGCAGGCGACCACGGCGACGGTGGTCGACGGCCGCGGCGAGCAGCCGGTGATCACCGACGGCCCGTACCTGGAGGCCAAGGAGCACCTCGGTGGCTTCTGGGTCATCGAGGCGCCCGACCTGGACGTCGCGCTGCGCCTCGCAGCGGAGGGCTCCAAGGCCTGCCGCGGCAAGGTCGAGGTGCGGCCGTTCCAGACGGAGGAGTCGTTCAAGGCGCTCCTCGAGCCGTGACGCGGCTCGACCCGACCCGCTTCGACCCGGTCGAGGAGGCGATCACCCGGGCCCACCGTGAGGAGTGGGCCCGGGTGGTCGCCACCCTCACCCGACGGCTCGGCGACCTGGGTGCCGCCGAGGACGCCGCCGCCGACGCGTTCGCGACCGCCGTCGAGCGCTGGCCGCACGACGGCGTCCCGCCCAACCCCGGCGGCTGGCTGACCACCACCGCGACCCGCAAGGCGATCGACCGCCTGCGCCGCGAGCTGCGCCGTGACGAGAAGCACCAGGAGGCCGCGTTGCTGCACGACGACGACCCTCCGCTGGACCGCGGCGCCGTGGAGGACGACCGGCTGCGCCTGGTGTTCACGTGCTGCCACCCGGCGCTGTCGCCCGAGGCGCGGGTCGCGCTGACGCTGCGGATGGTCGGCGGCCTGACGATGCCGCAGATCGCGCGGGCGTTCCTGGTGCCCGAGGCGACGATGGGCCAACGGCTGACCAGGGCGAAGGCGAAGATCCGGGCCGCGCACGTGCCGTACCGGGTGCCGACGGCGCAGGACCTGCCGGCGCGGCTCGACGCGGTGCTCACGGTGCTGTTCCTCGTCTTCAACGAGGGCTACCTCGCCACCGGTAGCGACACCGAGCCCGTCCGTGCCGACCTGACCGCCGAGGCGATCCGGCTGACCCGGCTGGTCCGCGAGCTGCTGCCGGACGACTCCGGCGAGGTGACCGGGCTGCTCGCGCTGATGCTGCTGACCGAGGCGCGCCGGCCGGCCCGCGTGTCGTCCACCGGCGAGCTGGTGACGCTCGGCGAGCAGGACCGCAGCCGCTGGGACACAGAGCTGGTCGACGAGGGGCACCACCTGGTGCGGGAACGCCTCGCGGTCGTGGCCGCCGGTGGTCCGCCTCCGGGCCGTTACCAGCTGCTGGCGGCGATCAACGCGGTGCACACGGCGGCGAAGGACGCGCGCGACACCGACTGGTCGCAGGTGGTGACGCTGTACGACCGGCTGGTGCGCGTCGACCCGTCACCGCTGGTGGCGCTCGACCGCGCGATCGCCGTCGCCGAGCTGGACGGCCCCGACGTCGCGCTCGCCCTGGTCGACCGGCTGCCGCTCGCCGGCCACCACGCGTTCCACGTGACGCGCGCGGAGCTGCTGCGCCGGCTCGGCCGGCGTGCCGAGGCGCTGGAGGCCTACGACCGCGCCCTGGCCCTCAGCGCAAACACGGCCGAGACGGCCTACCTGACCCGCCGGCGCAGCCAGCTCGACTGAGCCGGCTCAGCCGGCCGCCAGCACCGCGATCATCCAGAACCCGTAGGCGAGCGTCACCGCGCCGAGCGCGCTGAGCCCGACGGTGACCCGCCGCCGGGCGCGCGCACCCAGGCCGAGGTCGAAGAGGATCGAGCGGACGCCGAGCAGGGCGTGCCACGTCACCGTGAGCATGAACGCCGACTCGATCACCACGATCACCGGGTTGCCCAGGTAGGCGAGCACGGACGCCCGGTCCCGCAGGCCGCCCGGCGCCGAGACGACGAAGTGCTGGGCGACCAGGTGCACAACCACGAGCACCAGCAGCGCGGCGCCGGTGACCACCTGCAGGATCCAGCCCCAGCCGCCGCCCCGGCGACCCGGCTCCACATCGGTACGGGGTCGGTCGACGGTCTGCGCGGGGACAGAGGGCCGGGCGCGACGACGCAGCTCGATGCTCATCGCTCACTCCCTCGCCAGCAGCAGCACCGCGGCGGCTGCGGTCACCAGCACGGTGACCACGAGCACGCCGACGAGCAGGGCGCGCTGCCGCCGCACGGCCACGTCGGTCCCGACCAGCGCCACCCGCACGCCGTTCGCGGCGTGCCACACGACGGCGGCGAACAGCACCACGTCGACCGTCACGAACGCCCGCGTTCCGGCGATCGCCAGGAACGAGTCCCAGCTGGCCGAGCCACGCAGCAGCATCGACAGCACCACCAGGTGCAGGTACAGGTACCCGACCAGGATCAGAGCGGACACCCGGTTCGCCACGAAGGCCCACGTCGGGGTCCCGGCGCCGGGGTGCGTCATCCACCCCCGCAGGCCCCGGCGTCCCGTGCCGCGCGTCGTGCCCGGTTCGCTCGTCATCGCGCTGCCGTCCTCTCCTCCTCGGCCGGCCTGGCGGCGCTGCGTCCGTCGGACCGCCACCTCAGGTGCTCCCGCGTGAGGGCGCCGCGCAGCGCCATGATCCCGGCCGCCGGGTCCGCCCCCGTGGGACAGACCTCGCTGCACGCGAAGCTCAGGTGGCAGCGCCAGCAGCCGTCGTGGTCGTCCACCCACGTGAGCACCGACCGCACGTCCTGGCCGCGCGGCTCGGCGACCACCCGGGCGGCCGCGCCGAGCACCGCGGGGCCGAGATACGCCTGGTCGGTCCCGGTGATCGGGCAGGCGGAGACGCACAGCCCGCACTCGACGCAGTCCTCCAGCCGCACCGACGCCGGGCCCGTCCCGGACCGGCGGACCTTCGCCCTGCGCCCGCGGCCCGGCGTCTCGACCTGCCGCACCAGCGGACGGCCCGACCGCTCGAGCCCGTCGTACAGCCGGGTCATGTCGACCACCAGGTCGCTGAGCACCGGCGCGTTGGCCATCGGCTCGACCGTGACCGCGCCCGCCGGCAGGTCGGCCAGCACCGTGACGCAGCCGAGCACCTCCGCGCCGTTCACCCGCACGCCACACGTGCCGCACGACGAGTGGCAGCAGGAGTGCCGCACGGTCAACGACGCGTCGTCGTGCCACCTGATGCTGCGCAGCGCGTCGAGCACGGTGGTGCGCGGCTCGACGGGGACGACGTACTCGAGCTGAGCCGGGGCCGGCCAGCCGGGCTTCCAGCGGGAGACGCGCAGCACGCGGTTCGGCGGGGCCGTCGTGCCGCTCGTGCTGGTCGTGGTCGTGCCGCCGGTCGTGGCGGTCCGGCTCGTCGTGGCGGTGCGGGCCACCGCTCCGGGCGTGGCAGTGCGCGTCGCCGCGGCACCGGAGCGCCGGGGGCCGGTCACCGCGGGCGCTTCTTGCGTCGTCGAGGGCATCGACTCGTGCGACGTGTAGTACGCGTTGTTCGGCAGCAGCACCTGCTCGCGGGTGCGGCACGGGGCCTCGACGCCGAGCCGGCGGCAGACGACGTCGGCCGTCGCCTCCGCCATCGCGCGCAGCGTGGTCGCCTTGCCGCCGGAGATGGTGACGAACCCCTCGACGCCGTCCCGCTCCGCGTGGTCGAAGCACTTGAAGGTGCGCGACAGCTCCCGTCCGGTCGTGCTGCCGCCGCCACCGATCAGCGGTCGCACCGCAGACCAGGCCGCCCGGATCTCGGCGTGCGCCACCGCCGGCACCAGCCTCGAGCCCTCCGTAACCATCGTGCGGATGTGGTCCTCGGGGAGGTGCAGCTCGTCCGGGTCGTCCACCACCCACGAGCTGGTGCCGATCACGCTCAGACCGCGCTGGGGGAGCACGATGTCGCCGTCGCCGGACCGGTGCAGCCGGTTGACCACCATGTCGCACCACCGGCCGCGCACGGCGACCAGGACGCCGGGCGAGCACCGGATCGGGACGTCGACACCGGCCATCTCGGCGATCCGCTGCGCCCAGGGCCCGGCGGCGTTCACCACCAGGTCGGCGGTCAGCAGCCCCTCCTCGCCGGTCACGTCGTCGCGGTACGCGACACCGGTCACGGCACCGTCCTGCCGCCGCAGCCCGACCACCTCGGTGAAGGTCCTGATCACGGCGCCGTTCGACTGTGCCGTCGCGAAGAAGCGCAGCGGCAGCCGCATCGCGTCCATCGTGCCGTCCGGCACCTGCACGGCGGCCCTGACCTCCGGGCCCAGCCCGGGCTCGCGACGCAGCGCCTCGGCCCTGTCGAGCACCTCCGCCGGGATGTCGCAGGCACGGCACGCCTCGACGAACCCCGGCAGGTACGCCAGGTCCTCGTCGGTCAGCGCGACGAACAGCCCGTCGTTCTCCTCGAAGGACCCCGGTGCGATCCGCCGGAGGATCCGGTTCTCGGCGATGCACTCGACGGCGGACGTCGCGTCCGCCACCGCGTACCGGGCACCGCTGTGCAGCAACCCGTGGTGCCGGCCGGTGGTCCCGGACGTCACCTCTCCCCGCTCGAGCACCGTGACGCGCAGCCCGCGCAACGCCAGGTCGTGCGCGACGGCACCGCCGGTCCCACCACCACCCACCACGACGACGTGCGGCATGGCTGACCGGGCAGCTGTGGGCACTGTCTCCACCTCCTCGACGAGGCGCGCAGCACGTCCACGCTATTGCCCAGGCCAGCCCGGGCGGCAGGGCCCATCGTCCTTCCCGCACGAACGTGCACGACGGGTCCCGGGACGCGGCCGAGCGGGAGCGCGACGGCGTGGAATCAGGTCCGCTGACGGCACGCACCCGCTGACGACGTCTCGGCTACGCCGCCGATCGGTCGCCGGCCCGACGCCGGCGCAACGCGCTGTCGCCCACCTCGGGCCCGCGGTAGACCATGTCCATCGCCCCGACGCTCTCCCCCGGCGGCACGATCGCGTCGATGCGGTCGAGGATCTCGTCGCTCAGGGCCACGTCGACCCCGGCGAGGGTGTCCTCGAGCTGCTCCATGGTGCGCGGACCGGCGATCGCCGACGTCACACCCGGGTGCGCGATGACGAACGCCATCGCGAGATGGGTCAGCGTGATCCCGGTCTCCTCGGCGAGCGCGACCAGCTGCTCGACGGCCGCGAGCCGGCGCTCGTCCCGGAAGTGCCGCATCCCGGTGCGCGTCGAGCGGAAGTTGTCGTTGTCCTGACCGGCTCGGTAGCGACCGGTCAGCATGCCGCCGGCGAGCGGGCTGTAGACCAGCGTGCCCATGCCGTAGCGCTGCGCGACCGGCAGGATCTCCCGCTCGATCTCGCGGTCGAGGATCGAGTAGTTGGGCTGCTCGGTGCGGAACCGCTCGTAGCCGCGTCGCTCCGAGGTCCACTGCGCCTCGACGATCTCCGAGCCGCGCATCGACGAGGACCCGATGGCACGCACCTTGCCCTGCCTGACCAGGTCGGTGAGGGCCGAGAGCGTCTCGTCGATGTCCGTCTCGGGGTCGGGGCGGTGCAGCTGGTACAGGTCGATGTGGTCGGTCTGGAGCCGGCGCAGGGAGCGCTCGACCGCCTGCACGATCCAGCGGCGGGAGGCGCCGCGGTGGTTCAGGTCGTCGTCGACGGGGCCCCAGAACTTGGTCGCGAGCACCACGTCGTCGCGTCGCCCCTTGAGCGCCTCCCCCACCACCTCCTCGGAGTCGCCGTAGCGGTCGGCGGTGTCCACGAAGTTGATGCCGGCGTCGAGCGCCCGGTGGACGATGCGGATCGCCTCGGAGCGGTCCGGGTTGCCGAGCGATCCGAGCATCATCGCGCCGAGCGCGTAGGGGCTGACCTTGATGCCGGTGCGGCCGAGCGTGCGGTACTGCATGGTGACTCCCTGCTGGCACCCGAGCGGACGCCGTACGATGAGGCAGAAGCGGAACAATGTCCCGCTACTCGACTATACGGAACGCTGTCCCGTTTATCAACGACGGGTCCACCGACGACGACGGAGAGACCGATGCCTCGCGCGGACGCCCGACGCAACCTCGACGCCCTGCTGGAGGCGGCCAAGCAGGAGTTCGCCGCCCACGGCGTCGACGTGCCGGTGCGCGCCATCGCCGCTCGCGCCGGGGTCGGCACCGCGACGCTCTACCGCCACTTCCCGCTGCGCTCGGACCTGATCGCCGCGGTGTTCCGGCGGGAGATCGACGACGTGACGGCGCAGGCGGCCCTCCTTGCGCAGCAGCACGAGCCCGCCGAGGCGCTCGAGCTCTGGGCCCGGCGCTACACGCAGTTCGTCGCCACCAAGCACGGTCTCGGCGCGGCACTGCACTCGGGCGACCCCGCGTACAGCGGCCTGCGCGAGTACTTCGAGGCCAACGCCGCGCCGGCCCTGCAGCGCCTGCTCGATGCCGCGGCGGAAGCGGGGACCATCCGCGACGACGTCGACCCGCTCGAGCTGATCAGCGCGATCGCGAACCTGTCGCTGCCGGCACCGGGCGGCGGCACGGACCGCGCCGACCGGATGGTCGGGCTGCTGCTGGACGGCCTGCGCTACGGCGCCCGGGCCAACGCCCGCTGAACGGCCGGTTCCGCCACTCTGGCGCGCCGGTTCGACCCTTCGCCGACCTGCCTCAGCGACGACGGAGGAACCGCACCAGCGCGACGACACCCATCGCGACGAATCCGCTGACCAGCAGGACCGGTGCACCGACCACGCCCATGAAGATGACCAGCCCGACGTTCGGGGGCGGCACGCACCCGAAACCGATGCCCTCGCACTGGCCGGAGGCGTTGTGGTGGGGCAGGAAGACGTAGCCCAGGACCGTCAGGACCACGGGAAGCACCCAGAACAGCCCTACCACCCACAGGTAGGGCCGCATCGACCGACCACGGGGGTCGGGTGGCGCGCTCATCGCCGGACAGCCTGCAGCACGCGCGCGCCAGGCGTCGAGCGCCCCGATGGGAACCACCCGGACGGCTCACGCGGAGAACGGCTCGGAACCGACCTCACATGCGCAGTCGGACGACGAACAGCAAGAAGCACAGCACCGGAAGCGCGACGATCGATACCGCTGCGACGACCGCACGCACCCGGCCGGCGTCTTTGAGGACCACCCTAGCCAGGAGCGCCAGCAGGATGCCGATGAACCCTCCGACGCAGTTGAGGATCATGTCGTCGATGTCTGACGCCCCCAGGGCGAACACTCCCTGAAGGATCTCCACCGCCACGCTCGCCGACGCGACGACCAGCATGGTCCTCGCCACGGCCCACCTCGTCAGAACCGACACGTAGGCGCCGAGCGGGACGAACAGGAGGACGTTTCCCGCGACGTTGCCGAACGCGAACCTGCGGACGCCTGACGACCCGCTCACCAGGTAGTGCGAGATCGTCGCGAACGGGACGAGGTTGATCGACCGTTCCGAACCAGGCGGCCGCGAGAAGAGCAGCAGTTTCAGCGCGAACGCCACGTAGAGCGCGAACACCGCGGAGATGACGACTGTCTCGAGCCTCGCGCGCGTCGTCATGAGGTGCCAGCGCAACCGCTCCTCGGCCCGGTCGCGCAGTGACTGCTCAGGCATCCCGGCACGGTACGCGCCGAGCCTGTCAACGAACGCTGCGAGACGCCCGGCAGGCTGGACGCTCCTGCAGTCACTCGGCGCCCCGAGCCGGAACGACGACGAGGCCCGTCCCCACAGGGGGAACGGGCCTCATAGCGGCACGCGCCGACGCATACGCAGCCGTCGGCGGAGCATGGGTGGAGGTGGCGGGAATCGAAGTGTCCGGATGGTGAGACACCATCGCCTAACATTGGGAAACGTCGGGCGCCAACACGTCTTGAGTGAGCGCATGCAGACACTCCGTTGACGCGCGTTGACAAGCATGATGCCAAGGCGCCCAGGAAGGACACCGAAGCCGGGCGGGCCAAGGGCGCGCCCCGCTACTCGCCGCACTGGCGGGCAAGGCGCGTCGACTGACGGTGCCCGTCCCGGGGATCACACTTCTGCCGTGACCGACTCGATCGCGGCGAAGCGGGGCATCGCTGACCGCGCCTCAGGTGCGGACATCACCGAGCAGGCACAGAAGCGGATGCGCCACGAGATCGTCCAGAAGGTGCCGGCTGGCTTCCCCTTCACCCATGACACGTTGGCCATGCTCGGCCTTGTCACGCGACTGCATGCCTTCCAGGAGGCGGCGTCGCGAGAGATCGCGGCCGACAACCCGTTCGCCAGCGCCTCGCTACTGCGCTCACTCGCCGAAGTCGTCGCGCTTCTCAGCTACCTCATCGAGAAGCCCGCGGACCTGCGGCGCGTGTCCCTGCTGGCCGGTGACCGCGACCGGTTCAGCATCGGCAAGATCGTGGAAGCGGCCAACCGACAGGCACCTGGGTTCAAGGCGGTGTACGCCCAGCTCAGCAACTGGGCTCATCCGTCCCACATCGGCGGGAACACATCCATGACCGTCAGCGACGACAATCACTTCACGTGGCAGTCAAACCCGACATTCAAGGACGACGACGACGCCTGCACCATGTACCTGTGGTTGCTGGAACTCACTGAGGTCGCCGGGCCGCTCTGGTGCCGACTCTGGGACGCCGCCAGCGGCGAGGCCACGGCATGAACGGCCGGAGGGATCCCTCGGCGACTCCACTGCGGCCCCGCTTCGTGGTCTCGCGGTCACGGTCGGTCAACAACCTGCGGCCGAATGTCCCCGGGTGCCGCAAAGTGGCAGGAAGCGACGGGCCGGCAGCCACCCGCTCCGGCGCACCAAAGGAGGATCGCAGTGACTGCGGATCGGGGTCCGGAACAGAGCACCGAGTCGGTAATCTCCACAACTCGGGAAGCGACGGAAGCGCCCGCCATGCCGCGCGAGGGCATCTCCGGCGATGACAGAGTCGCGCAAATCTCCCGGTGGGTTCATGAGGCACACCAGAAGACACCCGAGCCCGGCAAGGGCAGGCGTTGGTGGGATACTCCCTATAGAATGCTTCGGTGGCTCGCCAGAGGAAGAAGACACAACTTCTTCCCCCGGAAATTCCGCCACACCTGCAATCGCGGTTCCAACTACCTTCTTTCGTACTACGAACATGAAGTGAACAAGAACTGGAGTCGCGAAGACCCGCTTCACAACGTTCACGTACCGGACGACGAGCACATCGCGATTCCCGCGATTTGGGTCGTCGAGCTCCTAACGCCTACAACGGCCGACGCGTTCAAGCGCGCGCTCGTGCGGAACAAGTGGGACCGGGATCGCCGATTCTTTCGGAGCGAAGACAACGCCGACCTACTAAGCAAGCGACGATCCCGCGACGGAGCAAGCTGGTGGAGGCTCGCGGAGGTCGTCAGCACGAACGACGCAGGCTGGGACCCACTCGCGGCCCGCGATCGCCTACCGTCTCAATTCGGTCGAGTAGATATTAAGGCGATCCAGGTTGGTGCGGGCCTGACAGCGATCGTGGCGTGCTTCCACCTGGAGGACAATGCTGCCCGCAGCATCGATGTCGCCTGGCATGCGCCACGTGAGCCCGAACTTGTACGGAGCGGCTGGAAGCGACCACGTGCCATGGAACCTCAAGCGGTCGCGTGGCGAGACACACAGCGAGCCCGTCGCTTGCTTCACAACGCCGCGCGGAAGTGGATGGCAGAGAAGTGCCCGGGCTTCTTCGCGAACCACCGTGAGCACCAACTCGTCATGGATTTGTTGCTCATGGAAAGACTCGACCCATTCGCCACGAGCCAGATCCAGCCCGACCTGAGCGATGCGCTCCGGGCAATCGGGATCACCGACATCAACTTCGAGCAGAAGACATCAGCAGCATTGCCGATGATGCGGTTGACGGAGGTAGAGCCTGACCTCGCGCCCGAACTCCAATCTCGGACTGTCGCCCTCTGGGGCCAGCGGCAGGCGATCGCCGACGCGAACGACGAATTCCAGTACTACGGCGGGTCAACCGATCAAGCAGTCGCCCACCACGTCGATGGGCATATCCTCGGCTTCCTGGTGACCCTCGCAATTGGCGGATTCCTTTCGGTGATCGAAGCGAAGTACAGCGAGCTGCGCGATCGAGCGCGGAACCAGCACGCAGCGTTCAAGCCGGGAGGGATCAGGCAGCTTCGGGACTCGATGCTGACTTTGAGCCTTGATCTCACGAGCGTCAAGCGGGATGTCGAGAACTACCGGTCTCACGCGTGGCGAAGCTTCGACGTCGCGCCGTTCATGGCTGAATATGAGCCATGGATCATTGCGGAGAATGAAGCGGCGGGGCGCAAAGCGCGCGAGCCTCGCAACTTGAACGACAGAATCGCGGATAACCAGGCTGAGACCTTTACGCGATTAATCGAAGCTGATCGCGAGTATCGGGACATTCTGGCGACGGTCGCATCGCTTGGCGCATCCGTCGATAGCCTCGGAATCGCGCGACGCGCCCTTTGGATAGCCCTCGCGTCGTTGGTCGTTGCCGGGGCAACCCTGCTCGTCGCCAATATGGGCGACCAGAGCGTGCTTCGCGCCGTACTCAACTTGCTGGCCCACATCGGCTGACCAGGGATCTGTGTCCGAGGCGCCGGTCAGGCGAGCTCCACAGCCACGTTTCGCTTGGCGAGCCACCATCCTCCCCGGGTTCACGCTGGGCCGAGAAGGCCGCACAGTCGAGCGCGGTAGGCCTCGATTAAGCTCGGCCGACGATGCCGGAGGTCGCGAAGCCGCCGACGTGCACTGGGAAGCGCGATACAAGCGGGCTCTGCCCTCGGCCGACGATGAACGTCTCATAGCCGGCGTCCTTGAACTGGTGCGCGGTCAGGTCGACGAAGAGATCGTCCCGAACGAGCCAGTCGTGGCGTGGGGACCGTGCAGGCGTGGTGGCGTTTTGGATGGTCCACGTGCCGAAGCCGCGCTCCCGCAGGATCTCACCGCCGGCGTAGCTAATCCACGTGCACATGCCCCTAGGGAACGTCAAGGCGCCCTCGATGTCCGTGAAGTCTCCGTCGGTCGCCAAACGAACCAAGCGGGCGCAGAACTCGTCGAGCCTTCGCAGATCCCCTCCCCGGCCGCTCACAATCACGCCGCCGAACGTACCCTGGCGACGCGACGGCACCCGGACTGCTGTGAAGCACCCCGGGCCTCTCTCTTCCCGCGAAGACGGCTCGGTCGACCAGGACGTCACCGCAGAGTCGCCGCTGCCCAGCGACGGGTGAGGCTTTGGACCCTTCGACGGTTCCCGCTTTGTGGCTGGACGCCAGGTTCTTTGACGCTCACGTTCGCACCAGGCCTGAGCACGGCTCCGTTGCTGGAGTCCAGCACCGGTACGCGACCGAGCGCCCGCCCGTGAAGACACCCTCGAGAGTGGCCTGCTCGGCCGTGCACCCCATGAGCAACTTGGGCGGCGCCAAGCCGGGACAAGTCCGGTTGTCGGCTAATGCCAGATGAGTCCCGACACCTGTTCCTTCCTCAGGGCAACGAAGGTTGTCGCGGACGGCTCGGGTCGGGCCGGTGAATGCCGATCGCCGGACTGGCTGACCAGCCGAGCCATTTGCGACCCGGCGGCGACTGTCTCCATCCAGATCGGATGGCGCCGCGTCGCGTCTTCGCCGTCGCCTGCACACCTGTTGGTAGGGCAACCGCTTGCATCCTGTCGTGAACCTTCGGGCACCGTGGTGCCGCATCTCCTGCCGCGACGGAGGACGGCGTCGTGCGACGTCCGATCGCATGTTGCGGGTCCAGTGCACACGTAGGGGTAGCAAAGAACGGAGGGGCCGATATGGGGAAGGCCAGTCGGGAGCGGGCGCGGCGCAGGGTGGCGCTGGGCACAACGGTGCTCGCCGAAGCGCCGTCCGCTCGATCGGTGTCCGGCGGCGCGGCCTTCGGACTCGGTCTCGACGGCCGCCCGGCGGGTCTACCTCGGCCCATCACTCCGTCGCCGGCGAGGACTCAGAACCAGCCGGCCCATGCCGCCTACGAGCCGTCCCCCGAGCTGCTGCGCCGAATTCAGCATGCGGACCCACTTCGTGAAGGGCTCACGCGCCTCAAGGATCTCGCGGCGCGACGGGCCGAAGCGCGGACCGTCGTCGTGCGCCACGACGAGCAGATCCGCTCCGCCGTCGCGCACCTGCGCGTTGACGGCGCCAGCTGGAGCCAGATCGGCACCGCGCTTGGCATCAGCAGGCAGGGCGCCCGCCAGCGGTTCAGCGCCCGCCCCGACGGGGACAAACGAGTCCCCCTGCGATCCACCACATCCGGCAGCCACCGCACGCGATCCGACGTTCCGGGCGGACAGCTGCCCGCGCAATCCGACCAGGAGGAGGAACAGGAATGGACAAGCTCGAGACTCTGAGCCCCGAACAGGTCGCGGATGCGATCGGTGCCTCGTCGTGGTGGGTGCGCGAGCAGGCTCGCCGTGGGCGCATCCCGCACCTGCGGCTCGGTCGCGGCCGCATCCGATTCCTGCCCGATCAGGTCGACGCGCTGATCCGACGCGCCACCGTCAAGGAGCACGAGGTCGAGCCTGAACCGGTGGACATCACTGCGCTCGGCGCGACGGACCGCTCGGTGCGGGCGCACCTCAAGCCACGGCGGGCCGAGGGCGAGCCGCTGTTCTGAACACCCGCATTGTCGACGGCGACACACGTGTGAACCCTCGTTGTCGCTCCGTCCGCCACTGGCATCCGGAGCGTGCCCGAGTCGACACTCCGACTGCGCTACTTCGGGCTGCGCCGACTGTTCACGACGTAGTAGACGAGCGCGGCGACCACACCACCCAAGACGATGAGGGATCCGACGATCATGACGGTAAACCCGTACATTCCCGTGCCTTCCTAGAAGGACAAGCTCGTTAGGCGCGAGATTAGCCGTCGATCGGGGCGTTGAGTTGCAGTCCGCCGAGTCGGGGGCACTGATCTTCGCCCGTCGGCCGACCACGCTGGTCGTGCCGCCAGCGCTCTCCGGTACGACAGTCACGTCGTTCGCGCACCCTCGAGCATGCGCCGGCGGTCAGTACGGGGACATCTGGTCCAGAGTGCGGCCTGCGAGGTCGACGATCGCTCGCGCCCGCTCGAGGTCCTCCGTCACGTCGGCCGCGATGACCGTGGGCGCGTCGAAGTCCGGGTACTCGAGGCTGTTGCGCCGGCGCCGCATGCGATCGAAGGGGCGGAGCGTCGCACCGAGCGGCGGGTCGAGCTGGGCCTGGACAGCGCGGTAGATCGCGATGTGACCGCCGCGGCTCGTCGCGCGGAGACCCTGGTTCTCCAGGACTGCGGCAAGCGCCTTGCGGCTCGCGTCGTAGCCGATCGCGTACGCACCTTCCGGGTCGGTCGCCACCACGGACCGCGCACTGGCGAGGTGCTGCACGGCCAGTGCGAGCAGGTTGTCAGCGTGCTCACGGCTGGCAGGCACCCGCTGCAGCTCCCCTGCCGCGAGCATCGCGTCGACCTCGGCACGCCCTTGGTTCCACCTCATACCGCTCCCCTGTCAACCAGCTCGAGGGCGACGAGCGGCCGCGTGCGGACAGACGCCAGGAAGGCATCGTTGGCGGGCGGATCCGCCCAGGTCGAGGGACTAACACGGTGGATCGCGACCTCGCGGCGCAGGCGTGTTCCGGCCTCGCGGGCGACCTCGTCGAGCGTGTCGAGATCCGCGGTGCCGACGACGAGCACGTCGACGTCCCCGGGCACCGGACCGGGCTCTCCGCGGTAGCGCGCCGCCCACGAGCCGTAGACGTAGGCCGCCTCGATGCCCGGCACTGCCGCCAGCGCCTCCGCCAGCACCGGGATCGCGCCGTACGTCACCGCCAGCAGGTCCGTCAGCGGCTGCGTCAGCGGCGTGACGGGACCTCGCCGCACCAGTCGCAGGTTGCCGGCTCGCCGGTCGGCGAGCAGTCCGGCGTCGACCAGCCGAGCGACCTCGTGGGCAACCGCCTTGACGCTGACGCCCGCGCGGTGGGCCAGTTCGGTGACACTGAACTCCGAGTCGGGCGACAGGTACACGGTGGCGAGCACGTCGCCCTGCACCTGCGAGCGCAGCAACGGCAGAAGCGCAGGAGGAGTCGTTCGCATAAGTCTTCCTCTTTCGTTACCTCTTATGCGAATAAGATAGTCGATCCGGACCGTGTTGGCGAGACCGTCGACGTGTTGCGGTATGACGCAGACCCGGCGGCTGCGGACAAGAGGCCCGCTCCCTTGGGGGACGGGCCTCTTGTCCTTACGGGACCCGACGCGCCCGAGGCGCTGGTGCGCCAAGCGCGCGAGTGCTCATGCTCCTGGGCAGCCCCGCATGCGACAGCGCGGGAAGCGCCACAGTCGGATTGGATGTCTCGGACCTCGGTGCCCGGGGGCGGCCCAGGCGTCGTCGAGTCTCGACCGGGCGGGGCTCAGGCTGTGAGCGAGCGGCGAGCCTCGTACAGGGTCTGCTCACGACGCGGCCATGCGACTACCTGCTGGACGATGACGCCCGGACCGTAGCTCGAATCGTCGCCGGCCGGAATGTCTAGCGCGGTGAGGTAGCGCAGGAGGAGAGGACGGTCGAGCCTGTCCCGGATTCGCCTCACGGTGTACCGGTTCGTTTCTTCGAACTGGAACGGCCGACCGGACTCGTGCCAAGTCCAGCGACCGTCGGTGGCGTGCGCAGCGAGCGTGCGCTCGTACATCAGAGGCGGCTCGCCCGCCGGTCCCTGGACCCACAGCTGGGTCGCCTGGTGGCCGGGGCCGTATCGCGGCGTGCACTCGGCGACCACGCAGCGAACCCCGAGGTCTCTGGCGAGGGCGGCCCCCGCGGCGGTGGGGTCCCCGCCGTTCAGGCCGTTGTTCATATAGGCGGACCACCGGTCCCCGCACGCCATGACCAGCTCCCGTGTCCAAGGGGCCTCAAACGGCACGAGGTGCTGCAGGACGTAGGGGTAGGCAACTGGCTGCGACACACGTACGTGCTGGCCGAGCCCGACGCGCCACGAGTGGAGCGCCCGAACAAGGTCCGATGCGCCGATCTCGAGATACTGCACGCTCCACCCGATCGGGCTCGCCGCACCGCCGAGGAGCTGGGTCACGCGGTCGACGGTATCTCTGCCTGTCGCCCTGTGGACGTGGATTGCTGTTCGAACGGCGCTGCTCGCGAAGCAACTTGGGCAAGACCGAGGCACCCACGATCCGACCGGCAAGGTTGCCGCCACCTCGGCCGCGAGACGCCAGGGCCGAGCCCGGCCGCGACCGGCCCAACGCGCTCACGGCAAGTGCGTCGACCACCCACGCGTCACCAGCGGTGCATCGGGCGGGGACCTCGCCTCGATGGACACGCCGCTCAACCTGACGTCTGCGAGACGCACGACGCCGACCAGTCTCAGCGGTCGTCACCTCGCTCACGCCATAAGTGGTCGCCTGGGCGACCATTTATGTCTGGGCGTCGCGGTTGAACACGGCACCCACCCACGTCGACGCAGCAGTGAGGCACCCGTCCAGCTCATATGGCTTCTGCGTTCGCTGGTTGCGTGAGGTCGTCGCTGGGGACAATGGGAGCCGAGCATCCCGCTGGCCGATGTCTCAACGAGGGGGTGGCCGGTGCTGTGGTTCACGTTCGCGATGGGGCTGCTGATACCCGTGGCGATGGTGGCCTGCTACCCGGTGTTCGTTCACCGGTCGCACGGTGAGCCGAACTCCTGGTCGGGGTACCGCAGCCCGTTGGCGATGAAGAACACCCGCAACTGGCGCGAGGCGAACCGGCTTTGCGGGCGCTACTGGTTGCGCTGGGGCATCGGCTTCGGACTCGCGTGCCTGCTGGTCTTCGTCGCGTTGTTCGCCTCGGGCAACCGAGTCGTCGGCGTCTGGGAGACGACGTCACTGGTGCTCGCAGGCCTTGGCTTGGTCGCGATGGCGGTGCCCGCCCTGCTGGTGGAACGTCGCCTCGTCGAGTTTGACGCGTCCGCTGACGCGTCCACATCGTCCGCAGCCCGCTGAACGCGCCGCACCCCACGCCGGCTCGTGGTCGGCGTGTCGGTCGGGCCCGGGCCAGCGCAGGACGCGGTCCGCGAGGAACCGGGCCAGCTCGGCGACCGTCGCTTACGAGCTGCCGGTCAGCGCCACGGCGTACAGCCCTGGATCTTCTCGAGTCGTCTTCGAAACGACCAACAGGTGGCTACCGATTCGGCGGGCGTAGTGGCCCCGGTACGGCAGGACGAGGATCGAGTCGATCCCGGTGCGCCACGCTGCCGCGACCGCATCGACGGAACGACGCTCTGGCTCGTCCTCGAGACGCACCAAGCGCGGGCCTCTGGCGGCCTCTCTCCACTGGTTGAGGGCGTCGCGGTCGATCCCGTCGGGGCCGTACTGCGCTTGCCACATCGGAGGGAAGCTCGGCGTCGGACCGACGGCACCCGGATCCTCGTACCAAGCCCATGTGCGCTCCCAGGCGGTGAGCCACCGGGCCGACCACTCGTCTCGCGACGCGGTAGCTGGGAGCGCGGAACGGCCGCCATGGGCCACCGGATCGAGGTCGGCCAGTGTCACATCCGGGGCGAGGCCCCACGCGTCGCGAATGAACAGCAAGGTCAGCAGCGCGGCCGGCTCGTCGTCGACGCGGATCACCATGTCGCGCGGCCACCCGCTGCTCGACCCAGCCCAGCGCGATCGCATCGAACCGTCCCCGTTCCAGCTCGCACCGGCCGGTGCCACGCTCAGTCTCGCGCGCCCGAATGCCGATCGGCACTCAAAGCAACGGCTGCCAGCGGCGCTGGCGTCGCGCTGGGTTGACTCCGAACCGGGACCAGCCCGCTCAGCGCCTTCGCGGCAGCGTCGGCGGCGGCCTTCTGCTGATCCGGCATGAGGTGCGCATACGTCTCGGTGGTGGTCGTGATCGACTCGTGGCCCAGCCGACGCTGCAGCACGAACAGGTCGGTCCCGGCGGCGAGCATCCACGAGGCGTGCGTGTGCCGCAGGTCGTGCACCCGCGGCCGCTTCGTCAGCCGCGGCGCGTCGGGGTCCGGTGACCCGTCGGGCCGCCGAGGGTTGCAGGCCGCATCCAGCGCCGGTGTCCACGTCGAGGTCCAGAAGCGGGACGACGAGAGCCACTGCCCCACCGTGTTGGGGAACAGCAGCTCGTCCGGCGCCTTGGTCGCCAGCAGCGGCAGCAGCACGTCGACCAGCTCGTCGGGCAGCGAGATCGTCCGCCGCGCACGACGGGTCTTTGGCGGACCGATGTAGTACCGCGAATCCTCGTCGCGCTTCCACGCCTTCGTCACCCGGATCGTCGCCGGCCGCGCCGTCACGTCGACGTCGGCAGGCGTGAGCGCGGTCGCCTCGCCGAAGCGCAGGCCGGTGGCGACGAGGGTGAGGACGAGCGGCTGGTAGAACGGCGCGACCTTGGACAGCAGCAGCGCGAACTCGTCGCGCGTGAGCACCGTCATCTCGTCGTGCGTCAGCTGGGACTTCGGCAGCGAGACGCCGACACAGGGGTTGTCAGGCCGGTAGCCCAGCCGCACGGCCGTCGTCATCGATGCCGAGAGCAGTCCGTGGATGTTCGCGATGGTCTTCGGCGACAGCCCCTTGGCGGACAACCCGTTGATGAAGCCGGCCACCTCGCGGTAGCCGACGGCGGTCACCGGCGAAGAGCCGAGCAGCGGGCCGATGTGGTGGCGCAGGTACCGCCCGTACGACGCTCGGGCGTTCGGGCCGATGCCGGTCAGCAGGTCGATGTGCTCGCGGACGAGGGCGGCGATCGTCGGGCCGCCGGCGGGCGCGACCGCAGCGGCGGCCGGCAGGGAATGCGCGCCACCCGAGGACGAGGACGTACTTGCGGCGGCGGCGCCGGATTGCGGGGGCAAAGAAATGGACGCGGCAATCTCTGCCGCGTCCTTCGCGTGTCCGTGCGCCGCCTCGAGCAGCTCCATCGCCACCCGAGCCTCGTTGCGCGAGGCGTAGGTCATGGAGGATTGACGTCCGGTTCGCGGGTCGCGCCAGAGCACCGCAAAGGCGGTGCTGCCGTCGGCACGACGACGCTCACGAAGGGACGCCATGGGCGTGAGAGTCCGCCCGCACGAGCATCCGTGTCAACAGAGCCGGGGCCCGTGTCAACGAAATCAGCGTCGTGCGGGACGAACCCGCAGGTCAGACGTGGTGGAGGTGGCGGGAATCGAACCCGCGTCCGATGACACTAAACCAGGGCTTCTCCGGGCGCATTCTGCTGCGCTTTTCTCAGCCCCCACGATCACGCAGACAAGTCGTGGACAGGCTCAGTCAGCTGAAAGTCCCCACAACGTCACTGACGAACGCCGTGAGCAGTGGCTCCCTAGATGACGCCAGGAACCGAGTCGGAAGCTAGCTCGGGCTGACGGACTTCACAGCTCGCTCAGGCGGCGAGGGCGAAGTCGGTGCGCGATGTATTGGCACCTATGGGTTTGCGCGGATCGTTAACGAGATAACCGTGCGTCCTCGGCCCGCTTCCCCTGGATCGGCGACCACCGTCGAAACCGATCACCCCCATGTTGAGTTGTCAAGCACCGCCCGTGGGCGGCTGGTCGATCGTACTGGAGAACACCGGGCGGGTCCCGCTCATTCCCGCGGGCCCGCCCGGCACCCGGCTCCCCGCCCGGTCAGGCGACCGGACCCGTCGCCAGCGTCACGGTGGCCGTGTGGCTCGTACCGGTGCTTGCGGAGGTCCAGGTGATGGTCACCTTGTCCCCCGGCTTGTGGCCGGCCAGGACGGTGGACAGCTGGTCGGACGAGGTGATGGCCGTGCCGCCGACCTTGGTGATGGTGTCGCCGGCCACCAGCCCGGCGTCCGCGGCCGGCGTCCCGGTGATCACGCCGGCGATGGTCGCGCCGCTCGTCGTGCCGGTCGATCCGGTGGTGTCGCCCGGCACGCCGCGCGTCTGCGCCGACGAGCCGATGGACACCCCGAGGAACGCCGGGTACCCGATCACGACGTCGGCCGAGCCCTGCCCTGCCTCGATCTGCTTGACGATCGCCATCGCGTCCTGGATGTCGATCGCGTAGGCGACCGTGGAGCCGGGCCCGCTCGAGGCGGCCGTCGTGATGCCGACCACCTGGCCGTTCGAGTCGAGCACGGGACCGCCCGAGTCGCCGCTGACCACCGAGGCGGAGAACTCGATCAGCCCGGACAGCGTCTCCGCCGTGGCGGAGTCGGTCGACGCCGTCATCGTCTGGTCGGTCGCCGTGACGGAACCCGCCGCGGCCACCAGCGTGCCCGTGCCCTCCGCGTTGCCGATCGCCGTCACCGCCTCGCCGCTGGTCACGCCCGCGGTGTCCAGGGTGACCGGAGTCAGGCCGCTGGCGCCCTGCAGCTTGAGCACGGCCACGTCGGCCTTCTTGTCGGTGCCGAGCACCGTCGCCGTGTAGCTCGTGCCGGTGCTCTCCACGGTCACCTGGATCGCGGTGGCGTTCTCCACGACGTGGTTGTTGGTCAGCACCACGCCGTCCGCGGTGAGGATCATGCCGGTGCCGGCGGAGGTCGCGTTCTCGTAGCCCAGCTGGCTGGTGATCGTCACCACGCCCACCTGCTGCGTCGCCGTCGCGGTCGTGGCGCCCGAGGTTGTGGTGCCGTCCGACGGAGCCGCGCCCGACCCGTCGGACGACCTGCCGTCCGACGAGGAGCCGGGGGCGCTCGGGACGAACCCGCCGCGTCCGGAGTAGCCGTACCCGTCGTGCGACCAGCTCCATGGGGCGCGCTCGTCGGTCGCGGTCGCCGCGGTCCCGGTCGGAGCGGCGCCAGGGTGCACGGCTGCGCCGACGACGAGGGCGGCAGCGATCACCGCGGCCGCGGAGCTGCCCAGGATCGCCCGACGACGACGCGTGCGCCGCCGCGGGTCGACCGCGAGCGGCACGTCCCCGACCGGAGGCGCCACCGGGTAGCCACCGTCGGCGGGGACGGCGTACGGGTCGCGGAGGACCGGCGGCACGGGCTCGCCGTGCACCGCGTCGCCGTCGACCGGGGGCGTCGCAGCGGGCGGCGCGGCGATCGGCTGCACCACCGGCTCCGCGACCGGTCCACCGGCCGGCTGCTGCGCCTGCCCGGCGTCGCCTGCACCGACCTGCTGCGGTTCCTGCTCGGACATCCCGTCCACCTCCCCCGCCGCCGTCACCGTGACGTCGACGGTGACCATCAGACCTCGGCAGTCCGGAAGGGCGCTGGACGACCGATGTGGGCTTCCTGTGCACCGGCGACCCAACCTGGGAAGCACCTGGATCCGGGCCCTGGCTGGCCCCGGACCGCACCTCAGCCCTCGGCGAGCAGCCGCTGCACCAGCCGGTCCGCGGCACCGGCCACCTCGTCAGCATCACCCAGCAGCGGCCCGGCCACCACCGCGAGCAGGTGCACGGCGGCCAGCCCCAGGGCGGTGTCCCGGTCCCCGCGGGTCGGTTCGGCCGGTGCACCGGTCCGCGCGGTGTGCACCAACCGCGCCAGCACGTCCATCGACCCACGCGCCAGCGGGGCCAGCTCGGTCTGCGCCTCCGGGTGCCGCACGGCGTACGTGTACAGCTCCAGGGTCAGCAGCATGCGGGTCAGCAGGTCGTCGTCGGGCACCCGGACCGCGAGGTGGCGCCGCAGGTCCGCCGGCGTCCAGCCCGACGTCTCCACCGCCTCCTGCTCCGTGAGCTCGCGGGCGATCTCGAGGAAGATCGCCTCCTTCGACTCGAAGTTCGAGTACAGCGCCCCCTTGGTGTACCCCGCCTCGGCGGCGATGTCCCCCACCGCCGCACCCTCGTAGCCCTTGGCGGCGAACACCCGGCGCGCGGCGGCCAGCAGGTCGGCACGGGTGCGCTCCACCTTCGCGCGGCGCCGACGCTCGCCGGCGTGACGACCGAGCTGGGCCGACGCCTCCGCCAGCTCGCGGGAGGCGTCCTTCAACGTCCGGGAGAGCGTGTCGCTGACCTGCTCCCCCGCGGCCGCGGCGCCGAGGCTCATCGCGCGGGTGAGCACGGCTGCGGCGTCGACGAGGGCGCGCGAGGCCGCGCTCACCGTCTCATCGTCGTCCCAGTCCCGGGGGTCCCGTGAGCGCGCCATGCACCCAGAGTACATCCCGTCCGGAATCTGTATCTCATACCGTTCGGTATCTGCTACGTTCCGGCGTGACGGCAGATCGGTATCTGAGGAGGCGTGATGGACGCGGTGCTGGAGGTGCACGGGCTGCGCAAGCGGTTCGTGCGGAGGGGGCACGTGGTGCAGGCGAACGCCGGGGTGGACCTCCGGGTCGCGCCGGGGCAGGTGGTCGGGCTCCTGGGCCACAACGGTGCCGGCAAGACGACGCTCGTCAACCAGGTCGTCGGGCTCACCCGGCCCGACTCCGGCTCCGTGCGGGTGTGCGGCGTCGACGCGGTGGCCCGGCCGGACCTCGCGCGACGGCTGGTCAGCGTCCAGGCGCAGGCCAACGTGCCCATCACCGGGCTGACCCCGGCCCGCGCGGTCGAGCTGGTCGGCCGCATCCGCGGCGCAGGTGCGGTCACCGCACGCCGCCGCACCGCGGAGCTGCTCGAGGCGCTCGACCTGCAGCCGTGGGCGCAGACACCCGCGCAGAAGGTGTCGGGCGGCGTCGCGCGGCTCACCGCCTTCGCCATGACGGCGGTGGCTCCGGGCCGGTTGGTGGTGCTCGACGAGCCCACGAACGACGTCGACCCGATGCGTCGGCGCCTGCTCTGGCAGCAGATCCGGCGCCTGGCCGACGACGGTGCGGGCGTGCTGCTGGTCACGCACAACGTGCGCGAGGCGGAGCGCGTGGTGGACCGCCTCGTCGTGCTCGACCAGGGCAGGGTGCTGGCCGACGAGACGCCGGCGGCCATGACGGCGCGGCACGGCGGCGCGCTGACGCTCGAGCTGGACCTGGCGCCGGACCGCCGGCCCAGCGCACCCGACCACCTGCTGCTCGTGGACCGTGGGCGCCTCCGCGCCACAGCCAACGTGCCGGCTGCGCACGCCGCCGCGGCCGTCCAGTGGGCGTCCGACGAGCTCGCTGCCGGGCGTCTCGAGCGGTACGCCCTGGCACCGGCCTCGCTGGAGGACGTCTACGTGGAGCTGGTGGGAGAGGGCAACGGCGACGGCGCCGCCGCGGGTGCCGCCGACGAGGCGACGGAGGTGGCGGCGTGACGACGACGACCGCGGCACCCGCCACCGTGTCGAGCGCACTGGCGACGCCTCGAGTCTCGGCACTGCAGCAGCTGCCCCTGCTGCTGCGCTGGCAGGCCCGCCGGATGGCCTCCGCACTCCCCCTGCTGGTGCTGGTGCAGATCCTGCTGTCCGTCGCGACGGTGATCGGCTACGGGTTGCTCGTCGGCCAGCCGGCACCCGCCGAGGCGTTGTACCTGGCCACCGGTGCGCCGACCGTCTCGCTGGTCATGGTGGGGCTGGTGATGACGCCCCAGCTGGTGGTGCAGTCCCGCACGGAGGGCAGCGCCGACTGGATGCGGACGCTCCCGGTTCCGCGCGAGCTGTTCCTGGCCGCGGACCTGCTGGTCTGGACGCTGATCGCACTGCCGGGCGTGGTGCTCGGCGTGCTCGCCGGGGTGCTGCGGTTCCACGTGCACCTCGCGCCGACGTGGTGGCTGCTACCGACGGCACTCGTCGTCTCGCTGACGGCCGCCGCGGTCGGCTACGCCATGGCGTGGCTGCTGCCGGGCACCATCGCCCAGCTGATGTCACAGGTGCTCGTCTTCGTGGTGCTGCTGTTCTCGCCCGTCAGCTTCCCGGCGGACCGGATGCCGGTCTGGCTGCAGCACGCCCACCACTGGCTGCCGATCGAGCCGATGGCCGAGGCGGTCCGGGCCGGCCTGGCGCCCGGGTCGTTCACGGTGCCGGGCCGGTCGGTCGCGGTGCTGCTGACCTGGTGCGTCGTCTGCGTCGCCGGCGCCGCGTTCGCCCTGCGGCGACGCGCCTGACGGTCGCGCCCGCACCGGCGGCCTTGACCGCCCGGCGCGCAACGGCCGGACCGACGGTCACCGCAGCCCGGGTCAGCGCCCGGCCAGCACGTCCGCCAGGTCGTAGGTGACTGGCTCCTCCAGCTGCGCATAGGTGCAGCTGGAGGGGTCACGGTCCGGCCGCCACCGCCGGAACTGCGCGGTGTGCCGGAACCGGTCGCCCTCCAGGTGGTCGTACGCCACCTCGACCACCCGCTCCGGACGCAGCGGGACGAACGACAGGTCACGGTCCCGCGCCCATCGGCTGTGCTCGGCCTCCCGCGGCGTACGACCCGTCGCCATCGCCCCCCACGGGTGGTCCTCGAGGGTGGTGACCAGGGGTGCGAGCTCGGTGAGCAGCTCCCGTCGACGCGCCATCGGGAACGCGCCTACCACGCCGACCGAGGCCAGCACCCCGTCCGGCCGGTACAGCCCCAGCAGCAGCGACCCCACGGCGTCCGTGCCGGACGTGTGCAGCCGGTACCCGGCCACCACGCAGTCGGCCGTCCGCTCGTGCTTGATCTTGGTCATCGTGCGCTTGCCCGGTTGGTAGGTGCCGGCGGCGTCCTTGGCGACCACACCGTCCAGCCCGGCGCCCTCGAACTGCTCGAACCACCGCTGAGCCTGCGTGAGGTCGTCGGTCTGCGGCGTGACGGACACCACCTCGCCCGGCCCGACCAGCGTCTCGAGGACAGCACGGCGCTCGGCGAACGGCCGCTCCCGCAGGTCGTCGTCCCCCACCGCGAGCACGTCGAAGAGCACCAGCCGCGCCGGGGTCTCCGCGGCGAGCAGCCGCACCCGGGACTCGGCGGGGTGCACGCGCTGCAGCAGGGCCTCGAAGTCCAGACCGGTGTGCCGGGTCGAGGGGACGACGATCTCGCCGTCGACCACCACCCGCTCCGGCAGCTGCGCCAGGATCCCGGCGACCACCTCGGGGAAGTACCGCTGCATCGGCTTGGTGTTGCGCGAGCCGATCTCCACGGCGTCGCCGTCCCGGAACACGATCGAGCGGAAGCCGTCCCACTTCGGCTCGTACAGCAGCCCTGGCGGGATGGACGACGAGACCTTGGCCAGCATCGGGTCGATCGGCGGCATCACCGGCAGGTCCATCGCGCCAGTGTCCCCGAGCCCACCGACACGGACCAGCGCTGGCTCCGCGCTCCCCCGCACCCGGTGGAGCGGACCTACCAGCCCCCGCCGCCCCCGCCACCGACGCCCCCGCCGGAGAACCCGCCGCCACCGAACCCGGACCCCCCGGACGACCCCGGCGTCGGCGCGGACAGCGACTGCGTCGCGATCGTCGAGAACCGGTCCATGGCCCCCGCGAAGCTCTGCGCCCAGAACATGCCGGCGCCGACGTTGTAGTACCCCGTGTACCAGGTCGGCTGCGGGATCGCCCGGCCGCGGGCCGCCAGCTCGGCGAACACCCGGGCCCAGCGGTCGGCCAGCCCGAACACGATGGCGTAGGGCAGGTACCGGCTGAAGATGTCCTGGCCCTCCTCGAACCGGATCTGGTTCGCCTCGGCCGTGGCCAGGTACTGCCGGAAGCCGAGCGCCTGCGCCAGCACGGCCGTCCCGTCCGCGGTCCGCGCCGGCGCACGTCGGGCCAGCACCAGCGTCAGCAGGCCGACCAGCAGGATCGCGACGCCGATCAGCGAGACGCCGCGCACCTGCACCCGCGCGGTCAGCGGCGCGACCAGCGCGATGATGCCGCCCGCCGACAGCAGCCCGCCGCCGACCCGCCACCGCTTCCGCACCACCTGCGGGTCGCTGCGGAACCAGCCCCGCTCCGTGACGTGCTGGTAGAGGCTGCTCTGCACGGCCGCCATCGAGGCGGCGAACGTCGTCCGCAGCTCCGACAGCCGGACCTGCCGGCGGCCGGCGAACACGGAGCCGAGCAGCGCGGTCTCGAACGGCAGCAGCTCCGGGCCCGCATCACGCAGCTGCACCAGCGTCCAGTCCTTCGGCTTCTTGCTCGGGTCGCGGCGCGACACCTCCTCGATGCGCAGGTAGCCGCGGACGGCGAGGTCCACCAGCGTCGCGGTGACGTCCACCGCGTTCGCCCGCTCGTCCACGAGCGTCCCGACCGCGCCGGGGCCGGTGCCCTCGGGCGGCGTGAACTGCACCGCGACGGCCTGCCTGCCCCGCAGCCCCGTCGCCACCTGCTGGCCGGACGCCGGCCGCAGCCCCGGCGTCAGCCCGAGGTACGCCTGGTCCCGGCCCGTCCGCAGCACGCGCCGCACCACCACCACGGCACCGAGCACCAGCACCGCGAGCGCCGCTCCGCCGGCGACGCTGAACGGTTCGAGGGCTGCGGTCGGGTCGAACCGCGGGCCCAGGATCGGCTGGGAGCGGAACGTGCCGGCCGGCCACCCGGTGACCACCGACCACTGCTGGCCGACGTCCACCACGTCCTGCGTGAACCGGCCGCCGGTGCCCTGCACCGCGGCCGACGTGCACGGGTCGGTGCTGCCGTAGCTGCCGACGTAGCAGGCGGCGCCCACCGCCGACGCAGGCCCGGTCACCACCAGCGACAGGTGCGAGACCGGCACCACCCACCCGGACCCGATCACGTTCCAGTACAGCTCGTCACCGCTGTGCTGGCTGTTGGCCGGGTTCACCCAACCGTCCACCGTGTAGGCGATCCGGTAGGTCTGCACGCCCTGCACGTCGCCGTTCTTCGGGTCGCCGATCCGCAGGACGATCGCGTCCCGGTCGTTCTCCTTGTTCACGTGGGCCGGTGCCCCGGTCGGGCTCGACGCGGTGATGTCGGAGTACTGGTACAGGCGGTCGTGGGAGTCGTCGTACCGCTGCCGCGTCGTCAGCGTCAGGTACGGGCCGTGCCCGGGATCGTTGCCGAAGTCGAAGTCCAGGTCGATGGTCACCCTGGTGCGACCGTCCGCGCCGACGTCCGCCCGGACGTCGTACCGCGTCACCTCCCGGCCGGCGGTCATGTCCCCGGGCCTGTGCGAGAGCCCCGCGGAGGCGGTCTGGATGCCCGTCGGCGCCGTGGTGGCCAGCCCCGTGGTCACCGCCGCGTGCGGCGCTGCTGTGGCGGGCCGGGCGCTCGCGACGAGGCCCCCGGTGACGGCGGCGACGAGCCCGACTCCCGTCAGCGCAGCCGCCGCGGCACGCCTCAGGCCCCCGCTCCTGCTCACCGGTCCCGTCGCTCCCGGATGGCCCGCTGCGACTCCAGGTTGTCCTGGCGCTCGCGGAGCGCCTGACGCTTGTCCCAGTCCTTCTTGCCGCGGGCCAGGGCGATCTCCACCTTGGCGCGCCCGTCCAGGAAGTACAGGGCCAGCGGGACGATCGTCTGACCCTTCTCCCTGGTGCCGGCAGCGAGGCGCTCGATCTCGTCGTGGTGCAGCAGCAGCTTGCGCTTGCGCCGCGGAGCGTGGTTGGTCCAGGTGCCCTGCGAGTACTCGGGGATGTGGACGCCGTGCAGCCACGCCTCGCCGCCGTCCACCTCGCACCAGCCGTCCACGAGGGAGGCGCGGCCGGCGCGCAGCGCCTTGACCTCGGTGCCGGTGAGGACGACGCCGGCCTCGTAGACGTCCTCGATCGTGTAGTCGTGGCGGGCCTTGCGGTTGGCCGCGACGAGGCTACGCCCGGTCGGCTTGACCACCGTGCCGCCTCCCCTCGATCAGCCCACCGTCCCGGCGGGCCCGTGGAAGCCTACACAGCGCACGGACCCGGACGCAGGTGGATTCAGATGCCCAGGTAGGGGCGCGGGTTCACGGTCGCGCCGTTGACGTACACCTCGAAGTGCAGGTGGCACGCGGTGGACACACCACCGGTCATGCCCGCGTAGCCGACCACCTGGCCGGCGTGGACGTGCTGGCCGGGCGACACGGCGAAGCTGTTCATGTGGTTGTAGCTGGACATCAGCGACGCGCCGTTGACCCAGCCGTGGTCCAGCATCACCTGGTTGCCGAGCCCGTCGCGGTACATCGCCCACTGGACGGTGCCGTCGCGGCCCGCGTACACCGGCTCGTTGCAGTGGTCCATCAGGTCGATCCCGGCGTGCAGACGCCAGATGTGCAGGATCGGCTGCAGCCGCATCCCGTACTCCGAGGTCACGTAGATGGGGTCGTGCGCCGTGGGGTTGACGAACCACGCGCCGGCCGGGGCCTGAGCAGGCCTCCCGCTCGCAGCGGCAGCACGGGCTGCGGCGGCAGCCTGGGCAGCCTGCTCGGCGACGATCTGCGCCAGCTGCTGGTCCAGCTGGCTGCGCGCGGTGTCGAGCGCTGCCTGGTCCGCCTGGGCCTGGGCGATCTGCCCCTGGACCGCGGCCTGCTTCGCCGTCTGCTGGGCGAGCAGCTGGTCGAGCTGCGCCTTCGCCGCCGCCGCGTCCTTGCTGGCCTGGTCGGCGATCACCACCTGCTGGTCGGCGGCCTTCTTCAGCTCGTCGATCCGCTGCCGGACCGCCGTCAGGCGGGCCTGCGAGTTGCGGTCCTGCGCCTCGAGCTGCTGCATCTGGCCCAGCACCTGCTCCTGCGTGCGCTGAGCCGTCGCGGCCATGGCGAACCGGGCGACGAAGTCCTGGGCGTTGCTGGCGCTGAGCACCACCGACAGGCCGGACGCGTCGGCCGCGGCACCGCCCTGGTACGCCTGACGCGCCATCTGCCCGATCGCGGTACGCACCTGGGCGGCCTGCGCCTGGTCCTTGGCGACCGCGTCGGTGATGGCCGACTCCTGCGACTTGGCGTCCGCCAGCTCGTCGGCGATCCTCTGCGCCTCGCGCTGGGCGGCCTGCAACGTCGCGTTCGCCTCGTCCACCTTCTGCTGGGCCGCCGGCAGCTGCGCCTGCACGTTCTGCAGGTCGGACACGACCTGGGCCAGGTTGGCCGACAGGTCCTCCAGCGAGGCCTGGAGAGCATCCTGCTGCGCCTGGTTCGCCTGGATCTGCGCCTGCGTCTGCTTGCGCTTGTTCGACAGGTCGTCGGCACCGGCCGGTGACGCCGTCGCGACGAGGCCGAGCAGCAGCGCGGACAGCACCGCGGCGAGCGCCCGGCGCAGGTCGCGCGCTCGACGGCGGCGAGGAGTCATCGGTCGGTTCATGTCACACCTTCGTGTAGCGGCTCAGAGTGACGACGGACGAGACACCGGCCAGCAGGATCGCCACCGCGACGAGGATCGGCGCGACCGACATCACGTCGCCGGTCCCGACGTACGGGATCCAGCCGACGGACGAGCCGAGCCAGTCGGTGACCAGGTACCGCACGCCCAGCCACAGGGCGCCGACGGCCAGGGCGGCACCGATGGTCGCCGCGATCGCACCCTCGAGCATGAACGGCAGCTGGATGAACACCGTGCTCGCGCCGACCAGCCGCATGATCCCGGTCTCCCGGCGGCGGCTGAGCGCGGACAGCCGGATGGTGGTGGTGATCAGCAGCACCGCAGCCAGCAGCATCACCGCCGCGAGGCCGCCGGCGAGCAGGGTGGCCCGGTCGAGCACCAGGAACAGCTTGTCGAACAGCGCCCGCTGGTCCTGCACCTGCTCCACGCCCTGCCGACCGGACAGCACGTCCGCGACCACCTGGTACTTGGTGGGGTCGGTCAGCTTGATGCGGTAGGAGGAGTTCATGTCGTCGACCGTCGCGGCGCTGGCCCAGAACTGGCCGGCGAACTGCTTCTGGAACGACGCGAAGGCCTCCTGCTTCGTCTCGAAGTAGACCTTCTGGATGTACGGCTTGACCTCGGGGGCGTCGAGCGCCGACTGGATGTCCGCCTTCTGCGCGTCGGTCACCTCCCCCGACGAGCACGTCGTGGCCGACGAGTTGGCCGGGCAGAGGAACACCGACACCTCGACCTTGTCGTACCACTGGTCCTTCATCTTGCCGATCTGCGTCTGCAGCAGACCGGCGACCCCGACGAAGGTCAGCGACACGAAGGTGACGAGGATGACCGAGATGGTCATCGACAGGTTGCGGCGGAGACCGATGCCGATCTCGGAGAGGATGAACTGCAGTCGCACGGTCCCGGTCCCCTCAGCGGTCCGAGCCGTAGACGCCGCGCGACTGGTCGCGCACCATGGCCCCGGTGTTCAGCTCGACCACCCGCTTGCGCATCTGGTCGACGATCTCGTCGTCGTGCGTGGCCATCACCACGGTGGTGCCGGTGCGGTTGATGCGGTCGAGCAGGCGCATGATCCCCAGTGACGTGGTCGGGTCGAGGTTTCCGGTCGGCTCGTCGGCGAGCAGGATCGACGGGCGGTTGACGAAGGCGCGGGCGATGGCGACGCGCTGCTGCTCGCCACCCGACAGCTCGTGCGGGCGACGCTTCTCCTTGCCGGCCAGCCCGACCATCTCGAGCACGTCCGGCACCGTGGTGAGGATGTGGTGGCGCGGCTTGCCGATCACCTGCAGCGCGAAGGCGACGTTCTCGAAGACCGTCTTGTTGGGCAGCAGGCGGAAGTCCTGGAACACGGCGCCGATCTGGCGGCGCATCTGCGGCACCTTCCACGACGAGAGGGTGCTCAGCTCCTTGCCGGCGACGAACACCTTGCCCGCGGAGGCGCGCTCCTCGCGCAGCACGAGCCGCAGGAAGGTCGACTTCCCCGAGCCGGACGAGCCGACGAGGAAGACGAACTCACCGCGCTCGACGTCGAGGCTCACCCGGTCGAGCGCGGGCCTCGCACCGCGTGCATAGACCTTGGTGACGTTCTCGAACCGGATCACGTGCCTGCCCATGCCTCGTCGTGCCCCGAGCGCCGGCTCACGCCGACGTCCGGACGGCCCACCCCTCGCGAGCCTCCTCGAGGCTACGAACGGCCGGCGACCCCTCCGGGCAGGACACGCCGCCCCGGGTGCTGTGAATCGGCACCCGGTGCCCGGTATGCCGGATACGTCCCGGACAGCCGTCCGACTTCACCGGTCGGCAGCAGGCGCGCCGGTCCGACAGCGGCCGTCGGACGCGGCAGCGTGCCCGTGGAGCAGCACGCGTCGCGGATCAGACCGTGCCGTTCTCCTGGCCACGGCGCCAGCGGATCCCCGCCTCGATGAAGCCGTCGATGTCACCGTCGAAGACGGCCATCGGGTTGCCCACCTCGTAGTCGGTGCGCAGGTCCTTGACCATCTGGTACGGGTGCAGCACGTAGCTGCGCATCTGGTCGCCCCAGCTGGCCTTGATGTCGCCGGCCAGCTCCTTCTTCTTCGCGTCCTCCTGCTGCTGCCGCAGCACCAGCAGACGCGACTGCAGCACGCGCATGGCGGCCGCCCGGTTCTGGATCTGGCTCTTCTCGTCCTGCATCGACACCACGAGACCGGT
Organism: Cellulomonas sp. T2.31MG-18; assembly: GCF_964266755.1. Lineage (NCBI taxonomy): Bacteria > Bacillati > Actinomycetota > Actinomycetes > Micrococcales > Cellulomonadaceae > Cellulomonas > Cellulomonas sp. T2.31MG-18. Next base: position 207,205 of record NZ_CAXWGW010000005.1, read on the forward strand.
CGGCAGGTGGGTGATCCGCACCGCCGAGTCGGTGGTGTTGACCGACTGGCCGCCGGGGCCGGAGGACCGGAACACGTCCACCCGGATGTCCGACTCGGGCACGTCGATGTGGTCGGTCTGCTCGATCAACGGGATGACCTCGACCGCCGCGAAGCTCGTCTGACGGCGTCCCTGGTTGTCGAACGGCGAGATGCGCACCAGCCGGTGGGTGCCCGCCTCCACCGACAGGTTCCCGTAGGCGTAGGGGATCTTCACCTCGAAGGTGGCGCTCTTCAGCCCCGCCTCCTCGGCGTAACTCGTGTCCAGCACCTTGGTGGGGTACCCGTGCCGCTCCGCCCACCGCAGGTACATCCGCATCAGCATCTCGGCGAAGTCGGCCGCGTCCACGCCGCCGGCACCGGACCGGATCGTCACCACGGCCTCGCGCTGGTCGTACTCCCCCGACAGCAGCGTGCGGACCTCGAGCTCCCCCATCGCCTTGCGGACGGCGCCGAGCTCCGTCTCGGCCTCGGCGGCGCTGTCGGCGTCGTCCTCCTCCGTGGCGAGCTCCACCAGCGTCTCGAGGTCGTCGATGCGCGCCTTCAGCTTCGCCAGCCGCTCGAGCTCGGACTGAGCCGCGGACAGCTGGCTCGTCACCTGCTGCGCCGACTCCGGGTCGTCCCACAGGTCCGGCGCGGACGCCTTGCTCGACAGGTCCGCGATCTTCTCCCGCAGCGCCGCCGGGTCGATCACAGCCTCGATCGAGTCGAGGGTGCTGCGCAGCGCGCGGATCTCAGCGGGGAAGTCGGTGGCCACGACCGTCCAGGCTACCGGTTCGCCGCTGACCACCTGCCGGGCCTGCCGGTCAGGCACCGGACCGGCACCGGCACACCGCCGCGCGGCCGACCCGGTGGCTCACCACGCGCGAGCCGTCGCGGTCGCCTCGATGCGGACCCCGTCGGACCATGGCGCCAGCAGCGGTCCGACCAGGGCCAGCCGGCTCACCGCACCCAGTCGCACGACGACGGTTCGGCCGTCCGCGGTCCGGGCCTCGAGCACCTGCACCGCCGACCACCGAGCGAACCGGTCCGGATGGTCGCGGACGTACCGCTCGACCGCGGCACGCACCGCGTCGGAGCTCAGCGGCACCTCACGGGCACCTGACGCCGTGCCGTTCGTGAAGTACCCGTCGTCCGTGACGGTGTCCGCCGCGGCGAGGCTCGCCAGGTCCGAGAGGTCCAGCAGGCGCTTGCGGTCGAGGTGCACACCGGTGGCGGCCACCACCACCGTGATCAGGGCGACGGCGAGCAGCACGAAGCCGAGGACGAGCAGGGTGACCTGCCCCTCGTCGTCCCCGGCCACCGCTCGGCGCGTCCACCGTGTGCGCGGGGCGAGCCCCGAGCGGCTCACGGTGCCGCCCGGTAGTCGTCCACCATCGCCGTGTGCTCCGCGGACACCGCGATCTCGAGCGGGACCGCGCTGCGGACGAAGGGCGGCACGAACGGCAGCGGCACCCTCACCTGGACGACGGCGTCCACCTCGCTGCCCGGCGCCAGGCACTGCGCAGAGCAGGTCAGCCGCAGGGCATCCGCCGGTGCGGCATCGAAGCCCTGGTCGTCGAGCGCCACGCCGACGGCGGCGAGGGCTCGGGCGGCACCGGCATCGGCTGTCTGCGCGCCCGCGTACGCACGCGCCGCGTCACGGGACGCGGCGTCCGCGGCGAACGTGCCGGCCTGCAGCCTGCCCAGCACGAGGACGAGGTACACCAAGGGGACGAGCAGCGTCACGGCGAGGCCGAGGAACTCGACGACGGCGTTGCCCGAGTCGTCGCTCCACCGGGACGGCACTCGTACGTCCCGACGGCCTGGGCGACCGGTCACCGGCCGCCGGCTCATCCGCCCTCCACGAGCGCATGACCACGCACGACCAGCTCCCCGCTCGGCCCGACCAGCCCGACCACCGGGAACGGCGCGCGGACCGTCACCTCGACCAGGTCCACCCCGTCGACGACGGTCCGGACCGCCGTGACGTCGCCCGCGTAGCCGGACGACACCGCCTGGCTCGCCAGCAGCCGGGTGCGCTCGACGCCGTCGGCCGGACGGTGCCCCGCCTGGGCGGCGTACCGCGCACCCGCGCCGGCGCAGTCCACCAGCGTCGCCCGCACGTGCAGCACGAGCGCGAGCTGCAGCACGGCGACACCGAGCACCGCGACCAGCGCCCCGACCAGGACGAAGTCGACGACCGCCGAACCGCGCTCCGACGCCGGGCGCCCGCCGCACCAGACGCGCCGGATCAGGGCGCGACGTGACTGATCGCCGTCTCGAACAGGTTCACCAGCGCCTTGCCCGCCACCAGCCACAGAGCCGAGACCAGTCCCGCCGTCATCAGGGTGACCAGCACCCACCCCGGGACGTCTCCCCGGTCTGCGGGCACGCTCGCCGCCACGGCGTCCTCGTCCGTCCCGGTCGCGGACGTCGCGGCCCCGACCGTGGTGGCGTCCGGACGGCCGCCGGTCGGGCCGACCACGCGGGAGACCAGGCTGCGGAACCACCTCAGGATCCGTCCACGGGATGTCGTCATGCTCGTCCTCCTTGTCCTGCCGGCCCTCCGCCGGCGACGTGTCGGTCACAGGCCCACCCGCAGCACCACGAGGCTGGGGAACACGGCGAACAGGACGGTCACCGGGAGGATGAGGAACACCACCGGGACCATCATCAGCACCTCCTTGCGGCCGCCCGCCTCCATCAGCGCCCGGCGGGACTCCTCCCGGACGTCCTGCGCCTGCGCTCGCAGGACGTCGGCCAGCGGCGTGCCGCGATCGAGCGCGACGGCGACCCCTTCGGCGAACCGGGTCAGCGCCGGCAGACCGGTACGGCCGGCCAGGGCATCGAGCGCCTCGGTGAGCGGTGCGCCCGCCCGCGCGTCGGAGAGCGTCGCGCGCAGCTCGTCCGTCAACGCTCCGCTGGTGGACCGCACCACGCGCTCGAGGGCACCGGCAGCACCCTCGCCGGCACCGACCGCGAGCGCGAGCAGCTCCGCGACGGTCGGCATCTCGGTGAGGATCCGTTGCTCCCGCTCTCTGACCTGCCGGCTCAGCAGCCAGTCGCGCAGCAGGACGCCGCTCACGCCGCTGACGGCCACGAGGACGGCGAGCGCCAGGGGCGAGCCGCCGCGGACCGTGCCCACCAGCAGGGCGCCGGCGAGCCCGCCCGCCAGGCCCAGCACTCCCCACACGACCTGACCAGCGCGGAACTGCTCCACCGACTCCGTCCGGCCCGCGCGAGCGAGCCTGCGCCGCAGCTCTCGAGCCGGTGAGCCGAGCCGGCCGACCAGGCGCGTCGCGTCCGCCATGAAGGGTGCCGCCAGCCGCTCCGCCACCCCGAAGGGCGACGTCACGACGGGCGTGCGGAGCAGCGCGGACTCGGTGCGACGCCCGCGCAGGTACGGCGCCAGCCGCGAGTCGAGGGACGGCCGTCGCGTGGGCCACCGGAGCACGACGAGGAGGAGCCCGACACCGCCGAGGAGGCCGATGGCGCCGCCGAGCGTCACCGCGCTCATCGCAGCACCCGCGGATCGTCGGGCAGGCGCGCCGCTCGCAGCATCAGCAGGTAGGCCCCGACCGTGCACCCGGCCCCCAGCAGCAGGACGAGCGCACCGGCAGGGGTGCCGAAGGCCTGGACCGCCTCGTGACGTGATGCCAGGGTCGCCAGCACGATCCACGGCGCCGCGGCGGCGAGGCGCGCCGAGTTGACGGTCCAGCTCTGGCGCGCCTCGAGCTCGCCTCGGGTGCGCAGGTCGTCACGGAGGAAGGCGGACAGCGTGCGCAGCAGACGGCCGAGGTCCGTCCCACCGACGTCCCGCGTGAGCCGGAGCGCCTCCACGATCCGGTCCGCCACAGGGTCCGCCAGACGGTCCTTCAGCGCGTCCAGGCTCTCGCCGAACCGACCGGACGCCCGGTAGTCCGCGGCGAACGCCGCGAACGGTTCCCGAAGCTCCGCGGGGCCCCGGTCGGCGAGCTGCGCGAGCGCCTCCGGGAGGGACAGGCCTGCACGGACGCCCGAGGCGAGGTGGTCGACCACGTCGGGCCACAGCTGCCGCAGGCGACCGACGCGCCGTCGCGCGCGGCCCCGGAGCAGCAGCCACGGTGCGCCGGCGCCGAAGCAGGTGAACGCCACCACGATCGGCGCGACCGGGACCATGGCGAACGCGACGACCGCCACCACGAGGCCGGCCAGGGCGCTCACGCCCACCACGGCCGCGGGCTCCACACCACTGACACCGGCCTGGGCCAGCGTGTCCCGCATGGTCTCGGCCCACCGGGAACGCCGCCGCGCGACGGTCGAGGACGGCCAGCACGACCACCAGATGCAGGCGAGCCCGCCACCCAGCAGCAGCCCGAGCAGGACACCCACGCCGTCAGTCCCGCCCACGCAGCAGGGCCGCGAGGTCGACGCCCGCACGCGAGAACCGCTCGGCGTGCGGCGGGAAGCCGTCCGCGCGGACGAGCCGCCGGTCACGGGTGACGAACAGCTCCGCCGTCTCCACGACGCCGGCCTCGACGCGGCCGGGCACGGCCAGCACCTCCCGTACCGACCGCCGCCCCGACGGGTCCAGGTCGAGGTGGACGACCAGGTCGACGGCGGACGCGACGGTCGGCACGACGAACCGGTCGGAGACGTTCTCACCGGCGAGCAGCGGTAGCGTGCACAGCTTGGTCAGCGCCTCCCGCGCCGAGTTGGCGTGCAGGGTGCACATCGCCGGCACGCCGGCGTTGAGAGCGATCAGCAGGTCGAGCGCCTCGGCCTCGCGCACCTCACCGACCACCAGGCGGCTCGGGCGCATCCGCAGCGCCTCCTTGACCAGCCGCCGCAGCGGGATCTCGCCCGTCCCCTCGAGGTTGGGCTGTCGGCACTGCATCGCCACCCAGTCGCGCGCCGCCAGGCGCAGCTCGAAGACCTCCTCGCAGGTGATGACGCGCTCCCGCGGAGGGATCGAGCCGCAGAGGGCGTTCAGCATGGTCGTCTTCCCGCTCTGCGTGCTGCCCGAGACGACCACGTTGAGACCCACGCGCACGGCCGCGTGCAGGAACGCGGCGACGACCGGTGGGACGCTGCCCAGCGTCACGAGGTCGTCGAGACCGGCGGCACGCACGACGTACTTGCGGATGTTCACGGACCAGTGGCGACGCGTGACGTCCGGGATCACCGCATGGAGCCGCTCACCGCCGGGCAGGGACGCGTCGACGAAGGGGCTGCTGAGGTCGAGCCGCCGGCCGGAGACCTTGAGCATCTGCTCCACGAGGTCCCGCACCTGGCTGTCGGTGAGGATCGTCGTGGTCAGCTCCGCCTCGCCGCCGCGGGCGACGAACACCTGGTGCGGGGAGTTGATCCAGATCTCCTCCACGGTGTCGTCGTCGAGGTACCGCTGCAGCGGCCCGAGCCCGGCCACCGAGTCGACCACCTGCTTGTGGACGGCGCCAGGATCCGCCAGCGGAGGCAACGCACCCAGCACCGAGCGCTCGTCGTAGTCCGCGATCGCCGCCGCCACGAGGGCATCCACACCGGCTCGGTCACGCACCGGGTCGACGCCACGGCGACGGATCAGCTCGCGCACCTCGCGCTCGACGATCACGACGCCGTCCACGGCATTTCTCCGTTCTGCCCGAAGTGTCCGGTTCTTCGGCAGCGCGACGCTAGGGCACACGGCGGCGGGCCGGGGGCGGTTCCGCACAAGTCACGTCACCCCGCACTCCATCGGGGGGCCGCCGTGACGGCGTCCGTCGGCCATGGGTGGGCCTTCCGTCCCAGGCCGCGCAGCTGCTGCACATCGTCGCCGGACGAGACGCCGCTCGGGCAGGCGCCCGCTCCGCGGCTCCGCGCGGCGGGCCTCGGGCGACGCCCGCTAGCGTGTGCGGGTGATCACACCGCTGCCCTCCGGCACCCAGCACCACCTGCACCACGGCGACCAGGAGGCGGTGATCGCCGAGGTCGGCGCGAGCCTGCGGCTGTACCGCGTCGGCGGCCGCGACGTGGTCCGGCCCTACGACGAGGACGTCCTCACACCGGCGTTCTCGGGCGCCCTGCTCGCACCGTGGCCCAACCGCCTGGCGGACGGCCGCTACGGGTTCGGGGGTGCCGTCTACCAGGTCCCGGTCACCGAGGTCGACCGGATGACCGCGCTGCACGGGCTCGTCGGTCACGAGCGCTTCACGGCGAGCGGCCCGCGGGACGACGAGGCCTCGGTGACGCTGCAGCACGACCTCGTCCCCACCGGTGGCTACCCGTGGCCCCTGCTGATCACCGTGACGTTCACCCTCTCCGACACCGGGCTCGAGTGCACCGTCACCGCGCTCAACCGGGGTTCGAGCACAGCCCCCTACGGGGTCGGCGTGCACCCGTGGCTGTCCACCGGCGGAGCCGCCGTCGACGACTGCTCGCTGAGCGTGGGCGCCTCCCGGCACGTCACCGTGGACAACCGCCTCCTCCCGACGGGCACCGAGCCGGTGGCCAACCAGTTCGACCTGCGCCAGGCGCGGTCGCTCGCCGGACTGGCGCTCGACGACGCGTGGGTGGACGTGCTGCGCGACGAGGACGCGCGGACGTGGGCGACCCTGGGCCGGCCCGACGGCAGCACCGTCGCGATGTGGGGCGACGCGGCGACGACCGCATGGCAGGTGTGCACGGGCGACCAGGTGGAGAGGATCGGGCGCACCGCCGTCGCGGTCGAGCCGATGAGCTGCGTCGCCGACGCGTTCCGCACCGGCGACGACCTCGTCCGGCTCGAGCCGGGTCAGGAGCACGTGCTGCGCTGGGGCCTCCAGCTGCGCTGACGACGGATCCGGTTCGGCGCCCCCACGGGCGCCGGACCAGGCCGTGGCCGGTCAGTTGCCGTGGGCCGGTCAGTTGAAGCCGGACTCCGCGACCGCCTTGGTCAGCTCCCAGTGCCACCGCTCGTACGGTCCGCTGCCGCCGGGCTGCGCCCACGCCGGGTTGCCGAAGCCGTAGACGGCGGCGTTCTTCTGCAGCCAGGTCCAGCGCGCGCCGGAGGTCTCCTCGGAGCAGAAGTCGACCGCCAGGCCCCAGCCGTGGTTGCTGCGTCCCGGGTCGGCCGCGAGGCTGCCGCGGGTGGCCTTCACCGCCCGCTGCTCGGCCAGCGAGCGGTAGCCGGATGACAGGCACAGATCGGCGCCGAACCGCTGGACGAACGCCTCGTTCATCTGGGCCAGGGCGACGGCCGCGTCGGCACGCAGGCGCGTGTGGCCGTCGAACAGCGTGCACAGCCAGGCGTCCGGGATCGCGCCGTTCTCGCCCCCGGGATGCGGCTGCCCGTCGCAGTCCGGCAGCGGGCTGCGGTCGGCGGAACGGGACACCGCTGCGGCGGAACGCAGCGAGAGGGCGGCATCGGCCGTGACCAGGGAGGCGGGCGGCAGCTGGGTGGCGGGCGTCGAGGTCAGGGCCTGGACGGTCGACGGCAGCGCGGCGTCGGACACGGTCGCGTAGCCCGAGCCGGCATCGGCGAGCGCGCCCTGGGTGACGGGCACCACGACGGTCACCGCGACGAGGGCGCCGAGCACGCCGACCCGTCCGAAGGCGCGGGTCGCTCCACGGCGCCGCCGTCCGGAGGTGGCGGCAGGTGCGCTGCTCACCGGTGCCGGGACGGCGTGGTCGCGACCGGTCGCACCGTGGTGCACACGTGCGGCACGAGGCAGCGTCCGGGTCGCCGGCTCTGCACGGTGCGAACCCACGACACCTCCTGCTCTGGCACGACCCGGGACGAGACCGCGAAGGGGCCGGCCATCAGGCCCGGGCGTCGCGGTCACGAAACCATAACGGGGTGGCCCCCACCGTTCCAAGCCCCCTGGACGGACGTCCGACGTCGATCCCGCGCGCGAACGGCCGTCGCCCAGCACGACACGCAGGTGCGGTGGGACGAAGGTCACACCCCGGACGGCCGACGGCGGCCCGGCGGGGTCCGCTCGCGTGCAGGCGGCGGGCCCCCAGGGCGTGCACCCGCAGGGCCCCTGCGCGTGCACCGGCCGACGACAGGCGCCTGTGCCACGCTGACCCCATGGCGCTCTCGCAAGGACCCGCCGGGCCGGGCGGGTCGACGACCGTCCTCGTCGTGGAGGACGAACCGGCCATCGCGCAGGCGATCGTGCACCGGCTCTCGGCCGAGGGATGGCAGGTGCACGCCGTCGGCGACGGGCTGCTCGCGGTCGACACGGCGGCGCGGCTGCACCCCGACGTGGTGCTGCTCGACGTGATGCTGCCGGGCATCGACGGCCTGGAGGTGTGCCGGCGGATCCAGGCGGAGCGACCCGTCCCCGTGCTCATGCTCACCGCCCGCGACGACGAGACGGACATGCTCGTCGGGCTCGGCGTCGGGGCGGACGACTACATGACCAAGCCGTTCTCGATGCGCGAGCTGGTCGCACGCACCAAGGCGCTGCTGCGCCGGCAGCAGCGGGCGTCGCAGGCGGCCGAGCTGAGCGCCGTGCACCAGCCGGAGCCCCCGCTGGTCGTGGGCGACGTGACGGTCGACCGCGCGCAGCGACGGGTGCTGCGTGGTGCCGACGAGGTGCACCTGACGCCGACCGAGTTCGACCTGCTCGTCGCGCTGGCCACCCGGCCGCGCACCGTGCTGAGCCGCGAGCGTCTCCTCGCCGAGGTGTGGGACTGGGTGGACGCCAGCGGGACGCGCACCGTCGACTCCCACATCAAGGCGTTGCGCCGCAAGCTCGGCCCCGACCTGGTCCGCACCGTGCACGGCGTGGGCTACGCCTTCGAGCCCGCCGAGCCCACGACCCCGGCCGAGCACGCCGCGCCGGCAGGCACGTGACGGCGGACCGCACCACCGACCCCGGTCCCACCCCGGGTGGGCAGCCGGCGCGCGCGCCGTGGTGGGACTTCGTCCACGGCCAGGACGCGGGCGACGACCGGGACGCGGGTCCGGTGGCGCGGCACCGGCGGCCCATCGGTGACCGGCTGCCCGACATCCGCCCGCTGGACCGGGTCACGTCGATCAAGATCAAGCTGGGCGTGCTGGTGGCGGCGACGGTCACCCTGGCCGCGTTCATCACCTGGATCGGGCTGTACCGGCACCTGGGACCGACCCGCACGCTGCCGCTGGCGATCGTGCTCTCCCTGGTGCTGACCCAGCTCCTGGCACGCGGGATGACCTCTCCGCTGCGGGAGATGACCGCGGCGGCGCAGGCGATGGCGGCCGGCGACTACACGCAGCGGGTGCACGCCTCCAGCCACGACGAGGTCGGTCAGCTCGCTGCGGCCTTCAACACGATGGCCGACGACCTCGAGCAGTCGGACAGCTTCCGGCGCGAGCTGGTGGCCAACGTCTCGCACGAGCTGCGCACGCCGGTGGCGGCGCTGCGCGCGCAGCTGGAGAACATGGTGGACGGGATCAGCGAGCCGGACGAGGCGACGCTGGCCGCCGCGCTGTCCCAGACCGAACGCCTCGGCAGGCTGGTCACCTACCTCCTCGACCTGTCCCGCCTCGAGGCCGGGGACGCGGCGCTCGACCTCGAGGAGGTGCGGCTGGCGGACTTCCTCCAGGAGGCCGCCGACGGGTCCGCCCTCGTCGCGGCTGCGCGCCAGGTCCGGTTCGAGGTGTCCGTGACACCGCCGGGGCTGACCGTCCCCGCCGACCCGGAGCGGCTCCACCAGGTGGTGGCCAACCTGCTGCACAACGCGGTGCGGGCATCCCCCACAGGTGACGTGGTGCGGCTGGTGGGACGGCGGTCCGGACGCGACGTGCAGATCGACGTGGTGGACAACGGTCCCGGCATCGCGGTGGACCAGCGGGCGCACGTGTTCGAGCGGTTCGTGCGCGGCAACTCCCCTGCCGTCACCGGCCAGGGCTCCACGGGCGGGACCGGCCTCGGCCTGGCGATCGTCCGTTGGGCGGTGCAGCTGCACGGGGGTGCGATCGAGGTGGCCGACACGCCCTCGGGGTGCACGATGCGGGTCACCCTGCCGGGACGCCCCGCCCCGGGTACCGGCGCCGTGCCGCGCGTCCCGGAGCCGTAGCGCACCGGCCGTTGAGGGCCTGCGAACCGACCGCTTGCCCGGTCTTGACCTGCTCATTCACGTTCGGGCAGCACGTCGGTCGGAGCGGGTGAAGACGGTGTGCGGATCGGCACCTGGACCGGCGCCCGAGGCGGGACCTAAGACCCTCAGGCCGTAGTGTTGTGATCAACAGATCAGTCAACGACGCGGTCGACTGGCCGCAGCGGAAGTGGGCGAGTTTCGCGTGGCGCAGAAGGCCGAGATCGATTCGAGGCGCGCCGACTTCGGCGCCAACGAATGGCTCGTGGACGAGCTGTACGAGCAGTACCTCCGCGACCCCAGCACGGTCGACCCCGCCTGGTGGGACTTCTTCGAGGGGTACCGGCCGCTCGCGCCGGGGTCCGAGGCCGCCGGCGGCAACGAGCCGACCGCCTCCCCGTCCGACGGCGCGCCGACGGCCCCCGCGCCCGTCCCCCCGGCCCCGGCCCCCGCCGCCGCTCCCCGCCCGTCCGGCGACGGCGTCGGCGGCCAGGCGAAGCTGCTGCCGACCGGTCCCGTCCCCGTCGCCCGCGCCCTGCCCGCCACCGCGCCGTACGCAGCGGCCGCGGCCCTCGGCCACGAGCACACCGAGCAGGACCAGGCCGCCGACGAGGTGCAGAAGCTGCGCGGCCCCGCGGCCCGCGTGGTGACCAACATGGAGTCCTCGCTGGAGGTCCCCACCGCCACCAGCGTTCGTGCCGTCCCGGCCACGCTGATGGTGGACAACCGCATCGTCGTCAACAACCACCTCGCCCGCGGCCGCGGCGGCAAGGTGTCGTTCACGCACCTCATCGGCTTCGCGATGGTCGAGGCGCTGACGCAGATGCCGGCGATGAACTCGTCGTACACGCAGCAGGACGGCAAGCCGGCGGTGCTGACGCCGGCCCACGTCAACCTCGGCATCGCCATCGACTTGTCCAAGCCGGACGGGACGCGGCAGCTGCTGGTGCCGTCGGTGAAGAAGGCGGACACGCTCGACTTCGCCCAGTTCTGGGCCGCCTACGAGGACGTGGTCCGCCGAGCCCGGCAGAACAAGCTCGGGGTGGACGACTTCGCCGGGACCACGGTGTCGCTGACCAACCCCGGCACGATCGGGACGGTGCACTCCGTGCCCCGCCTGATGCAGGGCCAGGGCACCATCGTCGGCGTCGGTGCGATGGACTACCCGGCCGAGTTCGCCGGCACGTCCGTCGAGCGGCTGAACCAGATGGGCATCTCCAAGGTGCTCACGCTGACGTCGACGTACGACCACCGGATCATCCAGGGCGCCCAGTCCGGCGACTTCCTGCGGATCATCGCGGAGAAGCTGACCGGTCAGGACGGCTTCTACGACCGGATCTTCACGTCGCTGCGCGTGCCCTACGAGCCGGTGCGCTGGGTGCGGGACAACACGGCCGACCCGGACGACGAGGCGATCAAGCCGGCGCGCATCGCCGAGCTGATCCACGCCTACCGCTCGCGCGGGCATCTGATGGCGGACACCGACCCGCTCGCCTTCCGCCTGCGGAAGCATCCCGACCTGGACGTGCAGAACCACGGCCTGACGCTGTGGGACCTCGACCGCACGTTCCCCACCGGTGGCTTCACCGGCAAGTCCCGGGCCACCCTGCGGGAGATCCTCGGCCTGCTGCGCGACTCGTACTGCCGCACGGTGGGCGTCGAGTACATGCACCTGCAGGACCCGCGGCAGCGGCGGTGGCTGCAGGAGCGGCTGGAGTCCGGCTACGCCCGGACGCCCCGTGAGGACCAGCTGCGCATCCTGCGGCGGCTGAACGCGGCGGAGGCGTTCGAGACCTTCCTGCAGACCAAGTACGTCGGCCAGAAGCGGTTCTCGCTGGAGGGTGGCGAGTCGCTGATCCCGCTGCTGGACGCGATCCTCTCGAAGGCGGCGGACGCGGGCCTCGACGAGGTCGGCATCGGCATGGCGCACCGCGGTCGGCTCAACGTGCTGGCCAACATCGCCGGCAAGTCGTACGGGCAGATCTTCAGCGAGTTCGAGGGCAACCAGGACCCGAAGAGCGTCCAGGGCTCCGGCGACGTGAAGTACCACCTCGGCACCGAGGGTCGGTTCACCGCCGAGTCGGGCGCGACCACGCGGGTGCACCTGGCGGCCAACCCGTCGCACCTGGAGGCCGTCGACCCGGTGCTCGAGGGCATCGTGCGGGCCAAGCAGGACCGCATCGACCTGGGCGGCGACGGCTTCTCCGTGCTGCCGATCCTGGTGCACGGCGACGCCGCGTTCGCCGGTCAGGGCGTCGTCTTCGAGACGCTGAACCTGTCGCAGCTGCGCGGCTACCGCACCGGCGGCACAATCCACGTGGTCATCAACAACCAGGTCGGTTTCACCACGGGCCCCTCGTCGTCCCGGTCCTCGCAGTACGCGACCGACGTGGTCAAGGGCCTGCAGGTGCCGGTGTTCCACGTCAACGGGGACGACCCGGAGGCCGTGGTGCGCGTCGCCGAGCTCGCCTTCGAGTACCGCGAGCAGTTCGACCGCGACGTCGTGGTCGACATGCTGTGCTACCGCCGCCGCGGCCACAACGAGGGCGACGACCCGTCGATGACCCAGCCGCTGATGTACAACCTGATCGAGGCCAAGCGCTCCGTGCGCAAGCTCTACACCGAGACGCTGGTCGGGCGGGGCGACATCACGCTCGAGGAGGCGGAGCACGCGCTGCGCGACTACCAGTCGCAGCTGGAGCGGGTGTTCGCAGAGACGCGCGAGGACGGCTGGACGCCGACGAAGGCACCGGAGACGGTCGCCGGGCTGGAGCGTCCGGAGGCGCAGCACGAGGACGCCGGCGTGATGGTCGGCTGGCGCACCGCTGTGCCGGCGGAGGTGCTGGAGCGCATCGGCGCCGCGCACGTGCAGGCCCCCGAGGGCTTCACCGTGCACCCCAAGCTGGCGACCCTGCTCACCCGTCGCGAGGCGATGAGCCGCGAGGGCGGCATCGACTGGGCGTTCGGCGAGCTGCTCGCGTTCGGCTCGCTGCTGGTCGAGGGCACGCCCGTGCGGCTCGCCGGTCAGGACAGCCGGCGCGGCACGTTCGCCCAGCGGCACGCGGTGCTGCACGACCGTGAGACGGGCGCCGAGTGGACGCCGCTGAGCTACCTGTCGGCCAACCAGGCGAAGTTCTGGACGTACGACTCGTCGCTGTCCGAGTACGCCGCGCTCGGGTTCGAGTACGGCTACTCCGTCGAGCGTCCCGACGCCCTCGTGGTGTGGGAGGCCCAGTTCGGCGACTTCGTCAACGGGGCGCAGACGATTCTCGACGAGTTCGTCAGCTCGGCCGGCCAGAAGTGGGCGCAGCAGTCGTCCGTCACGCTGCTCCTCCCCCACGGGTACGAGGGCCAGGGGCCGGACCACTCGTCGGCGCGGATCGAGCGGTTCCTGCAGCTCGCCGCCGAGGACAACATGACGATCGCGCAGCCGTCGACCCCGGCGTCGTACTTCCACCTGCTGCGCCGGCAGGCCTACGACCGGCCGCGCCGGCCGCTCGTCGTCTTCACCCCGAAGTCGATGCTGCGGCTGAAGTCGGCGACCTCCGACGTGGCGGACTTCACGTCCGGCACCTTCCGCCCGGTGATCGGCGACGAGCTCGCCGCCGCGCAGGCCGACCAGGTGACGCGCGTGCTGCTGTGCAGCGGCAAGGTCTACTGGGACCTGCTGGCGCACCGGGTGTCCTCGGGAGACCGGCACACGGCGATCGTCCGCCTCGAGCAGCTGTACCCCTTCGACGCCGAGGCGGCGCGTGAGGCGCTGGCGCCGTACGGGGACGCGGAGCTGGTCTGGGTGCAGGACGAGCCGCGGAACCAGGGCGCGTGGTCCTACCTGTCGCTGCACGTGCCTCCGGTGCTGGGCCGCCAGCTCCGCGTCGTGTCGCGTGCCGAGTCGGCCGCCACCGCGACGGGCTCCGCGAAGAAGCACGCGGTGCAGCAGACCGAGCTGATCGCCGAGGCGTTCGCCCGCTGACGCGCGACCCGGCCGCCGCCTCCCCGGGCTGGCGGCCGGGCGCTGCCAGACTGGCCCCCGTGCGGCGCGCCGGTCGGCGCACGGGAGGCGGTGAGGGGCGTGGCTGACCTGCCGGTCAGGCTGGTGGTGGTCGGGGACGAGCTCGCGGCAGGCGCAGGTGACCCACGGGCGCTCGGATGGGTGGGACGCGTCGCGGCCCGCACCAGCACCCCCGGACCACTGGCCGTGCTGACCCTCGCGGTGCCGGGCGAGAACACCACCCAGCTCGGCGCCCGGTGGGACCTCGAGGCGTCCCGTCGCTGGGTCCCCGAGGCGGACAACCGGCTGGTGGTCGCGCTGGGACGGGCGGATGCGGACGCCGGCCTCTCGTTGGCGCGCAGCCGGCTGAACCTGGCCAACATCCTCGACGTCGCCGAGCAGCGCCGCGTCCCCGCCTTCGTCGTCGGACCGCCGCCCGGCTCACCCGACCAGGCGCAGCACCTCGCCGAGCTGTCCGCGGCCTACGCCGACGTGGCGGGGCGGCGGCGCGTGCCGTACGTCGACACGTACACCCCGCTGGTCGCCCACGACCAGTGGCTGGCGGACCTCGCCGCGGGCGACGGGCAGCTGCCCGGCCAGGCCGGGTACGGGCTGATCGCATGGCTGGTGCTGCACACCGGCTGGCACACCTGGCTCGGGCTGCCGGACGACGCCTGACCGCTCCTGCTAGCGCGGCAGCGTGCCCCGCACCGCCCGCAGCGCCTGGTCGAGCACCGTCCCGACGGTGTCCACGGTCAGCGGGGCCACCCCCGGTCCCGCGTCCGCTCGCCGCAGGTCCGCACGCAGCTCGTCGGCGAACCGCCGCACCAGGGCGTCGGCCTCCATCCGGTTGACGTGCGACGCCGTCCGCGCCTCGTCGGCAGGGGCCGGCGGCGCCGGCACCGCGTGGGCACGGGCCTGCTGGGCGGCCGATGCGAGGTCCGCGCGCAGCCCCCGCATCGCGTCCCGCACGTCGTCCCGCAGCTGCACGGCCCGGTCGCGGACCGTCTCGGCGATGCCGGCCTCCAGGTCCGCGAGGTCGTCGCGACGGTCCTCGAGCTCGGCGCGGCCCGCCGGCGTCAGCGCGTAGGTCGTCTTGCGACCCTCGTCCGTCCGCACGACGAGCCCCTCCTCCTCGAGCCGGGCGAGCCGCGGGTACACCGTGCCCGCGCTCGGTCGGTACGTGCCGCCGAACCGGTCCGAGAGCGCCGTGATCAGCTCGTACCCGTGCCGGGGACCGTCCTCGAGCAGCGCGAGCAGGTACAGGCGCAGCTGACCGTGGGCGAACACCGAGGCCATCATGCGGTGGCCGCGACGCCGCGCAGCACGGTGACGTGCCCGGACACCGTGTTGGCCGTCAGGTAGCAGCTGCCGTCGCCGGAGCTGAGGTCCACGGACTTCTGGCCCGGCGACGTGCCCTTGTACTCCTGCCCGTCCACCACCAGCCGTCCCGAGACGGTGTGCGCCGTCGCCCGCAGCCCCTTGTCGAGCGGCAGCCGGACGGTGACGTCGCCCGAGACCGAGCTGACGGTGAACGACGACGCCTCGGCGGCGGTGTCGAGCGTCAGGGCGCCGGACACCGTCGTCCCCTGCACCACGACGAGCTGGCCGGACGCCGCCACGTCGCCGGACACGCTGGTGATCCGCAGGTCGCCACGGTGGTCCCGCACGGCGATCTCGCCGGACACCGCGTTGGCGCTCAGCCGCCCGCGCGTGCCGTCCACGACGACCGACCCGGACACCGTCGAGACCGCGCAGTCCTGCTGCACGCCCGCGAGCAGGCCGTCGGCGCTCACCGTGCCCAGGCGCACCGCGATCTCCCGCGGGACCGCCACGTGCACGTCGGCCCGGTCCCGGCCACGGAAGTTCCGCACCGTCTCCAGGAACCCCTCCCAGCCGCCGAGCGTGAACGCGTACCCGACGCGCAGCTCGCCGTCGGACAGCGTCACCTCGAGCGGACGGCCGTCGACGGAGTGCACCTCGAGCCGCACGCCCGGCTCGTCGTGCGCGACGACGTCGACCCGTCCCGCCACCAGCCCGACCCGGACGGCGGTGACCTGCTCCAGCTCGATCACGCGCGGCCCGTCGACCACCCAGGACTCCGTGGGCATGACCCCTCCTCAGCCTCGCGATATATCTCGTCGAGGCTCACGATATATCGCGTCTTGCGGCGGGACAAGGGCCGCGTGAGGTGCCGGGGACGCGAGAGCCCGCACCGGGCCGTGCTGCGGCCGAGGGTGCGGGCTCCGTGCGAGCTACGTGCGCGATCCGAGGGGCGAACGCGCGGTCAGACGACGACGCCGGCGGCCTTGAGCTCCACCGTGAGGTCGTGCGGGTTCGACGAGGCCGCGAGCGCCTCCTCGTAGGTGATGACGTCGTCACGGACCAGGCTGAACAGGTGCCGGTCGAAGGTCTGCATCTTGTAGAACTCACCGTCGCGGATCAGATCGATCAGCGGCGGGTTGTCCAGAGGCTCGACGATCGCCTCGGCCGTGCGGCCGGTGTTCACCATCACCTCGACGGCAGGACGCCGGCCGGTGCCGTCCGCCTTGCGGACGAGCCGCTGAGAGACGATCCCGCGCAGGGACTGGGACAAGGCGATGCGGATCTGCTTCTGCTCGTGCGGCGGGAAGAAGTCGACGATCCGGTTGATCGTCTCCGGCGCGTCGATGGTGTGCAGCGTCGACATGACGAGGTGGCCGGTCTCCGCGGCGGACAGGGCGGCGCGGACCGTCTCCTGGTCGCGCATCTCGCCCACCAGGATCACGTCGGGGTCCTGCCGCATCGCGGCGCGCAGCGCCACCGCGAAGTCGGCCGTGTCCTGGCGCACCTCACGCTGGGAGACGATCGCCTTCTTGTCCGAGTGCAGGATCTCGATCGGGTCCTCGATGGTGATGATGTTCACCTCGCGGTACGAGTTCACCAGGTCGACCATCGACGCCAGCGTCGTCGTCTTGCCGGAGCCCGTCGGGCCGGTCACCAGCACCAGGCCGCGAGGCTCGAGCGCGAGCTCCCCCACCACCTCGGGCAGCCCCAGCTCGCTCAGCGACTGGGCCCCGACTGCGACCCGCCGGAAGACGAGCCCGTACGCACCGCGAGCCTGGTAGGCGTTGACGCGGAACCGCCCTACGCCGGGCAGGGAGTAGGCGAAGTCGGCCTCGCGGGAGCGCCGGAACACCTCGACGAGGTCGTCCGGCAGCACCTCCTCGAGCATCCGCTCGGTGTCCGCGGGGGTGAGCTCGGGCGCCTGCAGCTTGCGCAGCCGGCCGTCGACGCGCACGCGCGGCGCCGAGCCGACCTTGCAGTGCAGGTCGGAGCCGCCCGTGCTGGCCAGCGCGTGCAGGAACGGGATGACGGACTGGATCTGCGCGCTCACCCTGCGGTCATCGGCTGGCGGGCTCGCCGACTTGAGCCTCCGCCGCCGGCGCAGGTACCCCACCCTCGCCGCGAACGAGCCTCCTCGTCCGGTGTGGGACCATGGACGACGACGTCGCGCACCGCCGTGCGCCGCAGCCGTACCCCCAGCCGAGGAGAGAACCCGATGAGCAAGCGTGGTCGCAAGCGCAAGTCCCGCGCCGGCAGCGCCGCCAACCACGGCAAGCGCCCCAACGCCTGAGCCGTGATGCACGCGAGGCCCCGACCGTCCGGTCGGGGCCTTCGTCGTCTGTGCTCCCGCTGACCGTCCGCGGACCAGGGGCGCGGCAGCGCTGCGGCGCTGGAGCGTCAGGCGGTGCCGTCAGGCCTGCGGCTCGGCCCCGCCGCGCAGCAGCGTCTGGTGGATCCGGACGCGCAGCGTCTCCGGCGCCGACTCCTGGCAGCCGCGACGCACGACCGTCTTGAGCACCACGTCGATCCCGTACTCCTCGAGGCACGGCGTGCACTCGGCGAGGTGCTCGCGCAGCTCGTCGGCCTCGCTGACGTCGAGCTCGTGGTCGACGTACGACCAGAGGCGCTCGACGGCCGCCGCGCAGGGGTCGTCCTCGGCGTGCGTGTGCTGACCGAGCTCGGGCCGGGCCTCGTCGTCCGGCTGCAGGTGCGTCATCGTCATGCCTCCGGTGCGGCGGGGCCGCTCGGCACCAGCCCGCGGTCGCGGGCGTAGTCGTGCAGCAGCTCCCGCAGCTGTGCCCGGCCACGGTGCAGCCGGGACATCACTGTTCCGATGGGAGTGCCCATGATCTCGGCGATCTCCTTGTACGCGAAGCCCTCGACGTCCGCGTAGTACACGGCCATCCGGAAGTCCTCGGGCAGGCGCTGGAGGGCGTCCTTCACGTCCGAGTCGGGCAGGTGGTCGAGGGCCTCGGCCTCGGCCGAGCGCAGCCCGGTCGACGTGTGCGACTCCGCGCGCGCCAGCTGCCAGTCCTCGACCTCCTCGGCGTGGGACTGCTGCGGCTCCCGCTGCTTCTTGCGGTACGAGTTGATGTAGGTGTTGGTGAGGATGCGGTACAGCCACGCCTTGAGGTTGGTCCCGGGACGGTACTGGTGGAACGCGGCGAACGCCTTGGCGAACGTCTCCTGCACCAGGTCCTCGGCGTCCGCAGGGTTGCGCGTCATCCGCAGGGCAGCGCCGTACATCTGGTCGAGGTAGACCAGAGCCTCGGCCTCGAACCGCTCGGCGCGCGCGGAGTCGCCCTCGCCCTGGGGGGCCCGCGTGGTGTCGTCGCTCATCGGCGCCGAGCCTAGCCGTCGCACCTGGACGTCCGCCGAGTACGGGGCCCACACGGCCGTCGTCGCGACCGGTGGGATGCCGAGCACCTCGTCCGTGGAGCGGTCTGCCGCACGGGGGCGGTCGAGCACACAGGTCATGGTTGCTGCAACACCGGCGCCCGGCGGGGTCATTCCCCCGGCGCTAGCGTGGGCGTACGCACCGGCGTCGGTGCGCGGTCCCGAGGAGGTCTGCCGTGCTGCTGCGCCGCGTCGCCCGTCCGATGTTCGCCTCGTGGTTCCTGGTCGAGGGCCTCGACGCCGTGCGGCATCCCTCCTCCCACGCGGCCGCGGCGCGCGAGGGTGTCACGGCGCTGCGAGCACGCCTGGCGCGGTACGCGCACCTGAGCGGCGCCGAGCGCGTGCTCGACGACCGCTACGGCGTGGACGTGCAGGCCGTGCTCGACCAGGCGCTCGGCCGTGAGCTCAGCGACCGGCAGCTGACCACCGCGGTGCGGCTGCACGGAGCCGCGATGCTGGTCGCCGGCGGGATGCTGGCCACCGGACGTGCCCCGCGGACCTCCGCGCTGGCGCTGGCCGCGCTCGCGGCACCGGTCGCCCTGGTCAACGCGCCGGCGGGCCGCGGCGTGACGGTCGCGACCCTCGACCAGCCGAGCGCGCGTGCCGTGCGGCGACGCCGGTTCTGGTCCGCGGTGTCCGCCACCGGCGGTGCGCTGCTGGCGGCGGCGGACCACGAAGGCCGACCGGGGCTGGCGTGGCGCTGGCAGAACGCCTGGGACACCCGCGCAGCAGTCAAGGACGCGGTGCGCGAGGCGACGGCCGACGACTGACGGGCGGCGCGGACCGGCCGCTGAGGTGGACGACCCCGCCGGTACCCTGCAGCCATGACCGACGCCCTCCGGCCAGCGCCTCGGCCAGCACCCTGGCCAGCACCCTCCGCCGTCGGTCCGCTCGACGCGGTCGTCGAGGTGCCCGGCTCGAAGTCCTTGTCCAACCGGTACCTGGTCCTCGCGGCGCTCGCCTCCGGGCCGAGCCGCCTGCACGGTGTGCTGCAGTCCCGCGACACCCGCCTGATGGCGGCGGCGCTCGGTGCCCTGGGCAGCCGGGTGGTCGAGGAGGACGGCGACTGGCTGGTGGACCCCGGGCCCGTCCTGGGGGGTGTGACGGTGGAGTGCGGGCTGGCCGGCACGGTGATGCGGTTCCTGCCGCCCGTTGCCGCGCTGGCCGACGGAGCCGTGCACTTCGACGGTGACGCGCAGGCGCGCGTGCGGCCGATGGGTCCCGTGCTGGACGCCCTGCGGGCGCTCGGCGTGCACGTCGAGCAGCAGGGCGAGCCCGGCCGGCTCCCGTTCACGGTGCGGGGCCACGGAGCGGTGGACGGCGGTCAGGTGGACGTCGACGCCAGCGGCTCCAGCCAGTTCGTCTCCGG
Organism: Cellulomonas sp. T2.31MG-18; assembly: GCF_964266755.1. Classification (NCBI taxonomy): domain Bacteria; kingdom Bacillati; phylum Actinomycetota; class Actinomycetes; order Micrococcales; family Cellulomonadaceae; genus Cellulomonas; species Cellulomonas sp. T2.31MG-18. The sequence goes on from NZ_CAXWGW010000005.1 coordinate 227,327, forward strand.
GCTGCTGCTGGCCGGCGCGCGCTACCGGGACGGGCTGACGGTCCGGCACACCGGACCGACGCTGCCGTCCCTGCCGCACATCGAGATGACGGTCGAGGTGCTGCGCGCCGCGGGCGTGCGCGTCGACGACTCCCGGCCGGCGATCTGGCAGGTGCTGCCGGGAACGATCGAGGGTCGGGACGTCCGGGTCGAGCCGGACCTGTCGAACGCCGCACCGTTCCTGGCCGCCGCGCTGGTGACCGGCGGGACGGTGTCCGTGCCCGGCTGGCCGGCGACCACCACCCAGCCCGGAGCCCTGCTGCCGGACATCCTGACGAGCATGGGCGGCACCGCGACGCTCGTGGGCGACGTGCTGACGGTCGGCGGCACGGGTGCCGTGCACGGGGTCGACCTCGACCTGCGTGCGGCGTCCGAGCTCGCCACGACGGTGGCCGCGCTGGCGGTCCTCGCCGACTCCCCCACGCGGCTGCGCGGGATCGGGCACATGCGCGGTCACGAGACCGACCGCCTGGCAGCGCTGGCCGCCGAGATCACGGGCCTCGGCGGACGGGCCGAGCAGACGTCGGACGGACTGGTCATCACCCCGCGCCCGCTGACGGGCGGGGCCTGGCACAGCTACGCCGACCACCGGATGGCGACCGCGGGTGCGCTGATCGGGCTGGCAGTCCCGGGGGTCGACGTGGACGACGTCGCGACCACCGCCAAGACGATCCCCGACTTCGTCGGGATGTGGACCGCGATGCTGGCCGGGAACGGGACGCCTGCCTGATGGCGGCGCGGCGGTACGACGAGTCGGACGTCCGGGTACGCCCCGGCCGCGGCTCTCGGCCGCGGACCAAGCAGCGGCCCGAGCACGCCGACGCACGGGTCGGCATGGTCACCGGCGTGGACCGCGGCCGGTACGCGGTGCTGGTCGACCTGGGTGGTCCTGACGAGCAGCACGTGGTGGCGATGAAGGCACGCGAGCTCGGCCGCGAGCGCGTGGTGCCGGGCGACCTGGTCGACGTCGTCGGCGACACGTCCGGCGACGCGGGCACGCTGGCCCGCATCGTGCGCATCGGGGAGCGCCGGACGGTGCTGCGCCGGACGGCGGACGACACCGACCCCGTCGAGCGGGTCATCGTCGCGAACGCGGACCAGCTGGTGATCGTCACGGCGCTCGCCGACCCCGAACCCCGCCCGCGGATGATCGACCGGTGCGTGGTGGCGGCGTACGACGCCGGCATGTCGGCGGTGCTGATGCTGACGAAGGCCGACCTGGCCGACCCGGCTCCCCTCAGCGCGATGTACACGCCCGTGGGCGTCCGGGTGCTGGTGACCGGCATGGACGGCGACCGGCTGGTGTCCGGCCTCGAGGACGTCCGCGCGGTGCTCGCGGGCAAGGTGTCGGTGCTCGTCGGCCACTCGGGCGTGGGCAAGTCCACGCTGGTGAACGCCCTGGTGCCCGGGGCGTACCGCGCGACGGGCGCGGTGAACGACACCACGGGACGCGGCCGGCACACCTCCTCCTCGGCGATCGCGCTGCGGGTCCCGGGCGACGGGCCCGTCACGTGGGTGGTCGACACGCCCGGGGTGCGCTCGTTCGGCCTCGCCCACGTGGAACCGGCCCACCTGCTCGCGGCGTTCGCCGACCTGGCCGAGGTCGCCGAGGCGTGCCCGCGCGGGTGCACGCACGCCGGCGACGCCCCGGACTGCGCGCTGGACGACTGGGTGTCCGCCGCGCCGGACGACGTCGCACGTGCGGCTCGCGCAGCGCGGCTCGACTCGTTCCGCCGCCTGCTCGCGGCGCGCACGGGCACCGCCGAACCGGACGACCGCACCGAACGCTGACGCGCCGCGCCGGACCGGCGCCCTGGGCCTGCCACCCGGCGCGCTAGCGTGACGGCGACGCGGCCGACCGGCGCCGCCGACCGGAGGGACTCCACGATGGGCTCGCGCCCCGGGTACGACGACGACCTGCGACTGGCCCACGTGATCGCCGACCAGGTGGACGCGCTGACCATGGAGCGGTTCCGCGCCCAGGACCTGCACGTCGAGACGAAGCCCGACCTGACGCCGGTCACGGACGCGGACCGCTCGGCGGAGGAGCTGGTCCGCTCCCAGCTGTCGCGGACGCGGCCCCGGGACGCCGTGCACGGCGAGGAGCTGGCGGACACCGGCCACGGGCCGCGGCGCTGGGTGGTGGACCCGATCGACGGCACCAAGAACTTCGTGCGGGGTGTCCCGGTGTGGGCGACGCTGCTCGCGCTGATGGAGGGCGACGACGTGGTGCTGGGCGTGGTCAGCGCCCCCGCCCTGAACCGGCGCTGGTGGGCGGCCACCGGCTCGGGAGCCTGGACTGGACGGTCGCTCGCCGCCGCGCGGCAGATCCACGTCTCCGCCGTCGACCGGCTCTCCGACGCCTCGCTCTCCTACTCCAGCCTCTCGGGCTGGGAGGAGCACGGCCGGCTGCCGGCGTTCCTCGACCTGACCCGGAAGGTGTGGCGCACCCGTGCCTACGGCGACTTCTGGTCGCACGTGCTCGTCGCGGAGGGCGCCGTGGACGTCTCGGCGGAGCCGGAGCTCGCGCTGCACGACATGGCGGCCCTGGTGCCGATCGTCACCGAGGCGGGCGGCCGGTTCACCTCCGTGCGGGGCGTGCCGGGTCCGCTCGGCGGCTCCGCGCTGGTGACCAACGGACGCCTGCACGACGAGGTGCTCGAGCTGCTGGACCCGCTGCCCGGTCGCTGACCGGCGGCGGCCCCGCCGTTGCCCCGCCGCTGACCGGTCCGCTCAGACGCCGAGCGCCTCGGGCAGCTCCGCAAGGCTGTGGATCACCAGCACGTCCGCGTCGACGATCTGCTGCTCGGACACCGGGACGCGCCGCCCACCCGGGCGGTCCACCCAGACGCCGAGCAGGCCCGCCTCGGCAGCCGCCACCGCGTCGACGTCGAGCTCGTCGCCCACGTAGGCGGTGCGTGCGGGCTCGGTGCCGAGCAGCCTGCAGGCCTCGAGGAACACCGACGGGTCCGGCTTCCCGACGCCGAGCGTGTCGATCCCCACCAGCATCGGGACCCGGTCGAGGAAGCCCGTCCGCGCCAGCTTGTCGGTCTGGTAGGCGACGTGCGCGTTCGACAGGGCGCCGACCTGCAGTCCCGCCGCCAGCAGGTGGTCGATCACCGTGGACGCCTCCGGGTGGGCGGCCCAGGCCGCGGTGAAGCCGCCCTCGAACACCTGGTCCCAGGCCTCGAAGGCGGCGTCGTCCAGCTCCGGGCCGCCGAACAGCGCGTGCAGCTCGTTCGCCCGCGCCATGCGCTGCTCGCGGTGACCGGTCTCCCCGCGGGTGTACGCCCGGTAGTGACCGCTGGCGTCGGCCCGCCAGGTCGCCAGCACCTCCGGCAGCCGTTCGGGCGGCAGGTCGGGCAGGTAGCGGTGGGCGATCACCTGGAACGCGGCGCGGAACGCGCCGCGGGTGTCCACCAGGGTGTCGTCGATGTCGAACAGCACGCCGTCCAGCCGTGCGCCCGCGCGCGGCGCGACAGCCGTCACAGCGCCGCCCGCAGCGCGGCCAGACGCGCCAGCGTGGCGTCGCGGCCGAGGATCTCCATCGACTCGAACAGCGGCGGCGACACCCGCCGACCGGTCAGCGCGACCCGCAGCGGCGTGTAGGCCAGCCGGGGCTTGAGCCCGAGACCGTCGATCAGCGCCGCCTGCAGCGCATCCTGCGTGGCGGCCGTCGTGAACCCGTCGGCCCCCAGCTGCTGCAGCGCCGCGGTCGCGGCGTCCAGGATCGTCGCCGCGTCGTCCTTGAGCCCACCGCGAGCGTCGTCCTCCACCACCACCGCGTCGTCCGCGACGAAGAGGAAGCCCAGCATGCCGACGGCCTCGCCGAGGAGCGTCATGCGGGTCTGCACCAGCGGCGCCGCGGCGGTCAGCACGCCCTGCTGGTCCGCGGGCAGCTCGGCGAAGCTCGCCCCCGCCACCAGCCCGGCGGCGTGCAGGTACGGCACCAGCCGGTCGCGGAAGTCCTCGGGCTCCAGCAGGCGCACGTGCGAGGCGTTGATCGCCTCGGCCTTCTTCAGGTCGAACCGAGCGGGGTTCGGGTTGACGTTCGCGATGTCGAAGGCCTCGACCATCTCCGGCACGCTGAACACGTCGTGGTCCGGAGAGATGGACCAGCCGAGCAGCGCCAGGTAGTTGAGGAGGCCCTCGGGGGTGAACCCGCGCTCCCGGTGCAGGAAGAGGTTCGACTCGGGGTCACGCTTCGACAGCTTGCGGTTGCCCTCGCCCATCACGTACGGCAGGTGGCCGAACTGCGGCATCACCGTCGCGATGCCGAGGTCGAGCAGCGCCCGGTAGAGGACCACCTGCCGGGGGGTGGAGGCCAGCAGGTCCTCCCCGCGGAGCACGTGGGTGATGCCCATCAGCGCGTCGTCCACCGGGTTGACCAGCGGGTACAGCGGGAAGCCGTTCGCCCGGACGATCACGTAGTCGGGCACCGAACCTGCCCGGAACGTCACCTCGCCGCGGATCAGGTCGGCGAACGTCACGTCCTCGTCCGGCATCCGCAGGCGCAGCACCGGCTCACGACCCTCGGCGCGGTACGCGGCCTTCTGCTCCTCCGACAGGGCCCGGTCGAACCCGTCGTACCCGAGCTTGGGGTCGCGCCCCGCCGCCCGGTGCCGCGCCTCGATCTCCTCCGGCGTCGAGAACGACTCGTAGGCGTACCCGCCCTCGAGCAGCCGCCGGGCGACGTCCGCGTAGACGTCCATCCGCTGCGACTGCCGGTAGGGCTCGAAGGGGCCACCGACCTCGACGCCCTCGTCCCAGTCCAGGCCCAGCCAGCGCAGCGCCTCGAGCAGCTGCTGGTAGCTCTCCTCCGAGTCGCGCGCCGGGTCCGTGTCCTCGATGCGGAAGACGAACGTGCCGCCGACGTGCCGCGCGTACGCCCAGTTGAACAGCGCCGTGCGGATCAGGCCCACGTGCGGGGTTCCGGTCGGTGACGGGCAGAAACGGACTCGGATCGGGCTCGTGGGGGTCACCGGACAAGCCTATCGAGGCGCCCGCGCACGCCCTGACGCCGGTCAGGCCGACGGGACGCCCTTGTTCGCCAGCTGGTCCGCCCGCTCGTTGCCGGGGTCTCCGCGGTGACCGTGCACCCACGTCCAGCTGACCTGGTGCCGAGCGAGCTCGGCGTCCAGCTCCTGCCACAGGTCCTGGTTCTTCACCGGCTGCTTGGCACCGGTCTTCCAGCCGTTGCGCTTCCAGCCGGCGATCCACCTGGTCACGCCGTTCATCACGTACTGCGAGTCCACGTGCAGCGTCACGGTGCAGGGCCGCGTCAGCACGCGGAGCCCCTCGATCACCGCGGTGAGCTCCATGCGGTTGTTGGTGGTGAGCACCTCACCGCCGAACAGCTCGCGCTCATGGTCGCCGTAGCGCATCAGCACGCCCCAGCCACCGCGTCCCGGGTTGCCCTTGCAGGCGCCGTCGGTCCACATCTCGACGGTGGTCGGCGCGGCCGCCGCGCCGGCGGGCGGCTCGCCGACGGTTCGCTCGCTCACCGGCGCAGCACCGGGTTGCGCAGCACGCCGATCTCCTCGATCTCGACCTCGACCACGTCGCGGTGGTTCAGCGGTCCCACCCCCGCCGGGGTGCCGGTGAGGATCACGTCGCCCGGGAGCAGCGTGAACACCTCGGAGACGTAGCTGACCAGGTACGCGACGTCGAACACCATCTGCGACGTCCGGCCCGACTGGCGGGTCTCACCGTTGACGCGGGCGCTGACGGCCAGGTCGTTCACGTCGAGCCCGGGCACGATCCACGGCCCCAGCGGGCAGGACGAGTCGAACCCCTTGGCCCGGGCCCACTGCGAGTCGGTGCGCTGGATGTCGCGCGCCGTCACGTCGTTGGCGACCGTGAAGCCGAACACCTTCTCGAGGGCGCGCTCGGGGCTGACGTCCTTGGTGACCTTGCCGATCACCACGGCGAGCTCGGCCTCGTGCTCGACCTGCTGCGACCAGTCGGGCAGCACGATCGGGTCGTCCGGGCCGATCACCGAGGTGTTCGGCTTGAGGAACAGCAGCGGCGAGGTCGGCACCTCCACCCCGTGCTCGGCGGCGTGCTCGGCGTAGTTGCGGCCGACGCCGACGATCTTGGACCGCGGGATCACCGGTGCGAGCAGGCGCACCCCCTCGTCGGCGAGCGGGATGCGCTCACCGGTGGCCTGGACCGGGGTGAAGATCGGGTCGCCGGCGATGACGACGAGCTCCTCGTCACCGGGAGCCCCTTCGACGAGGGCGAAGCGGGGATCCCCGCCGGTGGTGAACCTGGCGATGCGCACGGGGCAACCCTAACCAGGCCGACGAGCCCGGGCCGACGGCACCTGCGCCGCTCAGGCCCGGGCGAGCACCTCGCCGTGCAGCACCGCGAACCAGCCGTCCTCCTGCTCGCCCCAGTCCCGCCATGCGTCGGCCAGCAGCTCCAGCCCTACCTCGTCCGCGAGCCCGTGCTGCACCGCCTGCGCGGCGAAGTTCGACGTCACGCACCGCTCCGCCCACAGGCCGGCCCACCAGCGCCGGTCGTGCGGCGTCGCGTACGACCAGACTCCGGCACCGGGCGCGATGCCGTCGGGGTCGAACCCGGCCTCGCGCACCCAGGCGAGCAGGTGCCGCCCGGCGTCCGCCTCCGCGCCGAGCGCCGAGGTGACCTCGTGGTAGAGCGCCTGCCACTCGTCGAGCCCGGGCGACGGCGGGAACCACGTCATGCCCGCGTAGTCGGAGTCCCGCACGGCGACCAGGCCGCCCGGACGCGCCACCCGCCGCATCTCGCGGAGGGCGGCGACCGGGTCGGTGAGGTGCTGCAGCAGCTGGTGGGCGTGCACCACGTCGAACGAGCCGTCCTCGAACGGCAGCTCGTAGGCGTCGGCGCTGCGGAACTCGACGTTGGTGGTGCCCCGCTCACGCGCCGTCTCGCGGGCGATGTCCACGACGGCGGCCGAGGAGTCGACGCCGACCACCGCGCCCGGCGCCAGCCGGTCGGCGAGGTCGAGCGTGATGGTGCCGGGCCCGCACCCGACGTCGAGCAGGCTCATGCCCGGCTCGAGCGACGGCAGGAGGTAGCCCGCGGAGTTCTCGGCCGTGCGCCAGCGGTGCGACCGCAGGACGCTCTCCTGGTGGCCGTGGACGTACACGTCCGGGTGCGTGGAGGTGGACACACGTCATCGTAGGCGTCGGCGGCCCCCTCGTTTCAAGAGACGGAACAGTACGTACCACGATCTGGGATCAGGGCTCTCGTGGGAGACTGGAGGGGTGACCGTCGCAGCACCGGGTCAGCGCCTCGTCGACCGGGTGCCCGCGGATCCCCATGACCCGGACGCCCTCTACGCGGCGTTCAGCGGCTGGGCTGCGGACCAGGGCCTGGCCCTGTACCCGCACCAGGAGGAGGCGCTGCTCGCCCTGGTCAGCGGCGAGCACGTGATCGTCTCCACGCCCACCGGGTCGGGCAAGTCGCTCATCGCCGCCGCCGCGCACTTCGTCGCGTTCGCGGCCGGCCGCCGCAGCGTCTACACCGCGCCGCTCAAGGCGCTGGTCAGCGAGAAGTTCTTCGCGCTGGTGCACATGTTCGGCTCCGCCAACGTCGGGATGATGACCGGCGACTCGGCAGTGAACCCGACAGCACCGATCCTGTGCTGCACGGCGGAGATCCTGGCCAATCTCGCGCTGCGCGACGGTCCGGACGCCGACGTGGCCCAGGTGGTGATGGACGAGTTCCACTTCTACGCGGACCCGCAGCGCGGCTGGGCGTGGCAGGTGCCGCTGCTCGAGCTGACGAAGGCGCAGCACGTGCTGATGTCGGCGACGCTCGGCGACGTGTCCTTCTTCGCCGAGGACCTGACCCGTCGCACCGGCCGGTCGGTGGCCGTGGTCACCAGCGTCGAGCGCCCGGTCCCCCTCACGTACTCCTACGCCGTCGAGCCGCTGCACGAGCTGCTGGACGAGCTGGTGCACACCCACCGCGCCCCGGTCTACGTCGTGCACTTCACGCAGAAGGAGGCCGTCGAGCGCGCTCAGGCGCTGCTGTCCACTCCCCTCGCTTCCCGGGAGCAGCGCGACCGCATCGCCGACGAGCTGGGCAGCTTCCGCTTCGGACCCGGCTTCGGTCGGACGCTGTCCCGCCTGTTGCGGCACGGCGTCGGCGTGCACCACGCCGGCATGCTGCCCAAGTACCGGCGCGTCGTCGAGCGGCTGACCCAGCAGGGGCTGCTGCCGGTGGTCTGCGGCACGGACACGCTCGGCGTGGGCATCAACGTGCCGATCCGCACGGTGGTGCTGACGTCGCTGGTGAAGTACGACGGCGTGCGGATGCGGCACCTGTCGGCACGGGAGTTCCACCAGATCGCCGGACGCGCCGGCCGGGCGGGGTTCGACACCGTCGGCGAGGTCGTCGTGATGGCGCCCGAGCACGTGATCGAGAACCGCAAGGCGCTGGCGAAGGCCGGTGACGATCCGCGCAAGGTACGCAAGATCGTCCGCAAGCAGGCGCCGCCCGGCCACGTGAACTGGACGGACAAGACCTTCGAACGGCTGCGGGACGCACCGCCCGAGCCGCTGACCTCGTCCTTCGCGGTGACGCACGCGATGGTGCTCAACGTGCTCGGCCGCCCCGGCGACCCCGTGGCGGCGATGACCCACCTCCTGGCGGACAACCACGAGCCCGTGGGGGCCCGCGGTCGCCACGTCCGCCGCGCCGTCGAGGTGTACCGGTCGCTGCGCGCGGCCGGCGTGCTGCAGCGCGAGTGGGTCGACGACCCGTCGGCACCCAAGGGTCGTCGCCGTGCCGTTCGCCTCACCCACGACCTGCCGCACGGCTTCGCCCTGAACCAGGCGCTGTCCCCCTTCGCCTACGCCGCCCTCGACCTGCTCGACCGCGACGACCCGGGCTACGCCCACGACGTCGTGTCCGTGATCGAGTCCACCTTGGACGACCCCCGCCAGGTGCTCGCCGCCCAGGAGAACAAGGCGCGCGGGGAGGCGGTCGCGGCGATGAAGGCGGACGGCCTCGAGTACGACGAGCGGATGGCGCTGCTCGAGGACGTCACCTACCCCCGGCCGCTGGCGGAGCTGCTGACGGCGGCCTTCGCCACCTATCGGCAGACCAACCCGTGGGTGGCCGACCTGTCCCCCGCACCGAAGTCCGTGGTCCGCGACCTGCACGAGCGCGCGATGACCTTCGCCGAGTACGTGTCGTTCTACAAGCTCGACCGCACCGAGGGCGTGCTGCTCCGCTACCTCGCCGACGCGTACCGCGCCCTGCGCCAGACCGTCCCGGAGGAGCGCCGCACCGAGGAGCTCGAGGAGATCGTCGAGTGGCTCGGCGACCTGGTCCGCCGCACCGACTCCAGCCTGCTGGACGAGTGGGAGCGGCTGGCGCACCCGGACGAGGCAGACGAGCCGGTGCCGACGACGGCCGACGAGGCGCCCCCGCCGATCACCGGCAACCCCCGCGTGTTCCGCGCCCTGGTCCGCGGCGCGCTGTTCCGTCGCGTCGAGCTGGCCGCCCGGGACGACGTCCACGGCCTGGCCGCGCTCGGCGACGTGGACGAGGAGGGCCGCCCCTGGGACGTCGACCGCTGGGCGGACGCGCTCGAGCCCTACTGGCAGGACCACGACGAGATGCTCACCGGTGCCGCGGCCCGGGGGCCGGCCCTGTTCCAGGTCACCCCGGGCGCCACGACCTGGCGCGTGCGGCAGCTGATCGACGACCCGGCGGGCGATCACGACTGGCGCATCGACGCCCTCGTCGACCTCGCGGCGAGCGACGAGGCCGGCGAGGTACGCCTGGTGGTCGAGGCCGTCGGGGCCCTGTGACGCCGCTCTACCCTGGCTGACCGTGGCACGCGCGAAGAGCGGCGGTACCGGCACCCCGGCCCTGCTGCTGCTCACCGAGACGGGGACCCCGCACACCGTGCACTCCTACGACCACGACCCCCGCACCGACCTGGGCTACGGCCTCGAGGCGGCGACCGTGCTGGGTCTCGACCCCGGCCAGGTGTTCAAGACCCTGATGGCGGAGGTGGACGGCACGCTCACGGTGGCCGTGGTGCCTGTCACCGGCATGCTCGACCTCAAGGCGCTGGCGCACGCGGTGGGTGGCAAGCGCGCGGCGATGGCCGACCGGGCCGACGCCGAGCGCGCCACCGGGTACGTGGCGGGAGGCATCTCCCCGCTCGGCCAGAAGACGCCCCACCCGACGGTGCTCGACGAGACGGTGTGGCTCTACGACCAGGTGTACGTGTCCGGCGGTCGGCGCGGTCTCGACGTCGGCCTGGCGCCGGACGACCTGGTGCGGCTGACCGACGCTCGCGTCGCCCCGATCGCCGCCGGCTGACCTGCGGACCGTCGGGACGTGGCGCCGCCGGTCTGGGTAGCGTGCGTGATCGTGGACGACGACCTGCGCGCACGCCTGCTGAGGGTCCGGGAGCGGATCGCGGCGGCTGCGGAGGCCGCCGGTCGTCGTCCGGACGACGTCGTGCTGCTCCTGGCCACCAAGACGCAACCGGTGGACGCGGTCCGTGCGGCCGTCCTCGCCGACCGTGCGGCGGGGAGCAGCCCCCTGCTGCTCGGTGAGAACCGCGTCCAGGAGCTGGTCGCCAAGGCGCCCGCCCTGACCGACCTCGACGTCGCGTACCACCTGATCGGGCCCCTGCAGACGAACAAGGTGAACGCCGCGCTGCGGGTCGCGGACTCGGTGGACTCGGTCGAGTCGGTGGACCTCGCGCAGCGGCTGTCCGGCCGCTGCGCCGACCGGGAACGACCGCTCGACGTGATGGTTCAGGTCAACGTGTCGGGCGAGCCCAGCAAGCACGGCGTGGAGCCGGCCGCGGCCGTCGACGTCGCGCTCGCGGTCGCCGCCCTGCCGGGGTTGCGGCTCACCGGCCTGCAGACCGTCGGGGCGAACTCCTCCGACGAGGCCGAGGTCCGGGCGGGGTACGCGATGCTGGCCCGGCTGCGCGACGAGCTGGTCGGGTCGCACTCCCCCGGGGCGTCCGGGGCCGTGCAGCTCTCCATGGGCATGAGCGGCGACCTGGAGGCGGCGATCGCCGAGGGCGCGACGGTCGTCCGGGTGGGCACGGCCGTGTTCGGCGCCCGCCGTCCGCCGCAGGCCTGAGCCGCGGTGTTGACACCCCGCACCGCTTTCTCCGATAGTGGGTGCACGGATAATCTCTGCACCTATGGAGGCATCATGTGGACGCACGAGTGCACGACGGAGACGGACGTCCCGGTCGACCGGATCTGGCAGACGTTCGTCGACATCCACTCCGGGCGGCTCCGGCTGCCCGGCGGCGACGTGTTCCGACCGGAGGGTGACCTGGCGGTCGGCACGCGGATCGCGGTCACACCGGCTGGTCAGGACACGATGACGTCCGTCGTCACCGAGCTCGAGCCGGGCGCCGCCTACGCCGACGAGACCAGTTACGGGGACCTGGTCCTCACCTTCCGGCACCGTTTCCAGCCGCTCGAGGGCGCCACCCGCATCACGCACGCCCTGACCATCACGGGGCCCGGGTCGGACGAGGCCGGACCGGTGGTGGGGCCGCAGATCAGCGCCGACTTCCCGGAGCAGCTCGACGCCCTGGTCGACGCGGCTCGCCGTGCCTGACAGCAGCGCGGCCAGCCGCTTCGCCGACCCCGGCGCCGACAGCCCGGGCTTCGCCCTCTGGCAGGTGACGTTGGCGTGGCAGCGCGACGTCGCCGAGGCGCTGCGCCCGCTCGACCTGACCCACGTCCAGTTCGTGCTCCTCGCGTGCACGTGGTGGCTGGGCAGGTCGACGACGCTGCCCAGCCAGCTGGACGTCGGCCGGCAGGCGGGGACCGACCCGAAGATGACGTCCGAGGTGCTGCGCAGGCTGGAGGCCAAGGAGCTGCTGGTGCGCACGGTGGACCCGGCGGACACGCGGGTCCGACGCGTGCAGGTCACGGCCGCCGGTGCCGAGCTCGCGCAGCGGGCCGTCCGCGTCGTGGAGGCCGCGGACGCCGAGTTCTTCGGTGCGCACGGTCCCGCGGTCCTCGACTCGCTCCAACCGCTGGGGACGCGGCGGGGCGCTCCGGGCGGCAGCTGAAGGCGGGACGGTCAGCCGAGCCGACGGCTCCCCGCACGGTGCGCCCGGTGCCTCACGGGAGACGACGCGTCCAGAGCGGGTTCTCGAACTTCTCGTGCTGCAGCTGGGCGGCCCGGTGCAGCTCGTCCGGCCGGAGCTCGCCGTCGACGGTGGGGTACCGCGAGCGGAAGTGCTCGGTGAACGCCGTGATCACCGCCTCGCGCGGGAGACGGGTCTGGGACCGCACCGGGTCGACCCGCTTGACGGCGCTGACCGTGCCCTTGTCCGAGAGCTTCTCGCGGCCGATCCGCAGCACCTCGTTCATCTTCTCCGCGTCGATGTCGTAGGCCATCGTCACGTGGTGCAGCACCGCCCCGCCGACCATCCGCTTCTGCGCAGAGCCGGCGATCTTGCCGGCGGGTGAGGAGATGTCGTTGAGGCCGGACAGCCCTGCCTCGACCCCCACGTCCGCGAGGGCCCCCAGCACCCACTGGTTGAGGAAGGCGTACGACTCCTCGAACGAGAGGCCGTCCACCAGGGACTCGGGCACCACGAGGGAGAACGTGATGCAGTTGCCCGCCTCCATGAACATCGCGCCGCCGCCGCTGATCCGCCGGATCACCTGCACGCCGTACCGTTCCGCCGCCTCGGCGTCCACCTCGTTGCGCACGGACTGGAACGAGCCGATGATCACCGCCGGCGTCTGCCACTCCCAGAACCGCAGGGTCGGTCCACGGCGTCCGGCGGCGAGCTCCTCGGTGAGCACCTGGTCGAGGGCCGTGTGCATCGCAGGCGGCAGCGGGCCCGGGTCCAGCAGCTCGAACGTGTGCTCCTGCCAGGTCGTCGACAGGCCGAGGGCCCGGCGCACCGCCACCGCGACGTCCCGGGTGGTGAACCCGATCATCGCGGGGGCGGACGGCAGGCGTGCGTCGTCCAGCGCCTCGTCCATGGCGTGCGTCAGGCGCGTCACCGCGCTCTCGGCCGGCATCGCCTCGAGCGCGTCGCGGAGCACGTCGAGCACCTCGTCGGGTTCGACGAAGAAGTCCCCGCTGAGCTCGACGTCGGTCAGGCGGCCGTCGACCACGTCCAGGTCGACGACGACGAGCTTGCCCCCGGGAACCTTGTACGCACCGTGCACCCCGCCACTCTAGGCACGCGACGAGGCCGGTCAGGCGACGGTCGACCCTCGCTCAGCGGGCGGGGACGCCCGCCTTGTACAGGCCCCAGATCACCGAGTCGGTCAGCGCCTCCCACGACGCCTCGATCAGGTTGGGACCCACCCCGACGGTGCTCCAGGACGAGCTGCCGTCCGTGGTCTCGATCAGCACCCGCGTGACGGCGTCGGTGCCGAGCTGCGAGTCGAGGATCCGGACCTTGAAGTCGATCAGCACGAACGGCTCGAGCTCGGGGTAGACACCGAGCAGGGCGTGCCGGAGCGCGTGGTTCAGGGCGTCGACGGGACCGTTCCCCTCCCCCGTGCTGACGAGCCGCTCGCCGCCGGCGTGCAGCTTGACCGTGGCCTCGGCCGTCGCCGGGGTGCCCCGCCCGCCCCGGCGCTCGATGATCGTGCGCCAGGACTCGACCGTGAAGTAGGCGGGCTTGCCGGCACCCGCCTCCTCCAGCAGCAGCAGCTCGAACGACGCGTCGGCCGCCTCGTACGTGTACCCGTTCGCCTCGGCGTCCTTGACCCGGTTGGTCACCGCCGAGAGCACCTCCGGGCGGTTCGAGAGGTCGAAACCGAGCTCGCGGCCCTTGAGCTCGATCGACGCCCGCCCGGCCATGTCGGAGACCAGCATGCGCATGTCGTTGCCCACCGCCGCCGGGTCGGCGTGCTGGTAGAGGTCGGGGTCCACCCGGATCGCGGAGGCGTGCAGACCCGCCTTGTGCGCGAAGGCGCTCGCACCGACGTAGGGCGACCGGGCGAACGGGGAGATGTTGGTGATCTCGCTGATCGCGTGGGCGATCCGGGTCAGCTCGCGCAGCCCACCGCCGTCGACCGGCGTCAGGACGGTCCGTCCGAGCTTGAGCTCGAGGTCGGCCACCACCGTGAGCAGGTCGGCGTTGCCGGTGCGCTCGCCGTAGCCGTTGACGGTGCCCTGCACGTGCTCGCACCCCGCTTCGACGGCGGCCAACGTGTTGGCCACGGCGCAGCCGGAGTCGTTGTGCGCGTGCATGCCCAGGATGCCGGCGGGGCCGACCGCCTCGCGCAGCTCGGTGACGATGCGCGTCACCCAGGCCGGCAGCATGCCGCCGTTCGTGTCGCACAGCGTCACCACCTCGGCGCCCGCCTCGAAGGCCGTCAGCACCGCCGAGCGCGAGTACCCGGGGTCGTAGCGGTAGCCGTCGAACAGGTGCTCGGCGTCGACCACCACCCGCCGCCCCTCACGGACCAGGAACCGTACGGTGTCGGCGATCATCGCCAGACCCTCGTCGGGCGTCGTCCGCAGCGCCCGCTCCACGTGCCGGACGTCGCTCTTGGCGACCACCGTCACCACCGGCGTCTCGGCGTCCACCAGCGCCCGGACCTGCGGGTCGTCGACGGCACGGGCGTCGGCCCGGCGCGTCGCGCCGAACGCCGCGAGCACCGCGTGCCGCAGGTCCAGCTCCTTGGCCGCACGCTTGAAGAACTCGGTGTCCTTGGGCACCGCGCCCGGCCAGCCGCCCTCGATGTAGCCGACGCCGAGCTCGTCGAGCAGCGGGACGATGGCCAGCTTGTCGGCGACCGACAGGGCGATGCCCTCCTGCTGGGCGCCGTCGCGCAACGTCGTGTCGTACACCTGGAAGCCAGTGCTCACGGGGCTCTCCTGCTCGTGCGGTGCGGGACCGGCGGGGGTGCTGCCGGGGACGACGTACCGGGCGGGGGTGGTGCCCGGGAACCGTCGGTGACAACAAAAAGACCCCCCGAAGGTCGGGAGGTCTGCGCGTCGGCGGGGGTGGGTGCCGACGCGCTATCCAATGATGAGGTGGAACCGGGTCACGCCGCCATGGTGGCACAGGTCACGTCTCGTGGACACCCCGTCCGGCCTGTGGACGACGCTGCGGCTGACGTGCAGCGCCGTCCACGGCCGGTGGGACCAGCGGGTGAGCGACGAGGGACGGGCGTGACAGGACGCCGGTCGGCGCCCCGTGCGGTCAGGCGATCCGGTGCAGCCAGCCGTACCGGTCCTCGGCGCGGCCGTACTGGATGTCGGTCAGCTGCTGCCGGACCAGGGTGGTGACGGGACCGGCCTCGCCGGTGCCGACGGTCAGGTCGAAGTCGTCGGAGGCGAGCCGGCCGATCGGCGTCATCACGGCGGCGGTGCCGCACGCGAACACCTCGGTCACGGACCCGTCGGTCAGGCCGGCCTGGAGGTCGGTCAGCAGCACGGGCTCCTCGCTGACCGGGTGCCCCGCATCGGCGAGCAGCTGGATGATCGAGGACCGGGTGACTCCCTCGAGGATCGAGCCGGACAGCGGCGGTGTGCTGACGTGCCCGTCGGCGTGCACCACCATCACGTTCATCCCGCCGAGCTCCTCGAGCTGCGTGCCGGTGGTCGCGTCGAGGAAGCACACCTGCTCGAAGCCCTTGGCGTAGGCCTCCTGCTGGGGCAGCAGGCTGGCGGCGTAGTTGCCGCCGCACTTGGCGGCTCCCGTGCCGCCGGGGCCCGCGCGGTGGTACTGGCGGTCCACCCAGATCGACACCGGCTTGACACCGCCGGCGAAGTACGGGCCGACGGGCGAGGCGATGACCAGGAACTCCACGGCGCCGGCGGGCCGCACGCCGAGGAAGGACTCCGAGGCGTACATGAAGGGCCGCAGGTACAGGCTCATCTCCTCGCCGGCCGGCACCCAGGCCCGGTCGACGCCGACGAGCGCCCCGATGGCGCCGAGGAAGTCCTCGGTCGACAGCTCCGGCAGGGCCAGCCGGCGTGCCGAGCGCGCGAACCGGGCGGCGTTCACCTGCGGACGGAACGTCCACACGGAGCCGTCGGCGTGCCGGTACGCCTTCAGGCCCTCGAAGATCTCCTGGGCGTAGTGCAGCACCGCCGTGGCCGGGTCCAGCTGCAGCGGCCCGTACGGCTCGACGCGGCGGTCGTGCCAGCCGTCGGCCGTTGACCAGCTGATCCGCGCCATGTGGTCGGTGAACACCGTGCCGAACCGGGGCGACGCCAGCGCGGCCTCACGGTCGGCATCGGTCACCCGATGCGCGCTGGGACGGATCTCGAACAGGTCCGGCGTGGTGGTGCTCATGTCCGTGCTCATATCGGGGCCTTTCACCAGGGTCGGGACGACGGTACCGGTGACGACGGCCGAGCGGCAGGACGGGTCGCGACGCGACCCGCAGGTCAGCCGACGATGCGGGAGACGAGGTCCTGGCCCACCTCGGCCGTCGACCGTACTCGCGCGGCCCCGCCGCGGTCCGCCAGGTCGGCCGCGACGGCACGCTCGACGCGCGCAGCGGCGTCCGGCAGGCCGAGGTGGTCGAGCAGCATCGCGACCGACAGGACGGTGGCGGTCGGGTCCGCCTTGCCCTGACCGGCGATGTCGGGCGCCGAGCCGTGGACCGGCTCGAACATGCTCGGCGACGTGCGGTCCGGGTTGACGTTCCCCGAGGCGGCGAGGCCGATGCCGCCCGTGATCGCGGCGGCGAGGTCCGTGAGGATGTCGCCGAACAGGTTGTCGGTCACCACGACGTCGAACCGCGACGGGTCGGTGACCAGGTAGATCGTGGCGGCGTCGACGTGCGAGTAGTCGACCGTCACGTCGGGGAACTCGGCGTTCACCGCGTCGACCGTGCGGCGCCACAGGTGACCCGCGTGGACCAGCACGTTGTGCTTGTGCACCAGCGTCAGCTTCTTGCGGGGCCGGCGCGAGGCGACCTCGAACGCGTAGCGGACCACCCGCTCGACGCCGAAGGCGGTGTTCAGGCTCACCTCGGTGGCGACCTCGTGCGGCGTGCCGGCGCGCAGCGCACCACCGTTGCCGACGTAGGGGCCCTCGGTGCCCTCACGGACCACGACGAAGTCGACCTCGCCCGGGTCGGCCAGCGGGGACCGCACGCCCGGGTAGAGGCGGCCGGGGCGGAGGTTGACGTAGTGGTCCAGCGCGAACCGGAGCCGCAGCAGCAGGCCGCGCTCGAGCACGCCGGACGGCACCGTCGGGTCGCCGACGGCGCCGAGGAGGATCGCGTCGTGGGTGCGGATCGCGGCGAGGTCGTCGTCCGTCAGGGTCTCTCCCGTCGCGTGCCAGCGGCGCGCACCGAGGTCGAACTGTGTGGTGCGCAGCGCCGGGCCACCACCCGCGAGCGCCGCCTCGAGGGCGAGGAGGCCCTGCTCCACCACCTCGATGCCGATGCCGTCCCCCGGCACGACGGCCAGGTCGATCACGGTCGGGTCGGCGAGGGCGGGCACCTGCGGGGCGGCGTCGGACATGGGGGCAACGCTAGCGGGCCGTCCCATCCTTCGGGATGGTGGTCTCACCTAGTGGTCGCGCCCCCCTACTCCGCGGGCGTGGGACCCAGCGTCGGGTACACCACCTCGAACCGCTCGAGCACCATCGGCATCCGCGGGTCGAACGGCTCGGCGGGCAGCCTACGTCGCCACACCGCCTCGTGGTCGCGTCGCCACTGCTCCAGCGACCGGTCCCCCTCTCCCTCGAGGGCGGCATGCTCCGCCCCCACCTCGTCGAACGGCACCACGTCCACCTGCGTGGCGCGCAGCACGACTCGGGGCGCCCCCGACCCGTCGGTCACGATCGACACGTCGCCGACCTGCGGGAGCGCCTCCCCCGCCGCTTCGTAGTCGCCGAGGGCGCCGGCCGTCGCCGTCTTCCGGCCGGCCAGCACGAGCTCGAGCAGCTCGTCCGCGAGCTGCGGGCTGTCCCCGAACGACCACACCGGCGGAGCGACGAGGTCCCGGTCGCCCGGGCCCATCACCACGTCCATCCGGCCCAGGCCGAGGTGCGCCTGAGCCGCCTGCCAGAACGCCACCAGGGCGTCCTCCTCCTCGAGGTCACCCCCCACGGCAGGCACGTCCGACAAGCCGTCACCGTCCACGTCCCCAGGAACCGCCGACCCACCCGCTGCCGGCACCAGCTGCTCGTCCGTCTCGTCGGTCTCGTCCGTCATGGGGACATCGTGGCGGGCCGGGGCCGGACGTGCGAGGTGGGGGCCGCCCGAAGGACGACCCCCACCTGCACGACTGCGGTCAGCGCGCCGCCGAACCCGCTCCACCTGTGGTCGGGAAGCGCTCTGCCCTGCCCTGCGACGCGTGCCGCCCTACGGGCGACCCGCACCTTCGGTCAGCGCGCCGCGCTTCCCTCCGTGTAGTCGGCGTCCGACGGCTTGACCCACGCGAACAGCTTGCGCAGCTCGCGGCCGACCGGCTCGATCGGGTGGTTCTGGCCCTTCTCGCGCAGCGCCTTGAACTCCGGTGCACCGGCGTCCTGGTCGGCGATGAACCGCTCGGCGAAGGCGCCCGACTGGATGTCGCCGAGCACCGCCTTCATGTTCTCCTTCACGTGCGGGTCGATCACCCGCGGGCCGGAGACGTAGTCGCCGTACTCGGCGGTGTCCGAGACCGACCAGCGCTGCTTGGTGATGCCGCCCTCGTAGATGAGGTCGACGATCAGCTTCAGCTCGTGCAGCACCTCGAAGTAGGCGATCTCCGGCTGGTAGCCGGCCTCGGTCAGCGTCTCGAAGCCGTACTGGATCAGCTGCGAGACACCGCCGCAGAGGACGGCCTGCTCACCGAACAGGTCGGTCTCGGTCTCCTCGGTGAACGTCGTCTTGATCCCCGCCGCCTTCAGGCCGCCGATCGCCTTGGCGTAGGACAGCGCGAGCGGCCACGCCTGGCCGGACGCGTCCTTCTCCACGGCGATTGCGACCGGCACGCCGCGGCCCGCGACGTACTCACGGCGAACGAGGTGCCCCGGGCCCTTCGGGGCGACCATGAACACGTCGGCGTCGGCCTTGGGCGTGATGTAGCCGAAGCGGATGTTGAAGCCGTGCCCGAACACGAGCGCGGTGCCCGGGTTAAGGTTCGGCTCGATCTCCTCGGCGTACAGCTTCCGCTGCGCCTGGTCCGGCGCCAGGATCACGACGACGTCGGCCTCCTTGACCGCGTCGGCCACCTCGAGGACCCGCAGGCCCTGCTGCTCGGCCTTGGCCCGGGACGCCGAGCCGGCACGCAGGCCGATGCGGACGTCGACGCCGGAGTCGCGCATGTTCAGCGCGTGCGCGTGCCCCTGGCTGCCGTAGCCGATGACGGCGACCTTCTTGGACTGGATGACGGCCAGGTCGGCGTCGTCGTCGTAGAACAGCTCAGCCACGGTGGAACTCTCCTCGGTTGTCGGTTGTGCAGAGTGCGGGGGGAAGACGGCGGGAGATCGGCCGGTCAGGCCGACCGGCTCACCCGCTCGAGGGCTCGGTCGGTGATGGAGCGCGGGCCGCGGCCGATGGCGACGGTGCCCGACTGGACGATCTCACGGATGCCGAACGGCTCCAGGGCCGCCAGCAGCGCGGTCAGCTTGGTGGGGCTGCCGATCGCCTCGACCACCACGGACTCCGTGCCGACGTCGACGACGTGGGCGCGGAACAGGTCCACCACCTCCAGCACGCCGGTGCGCTGGGACTGGTCGGCCTTCACCTTGACCAGCAGCAGCTCACGGCGCACGGAGGCGTCGTCCTCGAGCTCGACGATCTTGATGACGTTGACCAGCTTGTTCAGCTGCTTGGTCACCTGCTCGAGCGGGTTCGCGTCGACGTCGACGACGACGGTGATGCGGCTGATCTCCTCGTGCTCGGTGGGGCCCACCGCGAGGGAGTGGATGTTGAACGAGCGCCGCGCGAACAGGCCGGCGACGCGCGTGAGCACGCCGGGCTTGTTCTCGACGAGCACCGAGAGGGTGTGCCGGGTCATGGTCGGATCTCCTCAGTCTTCCCGGTCCCACGCCGGGGTCAGGTGCCGGGCGTACTGGATGTCGTCGTTGCTCACACCGGCGGCCACCATCGGCCACACCATCGCGTCACGGGAGACGGTGAAGTCGACCACCACCGGCTGGTCGTCGATCTCCATCGCGCGCTTGATGGTCGCGTCCACGTCCGCCTTGGTCTCGCAGCGCAGCCCGACGGCGCCGTACGCGTCGGCCATCTTGACGAAGTCGGGGATGCGCACGGTGCCGTGACCGGTGTGCAGGTCGGTGTTGGAGTAGCGCGACTCGTAGAACAGGGTCTGCCACTGGCGGACCATGCCGAGCGAGGAGTTGTTGATCACCGCCACCTTGATCGGGATGTCGTTGATCGTGCAGGTCGCCAGCTCCTGGTTGGTCATCTGGAAGCAGCCGTCACCGTCGATCGCCCATACCGTGCGGTCCGGCTGGCCGACCTTGGCGCCCATGGCCGCCGGCACGGCGTAGCCCATGGTGCCGAGACCACCGGAGTTCAGCCACGACTTGGGCCGGGCGTACCTGATGAACTGCGCGGCCCACATCTGGTGCTGGCCCACGCCCGCCACGAAGATCGACTCCGGACCGGAGATCTCCCCGATCCGGCTGATCACGTGCTGCGGCGCCAGGTGGCCGTCCGACGGCTCGTCGTACCCGAGCGGGAACGTCTCGCGCCAGGCGTCCAGCTGCCGCCACCAGGCCTCCAGGTCCGGCTTGCCGTGGTGCGCCTGCTCGCGCTCCAGCTCCGGCAGCAGGTCGGCGATCACCTCCTTGAGGTCGCCGACGATCGGCACGTCGACCCGCACGTTCTTGCCGATCTCCGCCGGGTCGATGTCCGCGTGCACCACGGCGGCGTTCGGCGCGAAGCTCGACAGCAGGCCGGTGACGCGGTCGTCGAACCGGGCGCCGAGCGCCACGATCAGGTCCGCGCGCTGCAGGGCCGCCACGGCGGGCACCGTCCCGTGCATGCCCGGCATGCCCAGGTGCTGCGGGTGGTCGTCGGGCAGCGCGCCGCGGGCCATCAACGTGGTGGTCACCGCCGCACCGGAGGCGTCCACCAGCCGGCGCAGCAGGGCGGTGGCGTCCGCGCGGATCACGCCACCACCGACCAGCAGCACCGGCCGCCGCGCGGTCGCCAGCAGGCGGGCCGCCTCGCGCACCTGCTTGGCGTGCGGCTTGGTCACCGGGTGGTACCCGGGCAGCTGGATCTCCTGCGGCCAGGAGAACGTGGTGCGCGCCTGCATCGCCGACTTGGCGATGTCGACCAGCACCGGCCCGGGCCGTCCGGTCGAGGCGATGTGGAACGCCTCGGCGATCACCCGCGGGATCTCGTCCGCATCGGTCACCAGGTAGTTGTGCTTGCTCACCGGCAGCGTGATGCCGACGATGTCGGCCTCCTGGAACGCGTCGGTGCCGATCAGGGCCGCGCCGACCTGACCCGTGATCGCCACCATCGGGATCGAGTCCATGTTGGCGTCGGCGATCGCCGTGACCAGGTTGGTCGCACCAGGGCCGGACGTCGCCATCGTCACGCCGACCTTGCCGGTGGCGTGCGCGTAGCCGGAGGCAGCGTGGCCGCCGCCCTGCTCGTGGCGCACCAGGATGTGCCGGACCTTCGCCGAGTCCATCAGCGGGTCGTAGGTCGGCAGGATGGCGCCGCCGGGGATGCCGAAGACGACCTCGACGCCGACCTCCTCGAGCGACCGGACGATCGACTGCGCGCCGGTGACCTGCTCGGGCCCGATCGTCGAGCCGTGCTGCGGTGCGGCGGGCGGCCGCGCGGCGGCCGTGGGCCGCGGCGTCGCGGGTGGTGCCGGGTGAGGACCCTGGACCATCGGTGTCTCCTCGGGGTCGGACTGCGGGACTGCTGGACTTCGGTGCTACGGGTCCCCGAACACGAAAAAACCCCTCGGCCCGGGGACGGGCTGGTCGAGGGGTGCGCGCGGACGAAGACCGGAGCGGGAGGTCGTCGCCGGCGCTCAGGTAAGTACTACGAGGAGGTTCGTCTGCACCCGCCGGACACTACGCCACGTGCCCACGCGCTGTCACGCGTGGGCACGTACGTCTCACATCGCGGTGCACGGTCTCGGATCGCGGGACGTCACGCGTGCAGCCTGCGATAGACGCGTGCCTCCCACGGGCGCAGGGCCGTGTCGGGTCCCGGGGTCCGGCCCGGGTACGAGCCGATCAGCACCTCCGCGTCGGCGGGCCACGGGTCGTCGAGCGCCACCGGCTGCGGGTCCCCCGTGAAGTTGCCGAGCACCAGCAGCTCCTCGGCGCCGAGGCGGCGCGTGAACGCGTACACGTGCTCGTCGTCCGGCAGCACCATGGTGAAGTCGCCCAGCGCCACCACCGGGTGGTCGTGGCGCAGCGCGATCAGCCGGCGGTAGTGGGCGAACACCGAGTCCGGGTCGGCCCGGTCCTCGCGCGCGTTGATCGTCGTGCGGTTCACGTTGACCGGCAGCCACGGCTGGCCGGTGGTGAACCCTGCCTGCGGCGAGTCGTCCCACTGCATCGGGGTGCGGGCGTTGTCCCGGCTCATCGCCGCGAGCGCCGTGAGCAGCTGCTGGTCGGTCAGCGTCCCGGCGGCGCGCATCTCCTCGACGTACCGGAGCGACTCGATGTCCCGGTAGTGGTCGAACGTGTCCCAGTGGGCGTTCGTCATGCCCAGCTCCTCGCCCTGGTACACGTACGGCGTGCCGCGGTGCAGGTGCAGGACGGTGGCGAGCATCCGGGCCGACTCGCGGCGGTAGCGCCCGTCGTCACCCCACCGCGAGACGATCCGCGGCTGGTCGTGGTTGTCCCAGTAGAGCGAGTTCCAGCCCCGCTCGGCGAGCCCGACCTGCCACCGGCCCAGCACCGCCTTCAGGTCGGTCAGCTTCAGCGGCCGCACGTCGAACTTGCCGCCCGGACCGTGGTCGAGGTCGACGTGCTCGAAGGTGAACACCATGTCGAGCTCGTGCCGCGCGGGGTCGGTGTAGCGCTCACCGTCGGCCACCGTGGCACCGGGGGTCTCCCCCACGGTGATCAGCTTGTCGGCCCGTCCGGCGAACACCTCCCGGTACATCTCCGCGAGGAACTCGTGCACCCGCGGGCCGTTGGCCACCAGCGGACCGGCGTGGGCACCGTGCTGCGCCTCACCGTCGGGCAGCCGCGGGTCCTTGGAGATCAGGTTGACGACGTCCATCCGGAAGCCGTCCACCCCGCGGTCGAGCCACCAGCGCATCATCGAGTAGACGGCCGCGCGGACGTCGGGGTTCTCCCAGTTCAGGTCCGGCTGGCGGCTGGAGAACAGGTGCAGGTAGTACTCGCCCGTCGCCTGGTCGTACTGCCATGCCGGACCTGAGAAGAAGGAGCCCCAGTTGTTCGGCTCGGCACCGGCCGTGCCCGGCTCCATGCCGGCGCGCGCCGGCCGCCACCAGTACCAGTCCCGCTTGGGGTCGTCCTTCGACGAGCGCGAGGCGACGAACCACGGGTGCGCGTCGGACGTGTGGTTGACGACGAGGTCCATCACCAGCCGGATGCCGTGGCCGTGCAGCGTGTCGATCAGCTCGTCCAGGTCCGCCAGCGTGCCGAACATCGGGTCGACGTCCTGGTAGTCGCTGATGTCGTAGCCGTTGTCGTCCTGCGGGCTGCGGTACACCGGCGACAGCCAGACGACGTCCACGCCGAGGTCCACCAGGTGGTCGACGTGCTGCAGGATCCCCCGCAGGTCGCCCATGCCGTCACCGTCGGAGTCGGCGAAGGAGCGGGGGTAGATCTGGTAGACGACGGCACGCGTCCACCACGGCGCGTCGGCGGGGGTGAAGGTCACCCGTCCATCAAACCCGAGGACACCGCCCGCGCCAGCCGGGCAGCGCCGGCCGCCCGGTCCCGCCGGTCAGCCGAGCACCGCTCCGCGGGACGCCGAGCCGACCAGCTTCTGGTACTTGCCGAGCACGCCGGTGGTGAAGCGTGGGGCGATCGGCGTCCAGCCCTCGCGCCGCGCGGCCAGCTCCTCGGCGTCCACCAGCAGGTCGAGGCGGGCGTTCGCGACGTCGAGGCGGATCCGGTCGCCGTCCTGGACGAACGCGATGGGGCCGCCGTCGACGGCCTCGGGGGCGATGTGGCCGACGCACAGGCCGGTGGTGCCGCCGGAGAAGCGGCCGTCGGTGACCAGCAGCACGTCCTTGCCGAGACCGGCACCCTTGATCGCCCCGGTGATGGCGAGCATCTCCCGCATGCCCGGACCGCCCTTCGGGCCCTCGTAACGGATCACCACCACGTCGCCGGCCTGGATCGTGCCGTCCTCGAGCGCGTCCAGCGCCGCCCGCTCGCGCTCGAACACCCGCGCGGTGCCCTCGAACACGTCCGAGTCGAAGCCGGCGGACTTCACCACGGCACCCTCGGGCACCAGGCTGCCGCCCAGGATGGTGATGCCGCCCGTGCGGTGGATCGGGTTGTCCAGCGCCCGCAGGATCACCCCGTCCGGGTCCGGCGGGTCGATGGCCGCGAGGTTCTCCGCGACGGTCCGGCCGGTGACCGTCAGACAGTCGCCGTGCAGCAGACCCGCGTCGAGCAGGGCCTTCATCACGACGGGGACGCCACCGACCCGGTCGACGTCGTACATCACGTACCGGCCGAACGGCTTGAGGTCGCCGAGGTGCGGCACCCGGGCGGCCACCCGCGAGAAGTCGTCGAGCGTGAGCTCCACCTGCGCCTCGTGCGCGATGGCCAGCAGGTGCAGCACGGCGTTAGTCGAGCCGCCGAACGCCATCACCACGGCGATGGCGTTCTCGAACGCCTCCTTCGTCATGATCTGCCGCGCCGTGATGCCGAGCCGCAGCAGGTTGACGACGGCCTCGCCCGAGCGGTGGGCGTAGGAGTCGCGGCGGCGGTCGGCCGACGGCGGCGCGGCCGACCCGGGCAGCGACATGCCGAGCGCCTCGGCCACCGATGCCATGGTGTTGGCGGTGTACATGCCGCCGCAGGCGCCCTCACCAGGGCAGATGGCCCGCTCGATCCGGTCCAGGTCGCCCTTGCTCATCAGCCCGCGGGCGCAGGCGCCGACGGCCTCGAAGGCGTCGATGATCGTGACGTCCTTCTCGGTGCCGTCCTCGAGCTTCACCCAACCGGGCATGATCGTGCCGGCGTAGAGGAACACGCTGGCCAGGTCGAGCCGAGCGGCCGCCATCAGCATGCCGGGCAGGGACTTGTCGCAGCCGGCCAGCAGCACCGAGCCGTCGAGCCGCTCCGCCATCATCACCGTCTCCACCGAGTCGGCGATCAGGTCGCGGCTGACCAGCGAGAAGTGCATCCCCTCGTGGCCCATCGAGATGCCATCGGACACCGAGATGGTGCCGAACTCCAACGGGTAGCCGCCCGCGGCGTGCACCCCGCCCTTCACCGCCTGCGCCAGCCGCTGCAGCGACAGGTTGCACGGCGTGATCTCGTTCCACGAGCTGGCGACGCCGATCTGCGGCTTGGCGAAGTCCTCGTCGCCCAGTCCGACCGCGCGCAGCATGCCGCGCGCCGCCGTCGCCTCGATCCCGTCCGTCACCTGCCGCGAGCGCGGCTTGAGGTCGATCCCGTCGCTGCCTGCACCTGCGGTGGCCGTCATGCCCTCGGAGTGTAGGTCGCCCTCACCTGCTCGACCGGAGAACCGCTCTGCCGGTCAAGACCCCCTGGCGCCGGGCCGATGTAGCAGCCATGGCCCTGGTGCGCGAACCGTGAGAGCGCGCCGCACCGAGCTCGCCCTGATCGCTGGGCTCGGAGCCGCATCGATCGCCGCAGTCGCTGCGTACGCCGTCGTGCCTCGCGTGCTGGGTCGTCCGCACGCAGGGTCGTCCGTCTCTATCTCCGCCTCCCCCTCCGCCGCGCCCTCCTCTGGTGCCACGCCGACCGCCCGAGCGTTCGCTGCGGCGATGGCGGCCGGGCAGGTCCTGGAGCCCGCGGCCCTCCCCGAACGAACTGTGGTGCACGCCGCACTTCTCATCGATGTCGCGGGCCTGGACGGCCAGTCCGGGACCACCACCGTGGCCTGGGACGCCGACGCCGCGACGTGGGTTCGCACCAGGTTGCCCGACGGCGCCGACCGGAGCGCCGGCCTCGCGCTGTCTCCTGACGGCACGCGAGTGCTGGAGCGACACCTGTCGGGCGGTGGGCGGGTGACGCTCGACGTCCTGCGCCTGGAGACCGGCGAGGTGCAGGAGGCACCGGTTCCCGATCGCTTTGGGGACTGCGAGCTGGACGACGCCGCATGGGCGCCCGACTCCGTCCACCTGGCCGTCGTCTGGGGTTGCGGACGGTATGCGCCCTCTGACATCCCCGAGTTCGCCGGCGGGAGGATCTGGCAGCCCTACGACACCTGGGTCGACGAGGTGGACCTCGCCGGCGGCCGCTCCCGCGTCGTGGAGCATGCGCTCAACGTCTACCCCGGGGAGACCTACCCCTCCTACTCCCCCGACGGGCGACGCCTGATCTACGGCGCGGGTCCGCTCAGCGGAGACGCGATGTCGACGCTGCGGGTGGTGGCCCTCGACGGCAGTGGAGCCGTCAACGTCCCGGGCGACCTGCACCTCGTCTACGGCGATCCGTGGCTGACCGCCGGCACCGCGCTGGCGTGGGACGAGAGCACTGATGTCGGGTCCGACGACTCCTTCACCCGTGTCGACGCGTCGAGCGGCGATCACGCTCCGCTCGGTGTCCCGTCGTTGACCAACCTGTCGGGCGTGGTGGGAGGGCGCGTCGTGGTGCAACGAACCGACTGGCTCGACCGCGCCAACCCGTGCACCGTCGAGCTGTGCCTGCTCGATCCGGGCACCGGATCGGTGAGCCCGTGGCTGGACCTTCCGGGCAGCCCGCGGATCGGTTCTGTGCAGGTCGCTCGCGCGCTGGTCTCCGGCTGAGGCCCGGAACCCTCGCTCAACCGCGGCGGATGCGCGACAGGTCGCGCACGGCACCCCGGTCCGCAGAGGTCGCCATCGCCGCGTACGCCTGCAGCGCCTGGGACACGTACCGCTCGCGGTCCACCGGCTGCCACGGCCGCTCGGACGCCTCCATCTTGGCGCGGCGCGCCGCGAGCACGTCGTCCGGCACGTTCAGCCTGATCAGCCGCGTCTCGACGTCGATCTCGATCTCGTCTCCGTCCTCGACCAGGCCGATCGTGCCGCCCGCGGCCGCCTCCGGGGACACGTGGCCCACCGAGATGCCGCTCGACCCGCCCGAGAACCGGCCGTCGGTGATCAGCGCGCACACCTTGCCCAGCCCGCGGCCCTTGATGAACGACGTCGGGTAGAGCATCTCCTGCATGCCGGGGCCGCCCGACGGGCCCTCGTACCGCACGACGACGACGTCTCCGGGCTTCACCTGCTTGGACAGGATCTTCTCGACCGCCTCCTCCTGCGACTCGCAGACGACGGCCGTGCCGACGAAGTGGAACAGCTCGGGGTCGATGCCGGCGGTCTTGATGATCGCGCCGTCGTCGGCGAGGTTGCCGCGCAGCACCGCGAGCCCGCCCTCGACCGTGTACGCGTGCGCGACGTCGCGGATGCAGCCGTTCTCCGCGTCCGTGTCGAGGTGGTCCCAGCGGTTGGCCGTGGAGAACGCCTGGGTGGTGCGGACCCCGCCGGGGGCGGCGTGGAACAGCTCGAGCGCCCGGTCGGTCGCCTTGCCGCCGCGCACGTCCCAGTCGTCGAGCCAGGCGCGCAGCGTCGGCGTGTGCACGCTGGTCACGTCGTGGTCCAGCAGGCCGGCGCGGTCCAGCTCACCGAGCAGGGCGGGGATGCCACCGGCGCGGTGCACGTCCTCCATGTGGAAGTCGGGGTGGTTCGGCGCGACCTTGCTCAGGCAGGGGACGCGGCGGGACAGCCCGTCGATGTCGGCGAGCGTGAAGTCGACGCCGGCCTCCTGCGCCGCCGCCAGGATGTGCAGCACCGTGTTGGTGGAGCCGCCCATGGCGACGTCGAGGGTCATCGCGTTGGCGAACGCCGCCTTGGTCGCGATGCCGCGCGGCGTGACGGTGTCGTCGTCGTCCTCGTAGTACCGCTTGGCCAGCTCCACCACGGTGCGCCCCGCCTCGAGGAACAGCTCGCGACGGGCCACGTGCGTGGCCAGCGTCGAGCCGTTGCCGGGCAGGGACAGGCCGAGCGCCTCGGTCAGGCAGTTCATCGAGTTGGCCGTGAACATGCCGGAGCACGAGCCGCACGTGGGACAGGCGTTCGCCTCGACCAGACCCAGGGCGTCGTCGGACACGTTGTCGTCCGCCGAGTAGTTGATCGCGTTGATCAGGTTGAGGTGGGTGCTGGCGACGCCGTCGGCGACGACGGCCTTGCCGGCCTCCATCGGACCGCCGGAGACGAACACCGTCGGGATGTTCAGGCGTACCGCGGCCAGCAGCATGCCGGGCGTGATCTTGTCGCAGTTGGAGATGCAGACCAGCGCGTCGGCGGTGTGCGCGTTGACCATGTACTCGACGGAGTCGGCGATGAGGTCACGGCTGGGCAGGGAGTAGAGCATCCCGCCGTGGCCCATCGCGATGCCGTCGTCGACCGCGATGGTGTTGAACTCCTTGGCCACGCCGCCGGCCTCGCGGATCGCCGAGGCGACCAGGTCGCCCATGTCCTTCAGGTGCACGTGGCCCGGGACGAACTGCGTGTACGAGTTCGCGATCGCGATGATCGGCTTGCCGAAGTCGTCGGCACCCATGCCGGTGGCGCGCCACAGCGCGCGGGCGCCGGCCATGTTGCGGCCGTGGGTCGAGGTACGTGAGCGCAGCGGACGGCTCATCGCGGGCATCTCCTCGGGCGTGACGGTGGCCACCGCCTGGTGGCGCCCGCCAACGGTACGTCCGTCTCACGTGGAGAGAAGGGGGCGTCCCGCTGGGTGAGCGTCGCCGCCGCCCGGCGGGCGCACCGGGGAACGCCACGCAGACCACCTGGTGCTCTGTAACTACTAGTAGGTACAGTGCCGTCATGACCTCCACCCGGGAACGCCTGACCGAGGCCATGGCGGACCTGCTCTGGGAGCGCGGCTACGCCGCCACCAGCCCGCACGACGTGCTCGCGAAGGCCGGCGTGGGGCAGGGCAGCATGTACCACCACTTCTCCGGCAAGCACGAGCTCGCGGTCGCGGCCTTCCGGTCCGCGATCGACACCCTGATCGCCGAGTCGCAGGTGCTCGAGAACGAGAACGACGGCGGCACGCCGCTCGACCGGATCGAGGGCTACCTGCAACGGCCGCGACCCGGCACCAAGGGCTGCCGCGCCGGACGCATGACGCAGGACCCGCAGGTGGTCCAGGACCCCGAGCTGCTCGCGGAGGTGGCGCGCGCGTTCGACACCCAGGCGGACCGCTGGACGCGCGCGGTGGAGCAGGCGATCGAGGCCGGCGAGCTGCCCGCCACCATCCCGGCGCAGGACCTGGCCCTGGCGCTGTCCGCGGTGCTGCAGGGCGGTTACGTGCTGGCCCGCGCCCACGGGTCCCAGGAGTACATGGACCGAGCGGTCCGTGGAGCGGTGGCGCTCCTCGAGGCGGCGCGGGCACAGACCGGAACGACGAAGGAGACAGCATGACGGTACGGATCGGCATCAACGGGTTCGGGCGCATCGGCCGCACGGTGCTCCGCGCGGCGCTGACCAGCGGTGCGGACGTCGAGGTGGTGGCCGTCAACGACATCACCGACGTCACCACGCTGGCCACGCTGCTCGAGTGGGACTCCATCTCCGGGCACCTGGCAGGCGTGCGGGTCGAGGGTGACGACATCGTCGTCGGCGAGCGCCGGCTGCGCGTCTTCGCCCAGCGCGACCCCTCGCAGATCGCCTGGGGAGACGTGGGTGCAGACGTCGTCATCGAGTCGACGGGACGCTTCACCGACGCCGACAGCGCCCGCCAGCACCTGACCGGCGGCGCCCGCAAGGTGATCGTCTCGGCGCCGGCCAAGGGTGACGTGCCGGCCGTCGTGCTGGGCGTGAACACCGAGGCGGTCGACCCGACGGCGTCCGACGTGTTCTCCAACGGCTCCTGCACCACCAACTGCCTGGCACCGATGGCCAAGGTGCTGAACGACGCCTTCGGCATCGAGTCAGGGCTGATGACGACGGTGCACGCCTACACCAGCGACCAGCGGCTGCACGACGCACCGCACTCCGACCTGCGGCGCGCCCGCGCCGCTGCGGTGTCGACCATCCCGACGTCGTCGGGGGCGGCCAAGACGATCGGCCGGATCATCCCGGAGCTGGACGGCAAGCTCACCGGTTTCGCCCTGCGCGTGCCGGTGCCGGTCGGGTCGATCACCGACCTCACCGCCGTGCTGTCGCGCACGGCGAGCGTCGAGGAGGTCAACGAGGCGTTCCGGGCCGCCGCGGCGTCCGACCAGCTGCGGCCGTACCTGCAGTACTCGGAGGCGCCGCTGGTGTCGGCCGACATCGTCGGCAACCCGCACTCGGCGATCTTCGACGCCCCGCTGACCCAGGCCGTGGGCAACCAGGTGAAGGTGCTGGCCTGGTACGACAACGAGTGGGGGTTCTCGCACCGGCTGCTCGAGCTGGCCGAGCTGGTGGGTGGCGAGCGGTAGTCGTCGCTCCCGCTGGTCCCGAGGGGCCGACGACCGGGTGATCGTCGGCCCCTGCGGCTGTCAGGCGAGGCTGTAGGCGCCGGCCGCGACGTCCTCGAGCAGGGTGGGGCCGGTGGGCGTCCAACCGAGCAGGTCACGGGTCGCGTCGCTGGTGGCCTGCAGGTCCATGCCGAAGAACGTGCCGATCCAGCCGAAGTGCTCGGCGACGTCGTCGGGGTCCACCGACCGGACGGGTACACCGACCGCAGCGCCGATCGCCTCGGCGATCTGCCGCACCGGAACACCCTCCTCGGCCACCGCATGCACCCGGGTGCCCGCCGGTGCCGCCGCCAGCGCCAGCGCCACCAGCCGGGCGGCGTCCGACCGGTGCACCGCGGCCCAGCGGTTGGTGCCGTCGCCGGGGTAGCCGGAGACACCCTTCTGCCGGGCGACCGCCGTGATCGCCGCGATGAACCCGTGGTCCCGCGCACCGTGCACGGTCGGCGCGAAGCGCAGCGCGACCGACCGCACGCCGGGCAGGCCGAGCGCCAGGTTCTCGGTGCCGCCGCGCGGCGAGTCGGGGCCGTGGAAGGGCGACGGGTCCGACTCGGTCGCGGCGCGTCCGGCGGTCAGTCCTGCCACACCCGAGGCGAGCAGCAAGGCCTTCCCGGTACCGGCGAGCGCCTCCCCGATCGTCTCCACCGCGCCACGCTCCGCCGCGACGGACGCGGCCGGGTTCGACCAGTCGTGCTTGTTGGCCAGGTGCAGCACCGCATCGGCGGCCAACGCGCCCGACCGGATCGAGCCCAGGTCGTCGAGGTCGCCGCGCAGCACGGTGACACCCTTGGCCGCCAGCGCCGCAGCGGACGAGTCCGAGCGAGCGAGCCCGGCGACGGTGTGGCCGGCGGCGAGCAGCTCGTCGACGGCGGCGGAGCCGATCCACCCGGACGCTCCGGTGACGAACACATGCATGGGACGCTCCCTCTCGACGGGTGTCGCCGATGTCAGCGACAGACATCACTCTAGATCCCATGTCAGCGGCTGTCATCACTAGACTGGGCTGATGGTGCGCTGGGAACCGGGCACGCGGGAACGTCTGCAGGCCGCCGCGCTCGAGCTGTTCACCGAGCGCGGGTTCGAGCAGACGACCGCCGCCGACATCGCCGCGGCCGTCGGCGTGAGCGAGCGGACGTTCTTCCGGCACTTCCCGGACAAGCGTGAGGTGCTGTTCGACGGTCAGTCCCGGCTGGTCGAGGCGTTCCTCGCGGGGGTGGCGGACGCGCCGGCCGACGCTCCGGCGCTCGACGTGGTGGCCGCGGCACTGCACTCGGGAGCCGGTTTCTTCCCCGACGACCGACGCTCGTGGGCGCGGCTCCGCAGAGGAGTGATCGAGCAGCACCCGGCGCTGCTCGAACGGGAACGGCACAAGATGGCCGAGCTGGCCGGGATCATCCGTGCCGCCCTGGTCGCGCGGGGAGTCGCCGAGCCGGCCGCGACGCTCGCGGCGGAGTCCGGCACCACCGTCTTCACCATCGCCTTCGGGCAGTGGATCGCAGAGGGCGAGCACCGGTCGCTCGACGAGCTGCAGACGCGCGTCCTCGCCGACCTGCGGTCCTTGACCGCGTCCGACGCCGGGCGAGCCGCGAGGCCATAGGCCCGGCGGTGCGTGGGCTCCACCGTCCGCCGCGCTCTCGGTGGGTCCCGACCCGTAGCGTCGCGGTGTGCCCACCGTCCTGTGGTTCCGTCGGGACCTGCGACTGACCGACCACCCGGCTCTGCTCGCCGCAGCGCGGGGCCAGGAGCCGGTGGTCGCTCTGTTCGTCGTCGATCCCCGGCTGGTCGCCGCAGCGGGTGGACCACGGCTGCGGCGGCTGGCCGCGAGCCTGCGGGCGCTGGACGAGTCGCTCGGCGGGGCGCTGGTGGTGCGCGTGGGCGAGCCCGAGGTGGTCGTCCCGGCGGTCGCGCGGGAGGCAGGAGCCACCGTCGTGCACGTCACCGCGTCCACCGAGCCGTACGGCAGGCGTCGGGACGCCGCCGTGGAGACGAGCCTCGACGTGCCGCTGGTGCGGACCGGTTCGCCGTACGCCGTCGCACCGGGTCGGCTCCGCACGCAGCAGGGCACGCCGTACACGGTGTTCACGCCGTTCCGGCGGGCGTGGGAGCGGCACGGCTGGTCGGCACCGGCGGCGCCCGCCGGCGCGGTGACGTGGGAACGGCTCAGCGGCGACGGCTGGGCGGCGCTCCCGCGGCCCGACGACGGCGGCGTTCCCGGAGACGACGAGGCCGGCGAGCGTGCCGCGGGGACGGCGTGGGACCGGTTCGTCGACGGTGCGCTGCGCGACTACGCGACCGACCGGGACCGTCCCGACCGGCCCGGGACCTCACGGCTCTCGGCGGCACTGAAGCTCGGCGAGGTCCACCCGCGGACGCTGCTGGGCCGCCTCGAGCAGGCCGTCGCCGCCGACCCCGAGCTGGCAGCGGCCGCCGAGGTGTTCATCGGTCAGCTCGCCTGGCGCGAGTTCCACGCCGACGTGCTGTGGCACCGGCCCGAGGCGGCGCACCGGTCGCTCCGCGCGGTCGTCCACGACGAGGCGTGGGCCCGAGGCGCGGATGCGGACGCGGCGTTCGCGGCCTGGGCGGCGGGCCGGACCGGCTACCCGCTGGTGGACGCCGGCATGCGGCAGCTGGCCGCGACCGGCTGGATGCACAACCGGGTCCGGATGGTCACCGCATCGTTCCTGGTCAAGGACCTGCACCTGGACTGGCGCCGCGGCGCCGCGCACTTCATGGCGCACCTGGTGGACGGCGACGTCGCGCAGAACCAGCTGAACTGGCAGTGGGTCGCCGGGACCGGGTTCGACGCGGCGCCGTACTTCCGGGTGCTCAACCCCGTCACGCAGTCCCAGCGGTTCGACCCCGACGGTGCGTACGTCCACCGCTGGGTTCCGGAGCTGCGGGACGTCCCGGCGCCCGCCGTGCACCAGCCGTGGACGCTCGGTGAGCGCGCACCCGGGGACTACCCCGCGCCGATGGTCGACCACGCGACGGAGCGGCGCGCGACGCTCGAGGCGTACGGACGCGGGCGGTAGCGGGCCCGGCCGAGCCCCCGGTCAGGTCCGGGCGACGACGTTCTGCGGCTCACGGCCGGCGAGAAGGTCCTCGATCATCCTGCGGACCACTGCCGCGACCCGGGGGTCCGTGGCGTCCGTGTTGCCGCCCTGGTGGGCGGTGATCAGCACGTTCGGGGCGTGCCAGAGCGGGTGGTCCGGCGGCAGCGGCTCGGGGTCGGTGACGTCCAGCGCCGCCCGCAGCCGTCCGGCGCTCAGCTCCGCCAGCAGGGCGTCCGTGTCGACCACCTTGCCGCGGGCCAGGTTGACCAGCAGCGCACCGTCCTTCATGCGTGCCAGCAGGTCGGCGTCGACCAGGTGGTGCGTGCTGGCGTCGAGCGGCACGACGAGGATGACGACGTCGGCGTCCGCGACGAGGTCGGGCAGCTCGGTGACGGCGTGCACGTGGCCGTCGGCGGTGTCCCGCGCGCGACGACCGACCTGGACGACGTCCACCTCGAACGGCCGCAGCCGGGCCACGACCGCGGCGCCCACCGAACCGGCGCCGACCACCACCACCCGCCGGTCGGCGAGCGAGTGCAGCATCGGCGAGCTCCATCGGCCGTCCGCCTGTGCCGCGACCGCGTCGGGCAGGCCCCGCTGCATCGCCAGCGTCAGCGCGAGAGCGAGCTCCGCGGTACCTGTGCTGTGCACGCCGCGGCCGTTGCACAGCGTGATCCCCGCCGGCATGTGCGGCAGGGCGTGCTCGAACCCGGCGCTGGGCAGCTGCACCAGCCGCAGCCGTGGCAGGCCGTGCAGCACGGCGAAGCCACCGGGCCGGACGAAGTAGTGCGGGACCACCACCACGTCCACGTCGGGCGCCACGTCCGGGTCCAGCGGGGCCGCGAGGTCCCACCGGACCAGCCGCACGCGGTCGGCCAGGTCGGCCAGACGGCCGAGCAGGTCCTGCGACGGCACGGTGACGGTCAGCACGCCGATCCCTTCTAGGCCGGCTGCCCGGCCCGGTACTCGTCCTCCAGCAGAGCCATCACGATCCCGTCGCACCAGCCGTCGCCGTCGCGGTGGGCGTCGCGCAGCCGGCCCTCCACGCGGAACCCGAGGTTCTCGTACAGGGACTTCGCGCGCGCGTTGATGGCGAGCACCTCGATGCCGACGCGGTGCAGACCGAGCCCGTCGAAGGCGAAGCCGAGCACCAGCTCGATCGCCTCGGTGCCGTACCCGCGGCCCCGGTACGCCGGCCGCATCTGCAGCGTCACGGAGGCGGAGCCGACTACGGGGTCGATGGACTCGAGCGCGATCTGGCCCAGGTACTCGTCGTCCCCGTTGGCGGTCACGGCCAGCACCAGGCGGTCGTCGGACGCGGTGGCCTGAGCGATCGCCGCGGGAACCTCCGACCGGGTGTACTGGCGGCTGCCGCCGACCAGCCGCCGGCCCTCCGGGTCGGCCAGCAGCTCGTACACGGCGTCGGCATCACGTGCCTCGATCGGCCGGAGCACGATCATCTCGCCCTGCAAGGTGGGTGCCTTCATCGCCCGCACGCCTCTCGTCGCCGCGTCCTGCCGGATCGGATCGTAGGGACGGCATGTGACCCGGATGTTGCCGACGTGGGGGCGCGCGGGTGGGACCGGCCGGCGCCCGGGCCCCCCCGGNGGTTCGACCGGCCGGTCGCACGTCGGCACCGGTCAGCCCTGCACCCGCTCCAGCACCAGCTCGCGCACCCGCGCGGCGTCCGCCTGCCCGCGCGTCGCCTTCATCACCGCACCGATGATCGCGCCCACCGGACCGAGGTTGCCGCCCCGGATCTTCTCCGCCACGTCCGGCTGAGCCGCCAGGGCGTCGTCGATCGCGGCGAGCAGCGGCCCGTCGTCGGAGACGACCTCAAGGCCGCGGGCGACGAGCACCTGCTCCGGCTCGCCCTCGCCGGCCAGCACGCCCTCGAGCACCTGGCGGGCCAGCTTGTCGTTGATCCGCCCGGCGTCCACCAGCTGCTGCAGCGCGCCGATCTGCGCCGGGGTGATCGGCAGGTCCGCCAGCTCGATCTCCTGCTGCTTGGCGGTACGAGCGAGCTCGCCCATCCACCACTTGCGCGCCGCCGCCGGCGACGCCCCCGCGGCGACCGTCGCCTCGATCAGCTCCACGGCTCCGGCGTTGACCACGTCGCGCATCTCGGCGTCGGCGTAGCCCCACTCCCCCTGCAGCCGGCGACGGCGAGCCGCCGGCAGCTCCGGCAGCGCGGCGCGGATCTCCTCGACCCACGCCGGGTCGGGTGCGATCGGCACGAGGTCTGGCTCCGGGAAGTACCGGTAGTCCTCCGCGTCGGACTTCACGCGACCCGGCGTCGTGATGCCGGTGTCCTCGTGCCAGTGCCGGGTCTCCTGGACCACGGTCTCGCCGGCGTCGAGCACGGCCGCCTGCCGGGCGACCTCGTACCGCACGGCACGCTCGACGGCCCGGAAGGAGTTGACGTTCTTCGTCTCGGTGCGGGTGCCGAGCGGCGCGTCGGGGCTGGTGCGCAGCGACAGGTTGACGTCGGCGCGCACGTTGCCGCGCTCCATCCGCGCCTCGGACACGCCCAGCGTGCGGAACAGGTCCCGCAGCGTCTGGACGTATGCACGGGCGACCTCCGGGGCGCGGGCCCCGGCCCCCTCGATCGGGCGGGTGACGATCTCGACGAGCGGGACGCCGGCCCGGTTGTAGTCCACCAGCGAGTACGTCGCACCGTGGATGCGGCCGCCCTCACCGCCGACGTGGGTGTTCTTGCCGGCGTCCTCCTCCATGTGCGCGCGCTCGATCTGCACGCGGAAGGTGGTGCCGTCCTCCAGGTCGACGTCCACCCACCCGTCGTACGCGATCGGCTCGTCGTACTGCGACGTCTGGAAGTTCTTCGGCACGTCCGGGTAGAAGTAGTTCTTCCGGGCGAACCGGCAGCGCTCCGCGATGGAGCAGTTCAGCGCCAGGCCGATGCGGATCGCGTACTCGACCGCCGTCCCGTTCACCGCCGGCAGCGCGCCGGGCAGCCCCAGGCTCACCGGCGTGATCTGGGTGTTCGGCTCGGCTCCGAAGGACTGCTCCGCGCCGTCGAACATCTTCGTGCGCGTCCCCAGCTCGACGTGCACCTCGATGCCGAACACCGGGTCGTACCGGGACACCGCCTCGTCGTAGTCGACCAGGTCCACGCTCGTCGTCACCGTGCCACCTCCAGCTCGGGCGCGCGCGAGAGCAGCGGCCCCTCCCAGCTCTGCTCCAGCAACGCCTCGAGGGCGCCCCCCACCCGGTACAGCCGCGCGTCCTCACGGGCGGGCGCCAGCACCTGGAAGCCGACGGGCAGGCCGTCGTCGGACAGTCCCGACGGCAGCGACATGCCCGGGACGCCGGCGAGGTTCGCCGGGATGGTCGCCACGTCGTTGAGGTACATCGCGAGCGGGTCGTCCAGCTTCTCGCCCAGGCGGAACGCGGTGGTCGGTGCCGTCGGGGACACCAGCACGTCCGCCTGCTCGAAGGCCGCGGTGAAGTCCCGCTGGATCAGCGTGCGGACCTTCTGCGCCGAGCCGTAGTAGGCGTCGTAGTACCCGGCCGACAGGGCGTAGGTGCCCAGGATGATCCGGCGCTTGACCTCGTCGCCGAACCCGGCGCCTCGCGTCGCCGCCATCACACGCTCGGCGGTCGCCGGACCGTGGTCCGGCTCGACGCGCAGGCCGAACCGCATGCCGTCGAACTTCGCCAGGTTGCTCGACGCCTCCGCGGGGAGGATCAGGTAGTACGCCGCCAGCGCGTACTGGAAGTGCGGGCAGGAGACCTCGACGATCTCCGCACCCGCCTCGCGCAGCAGGTCCAGCGACTCGTTGAAGCGAGCCAGCACGCCCGGCTGGTAGCCGTCGCCCTGCAGCTCGTGGATGACGCCGACCCGCACGCCGCGCAGGTCCCCGGAAGCGCCGGCACGGGCGGCGGCCACGTAGTCCGGCACCTCGTCGGGCAGGGAGGTGGAGTCGAGCGGGTCGTGGCCGGCGATCAGCTGGTGCAGCAGCGCCGCGTCGAGCACCGTGCGCGTGACCGGGCCGGCCTGGTCCAGGCTCGACGCCAGGGCGATCAGGCCGTAGCGGGACACGCTGCCGTACGTCGGCTTGACGCCGACCGTGCCGGTGACGGCCGCCGGCTGACGGATCGAGCCGCCCGTGTCCGTGCCGATCGCCAGCGGCGCCTCGTAGGCCGCGACGGCCGCGGCCGAGCCGCCGCCCGAGCCGCCAGGGATGCGGTCGAGGTCCCACGGGTTGTGCGTGTTCCCGTACGCCGAGTGCTCGGTGGACGAGCCCATCGCGAACTCGTCCATGTTGGTCTTGCCCAGGATCGGCAGGCCGGCGGACTTGATCTTCTGCACCAGGGTCGCGTCGTACGGCGGCACCCAGTCGCGCAGGATGGCGGACCCGGCGGTGGTGGGCAGGCCGCGGGTGACGACGACGTCCTTGACGGCGATCGGCACGCCCGCCAGCGGGTGCACCGGGGCGCCGGCGGACCGGCGGGCGTCGACGTCCGCCGCCGTCGCGAGCGCCTGGTCGGCGCTGACGTGCAGGAACGCGTGCACGGGGCCGTCCACCGCGCTGATCCGGTCCAGGTGCGCGGTGGTCGCCTCGACGGCACTCACCTCGCGGGTGGCCAGGCGCTCGGACAGCTCGGCGGCGGTCAGCCGTGTCAGGTCGGTGCTCACGCGTCCTCCCCCAGGATCTGCGGGACGGCGAACTTGCCCTCCTGGGCGGCCGGCGCGCCGGCCAGCACCTCGTCGCGGTCGAGCGGCGGCACCGGCTCGTCGGCGCGGAACACGTTGGTGAGCGGCAGCGGGTGGCTGGTGGCCGGGACGTCCGGGGTGGCGATCTCGGCGACCCGGGCGACCGACTGGACGATGACGTCGAGCTCACCGGCGAGGCGGTCCAGCTCGACGGACGTCAGGTCGATCCGCGCCAGGGCCGCCACGCGCGCGACCTCGTCGCGAGAGAGGGTGGACATGCGGTGGAGTCTAGTGGCGCCCTCGGACGGCCCCTCGGCCCCCGGGGCCCGGCCGACGACCGCCGGCCCGGCCGTCCGGCGCGTCCCGCCGACCACCCCAGTCGCTGGTCAGCCGCGTTCGAGGGCGACGGCGAGCAGCTCGAGCAGCGCCTCCGCGTAGGCGTCCGCGGCCGAGTCCGCCCCGAACACCTGCTCGGGCCGGCCGGCGAGCTCGACGAGCACCTCGAAACGACCGTCGAACGTGCGCGCCAGGCTGCGGAACGTGCCGCCGAGCAGCTCGCGCAGCTGGTCCTCGCGAGGCAGCCACAGGGCGTCGTCCTGCTCGACGGAGTCCAGCGCCCACTCGGTGGTGCCGTTGAAGCCCAGCACCGTCCCGCTGGGGTACGGGTGCGCCTCCACCACCATGTCGCTGATGGTGAACACCTCACCGGACAGCTGGGCCGAGCGGAGCGCGAACCGATCCCCGGCCTGGGGGTGCCAGACGAGGCCCGCCCGGTGCAGCCGCTCGGCGGCAGAGGTCGAGATCACCGTTCCAGTATCCGCGGCAGACGGCTCAGTGCAGCGGGCGCTCGCGGTACGCGTACCGCTGCGCCGGACGGAACCCGAGACCGGCGTAGAGCCGGGCGGCACCGGAGTTGGCCGCCTCGACCTGCAGGAACGCGCGCCGCGCACCGGCTTGCCGGGCCTCGTCGAGCGCGGCGACCGTGAGCGCCCGGCCGAGACCACGCCGTCGCTGCGACGGGTCGACGGCGAGGCACGACACCCCGGCCCATCCCTCGGCGAACGCCACGCGCACCCGTCCGACCAGCCGACCGCCGTCGTGCACCGAGAGGTACCGCGCCGGTGCGCCCGTCAGCAGCGCGCGGCCGGCACCCCGCAGCCCGGCAGCCGAGGACCCGCTCGACGACTTGCCGGCCAGCCAGTCCTCGAGCCAGTCGTCGTCCGGCTCGTCGGACAGGTGCAGGCCCGCCACCTGCCTCGGTGAGGCGCCGGGCCCCGGCTGCACGTCGAGGCCGCGCACCAGGACGTCGGTTCGCGTGACGACCCCGTAGCCCCGCGCCTCGAGCACCGCGTCCAGGCCGCTCGGTCGCGTCTCCTGGCCGATGCGGAACACCGACGGCAGCCCCTGGTCCGCGTACAGCATCTCGACACGCTCCAGCGCCGCGACCGGATCGGCCGGCTCGCCCAGGGCCACGACGCTGTTGGCACGGCGGGTCAGCCCGCCCGAGAGCCCGACGCGCCAGCCGTCGACGTCCACCACCTGCGTCGGCGTCCAGGTGGCCACCTCCACCAGCACGCCCGGCGACGCGGGTGCGGTCCACACGTGGACGCGCAGGTGGACGTCACCGTGGTGCCAGTCCCGGTCCGGCTGTGGTTCGAAACCGAGCCGGGAGTACAGCCGCTGGGCCGCCGTCATCACGTCGAGCGTGGACAGCACCACGCGGCGCGCGCCCCCGGCCACGGCTTCGCGGAGAGCCGCGTGCAGCAGCTCCTCGGCGACGCCACGTCGGCGCGCCTCCGGCGCGACGGCGAGCATCCGCAGCTCCACCTCGTCCGGCTCCGCCACCTCGGCATAGGACGAGCCGTACGGCGCGAGCGTCAGCGAGCCGACCACCGCGTCGCGCCCGTCACCGGTCGGCACGGCCGCGACCAGCAACGTCGCCTCGCGCGCTCGCCGGTGCGCGTCCCGCAGCTCCTCCTCGTACGGGTCGGCGGCGAGCAGCAGGCCGTCGGCCTGGTAGGCCTGTGCCGTCAGCTCCCCCGCCGCCTGCTCGTCCTCGCCGCGGGCCACGCGCACCGCGACGGGCAGCCTGGTGACCTCCGCCGTCATGCCGGCACCCCGTCCGGACCCTGCCGGAGCAGCGCCACGAACCCGGCCTCGTCCAGGATCCGCAGGCCGAGCTCGCGAGCCTTCGCCTCCTTGGAGCCCGCGTTCTCCCCCACGACGACGAAGTCGGTGCTCTTCGAGACCGAGCCGGCCGCCTTTCCCCCGCGGGTGAGGATCGCCTCCTTCGCCTCCTCGCGGCTGAAGCCCTCGAGCGAGCCGGTGACGACGACGGTCAGGCCCTCGAGGGTGCGCGGCGTCGACTCGTCACGCGCGTCCTGCATGCGGACCCCGGCGGCCGCCCACCGGTCGACGATCTCGCGGTGCCAGCCCGACTCCGGACCGGTGAACCAGTCGACGATCGACTCCGCGATCGTGGGTCCGATGCCCTCGATGCCGGACAGCCGGACCAGCGCCGCCTCCCGGTCGTCCAGCAGCTCGCGCAGCGCCGCCATCGAGCCGAGCTCGGACGCGAGCGCGCGCGCCGCGATCGGACCGACGTTGCGGATGCTGAGCCCGACGAGGACCCGCCACAGCTCCTTCGACTTGGCGGCATCCAGCTCGTCGAGCAGCTTGCGAGCCTGCTCGGACGGCTCCCACTCCGGCAGCGTGCGGCCGTCCGCTGCCGCCGCTCGGCGAGCTGCCGGCGTGTGCTTCGCCTGCCGCCGGAAGGGTGCGCGCCGCCGCACCGCCCCGTCGGGGTCCTCCCGCGGCAACCCGGTCTCGGGATCGCGGACCACCACCTCGACCTGGGCGAGCAGCTCCATGCTGGCGGCCCGGACACGCTGCACCGTCTCGGCGGGGGCGTCGGCGGGGTAGCCGACCAGGTCGAACAGGTACGCCTCGGTGGGGACCGGCGGGGTGCTCGGCACCTCGGGCTGCGTCAGCGCGGCGGCCGTCACCTCTCCGAGGGCCTCGATGTCGAGGCTGCCGCGGGACCCGATGTGCTCGAGACGACCACGAACCTGGGCCGGGCACGACCGCGCGTTCGGGCAGCGCAGGTCGACGTCGCCCTCCCGCATAGGGCGAAGCGGGGTGCCGCACTCCGGGCAGTCGGCCGGCATGTGCCACTCCACGCGGGGCACGGTGTCGTCCGGGGCCGCCGGTGCAGGGCCGACGATCTCCGGGATCACGTCCCCCGCCTTGCGGAGCACCACCATGTCG
This sequence comes from Cellulomonas sp. T2.31MG-18, assembly GCF_964266755.1. NCBI lineage: Bacteria > Bacillati > Actinomycetota > Actinomycetes > Micrococcales > Cellulomonadaceae > Cellulomonas > Cellulomonas sp. T2.31MG-18. Next base: position 268,915 of record NZ_CAXWGW010000005.1, read on the forward strand.
CCGATCCGCACGCCCTTGGCGCGCACCACGTCCTGGTTGTGCAGGGTGGCCTGCCGGACGGTGCTGCCGGACACGAGCACCGGTTCCATCACCGCGAACGGGGTCGCCCGGCCGGTGCGCCCGATGCCGACCTCGATGGCGAGCAGCCGGGTGTTCACCTCTTCAGGCGGGTACTTGTAGGCGATCGCCCAGCGCGGAGCCCGGCTGGTGCTCCCGAGTTGACGCTGCAGCGCGATCTCGTCGACCTTGACGACGATCCCGTCGATCTGGTGCTCCACGTCGTGCCGGTGCTCGCCGTAGTGCTCGACCATCGCCCACACGTCGTCGAGCGAGCCGACCACGCGGCTGTGGGAGGACACCGGCACGCCCCACCCGGCCAGCAGGTCGTACACCTGCGACTGCCGGTCGACGCCGACCCCTCCGCCCGGGCCCCAGCGCAACGCACCGAACCCGTGGGCGTACATCCGCAGCGGCCGCGACGCGGTCACCCGGGGGTCCTTCTGCCGCAGCGACCCCGCGGCGGCGTTGCGGGGGTTGGCGAAGGGCGGTCGCCCCGCCTCGACCTGCGCGGTGTTGAGCTGCTCGAAGGCCTCGACCGGCAGGAACACCTCGCCGCGGATCTCGATGCGCTCCGGGTGCGACTCCGGCGGCCCGGCCAGCACCGCCGGGATCGTCGGGATGGTCCGCACGTTGAGGGTGACGTCCTCTCCGGTGCGCCCGTCGCCTCGGGTGGCGGCGCGGACCAGCCGGCCGCGCTCGTACAGCAGCGCGATCGCGAGCCCGTCGATCTTCAGCTCGCACAGCCAGTGCAGCGGCACCCCGGCCGGTACGTCGCGCTGCACGCGGTCGGCCCAGGCGGTCAGCTCCTCGCGGGAGAAGACGTTGTCCAGCGAGAGCATCCGCTCGGCGTGCTGCACGGCGGCGAACTCGGTCGAGAACGTCCCGCCCACCTGCTGCGTCGGCGAGTCGGGGGTGCGCAGGCCCGGGAACTGGTCCTCGAGCACGGCCAGCGCCCGCAGGCGCTCGTCGTACTCCGCGTCCGACGACGGCGGCGAGTCGAGCACGTAGTAGGCGAACTGGTCGGACCGCACCCGCTCGGCGAGCTCGGTCCACCGGCGCCGGACCTCGGCCGGCACCTCCGGCTCCTGCCGCGGGCCGACGCCCTGGTCACCGCCCTGCGCCGCCTCGTCGGACCCTGTCTGGTTCGCCTCGCTCACGCAGCACATCATGGTCCGCACCACCGACAGCCGCCGACCGTGCACCGCGGCTCCGGCGCGCCCGGCCGCCCGGGGCGCCGGCCACCGGCCGAGCGCTACCCGGCGGCGCGGTCGGCGACCCGCTGCGCGGCCTGCACCGCCTCCGCGAGCCCGCTGCGCGCGGACGGGGCACCGTCGGCGACCGCGGCCATCAGCACCACGCCCTCGAGCTGCGCGGTGGCCAGCCCGATGCGCGACCACGGCTGCAGCAGCTGCTGCGCGTGCGCCGCGACGTCCACCGCCCCTCCCGGCGCACGGGGTGCCGGGGCCAGCTGGGCCCACAGCGCCGTCCCGGCCTCCACCGCTCCGGCGAGCTGCTCCCAGCCCGCGGCCGGCAGGTCCTGGATCTCCACCGCCACGCCCTCGGCCCCGGCCGCGAGCGCTGCGGGCAACCCCACCACGGAGCTCCCGGTGTGCACCACCACGTGCCCGGCCCCGGCCGCACGAGCGGCAGCCGCCACCGCGGCGATGCGCTCACCGGCCACCTGCATCGGCACCGCACGCAAGGTGGCCCGACCGGAGAACGTGGGCACCCGAGCCTCGATGGCGGCCGCGAGGGCGGGCTCGTGGAGCAGCAGCGTCGGGCGCGCGCCCGGGACCGCACGCCGCAGCGACGCCAGGTGGTCGACGACGCCTGCGGCCAGCGACTCCGCCACGTCCCGGGAGGCGCCGGCGTCGCTCAGCACGCGGTCGCCGCGGGCGAGGTCCACGGAGGCGGCCGTCGTCACGGGTCCGCACACGGGGACCACGAGCGGGCCGGACCAGCCGTGCGCCGCCACCGCGAGGGCGTCGACGTCCTCGCGCAGGTAGGAGCGGCTCCGCACCAGGTCGCCGCCGGGCCGACCGGTCAGCCGCCAGCCGTGCGGCCCCAGCTCGACCGGCAGGTCGACGAGCATCCCCACGGCTCGTCCGAGCAGGTCGGACCACGGCCCGCGCTGGGTCAGCACCACCGCGAACGGCATCCCGGTGACACCCTCGGGTGTCGAACCGAGCTCGCCGAGCACCACGTTCTGCGCCTCGAGCGCATCAACCCCTGGCCACGGGCCGGGACCGGTCACCGCCGTCATGCGCGCACCGCGGGCTCCCGGCCCGTCGGGGCCGACACCGGCCCGGTGGTTCCCGTGACCGTCGCCTGTCCCAGCACCCGGCTCCCCGCGTAGAGCACCAGCGACTGCCCCGGCGCCACGCCCCGCAGCGCGGCATCCGTGTCGAGCGCCACCTCGACCCGGTCGTCCGCCCGGATCACCTGGGCGCCCGCCGCCGCACCGTGCGCCCGCACCTGCACCTCGCACGCGGTCCCGGCAGCCGGCGCGTCGCCGAACCACACGGCACGGTCCGCCCGCACCGCGGTCACGGCGAGCGCCTCGGCCGGCCCGACCACCACCCGGTTCTGCACCGGCTCGACCGCGAGCACGTACCGCGGTCGACCGTCCGCCGCCGGCCGTCCCAGGTGCAGCCCGCGCCGCTGCCCCACCGTGTAGGCGTACGCCCCGTCGTGCGCGCCCACCACGGTGCCGTCGGCGTCGACCACCTCGCCCGGGCGCGAACCGAGCCGGTCCCGCAGGAACCCCTGGGTGTCCCCGTCGGCCACGAAGCAGATGTCGTACGAGTCGGGCTTCGCCGAGACGGACAGGCCCCGGCGCGCCGCCTCGGCACGCGTCTGCTCCTTGGAGACGACGTCCCCGAGCGGGAACAGCGCACGTGCGAGCCGCTCCGGCCCCATCACCGCCAGCACGTACGACTGGTCCTTGGCCGCGTCCGTCGCCCGGTGCAGCTCGCGGGACCCGTCGGGACCCTCGACGACGCGCGCGTAGTGCCCCGTGCAGACCGCGTCGAACCCGAGCGCCACGCCCTTGTCCAGCAGCGCCGAGAACTTGACGTGCTCGTTGCACCGCACGCACGGGTTCGGGGTGCGGCCCGCCTGGTACTCGGACAGGAAGTCGGCGACCACCGTCTGCTCGAACTGCGCCGACAGGTCCCACACGTAGAACGGGATGCCCAGCACGTCCGCCGCACGACGGGCGTCGCCGGCGTCCTCGATCGAGCAGCAGCCGCGTGACCCGGTGCGCAGCTGGTCGCGGTTGCGGGACAGGGCCATGTGCACCCCGACCACCTCGTGACCCGCATCGACCGCGCGAGCGGCCGCCACCGCCGAGTCGACACCGCCGGAGAGCGCCGCGAGCACCCGCATCAGGCCGGCACCGCCGCACGCAGCGCCCGGCCGGCCGCCCGCGCACGGTCCACCGCGGCCGGCAGCGCCTCGAGCACGGCGTCGACGTCCTCCTGCGTGCTCGTGTGGCCCAGGCTGAACCGCAGCGCGCCCCGGGCGTCGTCCTCGCCGAGCCCCATCGCCAGCAGCACGTGGCTCGGCTGCGGGACGCCGGCCTGGCACGCGGAGCCGGTGGACGCCTCGATCCCCGCCGAGTCCAGCAGGTACAGCAGCGAGTCGCCCTCGCACCCGTCGAAGGTGAAGTGGGCGTTCGCGGGCAGCCGTCGCGACGCCTCCGCCGGTCCCCGCAGCCGCGCCCCCTCCGCACGCTCGAGCACGCCGGCGACCAACCGGTCGCGCAGCGCGCCGACGCGGACCGCGAGCTCCGGCATCGTCACGACGGCCTCCTGCGCCGCGACCGCGAACGAGGCCACCAGCGCAGCGTGCAGCGTGCCCGACCGCACGCCGCGCTCCTGGCCACCGCCGTGCAGCACCGGCGTCAGGTCGAGGCCGCGCCGGGCGAGCAGCGCACCGATGCCGCCCGGCCCACCCAGCTTGTGCCCGGTGACCGTCATCGCGTCGAGCCCCGAGCCGGCGAAGTCGACGGGCACCTGACCCACGCCCTGCACGGCGTCGGCGTGCACGGGAACGCCGTAGCGGTGTGCCAGCGCCACCACCTCGTCCACCGGCTGCAGCGCACCGACCTCGTTGTTGGCCCACATCACCGACACGAGAGCCGTCCGGGAGCCGTGCTCGGCCAGCTCGGCCGCGAGCGCCGCCGTGTCCACCACGCCGTCCCCGTCGACCGGCAGCAGCACCACCTCGGCGCCCGCGTGCTCCGCCATCCAGAACGCCGGGTCCAGCACCGCATGGTGCTCCACGCTGGACACCAGCAGCCGGCGTCGGTCCGGGTCGGCGGTGCGCCGCGCCCAGAACAGACCTTTCACCGCGAGGTTGTCGGCCTCCGTCCCCCCAGAGGTGAGGACGACCTCGCTGGGCCGGGCGCCCAGCGCGGCTGCGAGCCGCTCGCGGCCCTCCTCGACCGTGCGCCGGGCGGCACGGCCGGACGCGTGCAGGGAGGACGGGTTGCCCGTGCGGGCCAGCTCGGCGGTGAGCGTCTCGACGGCGGCCGGGAGCATCGGCGTGGTGGCCGCGTGGTCGAGATAGACGCTCACCGTGCGAGTCTACGAACCGGTGGATGGACGAACCGCCACCGGGACAGGACGGGCTGGCAGTATGACCTCCGTGGGTGCCGACGACGCCATCGCCCTGCCGCTTGCCTTCAGCGGCCAGCGGCTCGACTGGCGCGACCTGCCGACCCGCGTGCGCCGCGCGATCAGCACCCTCGCCGGCTCGCAGGTGACGGCGGAGATCACGGCGACGGAGGGCTTCTCCCCCGGCTTCGTCGCGGTGCTGGAGCTGGCGGACGGTGGCGACGTCTTCGTCAAGGCCGTCTCCGCGGAGATCAACCCCTCCTCCGTCGAGCTGGCGCGCCGCGAGATCGTCGTGGCCGCGGCGCTGCCCCCTGAGGTGCCCGCGCCACGGCTGCTGTGGTCCGGCGAGGAGGACGGCTGGCTGCTGCTCGGCTTCGAGTCCGTGCACGGTCGCTCCCCCGAGATGCCGTGGCGGCCGAGCGACCTCGCCTCCGTCCTGGACGCCGTCGACGCGCTCGCGGACGCGGAGCCGCTGCCGGGCCACGGCCTGCCCCGTACCGACGACCTGCTGGCGGAGGACCTGACCGGCTGGCGTCGCCTGTTCCACGGCCCGGTCGCGGACCGCGCGACCCTCGCCGGGCAGGGGCCCGTCGCGCTGTGGGCGCTGGAGCACCTCGACGACCTGGTGCGCTGGGAGCAGGACACGCCGGGTGTCCTCGCCGGTGACGGGCTGGTGCACGGCGACCTTCGCGCGGACAACGTGATGATCGACGACCACCACCGCGTGTGGCTGATCGACTGGCCCCATGCCAGCGTCGGGGCCCCATGGCTGGACCTGGCATTCATGCTGCCGTCCGTCGAGCTGCAGGGCGGTGGCGACCCGGCCAGCATCTTCGCGTCGCGGGCGGTGTCGGACGGTGTCAGCCGCGACGACCTGCGCGCGGGGCTGGCCGGTCTGGCCGGGTACCTCGTGTGGGGGTCGCTGCAGCCCGCGCCGGCCGGCGTGCCGAACCTCCGGCCGTTCCAGGCCGCCCAGGGCGAGGCGACGCTGCGCTGGCTGCGCGACCTGTCCTGACCCGCCCGGCCGCGCCCCTCGGGCGCTCGGCGGCCGTCGTACCGCGACGGCGGACGGTCAGCCGAGCAGCCGACGAAGCTCCGCGGTCGCCTGCGGAAGCACGGTGAACAGGTCTCCAACGATGCCGAAGTCGGCGATCTCGAAGATCGGCGCGTCCGGGTCGGAGTTCACCGCGACGATCGTGCCGGCGGCCTGCATGCCGCCGCGGTGGTGCACCGCACCGGACACCCCGGCGCCGATGTAGAGCCGCGGCGTCACGGTGACGCCGGTCTGTCCGATCTGCGCATCCTTGGCGATCCAGCCCTCGTCGGTCGCCACCCGGGTGGCGCCGACCGCCGCACCGAGCAGGTCCGCGAGCTCCTCGATGGGTCCGAAGTCGCCCTCCGTCCCGCGCCCGCCGACCACGACCACCTGCGCACCGGAGAGGTCGGGCCGGTCGGACGGTGCGCGCTCGGTGCGCTCCACCAGCTCGACGCGCCGTGCCGCGGGGCTCACCGTGAGCTCGTGCTCCACCACGACGGGCTCCGTCGGTGCGGCGACCGGCTCGGCGGGCACGGCGTTGGCCTTCACCGTCACCACGGCGGGCGCGCCGACCACGGAGCACCGGGTGGTCCAGGTCCCCGCGAGCACGGTCTTGCTCGCCACCGGCACGCCGTCCTGCAGCTGCACCCCGTCCGCGTCCGTCACCACGCCGGCGCCGGTCGACGCGGCCAGGTGGGCGGCGACCTCCTTGCCCTCGAACGTCGAGGGGATCAGCACCAGTCCCGCCCCGGTCGCGCCCAGCACGGCCGTCACCGCCTCGGCGGTGACGGCGCTGAGCGCGGGATCGGCGTCCGGGCGCACCACGTGCACCGCCGCGACACCGTGGGCAGCGAGGACGGCAAGCGCGTCCGAGCCCGGTCCGTCACCCACCCAGGCGGCGAGCACGCCGCCGTCACCGGCGAGCGGGCGAGCGAGCGTCACCAGCTCCGCCGCCGAGGGTCGGAGCGCGCCGTCGGCGGCGTGGTCGAGCAGCACGAGCACGGGGGAAGTCATCGCAGGTCCTCGGGTCCGGGGTCAGACGAGCTTGTTCTCGACGAGGTAGGCCGCGAGGCGCACACCGGCGTCGCCCCCGTCGGTCACCAGGACGCGGTCCTCTCGGGCGGGCCTCTCGGCGGCCGCGACCACCGCGGTGTGCGCCCCTGCCGCACCGACCTGGTCCGGCTCGATGCCGAGATCGGCCAGCGTCCACGTGGTCACGGCCTTCTTGCGGGCCGCCATGATGCCCTTGAAGCCGGGGTACCGCGGCTCGTTGGCGCTGTCGGTCACCGAGACGACGGCCGGCAGCGGTGCGCGCAGCAGCTCGACCGCGTGGTCCAGCTCGCGGCGGACGGTCACCGTGCCCGCCGTCTCGTCCACCATCACCTCGGTCGCCAAGGTCAGCGCCGGCAGCTCGAGCAGGTCGGCCAGCACGGTCGGCACCAGGGACGTCAGGCCGTCGAGGGCTGCCATTCCGGTGAGCACCAGGTCCACCGGCTGCTGCTCGGACAGCCGGTGGACCGCGGCCGCCAGCACGCGGGCCGTGCTGACGGCGTCCGAGCCGGCGATCGCGTCGTCGACGACGTGGACGGCCTCGTCGGCTCCCATCTGCAGCCCTCGGCGCACCGCGTCGACGGCGTCGTCCGGACCGACGGTCAGCACGACCACCTCGCCGTCCTCCGCCTCCTCGACCAGGGTGAGCGCGGCCTCGACGGCGTTCTCGTCCAGCTCGTTCAGCGTCCCGTCACCGCCGTCGCGGACCATCCGGCCATCGGGTCCGAGGGAACGCTCGGACTGGATGTCCGGCACGTGCTTCACGGCGACGAGGATCCTCACGCGCGGAACGTTACCTGGCGTCACCGGCGCGGTCCCGAGGCGTCCGCTGCTCGTCGCATGCCGCAAGGACCGACGGTCCCAGGCGAGGCGTGCGCGGGCTCCCGGCGGCGGGCGGTGACAATGGGTCGCGTGAGCTCCCCGTCCCGACGACCGCCACGCCTCGGGGTGCACGTCGTCGACGACGGCATCGAGGTCGCCGTGCTGGCCCCGCACGCCGATGCGATCGACCTGTGCCTGCTCGACGAGGGCACGGAGCGCCGCGTCCGGCTCGACGGTCCTTCGCTGGGCGTCTTCAGCGCCCACGTGCCCGGCGTGCAGCCCGGTCAGCGGTACGGCTTCCGCGCCCACGGGCCGTGGGAGCCTTCCTACGGCCTCCGCTACAACCCGGCGAAGCTGCTGGTGGACCCCTATGCGCGCGGTCTCGTCGGCGCGCTCGGCTACGGCCCGGCCACCTACGGCCACGTCGTCGACGACCAGCTCCGTGGGGACCCGCACGGCGCAGCGGACGGCCGTGACTCCGCCGCGCACGTCCCTCATGGCGTCGTCGTGGACACCCGCGACCTCGCCGGCCCGGACCCGGCCGCCAACCGACCCTGGACGCCCTGGCGGGACACGGTCGTGTACGAGGCGCACGTCAAGGGCCTCACCGCGCTGGCCGAGCACGTGCCGCCCGAGCTGCGCGGGACCTACGCGGGGCTGGCGCACCCGACGGTCATCGAGCACCTGGTGCGGCTCGGGGTGACCGCCGTCGAGCTGCTCCCGGTGCACGCGCACGCCTCGGAGCCGCACCTCGTCCGCCGGGGCCTGACCAACTACTGGGGCTACAACACCCTCGGCTTCTTCGCACCGCACGCCCCGTACGCCACCGAGCTGGCCCGGCGGCTGGGACCGGCGGCGGTCCTCGCCGAGCTACGGACCGCCGTGCACGCCCTGCACGAGGCGGGGCTCGAGGTGCTGCTGGACGTCGTCTACAACCACACCTGCGAAGGCGGGGCCGACGGCCAGCACCTGTCCTGGCGCGGCCTGGACAACGCGGTCTACTACGCCCACGACGGCAACATCCCGGCGGGGATCGTCGACGTCACCGGCTGCGGCAACACCCTGGACTTCCGGCGGCCCGAGGTGGTCGCCCTGACGATGGACTCGCTGCGCTACTGGGCCGACGTGGTGGGGGTCGACGGTTTCCGGTTCGACCTCGCCGTCACGCTGGGGCGCGGGACGCAGGGTTTCACCCCGGACCACCCGCTGCTCGTCGCCGCCTCGACCGACCCGTCGCTGCACGCGCTCAAGCGGATCGCGGAGCCGTGGGACATCGGGCCCGGCGGCTGGCGCACGGGCCAGTTCCCGCCACCGTTCGGCGAGTGGAACGACCGGTTCCGCAACGCCGTCCGCTCCTTCTGGCTGGCCGACCCGGGCCGTGCCGCGCACGGTCTGCCGGGCCATCGCGTCCGCGAGGTCGCCACGCGCCTGTCCGGCTCGGTCGACCTGTTCGGCAACGGCACACCGCCGCTGGCTCGTACGCCCACCGCGTCGGTCAACTTCCTCACGGCGCACGACGGGTTCACGCTCGCGGACCTCGTCGCCTACGAGCACAAGCACAACGCCGCGAACGGGGAGCAGAACCGGGACGGCAGCGACGACAACCGGTCCTGGAACCACGGCGTCGAGGGGCCGGTGCCGCCCGACTCACCTGGTGCCGACGTGCTCCCCCTGCGGCGACGCTCGATCCGCAACCTGCTCGGCACGCTGGTGCTCGCCGCCGGCACGCCGATGATCACGGCCGGCGACGAGCTCGGCCGCACCCAGCACGGCAACAACAACGCCTACTGCCAGGACTCCGAGCTGTCGTGGATGTCCTGGAAGCTGCCGCCCTGGCGACGCAACCTGCTCGAGACCGCCCGCCACCTCCTGACGCTGCGCCGCGCCCACCCCGCGCTCCGGGCCACCGCCTTCTACACGGGTGGGCCGGCCGGCGACGGCGAGGCACCGGACCTGGCCTGGTTCGGCCCCGACGGAGCGCCGTTCGACCACGCCCGGTGGCACGACGCGTCCATCCGCACGTTCCAGATGGTCCGCACGACGGCCGCACCGGAGTCCGACTCCGTCCTCGTCGTCGTCAACGGCGCCCTGGACCAGCTGGCGGTGCGGCTGCCGCCGGACCACGTCGCGAGGTGGCAGCTGGCGTGGGACTCGGTGTGGGAGCACCCCCGCGAGGAGCGCCTGACGGCGATCGCAGGCGGTCTGCACGCGGGCGGCGGCGAGAGCGTGGTCCTCGAGCCGCTCAGCATGCGCGTCTACGTCCGCGCGTGACCGGTACCGCAACCGACCTGCGCCGCGTGCGCGGCCCCGCCGCTCCGCAGCACCGGATCCCCACCTGACCAGGACACGCGTCCAGCGACGTGCCGTGCGGATGCCCACCTGCGGCACGGGCGGATAGGTTCGGACCGTGCGACCGTCGTCGTCCCCGTCCCCCCGTCCGCAGCCCCAGCCCACGGTGGCGCGCGGGGTCCCCGCCACCCCTGCGGCCGCCCCGGCGCGCCGTGCGACTTCCTCCGGCGCGACCGCCTCGGGCGCGCCCGCACGGCACTCCGCGGTGGACGCGGCCCATCCGGCGCCGCCCGACGAGCCGCCCGTCCGCATCGGACGCATCCCGGTGCTCGACGTGGCGCCGGTCGCGGAGGAGGGCCGGTTCCCGGCGAAGGCCGTGGTGGGCGAGGCGGTGCCGATCCAGGCGACCGTCTTCCGCGAGGGTCACGACGCGTTCGGCGCCACCGCCGTGCTGGTCCGGCCGGACGGCGAGGTGCACCAGCGGGTGCGCATGACCGAGGTGCTCAAGGGGCTGGACCGGTACGAGGCCCGCGTGGTGCCCGACGCCACCGGCGCCTGGTCGTTCCGGGTCGAGGGCTGGTCCGACCCGTACGGCACGTGGGCCCACGACGCGGGGATCAAGGTGCCGGCCGGCATCGACGCCGAGCTGATGCTCACCGAGGGTGCGCGGGTGCTGACGCGCGCGGCCGAGCGCACCGGGCCGGATGCGATGCCCGAGCAGGACGCGGTGGTGCTGCAGGACGCCGCGGCGGCCCTGCGGGACCGGGAGCGCCCGGCCGACGAGCGCCTGGGCGTCGCCCTGTCCGACGCCGTCCGGGACGCGCTCGCCCGTACGCCGCTGCGCGACCTCGTCTCCCCGTCGGCCGACTACCCGCTCGTCGTGCACCGCCCGCTCGCCCTGGCGGGCTCGTGGTACGAGCTGTTCCCCCGGTCCCACGGCGCGCACGTCGACCCGGACACGGGGCGCTGGGTCTCCGGCACGCTGCGCACCGCCGCCGAGCAGCTGCCGCGCATCGCCTCGATGGGCTTCGACGTCGTCTACCTGACGCCGATCCACCCGATCGGCACGACGTTCCGCAAGGGCCGCAACAACACGCTCGTCGCCGAGCCCGGCGACCCCGGCTCCCCCTATGCGATCGGCTCGGCGGCCGGTGGTCACGACGCGATCGAGCCGAGCCTGGGGACGTTCGACGACTTCGACGCCTTCGTGGCGTCCGCCCGAGGGCTCGGCCTCGAGGTGGCCCTGGACCTCGCCCTGCAGTGCTCGCCGGACCACCCATGGGTCCGCGAGCACCCGGAGTGGTTCACCACGCGTGCCGACGGCTCGATCGCCTACGCCGAGAACCCGCCCAAGAAGTACCAGGACATCTACCCGCTCAACTTCGACAACGACCCCGAGGGCATCTACGCCGAGATCCACCGCGTCGTGGAGCTGTGGATCTCCCACGGCGTGACCGCGTTCCGCGTCGACAACCCGCACACCAAGCCACTCGCGTTCTGGGAGCGGCTGCTCGCGGAGGTCGCGCGCGACCACCCGGACGTCCTCTTCCTCGCAGAGGCCTTCACCCGGCCGGCGATGATGCTCGCGCTGGCCAAGATCGGCTTCCACCAGTCGTACACGTACTTCTCCTGGCGCAACACGAAGGAGGAGCTGGAGGAGTACATCGCCACGGTCGCCGGCCCGGACGGCGCGTGGATGCGCCCCAGCTTCTGGCCGACGACGCACGACATCCTCCCCCCGTACCTGCAGGCCACCGGCCTGGGCGGCTTCGCCGTCCGGGCGGTGCTAGCCGCCACGGGCTCGCCGACGTGGGGCATCTACTCCGGCTACGAGCTCGTCGAGCACATCCCGCGTCCGGGTGTCGAGGAGCAGATCGACAACGAGAAGTACGAGTTCCGCCCCCGCGACTGGTCGCAGGCGGACCGCTACGGCATCGCGCTGCTGATCGGCCGGCTGAACGCGGTGCGGCGCGCCCACCCGGCTCTCCAGCAGCTCCGTGACGTGCGCGTGCACCCGACGACGGACGACGCCCTGGTCTGCTTCTCCCGCCACGTCGCGGCCGAGGACTCGTCGACCGGCGTCGCGGACACCGTGGTGGTCGTCGTGAACCTCGACCCGTTCCACCCACGGGAAGGCATGGTCCTGCTGGACCTCGAGGCGCTCGGGCTGCCGGCCCTCGGCCCCGTGCGAGCGCACGACCTGCTGACCGACGCCACGTTCTGGTGGGGCCCGGAGGCGTTCGTCCGGCTCGACCCGACCGTCAGCTGTGCCCACGTGGTGCACGTGGACGTGCCGTGACCGAGCCGCCACCGACCACCGCCGCGCTGGCGCTGCACGGCCTGCCCGCGCGCCGCCAGCCCCAGGTGCCCGCCGCGGAGCTGCCGGGCGCCCCGACGCCGGACTCCCAGTGGTACCGCACCGCCGTGTTCTACGAGGTGATGCTGCGGTGCTTCTCCGACTCGCGGGGCGAGGGCTCCGGCGACATCCAGGGCCTGATCCAGCGCCTGGACTACCTGCAGTGGCTCGGCATCGACTGCCTGTGGCTGCCGCCGTTCTACCCGTCGCCCCTGCGTGACGGCGGCTACGACGTGGCGGACTACACGGCCGTCGCCGCGCAGTACGGCTCGATCGCCGACTTCACGGAGCTGGTGCAGCAGACCCACGCCCGCGGCATGCGGATCGTCGTCGACCTGGTGATGAACCACACCAGCGACCAGCACCCGTGGTTCCAGGCGTCGCGTGCCGACCCCGAGGGGCCCTACGGCGACTTCTACGTCTGGCGCGACGACAACGCGGGCTATCCCGATGCCCGCATCATCTTCGTCGACACCGAGACGTCCAACTGGACCTTCGACCCCGTCCGGCGGCAGTACTTCTGGCACCGGTTCTTCAGCCACCAGCCGGACCTCAACTTCGAGAACCCGCGCGTCGCGGAGGCGATGCTCGACGTCGGCCGGTTCTGGCTGAACCTCGGCGTCGACGGCTTCCGGCTCGACGCGGTCCCCTACCTGTTCGAGGCGGAGGGCACCAACTGCGAGAACCTGCCGGCCACGCACGCCTTCCTGCGCCGGGTCCGGCGGATGCTCGACGAGGAGTTCCCCGGCCGCATCATGCTCGCCGAGGCGAACCAGTGGCCGGAGGACGTCGTCGACTACTTCGGCACCGCGGAGGAGCCGGAGTGCCACATGTGCTTCCACTTCCCGGTGATGCCGCGCATCTTCTACGCGCTCCGCGATCAGCGCGCGACGCCGATCGTCGACATCCTCGCGGACACGCCGCCGATCCCGGCCGGCGGCCAGTGGAGCACCTTCCTGCGCAACCACGACGAGCTGACGCTCGAGATGGTGTCCACCGAGGAGCGCGCCTCCATGTACGGCTGGTACGCGCAGGACTCCCGGATGCGCGCCAACGTCGGGATCCGGCGTCGGCTGGCCCCGCTGCTGGACAACTCGCGCAAGGAGATCGAGCTCGCCCACGCCCTGCTCCTCTCGCTGCCCGGCAGCCCCTGCCTCTACTACGGCGACGAGATCGGGATGGGCGACAACATCTGGCTCGCCGACCGCGACTCCGTCCGCACCCCGATGCAGTGGACCCCGGACCGCAACGCGGGCTTCTCCACCGTCGACCCCGGCAAGCTGTACCTGCCGCTGGTCCAGTCCCTGGTGCACCACTACGCCCACGTCAACGTCGAGGCGCAGCTGGCCCAGCCCACCTCCTTGCTGCACTGGGTCAAGGGCATGCTCGCCGTCCGACGCCGGTACCCGGCGCTCGGCATGGGCGACTTCACGGTGGTGCCGTGCGACAACGACTCGATCCTGGCCTTCCTGCGCCGGACGCCGACGCAGACCGTGCTCGTCGTGGCCAACCTCGCCTCGACGGCCCGCGCCGCCCGCGTCACGCTCCCGGGTGCCGCAGGGTCCGCGCTGCGTGACGTCTTCGGCGGCGCTCCGTTCCCCGCCGTGGGTCCGGACGACGCCTGCACGTTCACCCTCGGCTCTCGCGACTTCTACTGGCTGGAGGTGGTCGCCCCGTGACGCTCACCGCGACGGCGGGGTCGGCGGACCTCCCCCTCGAGCCGCTGACGGAGCTCGTCCGGACGTGGCTGCCGACGCGCCGCTGGTACCCCGCCAAGGGGACCGAGGCGCAGCTCGCCGTGGTGGCCACGCTGCTGCTGGACGACGAGGCCGTGCGCATCCCTCTGGTCCGCGTGCGCTTCGGTTCGGTCGACACGCTGCTCCAGGTACCGCTCGTGCTCGAACGGCTCGCCCCGAGCGCCACGGCGCCAGCCCACCCGTCGCAACCGATCGACCCTGACACCGTCGGCCGGCTCGGCGACCTGCTGCTCCTCGACGGCACCGGCCACCCCGCGTTCCTGCGCGCCTGGCTCGCCGCCGCCGACGGCCCCGACGGCCGTGCGCCCACCGACCTGGATCCGACCACCGCCCGCGTGATCACGGGCGAGCAGTCGAACACCTCCGTCGTGCTCCGCCGTGCCGGCGAGGAGCTGCAGGCACCGGCGGTCGGCATCCTCAAGGTGTTCCGCACGCTCGCCGCCGGACCGAACCCGGACGTGGACGTACCGCGCCGGCTCGTCGAGGTCGGCTGGGACGGGGTACCGGCACCGCTCGGCTGGCTCGTGGGACGTTGGCCGGACGCGGACGGGCAGCTGGTCGAGGGCTACCTCGGCGCGCTCTCGGCGTTCGTCCCCGGGGCGCGTGACGGCTTCGAGCTCGCCTGCGAGCTCGCCGGTGCCGGCGCACCGTTCGACGACGCGGCCGGCCAGCTCGGCACCCTGATCGCCGGCATGCACGACGCCCTGGTCCGGGGTTTCGGTGCGGAACCGAGCGCCGCCGACGACGGCGACGGCGCCGCGGGTCCGGCGCAGGTCGCCCGCCAGCTGGAGGACCGGTTCGCCTGGGCCGCGGAGTCCGTGCCCGCGCTTCAGGGGTACGGGGACGCGGTCGACGGCGTCGCTGCCCGCGTCCGCGCTCTGCCGGACGCACCGCCGCGGCAGCGGGTGCACGGTGACCTGCACCTGGGCCAGGTGCTCCGATCGGCGGACCGGTGGCTGGTGACCGACTTCGAGGGTGAACCGTTGGCACCGTTGGCCATGCGCACCCGACCGGACCTGGCCGTGCGGGACGTCGCAGGCATGCTCCGGTCCTTCGACTACGCGGCGGCGGTCGGCGGCCTGCACCACGAGGCCGCGCACGCCTGGTCCGGTGCGGCCCGCGACGCCCTCCTGGCCCGGTACGACGAGACAGCGGGAACCTCGCTCGCCACAGGTGAGGGCTCGTCGGCGCTGCTCCTGACGGCGCTGGAGCTGGACAAGGCGCTGTACGAGGCGGTCTACGAGCAGCGCAACCGTCCCGACTGGCTGCACATCCCCCTGGCCGGTCTGGACCGGCTGCTCCGCTGAGGGACGGGGCTCGTTGGTCACCGACCCCGGTCCGCGTGTCCCGTGCGCCCGTCTGCAGGGACGCCGCTCCGGTGGTTGGCTAGGGCAATGACCTCGGTCGCACCCTCCCCGGTCCCCGTCGGCGCCGACACCCTGAGGGCGGTCGCGTCAGGCCTGTACTACGACCCCCATGGCGTGCTGGGCGCCCATCCCGGCGAGCACGGCGTGACCGTCCGCACGCTGCGGCCCCTGGCGGACAGCGTCGTCGTGGTGACCGACGGTGGGCAGACGGAGGCTCGCCACGAGCAGGACGGGATCTGGGTCGCCGTCCTCGACGCCGACGCCGTCCCCGCCTACCGCCTCGCGGTCACCTACGGCGAGTCCACGACCCTGGTCGACGAGCCCTACCGCTACCTGCCGACGCTGGGCGAGGTCGACCTCCACCTCATCCGGGAGGGCCGTCACGAGCAGCTCTGGACGGTCCTCGGTGCGTCCGTCCGGCGCTACCCGGATCCCCTGGGCGACGTGACCGGCACGTCCTTCGCCGTCTGGGCCCCCAACGCCCGCGCCGTCCGCGTCATCGGCGACTTCAACTACTGGCAAGGTGCGCAGCACGCGATGCGTTCGCTGGGCGACAGCGGCGTCTGGGAGCTCTTCGTGCCCGGCGTCACCGCGGGGGCGCGCTACAAGTTCGAGATCGTCGGCGCCGACGGCACCTGGCGGCAGAAGGCCGACCCGATGGCACGCGGCACCGAGGTCCCGCCCGCCACCGCGTCGGTCGTCGTCGACTCGCACTTCACCTGGTCGGACGACGCGTGGCTGGCTCATCGCGCGAGCACCGACCCGCACACCGGTCCCCTCTCGATCTACGAGGTCCACCTCGGCTCGTGGCGTCAGGGGCTCTCGTACCGCGACCTCGCCACCCAGCTGACCGACTACGTGCGTCAGACGGGGTTCACCCACGTGGAGTTCATGCCGGTCGCGGAGCACCCGTTCGGCGGCTCATGGGGCTACCAGGTCTCGTCGTACTACGCGCCGACCTCCCGCTTCGGCCACCCGGACGACCTCCGCTACCTCGTCAACGCCCTGCACGAGGCCGGCATCGGCGTGATCGTCGACTGGGTGCCGGCCCACTTCCCCAAGGACGACTGGAGCCTCGGCCGGTTCGACGGCACATCGCTCTACGAGGACCCCGACCCGCTGCGCGGCGAGCACCCGGACTGGGGCACGTACATCTTCAACTTCGGCCGTGCCGAGGTCCGCAACTTCCTCGTGGCCAACGCCACCTACTGGTTCGAGGAGTTCCACGTCGACGGCCTCCGCGTCGACGCCGTCGCCTCGATGCTGTACCTCGACTACTCCCGCAAGGACGGTCAGTGGCGACCCAACCAGTACGGCGGTCGTGAGAACCTCGACGCCATCTCGTTCCTCCAGGAGGCGAACGCCACGGCCTACCGCCGCACGCCAGGCGTCTTGATGATCGCCGAGGAGTCGACCGCGTGGGGTGGCGTCACCGCGCCGACCGACCACGGCGGTCTCGGCTTCGGCCTCAAGTGGAACATGGGCTGGATGAACGACACGCTCCGCTACATGGCGGAGCAGCCCGTGCACCGCAGCTACCACCACGGAGAGATCACATTCTCCATGGTGTACGCGTACTCCGAGCAGTTCATCCTGCCGCTCTCGCACGACGAGGTGGTGCACGGCAAGGGGTCCCTCTACGCCCGGATGCCCGGCGACCACTGGCAGAAGACGGCGAACGTCCGAGCCCTGTTCGCGTACCAATGGACGCACCCGGGCAAGCAGCTGATCTTCATGGGCGACGAGTTCGCGCAGCAGGGCGAATGGTCGGAGGCGGACTCCCTGTGGTGGGGACAGCTCGACGACCCCAAGCACGCCGGCGTCCAGCGACTCGTACGCGACCTCAACACCCTCTACCGGGCACAGCCCGCGCTCTGGAAGCTGGACCACAGGCCCGAGGGTTTCGAATGGATCGACTCGAACGACTCCCAGGGAAACACCCTGGCCTATCTCCGCAAAGCACCGGGCGCGCCGACCGCGGTCGTCGTCGTCAACTTCGCCGGCGTGCCGCACGAGCAGTACCGCCTCGCGCTGCCCGGCGCCGGCACCTGGACCGAGGCCCTCAACACCGACGCCGCGATCTACGGCGGCTCCGGCGTCGGCAACCTCGGGCAGATCACCGCTGATCCCGTGCCCCATTACGGACGCCCCTTCTCGGCGAGCATCCGCATCCCGCCTCTCGGCGCGGTGATCTTCATCGCCGACAACAGCTGACACCGGCAGCCACGCCCGACCGGGACACCGGCCGGCCTCCCGTCGGCACCGCTCCCGGCCCCTCGCACAGGTCCAGCCCGCACACCCCGGCTCACCTGCATGACCTGCGCGGCGAACGTCGCCCGCACGCCATCCCATAACCGAGCACCGATCAAGCGGCTCGATCCGCCATCAGTGACCGAGAACCGCGGCGAAACAACCGTTCGCACGGACCGTGCCCGCGCAGGCGTGCACCAAGGCCAACCGGGGCCCAACGGATCTGACTTGGCCGGACGGCTCGGCGCGCCGTGGTGGAGCGAAGACCGTGGGTGAACGCAGAAAGGCCCACCCGGTTGGGGGTGGGCCTTTCTGGAATGGTGTTCGGCGGCGTCCTACTCTCCCACATCCTGGCGGGTGCAGTACCATCGGCGCTGAAGGGCTTAGCTTCCGG